>CAVQBI010000002.1:0-1302164 GCA_963710705.1 uncultured Pseudomonadota bacterium
ACCTCGCGACGTTGCCGAACGGTTGGGCGTCGATATGAAGCCATACGAGGGCTGGCAGGCATTCCCGTTATCTTTGAAACCAGCTTCCGTGATCCTGGTGGCTATTTCCTCGCCACCAATGTCAATATGCGGCATGAAGACGTGATCTTCGTTGCCGAATTTCAATCGGTCGAAGTCACCAAATTCCTAAACTACATGAATACTTGATTACGACCACGGATAATGCGGTCGTGACCGGTGTCAATGGTGTCACGCTGCGGAACATGCTGTACCGCATTAAATAAACCTGCCGACAGCCACCATCACTAAGGGCGAATTCTGTTAGCGTTCTGGATGGTTCAATCCATTCGGTTTGCACGTATAATTTCTCATGCCTGACAAAGCCGTGGCCGTTCGATCCAACAGCATATCGGCTTACATTCTGTTCGCCGTTGTTGCCTTTGGCACCGCTGCCTTTTGGGAAACGATCGGATCCTGCGGCCGTCGCCTTTTGGTGCATTGTTCTTGGCGTTGGCCTAATTTTTTCAAACCCGCGCGCACTCAATCGCCGCCATTTGTTGCTTCTCGGTCTCGCTGCGCTCTCCTCATTGCGGCATACGGGATTGTGTTGCATGAGCAACTCAGTTCGCATCCCTGGTTCGCGATATCTACGCCGCATCCAGTGTGGGCCGAAGCGTCAAGCGTTTTGCATAAACCCCTGCAGCCCTCGCTATCGATCGCGCGCAACCAGCCGTTTTTTTCATTGGGCGCTAAGGCCTTGCACGTCGATCCGGGCGCTTACCCCTGCAGCCCATCGTTTGCATAGCAGTAATTAACGCAATAGCCGCCGCCGGCAGCCAAAGCCGCAATCAGGCCGCTGCGCGTCGGCAGATCGCGGCGAAAAAAAAGAACAAAGCCAAGCATGATTGCAAGCAGCGAGAGTATGACACCTGCCCGTGATCCGGTCATGAACATGGCGGCGAGACAAACAAACAACATGGAAAAGGCAATGAGAAGGTCGCTGCCGAGTTTTCGACATAAGTCTGTTCGGCAGTTGCCGCCATTGAATTCTGCCTGGCGGCACATGATGAAGAATGCGTTCGTAGAGAAGAATGGACCATATCACCGAACAGGAACCGAAATAGACGGCAGCAGTGTTGCGATTGATAAAGGTCGACGTGAGCACTGAAAGGTAGGCTTGCTTTTCACGCCACAGGATATGCGTCGGGTCGAACAGATGCGCGAAGATCCCGTAAACGGCATAAGCAACGCCCGACCAGGCAATCACGTGGAGAAGTTGCTTTGCGCGGCTGCGATCACAACAAACGACAAGACTGACAAGCAACGACAACATGGCGGCCAATGGCGCGCCCAATGAGAAAAATGGCTGATTGCGCGCGATCGATACCGAGGGCTGCAGGGGTTTATGCAAAACGCTCGACGCCTCGGCCCACACTGGATGCGGCGTCGCTATCGCAAACCACGGATGCGGGCTGAGTTGCTCATGCAGCACAATCCCGTAAGCCGCAATGAGAAGCGCAGCGAGACCGAGCAGCAACAAATGGCGGCGATTGAGTGCGCGCGGGTTTGAAAAAATTAGGCCAACGCCAAGAACAATGCACCAAAAGGCAACGGCCGCAGGATCCGTTGACCCAAAAGGCAGCGGCGCAAAGGCAACAACGGCGAACAGAATGTAAGCCGATATGCTGTTGGATCGAACGGCCACGGCTTTGTCAGCCATGAGAAATTATACGCGCAAACCGAATGGATTGAACCATCCAGAACGCTAACAGAATTCGCCCCTAGTGATGGTGGCTGTCGGCAGGTTTATTTGATGCGGTACAGCATATTCCGCAGCGTGACACCATTGATGCCGGTCACGACCGCATTATCCGTCGTCGTAATCCAGGTATTCATATAGTTCAGGAATTTCGTGACTTCGACCGATTGAGATTCGGCAACGAAGATCACGTCTTCATGTCGCATATTGACGTTAGTGGCGAGGAAATAACCGCCAGGATCGCGGAAGCTGGTTTCAAAGATAACGGGTATGGCCTGCCAGCCCTCGTACGGCTTCATATCGACACCCAAACGTTCGGCAACGTCGCGGGGTTCCGCACGATAGAGGAACACCGCACCAGGGTCGCCCTGGAAGGCCAAGACACCGCCAGCCTTGCCGACGGCTTCGGCCAAACTCAGGCGCCAAGCGTCGAATGTGAAGATGCCCTGGGTTACCGGGGCATTGATGCCTGCCGTACCCGCCGCACCAAAGGCCAAGAACTTTTGCTGCTCACGATAAACATAAATGCGGTCGCCCGGCTGCACATAGATATTGTTGTCCGGTTCATAGACCAGCCGCGCGAAAGGGTACGACTGCGCGCTTGCCCTGACGATCCAACATCACGAACATTTCGTAGCCATTGCCTTTGATACCACCAGCGCGCGTGATCGCATCCGTGATGCGATCGCCTGCACCTGCCGCAGCGGCCGGATACCGGATCGGTGTATTGACGTCGCCTATAACGGTGACCAACGAGGTGCGCTGTTGCGAGAGGTTCACAACCACCTGTGGCTCAATGGCGCGGTTTCGAATTCTGGCAACGATATCGTTTTGAATTTCGACGTTTGTCCGGCCGTTAGCTTTAATGGCGCCCGCATAGGGAACGCTGATGTTGCCATCATTGTCGACCGATTGGTCAGGAAGCTGAACAAAGTTGCCCGGACGCACGCCGGCTTCGCTCGGAATAAACAAACCGCCAGCGGCGGCTTCGAAGATCGTTACCGAGACAACGTCGCCAATGCCAAATTTGATTTGCGCGGGCGGGCGATGATCCGTGAATGCGCCGGGGAGTTGATAAAGACCGAGCTGGGCGTAACTCTTCGGCTCGTACTGATGCAGGATGCCAATGACCTCAGGCGTCAGTTTCACCAGCGCATATTTCAGCGAGGTGTCGGAGCGCCCGTTTCTGATGTCAAAACTTTCGGGGCCGGCGCCGGGTAGTCCAAATGGTTCATTGAGGAACGCGCAGCCGCCCAAGCTCATGACCAATGCCAAGAGCGTGACTTTCGCAACCGACTGAAAACTGACACCGACGGAGCGCATACACCCCAACCCACCGTTCACGACCGGTGAACGGACCCGCGACCCAACTTAGCGAACGTGCGCAGTTTTGGCGCGCAATTCAGCCCACTTACACTTTTAGGCTATTTGGTTGCGCGGCGGCGCACAACATTTTCTAATGCTTAACCGCAATGATCGGGCAATTCGTTGCCAGGGCGCAACACCAACCGACGAGTTTTAGGGCATATTTCCTCGCCTTTCGCGCCTTTTCCCCGGATGGTTCGCATGGTTAATGTCATTTTTTATTCACAAGGCCTGGACCGACCCGGGGCCTACAAGCGCTGCTATGCTTCGCACTAGCACCCTAGCAGTGGCGCTTTTCTTTGCCACTTCGCAATTCGCTGAGGTTTGCTCAGCCGGTCCGGCCACTCCGACCGTTGAGTCCTGTAAGGCTATTGCGGACGCTGCCGCACGGCTGCGCTGTTATGAGGAGGCGACGGCCGCTCCACACCAACAGCCCCCGAGCACCCCGAAACCCTCAGATGAATGGAAGCTTGTGCGCATCCCCCGCCCGGAAGGGGGTGGTGATGCCATTGTATCAATGATGCGGACCGCCGACCTGCTTCATTCGGATCCGGGGTTTGCCGGCCTGGCGCTTCATTGCGGGCAAAACGGCCCGGACATCCTTTTGATTGTCCTAGAGCCATTTCCCCCGCGCTCCCATCCGCAGGTGACATTTGGCGACCCGCCCAACGACGTCCATTTTGAAGCCTCGGTGCTCCCTTCGGGTGCAGCGTTGTTATTGCCCGACGATGCGATGGCCCTGGCGAAAGCGCGCTGGCAGTCGCAGCCGAACCTGCCGATCACGGTTGAATCCGGCGCCGTGAAGATTCACGCGGTGGTGCCGCTGGATGGTTTTGGACCTGCATTGCAGACCCTGTCGGCCAGCTGTTCGCATTAGCCGGTATTAGCCAATCGCTGATTTTGCGCTGCATCAGATATTTTGCAGTGCATCAGTACTTCGTAAGAAGTTTTTAAGATTTTGGGCCGAATCATCGATACTCGGCACTTCGCATTTGCCGCCGGACATTCTGCCATGACAGCAATCGCTCTTATTGCAAGTCTTGTAGTCGGCGCAGCCTTGGCGCTGCAGTTCAGAGTGTTCGTTTTAATTCCGCTCACGTTTGTTTGGGCCGTCGGAACGGTGGCCATCGGAATATCATTAAGCGCGGGCGCCTGGGTCACGACCTTTGCCGCGGTCAGCGCCGTGGTCGGCCTCGAAGTTGGTTATCTCGCAATGAGCGCTATTCGATTCATCGTCGCCGCGCCGACGCCGCAATTGATTTCCAATCGACTGACCCTTTCCGATCCCGCGCGTTAACAGCGCGTCACAACAGGCGTCGCCCGCCTGCGGCTTGGACTCCGTCAAAATTGAGAAATTGCGCGCGCATCGATCGCGTGATCAAACGCGATTTCCCGCGCCCGTTCGCGACTGGCCAAAACAATCATCGCCATAAAAGACGATGTGAACAATCAAATAGCGTCGCCATCCTGTTGAACCATCATCGACCGTAGCGATCGACCCCCTGCTCTGCCGAAGATGAATTGCTCAGATGCCCGCGTGAAATCACGTCCAGATGGCAATGGATAATGGTCCGCAGATGCAATAACCTTCGGCATCAGCGAAACAAATGCCGATAAGAGCAAGCGCATGGCATCTCAGCTGCGAAGAATAGTTTCTGCGGCGATTTTTGCGCTCGTCGTGATCATTGCGGCGACGCCAATAACGGCCTCAGCCCAGCAGCTCGACATCGACGCAACCTTCAAGGCGTTCTGGGACTATTACAAGCAGGGCAAATATCCTGCCGCACAGAACGAAGCGCAGAAGCTTGAAACGGAGATGAAGGCGCGGGTCGGTACCGATCATCCAGGCTATGCCGCGGCCCTCAACATGGTGGCATTTGCCGACCAAGCGCAGGGCAAGTACGCCGAGGCCGAGGCGCTTTATCAGCGCGCGCTTGTCATTTACCAAAAGTCACCCATCGCGACCTCGACCAATGTCGCCGAGACGCTCAATAATCTCGGCGACGTCTATCAACTGCAGGGCAAATACGCCGAGGCGGAGAAATATTACGACCAAGTCTTGGCGATCCGAGAAAAGGTGCTTGGTGCCAATCATCCCAATTTGGCAACGACGTTGAACAACCTGGCGACGGTGCAAAAAGCCCAGGGCAAATACAGTGTGGCGGACAAGCTCCTGAAGCGTGCGCTGTCGATTTACGAAAAGGTGACAGGGACCAAGACTGCTGCTGTCGCCGGCACGCTCGACAACATGGCGAACCTTTATCAGCTGGAAGGCAATTACAGCGAGGCGGAAAAACTTTATCTGCGCGCGCTCGCCACCAAGGAAGAAGTACTTGGCGTAGACCATCCCGATGTGGCGACGACCCTCAATAACCTCGCCATCTTGTATAAGGCCGAAGGCAAATACGGCGAGGCGGAACGGCTCTACAAGCGCGCATTGGCGATAAAAGAAAAAGCGCTCGGCGCCAACCATCCGGATGTCGCCGGCACCATCGACAATCTGGCCAACCTTTATCAATTGCAGGGCGAGTACGGCGAGGCAGAAAGCCTTTACCAGCGCGCGCTGGCAATAAAAGAAAAGGCCCTCGGTCCCAACCATTCCGATGTCGCCGGGACACTCAACAATTTAGCTGACGTCTATCAGCTACAAGGCAAGTACGGCGAAGCACTGCCACTTTACCAACGCGCGTTGGCGATCAGGGAAAAAGCACTCGGCGCCAACAATCCCGAGGTGGCCGTCACTCTTAATAACATGGCCGTCGTTTATCAGCGGCAAGGCAAATTTGCCGAAGCCGAGGACCTTCACAAGCGCGCACTGACAATCAGAGAAACCGCGCTCGGCGCCAACCACCCCAGCGTCGCTTTCACACTCAACAATCTGGCCGGGCTTTATAAAGCCGAGGGCAAATATAACGACGCGCAGGCCCTTTACCAACGCGCGCTATCGATCAGGGAAAAGGCGCTCGGCGCCAGCCATCCCGATGTGGCCATGACGCTCAACAATTTGGCGCTGCTGGATGCGCAAACCGGCGACATAACGGATGCATTGGCTTATTCCCGCAAGACAACCGCAGCCGTCATCGCACATGCGGCGACCGAAGCGGCCACCACTCAGCAAGGCGAACAAACAGGCGGCCTCGTCGAGCAACGCGCAGACTATTTCCGCACTCATGTGGCCAATCTTGCCGCCGCTGTAAGCAAAGGGATTGGAACAGAGCCCGCACTTGGCCAAGAAGGCTTCGAAATCGCTCAATGGGCCGTTCATTCCTCTGCCGCGGCAGCCCTGCAGCAGATGGCGGCGCGGTTTTCGACCGGCAACGGCGCGTTGGCCGCTCTGGTGCGCGAGAGCCAGGACCTCACGGTCGCCTGGCGCGAGAAGGACAAGTCGCTCGTTGAGGCTTTGGCAAAGCCCGAGAGCCAGCAAAATCGCGTCGCCATCGATCAGATCCGCAAGGAATCCGCCGATATCGGGGTGCGGCTTGCCGCCAATGCAGCACGGCTCGAAAAGGATTTTCCTGACTACGCCGCATTGGCGCGGCCGAAGCCGCTTCCGGTCGCCGATGTGCAAAAGCTGCTCGGCCCAGACGAAGCAATGCTGTTCTACCTGACCGGCGACACGGAGAGTTTTGTCTTCGCGCTGACCCACTCGGGCTTTGAATGGCACACCTTGCCCGTCAGCGAAAAAGTTCTTGCCGAAAAGGTCACAAATTTTCGTCGTGGCCTCGATTTAGCGGAGCTCGAAAAATCGGTGAAGGCGGGACAACCGATCATGTTCGATCTTGGTCTCGCCTATGACATGTATTCGACGCTGTTGGCGCCGGTTGCTGGGCTGATCAAAGACAAAAAAAGCCTTCTGGTCGTACCTTCTGGACCACTGACCGCGCTGCCATTCCACCTCTTGGTGACCGAAAAGCCGGCCGTCGCCAAACCCGAGTTCAAGGAGATAGCGACCTATCGCAACGCCGCCTGGTTACTGAAGCAATATGCAGTCACGGTCGAGCCGTCGGTCGCAAGCCTGCAAGCGCTTCGTGTTTATGCGCGAAAGGAACACAGCACCAAGCCGATGGTCGGTTTTGGTGATCCGATATTCAGGGATGAAACGGCGCCCGTCGAAGTCGCGAGCGCCGTGGCGACAAACGGCTCTGGCATTCGACCGCTTGGCGGCGGCATTCCCCGCAGCAAACTTGGTGATGCGCTGCCGCGCCTTGAAGATACTGCCGACGAATTAAAGGCAGTCGGGGCCAAACTGGGGGCCGCGACCAGCGATATCTTCCTGCGCGCTGCAGCCAGCGAAACCAATGTTAAGCGCTTGCGGCTATCCGACTATCGGGTTGTCTATTTTGCGACCCATGCGCTCCTTGCCGGCGAGGTGCAGGGACTGGCCGAGCCGGCGCTGGTTCTCACCATACCCAAGCAGCCAACGGATCTTGACGACGGTCTGCTCACGGCAGGCGAAGTGGCGCAGCTCAAGCTCAATGCAGATTGGGTCGTTCTGTCGGCCTGCAATACCATGGCCGGCGACAAGCCAGGCGCAGAGGCCCTGTCAGGGCTTGCACGAGCGTTCTTCTATGCGGGTGCCCGCGCACTCCTGGTCTCACACTGGGCGGTCAATTCAACTGCGGCGACACAATTGACCGTGTCGACTTTCGAATACCTGGCGGCCAATCCAACCCTCGGGCGGACCGAGGCGCTGCGTCGTGCCATGCTGAACTTCATGAACGACACGTCTAGCCCTTACAACGCTTATCCTGGTTTGTGGGGACCATTCTCGCTCATCGGCGAAGGAGCGGCGAGCTAGGCAAGCCTACAACGAGAGCATAACTTAACGATTGCTCGCCGCCGAACCCACACGAGGGCGTGTACTCATAAAATATCCCTCGTGTCCGCTCTTACTAGCGGACATCGCTTTTCCTACACGACGAAATTAGGTTAGCCGCGTTTTAGCAGTGAGCGCACCAGCAGCGCCCATAGGGACCGCAGACGCGGCGGTGATACGGCCCACACCAGCGGCCCCAATGTGGTCCACAGGCTGCCTTCTCAATCGGCGTAAAGTTCTTGCTCGCGGTCGTGAGGGTGGTCGCTCCGCGCGAGGTTTGCGCGTTTGAGCTCATTGTGCTGCCAAGCACTAGCGCGGCGATCGCAGCAACGATCACTACTCGATTTTGCATGGTTTCCTCCGTCAGTCGCCCACAACAAAATAGAATCGGATGAACATTCGCACTGTGAACAAAATCACAGGAAAGCACAATTTATTTGGTCTCGTCGCTGGCGAGGAACAAATTTGATCGAAAAATAAATCAAAACGGGCCTAATTTCCGCTTTGAGTCATGGGCAAACAAACCACTGGGGGCCCAAAATCCAACTTTGTCCGTTCTTGCCCGCAAGCGGGCACCCGTGGACGCCGTGTACTGGCCCCGAAGTGCCAAAAGTGTCGGGAAATGAAGCCATGGCTGATGAAGCGGTTTGCGGAGGATAATCGCTTTGGTTCGAGATCAGCGCTTGGTCCCAAAACGCTCCCAAGGCCCGCCAAGCACCAATATAAGCGCCTTAGGCTATGGACCTGCACGATGCAGCCTCTCCCCGAATAGGGTAACGTCTTCGGTGGAGACCTTCCATTTGAAAAAGCATGAGCACGTCGAGCGTAGACTCGCCGCTATTCTAGCAGCAGACATCGTTGGCTATAGCCGCCTAATGGGCGCTGACGAAGTCGGAACCCTGCGCGCGCTTAAGGCCGTTCGCAAAGACCTCATCGATCCCGCAATCGCCGCACACGGCGGTCGCATCGTCAAAACCACGGGCGATGGGCTGTTGGTGGACTTTGCAAGCGTCGTCGACGCAGTAGCCTGCGCTGTCACCGTTCAGCGCAACATGCTCGAACGAAACAACAGCGTCGTCGAGGACAAACGAATCGTTTTCCGCATTGGGATCAACATCGGCGACATCATTATCGAGGGAAAGGATATTTTCGGCGACGGTGTCAACATTGCCGCGCGACTTGAATCGATCTGCGAACCGGGCGGACTGTGTATCTCGGAAATGGCGCGCGACCAAGTGCGCGACAAATTACCGTTGGCGTTCATTGACGGCGGTGAGCAGCAGGTCAAGAACATCGCGAGGCCCGTTCGTGTATTCGCCCTGACGGCACAGGCGATACTCGAAACGCCGGAATTATCGCCCGGCCGCGTCACGCCGGCTAAAACGCGCAAGCGCACGATACTTGCAGGCGCCCTTGCGTTCGTGCTGATTTTTTCCGCCGCTGCGGCATGGTGGACGCTGCATCGCGCCGGTTCGTCAACATCAGCTTCGCTGCCGTCCAGCACGGATATCCGTCCAACGATCGCGGTGCTGCCGCTTATTACACTGGCCGACGTTTTGAAAGAAGATTACTTCGCTGATGGTCTCACCGAAGACATTATTTCCGCGCTTGGACGGTTTTCTGAATTCACCGTCCGCTCGCGCAACGCGGTGTTCATTTACAAGGGCAAGACTCCGCGCCCCGAAGACGTCGGCCGCGACCTTGACGTGCGTTACATCGTGGACGGCAGCATTCGCCGCAGCCCGGAGCATATTCGGATATCGATTCGTCTCACCGCCGCCGCGAGCGGCGCTTTGTTATGGTCGGAACAGTACGACGTCGCGCCGAAGGATATTTTCTCGGTGCAGGACGACATCACCCGCCGCATTGCCGGCACGCTCGTCTCCCGACTGACCGATCTCGAACTGGCGAAGGCGGCGACCAAGCCGCCGAGCAGCCTGGAAACATATGACGCCGTCCTGCGCGGCCGCAATCTTATAGGTCGCCTCAATCGCACAGCGAACTCGCAAGCGCGCGCATTGTTCAATCACGCCATCGAACTCGATCCCGGCTATGCCCCTGCCTATGTCGGCCTGGGACAGGTCGAGCTCAGCGCCGTCGCACAGGGGTGGACCGCCGAGCCTGACGCGGCATTGCAGCGCGCCGAGACTCTTGGGCAGAAAGCCATTGCCATTGATCCGGCAAACGCAGAAGCACACGCGCTACTCGGTTCCACCTATATCCGTTACGGAGATTACGATCGCGCGCTCGACGAGATGCGCCGCGCGGTCAAGCTCAACAACAGCGATCCTGATGCATATGCCGGGTTGGCGACCGCTCTGCTTTGGGACGGCGATGTCGATGGGTCCGTGAAGGCCTTCGAGACCGCTGCAAAACTTGGCCTCGCCTACACGGTGAGAGATTCATTCGACCTCGGCATAGCCTACCTTCTCGTCGACCGCAGCGCCGACGCGATCCGTATACTGGAACGCTCGCTCGAGCTCGGCAAGACTGATCCTTATTCGAATGCGGTTCTGGCGGCGGCCTACGCGGTGGCGGGTCGCCAAGCCGACGCCGTCAGGCAGGCGGCGACCGTGCGCACCATCGACCCGCGCTTCGAGAGCGCCGACTTCGGCACGCTATTTCGCAAGGCAGAGTTACGCGAGAAAATTGTCGCCGCCCTGAAAAAAGCGGGACTCTAGGCCGTCGTTACTGCGTGTGAAGCTTCGGCCAATTTTCGTTCGCCTTCTCGGCAATGGCGACCGGCTGTTTGCCGAAATATTCCGGCCCGCCCTTTTTCGAAAAAACGTAAAGCTTGCCGTTGGTGATGGTCCACGCCTCCGGGTCCGCCTCGACCTTGAGGCCGCGTGATACCTGGATCGCGCAATAGCCGTCGAACTGGGGCGCGTAATGCTCCGGATCAGAAGCGAACTTGTCGCGGTGCTCGGCGCTCTTGAACCAGTAGGTAGTGTCGTCGAAAGCGAATGTGAATTCACTTGAGCCTTTTTCCGGCTTGCCGTCGGTGAAATACGAAATCGGATCGTAGCCCTTAAGCGCGACCCGCGGGCCGACGACCGGAGTCATGTTCTGCGCCGTCGCGCGGCGACAAACCGCAATGGCCACGAGCGCAGAAATGAAAGACCGTCGTGAGAGATCGCGCATGATCGCTCCTTAAAATATCGGGCAAGTTGCAGACAAAACGCCCGAATATAATTCGATCAAGGTCATTTCTACACCCCCGATCGTCGTTCAGTTGAAACATAGCATGCGCGCCAGTCACTGTGAACTTAGTCGTTTACTGGAATGAGGCTTTGGTCGCCTGGTATGGGTAGTTTGCGACAGGCTCTATTTTATGTTTTGGTAATTTTGTCCACTTTCGGTCATTCGCGACCGAGCCATCAAGGGCCAAAACCGACCTTTGTCCGCTTCTGTTCCCAAAAAAGCAGATATTGGAAGGCGTATCCAAAAAAAGGTATTTGGCTCGTCGTTTATGGGTTCACGCTCTAATATCACTCCGTGCAAATCGCCTTTCTTTTACTCACCAGTCTGATCGGGATCGCGCCGGCAATACTTTTTGTCGACGGATTGCTCATCCATGGCGTTTTAATCGCATATATCGCCCTCACCGTTGCAATCGTCGCTCTCTCTATTCGTCCCGGTGAAGCCGAGCATTTTCTAAAGAGCTTTGTGCCCTTTGCGCTCCTGGCGTTGATCCCTCCCGTTTGGATGCTGGTGCAGGTTATGCCAATTCCCATTGGCTCTCTCACGCACCCGATCTGGGCCAGCGCCCAAACTGCTCTCGATCAGTCCATCATCGGGAGCATCACGATCGATCGTGGTGCAACGCTGATCGCATTTGCTCGATATTGTTTTGTGCTTGCTGTGGTTTTTGTCGGCGCCGCAGTCGCGATTGATCGAACACGCGCTGAATTGATGCTGTCTTGGCTGGCCGTCATGACAACCCTCGCAGCGATTGCTCTGATTGTCTTGAGCTCGGGTGATCTCAGTATTCTTGGCAACGTTGTCAGTACAGAAATTCGCCTGTGGGCAACTACGCTTGCCGCGCTCGGTGTCATTTTGAATGCCGCATCCGGCGTTCGGACATTCGAGCGTTATGAAACGCGGCGACAGAAAATGTCTTATGCGAATTTCGTTTTTGTTTTATTGGTTTGCTCTATCGCTTTTGCGATCTGCGGCGTGGCCATCGCCTTCTTTTCGAGCGCGCAAATGATCTTCGTCACCGCCAGCGGCTTTGCGACATTTGTGATCATCGTGGTCATTCGCCGTCTCGGCCTGGACATTTGGGAAAACATTGCAATTGTCGCGATGGCCATCGTGGTCATGGTTGCAGTCGCACTACAAAATTCAGCCTCAGGTGACATGTTGCTCCGCTTTGCAGCATCTCCGCCATCTTCGATGCCGGCCCTACAAAGCATTTTGTCGGACCTGAGATCGACAGGAAACGGAGCCGGCGCTCTGGCAGATGTTTTGCCAATCTATGGCGTTATCTCGAACGGTCGCGATGTGCCCACCGCGGCGGCCATTATTGCGATTGAACTCGGACGTCCAGCACTTTGGACGGCCCTCTTTCTGCTGGTGATTGTTTTAGCGTTACTTACGCGTGGCGCGCTGCAACGCGGGCGGGACTCATTTTATCCAACGGCAGGTGCAAGCTGCGTCGTGCTTTTGATGCTTGAGATTTTTTGCGATCGAAGCTTGCTGGTCACACCGGTCTTGATTATTGCCGCTGCAATTCTAGGTCTTGCGATTGCCCAGCGCACAAGCCGTACCGACCAATCACGATTTCAGGTCAGCTAGTCGCGTGCCATTGACCCAGACCGTCGTGCCGGCCACAGTCGCCCAGAACTTCGGATTGGCTGCGGATTGAACCCGTAGCCACTGATATTGGGTCTTATTCCAGCTGCGGATATTGGCGTTGAGATTATCAGCGACGAAATCGCCGTCGCTGGTGCGCACCACCAGCACAAGATGATGCTCGCCCCAACTCGTCAGCACCTCGGCGAGCAGAAGATCTCGTTCCGGCCAGCCGCGCGCGAGCAACTCATGACGCTTGGTCACAGCATAATCGTGACATTCCCCGGACGGCGGCGAAATCAACCACTTTTCCGCCGCCAGACCCTTGGTGTTGGGTTCCGGGACAATTGAGCGGTTGACCTCCGCATTGACGCGTACGAGCTCAGCCCAGCGCTCTCGATTGAGCTTCACAGGCCCGCCACGAAACACGATCTTTGGCGCTTTGCAGTCGTTTGGATATTTATGGCAGAACGCCATGTGCGCCAAAGGCGGAAGCGCATTGGCTTCGAATTGGATGCGCACGACGGGAAATTTTGGCTGCCGTGGAGGCGCCAAGACCGCGGATTTCTGCTGCTGCTGACCGGACAAAGCATCCTTCGCGGGCGGTTCGGGCGCGGGCGCGGATGCGAGCTGGTCATCAGCGGAGCCAAGCAACGACGGGTCGGCGTAAGACTTCAGTAACGACGAATAGCCAAAGGCCACGGCCTGCTGCGGGTAGCCGTAAGGCGTCGCTGGCAGGCCAACACCCAACAAAGCCCATTGCGGAGGCTCGCTGTACGACGGCGCCGCAGAAGGCGCGGTTGACACCTCAACATTCAACGACGCCGGTTGCGCGGGCGGGCTATACGACGGCGCCGGCAAAGATGCGCGGGACGGAGCGCGAGCATAATACTGCAGAGCCACAAGCGATATTGTAATCGCAGCGGCCGTTGCAATGGTTTTTACTGCTTGATTCACAGTATTCAACCCCACGACTTCCCGTCGTGGCGTTGAATACATGATGCAACTTGAGATTTAGGCCGGTTTTACAGTACAACTTGGCTCAAATACTATCGGATCGCGCTCGCCAATTGTTAACCATGCGGGGCCGCCATAGATTGGCCTGCGGCCTCGCCCACAAGGGCCGCAGAGGACGATTGGGTGGTTGGATTGTTGCGCAAGCGAGCAAAGCAGAAGCGGCCACGGCTTGCAGAGGGCATGCGCATTTACGCGATTGGCGACATCCACGGCCGCGTCGATCTTCTCGACCAGGTGCTGTCGCGCATCGACGCGCATCAAGCGGCGCAGTCCGGCCGTCCGCCCGGTTGAGATCTTCGTTGGCGACTACATCGACCGCGGGCCTGCCTCGTACCAGGTGCTCGAGCGCTTGATCGACCGCGCCCAATCACGCGAAATGGTCTTCCTGAAGGGAAATCACGAAACTTACATCTTCGAGTTCATGCGTAACCCGGCAGCCCTTCGCGAATGGAGCCAGTGGGGCGGTCTCGAGACCCTGCTGTCGTATGGTCTAAAGCCTTCGCTGAACGCCGACGCTGCTACGCAAAAAGAACTCGCGATCGCCTTTCGCGCGGCATTGCCGAAATCCCACCGGGTTTTTCTCGGCAGCCTTCAATCATCATTTAGTTGCGGCGGATTCTTCTTTGCCCACGCAGGCGTAAGGCCGGGCATCCCGCTGGCACAGCAAAGCGAAGACGACCTTTTGTGGATCCGTGATGACTTTCTTTTGCACGAAGAGGAGTTCGGCAAGATCATCGTGCACGGTCATACGCCCGTGCGTGAGATCGATATTCGACGTAACCGTATCAATATTGATACGGGCGCCTATGCGACGGGACAGCTAAGCTGCCTGGTCATTGAAGGTGATAAGATCGGACCGTTGTGATGGTAGCGCCGGTAAAGCTCCGAATTTATGCGGGTATCTTTGCCGCAATGCTCGGACTGCTGTCCGCATGGATTTTGGCGCCCGAACTTGTTCGCCGGCCGCTTGGTTATTTCCCGCCAGATCAGCGCATGGCAGCGCAGGACAAGGCAGCGCCCATCGCCGCCCGGATTGGCTGGTTGCGGGGCGATCTGTGGGTGGATTACGCGCTGACGGCAGATGCGGGATTATTCGATCAATCAACGCCCGGTTCGGGCGGCCTCGGCAAATCGGCGCGGAGCATTACTGAAGATGCCGCGCGCGTTGCTCCCTATGATTCAAGAGCCTGGCTTTTGCTATCGGCGATCGGTGCTCAGTCTGGCTGGGATAATAAGGCGGCAGCGGCATTGAAAATGTCGTTTTATACATCCCCCGAAGATGCCCGTATCATCCCATTCCGTTTGCGGCTGGCATTCCGATCCGAGGCTCTTTCCGACGACGAACTTCAGCAGCTACTTGCCCAGCAAATCCGCACAATCGTCCTGCAGAAGCCGGCGCTAAAGTTAGCCCTCTTCACCGCTTATGGCGACGCTTCACCCCCCGCCCAGGAATTTATCGAAGGAAAGCTCCGTGAAATCGATCCTAAAGTCCTGGCTGAAATGCGCGCCGCGAATGGCCACTAGGGCGCGAACCCGTAAAGGCTAGCCAACAGCCGACCTGAACTCGCCGCGCGGACGAATGTCTCTTTCCCATAACGGACATTCTGCTCGTCGCGACCGACGTCCGCTTTCAACGGCAAGGCGGACCTGCCGCATTGAGCGCGATTAAAGCCCGAACAGCCGCTCCGCGTTGCCGTGCGCAATCCGTTCCCGGTCCGCCTCGCTCACCGGCACATTCTGCAGGAAGCTCCTGGCCTCCTCCATCGAGCCGTAGGGGTAGTCCACCGAGAACATGATCCGCTCGACGCCAATTTCGAGCAGCAGGTTGAGGAAGGTCGGCGCAAAATTAAAACCGCCGAAAGTGTAATGAACGTTCTGCCGCAGATAGTCGGCGAACGGCCGGGCGAGCTTCGTCACCTGCGGCGACAGATTCCTGTTCATTCTGGGAAGCATGAAGGGAATGGCTTCACCCATGTGGCCGATGACGACCTGCAGCTTGGGGTGCCGGTCGAATACACCGCCAAGATCATCCGCAGGATGTGCACCGCCGTTTCGATGTGCCAGCCCCAGCCGGAACTGGCGAGAATGCCGGAAACGGTCGGCGAGAAGCCGCCATAGAGCGCATCGGCCACCGGCTTGTACGGCACCGTGGGGTGAAGATAAATCGGGACCCGAAGCGCATCCGCGCATGCGAGGATCGGCGAGAAGAACGGATCGTCGAGATAGCGGCCGCGCGTGTGACCGTTGATGTTCGTGCCCTTGAAGCCCAGCTGGCGGACGCAGCGCTCGAATTCTTTCGCGGCCTCATCCGGCGCCTGGATCGGCAGCGAGGCAAAGCCGGCGAAGTGGGTGGGGTGCCGTTTGATCGCTGCGGCCAGGAAATCGTTTGCCTCGCGGGCGCAGGCAATGGCCTCGGCGGGTTCCAACTGCTCCACGCCCGGAGAGTTGAGGGAGAGCAGCTGCATGTCGATGCCGGCCGCATCCATTTCGGCGACGCGCTTGTCACCCAGCTCAAAAAGCCGTTCGGCGATCAGGGCGCCGCGCGGGCCGGAATTACGGAAACGGTCCAGGAAACCTTTGCCGGGCCCCTCGACGAAGGCCGGCGTGACGAAGTGCTCTTCAACGGCGATGGTTCGCATGGTCGCTCCCTGTCCGGTCTAGTGACCTTACCATGGCGTCGCCCGGGGCAGGTCTCATGGCCGCTTAATGCGCGTCGCGTTCGTCCGTATACCAATCCGGTTTGTGCGGATAGTGCGGGCCGTCGTAGATTTCAACGACCACTGTTTCCTCCCGTGCGATTGCCGGCCCATGCACGTTGCCTTTTGGGTTGCAGTAGAAACAACCCGGAGTCAGCACCACCCCGGTCGAGGTGTACTCGTATTTGCCTTTCAGGCAGATCATGAACTGGTTTGAGGAGTGGTAGTGCGGCTTCGGGATGCCGGCGCCTTTGTCGAATTTGATGAGCGCGATCGAGGCGCCGGTCTCTTCATTCCGCCAAAGCATCTTTTCATGGATGCCTTTGAGCGATTTTTCGCGCCACGGCATGCTGTCCGACTGGATGAGGATCTCCTGCAGGTCGGGAGCGCCTTCCGGAAGCTGTGTCTGTGTCATTGTGGCCTCGCTCAAGTGTTCGGAATTCGTCATTTCAGCGTTTCGGCAGGCTCGCGCCTGCCAGTCGCGATCAACTTGTCGTCCACGTGACGGACTTCATCTCGATCAGGCGCGAAAGATAGGTCACATTCGACCTGTTGGTCAGCCGGTGCACCTCGCGCATCTCGTTGATGAAGACGTAGGAGCCGGCCGGTTCGTCAGTGGCGATCATCTTGCCGGATATCGTCTCGATTTCGTTCGCGCCGCCGCTCAGCGACAACACCAGGTAGGGGTGGTAATGGATGTGGAAGCCAAGTGTCTCGCCCGGCTCGAGCTTCACCTCCCAGACGCGGACGAACTCGTTCTCCAGCAGGATCCTGTCGCCAATGTCGCGCAGCGTGATGCCGCGCGCGGCCGCGGCCTTAAGTCCATATTTGTCGTCCATGAGAGCGGTCCTAAGTCAGGGTATCACGGCGATGGCGTTGATCTCGATGAGGTAGTCCGGTGAGGTCATCTTGGTGATTTCGACCATCGTCGAGGCAGGTAGAGGCTCTTTGAAATATTGCGCGCGCACTTTGTGGATCGCGTCGAAATGCTCCATGTTGCGTACATAGACGTCGACCCGGCAGACATCGTCAAGCGTGCCGCCGGCAGCCTCGACCGCAGCCTTGACGTTCTCGCACACCTGCCGTGTCTGTTCGGTGATGTCGCCGATGCCGGCGATGCTTCCGTCGGGCCGGCGCGCGGTCATGCCGGAGATGAAGACGAACCGGCCCGTCGCCTCGATCACGGTGGCATGGGAGAACACACCGTTCGGCTGACGCAGCTTCGGACTTTTGATCTGCACTTTAGGCATGACGTTTTTCCTTCGTCGTCGTCTGAAAGGGACTGTCTGTGATGCCAAGCTCGCTGGCGACGCGCGTGAGCATAGCGGCCACGGTTGGATCCAGCTGAACCGTACCCGCGGCGCGCTGGCGGCGGCGCCATTCCGGCTCGCCGGGCGTAAAGAGACGCTCGATGCCGGGCGCGCGCTTGCCGCTGCGAATGTGTTCTGCGGCCGCGGCAGCTTGTTGGCGGAACGAGTCAACATCGCAGAAATGCGCGACGTCGACTGCAATGAACAGATGCGAGCAGTCGTAGGGGATGCCGAAGTCGCCATATAGCGGTCGGACCTGCGAACCGGAGGCGCCCTGTGAGAGCAAGCCGCACATCAGGTCGATCATAAATGACAGACCGAAGCCCTTGGCGCCGCCGGCCGGCAGCAACATTCCCCTGATCGCTTCCGACGGATTGGTCGTAGCTGCGCCATCCGCGGCGACGGCCCAGGTCGCCGGGATTGCTTCCTTCGCCTTTTCCGCCATGCGGATCTTGCCCATCGCAGCCTCGCTGGTCGCCATGTCGAGCAGGACGGGAATGTCGCCGGCTGCCGGCACCGCGATCGCGAGCGGATTATTGCCGACCACGCGCTCGGCGCCGCCCGGCGCCGGCATCAAGGGCCGGGTGTTACACATGGCGATGCCGACGCAGCCAGCTTGCGCCGCCTGCTGCGCATAGCGGCCGGCGGCGCCAAAATGAAAACCGTGCCGGACCGAAACAATCCCGGCGCCGAATTGGCGGCTCTTCTCCACGGCAATCGTCATCGCTTGACGGCCGGTGAGATGGCCGAGCGCGTGACCGGCATCGAGCACCACGGCACCGTTGCGCTCCGATACAAGCGCCGGTCGCTCGCCACGTGATACGGACCCTTGGCGCAGGCGCCCGATATACATATCGACGAGCATCACGCCGTGCGACGACAGGCCTTCGAGGTCCGCTTCGACGAGACCACTCGCGACCTCGGTGGCGGCCTCATCGGACAATCCAACGGCGGCGAACAGACGAGCGACGAAGGGAGTGAGCTCGGCCGCGGAAATTGAGCCCGGAGCCTTGTGGTCCTTTACGCTCATCGCGGTCGCTTTCGGCCGGCCGCGGGAGTCGTTCCGCTGGCCTTGCCCGCGGCGAGCGAGCCTGCGACTTTGTCCAGGGTGCGCGTGATATGCAAGCGATTGAGTTCGATCGCTTTTTCTGGCTCACGATTGAGCGCCGCGCGCATCAACTGCTTATGTTCGGTGACGTCGTCGCGCAACGGCCCGCTCGACATGATCGATAAGGCCACATAGCGATCCGCTTGCTCAAACAGCCGCGCGCGGATCGCCATCAATGTCGGCGAGCCGCAGGCGGCGACCAGAGCCGCATGGAAATCGGCATGCTCGCAACTCCACACCTCGCTGATGGCATCCGGATTGGCCGGGTCGATCTTGCTCTGTCGCGACAGGCGGTGGAAGGCGCTGAGCAGATTGGCTTCCCACTCGACGCCGCCCTTTTCGAGGGACCAGATCAGCGCGATCGTCTCGATCTCGATGCGCGTGCTCATCAGGTCGAGCAGATTCGCTTGCGACACTTCGGAGACGCGGAAGCCCTTGTTCTGCTCCAACTCGACCAGACCTTCCGCCTCAAGCCGCATCAGCGCTTCGCGGATTGGGCTCGTTCCCATACCGTAGCGTTCGCGCAGGGCCTCAACGCGTAGCCTTTCGTTCGGCATCAACCGGCAGGTGATGATGTCGGACCGCAATTGCGACAGAGCCGACGCGTTCAACGTTTGGAGGGCGCTGGACTTGGCGAGCAGAGACGGCATTGCAACTCCCGGAGCGGCCGCCAGCGGTCCGGACGGCCCTTGTCCGTTAGGAGATACGACAGACAAAAACGGCAATCAAATAGATTTTCGAAAATCTGTTGACCCTTCGAGACGGTGGGTGGCAGGATATCGATCGAGGGCGGGGATCTCGGTCGCCAGCCCAAGGGGGGCGTCGAATCCGGAAGGGGAACAGCTATGGCACGTTTGAATGGACTCGTACTGGCCGCGCTTTCGGCTTTGACGTTGGTGTCGGCACTGCCGCGAAACGCTGCGGCGCAGGATAAGCCGCTCACCAAGATCACGTTCTCGCTCGACTTCATCCCGCTGGGCAGGCATGCGCCTTGGTACGCGGCGGTCGCCGAGGGCTACTACAAGGAGGAAGGGCTCGACGTCTCGATCATCCCCTCGCAGGGCACCGCGCAGACAATCCAGGCGATCGAGGCTGGCACGGCGCAGTTAGGCTTCACGGATGTCCCGAGCCTTGTGCTCGCCCGCGCCAACGGTGCCAAGCTGAAGATGGTCGCCGTCAATTACGAGAAGGCACCTTACGCGATCTTCAGCCTGAGCACCGGCGCGAATGTCACGCAGCCGAAGCAACTCGAGGGCCTGACGCTCGGCAGCGGCGCCGGCAGCTTCACCCCGAAGGTAATCGCCGGCTTCATGACCCAGCACGGGCTCGACCCGAAGAAGCTCACGATCTCAAACGTCGCGCCACCGGCGCGCGCGACCGCGCTGCTGTCCGGCCAGGTGCCGGCCATCGAATTCTTTGTGATGGCGAAGCCGGGTCTCGAAGGCGCCGCGAAGGCGAAGGGGACGGAACTGCGCACGTTCCTGCTCGCCGACCACGGACTGACGCTGTACTCGAACGGCATCGTTGCCACCGAAGACTATCTGGCGAAGAATCCCGACATCGTGAAACATTTCGTGCACGCAAGCTTGCGCGGCTGGCAGTTTGCGCTGAAGAACCCGAAGAAGGCGGCTGAAGACCAGGTCAAGTTCGTACCCAGTCTCGATCCGGCCAAGAGCGTCGCCGAGATCGGCGTGGTCAAAGACCTCGCCGTCACGCCGTACGTCGAAAAGAATGGTCTGGGTTCGTTCGATCCCGCGGTGATGAAGTCGAGCCTCGACTTCATGGTAAAGTATGTGGGCGTCACCAATGCGCCGGCCGCGACCGACCTCTACGCTTCCGGCTTCCTGCCGGCCACACCCATAAAGCCTTGATGTCAAGGTCGTATGCAACGATTGAATGAGCCTTGGGAGCGGCGTTCTATCGACACCGCTCCTGCAGCATTCGGACACTTCAAGGATGTCCGTCAGGAGTTCCGGCTCCCCGCGCACGCGGATTTCGTCGCGATCGAGAACATCTCATTCGACCTGAAGGCGGGATCGTTGGTCAGCCTGCTGGGTCCGAGCGGCTGCGGCAAGACGACGTTCCTCAGGATCATCGGCGGTCTCATTCGCGCCAGCAGCGGCACCATCCAGATTAATGGCGAGGATGTCGACGAGCCGCATGCCGATTTTGGTATGGCGTTTCAGCAGCCGAATCTGATGCCGTGGCGGACCGTGCTCAAGAACGTGCTGTTCCCCATGGAACTGCGGAACGACACGGGCGCGCATGTCACACGGCGGGCCAGAGACCTTCTCAAGCTGGTGGGGCTCGAAGGTTTCGAGAGCTATTATCCCGCCCAACTCTCCGGCGGGATGCAACAGCGTGTCGCGCTCTGCCGCGCGCTCGTGCATGAGCCGATGCTCTTGTTGATGGACGAACCCTTCGGCGCGCTCGACGAGCTGACACGCATGGAGATGCAGGATCTCCTGCTCGATATTCGCGCTCGGACGAACGCCACGATCATGTTCGTGACGCACAGCATTGCCGAGGCCGTCTACCTTTCGGACGTCGTGGTTGTGTTGTCGAAACGGCCGGCAGTGATTGCCGACTACATCGAGGTGCCGTTGCCATATCCGCGCACGGCGGAAATCCGCTACTCCGCTGAATTCACCGAGCTCGAGCACCGCGCAGGCCGCGCCTTGGGGATCACGCGATGATCGGATCCACGCACCGGCTGATCCATCCGCTCGTCGGCTTCACGGTGATCGTGATCCTATGGCAGGGCTATGTCGATCTGGCTCATGTCAGCCAGATCGTCCTGCCAAGCCCGCTGGATATTATGCGGGCGTCGTGGCAGCGCTCCGACTTGCTCCTGCGTGAAACCGTACCGACGACGCTTGAAAGCCTCTACGGCTTTGCGCTGGCCGTCGTCATCGGCATCCCCTTGGCGGTCTGTGTCGCGAATTCGCGTATTCTGAATCTGACCCTCTATCCAATTCTGATCGCGACGCAGTCAGTGCCGAAAGTGGCAGTGGCGCCGATCATTCTGGTCTGGTTCGGACTCGGCATGCAATCGAAGCTGGCGATTGCGTTCTTGGTCGCTTTCTTCCCCATCGTCGTTGATACCGCGACGGGCCTGCAGGCGACGCCTCCCGGGCTGATGGAATTGGCGCGCTCGTTGCGCGCGTCGCGCTGGCAGACGTTCTGGAAGGTGCAATTCCCGGCGGCGCTGCCGTTCATCTTCTCTGGGGCGAAGGTGGCCGTGACTTTGGCGGTCATCGGTGCCGTCATCGGCGAGTTCGTCGGCTCAATCGACGGCCTCGGCAATCTGCTGTTGTCGGCGAATTCGCAGTTGGACGGGCCGTTGGCTTGGGCCGCACTTGTTTGGCTGAGCCTTCTCGGAATCGTGCTCTTCTTGGGCGTAATCTTGGCTGAGCGGTTACTGATGCCCTGGGCTGGGGGTGGCCATCACTAGCTTTGCGCTTGCGATTGAACGAAGGTCCTCGCGTATTGCTGGATTTTCGGTCGCATTAGGGCTTCAGGTTCCCATTGGCACCCGGGCTTAGGGCAAGCGCGACGCAAATATCAGCGGGTAGTTCCAAGCGGACATCAGCGCGCAGGCGACCAGAGCCGCTGGTGGTATATAGGAACTGCGATAAAAACCGGGAAATCTAATTCCGGCTAATCCTTTGATTCCTTTAGCCTTAAGCATTTAACCGTAAATGCAACTGCATCGGTCCAATGCAAAACAATACAGACATTTTACCGTCAAATAGCGCTACTATAAGTAGAAGTTTAGTGATTACCGAGTGGGACGTTTCATGTCGAGTTGGGTTAAATATCCGGCGGGTGCAAGATCGATCGACTCAGGTAAGCCGATTGATGCGCCGACTTTATCCGCTTTAGAGGCGCCGCTATCGCCTCAACTGCCCTATCGGCTTCCATTCCCCTATGTTGAACCAGCGGTCGCGGTTGCCGACGGTGTCATCATTACGGCCGTCAGCCTGCTGACAAACATTGGCTATCAAGCGATCTTGGGTAATCCCAGGGCCAACGTAGAAGTCGCGCTGGCAGTCGGAATTCTGGTGTTTGCAAATTTTTGCGCGCTCTTAATTGCTCAACATAACTATCGACCAACGTATCTCATCAATTTTGGTCGGCAGCTGCGCTACGTGACTCTGACGTGGTGGCTTATTTTTACATTTCTCGCGGGTATCGCCTTCACTTTGAAGATCGCCGAAACGTTTTCCCGTGGCGCAGTACTTCTGTTTTTCGTCGTCGGCTGGATGAGTTTGGTTGGCTTTCGGCGCGCGGTCTCGCAGGGTTTAAAGCGAGCGCTTGAACGAGGTGGCTTTGCCGAGCGGAAAATAATTTTGATATCGGAACCTGGCTACAATAAATCACAACCCATTACCGATCTGCGCAAGTGTGGATATTTACCGGTCAAGACATATGAGATTTCGGAATCGGAATTCGATGCCGTCGGAATTTCAAAATCGCTGAAGACAAAGTTGGATGATATTGTCGCGGTATGTCGACGGGAAGCGATTGAATTTATATTGCTCCGCATAGATTGGAGCCAAAGCCGGTTCATCGACGAACTAACCCGCATGCTGCGGATATTACCACTCTCCGTCCGCCTCCTCCCAGACGAGAATGTTTCGCAGCTTTTGACAGCTCGTACTGTGCAATTTGGCACGACCTGGGCCGCTCAGCTTCAGCGCGCTCCTATGAGCAGCTTTGAACTGGCCGCTAAACGGCTCTTCGACTTGATCGGTGCCACCGTAGCGCTGATTCTCCTTGCACCCCTGCTCCTGATCGTCGCCTTGCTGATCAAGATCGACTCAAGAGGCCCAGTCCTCTTCAAGCAGAGACGCAGTGGATTCAACGAGCACACATTCACAATATATAAGTTCCGGAGCATGCATGTGCTCGAGGACGGAGCGGTTATCGTGCAAGCCACACGCCATGATCACCGGTTTACTCGACTTGGGCGTTGGCTGCGCCGCACCAACATCGATGAGCTGCCCCAATTATTCAACGTAATATCAGGTGACATGTCCCTGGTTGGTCCGCGGCCACATGCCGTTGCCCATACCAATCAATATGACAAACTCATCGCCAAATATGCATTCCGCCATCACGTCAAGCCGGGCATCACTGGCTGGGCTCAGGCCAACGGCTATCGCGGAGAAACAAAGACCGTCGATATGATGGAGCAACGCGTTGAGCACGACATCTGGTACATCAATCACTGGAGCGTTTGGCTCGATCTCAGGATCCTGCTGAAGACAATGTTATTGGCTTGGCGCCAACCGACCGCCTATTGATCACCGCACGCATAATCTCCCAAGCGCACCTTTGCTACGAGGGATTTTATTGGTAAAAATAATCACGGATCATTCTCGAGCCTATAAAAACCCAATGGCTACAATCGCAACGTCAATTTTGCGGATTTCCATCGCGGCACATTCTCTTAATAGTGCTGTGCTTTCAACCGGCATCGGCCATTACCGTTGAGTTAGCGAAGAAATGCCGCGACATGGCGCTCAAGGCCTATCCGCCCAAGCCAATCGGCTCGAAAACTGGCAACGCGAAAGAGGCCGATGACTACTATCGTAATTGCCTGGCAAATAACGGTGCCATGCCGGAAGTTCCAGCGCAGCAAAGTACGACACCGATAGCGCCACAGCAGAATATAGCGCCTGCGGCAAAATAGTTTTTACGCTGCTATCACACTCCGCCTAACTATCATTTTTGCCAAGCAGCCGTACCACCTCAGGCACGAGCCGGCCATTCTGATCAAACGCCTCGACCATATGGTTGGGGCTTTTTACCCGCGTTCGTAGCGAGAATCGGACCGCAGCAGATCATAAAATAATCGTAGAAGTACCTTTTACTGTTGGCCAGAATTGATTGGCGGTGCCCTTGATAGATGCGAGATGCCAATTTTCGATTGGGATCAATCAAAGTCATCTTGTTTATATCAATTGTTTGCCTGATGAGATTCCCGCTTCCGTCGGTCAGAATCTTCACGGGATTACAACCCGGAAACGCGATCAGGTCGTCTTTTGCCTGATACTCAACCCAAAAAACCATTTGGTCGCGTGCGATACGCGCAACTGGACCGACAACCCAAGATCCTTCGGGATGTAATCCGACCGTAAGCAACATCGATCCGGTCGACAAAATGTGAATCTTTTTGCCACTTTCGCTGAACTCCGGGTGATCCCAAAATGCTCGATCGACTACGACGGGCAACAGCGCCGCTCCGAATCCATGCCCGGCGATAATAATTTCATCAAATTCATCGCGTTTGAGGATCTCAATTAAGTCACGGCTAAAAATACCCAGACGCTCGGCAAGGTTCGAACGCTCGAGATAAATAAGTTCATGTGTAAAAATCCAAAGCCTGAC
This sequence comes from uncultured Pseudomonadota bacterium, assembly GCA_963710705.1. Taxonomy (GTDB): domain Bacteria; phylum Pseudomonadota; class Alphaproteobacteria; order Rhizobiales; family Xanthobacteraceae; genus Pseudolabrys. The sequence goes on from CAVQBI010000002.1 coordinate 25,262, forward strand.
AACGCGCTGAAAGACCAGCGGATCAACCCATTTAATGAAGCCCGCAAAGAGGATAGCCGCAACCGCAAATCCAATACTCAACGGATATGGGATATCGAAAGCCACCAGAATACGCGCAATCAAAAGTGCAATGAACGCAAAGAATAATGCACTCAAAAGCGGATAGAAAAAGAACATGGCAAACCGCCGATTGACGCGGAAGTAATGCCAACCGGCGCCCGATACAACAAAACGATAAAGTGCTTTCAGCGCAATCCAAGCCCGGCTCAAATTCCAAGGCTGGAAATCGTCTCTAAGCAAATCGGACCAATTCCATAATCGAAATTCTGTTTGAACTTTCCAATTGGAGGTGCCGTTCTCGATCCGCCAAACAGCGACCGCGCCATCGAATTCAGCGACATAAGGAAAAATTTTGCCGGACACGCCCCAAGTCTCGGCAAAACGCTTTAAGCCGCGTTGGAACGACGCATATTGGTGCGCAACATCAAACGGCTCATGATCGCCGATCGAGACAAAACATCGGCGCTTTACGACTGGTTCAGCCACGTCCACCCCAATAACCGCTTCAGTAAAAACTTCGACCCCATTTAGCTGGCCAATTGAGCGAACGGGCCCAGAGCACGATAGAGCGCCTCGTATGAGACTATAGACCGGCTTTCATTCCATTGCTAAAAATTTTCAATCGACGATGTTCGTTTTGGTTGCATTTTTCGGCGCAGACCGAGGTCCACTTCGACCGCAGGAAAATTTATATCACGAGCTGGTTTTGTTGCGCCGTCGAAACGTAACAAGTTATATTCGACAAAGAGTTTGTTTCCAAAATCCAACTGCCCCCTATTCTTCGTTAGAGATTTTTGCGCATGAAAATTTTAGTTACAGGGGGCGCCGGATACATATATATTTTCTCATGCATTTTGCCGCGTTCATCAACGTCGGCGAGTCCGGTCAAAATCCGGTCCTCGATAGCGATTTGCCTTGACGGTGCGTTAGCAAACGCGGCCCGCGTGCCTCACCAGCGATGCCGCCAGCCCCAGCCGCCGCCACGATAGTAATAAGGGCCGTAATAGGGACCGTTGTAATAAACTGGGGGCGGCTCGGCATAGAGGGGCTCCTCTTCCACCACTTCGCTCCCGTTGGGATTGGTCGGACCGCGGTAAGCGGACCCACTTGCAGCACGCTTGACCGGCACGCGTCCGCTTAGGTTGAGCGCACTCTGGATGGCAAAGCCGCTCTTGCCCTCCCAGGTCACCGCGCACCAACCATTCGTGCAGTTGTCGGCATCAAGCAAACTGCCGCCGGGGATTTTCGCAACCACTTCGCTGGTCGTGTTGGGTGCCGCACGTAGATTGACCGCCGAGGGTACATAGGCCGGCTTTGCCGCGGCAATGCTCGTGGCGGTCGCGAGCAGGCCAACTCCCAAGAAATTCAACCCTAACCTCATGGCTCGCTCCTCATGGCTCCTTGCATCTTCGTCCCGATTTAGAATGTCCCGTGGTTATGTCGAAAATGCGCCAATATTTTTCAAGGTAGACTGGGGCGCAGCAATGCAGCGGTCAAGATTTCTTGGTCAGCGCTGACATTGTCGGTTGGAGCTTAGCTATCTGCTCTGGAACCCATTGTCAGCTATGTCGTGCTTTCCTCTTGATAAGCTCTTCTAAAATCCTCTGGGGGCGTCGTTATCGCAAGATAGACCAGCGGTTCACCGCCAGTGTTTTCAACGCCGTGGGTATCGCCGGGTGGTGTCCGAACTATATCTCCGGCTTTCAGTCCGGTTTGCGTCCCGTCTCCCAACAAAAGTTGGCCTGAACCGCGTTCAACGATCCAAATTTGCTCTGATTGGGCATGTAAATGCCGCTTTGATATTGAACTTGGCTCCATGGTCACCCGAGTAATTGTCACTGAAGCGTCGGGGGCGTTGTGGGGCCACACAAGTTGCTCCGAGCGCTTACCCGGATTTTTAAGCACGGTTACATTTCTAACTGAAAGGCGCTGAATGGGCATGTCGCTCCCTCTATCTCGCCCCATAAGCCAAGCATCTTAGTGGTTCAACCTTGGACTTCGGAAGTGGGGACAGATGTCCGCCAATAGGCGACATCTAACACTCGGTTTTAAATGAACGAGGCCGCCAACTGATGCGGCCTCATTTATTCTTATTGTTGCGCTCTTTGGTAACGACGTGATTGCAGCTCTTGCAATGGAAAGTCTGCAATTCAGAGAGACCACCCAAGCGCGGCGCGATGCGAACCAACTTCATTGGCGCGCCACACAGCTCGCACGAACACTTCGTAGAATCATTATCGGGCATGAATGTTTGATGGCACACAATGCACGGCAGCCGTTTGAGTACAAACAAATTCAACGTCCCGGCCTTCGCTCTATCCGATCGAACGTGTTTTCGCGGCGGCCTCCTGACGCAGAAATGCAATCTCATCGCGCAGGTAGGATCTCCGGCGCTTGAGTTCGGCGCTTACTGCGTCGTCGATCGCCCGGCACAGCAAGACATTGTCGATCTCGTCTTCAAGACGTTCGAGGTCGGCAATATGGGCGTGTGGCTCTGCTGCCTTCTCCGGCACCCTCGGGGACGGAGCGCGATTGAGCGAAGGCCGATCAACCTGCATCTCGAATAGGATGTCGTTATTCGGGCAGAAGCGCGGGGCAAAGGATACAGATTTTGGCGCACTGTCGAGCCAATCGCGGCATTCCTGCTTGGTCGGGCAGGCCTCACAACGGCGAACCGCCGTGTCATAGCTGAGGCTGAGCCGCGCGATGACGCCTTCGCCCGGGTCGATGCCGAGACGCTCCATTAATTCTATGAGATAGAGCGGGTGACACCTATTTGGTACCGGAACGGCCATGACTGGCCTCCCTGATACTTTTTTCAGTCCGGCGATGGCACGATGATTGGTTGGAGGCCTGACGCCTTGATCTGGATCAATCCGGCAGAACTCTGAGGCAATATGTGCTCAGGTCTTCGCGGTGATTGCCAATAAGCGACATCGTTGCCTCTACGAGGCTTCGGCAGACCTCGTGGCGTAGACGGCCTAGTTCTGCTTTTGATGTGGGTCGGCTTTAGTTTCGGCGTCTTCCTCGACCGCTAGCAATTTCAAGATTTGCTGGCGTTTCGCCGTGTCGGTAGTTTGTTTCAAGATCTCCCGAAGATGCCGCAGGTTCTCAAGGTGGATAAACCTTTCCATCTCCATCCGAATGTCTCTGGCGTTCCGCTTCGCTCGGCCAAAATATTAATTCACAATAGCCTTCTTGGGTGCTCGCATGACCACGCGCTTCGCGATGGAAGGTATGCAATTCAGGAAGGTCGACGACCGGCCTATTCGTCTTCGTCGTTCGCTTTTGGCAGCACGATAGTGATCGTCATCGCACAGTTAGGACACTGATGCATGATACGCTTGTCAGTCTCGGTGGCGTGCATCGCAACCCCACACATTAGGCAGGGTCTTGGCGGCATCGGCGACGTATCGTCATCGGCCATTAGATGGCATCTCTACGCTGGGTCGCCCTCAATCTCACATAACTGACAACAACTCTTTGATTTCCAACAAATGGCGGCGGTCTATTGTTTTGCCTTCAGCAAAGCGTCGAGGGTGAAGGCGTTGGGACAATAGTCATGGAAATTTTCGGTGATTTTGCCGATTTTTAGATCGTGCTCACATTGCCGCTTATAGCCGCAGGTAATGCACAGCCGCTGAAGGTCGCGCACGATGAGAGGGTCGGTATGGGAAAGCCCCTGCGGATCAACACCAAGCGCGATCAGAAGCTTTTGCAATAGGTCCGCGGCGTTCGGCCCCTTCTTAGAGATCGCCACTAACTCGCCAGAACTCATCCTGAGCTCTCGCGCCATGGCCGCCACCTCGTCAGCGCTGCAATTCTTGAGTTGGTTATGGACCCCTCGGGCTTCGCGGTAGCGTGTGATCCACTGCGCGACCGAATTCAAAATCTGTTGCAGACTATTGTGGTCGGGCTGCGGTGTGCCGGCCGAATTCATGGCACTTCTCCCCTTATTACATCCAATCCAATGGGAATCAGGACGCATTGATCTACGTCAAGCCCGCTGGCCTGCCACCGCTATGTGACCCATTAGCAGCCATGCGGCTAGCCATGGCGCTCCGCCATCGGCCGGACGCGACTTATCTGCAAGTCAAAACACGTAGCGCCATCCCACAATCAGGAGCGCGGCTACTACCGCTGCTAGGAGCGTCATCTGCGCTGCTGCGCTGTCGAAAAACCTAGGATGCTGACTTTGCGTTGTCATGGTGTTTTTCTCCATGAGTTGCAATTCGTCGAGTGTGGTGATGCTTCGGGAATTTGGCTTGGGTAACGCTTCGACCGCGCTGCAATTCGCCGGCTTGTTTGCGGTGGTCGTCGCCTATGACGTTGAGTGCCGCCTTCGGCAACGGATTCGATAACGCGCGCGCCCGCGCGTAGCAGTCTGTCGCCATAGCCAAGAGTTCATGGACCGTCGCCATGACGGCATTAATAGCGGCCCCAGCAGCGAGTATTTTGACGAAAGTCAAAAATAATACAGAAAAGAGGCTAGGTTTTGGATGGCGCGGCCCCCTGAGGAATTACCGAGCCAACGGAATGGTAAAACGCTTCTGTGTAAGTCTAACATCCATCAAATAAACGCGCCGGGAGGGGGCCAAGCTGGGCAATGCCTCACTGCTGTAGCCCATAGGCCGCTCCCGGCGTGTCGTTCGTGATAAGCCGCTACGCTGATGCCCGAACGGATGCATTAGTGATCAACGCGGCGCTTTATACCCGGTGGTGCCATACGAGCCCTCCGCATTTATATTTTAAATCTACTAGACGGCGAAAAAGTCGCTTTGACCAATATCAATGACAGGTCGGCAGAAAGACCAACGCCGCCACATGCTTAACGGAAATTTGGCGTCGGCGTCGGCGGCAGTAATTCGCGAACGAACGGTGAATTCCGTAGCGGGTCAAAGACGGCCTAGCCAACTGGGCTAATTTCAATTCTTTGTCCGCTGTTGTCTAATCGCCGACAAACTCTGACGCGGGCCCTGTCTTGGGGCTCAACCCCACAACCCCGATATTCCCGAATACACTCCGAAAATTACTGTTGCCGCAATTACGATCGCAACGACAACGGCATAAGCTCCTTGCAACCGATAAGGTTTCGGAAGTCGTCGCGCCAACAAATAAAGAAACCCCAACACGATTGGCAGCAAGAGCGCGTTCATAACTTGTACCCCGACACTCAAACTGACGAGGTTGACACCTGAAACGACGATTAACGCGCCAGCAATGAGCGTTGCCGTGTAAATGCCGTAGAACCAGGGAGCTTCGTGTGGTTCATGCTCGAGTGAATGCTTGGTACCGAGAACTTCACTCAAGGTCCGAGCCGCGGTCAGCGTTACCACAATAGTCGCAACAACAGCGGCGCCCGATAATCCGAGACCAAATAAGAGCTCGCCAGTTGTTTCGCCGAGATACGGCGTAATCGCTTGGGCGATTTGCTGCACGGTATCGAGTGAACCATGCTGCGTAACTTTTCCCAGGGTCGCGGCCGTAGCAATTAGCACGGCCGCCATGATTATTTGCGTCACCGCAGCACCAAATGCTGTGTCCAAACGTGCTGCGGGCAAGTCGTCAAGCGATAGCCCTTTTTCCACGACTGACGATTGCTGATAAAATACCATCCACGGCATGATCACCGCGCCGATATTCGCAGCCACCAAGTAAAGGTATTTTGGCTCGCGCCATGCGATATCGACAGAACCAGAAACAAGGGCTGTGAGTTCAGGATGAGCCCGCCAAGCGACAAATAAAAATACCAACTCGAATGCCCCAACGACGATCGCTATCCGCTCCACAGCTAAATATGAGCCCTTATACGCCATAGCGATCAACGCGACGACGATCATCGTCATCGTGATCGGTGCGGGAACCCCCATGAGTAGACCAACACCCGCCAACCCGCTTAACTCGCTCAATAGCGCACCGACGCAAGCCAACACTAAGACTGCTACGGAAAACCATGCCCAGCCTTTACCGAAGTGATCGCGAATAAGTTCTGCGTGGCCTTTGCGCGTGACAATCCCGAGGCGCACCGTCAATTCTTGCACGATGTAAAGAATTGGCACGAGAATAAATTGCAGCAACAGAAGCTGGTAACCCCACTCAGCTCCACTTTGGGCAGCGGTAATGATGCTGCCTGCATCGGTGTCGGCGAGCATTACGACGATGCCGGGACCAGCAACGGCTATAAAGCGACGCCAGCCCAGAGAAAGCGGCAGAGCCTTTGAGTTTTTCATTTTCAAAACCGGCACGCACTGCTGCAATTTATGGTTCATCACTACTGATAGAGATAATCTTCGCGGTCAATAGATGATCGACGACGTTGGAAGTGTTCTAATGTTGGTTCAGCATTCTAGTTTGCAAATCTGCTAAAATTACACTTTGTAATCATCCCAAGGAGATGCCTCTCGTGACGCGAATTGCCGTCATCACAATCCTGACACCGCGCCGTACACGCGCCGATGTTTTTCCCGCGATGCAAGTCGTCGCCCCAAGGATCGCTCTATCAGTATCGTCGGAGCATTTGGCCGCAGATATCGAAGGGGTCTCCAAGCTCACCAGGCGGTATCCTATTCGGCTCAGGTAAGTCTTTCGATAGGAGCTGCAACGGGCATTAAAACCATGGCCGCAGCGCACAGCCAATGTCGCTGTTGGGTCAATCACGTCATAGCCGGAGCGGGCAAAAATCGACCTTTGTCCGCTTTACTCCGTTAGCGACCGTTATTGGTATGGGACCGAAAGGGCGCGATGGGCCAATAAGCGGACTCATGCACTGCAACATGATCAGCGCAAAAAGAAACACCGTCTTGCGGCGGTCTCTCCGAAATCCGATCGGATGTTTGTGCCAACATCCGATCACGCGCCGCTGGCACTCGCCTAACTTCATGGGCAGGTATGAGTTGTGCCCGTTGTTAGCGCTGAGCTAGACGCTCAGGGCCAACTGCCGCGCATCGAGGCAGGGTGGCCCGGCAGCTTGAGCGAGCCCACCGGCACTAGCTTGTTGTGTTGAAGGCGCAAGATCGTGATGTCGTTGTCAAAGAAATTGCCGGCGTAGAGATAACGGCCATCCGGGCTGAACGTCACGCCCTCGGTCAACGCGCCGAGCTCGGTTTCTGACACCTTGCTCACCTTCTTGCCGTCGATTTTCAAGAGCGAGACGTAGGAATGCTCGTGGTGAAAGAAGGCGGTTTTGGGAACGTTGCCTACGCCGTTGAGAATAATCGAGGCTGCGTAACCGCCCGCCGGGCTTATCGCTAGGCCCTCCGGCCCATCGCCGACCACGACCTGATCCACGACGCGCGGCGGATTTAATGTCATGTCGATCACCGCCACCGTGTCGACTTGGCCGTCCGATGCGCCACCGCCGCCGTTATTGTTGACAAGACCGAGCTTACCGTCGGGCGTAATCTGCACGTTGTAGGGGAAGACCCCGGTGGTCATGTCATAGCCTTTATAGGTCACCGTCGTACCGTCTATGTCGAGCAAGGCGACCTTATTTGCGAGCGCCTTGACGACCAGCGCGTGCTTGCCATCGGGCGTGATCGCTACCGCAGAGAGTTGTTGGCTCGGTGTACCTTCAGGCGCCAGCACGACGTTGCCAACGATCTTCACCTCTTTACCAGATATTGTCAGAACGCTGACCGTGTTATCGGCGCGGTTAGCGATAAGAGCCAATGTTCCGGCACGGTTGATCGCCATGCCCGAAGCCTGTTTCCCGGCGTGAAGCGTATCGATAAGCTTTGGCGGTTTCGCTGTCAGGTCTATGACGAAGACCTTGTCGTCAGGCACGAGTTTCCATTTGTCGCCGTCCTGCACATCTTCGAGAGAATTGACGACAATCGCCAGGCTCTGGTCGGGCGTGACAGCGAGGTTGGTCGGCGGGCCGACCAGAGTATTGATCAGCGGCAGCGTGGCGAGGATGCGCGGCTTGGCGCGATCACCAATGTCGATGATTGACACCGTGTCCTTGCCGGACGGCCCGACGATCATTTGCCCGGCGTCAGTGTAGCTCGCCTTCTCGTCGTTGCCGCTAATGATGATCTGCGCCTGCGCGCTCGTGGCCAAGCCGAGCGTCGTGACTAACGCCGCCGCTCCTAAAATTTTCCGCATGACTTCCTCCCAAAGAGATTTTGGCTGATAGGTTCGATCCCTACACAATTTTCGAAGATGTCTAATCTATATGAAACATATCACCCCGTCATTGGGGGTGACTATTCAGGTCATTTCGGTTTTGGCCAACGTCCGAAATGGGTCATTCGCTGCGTATTTATTCAGCGTTCGGGCCGACTTTTGTCCGCTCTTAGTCCAATGGCGACCATTCGACCGCTGAATCAGTTTGTCCGCTTCGTGCCAATAAGCGACATTGGTAGTCGAAAGAGGCACGAGCGTACCTTCAGAAAGAGCACAAAATTTATCGATAGCGCTCCGCAAGCGTGGGATGCATCGCGCTAGCGCGAAATACCTTGATTTGTGTTTCTGTTAATTCTGCAAACGTCGCCTGGTCAGCAAGGGCCGGAATACACACAACCTCTTCACGTTCCAACGCTGCAAGCGAAGCCGTGACCACGTCGTCCGCCGTCATTGCCGGCGGCAGTTTGCTCGTATCGATGCCGTGCATGACGTGGAATTCAGTACTCACGCGACCCGGCAGGCAAACCTGAGCGCGAACTCCGGTGCCTATTAACTCTCCCGCAAGCGCTTGCGTGAACGCCAAAATAAACGCCTTCGCGCCGGCATAGGTCGCACGGGAAGGTAGCGGGTTGGGCGGCAACATAGCGCTCAATGCCAGAAGGGACGCCACATTGATAATCGCGCCACTGCCCCGTCGGATCATGCCTGGCACAGCCGCTCGCGCGAGGCGCGCAACCGCGCGAATATGGATGGCGATCAGCTCGTCAATCACCGCGTAAGGGATCGACACAAATGGTTGGTATCCTGCAAAGCCCGCATTGTTGATCAATAGGCTTAGAGCTTCGTCGCCATTGATGCGCGTTTCAACTTCCGTCAAACCTTGCGGATCAGTCAGATTGGCGCAAATCACATCGGCCTGCACGCCGGTGTCGCGCCGCAACCGTTTGGCTAATTCTTCAAGCCGGTCACGCCGACGTGCCACAAGAATGAGGTCATAGCCTTTGCCCGCAAGGCGCTCGGCGAAGGCCATACCAATTCCGCTTGAAGCACCAGTCACAAGCGCCCGAGGACGCCCCGAAACGCAAGGTGTCATCGCAACATTCTCCCTGTTCTGCGGGATTACAGAAAATTGGCGGGATATTTATGCTCGCAGATAATACCGAAAACCCGCCCGTCGCATATGGGTCAATTACGTCATAGCCGGAGCGGGCAAAAATCGACCTTTGTCCGCTTTACTCCGTAAGCGACCGTTTTGGGTATGGGACCGAAAGGGCGCGATGTGCCATAGGCAGACAAATTGAAAGAGGCCGCCAACTGATGGGGTGGATGGCCCCCTGACGGCATCGAAGTGCCAAAATGGTGGTCGTCGAAGATCACCAGCAACGGGAGCCATCCATGAGCGAGATTACAACAATTGGGCTGGACCTGGCCAAGAACATTTTCCAGGTCCATTGCGTCGATGAGACAGGTATGGCGGTCGCGGCTAAGCGGCTGCGGCGCAACCAAGTCATTGCGTTTTTTGCCAACTTGCCACCGTGTCTGGTCGGCATGGAAGCTTGCGCGACGGCTCATCATTGGGCCCGCGAGTTGACCCAGCTGGGTCACGAGGTACGCCTCATGCCGCCGCAATACGTGAAGGCCTACGTCAAGCGCAACAAGAACGACGCGGCTGATGCCGCGGCGATCTGCGAGGCGGTCAAGCGACCATCGATGCGTTTCGTGCCGGTAAAGACGATCGAGCAGCAGTCGGCGCTGCTCATGCACCGTGCCCGCGATCTACTGATCCGCCAGCGGACAATGCTGGTCAATGCACTGCGTGGGCACATGGCCGAGTTCGGGCTTGTCGAGGCACAGGGACTGCACAAGGTGAGAGGCCTGATTGCGATTGTCATGGACGACAGGGACGAGCGCATACCGCAGATGGCTCGTCAGGCACTCAAGCTGATTACTGGCCAGATCAACGAACTGCAGACGCGGATCGATGCACTTGAGACGCAGGTTCTGGCTTGGCACAAGAACAACCCAGTCAGCCAGCGCCTGGCCACCATCCCGGGAATCGGGCCGATTATTGCAACCGCGATTGCAGCGACAGTTGCAGATCCGAACGTGTTCCGCAGTGGGCGGGAGTTTGCGGCCTGGCTCGGGCTGGTGCCAAGGCAGAGCTCCACCGGCGGCAAGGCTCGTCTCGGTGGGATTAGCAAACGAGGGGATGGTTATCTTCGTCGCCTGCTCGTCAACAGCGCGCACACGGTGCTGCTTTGTTCGAAGGTGGCCAAGGCCGATCCCTGGCTAACATCGCTGCGCGGCCGCAAGCCGCGGCTTGTCGTAGCTGTTGCCTTAGCAAACAAGACGGCACGCGTGGCTTGGGCCGTCATGAGCAGACAGGATACTTACCGACGCGCAGCAGTGGCAGCATGATCCGCTGATCTGCGGCGCGGCCGCAAGCTTGCGAGAGCAAAAATACGTGATGGCATAGTCGGTCGACCCGACGGATCGAGAGAAGCCTGGCCGCCTCAGAGGGATTCAAATCCCGACCAACTGATAAGGCCTCGACCCGCGGAATCCATCAAGGCCAGCGGTCCATGTGCGACCGCACAGAAAGGCCGGACACATGACCGCAACCGACCTCTGTCCTTCACGTAAAAAAGCTCTTGCATGTCGGGGGCCATCCACACATGAGGCGGCCTCTATGATTCAGTGCTAGTGCATAGAGCTTATTTCAGCTGGGTCGAGATGCTGGTGAACGTCGTATTCAAGTTGCTGCCAAGTCCATTGACGGCCGCGATGATCGCCACGGAAATGCCAGCAGCGATCAGGCCATATTCAATGGCGGTCGCCCCCGTCTCATCCCGAATGAACGCAAACAGTTTCGACATAGCGGTATCCCTTGGTTGTCGCCCGTATGTGGATACTGTCGGATGGAGCTTGCCACTGAGTTTAGCTGTATGGTTCCTGTTACCTAAAAGTTGAGCGATTACTCAGTGGCGAAAGAGGCCACCCAGAAATCAAAGAGGCCGCCAAATCTGAGTTTTCATATTCCATCTTTACTATGTCACAGGGCCGACATAGCCTTTTGCAACGAATGATGGGTTCGGGGAGGGTTTGATGGAAAAAACCGTAGCCCGTCTCAACATTGAGCATTATCGCAAGATGCTGGCCAACGAAGCCGATGAAACGAGGCGGCAAACGCTTCTCCATCTGTTGAGAGAGGAAGAAGCGAAATTGGTGGCCATGGAGCACACGCCCAACAAGTTAGATGGGGCGCGCTAGAGCTTCCGTGCCCAGTCCCGCCAGTGCGTAGGTTGCACGTCCAGCCGTTCCCTGGTTCCTGCCTTGAGCCAGCCGTCAAGAATACGACGGCATGGAAACACGAGAGCGTGTATCCCATCGTAGTTATGGACTGCCAGTTCAAGGTCGCGGTCGAACGGTGCCGAGGAAATTGCTTTCCACTCGCCATCGGCACCCAGCGGGGGCTTCGACATGCGAACTCCGTCGCCAATTAAAAATATGATGTGAGCATGCCAAGATGGCGCGTTGATCCAGATCAATGCGGCTATGGTCGGCTTGCTCAAGGTTTCTTTTGCCTGATGTTCTGCTCTGGCTAATCCCGGAGCACACCACATCGGACTGAGCCCCTTTGGAGCCCTAATGTGGGCCAGGGGCTCATCAATTTAGCTGACGCGTTTCTCGGGATTTGCTGTAGTTGTCCCCAGAATGTCAGCAGGCCCCGGCGCGCCCCCCTAAGCATGCGGCCGGGGCTTAACTTTGTTGGGTCATTCGCTGCGTATTTATTCAGCGTTCGGGCCGACTTTTGTCCGCTCTTAGTCCAATGGCGACCATTCGACCGTTGAATCAGTTTGTCCGCTTCGTGCCATAAGCGAACTGATGCACCGCAGCAACTTTTTATTCGATAAGCGGTAACAGCGGCTGCGCCGGGGCGTGGACCTATCACTGGTAAATTACTTCAATTCTTGTTTCTCGTTCAGCAGGCGTTCATTTAGGAAGGGCGAGCATAAATTAGTAATAGCAGGAGCAATCAAAATGCGTCTTATGACACTTTTATGCGCTTTCGCCGTTAGTGTGGTTCTTACCGCTAGTAACGCTTCGGCTCACGGTTCGCACCATCATCACGGATGGGGGCATAGGCACCACCATCAATGTTGGGTGCACACTGATGACGGTCAGGGTTTTGGCTATTTCGAATGGTGGAACCCCGGTTGCTGGCAATATTATCGTGGCTGGTGGCATCAGCATGACTGGCAGCATCACCATGGCTGGCGGCATCACCATCACTGGCGGCATCACCATGGCTGGCGGCATCACCACAACGCATAATTGCTGAGTGGGCTCTGTCTCCGGCAGCGTTGACGTTTTTAAATTGATGAAATGTCGCAGATGAGTCATTCACGTCATAGCCGGCGGTGTCCAAAATCGTCGTTTGTCCGCTTTACTCCGTTAGCGACCGTTTTGGGCATGGGTTCGAAACGTCGCTAAGTGCCATGAACAGACATTCTTGCTAACTCTTAGTGGGACTCTCTATTTGAACGGGACCAGCCTCGGCGTCGCCGCAGCCGCCATCGGCCAGGGCAAGGATGAGCGGGCTTGCGTCGTTGGGGTCGAGACGCGCCGGCGCACACATGGCGACCATTTGGGTCGCGCGAGCGTCTTGACGACTGATTGCACGTTTGAAGTAAGATCAGAACCGCGATTACCAAAAGTCACACGTAAATGGGAGGCATTCGTGAAAACGCTCAGGACTGTGCTGCTTGGCTTCATGATTCTTTCCACCTTATCGTCGGCGGTTACGCCGGCGTTCGCGTTAGGCGGCTGCGGTCCGAACCGGCATCGCAGCAGTGTATCGGGCCGATGCATATGGGGCGGTCAAAATCAATCCTGGTGCCTTAAACATACGGGCCACACGGCCGTTCGCATGCCCGATGGAAGGATGGTCTGTGTCAGGTGATTGCCTTCGGCTCCGCGCGCTGAGCAGACGGCGCGCGATTTCGGCGAGGGGTCAATCGCGTCATAGCCGGAGCGGGCAAAAATCGACCTTTGTCCGCTTTACTCCGTTAGCGACCGTTATTGGTATGGGACCGAAAGGGCGCGATGGGCCATTCGCGACCAAACGCGCCGCAATATGATCGGCGCAAAAAAAAGAAAGACCGCCAACGCGGCGGCCTCTCCGAAATCCGATCAGATATCTTGAACGTTACCAGCAACGCCAGACGCGCCGCAGCACCCAATGATGATGGCGCAAAATCCGCACGTGCACCCAGCCACAACTCGGTCCGTAATAGTAGTAGTCAGGCCCCCAATACGGACCCCAACCCCATCCACCCCAACCTCCGCCATGCCAGCCTCCACCATGCCAACCGCCGCCATGCCAGCCACCGCCGTGTCCACCGCCATGTCCACGCGCTTCAGCAGCGGCCATGTTGATGACTAACGCCAACGCGATGATCCCAAGACATTTTGCAAATTTCGACATCGTCGAACCTCCAATGCACCCATCCCCCCAAACTAAGTTTATCCGATCACCTTAATCGCTAGCGCAATGATGTAGATCAATAAGGCACACGCACATCGAGCGGACGTGACGCACTGCGCGAAAGCGGGCATTCTCCGGTAGCTCTTCGATGTCAGCTATGTCCGAAGAGCTGCCGTCAGCCAAAACTCACCCAATGCCCTCGTCGGCGCAGGCGGGCAGTGGACGTCTTTCTATGGATCAGAAGCGGACGTGAGTACAGCAATGAGCCTTCGCTAGCTCCGCGAGATCATCGGCAGACGCGATGCCCATGGTGCCGCCAGCAGTGGTGGTAGTGATGACGGTGATAGTAGGCCGAGGCTACAATTCCGCTGATAATGGCTCCTGCGATCAAGGCCGCTTCATAGTCTCCGCTGTTGTCCCGACCATAACCCCGGTCCCCGCCCCAACCTCCGCCATAGCCGCCTCCATGACCCACGTGGCCTACGTGCCCTCCATGACTCTGTGCCCGCCATGACCATGCGGGGCAGCGGAGACAAATGTCGGATTAAACGAAATGCCGAGCGCGGCGATTGTACCAATCGCAATGATAAATCGCCGCAACATAGGGACTCTCCTTCGGACGATGAGAGGTCATTTATAGCTCATACAAATTCCGTCGACCTATTCGTTGGCTAGGCAACCTTAGTGTGCGGTATTTTGCGGTCGTGGCTCACTGTGAGTGATTGCTCACGACCACAGTTTGCACAGATGAAAATCTCGTACTCCAAATCAAGTCCGCAGTCGGCGGCTTCAATCAGCTTGAGCCGCAGCTCGCCACCGCATTGTTCGCAACGTGACGATGGCGGCGGTTGGGTGATGTTCCGCATCGTATGTCTCTTCGCCCGACATGCTCCGGGATTGCCGACGAGAAGATCACCCAAATCGCTATATGCAATGATCCAGATCAATGGGTCAGGCTTGTTGATAGAATTGTAGCAACCGGAACATTGCTCCGGCCATTTGTCCGATATGGGTCAATCACGTCATAGCCGGAGCGGCTAAAAATCGACCTTTGTCCGCTTTACTCCGTTAGCGACCGTTTTGGGTATGGGACCGAAAGGGCGCGATGTGCCATTAGGCGACGTTGCACGTTTGGTTTGAAATGAAAGAGGCCGCCAATTGAGGCGGCCTCCCTTGTGCTTCTACCACAAACCGTGCTTGTTCATTCGGCGGCATGGACCACTGAAGCCGGCGCTGCAAAGCGTGGCACAAGCAGCGCGGTCATTGCTTTGGCAGCGCGCCAGCAAGCTTGCAGGAGAACCGCCAGCCGATGCGCTTCGACTGCCAACATCGGTCTTAGCAGAGTCCTTGTCGTTCGATTTGGATTTGATAGCAACGCAACGGTCTCCTTCTTTGCGCGTTCCGCTTTTGCAAACAAGCGGACAAACGCGCCCTTCTCTGCCCTGCAGGGCCTTGAGCGCTTCGAGGCTGGGCGTGGCGACATCGATATGCATACGCGCATTCGCGTTGAACTCTTCGAGCGCGTCGCGAGCGTTCTTGTCCCAAATCCCGCTGTCGTCACCCGGCTCGCAACCAGCTTGCCGTAACTGCAATTTCATAAGACGCGCGATGTCGGTCGAACTTAGTGTAGCGACCGGTGGCGATTGGGCTGGCGTCAACGTCGCAACTTCAATGTGCTTCTTTGCTTGCGCGGCTGCATCTTGTTTCGCTTTCTCGAGTGCCGCCTTGAGTTCCTGCGCCGATTTCTCGGCCGCAAGTTGCGCGGCTTTAGCAGCTTCTTGAGCTTGCCTGGCGGCTGCGGTTTCGCGTTCGGACTTTTCAACAGCCTCCTGGGCGGCCTTCGCCTCCGCTTCGCGGCGAGCTTTTTCAGTAGCAGCGGCTTCGCGCGCCGCCTTTATTGCGGCATCACGCGCAGCCTTCGCATCGATTCCGCGGCGTTCTTGCTCGAGCGCGGCGGCTTTGGCTTGCTTTTCCGCATCGGCTTTTGCATGGGCGTCGGCCTCCGCTTTCGTCTGCGCTTCCAGCGCGGCGATTATCTTAGCGCGTTCGGCGCGGGCAAGGTCGGCATAGGACCCCGTATTGTACACGTTCAGGAACGCGTCCCACGCCTCCTTGGTGTCGATGCGCGCAGCAGCCTCGTAAAAACGGCTTTGCTCTGCCACAGGATCGTGCTGGGGCGTCGGCTGGCCGGCGAAATAAAAGTCGCCTTTGATTGGCGATAGAGACATCCATGGCTGTTGCTCGCCAGCGGTCGCGCGCGCAACGATAAGTCCGACTTGGTTGAATGCGCGAAAGATATCAAGCCCGGGCTTGCAAATCGTTTGCGCCAGTGCCTCGCTGAATGGACTGTCGCTGCCAATACCATCCTGCGCGACATTGCCCGGTTGGGTGGCAAATGAAATCAATGTTCCCTCAGGCGCCTGCATCTGTGCGAGACCCCCGCTGGCGGCACGCAAGCCGCGTCCGCCGAAAGGATTGTTTCGGCACGCGTCGAGGATTACGAGATTGAGCCGTGCGCGGCCGTATTCCATCTCGCGTAACACTAGATTGACGTCGAGCATCTGGAAATCGACGTCAACTTCCCTCGTTGGATTAGCGCTCACAGGCACCAGGTAGTTCGAGCCGCGCACCTGTACGCCATGGCCGGCATAGTAAAATAGCGCTACGTCAGCGCCTTGGATCTCATTGCCAAAGTCTTGCACGGCCTGATCAAATTTTGGTTTGTCGAGATTCAACAGCGGGCCGCCGCCGACAAGCTTAAATCCAAGGTCGAGGAGGGTCTTGGCGATAAGCTTGGCGTCGTTCTGCGGGTTATTCAGCTGCGTCACGTGCTGATATTCGGAATTCCCAACAACAAGCGCGACGCGTGCATCCGCGTGGGCCGGCAAAGCCGTAGCATTTGCCGCGAGAAGGAAAAGACCCCAAAAAGCGAGCGGAATTAATCGAACTGAAGGCATGGCCGCACCCCCCACAGCGCGAATGACCGCCTAACCAAATCCTAGGGTAACATCATCGTCACAAAACGACAGATGCACGATCACCTTCCAGAGATCGAATACAGAGATAATGCTGCCTCTCCGTCGGGGCCTGGGTGGACCTGGCGCACCTTGGAGGGTAGCCAGTTTCGCGTCGGGCGCAAAGCGGCTTCCGTAACCGGGTACGACCCGGCTTAAAGCCTTTTCCCCCCGCCTTGAGCGCGATAAGCTTGGTATTATTGATTTCGTGGGCTCTAGCGGGCTGTTAAATGCGATCTTTGCTCTTCGGCTGCTGCTTGCTTGCGCTGGCGCTGAGCGGCCAAGTCGCGCGGGCTGGCACCGTGCTGATCACGGCTGAAGAAGCGAATCTGCCGCCTCCGGCAACGGCCAAGAACGTCACCTATGTCACTCGCGGCATCACGCGCAGGCCCAGCATCATCCTAGTGTCGCCGGAAGCGGGTGTGACTTCTCCGTTCACGCTGCAATTCAAATTCGAGGCGCATGGCGGCAGCACCATCAAGCCGAATTCGTTCCACTTGATCTATTTGCGCAGCCCCAATGTCGACCTGACCGGCCGCGCGAAGCCATTCGAGACGGCTGACGGCGTCACCATGGTGGGCGCCGAGGCGCCGCCTGGCCAGCACATGCTTCGAGTCATGATTTCCGACAGCGCTAATCGTGAAGCAAGCACTGTCTTCACCCTCAACGTGCTAAAGTAGCGCGCCCGCGATGCAATGCCCCTATTGCGCAGAAGATATTTCGGACGCCGCGGTCGTCTGCCCCTATTGCCGGCATGACCTTGCGCCCTCGCGCCATCTGATCGACGAGAATAAAGCGCTGCACGAGGAGGTCGCGCAGCTGCGGGCCGAGATCGCCTCTGTGCGCGCGAAGAACACGCGCGCGGTTACCGATGCGCAGGCGGCCGCCCGCCGAAAGGCCGCGCCCCTGACCGCTGTGATCGGCGACTTGGTGAAGTATGCGCTGGTGCCGATTGCGCTGCTGCTGTTTGCGCATTTTCTGATCATCTTGTCGTGGGACAAGCCGACGGTTTATCTGCGCATCGTCTCTATTTTGCTTCCGGCGCCCTTCGGATTCTTCCTGGTGCGCGGCGCCCAGCGCAGCCTCGCCTGGACCGCCGCCGTAGCCGCCGTGGTTAGCGTGATTGCGATCTATGGGATGTCGCTTGCAGTGTCCTTGCATGACGGCGGCCCCGTATTGCCGTCGAATACGGAGGAGTGGACCGAGGCGGTGCAATATTTCATCAGTATTGCGCTTGCCTATGTCACCGGCGGCTTGTTGGCGACGATGCTAAGCGGCGGGGCGCAAATTGCCGCGCCGAGCCGTACGACCCAGATGATCGCCAAGGTCGCTCCGCTGCTGGCGCCGAAGGGCCGCAAACTCATGAAAGGCAAGAATGCCCGCATTATCGCGATGATCGAACGAGCGCTCGGCGTGCAGAAGGTCGTCACCGCTGTTGTGGCTGCAGTTACGACCGCGGGTTCGATTTACATGGGCATCATGAGCGTTTTGCACTAACGCTCCAGGTCAGTGATGTCCGCTTCTCTAATCGGCCGGTTGGGGTCAAGCGCTTTCAGGCTATCCGCCGCTGCAGTGTCGATGTCGCTCACGGGCTCGTGCTTCTCTTCGGAATCGGCACTAGGGCCCTTGTATGGGGCTTTTTTAGTCAAGAAGTTTAAGCAGGGCAGTGCATTTTTTCTTCGTCAGTTTCTTTGTTCGATCTGAAAGTCTGTTTCTTCATCCCGACCGTGGCTTCGCTCACGCCAGTGCGCGCAGGAGCTGTCAAGGTTGGCCGTCGTACCAACCTTGCGGCATGCTGCAGCCTTGCCAGACCACACCTTGACGGCTTCGAGCACGATGACACCGCTTGGTGCGGTCGGGATGACGATCAGAGGGGAGCTCGCTTTCGGGCGCGGTCCAATCGCGCCACAACCTTGTATTCGGTAGGTCCAAGGACCCAAACCATGATGCAGTCATGCGCATCGGCAGCGAAGCTCCGAAGCGGCGGACCCATTCTTCCATTCGGCACGAAAGCCAAGGGGCCTGTCGGGATTCCGCCACCTCGAACCGTCATCGGCGTTCCGTCACAAGCGTACGGACGAGGCCGAAACTGTCTGAGTTCTTTCAGCACCCTCCGTTCATTGGGCCGGACGCAAAACGACGCCGTCCGGTACAATACCCTGCCGCACGAGCCGCCATAGGGCGATCAAAAGCTTGCGCGCCAAGGCCACGATCATGGGCTTTCGAGTACCACGAGCGTTCTCGGTGCGGGCTCGAAACCATTGCGCCAAGGCGCTGTTCTTCTGGTGCAAAAGGAACCGCCACGCCAGTTGGATCATGCCTCGCCGAACTCGACCATTGCCGGAACGGGCCAGCCCTTTCTCCCGGCGTTTTCTGCCGCTCTCGTCGGGCGAGCCAGTGAGGCCGGCATAACGCGCTACGGCCCGTCGGTCACGCATGTTTCGTGACAGCACCTCGTGCACCAGCATGTCGGCCGTCTCGATGCCGACCCCGGTCACGCGCGCGAGCAGACGCACCATGGCGTGTGGTCCATCACAGGGTGCGTGATCGAGATGTTCCAGGCGTGCCTCCTCGATCTGCCGGATCTGATCACTGACGAGCCGTCGTCGCTCCATGTCGCGACGCAGCTCAGCCAGCGTGTTGGGCGGGATCGGCTCGCCCTCAGGCGTGCGCAAGCCATCAAGGCGCCCGGCGGCCTTTTTCAGCTTGGGATTGAAACCGCGGATGCCGAGCCGAACGAATGCCGCCTTCATTCGGTTGACGATCCGGCTTTGCTCTCCGACCAGGCTCTCGCGCTCGCGATTGGGCCGCTTGGCATCCTCGTCCTTTATTGTGGGGATCGCGACCATCTTGCAGTGATCACGCTCGCCGCGCAGCCAGCCGAGAAAAGAGCGTTTGAGCAGCTCGGTGTCGAGACGATCGGTCTTCGCCCGTCGATGCTCGCGCGACACCGCCACACTCGCGGCGTGAATGACGTGGACCTCGATGCTGCGCTCTTTGAGCCAGCGTGCCAACCAGAAGCCGTCACGGCCAGCCTCGAAGGCGACTGCAATACGCTCGATCCTGCGTCCTGCTTTCTTCGCTTCCTCCCGCCACCGATATAGCAGCTTCAGCAATGCGCTTTCGTCTACTGCAAGCTTCTTCAACGGCTGGCGCTCGACGCCAGGCACAATGCCGGCAACGAGCCAGCTTGATAGGCTCATCTCGATGACCGCGATCAGTGTGCCATCCGGTTCGAGGGCGGTGAGAGATCGGCTCAGGTCGTTCAACTTCTGCATGGGGCGCTCCATCGGTTCACATCAGCGACGATGGATGCAATATCCTCGGCGCCGCCCCATAGCATCTTCCATCATGGGATTCGAGAACGAGGTGGAACAATCTTTGGGGCGGCCTTGCCGTCAGAGTGACGGTGGGTCCAAGCGGACATACGAACTCACCTCATCCATCGTCCCGCGAGGGACATCATTCCACTGCTCGGTGGAACTCGAGTTTCCTCCTATCGGATCTGATCTTTCACGGTTGTCATGCTGCTGCCGCAGCTTGTTCCCGGGTCCAACGGAACTCGGTGCCGTCAACCCATATGCGGTGCATGATCACGGCCAGCCGACGCGCCAGCGCCACGATCGCCTTCTTCATTCCGCGGCGCCTGGCGATCTGCATCGCCCAGGCCTTGAGCCAGGACCATTTCTTCGAACGCATCATGGCTTGAGCTGCTTCGTAGAGCATGACCCGCATCATCTCGTCGCCGCAGCGCGATATTCTGCCGCTCCAATCCACCTCGCCCGATTGATACTTGGCACACGTCAGTCCAAAAACCGCCCCGACCGCCTTGGAGTTCCGGAATCGGGCAGGCACATCGACGGTAGCGCGGTAGGTCAGCGCCACCACCGGACCGACGCCAGGAACCGTCATCAGGCGCCGGCACACGTCATCGTCCCGCACGATGGCGAGCAAGCGGCGGTGCAGGATGCCAAGCTGCTCGCGAAGCGTCCGTCGGACAACGAGTAGCGGTTCGACCAGCACGGCCAGATCGGGCAAGTTCTCGACCAGCTCCCTGATGCGGGCTTCGAACTTTACCGTCCTGACCACACCCACCTTGAGACCAAAGTTGCGCAAGGTGCCGCGCAGGTCGTTGTCGATAGCGATAGCCTTGGACTGCAGCAGCTTGCGATGGGTCCTGACAGGAGAACACGCGAGCTCCACCGAGCGGTGGAATAATGTCCCTCGCGGGACGATGGATGAGGTGAGTTCGTATGTCCGCTTGGACCCACCGTCACTCTGACGGCAAGGCCGCCCCAAAGATTGTTCCACCTCGTTCTCGAATCCCATAGTGGAAGGGCCCTAGCGCCGATTCCGAAGAGAAGCACGAGCCCGTGAACGACGTCGACCTGCAGTGGTGGGTTATCTGAAAAGGAGTGGTTGATGGCTTGAAAGCGCTTGACCCCAACCGGCCGATTAGAGAAGCGGACATTGATTACGCATAGACTTCGTGATCCACCGGCGTCACATTCACTCTCGGGGGTGGATCAAGGGACAGGCCCAATATTCTGGTTGGTCGCCTTCGGCTTGGATAGCCGAAGATCTACGGCAAGAATCCGTTCTTATTGGCGAGCTTGCGCGGTAGGTATTCATTCATCACGTAGTTGAGGCCCCATTTGGCCAGCGCCTGCTGCTCGGCGCGAACGCCCATCTCCAGCAATTGTCGGATAGCGGCACCCCATTCCGGATGCGCCGCGATGAACGGATCGTTCTGCAAAGCGTCCTCAGCGCGCTTGATATCACCCTTGCTCAGCGGGTGAGTTGCGTCCTTGAGGCCAAAATCGATGATGTCCTGCGGCGTGACGCCGAGGAAGCGGGCGCGCGGCACACAAAAGAAACGATTGAGGTGTGCCGCATTGCCTGAGCCCACTTTGAGTGTGCGGTGGATATTGGCAAAGCCGTAAGGATCGCAGTCGACGAAGGTGTAGACCGGCAGATCCTGCTTGTCTGACAACAACCGCACGAAGCGTCTGGTTGCGCGGGTCGGCACACCGCCCATCTCGACGATGATGCAGTTCGCCGCATCCCAGAATCTGTGATTGTTCAGGCGTTGGAACATGCCGCCGGTCTCGATGGCCAGCACGAAATGGGCGTCGCTACGAAAACTCAAGTGTTCGACCGAGCGCGGGATGCTGTAGGCGCCGCTGCCGAGATTGGCGCAGTTGACTTCAATAGCCTCGCCGGTCGCCGGATTTTTGTCGATTACGGTGAGTTGGCCGGCAACTGAGCCGCCGTGTGTCTCGGGATAGAAGCGCAGTTGCTCGCGTGACAGACCGTGCACCGAGGCCATCGCCTCGATGTCATCCATGATGGCATCGGACTCGGCCTGCTCGTCGAAACGGCAGTCGCCCCAATTCTTGCTGATGTAATAGGCCTCGCGTTTCGTGGCAAAATCGTCGTGTTCGACCATGGTGCGCGAGGTTGCCATCAGACGCAGCGTCTGTGCGAACGAGCGAGCGGTGTTCACCGTCAAGGTGCGTACCTTGCGCTGGTTGCCAAGTTCGAAATATCCCTTGGCCTGGTCGTAGGTAACATTTGCGAGGCTGCGCACTGGCATTTCGATAGCCGGCAGTTCACCGTGCTCGATGCTGGCGCGCACTTGGCCCGCAATCAAATCGATCAGTGCGACCGTCTTGCGGTCAAGTTCGTCTGTCATCGCGTCGCCGGTGCGCTTACTCATGGTCTTCATCCTCAGGTCGTCCGGCTACTGTGCAGCGTGTCATCGAGCTTATTCATCGCGGCGTCGCGCTCCTTGTCGCTCAGCGCCAGCATCTCCTGCAGAGCGATGCCGATATGGGGCAGAAAAGTCTCGATATAGCTGCGCCGGTCATACTCCTCGTGCAGGCGTGCTGACCGACGCAAATAGTGCGCGAGCTCGCGTCCGCATTGCTGGAGCCCCAATTTGATCTCTTTAAGGATCTCGGGGTAGGGCTCGATCGCCTCTTTGGATTCCGAGGTGTACGGTACCCAGACCGAGGCGACATGAACCATGATCGCCATCGGCGCGACCGGCAGTGCGCCCTTCGGCTGTTGCAGGCCGTAGCCGCGCCAATTGGTCTGCACCACGGCCTTGGTGATGGCACAGCTCGTCTGCTGGTAGAGTAGCGGCACCCGGTTGGCGAAACGCAGCAGATGCACTGACTCGTTTTCCTGCGCCAAGAGCTGCTCGCCGGCGTTTTCCGGCGCCTTCTTGTGCAGGTGGCCGCTGGCGTCGACTTTGATATCTGCGTCTGCGTTACGGCCATAGGCGATGCCCACCTCCACCTGGAACGGGCTGCCGCGGTAGGCTGCAGCTGGCCGGGTTGTGACGGTAAAGAAATCCGCTTCCAGCTCCTTGCGCAGCCCTTTCAGCAGGTTCAACTCACCAATTGGCACGATGCAGTCGGTACGCGGCGCCAACACGCGGGTCTTCTGGATTGCACGGTGCAGGGCAGTCGCTTGCGCGCGCGCGATGTGTTTGGGGTAGGAGCGTTCGCTCAACCCCGCCTGAGCGATCATCTGGAGCGCGGTCTTCTTGCCTACGCGTGAAAACTCGCCGACCAAGAACTGCAGCAAGGTGTGCTTGCTGGTGCTGCTCAACATCTGGATGAGTTGGCCAAGCTCGATGCCATAAGGGTGTGGCTTGATCTCTTTCGGTCGCTGCGGGAGTTTGCGCACCGTGCGCTCGAACCGGAGTTCGCCGGCCTGTGGATCCTTGTAGATGAACGTCACGTGCGGATTGGCGATGGCTGTCTGCTTCAGATAGGTCTCGATCGAATGCGGCCCCTTCTGATAGTGGCCCTCTAGCTCCATCTCGACGCGCGTGCCGTGCGAGCGGTCCCATTCCAGCTGCTTCTTGCGGTGGATATCCGGCCGGTTCCTGGCAACGTCGATCGACACGTACATCTCCGACGCGCGCGGCTGGCCCTTGACGCGGCTGATGATGTGCAGCGGCTTGCCGGTCGTGAGCTGCGCATACATGCCGGCGGCTGAAATCCCCATGCCCTGTTGGCCGCGCGACTGGCTGAGCTTGTGGAATTTGGAGCCGTAGAGCAGCTTGCCGAAAATGCGGGCGATCTGGTTTTCCACGATGCCCGGCCCGTTGTCCTCGACGACAACGCGGTACTTGCCGTAGCGGTCGACCACCTGCACGCTGATTTCGGGCAGGATACCGGCTTCCTCGCAGGCGTCGAGCGCGTTGTCGACCGCCTCCCGAACGGCGGTGACCAGCGCCTTTGCCGGCGTATCGAAGCCTAGCAGATGGCGGTTCTTGAGGAAAAATTCCGAGACGGAAATGTCGCGCTGGCGCTCCGCCATCGCGAGTGCGGTGGCCGGTACGGGTTGCCTGTCAGACATCATCGCTATGCAGTGTTCTGGCCATACCGGAAACCGCTCAATTTCAAAATACCTTTTACTAAGTCGGCCCGGACCTCATTGATTTGGATCATTCGGGCTTGGTTTGGCTAACTCATTCGATTTATGGGCGTTCCGGCTGATGGTGAATGTCTATTGGCACGAAGCGGCCGAACAAATCGTGTCCGAGCTTGTCCGCTTTCGTAACAACGGACATTGGCTGCACCTTCCAAGCTGCCATGGTAAACGACTACGATATCGTTCTAACCGTTATGGACGCCAATGAGGCGGCGAAAATTTATCACACTGGTTGAGAGCGGCGCGTCAATTGCGGTGATTGCGTTGCTGGCTTTTGCATTTTCCTCTTCAACGAATGCGGAGCAGACTCCGCAGCCTCCGTGGAAGGGGTGTTATGCCGTAGACAAGCGCGAATACGACAGCGCCAAAAAACAGAAACTGCTGCATGGCCGTGGCACATACGTGAGAACGGGCCGCTTATTGCGGCGCCATTACTGGTACTGCCATTGATCGCTGTAGTTGGCGGCGAATGGAGATGTTTTGTCGTAACGGACAAACGAACGCTGTCGCCGAATGGTAGCTATTGGCAGAATCGCAACGTCCTTCGGCAAGGTTTCGAGCGGGGACTTGTGTTGCATGCTGGTTTCGGCGCTTTCTGGTGGCGCCCCAAGCTAGGCGAAAGCTCAGCGAGATCACCGCTGATTGCCCGAAGAGGCGGGCTGGCAACATGGGTGACCAGTGCGCGGCGCGGTGCCCCGATCTGCCGAAGGTGATGTGATGGCGGGATGGCGCTGAGTGCGGTAACGAAACGTTAACCGTAGTGCGGCAGCCTATCCTTGGGACTTGAACCTCCCAGATACACTTTCTGAGACCAGCCCCCGGCAGCCCTGACAAACCGGCTCCGGGGGCTTCTTTTTCAGTAGCTCGCCAGCATGGGTATCCTGGCGCAATTGTATCAGCGCCCCTGACCCATTGATCTGCATCATTGCGCATAGCGATTTCGGTGATCCTTTCATTGGCGGTCCCGGTATTCACGCCACCGAAAGGGCAGCGGGATGTCTCAACCCAATAATTTTGATCCGCCAGAGCCTACCGACCGTCCTATATGCTCCAATTGCGGGTGGACTATGTGGATTACGCTCATCGAAACGCACGACGAGCCCGACCACGCCAAGCATACGTGGAAATGCCATCACTGCGACGATGAGGTAATCAAAATCGTCAAAATATGAATTGGCTTACTCAGTTGGCGGCCTGTTGTTGGGCATTTCGCGTTATAAGTAGACATCCGTAATTGACTGAGCGGCGCTGGGGCCCCGGTAGTTGGGCATCGTGACCCAACCGCTCCCACCCAAGCCACCGCGACCATGCCCGATTTGTTCGGTCGCGATGCGGGCTACTGAAACCAAGGAGCGCATCATCCATCTGTGCGAAAATTGCGGTATGTCCATTATCGTTAGGCTGCCGGTCCCGAGGGACAATTAGGCAGCCTCTCGGATGGCATTAGTAGGTTGGTGGCGACATGACGGACGAAGATCAGATTCTATCCAATAGAGTGGACCGCTTAATGAATGGCGCGTTTACCGCATTCTGGCACGGGCAAATTGCTTACGAGAACGGTCGGATTAAGCATTTTGAAACCGAACGCGAGGCTTGGGAATTTCTCACCCGCTGCGATGCGGCGGGAAAAATCATTCATTAGATTGAAGCCGTTTCAGTTGGCGGACTCTTTCATTTCAAACTGAATACCACCGCCAAATCAGGTTACAGGTTCGTCGTCTGCTGGCGCCAATCTAGCGCGCCTTCAATCTCGCGGCGCGATCCACATCGATTTACTGCCCGACTTTTTCAACGGAATCGACCCAAACATCAAAACCAAAGCAGCGGCAAAGGGTTCATTCCGGCGCAGATACTGACCCTGCGCTGCCGCCAGATCGCATTGAAGTCAAACCAAAACGCGCACACAGATCGGCGACACTGTCGAAATCCATATCCAGTTCATATTTGCGAAGTAGCGGGGCGGACTTAGTTCTGTCGGGCCAGACTGCGCGCAGTTCGCGGAAATAATCTTCAAAACCGGCCGGCGAAATTACTTCGATGATTTCGCACGGGGTATCGCCCGCGTTCCAAAACGTGTGCCACTGCCCTCGCGGCTTAAATACCCATGTGCCGGGTTCGGCTGTGACGACGTCGCCGCCGAGTAAGGCTCCGAGGGTGCCGGTCAACACATAAGAATGCTCATCTTCGCGGTGGTGACGATGCAAAGGAGCCGCCAACGTCCGAGGTGCAATTGGGTGGTGAACTACGGAGAAGCGACCACTGGTTTGAGAGCCATCGATCTTCCAATGCGTGCCAAAGCCACCAAACTGAAACTTTTCGCCGGCACCGAATGGAATTAATAGCGGACCGGTCGGCGTGGTTGATCGATCGGAGGACTCGCGTGCCATGATATCCAGGCTCCCATAATGTGAACGAGCGTTTTTAGATATTACGTTTCACTGGATGATGTCTGTTGTGGGTCAAAAGCTTCGTGCCAAAGATGGGGTAATCGGCCGGCGGCTTGTGGATAGTTGAGGAGTTTGGTGCTGCGCTTCAGGCTGATGGTGAAACGAGGTCACCGAGGTTACGGGCCTCAAGCATCAGAAGGAGAAGCGCAGCATGGACCATTTTGCTGGATTGGACGTATCGGTCAAGGAGACCAGCGTCTGCATTGTGGATGACACAGGCAAGATCGTACGGGAAGCCGACATGGCGGGCTGAATTTATCATGGCCGCGGCCAGCCGGCGCACCGATGAATAGAGGCAATTCGTGTAACCGATCCGAACCTCAATGCGCCGGCCCCCCGGTTCATAAGACAGCGCTGTCTCGGAAATCATCGCAATAACTCTGAATGCTACAGACCGGCGCTAAGGCAACGACTGGCCCATAGGTATTGTCGTGGAAGCAACGAAGAGCATCGTCGAGATCGATCGATTTAACCCAACGGTAGGATACATGCACCCCGGCGCGGTCCCACGGCAGTCATTATTCGAACCAGCCACATAAATCGAAATACCTCTAGAGGTCCGACAGTCAGCCGCAATTGCTGCTGTCATGCATTTGCAATATGGCGAGCGTCACACTCCCGGAGGACTCAAAGGGAGACGAGCCCATGAAAAAGCTGATTGGATTGCTCGCATTCGCGGCACTGGCGTTAGCCGTCCGCGCGCAGCCGACTCAGGCCGCTGATGTCATTTGCTATAATTGCCCGCCGCAATGGGCCGACTTCGCCACCATGCTCAAGGCCATCAATAAGGACCTTGGCTACGATATTCCTTTCGACAATAAGAATTCCGGTCAGGCGTTGTCTCAGCTGCTTGCGGAAAAAGCCAACCCGGTTGCCGATGTCGTTTATTACGGCGTCAATTTCGGCATGAAGGCTAAAGGCCTCGGCGTGGTGCAGCCCTACAAGCCGAAAGGCTGGGACGAAGTCCCGGCTGGTCTGAAGGATCCCGACGGCTATTGGACGACCATCCATTCCGGCACGCTCGGCCTTTTCGTGAACATCGATGCGCTTGGCGACAAACCGGTGCCGGCCTGCTGGAAGGACCTGCTCAAGCCCGAATACAAGGGCATGGTCGGCTACCTCGATCCGCCTTCGGCTGCGGTCGGCTATGTCGGCGCGGTCGCCGTCAACAACGCGCTCGGCGGCAGCGACCAGGACTGGACGCCGGCGATCAAATACTTCAAGTCGCTCCACGACAACGGCGCGATCGTGCCCAAGCAGACTTCTTATGCGCGCGTGGTGTCGGGCGAAATCCCAATCCTCTTCGACTACGACTTCAACGCCTATCGCGCCAAATATACGGAGAAAGGCAAGTTCGCCTTCGTCATCCCATGCGAGGGCTCGGTCGTCTTCCCCTATGTCGTGAGCCTAGTCAAAGGCGCGCCCGACAAGGATAAGGCCGAGAAGGTGCTTGACTATCTGCTCTCCGACAAAGGCCAAGCGATCTGGACCAACGCCTATCTGCGGCCGGCGCGTCCGATCGAACTGCCCAAGGCGGTCAAGGCCAAATTCCTGCCCGACAGCGACTATGCCCGCGCCAAAAGCGTCGATTGGGCAAAAATGGAATCGGTGCAGAAGGGCTTTACCGACCGCTATCTCGCAGAAGTCCGTTGAGACATCATGGTGCTCCGGCCCAGCCGCGGGGGCACCTTTCTCATGACACCCAAGCTGTTTCTCCGTTTGTGCCTACTGCCGCTCGCCGTCACGGTGATCGCATTTTTTCTGCTGCCGATGGCTCGGCTGATTGTCATCGGCGGCAGCGGGCAACTTGGTCTGTCTGCCTACGCAGCGATCCTCACCGAGCCGCGATACCGTGAGACGCTCATCAATACGGTCGTGCTTGCCGCCGCAGTAACGGTCGCGACGCTCGTGATCTCGACCGTGGCCGGTCTCTTCCTGCAACGCAGCCGGTTCTTCGGCCGCAGCGCTTTAATCGCGCTGCTGACATTCCCGCTCGCCTTCCCCGGCGTGGTGGTCGGCTTCATGATCATCCTCCTCGCTGGCCGCCAAGGGCTGATCGGCGAGATCACGTCGTTCGCCGTGGGTGACAAATGGGTCTTCGCTTATTCGATTCAGGGGCTATTTCTCGGTTATCTCTACTTTTCTATTCCGCGTGTCATCCTGACCATCATGGCAGCGGTCGAGAAGCTCGACCCAAGCCTGGAAGAAGCCGCGCGCGCGCTCGGCGCCGGGCCGTGGGCCGTGCAACGAGACGTGATTTTGCCAGCCCTCAAATCGGCGTTTCTGGCTTCTGGCGCCATCGCTTTCGCGACCGCCATGGGCGCCTTCGGCACGGCGTTTACACTCGCAACCAATATCGATGTGCTGCCGATGCTGATTTACACGGAGTTCACGCTGTCAGCGAACATCGAGATGGCGGCGGCGCTCTCCGTCGGTCTGGGGTTGGTCGCCTGGGCGGTGCTGGCGTTCGCCCGTTCGTTTTCGGGCGCGACCGTAGCTGCGGCAGGCTAGCATGGGCGCGCGCTTGATTTTCGCCGGGCAGCTCACCTTCACGCTGTTTGTTGCCGCATTCCTGATCGTGCCCGCTGTCTTATCGATGATGGCTGGGGTCACAGCCAATTATTTTCGAGGAATCCGCTCCGGCGTCACTCTGCAATGGGTGATGCAGGTGTGGCAGCTTTATGCTGACACCATCCTGCGGTCCTTCTTGATTGCACTCGGCGCGCTCGCGGTAACGCTGATCGTTGGCGTTCCCGCGGCCTACGCGCTGCACGTGCGCGGCGGTAAATTCGCCCGCGTTGTCGAAGAGGTGATCACGTTGCCGCTCGCGTTGCCCGGTCTCGCCATCGCGTTGGCACTCCTCCTCACTTATAACGGCCTTTCCGAGTTCCGCCGCTCTGCACTATTCATCCTGGCGGGACATGTCGTGTTCACGCTGCCGTTTATGGTGCGCTCGGTAATGGCCGTACTCGCCGCAATCGATATCAAAACCCTCGATGAGAGCGCCTCTTCGCTTGGCGCCTCACCCTGGCGGCGCTTCCGGGATGTCATCGTGCCGAATGCGCAGCCCGGCATTCTCGCCGGTTCTCTGATGGTCGTAACGTTGTCGCTTGGTGAGTTTAACTTGACCTGGATGTTGCATACGCCGCTGACTAAAACGCTTCCTGTGGGTCTCGCCGACAGCTACGCGTCCATGCGACTGGAAGTAGCCTCCGCCTATACGCTAGTATTTTTTGTAATGATTATTCCGCTGCTGGTTGCGATGCAGCTTTTCGCTGCGTTTGGCAGGCGCAATGGAGCGCGCCGGTGAGCCACGGTGTGACGGTCAGCATCGAGTTCATGTGGCAAGGTCTTCCCCGACGGCACGCGCGCGCTGGAGCCGGTGTCGCTCGGCTTCACACGAGGCGAGACAGTGGTGTTGCTCGGCCCCTCCGGCTGCGGCAAGACAACTCTGCTGCGCATCATCGCCGGACTCGAAAGCCCTGACCGCGGCGGGCGTGTGCTGTTCAACGGCGACGACGTCACTGTCGTACCGATCGAGAAACGCAATGTCGGCATGGTCTTTCAGTCCTATGCGCTGTTTCCAAATATGAACGTAGCCGACAATATCGGCTATGGCCTAAAGATCCGCGGTTTCGCACGCGCGGATCGCGAAAAACGTATCGCCGAGCTCGTCAGGCTCACCGGCATCGACGGCCTGGAACATCGTGGCATAGACCAGCTTTCCGGCGGCCAACGACAACGCGTCGCGCTCGCCCGCGCCGTTGCGCCGCGGCCTAGCGTATTGCTGCTTGATGAGCCGTTGACCGCGCTCGACGCGGCCTTACGCGAGCGGCTGCGCGGCGAGTTAAACCGGCTGCTGCGGACTTTAGGCATCACGACGATTTACGTCACCCACGATCAGGCTGAGGCGATGGCACTCGGCGATCGCATCGTCGTTATGCGCAAAGGCGGGATCGCTCAAGTAGGTAGCCCTCGCGACATCTATTTTGCGCCGGCAAACCGTTTTGTGGCTGAGTTCATTGGCGCCGCTAACATTGTGCAGGGTGATTATGACGCCGGCGCGCTGACCTTGCCCGGCGGCAGAGTGCCGCTCGTCAATGGGGCGGCAAGCGGGCCGGTCTCGGCCATGATCCGACCGGAATCGATCCGCGTCGTCGCGGCCGCCGCCGCGAGCCTTACTGGCCGCATCGACAGCGTAAGTTTCGTCGGGGACCGGCAGCGTCTCACGGTGAGCGGCGCCGCCGCCAATCCCATCACCGTCGACGTGCCGAATACCATAGCGGTGAATGCCGGCGATATAATTGGCCTTGCGATCGAAGCTAACGCGGTTCGCGTCGTGCCGGCCGAGTAATCAGAATGGCGCACCCCACGCTCATTGCGCAGATTTCCGATCTGCACATCAAGCGGCCCGGCGAGCTCGCCTATGGCAAGGTCGACACCGCAGCCGCGCTGGCCGCCTGTGTCGACGAGCTCAACCGGCTTTCGCCACGACCGGAGCTGGTGGTTATTTCCGGTGACCTGGCCGACACGCCAACTCGGGAAGAGTACTGGCATCTCACGCGTTTATTGGCGCCGTTGCGGCTTCCATTTGTGGCCGTTCCCGGCAATCACGATGATCGAGCAATGATGCAGGCCGAAATCCCGCAGGAGGCCGTCAACGCGGGCGGGGCGATCAATTTCGCGCGTGCCGTTGGAGACGTCGACATCCTCGCTCTGGATTCGACCGCGCCTGGCGCGGCCTACGGCAAACTCAACGCCGATACACTCGCCTGGCTTGACGCTGCTCTTGCCGCAGCGCCCTCCCGTCCCGCGCTTTTGTTTTTACATCACCCGCCTTTCGCGACCGGCATCGATCACATGGACGTGCAGAACTTGCAGAATGCGGACGCGCTTGCAACTCTGCTACGCAAGCATAGACGAGCGAGGCTCGTCGCTGCAGGTCATGTCCATCGCGCGACGCTGTCCATTTTTGCAGGAATTCCCGCAACGATCTGCCCGGCACCCAATCACGCCGTTGCGCTCGATCTGGAGGCGCGCTGGCCGCCATCCTTGAAACTTGAACCGCCTGCGTTTCACTTGCACGTTTGGTTTCCAGGCGGCGAATTCGGGGCCCTCGTCACCCATTGGGTGCCGATTGGCACTTTCGCTGGCCCCTATCCGTTTTTCGCAAGCGACGGGAAATTGCTCTAACTTTGACTGGGAACGCAAAAGCAACTCGCGACCGGAGCGTGAGGCGGCTGAAATAGAAAAACCCTGGTCGTCAGAGCGCAATGGCGACCAGGGTTTCGCAGGTAGATGGTCCAAGTGTCCGGGGAGGGTTAACCCCGGAAATAATCAGTGTGAAGCGCATCCGCGACGCTAGTGTGACGGTTGGCGCTTATTTTGTCGCAAATGATCGATTGTATCTGCGACAGCATTCCATATTTTGTGGCCCTTCAAATCGCCCCTATTTTGAAGGGAGTAAGCCGTCTCCCGCGCTCGCTGGCTGGCCGTCGTTTTGTGGCGACCTGCGTAGTAGCGAGCGTACATTTCGACAGCTTCGGTTTCCGTCGGCATCCACATGCGACCTCTCCCTAACGGGGACGTAGTGTGGGCATTTAGGTCGTTGAGGGTCAACGGCTGTGTGACGATCTTTTGACGGATGAAAGGAACTCACAAATAAATGCACGAAGCAAAGCCGGCACGTCTTTGATTTCCGCCAAATTCAGCGTCTCAGAAGACGAAAGAGCCCGAGGCTCCCCATGCGGAACAGCCCTAATCGGGCATTCTTTGTTTTCGTCAGTCATGAGACGGACAGTCCGCCTATATCCCCTTCAGCACACAGCCGGCCGCGAGCACGACATAGGCGATAATCGCGATCCAAAAGGCGATGAGGCTAACTACTGGAATGTCAAGGCACGCGATTGAGGCGGCCAACCTCCATTGTCTTCGCAAAATTATCATCAGAGTGTCATTCGCCGTCACTCGATTTTCTGGAAGCTACCGGCATACGTAGCGTCCATTATCAATGGCGATAACTTCCCAAATTAGGACGCAAGGGCCCCAAGCGTGACCTATCAAGAGAGGGCGCCACGTGCGTATCAAAATCGACGCGGGTCCTTTTGTGGCTGGTTTCCTCAGCTTGGCGTCAGCAGGTTTGGCTGCGAGCGCTAATGCGGAGTCGGGGATTGCATCGGTCTATTCCGACAGGCGGACCGCTGATGGCGAGCGAGCACATGCCAATAGCATGACCGCTGCACATCGCTCACTGCCGTTTGGCACGAAAGTTCGAGTGACGAACCGTAGAAATGGGCGTTCTGTAATAGTTCGGATAAACGACCGAGGTCCATTCGTTCGTGGCCGCGTAATCGATCTCACGCCTGCCGCGGCACGGGTGCTTGGTTTCTCGGGACTGGCTAGGGTTACTCTTGAGCCGGTCAGACGCGAAACGCGACCGATTACGCGCCTCGCAAACCGCCCCATTCCTGCCCCAACAGAAACCAAAACTTTATCGCCTTTGGACGCGCCCTCCCGGTCGGCTAATCTTGAGCGCACGCTTATTGAACGACCTAAGCCGGAGCTGGTTGTGGCTAACGTCACAGTTGCGCCATCACCCGCAAGGTCGGACCGCGCCGCGAGCGACAAGGCGCGAGTCCAAAGTTCGTCGATGCATCTGGTTCCAAGCCGCATTATCGCCGTTTCAGATCGCGACACGCCAAGTCATTTTATGTTCAAACTTTTGGCAATAATGGCATTAGTCGTTTACCCTGTAGGTGCCAAAGCCGTCAGCGCCCTCAAGATGAGGAGAAATCGTGTGAGCATTTTTTCCAAATCGAAAGGTCAGCACGAAGCGAAGAGCCTTAATAAAACCGAGGGCGACGATGGGCCTGAAGAGCCGGCATCGGACAAATCCTCATTGGAAATGGACACTACGATCGGCCGCGACATACGGATCAGCGGTAATATTGTCTGTGTCGGTACAATAAAAATTTTTGGACGTGTGATAGGCGACATTCACGCTTCGCACCTCGTGATATGCAAGGACGCTTATGTCGAGGGCAAGGTCACCACAGAAGAAACGGTCATCGACGGCGTCTTCAAAGGCACCATTTATAGCAACAGCGTCAAGCTGCAGGGTGCGGCAATGGTCGACGGCGAGATCGTCAACAAGTCTCTGACCATCGAGCAGAATGTGCAGTTTGAAGGCATGTCGCGCCGGCTCAAGAAACCAGTCGACCCGCCATTAAGCGTCAGTGACAATGATGGAGTACCACTGCCGACCTCACTGACCGAGGCAGCTCAGGTTATTCCGGAGCCGACAGAAGTTCGGACCACTCAGGAGCCGGCGGAAACTGTGGGTGCGATGCCTTAATAACTTTTTGCAGAGCGGGCAAAAATCGAATCTTGTCCAGTATTGTCAATTGCGGACAAATGCGCATAAGGTTCGAATCGTCCTTCAATTTCGCTGAACGCGGTGCCGATGCGCGTGTTTGCGGCGCGGCTCGCCTTGATAGGCCGGGTTTGGATTGCAAAAGCCGCGATTACCCGCGATCACGTGCGGATAGCATTGCTCGATGGATTGGTATTGGCAGTCCCAATGCATGTCGCCCAAGCCCTCGTTGACCACCGCGCACCAAGGAGCCCCGTGGGCCTGCGTTGGGCGCTGATCGAGTGCGATGAGGGCGATGATGACAGCCAAGGCGCATACAAACTTCGTCATATTAAGACTCGCTGGGTTACTGGACAAAAAGGGGCAGGGGACTCAAGAATTGATGTTGGCTACCGCTTGGCCAATTGCCACTCTTGTCCGATTCCGTTGAAGAAGTCCCGCAGTAGATCAGATCGAAGGGAATCGAGTTGCGAGACTGGCTCCGCAGTTAATCGCTGGGTTGGGCTGCTCTTATGCTGGCTTCAGGCTCGGTACCGGTATCAGCTTGGCCAGTTTCCGGAGGTTCTGGGCGGTTGCTGCGAGCAGGAACTCATCGTGGGCACCGTTCGGCCCTCGTAGTCGAAGTCGGTCGAGCTTTAGGATGCGTTTGAGGTGCGCAAATAGCATCTCGACCTTCTTGCGCAGTCGCCGAGACGTTCGCCCTTCCCAGGACTTTGCGATTACGCGGGCCATATCACGCGCGCCTTCATGGATCGAGCGCGCCACCTTCCGCGCTGGCTCCTTTGGGCAGCAGCGAGCCTTCAAGGCGCAGCCCGCGCAGTCGTGTTTGCTCGCGCGGGGGGCATTTCTGGGTGTCGATGCATTGTCTCAGAGATCCAGCGCGGACATAACTACCAGGCCCACTGCCTTCTAAGCAGCAAGCGCCCGCCTCATTGCGAGCGCGAGCATGCCTGTCGTGATACCGACGAAACCGCCCGCGATGACGTCACTTAAAAAGTGATAGTTGGCGCCAATCAGGCCCAGGCAAACCGCAAGGGCTGCAAGACCGTAAAGGATCCGCCACCTTGGGTACAAAACCCACAACGCTGAAATGACCGAGAAAGTCGCAGCGGTGTGGCCTGACGGAAAAGATTGATAGGCTACACCTTCATGCAAAAAGTTGAACCCGTAGACGCCATCGCGGATGAATGACGGATTATCGTGCGTCCATGTTTCCGGCCAAGTCCGCCCGAATAAAAATTTGAGCTGATCTTTTGTCGCTTCGGCCATCAGATAACTCAAACTACATACGAGGGCTGCCGCATAGTGTTTCGACAAGGGAAAGCCGGCCATTGCTCTAAAGCCGACGCCCAACAGCACCACTACCGCAATGGGCATCAGTGGGTCGGGAATGTGGGTTAGACCAACAAAGAGCCCGTTATGTCCGGAAACAGCATGATCGTGAACATAAAGTGCAATGGGTTGATCGAGCCACAAATAGGCACCGGATACGGCGACGACCACCACGGCCAAACCCAGCATCCATATCGAGATTGCTCGCATACCAATTTCATTTTCATTTCGGCTAATTGGTCGGAATTCATAGCTTGTGGGTAGGGAACTATCCAGCGTGGAAGACGTGGTGTTGTCGCCGTTCGCTGCGAATTAAACCGACGGTCGGGCGCAAAAGACCGCAGCCCTCAGGAAGAAAACCTCCCGAATGTCGCAGTCACAAGGCGCAGAACATGTGCAGTAGGCGAGCCTTAGAAGAATTGAATAATAGGAGCGTTTGCCACGCACACGCCGTTTGATGGGTGTTGCCCAGCCGGACAAGTGATCGTGCTGCCGGCGTTCGAGGTGCTGCCAAAGTCGCCGCCCCAGTCGGTCGGATCATCCTCGCGGTTGCGCCGGATCAGCGTCTTGTCCTTCTGCCCGAAGTAGAAGCGGATGCCGCCCCAGACGCCGTGGAAGTCGTCTTCGCCGATGCGCCCTTCCGCGAACAGCGCGGCCATCACGCCATGGCTCATGGGGATGCCGTATTCGCCGCCCAGCGCTAGCGCATCTTTGCCGCCAAGATAGCGTTGTCCGACATAGACCTTAAAATCGTCCTGCAGGTAATAGGCGACGTTCACCTGATCGAAGAACCGGGTCTTCACATCATAGGTCTGGATGACGGAGCCGACCGTTGCAGATGTGTTGCTGCCGAACTCGGCACCGGCCACACCCTGCAGCGTCCATCGCCCTAAGTACCACTCGGCTTCCGGGGCGATGTGATTGGCGGTAACGCCACCGGCCTGATCCCAACGGGTATAGGAGCCATAGACGCCAAGTAGACCCTTGGCCGGATCGCGCCAGAACAAGTGACCGCCGATGCTGCCGAGGAAGCGGTCATCGAAACTAGCGGCCGAGCCGTCGATCTGCGCGCCGAACTCGCAGCCGAGCGGTAGCGCCACCGAACCCGTCCCGCCGTAGATTGTATCGTTGGCAAATGAGCCGCCGTAACCAGCGACCTTGCCGTTGATGCCATCGACGGCCTGCACGCAGCCGCTGGCCTGCGCCGGAGCCTTCGTGGCCATGTCGGCTGCACCGGCCGTCACCGCTGACAGCAAAATACCGCAAGCAACGCCGCCAATAATCGAAGCAATACGTACTGACACAAACAGTCCCGCGATCACTAACCCCTGCCGATTAGCCTTTATCGGCGCGCTAATAATTGCATCCAGGGCTGACCCCGTTCAATGGGCAGAGGCGAGCAAGTCTACAGGTCGTTTAACTTCGACTATCTCATGCGGCTTTTGCGCAACAGCGGGCCTAAGTCCCGGCCGCAACCATATTATATCAACGTTGGACCGTTAGCGGGCAAACGATCCAAGGCCTCTATCCGCCCCTTTCGGCTTGCGTATATCGATCGGCGCCCGGGCGATGAGCTCGGGCCCAGGCTGTCTCATCAGCCAATGCAGCCCGGTACCCATCATAGCCGCCATTGCGGCTGAGTTCGCGGCTCACTGTCGAGGCCGAGCGGCCCAGCAATCGTGCCATCGCTCGTGCTGATTGATGCGCCGCAATGCCTCTGGATATTTCCTCGCGTTCGGCGAGCGTCAGTGCCAATCGTGAGCGACGCCGGGGTGGAGGACGAACCCCACCGTGCGGCGCCACCTGATTATAAATCGCTGAGGACGGCTTACCAAACGCTCGCCCCAATTGCTTTGAGCGACTCTCCCCGCTGCCACCGATCCCACAACTCCGTCTTCTCTGCCGCAGTGAAGCCGCGACGTAACCTCTGACCCATCGCTCCACTCCATCTTTTCCCTCAAAGATAAAGTGTTGCGTCGATCAATTGAGACCACCGCCAAAGACGGACAAGCCCTTCAGGTCAAGCCCTTCAGGTCCTGAGCCGAGACAGCGCGTTACCGAGGCCGAATTTTCTTCGAATTTTTGACCCGTTTGGGTCATGCGAATAACGCGCATAGCCGCCAAAATATTTGCAGCCAATCGGGGGTGGGGGGTAACCATGCCAACAGATCTGCAAATTGCGATTAATCGCCGATCATCATCGCGCCTGCTCGATGATGGCGAAAGAATTTTCGTCCTGGCGTTGCTTTCGTTGCCCGTTTTCAACCTTGTGCTTATCTTATGCGTTCCAGCCTTTGCGGAAGCTGTCACGCTGTTAGGTCTGTACTAGGTGGAGCGGCCCCGACTAATCAGGCGCCCTCTTTAGGCGACGATTTGGCTAACAGGCCAATCAGATCGCCTTGCCGGTTGACGCCTGTCTTATCGAAGACCGCCTTGAGCTGGTTGCGAATCGTTTCTCGCGAAACGCCGAGGGCGTCTGCCAAAGTTTCGATTGTTTGGCCCGCGCCAATACCGCGCGCTACGCGGGCTTCCGCTGGAGATAGGTCAAACAAGCTTTCCAATACTTCCGCGGCAACGACATTTCCGGGGGCGATTTGCGTAACAACAGCAAGCGTCAGTCCACCCGCAAAAATATCATGTGCGACGCCTCTTATTGGAAGCAGATGGATAATCGCTGGAGCATGTTCGCTTGTCGCAGGTAGAGGAATTGACTGAACATGGGCCGCAAGAGTGCCGCTTTCCAAACGACCAAGTGCTTCTGCAAGCATCGCATTTGCTGTACGGCTTGCGAGAATAAGTCTTCCGTCAGCCCCTGAGATGATTTGCGTTGTAACTTTATCTAGCAATGAATTTGACGCGAGAACGCGGCCACTCCCGCCAAGAACTGCGGCAGCAAGACCCATTGCTTGAAGCGTATCTGCGGCAGCTTTGGCTCTTTCAAGCCGCAGACGCGCGGCGATCAATGCAGCTCGCGCAAGATGTGGACGCAGCGCATCCAGGCGGTCGATAAAGGGCTGTTCGACCGGGCCGCGCGCCAACTTCCGCTCCATGCTGAAAATCAAGGTGTCGCCGGTCGTGACTTGCACAATGGTGGCAGCACCCCAACCCAGGCCGCGCGGCCTCAAAAATTCGGTGTACATCGGCTCAGCATCGAGCTCTGCGCGGGTATAGATGTCGAGCTCGCCAACGAAACCAGCATGACGTTTCGCCAACACCCGAGCGCTCCGCGTATTCCGGTTCGCCCAGCTGCGCACAAACTCGGCCATGTCTTCTTGGATCGCAGGTGAAGAGAGCCAACGAAAATCACTTGCATTGAGCGTGAATAGAACTGTGCCAAAGCCCTCGCTCATCGAAGCCATGCGACCGAGAACGGCATTCCAGACTTCGGGCACAAAGGCCGCTTCGTAAACCTGATCGATAAGGTCTGCGGGAGCGTCCTGCATCGAAAAATCCGCCTCGCAATGTGCAGAAAGTGCATATTTTGCGCGATTCCGTCAATGTGTAGCGTAGCCAAACGGGTCCTCGCCCAATTGCTTCGAGCGACTCTGTCCGCTGCCACCGATCCCACAACTCCGTCTTCTCTGCCGCAGTGAACCCGCGACCTAACCTCTGACCCATCGCTCCACTCCATCTTTTCCGTCAAAGATAAAGTGTTGCGTCGATCAATTGAGACCACCGCCATGAACAGACGTCAGTCGTCCCGAACCTCGCTTCAACGAGACCGCCAGTTTTGCGAGCGCGCTCGAAGCCGCCCGACACCCTTCCTGAAGCTTGGCTAGCCCACTAGACTGACGGTGGGGAGGAAAGCAAAGATGAGATTTCCACGTCGTCAGTTTCTGCAATTGGCAGCCGGCGCCGCCGCGCTGCCGGCCGTCTCGCGCCTCGCTTGGGCGCAGACTTATCCAACGCGACCCGTGCACTTAATCGTAGGCTTTCCCGCAGGCGGGCCACAAGACATCGTTATGCGTCTGATGGGTCAATGGCTCTCGGAACGGCTCGGCCAAACATTTATCATCGAAAACCGTCCGGGCGCGGGCGGTAACGTTGCCGCCGAGTCGGTGGTGCGTGCAGCCCCGGATGGTTATACCCTCCTCTCGGTTTCTTCGCCGAACGCAATCAACGCAACGCTCTACAACAATCTCAATTTCAATTTCATCCGTGATATCGCACCGGTCGCGAGCATCATGCGTGTGCCCCTCGTCATGGAGGTGAATCCATCACTCCCTGTAAAGACGGTTCCTGAACTCATCGCCTATGCCAAGGCCAATCCGGGCAAGATCAATTATGCGTCGGCCGGCATCGGGACCCCGCAACATGTCTCGGCCGAGCTGTTTAAAATGCTGACCGGGGTCAATATGGTCCACGTGCCTTACCGCGGCGCGGCCCCTGCCCTGACGGATTTGCTCGGCGGACAGGTACAGGTCATGATCGACACCACGCCTGCGTCAATGGCGCATATCAGGGCCGGTAGACTGCGGCCACTCGCGGTAACCACGACGACCCGCGCAGACGTGCTCCCGGACATCCCGACCGTCGCCGATTTCGTGCCGGGCTACGAGGCGACCTCGTGGTTTGGTATAGGCGCGCCCAAGAAAACTCCAGCCGAGATAATCGACAAGCTCAACAAGGAAATTAATGCAGCTCTCGCCGATCCCAAAATCAAGGCGCGGCTGGTCGACCTCGGCGGCACTGTGATTCCGGGTTCGCCGTGCCGATTTCGGCAAGCTCATCGCCGCGGAAACCGAAAAGTGGGCGAAGGTGGTGAAGTTCGCGGGCATGAAGCCGCAGTGATCCGGCAACCCGAGCCAGGCATTGAAGTTATCCCGTTTTGCACCCGGTTACCGGAAGAGACGCATCAGGACGTGCGGGAAAAAATTGAGGCCGGCACATATACGTACCGGCCTCGTAATCGATTTTCTAAGCGGAGATGAGATCGTTTAGTTCTAGAACTGTCTCTGCCTGATATCTCTGCGCAAACTATTTAATCAAAAAGTTGTTGCGCTTTTTTCCCGCCTTAATAGCTGCGGTCATCCAGCGAGGTTGCCGGCCCCTGCCCGTCCACGTCTCTGATGGATTGGCTGGATTACGGTATTTAATGGCAACCTTTCCACGCCGACCTTGAACACTGCGCCGGCGCGTAGCGCCCATTTGCGGCAGCGTCAATTTAGCATCATTTAATCGCGCAAGCCGCGCTTCCAATTCGCGTCGCTCCGACTTCACTCTGCTTGATAATATCTTTGCAACGCGATCACGCAGTTGCAGCAGATCTTCAAACGTCAACGATTTCAGATTTAGCTTCTTGACCATGATATCTCCAGCATTGGATTAACTGCGCGCAATTAACTAGCACTCAAATCAGAAGTAAATAGCGCAATGCGGTCATTTACTGACGGCCACTACTTATGATCTAAAAACAACCGACGTAAACACCAATTCAAAACATTAATAAATGCGGTTGCCATGTAAAACATGAGCACTCGCGCCTAAAAGGTAGATCAATACTGTTAGCCAGCGATATAGGGGGGAATTTTGAATTTCGAGCGTTTATTGACGCCTGGCTCAACAGAGCGACCGGAGCCAGAGCATGCAAACCGCATTTCCAACGCCCCTTCCTGCCCCGTTCAGGGCAAATTGCATTTCCGGTTGTCCCGTGAATGCGGCCTTTGCCGACAATGCCTGGGTGCCAAACGCAGATGCGATGCTCGGCTTGGCCTATGCAATCACGCCAAACGTCAAGGCGACTTTGAGCTATCGCTTCGACGGCTATTGGAACGCGTTGAAAGCCTTCGATTCGAGCGGGCAGGTGACCGACCTTAATCGCTTCTACCAAGGTGCGATGGTTCGTATCACGCTGGCAAATTAGCTAGCGTTATTGACGCCATCGAAAGGCGAATCGACGCAAAATGGCTCAACGTTGACACCGATAAGGCCGCCGACAATTCTACGCTACCTGCGGCGATAAGGTTGGAGATGGGCTTCGGTCATTGAAGGTGACACCCACCCTGCTACTTGACCGCCAGACGACATAGGCGCGAATGGCGTCATGGCTTCCTTCAAGTGCTAACTCACAGGATGCTGGCAGTCGCAGTCCGTTCGGAAGCTGCAAACACGCTCCGTCAGCTGCCCAGTTGCGAATGGTGCATGTGATACCCAACGGATGACCATTGGCGAGCACAATGGCAGTCTTCAACGCTAGTTCTCTTTGCGAGCGTCTGCGTTCAAGCATGCTTAATGCATATCAATCGATATAGTGATAGCCAAATCAAACAGCATTTTATCGTAAACGCGGATGCGGGCCATTTATAGCCAGCGCACACCCTGGTTAATGCGAAATGCCAGCTCTTGGTGGTTATGGTATTTTGTTAGATAAGAAATGATTCGTGCGCGGCGTGGCAATGATCGCGGTTATTTTTGAAGTATCGCCTGCTCGGGGACGCAAGGACGACTACCTTGCTATCGCTACCTCATTGCGTACCGAACTCGAAAAGATTGACGGCTTCATTTCGGTTGAGCGGTTTCAAAGCCTGGTAAACCCACAAAAGCTGCTGTCACTGTCTTT
The DNA here is from genome assembly GCA_963710705.1 of uncultured Pseudomonadota bacterium. GTDB lineage: Bacteria > Pseudomonadota > Alphaproteobacteria > Rhizobiales > Xanthobacteraceae > Pseudolabrys. The sequence goes on from CAVQBI010000002.1 coordinate 67,107, forward strand.
CTGGCGCGATGAAGAAGCCGTCAAACAATGGCGCAATCATTCCAAACACCGCGAAAGTCAAAAGAAGGGACGAAATGGGATTCTTGCCAATTATCGCCTCCGGATCGCCTCCGTGACGCGTGATTATGGGATGAACGAACGCGACCAAGCGCCGTCGGATTCGCGCGCCATTCACGTGTGAAGGTTATCCGAATTCAAGCGCCATTAGTCCCCGGCGGACATGACCCGGACTAATCGCGATGTCCGCGTCTCTAATCGGCCGGCCGGGGTCAAGCGCTTTCAGACTATCCACTATTGCAGTGTCGCTCACGGGCTCGTGCTTCTCTCCGGAATCGGCAGCTCGTGACTGCAGGGCCTTATTCCGAAATCGGATAACGATCCGCTGGCAAATGTCATGATACCATCCGAAGGGACCGATCAAGATCGTCCGATAATGCGGATTTAACGGCCAAACGCCGCATATCTTATGCGGCATTAGCAAATTCCGGGTCTTTTCTGACGATCTACTGCCGCGCACACTATGCGGCATTCTCGCGGAGCGTTGCCATGGACATTCTTGAAGCTGTTGCCTCCCGCTACTCCTGCCGGGCCTTTTTGCCAAGGCCTATCCGAGAGGAGATCGTCCGCGACATTATCGAGCGCGCTGCACGCGCACCCTCGGCTGGCAATATGCAGCCATGGCGGGTTTACGCACTCGCGGGCAAGCGAATTGAAGCACTCAAGATGTTGATGACTCCGCGGATGGCGACTGAATTGCCGAAAGGCGAAGGCACCGATTACACGATATACCCTGAGCCGCTGGGCGAGCCTTATAAAACGCGACGATTTCAGGTTGGTGAGCTGCTTTATAAGGCGATCAATGTTCCGCGTGAAGACAAGCCCGCTCGATACAAGCAATATGCAAACAACTATCAATTCTTTGGTGCGCCAATTGCGTTGTTCTTCGCGCGTGAAATAGCGCATGGACCCGCGCAATGGGCCGATATTGGTGGCTATCTACAAACGGTTGCATTGCTGGCGCGAGGATACGGTCTGCATACATGCCCGCAGCAAGCGTGGGTATCATTTCATCGCACAGTTCGCACCTTTTTGAATCTCCCTGACCACTTGATGATCTATTCAGGAATGGCGATGGGCTACGAAGATGCGACGGCGCCGATCAATAGATGGCGTTCACCCCGCGAAACGCTTGACTCATATGCGACCTTCGATGGCTTCGAGACCTGGTGAAGTTCTGTCGGGAGATCTCCGTGGCGCGTATTGCATAGCCTTTAGCGGGCGATGGTTTTGCACTTGTCTTTTGGCCGGTCTAGTGCGTTCGTGGCGCCATACAAGGTATGTCCAAGTCGACCAACAATTGGAACAGGTCACCGTAAAGTCTAAACATTTGAATTCGAATGAACATAAATTTGCTTTGCGGATATTTGTCCGAAATAGGCGCCCAAACCCGATGCATACGCGGCTCCTCTTCGCGCTTGCGTGTCTTATTTTCATTACCCCCGCCTTCGCCATCACCGGCAATGCGCCACCGGCCACCGGCTGGGCAGCACGTCCGATCGTGATGGTGATCGACCCACGCGGCGACCTCTGTACCGGCACGGCGCTGACGCGCGACCTGGTGCTCACCGCCGCGCATTGTGTCGCGCGCGCCGAAAATTACGAGGTTCGCCCTTACCAGACCGACGCGACCGTCGCCGTGCGCTCGGTCGCGCTGCATCCGCGCTTCGATCTTGCCAGCTACGCCGCGAGCCGCGCCACCGCCGATGTCGCGCTCATCAAGCTCAGCACCGACTTGCCCGACATCGTAGTGCCGGCGGCACTCGCGGCGGCGCGACGCGTCAAGGTGGGCGAGATGCTGACCATCGCCGGCTTCGGCACGGTCGCGGCGGGCACCGAGCGGGGCCTAAAGCAACCGCGCGAGGCCAAGCTCACCGTCACCGGCCAGCCGGGCTCGCTGCAGATCCGCCTCTATGACAACGCCACGCGCAATCAGCGTCCCGGCCTCGGCGCCTGCACCGGCGATTCCGGCGCGCCCGTCTATGACGGCGAAGGCCCACTGGTGATCGGCGTGGTGAGCTGGTCGACCGCGGCGGGCGACGAAGAAGGCTGCGGCGGGCTCACCGGCGTCACGCCACTGTTGCTCTACCGCTCCTGGATCATCGACACCGCGCGCAAATTCAATTCCCCGCTCGAGGACTAGCGCGGGTCGTCGTGCTTCGGCGCAAACGGATTGAGCCGGCGCAAACGCTCGCGGAAACCGCCGCGCTGCTGCCCGCCTTGACCGTTGCGCGGTTGCCCGTTCGGGCCGCGGTTCGGCTGCTTTAAATTGCGGTTCTGCCGCTGGCCCGGCCGCTGCTGCCGCAGATTGTTCGGCCCGCGGAAATTGCGCTGGCGCTGTTGCCGCCGCTGGATCGTCATCCGCCGCCCGATATTGTGCGAGGCGAACAGCCGCTGCACCACGCCGCGGTCGCGCGCCGCCTCCTGCGGCGGAATGCGAAACGGCACCGCGGCAAAGCGCCCGCCAGCGCCGCGCTGGATCTCAAAAGCGCTCGCGCCTTGCGTCAGCGCGCCGAGCCGGTCGCCCTGCCGGTCGAACACGTCGATGTGCCCGACGCGCCCGTCCGCATCCGGATAGAGCTTGACCTTGGCCTCGCCGCCGGCCGCGGCATTCACCGGCACATCGACGACGCCGGTCGTGCCGCGAATGCCAAGCGAGGCAGTCGGCGTTGTGATTGTCATGTTGCCGGTCTTGGCCACCTGGCTGGCAACGAAGGCGACCGTGCCCTGCGCCACGCTAAAGGCGCCGACATTGCCACTGGCACCCTCCTGATAGACAAAATCATCGACGACGATACGCGAATTCGCGCTGAGACTGAACGTCGTCTCGTCGTCGAAGGTGACGCCGAGCGAAGAGCCCGGGCCGGTCGTCAGCACGTCACTCTTGTAAACCGGATCGCTGACTTTCAGGGGAACGGACGGCGCATTGGCGTGCGTGACGGCCGCGCTTCCCTGCACGGTCGAAACCTGGCCGATCGAATTGTCGGCCGCCTGATTTTGACCGGGCTGATCTGGCGCGGGCTGGGCGCCGCCGCCCTGATTTTGCGCACGCGCATGCAGCGGCCACAGCGCCGCGCTGACAAGAAGCGAGATGAACTGCCGCCGCCGCACCGCGCCTCCGCCGGACTTTCCCTGCACTTATAGCAAGGCCGGACAAATTGGCGAAGCTGCGGCATTAAGCGGCTGCTTTATTCCGCGCAATTCCAACCCGCCGTTGGCGCCCTTAAGTTTTCCACAGCCCCGCTTCGCACCCCGCAACGCTCCGCTAAGCTTGCCGCAGGGTTGGGGAACGGACCATGCCGCGCCTGCGCGCGACGGGGATTTTTGCGTTGGCGGCGGCGTTGCTGGCTGCGCCGCCGGCTCTCGCCGTGGTGCAGGGCATCTCGTCTTCGCTCGGCACTTACACCGTGCGCCTGGTCGGCGCCTACTACTGCAGTGGCGTGGTGATCGCGCGCCGCGCCGTCGTCACCGCCGCGCATTGCGGCCATGGCATGCGCGTGCTGACCGGCGGCCGCTCCTATGGTATCGCGTCGGTATCGCGCAGCGCCGTACTCGACGACGGCCGCCGCGTCGAAGTCAGAGGCGACGCCGCCATCCTGCATCTTGCCTCGCCGCTGCCGGCAAGCGTTGACGCGGCGCCGGTCGGCGAAGGCTCCGGCGACAGCTTCACCATTGCCGGCTACGGCACCACCGACGAGCGCTGGGGCGGCGGCTTCGGCCGCCTGCACGAGGCGCATTTGGTGAATGCCGGCGACAACGTGCTGGTCGATCCCGACCGCCACGGCTCGATCAGCGCCAGCGCCTGCTTTGGCGATTCCGGCGGACCGGTGCTGCGCGGCGGCGAACTGGTCGGCATCATCACGCGCGCGGCGCATCCCTCCCCGCGCATCGCCTGCGGAGATTTGACGCGCTGGGCGCCGATCCGCGTCACCGGCGCGGGCGAAGCGGTGGCGTCGAATGACGAGCCGGCCGCCGAGGAGCCGCCACGCCGTCATGCGCGTCGTCACGTCGCGAGCGAAGCAAGTGTCCGCGAAGTAGGCCTATTCAATTGGTTCGGCCCATCCAACGAACCGAAACTTGCGCGCCGGTCGACACGGCACAAGCAAGCGCGGCAATAATAAAGTCAAAAGCGAAAAGCGCCGAAGTGCAGGCGGAACGGAAAGCCGTAATGCCTGTGCGCGCGTTTGCGCGGTTCGACGGACCGTGGCGGAGGCGCCTCGTCCGCGTCATCCACTGCCGCGCCCGGTGACCCTGTCACATTGATCGGGGCCGATTGGCGCAGCAGCGCCGTATCCTCCTGCACGCCGCCGTTCGTCGCATCGTCTTGCGCCGGCGCCGGGTGATCGACCGCGGCGGCGGTGAGCGGCGAAAGCTTGTCGTTGTTCTGCGCCGCCGGTTGCGTAGCGTCTGTATTTGGCCTGGCGTCCGCACGCACGAGGCAATGCCGATCGATGTTCGGCCAAACCTGCTGCTCGCACGGCGCATTCACGCGCGGCCCCGCGTCAATGACGCGCACCGGTGCAGGCGCGCCGCCGGCCGCATTGCGCGCGAGCGGCGCATCTTGATTGAGCTGCGGTCCGACCGCCATGAACGAGCCGCCGATCAGCACGGCCAGCATGCCAGCCATGGTCACGCTCGTGGCAACGCGGGCATTGCCGTCGTGGCCGAAAATCAAGTCGTTCCGCATACGAGTTGACATGGCGCAGCCCTGCGGAGGTTTGCGCCAAACAACGTGGAACTGAGGGCCCTGGTTCCCTCGATAGGATAAGCACGAATCACCGGCTCGGCGCATGGGAGGCCGGACGCCGGCCCGGTGACGACGATCAAGCGAGCTAACGCCCGCTTTACCGTCAGCTCGCCGCGAACTTCATCACCTTGATGGCGTCGAAGTCCTGCACGCCCCCGGTCACGCGCTTGGCGCTGTAGAACCGCACATGTAGGTTTGGCCTATAGGGGGATCGCGCAGCACGGTAACGCCGGCGCGGTCGATGATCGGGTGGCATCCTTGCGGATGGATGTGTGTGTGCGATGGCCAAGTGGCCGCATCGCGTTGCAGCAATTTGTCCTCGGCCGATGACGCGCCCCCTCCCCAGCCGGCACGCGGCATGGCAAGCTCGCGCCCAAGAAACCAAAAACGGCTGGGAGGCGACGATGAAAAGGTTATGGGTCGCGGCGGCGCTTGTGCTGTTCGCCGCAATGAGCAGCGTTCAGGCGGAAGACTATCCGGACCGCACGGTGACGGTGATCGTGCCGTTCGCGGCCGGCGGACCGGCCGACGTGATGGGCCGCATCGCAGCCGACATCTTCTCTCGTCATCTCAAACAGTCCTTCGTTGTCGAGAATGTCGGCGGCGCCGGCGGCACCGTTGGCACCCTTCGCCTGGCGCGCGCCAAGCCCGACGGCTACACGCTGATTTCCGGCCACATGGGCACGAACGCCTTGGCGCCGGTGTTCTATCCCAACCTCGGCTACGATCCGGAGAAGGATTTCGAGCCGGTCGGCCTCATCGCCACGCAGCCGGAGCTGCTCGCGGTGCGCAAGGACATTCCAGCCAACAATCTCAAAGAGTTCGCGGCCTGGGCCAAGGCGAACGAAAGCAAGCTCAACATGGGGCACGCCGGCGTCGGCTCGGTGTCCTATATCGGCTGCCTGCTGCTCAACAACGCGATCGGCATCAAGCCGACGCTGATTCCATTCACCGGCACCGCACCGGTGATGAACGCCATTCTCGCCGGCAACGTCGACTACGACTGCGACCCCGTGCTCGGGCCCCTGCCGCACGTGCGCGCCGGCACCGTCAAGGCGCTGGCGATTGCCGCCAAGAAACGCAGCCCGTTGCTGCCGGACGTGCCGACGTCATATGAGCAGGGCTTCCCGCAATTCGACTGCGCGCCGTTCTATGCGGTGTTCGCGCCGAAGGGCACGCCGAAAGCGGTCATCGACAAGCTCGCGGATGCCTTGAACAAGGGACTCGACGAGCCGGAGGTGCAAAAGCGCCTCTCCGGCCTCGGCGCCCAGATCGCGGAGCCGGATCAACGCGGCCCGAAAGCGCTCACCGAGCTGGTGCACAGCGAAATTGCGCGGCTGACGCCTATCCTGAAGGCGGCGGCGGGGAAATAGTCGCAAAGGCCGCCAATCCGCTCGCCGACGAGCCCACAGGAATAGCGCCAGATGCGCGAGATCACCGCGCTCGGCGAAAGTGGCGGCACGCTCGTTCATGGACAAAAAAGACGCCCGCCGCAAGCGACGGGCGTCTCCTCTACGGCGCCGGCTACGCGGCGCGGTTCAAATCAGTGGCTTACTTGATGCCGGTGGTCTGCTGCAGGTTCTTCTGGATCTGCTGAGCCTCTTGCAGGTGCTTCTGCAGCATCGGCAGCGCCTGCTTGGCGTACTGGCCGACCGGATCGTTCTTGGCGGCTTCCTTCTGGTATTCCTTAATGTCGCTCTTGTGGTCCGAGACCAAAGTGTTGCTTCTTTATACTTGTCGCAAAGAGAAGGTCCGTCGTGTGTCGTCATTCATCCCGCATTCATGCTAATTCTGCGAACAAAATAGCAAATAAGCGGTGCCGCTATCGGGAAATCTTGTACCGCTAAAACAGAGGAGGATGCGAAATGCTAAGGAAGGCTTCAATCGTCATTTCCGTCTTTGGCGCGCTTGGACTCACTGCCGCGGCGCCGGCAACCGCCGAGCAAGTCCATAAAAACGTCCACGTCAATAAAAACGTGCATGTCAACAAAACCGTCCACGTCAATAAAACCGTGCACGTCAATAAGAACGTTCACGCCAACTATGTTGTCGGAAGACGGTACAATGGCCACATTTGGTACGGGCAACACCGGCATCGTTGGCATGGCACTTGGTACGCATACGGGGTTGGCCCGTGCTGGATAAACGTTGAAGGCCTGTGGTTTTGGAACGTCGCAGCCTGCCCATGAAGCATTGAGAACCGGCACATTCCGTATCTCTAACGTCCGAGATCGCCCGAGTCGGCTATGGCTAGTTGGGCATTCATTTAGTGATTGGCGTCGCTTTTGGGACCCAAAACGTGCGTTGGCTGTGCACTGCGCCAATGGTTTTGATGCCGGTTTCAACCTCTATCAATGCACTCGGTTGAGACATTAGGATGCTGTCAGGATGATTTGAGGTTGCTGGCTCGATCCGCAAGCACGATACTAGTTTCTTCGAGCTCTCGGGCGACTCGCGCGTCCGTGCATTCACGTGCCATGCGAATGCAGTGCAGCGCCATCTCGCGTAAATGCGAGCCGATTTCGTCGAGTGACATTGAATTACTCATAGGCGGCTTGATCCCCGAAACAATAAATTTTGGCATGGCTCTCTGCTTGACGACGCTGTCGAGCAGACTACGAAACTGATCGAGCCGTTCTCGCAATTCCGCGTTTTCACGCTGCAGCTCCGCGATAGTGGACTTCGCCATAAGCTTTTTTTCAGTGTCCAAACAATGCGACGCCAAGAGGCTTGTGGAGGCGTACGTCGTTCTGGCTAGCTAGAGAGATGGCGGCTGAAGGAGCCTTTGTCCAATATCTATATGTGTTCTCTTCGATAGCTATCGTGTATACTGCCCATGTTGGCGGTAGAGGCCGCGCGTAACAATTAGGAAGGTGATACTCAACGGCCTCTGATTCACTTCCGCAAGGACATGTAGCTGATGGAATTGCGCCATCTCCGCTATTTTGTTGCGGTCGCCGAGGAGCTGAATTTCACCCGCGCGGCCGAACGGCTGGGCATCAGCCAACCGCCGCTCAGCTTGCAGATTCGACAATTTGAAAAGGAAATGGGCACGTCGCTGCTTCGGCGCCAAACTCGGGGCGTCGAACTGACGAATGTTGGAAAACTGATGCTCGAAGAAGCACGGGACATCCTCAAGCAAGTAGATGGGGCCAAGACCGATGTGCGTCGTCGTGCTCGCGGCGAAACGGGTAGGATCATTGTCGGCGCCGGCGGCGGAACCTATTTCCATCCGCTCATTCCGTCGATCATTCGTGAATACCGGATGAGATTTCCGGATGTCGTTCTTACTCCCGAGGGTAGCCACTCACCCCTACTGGTCGCGCGACTGCGTGCCGGATTGATCGATATTGCCTTCATTTGGTCGCCGATAAGCGACGGCGACGGTCTGACGCTCGAGCCACTGGTCGATGAAGACTTCGTAATAATCTTGCCGCTTGGCCATCAGCTGAACGGTTCTGCATCCGTGCGCTTAGCGGATCTCGCCAAGGAAACCTTTATCCTGCCACCACGCGAGGTCAACCCGAGTGTTTACGATTCGATCATTTCGGCCTGCCACCGCGCGGGCTTCAGCCCAAAGCTAGGTCCGGCAGTGCCGCAGGTTGTATACACTGCCCCGATGGTGGCGGCCGGATTGGGCGTATCGATCATGCCGCGTTGTATCGGCCGGATTCAGGCCGATGGGGTCTTCTATCTTCCCACCGAAGGGGACGCACCGCGCGCGGCAATTAGCTTGGTGTATCGGCGCGGTGATCGCTCCCCGGCCGTGCAAAATTTCGTGGCGGCTTCTCGCCGGGCAATACGGACGCCAGTTCAACGCGAGAGCAATCTCGTCACAAAAAAAGAAGCAAAAAAAAGCAGCGTACTGCGGCGTTGACGCCTATCGCTGGCCGACGAGATCATTGAATAGATATGCTGTTTGCTGCGGCGCATGAGTTCGCCAATGGCACTTAGATGGGGTAATCGGCCGGCGATCTTGTGGATAGCTGAAGAGTTTGGTGCTGCGCTTCAGGCTGATGGTGAATACGAGGTCGCCGTGGTTACGGGCCCCAAGCATCAGAAGGAGAAGCGCAGCATGGACCATTTTGCTGGACTGGACGTATCGGTCAAGGAGACGAGCGTCTGCATTGTGGATGACACGGGCACGATCGTGCGGGAAGTGAAGGTGGCGAGCGAGCCGGAAGCGTTATTGGCGGTCCTGAGGAACCCCGCCTACCACTTCAAGCGGATCGGACTGGAAGCCGGGCCACTGTCGCAATGGCTGTTCAGTGCGCTGGCTGATACAGGCCTGCCGGCGATCTGTGTCGAGACACGGCACATGCGGGCGGTGTTGCAGGCGCAGATCAACAAGACGGACCGCGTTCGGCGAGCGTCAGTGCCAATCGTGAGCGACGCTGGGGTGGAGGACGAACCCCACCGTGCGGCGCCACCTGATTATAAATCGCTGAGGACGGCGTACCAAACGCTCGCCCAATTGCTTTGAGCGACTCTCCCCGCTGCCACCGATCTCACAACTCCGTCTTCTTCGCCGCAGTGAACCCGCGACCTAACCTCTGACCCATCGCTCCACTCCATCTTTTCCCTCAAAGATAAAGTGTTGCGTCTATCAATTGAGACCACCCCATCTATTGGACCAACAACGGACAAGGGCCTGCTTTACGGCTGATCGATTAGGCCGCGATTGACGCTTAGCAGACACGGCAGTTAGGCCGACGAACGTCTGCTTGCAGGAGCAAAGCCCCGCGGCTGAGAAGTTTACTTAGCATTAGGCGCGCAAAGAAACGTAATTGCACCAGCCACGAAAATGCCGCCAACCATCCAGAACAGGGCATCGCGACTGCGGTGAAATTCTCCGAGATAACCGACGATATTGTAGGTGCCGCCGCTCACTTGATATACGGCAAAACCGATCGCAAGCCCCACAATGCCCCCGATGATGACTGCCGGAACGTAATTTTTCAGCCATACCTTTGGTATCAAAACAGCCCCTCCCAGCTGTAGCCTAGCATGCTCCAGTGGGACGCTAGCACATCAAAAATTCAGCCCGTCAAGTCTGCTTTTGATGCTGTGGACGGCGCCCGCTCTGCGGCATCTAAAGTGCCAAAGGGTGGTTGCGCTGAAGCAAACCACATTGAGGGGAGCCGTCCATGGGTGAGGTTAGCACGATTGGAGGCGCGCAAGGTATTCAGCACCCCCGAACATCTAAATTGGATTGCACAAAATTGCCCGAATTGGAATCGTGCCAAACTACCCGTCGCACAATATCAGCCGACCTCTCAAATATTAGCAGATCAAGCCGCTTTGACGCGTGCCTGAATGCCCTGCAACAGCCTGGGGACTTCCGAAACCGGCCGCGGCGGGCTGAACAAATAGCCTTGCGCGTGCGTGCAGCCTTCGGCGCGCACGATATCGAGTTGCTCTTGCGATTCGACGCCTTCGGCAATCGTTGTCATGCCGAGATTGCTGCCGAGCCGCGCCACCGCGCGGATGATCGCGATACAATCCTCTTTCTTGCCGAGCTCGTGAATAAAGGAGCGGTCGATCTTGATCTTGTCGAACGGGAAGCTGCGCAGATAGCTGAGCGAGGAATAGCCGGTGCCGAAATCATCCATGGAAATTCGCACGCCGAGCTCGCGAATTTTATGCAAGGTGTCGAGCACCGAGCGGTCGTCCTGCAGCAACACCGTCTCGGTGATTTCGAGTTCGAGACGGTTGGCGGACAATCCCGAGCTGCCAAGAGCCGAAACCACCGACAGAGCGAGCGTCGGGTTGCGGAATTGCGCCGCCGACAGATTGACCGCGACTGAAAGGCGGCCGGGCCAAGCTGCCGCGTCGCGGCAGGCTTGCCGCAGAACCCAGTCGCCCAGCGGCACGATCAAGCCGATTTCCTCGGCCACCGGGATGAAATCCGTCGGAGAGACCAGACCGCGCGTCGGGTGATTCCAGCGAATCAACGCTTCAAAGCTGGTGACCATACCGCTGCCGAGATCGACGATCGGCTGGTAATACATTTCGAACTCGCCGGCGAGCAGCGCCTTGCGCAGATCGACTTCGAGCGCGTGGCGCGCCTGCATTTGCGCGTCCATTTCCGGCTGGAAGAAGTGATAGGTACCGCGCCCTTCGCTTTTCGCGCGATAGAGCGCCATGTCGGCGTTGCGCAGGAGTTGATCGGGCTGTTCGCCGTCGGCCGGCGCCACCGCGAGACCAATGCTGACGCCGATGACCACCTGATGTCCAGAGATATCGAACGGCTGGGAAATCAACTCGATGATGCGGCCGGCGAGTTCGCTCGCCTGCGAGGGTTCAGCGCCCATCTGCACGATGGCGAATTCGTCGCCGCCAAGACGCGCAACCATGTCCGTGCCGCGCACCGCCTTTTGCAGGCGCTTGGTCACCGCGCACAAAAGCGCATCGCCGATCGGGTGGCCCAGGCTGTCATTGACCGTCTTGAAGCGGTCGAGATCGAGGAACAGAACCGCCAGATTTTCGCCCTGCGCCAGCGCCTGTTCCATTTTCTCGCGGAACAGCACGCGGTTCGGCAAGTCGGTGAGCGCGTCGTGGCGCGCCATGTGCATGATCTTGGCTTCCGCCTGGCGCCGCTCAGTCACGTCTTCAAATGTGGCGACCCATCCGCCGTTCGATGTCGGGCTGGACACACTGGCGATGACGCGGCCGTCGTCGAGCTCGTAGTAGTGCGTGCCGGTTTCGCGCCGTCTCATGAATTCGGCTTGGTCCGCCAGCACCCGCGCCGGCGCTTTCGAGGCTCGGTTGCGCGTCTTGCTGAGATCGAGAATTTTCTGGATCTCGGCGCCGGGCTCGATCAGATCGCGCGACAGCCCGAAGATCTCGTAGAAGCGGCGGTTGACCACCTCAAGCCTGTTCTGCGCGTCGAACAAACACAGGCCCTGCGACATGTTGTCGAGCGCGGCGTCAAGCCGCAAATTGGTTTGGTGCAGACGCGCCTTTTGCTCTTTCGATTGGCTGATGTCGCTGCAAACGACGATAAAGCCGCCGTCGCGGGTTGCGCTTTGGCTGACGCGCAGCCAGCGGCCGTCGGCAAGCCGGACTTCCTCTGGTTCGCCGTTATTTTGCCGGCGCAAGATTCGGTAGGTTTCGATCGAATGCTGCAAGGCCGGCCAAAGCTTCGTGAGCGGGCTGCCGCCTTTCAGCGTTTCGGGCCCGACGCCCAGAAAGCTTGCGGCCTGGGCATTGGCAAGCGCGATGCGGTCGTCGGCGTCGACCACCAGCACGCCTTCCTGCGAGCTTTCCAATGCGTCGGCGAGGCGCGCCTGCGCGGTGCGCCGTTGCGCCACCTCGCGGTCCATCATCGCCTTGATGTTGTCGCGCATGACCTTCATCGACGCCAGCAGATTGCCGAGCTCGTCGGCCGCGCCTTCGGGAATGGCGACATCGAGCTTGCCGCCGGCAATGTGTTCGGCGACGCTGGACGCCGCGGCAACCGGCTTGATGATGCGGCCGGTCAAAGCCCACGCGACCATGCCCGACAGCAGCAGGGCGAGAACCGTACCGCCGACATTGAGATCGATATCGCGGGCGACCGCGGCGCGTGCCGACTGGCGATAGATGAATCCATCGCCGGCGGTGTAGTTGACGAGCAAATCGATTTGCTCATCGACCTTGTTCGCATAGGCGTCGAGCGTTTCCCAGCTGGCGTCGAGCTTGGTCTGATCGAGCAGATGCTCGCTCATGCGCTTCCAGTCGGTCGCCGCCTCTTGCACATTGAAGGCGGCGCGTTTGGCGCGTTCCGATTGCGAGCGCTGCACAGCGACGGCGAGGTCGTCGGTCAGCGTTTTTGCGAGCGTCTTGATATCCTGATCGAGCTTGACGCGCTTGGCCGGATCGCTCTCGATCCAGCGGCGCGCGAAAGCGGCCTGCATGGCGGCGAAATCCGCCGCAGCCGCGCGCGCGTAGTTAATCGACATCAACGATTGATCGTAGGTCTTGTCGACCAGGATGCCGGCATCCTTGATGCCCAAGGTCGCGCAGTAGCCGAGCGCCGCCGTGATCATGCTCATGACCAGGAACGCGACCAGGATGCGGCCGCGAATGGTCTTGCCGAGCACGGTCACGGCCGCGGCGCCACGGCGCCAGCGGGGCAACGGCCGGTCAAACACCTCAACACTGGGACTACGCATGCACGGCGCCTGGCTTTTCCCGCCTGCATGGCTATACCGCCCCGGTTAAAGGGCGTTGAGCGGTCGCTCCAATCCTGGCTGGTTCGTTAACGCTGCCTTAACCGCGCAGCCCCACGTTCTCTTGCGGGGCCTTTGCAACCAGCGTGAATGCGATGAGCAACGATTTTCGCAGTTTTCTCGTGCGCGGACGCCCGTTAATCCTCGCTTTAGCAATCGCCGCCGGGCTGTACGGTTTCGGCGCATGGACTAGCCATGCCCAGTCGCAAAACGTCGTTTCACAGAAAGGGCGGCAATTCACCCCCGGTGAGATGACCATCAAAAAGGGCGACGCAATACTGATCGTCAATGACGATGCCGACCTGAGGCACCACGCCTACGTCGATTCCGACACGTTCAAATTCGATTCCGGCGATCAGGAGCCCGGCAGCAAGACCAGCGTCAAGTTTCCGGTCGCCGGCACTTTCGACGTGCTATGCGCGATCCATCCGAAGATGAAGCTGACCGTTCACGTCAAATAGCTCACGTGAGCGACGTCCCGTAAATGGCGGCATGCATCAGGTAGTAGCTCGTCAGGAATAGCGCGAGCGCGGACGCATAGGCCGCCGGGATCAGCCACGGGAGTCGCACGAGCTTAGCTTCACGGACATTGTCGGCGATAATGCCGAAGAGCACGACGACAATCAGCGTGTGTCCGATCAGGTCGATTTTGCCGAATTCCAGCACCGCGCTGACGAACATGCCCGCCAGCATGATTGCCGCGACGCGGCGCACCAGCGGCGTCCACATCAGGGCGAAGGCCAAGGCAAACTCGACGGCGCCGGCCGCGCGCATGAAGAAATCCGGATCGAAGCCGAGCGTCATGTCCGGATGCTCGATCAGCAGCGGATAAGTCCATTCCGGATAGGCCCACTTCTCGATCGACGCCCACATCAAGGTGACGCCCGCCGACCAGCGCACTAGGTCGATCGCGCGGACGCCGAACAAATCGCGCCGCATTCCCGTCAATGCGAGATAAACCGCGACGCCCAAGAACACCGGGTAATCCGCCAAGTGAAAGACCCCGTAATTCCAGACCCCCACCCCGAACAAGACGAAAATGCCGACGGCGGACAAGGGCATCGTACGGCGCGACAGCATGCCGGCCGCGATGCCGAGCTGAATTGCCGCGATCAAGTTCGAAATCGGTTTTGAGTTCGGGCGTCAGCAGAATCCCGCCGGCGGCCCAGATCGCAATGAAGAAAAATCCGGTGCCGGCGCGGAAGATCATCTCGGTATTCTCGTGCACGAAGCGCGTGGCGCGGTCCATCGCCCGCATCATGAAGGCGCCCACAATGGTGCCTTCGCACAAGCAACCGCACATCAGCGCGAGCACCGACACGCCGAACAGGAGTTCAAAATCTGGACAAAGGACGTTTTCCAGCCCCAGCGGCTGGCCGGCAATGTTGTAGGCGCAGAACCATTTGACGTGCGCATCCGCGGTGCCGGCGATCAGCGCATTAACCATGAATGCGATCGGAATCGCCACCGCGAACGGCAGCCGCCTCGGCAGCCGGGTCATTAAGGCCTCCTCACGCCACAAAACACCGCTTCAGACACCAGTTGCACCGCCGCACGCAGCTCGCTGGTATCGTTAGCTTTTTACCACGATTTTTAGGGTTTTGGTGACGCTGCGGCTGGAAAATTAAGTCTTGGTTAACCCTGACGGGAAAGGCCGCGCGGTGGAGCGGCGAGCCCGCGTGCCGTCGCAGCGCGTTGGTAAGTTTTGGCGGCTATGACCGGTGCAACGCGAAGTTCATATCGCGCAGGGAGTGGTCGTGGTCGGCATTGTCAGTTTGATCAACGTGACGATTGGCGCAGTGGCGGCCTCTATCGCCGAACGCTTGCCAGCGCGTGCGGAAGCAATCGAATTGGGCGCCGGATTCCTGCTGATTGGCGGATTTGCGCTCATCGGCTCCGCGCTGCCGGCCGTCCTGTAAGAAGAGAAAACCTCAGCGCGGCAGTGGCGGCACCGAGACCGGCTCTTGCTTGCCGGTGAGCGTATTTAGAAATGCCACGAGCTCGGCTTTTTCGCCGGCGGTAAGGCCGAGCGGCTTTATCTCATCGGCGCGGCTTGGCCGATTAATGCCGCCGCGATTGTAAAGATCGATCACAGCATCGAGCGTCGCCACGGAACCATCGTGCATGTATGGCGCACGGCGTACGACATCGCGCAGCGTTGGTGTCTTGAATGCGTGCAGCAGTTTGACTGACTTCGGAAATAGCTTTCCACGGCCAAGATCGCTGTCGCGCGCCACACCGATATCGTGAAACGATCCATCGGTGAAGGCCCAGCCGCTGTGACAAGCGGCGCAATTGGCCTTGCCGTTAAACAGGTCGAAGCCGCGCTTGGCTTGATCGCTGATGGCGTTTTGATCGCCTTTGATCCAGCGATCGAATGGCGCTTCGGGCGACACGATCGAACGCTCGAAGGTCGCCAGTGCAAATTCAACGTCTTGCTTTGTGATCGGGCCGTCGCCGAAGGCGGCGTGGAAAGCGGCCGCGTAACCGGGATTTGCGGAGAGGCGCCCGATCAGAACCTTCTCCGGCATATTCATGTTCGTCGGCGAAGAGATCGGACCGAACGCGACGGCCTCGAGATTGCGGAAATGGCCATCCCAGCCAAGCGGCCCGCTCCACGCGACATTCAACAGTGTCGGCGTGCGCACCGGCAGCGCTGCCTGTTTTTCGCCGATCGCCCGCGGCAGCCCGTCGGCCCACGACAGCCCGGGATTGTGGCAGCTGGCACAGGCGCGCACCTCGGAGCCGGACAGGATCGGATCGAAGAATAACATGCGGCCGAGCTTGAACTTGGCTTCCGAATAGGAATTGCCTTCGGGGAACGGGATTTCGGCGGGACGACGATATTTCTCCTGCCAGGATGCGCGGTCTGCCGGCGCATCGTTCGAAAACGAAGTCCCGGCGCACAAGGTCAGCGTCAGCGCGCAAGCAATGCCGCCATAGATGCAAGCCGCCCTGATTCCGTGATGGTTCCGCATCGCGAAAACACCTTCGGCCATCGTTCTTGATGATCGGTAAACGGGCGCCGCGCGTTATGCACGCTTGGTATGAGATTCAGCGTCGTAATTTGACGTGGAAAACCAAGGCCTTGCCGCGGCCATCTGGTTTCCCTCGGCGCGCGGAATTTGCTACCGCAGGCCGGCGCCACACCCGCGGCAGCCACCCACGATATCCCGCAATGAGCAAACCACCCGCCACCACTCCTTACGCGCGCGCCTTCACGGTATTGCTGTTGCTCTGGCTCGCCGGCGCGGCGTTGCGCCTCACGATCCTGGCGGTTCCGCCGGTGATCCCGCGCATTCATGACGACCTCGCACTCAACGCGACACAGATTGGCATCCTGACCGGACTGCCTTCGATGCTGTTCGCGTTTGCCGCGGTTCCGGGATCGCTGCTGATCGCGCGTCTTGGCGTGACCACGGCCTTGGTTGTCGGCTTGACCCTTAATGCAGTTGGCGGCGCGCTGCGCGGAGCTTTCCCCGACATCGCCTGGCTCTACGCCATGACTGTCGTCATGGGCGGCGGCGTCGCCATCATGCAGGTCAGTCTGCCGCCGGCCGTGCGCGCCTGGGTGCCGCAGCGGATCGCATTCGCAACCGCGCTCTATACCAACGGCCTGCTGATCGGCGAGGTGGTGCCGGTCGCGCTGACATTGCCGCTCGTCTTGCCGCTCGTTGGCGGCAGCTGGCAATGGGGCTTCGCATTCTGGAGCGCCCCTGTCGTCATCATCGTTGTGGCTATCATAGCATTCGCGCCGCGTTCGTCGAACGCCAGCACGGCAACGCGGCGCCGTTGGTGGCCGGACTGGAGCAGCGGGTTGATCTGGCGGCTGGGCATCATGCTCGGCACCGTCAATGCCAGCTATTTCACAACCAACGCGTTCCTGCCGGACTACCTCAACAGCCGCGGCCTCGGCGGCTGGATCAGCGCCGCGCTGACGGGTCTGAACGCCGGACAGCTGCCTGCGTCGGCACTGCTCTTGATGTTCGCCGGCCGGCTGCAACAGCAAATCTGGCCTTACGTGGTCTGCGGGCTTTTTTGCGCATTGGCCGTCGGCGGCATCGTGTTCGGCTCGGGGCCCGTCGTGGTTCTCTCCACGACCCTGACCGGCTTTGCCGCCGCCGGAATATTGGTGCTGACGTTGGCCCTGCCGCCGCTTCTAGCGCCGCCCGACGACGTGCATCGCGTGACCGCCGCGATGTTCACAATCAGTTATAGTTGCGCCGTCATCGTGCCGGTGATCAGCGGTCTGGCCTGGGATTCGACCGGCATTGGTGCATTTGCTTTCGTCCCGATCGCGGCCTGCGGCGTTATATTAGCGGTGCTGGCGCCGGCGATCAGGCACGTGCGCCATTCGGAGGCCTGAGATCCATGCGTCCAATTCCCGTGGGAGCCAAGGGAACCTACTCGCTGCGGGTGACGCCAGCGCATCTTGCCAATCAATTCAAAGACGCGGCACTGCCGCAAGTGTTCGCCACGCCGATGATGGTGACGGCGATGGAGAATGCCGCGCTTAATGCCGTACGCGACTATCTCGATCCTGGCGAGAGCGCGGTCGGCACCCTGGTTAATGTCCGCCATCTCGCCGCAACGCCGGTCGGTCACCAAGTAACCGCGCAGGCCGAGGTCACGAAAGTCGACGGCCGGCGCATCGAGTTCAAAGTGAGCGCGCGCGACGAGATCGAGGAGATTGGCGCGGGCACACACGAGCGCATGGTGGTCGATCTTGCGCAACTCGACGCACGGCTAGCGGCCAAGAAGCCGGCCTGAGCGTACAAAATCAAAACGGCCGGGCACTGCCCGGCCATTGCATTCTTAGAAGCAGCCAAAATTTACTGCGCGGCGCTCGTCGCCATGACTTGCTGGCGCTTGAAGATCGCGGCGATCGATGCCTGTTCGGCTTGCGGAGCGCTGGCGACAGAATTTGTTTGCGGGGCGCTGGCAACCGGCTTTTTCGGCTTGGCCGCGGGCTTCACCGCCGGTTGCGACTGGCTCGCCGGCTGCGCAACTGGCTTTTGCGGAGGTAGAGGCGCAACCGAAGCTGACCGCTTAACGGCCGCGCCTGAAGCCCCTGCGTCTTTGAGCGGGAGCTGCTCTGCCTTCAAACCGTTCATTTCGCGAAGACCATCGACGAAATCCTTGGGCTCCAGCCAGACGAAGGCCGGCATTTTCAGGCCCATGTGTTCGGCAATGCTGCGGCCGAACTCAACGCAGTTATTGAAAAGCGCGTTCCAGGTCGGATTGTCGGCCTGAAGCTTACGGATATAGGCGTCGATGTCTTTAAATTGAGCGGGCGTCAGCCAGACGCGGTAGCGCGCGGTGACGTACTTTTCTTCCAGGTCGCCGTCGCTCGCACCTGTCTCGGACGGCACCGGCACGAGATGGCCGATCGTCCAGTTAAACAGGCTGCAATTGTAGCAGTCGGCGGCGTCGCCCGCCGGATGCAAGCCGGCAATCCGGCTCGAAATGATTTCGTCGCGCGCATTCACGCGGCCATACAGCACATAGAGGTGACCGTAATTGGCAGCAGCGCGCCCGCGGAATTCGATGAAGTACGGCTTGCCGGCATGACCATGCTGAGAATTCGTGGTCGTGACGGTCCATTTTTCTTCAGCAGCGGACGACGTTTGCGCCGATGCTGACTGGACCTGGAGGGCCAGAACAGTCGCAGCGACAGTCATCCCAAGAAGTGCGCTGAAACGCCGGAGGCGCGAGTACCGCATATTCGAACTCCCTAACCTGAACGTAGGTTAGATGTTACACACGCCCCCGCGCCGACGCAAAAATCCCCAGCTTGCGCCGGAGATTTTTTAGATCCAGGCAACTCGCACACGGGACCAAGAAAGGGCACGGCGATGAACGCCGGCCCTATTCTTGTCACCCTCGCGCGAGGTGAAGTTCTTAGCCCTTGGTGTGAACGACCGGGGCCTTGCCCTTGCCAATCGGAACCTTGCCTTTACCAGCGCAGCCAGCCACGCCGAGCGCAAGGACTACCGAGCAGAAGAGAATCAGGATTTTTTTCATGGTGACGCCACCCGTGTTTACCCTCTTAACGCTCCAAGATGTACAGAGCGGGCGCGCGGTCAGCTAGTGCGCAAAAGCCACACTCCACACAATTGTGCGGGCCAGAAATATCCGGAAATGGCGTGTTATCGGGCTTTTCTCTTGGTTTGACCGCGGCTTCACGGCCACTCGGGCCGACCGAACGAACAAGGAACGCCAGTCGGGGAAACTCATTTTGTCCGAATCGCGCGGCAGCCTGTGGCGAGCGCCGTCGGGGCTATGGCTCAGCGATATTCCTCGCAGCTCCCAACACGCGGAAAGAGCTTCGGATATTTCTTGCCGACCTCGGCGTCGACCTGCTTGAGCACCGCTTCGCAGGCCTTTTCAGTCGCATAACGCGCATAGACCTTGCGGTCGCCGTCCGGGTTGTAGGCAACGAATTGCCACCAGGCGAGCGCGGGGGCAGCCGACACGATGAAGATGGCGAGGGCGGAAAGCAGCAGGGCGACGATACGCGGCTTCATTGAGGTTTCCTTTTTAGAGCCTTTTTTGCCCCCAAAGACGCGCGAGCGGCAAGCGGTGCGCAATCGGCCATTTAGCGCAGCACCACGACGGGCGTGCCGTAACTGGCGCGGTTGTACAGGTCCATGATGTCGGCGTTGTACATCCTGATGCAGCCATGAGACACGAATCCGCCAACCGAGCCGGGATTGTTGGTGCCATGAATGGCATATTCGCCGCCACCGCTCAGCGTCATTGCGGCTGCCCCCATCGGATTGCTCGGGCTGCCGCCCGGCACGACCGCAGGTAACCGCGCATAGTCCTTGCGGATCGATTCGGGCGCCGACCAGCCCGGCTTGATGTATTTGCCGTCAATGAAGGCCGATCCCGTCCACGCCATGCCTCGCCGCCCGACGCCGACCGGATAACGGATCGCTGTGCCGTTGCCGAGGACGTAATAGAGCCGCCGTTCATTCGTCTTGATGACGATTGTGCCCGCCGAGTAGCCGTCGTTGAAACGGACGATTTCGCGGGCACTGGCCGCTGTAGACGCAAACAGCGTGCAGATAATGAATGCAGAACCGACAAGGGAAACGATGCGTGTCATCAAGGCCGCCCTCGATTCTCGCGATTGCCCCAAGCCCATATTTCCATCGACAAAGTGCCCGCGTCAAGATTCTGCGCGCAGCCGAAGTCAGCGGAAAAACCGCATAAACAGGCCGCTTGTTGGCTGCAGCAGCGTTCTGGCCTAAGGATGAACGCATGATGACGCCGACCATTGCCGCCCTAGTCTGGTTCGCCGGGCTCGTTGGCTGGTACATCATCCGCCATCCCTTTGAACGCAAAGCCAAGAAGGTCGGGGTGAGCAAATCGCTCTTCGACCGGCGAGAATCCGGTCTGCTCGCCATTGCAGTGGTCGGCCTGTTTATGATCCCGGCGCTTTATGTTTTGACCGGATTTCCGGCATCGTTCGATCGGCCCTTTATCCCCATCATCGCTTGGCTCGGAGTGGCGGCAACGATCGCGGCGCTATGGGTATTCCGCCGCAGTCATGTCGATCTTGGCCGCAACTGGTCGATTTCGCTGGAAGTCCGCGAGCAGCATGCCTTGGTCAAAACCGGCATCTATCGGCACATTCGGCATCCGATGTATTCTTCGTTTTTCCTGCTGGGCATCGCACAGATGCTGCTGTTGGCGAACTGGTTT
The DNA here is from genome assembly GCA_963710705.1 of uncultured Pseudomonadota bacterium. Lineage (GTDB taxonomy): Bacteria > Pseudomonadota > Alphaproteobacteria > Rhizobiales > Xanthobacteraceae > Pseudolabrys. The sequence continues at coordinate 87,834 of CAVQBI010000002.1, forward strand.
GCCGGGTTGGCAGGTATCGTGGGCGCCGGAATTCTGTTCGCGTTTCGCGTCCGCCGCGAGGAGCAGATGATGCTGGAAAGCTTCGGTGACGACTATCGCGCCTACATGGCCGAATCCAAGCGCGTCGTTCCGTGGATCTTCTAATTTTGCCAAAGGCGCGGAGATGGCCATGCGCGGGCGAATGATTCCTTTGTCCGTGCCGCGGCGGATGGTCATCGATCTTTTGTATTTCGCCCGCAGCATCCCGACCGTGCCTGTGCAGAAGCGCATGTCGCTAGAGCCGCTAATGGCCGCGCGGGCAGCCTGCAAAGACCGGCCGCGCTGGACCGCGATCTTCACCAAGGCTTACGCGCTGATGGCGCGTGAATTTCCAGAATTCCGGCGCGCTTACGTCAAGCTGCCGTGGCACCACCTTTACGAATATCCCGACAGCAACGCGACGGTGATCATCGAGCGCGAGTACAAAGGCGAGCCCGGCCTTTTCTCCATTTCCATCAAGGAGCCGGCGCGCCAATCCCTGCGCGAGATCGGGCGGCAGCTCGAATACGGATCGACCGCCCCGGTCGAAAGCATCAAAGACTTCCGCCGCGCCATGAACTTCGCGCGGCTGCCCAAGCCGATACGCCGTACCCTCTGGTGGATCTGTCTGAATTGGGGCCGCCAGCGCGGCAATTATTTCGGGACCTTCGGCGTCTCCGTCTATTCGGCGCTGCAGGCTGAATCGCTGCACCCGCTGTCGCCGCTCACCACGCTGCTCAATTACGGCGTCATGAGCAGCGATGGCATGCTCGACGTGCGCATCATCTACGATCACCGCGTGATGAATGGGGCGACGGTTGCCCGCGCGCTCGGGGGGCTAGAGGAAATCCTTAATACGGTGATCCTCGACGAGGTCCGGGCGCTGGCGAAAGCGCAGTAATCTCCGCGCCCCCCCGCCAACTTTCGGAAGTTGCAGGCTTTTTCCGCAAGGCATTAAGCCGACGGTGATACACAACGCCCAGGCAAGGGCTAAAACATCTGGGAGTGTGGCTTTTAGGCACTAGAGGCAATTTGCTGCGCTGCTGTATTGAATTGTGCAGTTGCAGCAGGGAAGACGGCGTTCTGCGGTTTTTCTTCGGTTGTAGGCCTTTCTAAGGGACTGGTGGCGTCGTGAAAATCTCGGTTGTCCTTGGTTCTTTCGTCGTTGCGGGCGTGTTGCTTGGGGGCTGTGCGTCCAACCAGGCGAGCAACGGTGCGCAGGCTTACGCCTCGGCGGGCCATGGTCCGCAGATCGCGCCCAAGACCAGCGATCGCGACCCCTGGACGATGCAGACGCCGTTCGGGCTGTTCTACAGCGAAGTGCCGCGCCAGCAGGTCGCCTATCAAAGCAGCGCATCGCCGGGCACGATCGTCGTCGATACCAAGAACCGGTATCTCTATTTCATCCTCGGCAATAACCAGGCGATGCGTTACAGCATCGCGGTCGGCATGGAAGGCTACGGTCTTCACGGCACCAGCACGGTCACCGCCAAACGCGAATGGCCGGATTGGAACCCGACGCCGGGCGAGCTCAAGCGCTTCCCCGATCTGCCGACGCACATGGCGGGCGGGCCCGATAACCCCCTCGGTGCGCGCGCGCTCTACCTCGGCTCCACGCTTTACCGCATCCACGGCACCAACGAGCCGTGGAAGATCGGCGCCGCCGTGTCGTCTGGCTGCATCCGCATGGCGAACGATGACGCCATCGATCTCTACGATCGCGCCAAGATCGGCGCCACGGTCATCGTGCGCTGAGCGCCTTCGACGTCTTAGCGAGGATCCCGCCACTCTAAGAACGAGCGAGAGAAAGCAAGATGGTGGGCCCGGGAGGACTCGAACCTCCAACCAGACCGTTATGAGCGACCCGCCTCCTCTGGAAAAGCCGGAAGAATTTGACGATTAGCGTTGGGTTCAATCACGTTTGTTCTTGTTTGGTTGCGCCGTATCATTGGTCATTCATTGGTCAGGACAAGTGGCTTTCTACCCGCGCGATCTAGGTTTACCGCAGACCGTCCTACTAGCCATGCTGGATGCGCTTGTCCCGAACCCGGCACCTTTCTGGTGCCGCGATTATCAACCTGAAAACCCGCTCTGTTAATCGACCTCAAGAATCACCGCGCTGTGATCGGTTAGTCGTCGTGGCAGCGTGCCCCTGTTGATGGAGCCACGGCTAGAGCATGATTGTCTCACGCTGAAGCGTATCCGGCGTTGGCGAAGTAACTGGCACATTCCTGTGGCGTGAAGCATTCGAGCAGGGCGCCGATGCGCTTCCATGTGGCCTCGACGGTTCTCTCGGCGGCTTTGCGCAGTAGTGTCTTAAGCTTGGCGAAGACCTGCTCGATCGGGTTGAGATCGGGACTGTAGGGCGGCAGGAAGAACAGCTTGGCGCCGGTGGCGCGAATGGCCCGGCGCACAGCCTTTCCTTTGTGGCTGCCAAGATTGTCGATGATCACGATATCGCCAGGCTTGAGTGTCGGCACGAGGATTTGCTCGACATAGGCCAGGAAGCTTTGGCCGTTGATCGGCCCGTCAATAACGCAAGGGGCATCGATCCGATCGCTGCGCAGCGCGGCCAGGAAGGTGAGCGTCTGCCAGCGGCCGTGCGGGACCTTGGCCACCAGCCGTTGGCCTCGCCGCGCGCGGCCATGGCTGCGTGTCATGTTAGTCTTGGCCCAGGTCTCATCGATGAAGACGAGGCGGGCCGGGTCAAGCCTGCCTTGATACCGTTTCCATTGTGCCCGCCGCCTGGCCACGTCGGGGCGATCCTGCTCGCTGGCGTGCAGGCTTTTTTTTGAAGCTGATGCCCTCGCGCTCGAACAAGTGCCAGACCGCGTAGTAGCTCACCTCGATCCCGCGCTCTGCCAACTCGGCCAGCAGTGCTCGCAAGGTCACATCCGGCTTCTCCGCGAGACGTCCCAGCAGCCAGTCGCGCTCCCCGGCAAGCGCATAGGCCCGCGTCCCGCCCATCCGTCGTGCCGCCGCACTGCCGGTCGCGCGGAACCGTTGCGACCACTTCACCACGCTGGCGACACTGACCTTGAAAGTGGCCGCAACCGCCCGGCAGCTCTCGCCAGCCGCCACCGCCGCAACCACGCGTTCGCGCAGATCCAAGGAATAGGCTCGGGCCATCAGATGCTGGCCTCCATTCCAGCCAGCATCTTGAATCAGAAACGCGCCGATTTGGGAATCCCCAATTGATTCAATCCAATGCTATCGTGCTCTAGGCAGAATGCCGGTCAGTTTTTTGCTATTGGTTTGCTCGGTCATCGGTCGCCGTCCGTGGCGGTTGATGGCGAGTGGCGGCCGGATGCGCCAACACCCGGCCGCTGCGCAGTGGAATTAACTAAGCAGCGGTCTTCTTCCGCCCGAGCTTGCCGAGACGCTGGGCAATGAGGCTCTCTTCTGCAATGAGCCCCATAAGCGAGACGGTGAGCGCTGACTCGCTGCGGTAATTTTGGTCAAGCTCCTCCTCGGGGATTTGCGAGACAAGTTTTTGAGAGTGCGCCACCTTGCAAACTGCGACCTCGCCGTAGGTGGTGCGGACAATCTTCGCGACCTCTGACGCATAGATTTCTGGGTATTGCTCTTGGTGGTGCCGGATCGCCTCGATGAGGAACGGTGAATCGTCATTGATGAGGACCGTCGGCCCCTCCGGGTCATTCGGCGCCCAAAGCGCAAGGTGCCACGGGTGGTCGAATTCGTCCTTGCTGACAAAACGAAACTTCGGCACATCGACGGCGATTTCCCGCTCAACCCCCTCGCCAGTTGCACCGTCAGTCGTCCGGAATCGGATCACCTGTACCGCTCTCGGTCGCCTGCGCTTCCTAGTCCGGCGCACCTCTGTCGGCTCCTTGTCGTCTGCTTTTACTTTTTCATCAGTCACACCGATCGGCTGGTTGTTCGGGTCAGACTCCTTGGCTTGCACGATCTGCTTGACGCGCCACCTATCGCCAAACTTGTCTTGGAGACGACGCCGGTACTCCTCATCGTCGAGAGTGCTCGGTCCATCGCCACGCGCTTTCTTGATAGCTGCGCGAATTGCATCGGGCATCTGATCGGCGAACTCGTATCCCCAATCCGCGAGTGGCACCGCGACGCCCTTATCGCCGTTGCCAGTAAAGAGAATTCTGTTGCGGCTTTGGTCTGGATGGATGCCCCATTCTGCGATCTGCGGGTCGAAGAGCTGGGGCTCAAGAATGATCGTAAGATTCTGCTGAATCTTCACTTCCGCGATGCCAAACCAACGGAAGTGCGCCTTGTGGGTCGTGAGCTCGAAGAGCTCATCGCCGTAGCGAACGGCGATATAACCCGGCTTCTTTGCGTACGAGTGAATGGCTGGTCGCTCGCCATCCCACAGAAACCAGTGCGTAACAACGCGGCTGCCGTCCAAGGGCAGCCAGGAGGAACTTGCCAGCTTTCCAGTCTGGGACTTCACGTCGGTGAGGTAGTACTTCGCGCCCATGATCGTCCGATTGTTCGGCCGGCGCGCATCGTCGGAATCCTTCGGCCCCTGCGGCCAGGAGGTCTTGCGCTCGCTCCGCAATTCTACGACGACAACCTCGGTTTTTCTGAGATCCCAAAACCGAGTGTTGAGATAGACCGAAAGTCCCTTGATGTCTTTCTCGCCCGCTCTGGGGTTGCCGAGAATTGAATCCGGCGCCTCTTCGCTTCCGAGCAGAACGACAACGGTTCCATGCTGACGCGCCCATTCAGGCGCAACGGCACTCCAGTTCACGTCATCGCCCCAGTCGGCGACCTCAGAAGGATTGATCACATACGAGGCACCGCGCTGGCTCTGAAATTCGACCAGTTCATACTCTGCGGTCTCTGCATTGAGCTCGATCCGGATCATCGAGCCCTTGCCGTCCTTATATGAGATGACGACCACGCCCTGCGGGTTCCATGGCAGCGACGCGATCTTCGCGCCCACGCCAAAATTGTCGTGGACGCCGCCGATGCGTTTTGCGCCCTCGCCCAGCGTCGAGAAAAAGAGGAGGAGCTGATCCTTAGTCATGCCGACACCGTTGTCGGCGACTGTTCGGCGGTAGACGCCGAACTTTTCAACGGCCTGCCACTCGATGCCAAACTCTACTTTGGTGGCTTCGGCTTCGAGCGAATTCTTCAAGAACTCGCGAGCCCATTGATAATTGCCGCACGCCTCAAACATACGGTTGACAAAGTGCGACGCGCCAACGATGGCGAGCTTCTTCATAGTTCAACTCCGTCTCTAGAGACCTAGGGTTCGGGTCGTGCCGCGTCAGCGTTCGACATGGGGATCATGGCGGCGGCATATTCAGCACGACTGCGGGATAATGTAGACAAGTGGTTGCGGTCGTACAAGGACGCCAGCGACACTTACGCACGCGAGGGCAAACCGTATGGCGACGAACTCCAACGCCAGTCGTCCCATGACTCTCGGCAACATGCGCGCGAACGGCGTGCTGTCGCTCGCCGCGTGGTATCTCGAATCGCGGATGCAACTAACGAGTCTTAGACATACACCGGAGGGGCAGAGCCATGGATTACGCGATATATGTCTTGGCCCAAGACCCATCTGGGCAGATCATTGAAGATCGCTTTTTAACCGGTGGCGGTATGCTCAGCAGGCCCGATGCATCTTATGAGGCGCAAGTGTGGTGCGGCCAATTCAATCTCAAACGCATCGACTACGATGGGCCTTTCTGGGAGCCGTTCTTTTCTTTGCGTTTTGTTAAGCGGAAGCCAAGATGGGAGACCCACCCGCCGTCAGGAATATCAGCCTCCAGATGGTCTCAACGCATACGGCGGTGGCACGATCCGCTAGCGTAAGACTAATGTCTCGGCACACATGTGGCTCAACTTATCGGCGGGGGGGTCGCACGTGAGTGGAAGGCGACTACGCAGGAATAGCGAGCGATGCTAAACCGCGTTGCAAAAACGCACAGGTTCAACAATGGCTGATCTTGAAGAAACAGCGCATGAATTCATTTCGTCTTCCGACCAATAAGGACATTCGGATTTGGCGGTACATGAATCTCGCAAAGTATCTTTCATTGTTAGATCGTCGAAGCTTGTTCTTTGCGCGAGCCACAGCACTCGGAGATCCGTTCGAAGGATCGTCAACTAAGATGATGGTTGCTGCTCGCGAATATGTGCGAGCAAATAAGGAGAAGGATCCAGCGCTCGCGCAATACAAAGACGTACCTGACGTCGCTCTAGACTGGGGGCGAATCCCAAAGATGATGATTGGCACATACTTGATCAATTGTTGGCACATGAACGAGCACGAATCGGCCGCGATGTGGAAACTCTATTCGAGCTCGGACGAGGCCGTTTGCGTCCAATCCACCTACCGCCGGCTACGAGTTTGCCTTCCCACGTTCGTTTACGTTGGTGAAGTCAATTACATCGACTATGAGACGCAGGGATTTTCAGTTCACAATGGGTTCAATTTTATCATGCACAAACGGCTCTCATTCGCTCATGAACGCGAACTGAGAGCGATATTCTGGGAAATGGATGGTAGTCCCGAGGCGGCACCTTACAAAGGTCGGATCACACCGAATGGATGGACGATCGAGGCAGATCTGACGGCCATGATTGAACAAGTGTACGTGAGTCCAGCAGCGGAACCCTGGTTTGCCGAGCTAGTCCAATCGATGACATCCAAATGCGGATTCACGTTTCCCGTACGCCAATCGAGTTTGGCGGCCGCTCCACTGTATTGACGCGCTGCTAGGACAACGCGGGGCCGACGGTGGCCCCGTAAACCTGTGTCCTTACACCCTAAGAACGACTCGCGTAACCCACTGATATCATGCGGTCGCGCACTTTAAGGGTGACTTGATTTCCCCTTTAGGAGTGACTTGATTTCGGCCTTTGCGCTTTAAGAGTGACTCGGTCTCGATAACCTATTGAAATCGTTAATACAAAATTTTGGCTGCCGGCCTCGAAAACCGTGCCAGCGGGGCAGCCATCACTGCCGCCGGCCGGCACCAGCGCTACCGATGGAATCGTGGGTAAAATTGGCGATTATCCCCTACTTGACGGATAGGTTTTAACATGCTATCGTCCTCCCATAATCGGAGAGGCGAAAATGACTAAGAAAACCAACCAAATGACGGCCCCTGAGTTCGACAAGCTTTTCCCGAATGAGGAAGCTTGTGACAATTATTTGATCGCAAACCGCTGGCCGAAGGGCGTCCATTGCCCCCGCTGCGGCTCTACGAAGGTTTATCCGCTCCAGACGATGAAATTTAAGTGGGAGTGCCCGGATTGCCGTGAGGGCGGCGCTTATCGCTTCTCGCACCTTGTCGGCACCATTTTCGAGAACACGAAGGTTGATCTCCGGGATTGGTTCAAGGTCATCCACCTGATGCTCGGCGCTAAGAAGGGCATCAGCGCGCTGCAAATTCAGCGCCACATGGGCTTCGGCTCCTACAAAACGGCTTGGTATGTCTGCCATCGCATTCGGACGGCTTTGCAGGACAAGGAATTTCGCAAGCTGATGGGCATTGTCGAAGTCGATGAAACCTTCATCGGCGGCAAGAAGAAAAACAAACACAACAGCGAACGTGGCAAGGGAAAACTCGTTCGCAAAGCTGCCGTGATCGGCGCTGTAGAGCGCAAGGGCAGCGTGGTTGCCCGCGTACTCGGAACGCTCTCTGCAATTGATATGCAACGCTTCGTGCGCGAAGCGGTTTCGACCAAAGTTAGCTTGCTGGCGACGGATGAACACGTTGCCTACAAAGGCTTGGGCGAATATCCGCACCAAGCTGTCATGCACAGCGCGAAGCAATACGTTGTCGGCGCGGTGCATACGCAAACCATTGAAGGCTTCTGGTCGATCTTCAAGCGGTCGATTGTCGGCAGCTATCACAAGGTCAGTGAGAAATATCTGCCGCTCTACATCGCGGAATGCCAGTTCAAATACAACAATCGCGACAACGCCAACATTTTCGGGTTGACGATAGCAGGATGCTGAGGCGCAAGAACTGGCGACCGCCTCAGCCCCCGCCGGGCGGTCCCAGAAAACGAGCAATTCAGTTGAACTTATTTCAGGGATAATAGTCACTGAAATGTTCCATTATTGCCGCCAGATTAGTTCTGTGGGCTGAAACATGATTTAAAAATTGAGTTACATAAGGATCGCGGCAGATTAATTGCCCTCTTGGCATCCAACATTGATTAGGCATTGCGCTCATATCATTGAATCTTACTGCCGCCGCTCCGCTTAAATGTTGTTGAAGCCAAATTGAACTTCCCGTTTCCCACGCATCTGATTCGGAATGCCATTTTTGAAGAGCAACGGCGTCAAATGCGCTAGGGTTTTTATTATCTGGAGGTACATCTCTTCTTAATAAGATTTCGCTTTCAACATACATTTGCCGAAGGTGATTTCTGTATTGATGTGCGGTGACGGCTTCTGAAATTGCATAGCCTAGAACACCACAATAAATCAGAAGCAAGGTCGCAAGAATGCTCCAAAACAAACGATGCGATTTCCGATCAAGCCAAAATTGGAAAGTTATGGCTAAAATCGCCGCTGTGCCGATAACAGCGGTCGCAGCCTGTAAGGTTGCTGAAGAGGACGCGATTAGTTCCAAGATCGCGAACTCCACGGCCCATCCGAGGCCGACCAGAGCCCCGGCTCGGATGATTTCTCGAAATGTCTTGTTGTCGTTTGCCGCGCTAAACATGGGCCAATCCCCCCTGAGGCGATGCTACTGCCCTTAGGTTGAACTGTCCCGAGGTGCCACCAAATAGGGTATCCGTCAACTGAGGGATAATCGCCGTAAAATTTAAGAGTATTTAGTCCTACTCGAGATTTGCCGGTTAGTTTTGCATAATACGAAACGGCACTTGAAAACATACCAAAACTGGTATATATGGACGAAAACTACAAAGAGGTGATCTTCCGCGGCGGCACGGAAGAATTTGTCGCCGCGCTGGCCGATGAGACCAAACGGCAAATCGGCTTCGCGCTCTGGCAGGCTCAGGTTGGCAGGAAGGCGCCTTCCGCAAAGACACTTGGCAACGTCAAGGAATTCAAAGGCGGCAAGATACTGGAGATCGTAACGCACGGAGCCCGCGACACTTACCGCACGGTGTACACGATAGAGTTTGAGGAGGCGATCTACGTTCTCGATGCCTTCCAGAAGAAAGCGAAGCGCGGCATCGAAACGCCGAAGGAAGACATCGGCCGCATCGTGCAGCGCATAAAGGCGCTGCGGAAGGAACGAGAAGAACCTCACGGCAAGGAGTTGATCGCAGAATTGCTTGCCAAGCGCGCATTCAGACAACGCATCGTCGACGCAAAACGGAAGAAGCAAGATGAACCGAAATAGCAGACAGACCACCGCAACGCCGCTCGGCAGACTCGGATCCGGAAACGTATTCGCCGACTTGGGGTTGCCCAATCCGGACGAGGAACTTCTGAAGGCAAAGCTCGTCTCGAAGATCGCGGACGTGGTCGAGAAACGGCAACTGACGCAGATCCAGGCCGGCAACGTCATGGGACTGCCCCAGTCCAAGGTCTCTGAGCTGTGCAACGGCCGTACCGAGACCTACAGCGTCGAACGCCTATACCGTTTCCTGACGAGGCTTGGCGTCGGGGTCTCCGTCGTACTCGAAGAGCAGCCGGACTGGACGAGGGGCAGGATCGAGGTCACTGACGCGCCGGATCACGAGAGCCAAAGGGCGCTCGCGCCTGGAATGTGATTACCTCGGCGTGGCCGTGTAGCGCGACGGCATCAGATGCAGACGCTCGGCCAAGGACGGCGACACCTCGAACACAAGCTCGCTCTCAGCGTTAAAATACGGAAACCAACGCGCTCGAACAGAAGGTGAAACCCAAACAGGATCAACGCGGTAAGCGAGTCACTCTTAAAGCGAAATCGAGTCATTCTTAAAGTGTGCCGACAAAGCGAAAGCAAGATGGTGGGCCCGGGAGGACTCGAACCTCCAACCAGACCGTTATGAGCGGTCGGCTCTAACCAGTTGAGCTACGGGCCCGGAAACTGCACCGTTCTACTGCCGGACTTATCGTTGCGCTAGGCTCAGCGCCTGGATGCAGGAGTGCCGGCGCCATGCAGGTTTTCAGCCTCGATCGCGAGCAGGAGTGGAATCCGCAGCACCACGTCGAGAAGATTCTCGGCCGCGTCGCCGATGGCGACGTCACGGTGGCCTGCTGGGAGCCCGGCCAGATCAGCCCCTACCACTGCCACCCGGACGCCACCGAGATCTACTTCTGTTTCTCCGGCGGCGGCACCATGCATACACCGAAAGAAACGGTCGCGATCACGCCCGGCGCGTTTGTGGTGCATCCGCCCGGCGAAGTGCACGAATACGCAAACGGTCCAGCGCGTACGATGCTGTTTCGAGTGCGCTACGGCGCCGACATGCGCGCGCATCATTGCGCCTGGCGCGGCAACTCGGATTGGAAGCAATCGCCGCAGGATGCCGACTATTACCGGCGCCATCCGGTCGTTACATCCTGAACAGCCGCTTGGCGTTGCCGCTCAATATCTTCGCCTTGTCCTCGTCGGACAGCGGAATGCCGGCCATCCAGTCCACCGCGCCCTTGTTGTCCGGCACGAACGGCCAGTCGACCGCGAACAGGATGTGATCGACGCCCATCTCCATCACACAGCACAGCAGCGCCGGATTGGAGAAGAAGCCGCTGGTGGTGACGTAGAAGTTCTTGCAGAAAATGTCGCGGAAGCTGAGCGGCTTCTGCCCCGGCCGCTTGAGCGACGCGTCGATGCGCCAGACCAGAAACGGCAGCGTCTCGCCGAAATGGCCGAGAACGATCTTCAAGTTTGGGTGCTTCTCGAACACGCCCGACAGCACCAGCCGGATCGCCTGCGTCGCGGTCTCCACCGTGTAGCCCCAGGCCGGGCGCACCACCAAAGGAAAGTCCTTGGCGTAATCCTGGTAATAGATCTCGGTCACGCGTGGATCGGGCAGCGAGGGATGGAAATAGATCGGCACGTCGAGTTTTTCGGCGCGCTCATAGATCGGCCAGAACTTTTTCAGGTCGAGGAACTCGCCGTTCGACATCCCGTGGATCATAGCCCCCTTGAAGCCGAGCTTGGTGACGGTGCGCTCGAGCTCATTGGCGGCAGCCTGCGGGTCCACGGTCGGCAGCGCCGCGAAGGCGGCAAAGCGTTTGGGATTGGCGGCGCAGACCTTGGCGAGCCGGTCGTTGACCTGCGCTGCGACCTCGGCGGCGATATCGATCGGCAGTTTCTGCGTCGAGGGTGCGCCGTGCGACAGCAGCTGGCTGTCGATGCCCGCCTCGTCCATGGACTTCAGGCGCAGCTCGCCGAGATCGTAAAGCATCTTGTCGGTTTCGTTGCCTCGGCCGGCCTCGGGGCCGGTGAAGTGTTTCGAAAGTTCCGGATCCCAATAGTGCTCTTCGATGGCGATGATTGGGACATTCGGCTTTTTGAACATGACGCTTCCCCCGTGACGACCGTTGCGCCGTTCCTAGCAACCGCGCTGCCGCCTGTCACGGCCTGCCCGTACCGGATGCGGCATTAACTCGTCATGCGTGTGTCTTGAATGCAGCAGCGGCCGAAAATGATTTCGCATTCGTATTTGGAAAACCGGCCGACTCAGTTATGCACAGGCTATGCTGCCAATTCTTCGAGTGATTCCGGTAGGCGGCGTACTCCTCGCCATAGCGATTCTGATCCTGGCGCTCAATCCGCCGGGCGATCCGCGCGCGCATCTGACGGACGTCTCGGCGACCGGCGCGCTGATTTCGCGCGAGCTGCATCCGGAATGGCCGCAATTCCTCATGCTCGCAGCATTGCGGCGGGCCGATGAGCTGAACCGGCTGCGCGCGCTTCCCGATACGCCGGTCCCGCTGCCGCCCGAGGCGCCGCTGAAAGCCGCGCGGCCACCGGAGGTCGTGGCCGTTCCGAACAACGCGACCGACGCCCAGCCCGAGGACGTGACAGGCACGATCGTACAGTCGCCGAACGCTTCGATCCCGGTCGACATCGGCGAAACTTCGTCGACCGAATTGCCGGTGATTCCGCGCGAAGAGCAGCCGCCGGTCGTCATAATGCCCGAGCGCGCGAAGCTGCCGCATGAGAGCAACGCGGGGCCTGAGCCGGCCAAGCCGCCGGCAACAAGTAACGCCACTGCCGAACCGGCCAAGCGAGCGGCAAAAACCCGCGTGCGTCACGTGCGCCGCGCCCGGCCCGCGCCTGCCAAGCAACAGGCATCGGTTCAGTTCAATTTTTTCGATGTTTTATTTGGCAACGACGGCGCAAGCCGGGCCACGGCGAACGCCAAGCGCTCGCCGGTGCCGGTCACGTCCGCTCAATAATAGTCGGGCTTGCCGGTATAGGGGTTTGACGACGAGGCCATGCCGGCGCCGTGAGCCGCCGCTTGCGGCACCTTGTTTCTGGCCGATGTGTTGTTGAATCCCGTCATGCCGTTAGCGTCGGCGAATGCGCCTGCCGCGTTGCCGTTGCTGTCGACCATCCCTTTGCGCTTGGCCGCGTAATAATAGCCGGACGCGTAGTAATGCACCGCGCGGTCGGCATTGCCGCCGGCGGCGCGGTAGGCGCCGGCCAGATATTTCACCGCATAGGTCATGTTGGTGTTGGCATCGAGCAGGCCGGCGGCGTCGCCCTGGTAGCCCATGGCGCGTGCAGTGCCGAGCTTGATCTGCATCAGGCCGTAATTGCCCGCACTGACGACGCGCGGATTGCCGCCGCTCTCGCGGCGGATGACGCGCCGCACGAGGTCTTCCGGCACGCCGTTGGCCGAGGCTTGGCTGGCGATGAGCGCGTCGAGATTGCCGTTGGCATCGAGCGACGCGGTGTGTTGGCGGTGCTGCGCAGAAACAGGCGCGGCGGAAATGGCAAGAGCGAACGGGATGGTTGCGATGATGAGACGGCAAATCATTTCAGCTCCAATACTTGGGAAAAGACGAATCGGTTTTGGGGGGAGGTCCGTCTCTTCTCCAAAGACTTCGGCAAGTTTGTGGCACACCGGAGTGCCACGAATGGAGTTCCATCACGAATTGAATCAAGCCGAAACAAAGCTGCGGCTTGACGCCGCAGCGTTAACGATTGTCGGTTTGATTCACGTCAAACCCGCCGCGGCGGGCCGCCCCCTAAGTTCCACGGTCGATAAGCCGACACAAGAAAGGGGGCACCATGCCGACAGAAACTGCCATCGTCGTTGCCGGGATCGTCGCTGTGTTTGTGATTTACGCAGCGGCTTTGATGTGGGGCGATTTCTATACGCGAAATTATCGCCCGCCGCAGTGAGCGTCCCGCGTCGCGCCGCAACCGCTTGCCGTATATCTTCCGCGCCGGACGTTAACGCACGGAGGGGAGCATGAGCACGCAGCAACAGACGCTCGATCAGCGGTTGCGGCTGGTCGAGGATAAACTGGCGATCTATCACCTGATCGCCAGCCATCCGCCGGCCGCCGATACGGGCAACGAGAATTACTACCGCAACGCCTTTACGCCGGACGGCAAAGTCGATCTTGGCGGCGGCAAGGGCGCAACCGGAAATGAGGCGATCGGCGCCATCGTTGCGCGGCCGGAGCATCGCGACGCGATTGCCGGCGGCCTCTGCCATTTCGCCGGACTGCCGCGCGTCGAGGGCGACGGCGACACGGCGGTGGCCATTTCCTATTTGCAGATCGTCACGCCGCACCGTGGCGCCGCGCCGGTAGACGTGCCCGGTCACGGCGCATCGAGCGGTTTCCGCATTCACCGCGCCGGCGCCAACCGCTGGGATCTGGTGCGCACCGCCGACGGCTGGAGGGTCAGGCGCCGCGCGCTGCGGCCACTCGACGGCTCGAACGATGCGCGCGAGTTGTTGACTGGCGCTGTGACGGATTCGTCGTTGTTCACCAGCGCATGAACGGATAGCGTTGCTTGGCTGCCTCGGCCTGATATTGCGCTTCGGCGAAAACCTCGAAAACTGTCAGCACGAACGAGCCGAGGCGCGCGAACCCGCGCAGCGGCAACCACAGCTTCGCCGCATGCGGGGCGCGGACAACAAGTGTCGACATTCTTTTCTCCTCAGATCGGCAGTTAACGCGCCAGGAAACGGCGCTCGATTTCGCGTTCGGCTTCGTCGGTCATTTTTTCGCCGGTGGCGCGGAGATAACGAGCGATCTCACGCTCGGCGCGGCGCATGTTGGCTTGTTCGATCGCATCGAACAGGCGAAGGAACAGGCCGCGCTTGGGGCGCGGCGGAATTTTCGGAATTGCAAGACCGCGCGGCAACAACGCGGATGGGGCGTAAGCCATGGAAACCTTCTCCTTTCAGGCTCCTTGGCGTCTCCCTTCTTTATTGGTCTTGTTGCATTGCAGTATACGCGGATTCGAAAATTTCAGTAGCGCCAGCGCGACATGCGAACCATGCGCGTAACTCATGCGGCGCTTCGCACAGGTGTCGTACTGCTCATTTATAAAGCGGCGTGTTCTGTGCGCCGGTTAACAATTGCTTACTCGCACAAATTCGAGCCACGTCATTGCTCAACGCGACCGATTTTCGGCGGATAATTTTTTTCGTGCCGTCACGGCCGCGTGATGCCGAGCGAGCCTGAATTGCGGCAATTCCTTGGCGGCCGCGATGCCGCCGTCCGCGAACACACCGGCGCAAGTGTTGTTGCTGTTCGACCATCTTTCCGGCAAGCCCGCGAACTTCCTTCGCCGGCTGCCACATGCCATGCTCGGCCGACCAAGGCGGCAATGAGGATTAAAATGGTTGCGCGCGTATGGGCGGCCCTCGCTTGTATCCTCACCCTCGCCACCCCTGCTTCCGCCGCGCAATGCGGCGGCGATTTCTACGCCTTCCTGTCGCAGATGGCGCGCGACGCGCAGGCGCAAGGCGTCTCGCAACAAGTCATCGCGCAGGCCTTCGCCGGCCTGACGCCCGATCAGAACGTGCTCGCGTTCGACCGCCGCCAGCGCGGCATGTTCCACTCCAAGAGCTTCGAGGAATACGCGCGCACGCGCGTCATCCCGGCGCGCATCAATCGCGCCAAGCGCCTGATGCAGACGCACGCGCAGTTGCTCTCGCGCATCGAGCGGCAGTTCGGCGTGCCGAAGGAATTGCTGATGGCGATCTGGACCATGGAAACCGACAACGGCACCGGCGACATGGGCAAGCTGCCGGTCGTGCGTACGCTGTCCTCGCTCGCCTGGGACTGCCGCCGCACCGACCTGTTCCAGAGCGAACTCGTCGCGGCGCTCAAGATCGTGCAGCGCGGCGACCTGCCGTTGCGCGATCTGATCGGCGCCTACGCCGGCGAGATCGGGCAGACGCAATTCCTGCCGTCGTCCTACATCAAGTACGGCGTCGACTATGACGGCAACGGCCGCGTCGACCTGCGCCACTCGGTGCCGGACGTGCTGGCGTCAACGGCGAATCTGCTCAAGACCAACGGCTGGCAGGCCGGCCAGCCCTACGAGGAGGGCACCGCGAATTTCGATGCCATGCGCGAATGGAACCACTCCGAGGTCTATCGCAAGACGCTCGTGTTGTTTGCCTCGCGGCTGGAGAGCCCGTGAGGTCCTACTTGATCTCGAGAATTTCGGCTTCTCCGCCACCGGCTTGGACGACATCGCCGACCGACTTGCCGAATAACGCGCGCGCCACCGGCGAAACGTGAGAGAGCGAGCCTTCCGTGGGATCGGCCTCGTCTTCGCCGACGATGCGGAAAGTCTGCTTGCGGCCGTCGTCGCGTGCGAGCGTCACCGTCGCGCCGAACTGCACGCGGCTGGTATCGGTGGGCGGCCCGATCAGCTGCGCGCGCGCGCGCCGCGCGTTCCAATACCGCAGATCGCGTTGCACGGCGGCGAGCGCTGCCTTGTCGCCGGCGCGCACGGCGGCGGAGCTGGCAAAGTCGAGACGCGTGATCTCGCGCTTGATCGCGGCGAGGCCCTGCGGCGTCACCAGATTGGGATGCGGCGAGATCGGCCGTTCCGGCAACGGCTCGGGCGCCTCGCCGTCCGGTTCCTTGACGAAGGCGCGGCTCACGGCCGCGCCTCTTGGTGACTGATGGTATACATGCCGGCTTATCTAAGCATCAGCCGGCGCAAAAGAAGGGAGGGCTCACTCCAGCGCCTCGATGATACGGATGTCGCGCACGGCGCCGTCGCCGAGCGCCTTGAGCGCGTCCTGGTAGCCGGGGGAGTCGTGCGCGGCGATCGCATCCTTCAGGCTGGGGAATTCGGTGATGACGATGCGTTCTTTCTGGCCCGCCTCATATGTCATTTGCGGCACGCCGCGGCAGAGATATTTGGCGCCGAACTTGCTGGTCGCCGGCGGCGCTAGCTTGGCGTAGGCCGCGAGCTTGTCCGGATCCTTGATCGAGCGATAGACGGACACCCAATAGGCCTTCGGCATACTCTTCTCCCGTGTGGTTGCGATTGTTTGGACCAGTTTCTAGCATCCCTGCAACCAATTCGGGGAGGACAAAATGAAACTGCCCAGCCGCATGGTCGACATTTCCGTCACGCTCGACAACGAGGCGGTGCTCGACCCGCCCTTCATGCGCCCGAAGATCGAATACCAGACCGGCAAGCAGACCGGACCGCTGCTGGCGAGTCTTTTTCCCGGGCTGAAAACCGAACAGCTACCGGATGGCGAGGGGTGGGCGATCGAGCAGGTCAATCTCGCCACCCATAACGGCACGCACATGGACGCGCCGTACCACTTTCAGTCGAAGGACATCCACGGCAACCGCATGCCGACCATCGACGAGGTGCCGCTCGACTGGTTCTTCCGCCCCGGCGTGAAGCTCGACTTTCGCGCGCTGCCGGACGGCCACCTGGTGAGCGCGCGCGAGGTGGAAGGGGAGCTGCGCCGCATCGGCCATGACTTGCAGCCCTTCGACATCGTGCTGGTGAACACGCGGGCGGGCTCGCGCGTCGGCCAGGACGACTACATGAGCGCCGGCATCGGCATGGGGCGGGAGGCGACACTTTATCTCACCTCGCGCGGCGTGCGCGTCACCGGCATCGACGCCTGGGGCTGGGACGCGCCCTTCGTGCACACGATGAAGCGCTGGGAAGAGTCGCACGACCCTTCCATCATCTGGGAGGGCCACAAGGCCGGTCGCGAGATCCCGTACTGCCACATGGAAAAGCTGTGCAACCTCGAGCAACTGCCGCCGCACGGCTTCACCGTCGCCTGCTTCCCGGCCAAGATCAAAGCGGCCTCCGGCGGCTGGACGCGGGCGGTGGCGCTGTTCGATTGAGGCGGCTTTCCGGTTGCAAGCACCCCCCACGCGCCTATATATGCGGCAGCGACCGACCCCGCGCGCGCGGGGTTTTGCATTTCGGAAAGAAAACCACCATGGCGACAAAACCGGGAACCAACCCCAAAGGCGAATTCGTGTTCTTCGACGTGGTGTATGAGGACGGCTCGCAGCGCTCCAACCGGCGCGTGCCGGCCGAGCTGCTCGGCGGGCTGGACAAGGACGCGCCCGCGCTCGGCTTCCTCATCGAGCAGGACCGCGAGATCGCCGAGAAATCCGGCCGCGCCCCGCTCAAGATCGTCAGCGCCCGCCGCGTCGGGGCCAAGCCCGAGAAGATGATGAAGGTGAAGTGAGCGGCTTTACCCGCTCGTCCCCGCGAAAGCGGGGATCCAGCTTGATATCACTGGCCCACGCACCACGATTTCACCGATTAAAATTTCAAACAGCCAAGCGCCGTCGCCCGTATTCTTTCCGAAGGCGCCGGGTACGCCTGTCTTCTCCTCTCGACCCCCGCGAAAAATGCGAGGGGGTGGAACGCCGAAAGGGCGTGACACTTTGATCCCACAGTTAGTGCGGCGGCGGGGCACGAGGATAAAGCTCTAATAGAATGCCTAATGGTAAAGTGCGCAAAAGCGCTCGTCTATTGTGCCGGGGAAAAGGATAGCTATGGAAAGGACGCCGAAGCGGCAATGGCTTTGAGCCTAGGAAAGCCCGTAATTTTTTATTGTGACCAAGAACAGAAGCGACGCTTCTTCCGCGACATCCACCCGCTCAGCAGACTTATCGAGTTCAAGACTGGCGTGGCTGTCGGCGCCATCGCTACTGACTCAAAAAAAGAAGTATCAACTCTGCTATCTCGAATTTTCGAAAATAAGATGGAATATGAGCTTGAGCATCCCAAGCCGGACTACCTTCGCCTGAAAGAAAAGCTAACTGGTTCTGTCATACGACTCCAAACTAACGACCAGATGCTGTCTGAGGCGTTCTGGAATCATTATCACAATCGCTAGATGGAGAACGGCGGGCTTTTGGCCCGCCGTTTCAATTCCGTGAGTACTGGACCCCCGCTTTCGCGGGGATGACCGGAGCGGTCGGTTGCCGAGACCGTAGGGTGGGCTAAGCGAAGCGAGCCCACCCTCCGTGCTATTCCGCCGCGACCCTCGTGAGTTCGCCGGCCGCCGACATGCGGTCATGAAGCGCGATCGGATCGAGGTCGAAACCGTTCGGCCAGGCGAGCGCCCCAAACTCCACGAACACGCGCGCGAAGAAGGCCGGGTCCTTCAGCGGCCGCACCATCTCGCCGTCGCGCGCGGCGGTCGAGGAAAAATCGTGCACGCCTTGCCTGCCGTTGCTGAAACGAATGCGCAGGCGGAAGCCATCGAGATATTCGACCTTCGTGACGTCGACCATCATGGTAAAATACTTATAGCCGTTACGCGTTTACCCGTCATGGCCGGGCTTGTCCCGGCCATCCACGCCTTGCTTCGCTGCCGCGCTCTAAAGACGTGGATGCCCGGCACAAGGCCGGGCATGACGAAGGAAGCTGGGTCAGTTGTCGAGGAACGAGCGCAGTTTGCGCGACCGGCTCGGATGCTTCACCCCCGGATCAGCGCTTCGCGCTGTCCGGGGGCTAAAGGCTTCCGCTCAGTTATCCAGGAAACTTCTGAGCTTCCTCGACCGGCTCGGATGCTTCAACTTCCTTAGCGCCTTCGCCTCGATCTGGCGGATGCGCTCGCGCGTCACCGAGAACTGCTGGCCGACTTCCTCCAGCGTGTGGTCGGTGTTCATGCCGATGCCGAAGCGCATGCGCAGCACGCGCTCCTCGCGCGGCGTCAGCGAGGCCAGCACGCGCGTCGTGGTCTCGCGCAGGTTCGACTGGATCGCCGCGTCGATCGGCAGGATGGCGTTCTTGTCCTCGATGAAATCGCCGAGATGGCTGTCCTCCTCGTCGCCGATCGGCGTCTCGAGCGAGAGCGGCTCCTTGGCGATCTTGAGGACCTTGCGCACCTTCTCCAGCGGCATGCCGAGCTTTTCGGCCAGCTCCTCCGGCGTCGGCTCGCGCCCGATCTCGTTGAGCATCTGTCTAGAAGTGCGCACGATCTTGTTGATGGTCTCGATCATGTGCACCGGGATGCGGATGGTTCTTGCTTGATCCGCAATGCTGCGCGTGATGGCCTGGCGGATCCACCAGGTGGCATAGGTCGAGAACTTGTAACCTCTACGGTATTCGAACTTGTCGACCGCCTTCATCAGGCCGATGTTGCCTTCCTGGATCAGGTCGAGGAACTGCAGGCCGCGGTTGGTGTATTTCTTGGCGATGGAGATGACCAGGCGCAGGTTTGCCTCCACCATTTCCTTCTTGGCCTGGCGCGCCTCGCGCTCGCCCTTCTGCACCATGTGCACGATCTTGCGGAATTCGCCGATCTCGACGCCGGTCTGCGCGGCAAGGTCGTGCACCAGCGAGCGGATCTCCTTGATGCGGTCCTTTTCCTTGGCGACGAAATTCTTCCAGCCTTTGGCCGAGAGTTTCGACACGCGGTTGAGCCAGCGCGGGTCGAGCTCGCCGCCCATGTATTGCTTGATGAAGTCCTCGCGCGCGACGCCGTAGGATTCCGACAGCCGCATCAGGCGGCCTTCGTTGGAGACGAGGCGCTTGTTGATGTCGTAGAGCTGCTCGACCAGCGAGTCGATGCGCGCCTGGTTGAGCCGCAGCGACTTCACCTCGGAGATGATCTCTTCCTTCAGCTTCTTGTATTTGCGCTCCTGCGCCGGCGACAGCGACGACGACTTCAGGCGGAATTCGATGTCCTGCTCTTGCAGGCGGCGCAGGCGCTTGAAGCTGTCGGCGATGTTGTCGAAGGTCTCGACCACTTTCGGCTTGAGCTCGGCCTCGATCGCCGCCAGGGAGAGCGAATTCTCCATGTCGTCTTCGTCGTAATCGCTCTCGGCCGCGGCCTCGGCCGGATCCTTCGGCTCCTCGCCGTCGGCGGCGTCACCGGGCGCCTTGAACGGCGTGGCGGCGGGTGGCGCTGCGGGCGGGGCCACCGGCGCCTGCACGACCTGCAAATGCGGCGCGCCGGGCACCGGCGTTGCGCCCGGCACTTGTGCAATGGGTTTGCCGTCCGGGCCGATCACCGGCGGCTGCATTTTCTGCGCGTCGGGGCCGGCATAGGTCGCTTCCAGGTCGATGATGTCGCGGAGGAAGACTTTTCCTTCGTTCAGCTCGTCGCGCCAGATGATGATGGCCTGGAAGGTGAGCGGGGATTCGCAAAGCCCCGCGATCATCGCCTCGCGGCCGGCCTCGATGCGCTTGGCAATGGCGATTTCGCCCTCGCGCGACAGCAGCTCGACCGAGCCCATCTCGCGCAGATACATGCGCACGGGATCGTCGGTGCGCTCGGACGGCTCTTTCTTCTCGGTGGTGGCGAGCGATTTCGTCTTGGCCTCGACGACCTCGGTGCCGGTGTCCTCCTCGTCGTCGTCAGCGGCCTCGTCGGCCGCCTTTTCCTCGCCGTCCTCGCTGTCGGAGTCCTCGGTCTCGACCACGTTGATGCCCATCTCGCTGAGCATCGCCATGATGTCCTCGATCTGCTCCGGCGAGGTCGAGTCGGACGGCAGCACGGCGTTGAGCGCGTCGAAGGTGACGAAGCCGCGTTTCTTGGCGGCCTTGATCATCTTCTTGACGCCGGCGTCGGTGAGATCGAGCAGCGGCAGCGGAGATTCGGTTGCGCCTTCGGCCTCTTTCTCGGGGGCTTCTTCTTTGGCCTGCTGCTTCGCCTTGCTCGCCATTTAAGTCTCTCCTGGACCTTCCCGACCAACGCGGACACCCCATAACGAGTGCCCATGGCCAAAAAGGGCCGCGCCCAAGGAATCTGGCGCCGCCCCCAAATCAGGTCGCTAGTGTTCCGGAACCCGCTTAAGCTCCGATTAACCCTGAAAGTACCGCGCGAATCGACCTCTTATTCCACGCCGGCCCGGCCGTCCGCCGCCATTTTAGCGGCCGGGGTCATGCTCATAAGCTACGGACGCCGCGACCGGAAGAGGCTCCGAACCCCTCGATCAGGGCCTCGGTGCCGTCCATCCGGGCCAGGCGGGCCTGGACGTCGCGCAGCCGCAGATAATTGGCTTCGCTCGCGTCCTGGCCGAGCGCCTGCTCGGCATCCTTGAGCTCCTTAACTAGTGAATTCCACTGCCGATGCAAGGCGACTAATTGCGCCCAGGTCACCAAAACATCGTCCGGTGCGGCACTCGGTCCCGCCCCCCAGACCGACGAGGTGGTGATCGAGGCGGCAATGCGCGCGGCAGCCTCCGTCAGGCCGCGGCTGGCCAACTCGGCCTTGAACCCTTCCGGGTCGAGCGCCGCTGCAAGTGACGCGCCGTGGGCGGCACAATCGATGAGCGCGCCCTTGAGCTTTTCGGCTTCGGCATGGCGGAACTCGAGCGAGGCGAGCTCCTCCAGGTGATCGTGCAGCAGCCAGGGATGATTGAGCGCCGCCTGCAATATGAGCGCCTCGCGCAGCGGCACCGTGCTGCGCGGGCCGCGCATGACCGAGCTTGAGGCCATCTGGTTGCTGACCACGACGTAGGGCGCCGGCTTGCCGGACGCCGAGCGCGGCGGAAGGCCGTTGCGCGGTGGCCAATCGCGGCGCTCGCCCCGCTCACGCCAGTT
The DNA here is from genome assembly GCA_963710705.1 of uncultured Pseudomonadota bacterium. Lineage (GTDB taxonomy): Bacteria > Pseudomonadota > Alphaproteobacteria > Rhizobiales > Xanthobacteraceae > Pseudolabrys. Next base: position 109,748 of record CAVQBI010000002.1, read on the forward strand.
GCCCTGCCCCTGCCCCTGCCCCTGCCGCTGCCCCGGACCGCGCGCCTCGCGGCGCGCGCCCTGCGCCGGCGCGAAGAACTGCGACAGCCGCGCGTTGAAATCCTGCCGGTAATATCTGCGCACGGCCTCGTCGCCGATCGTCGCCGTGATTTCGTTGAGGCGCGCTTCCAGCGCGGCGCGCCGCTCCGGCGTGTCGAACTGATGGCCTTCGGTCTCGCGCGCCCACAACATCGTCGCGAGCGGCCGCGTGGCGGCGATCACTTCGGCGATCGCCTCGCGCCCACCGGAGCGGAACAGGTCGTCAGGGTCTTGCCCTTGCGGCAGCAACGCGAATTTCAGGCTCTTGCCGGGCGCAAGCCGCGGCATGGCGAGATCGACCGCGCGGTAGGCAGCGCGCAGGCCGGCGCTGTCGCCATCGAAACAGAGCAGCGGCTCGTCCGCCATTTTCCAGAGCAGGCCGAGCTGGTCTTCGGTCAACGCCGTGCCGAGCGGCGCGACGGTTGCGGGGAAGCTCGCGCTCACCATGGCGATGACGTCGACATAGCCTTCGACCACGATCAGTTGCGCGCCGTCATGCGCAGCCTGCCGGGCGGCGGCGATATTGTAGAGCGTGCCGCCTTTATGAAAGAGCGGCGTCTCCGGCGAGTTCAGATACTTCGCCTGCGCGTCCTTCTCCAGCGCGCGGCCGCCGAAGGCGACGACGCGCCCGCGCAGATCGGTGATCGGGAACATCACGCGGTCGCGGAAGCGGTCGAACGGCACCGCGATGTCGTCACCGGAGATCAAGAGCCCGGCCTCGACCATGTCCTCGGTCGGGATGCCGTGGCTGCCGAGATGCTCCTTGAGCGCGTAACGCTCGGAAGGCGCATAGCCGAGGCGGAATTTCAGTTGCGTCGAGACATCGATGCCGCGGTCGGCGAGATAGCCGCGCGCCTTGGCGCCCGTTTTCGACGCCAGCGTGTCCTGGAAAAACTTGGCCGCCAGTTCCATGACGTCGTGCAGTGACTTGCGCCTGGCCGCGCGCTCTTCGTCCTCGCGCGAGACTTTCGGCAGCGGCACGCCGGCCATCTGCGCCAGCCGCTCGACCGCCTCCGGGAACGTGACGCCTTCCGACTCCATGACGAAGTCGAAAATGCTGCCGTTCTTGCCGGAGGAGAAATCGAACCAGGCCTGCTTCTGGTCGTTGACGAAGAAGGACGGGGTCTTCTCCTTGTTGAATGGCGACAGGCCCTTCAACTCGCGCCCGGAGCGCACGAGCTTGACGCGCTTGCCCACGACTTCCGAGACCGGAAGCCGGGCTTTCAGCTCATCGAGGAACTGGGGCGTGAAGCGCATGGGTTTGGGCCGAATCGTTCATGTCGATCATAGCGGCCAAATTGGCCCGCTTTCGGGTGGGCGGGAAACGGCTCGAAATATCCGCTGGAACGGCCGCCTTATCCCGACTATTCACAGGCCGGGGAGCAAATCCAAATGCCTAAAACCTTCGTTCTCGTGCACGGCGCCTGGCATGGCGGCTGGTGCTGGCGCCGGGTCGCCGACCTGCTGCAAAGCCAAGGCCACAAAGTGTTCACGCCGACGCTGACCGGGCTAGGCGAGCGCTCGCACCTGTTCGCCCCAGGCATCGGGCTCGACACGCACATCACCGACATCGTGAATTTCCTGAAATGGGAGGACTTGTCCGAAGTCGTGCTGTGCGGACACTCCTATGGCGGGATGGTGATCTCGGGCGTCGCCGAACAAATGCAGCCGGCCATCGCGTCGCTGGTGTTTCTCGATGCTTTCGTGCCGGAGCACGGCGAGGCAGTGGTGGACATCACAAACCCCGCCGTGAAGGACATGGTGGGCCGCGCCAAGGCGGAAGGCGCGCACGGCATCGCGCCGCGCTCGGCGGAAGCCTTCGGCGTCAACGAGGCCGACCGTGCCTGGGTCGACCGGCAATGCGTGCCGCAGCCGATCGCGACCTTCTCCGACAAGATCATGCTCACAGGAGGTCGCGAACGCATCGCCAAAAAGAGCTACATCCGCGCCCGGAGTTATGTCAGTCCCGGATTCGACCGCGCCCTGGCGCGCGCGCAAAGCGATCCGGGCTGGCGCGCCTATGAGGTGCCGTGCGGGCACGACGTGATGATCGACATGCCCGAGCGGCTGACGGAGATTCTGCTCGAAGTGGCGTAACCGTTGCGGCGATAATGGCGAGCTGTCATGTTCTTCCTGACCACCCAACCATTGTGGATCACCGCCTCCATCCTGCTCGTCCCGACGACAGTGTTTGCCATGTGCGGGCCGGCGATCGTACGCCGTTACGTCCCGCTCGATCGGCTGCGAACCAATAACGAAGTCGCGGGATTCAAATTCGCGACGGTCGGGGTGATCTACGCGGTCTTGCTCGCCTTCGCCATCATCGTGGTGTGGGAAAAGTTCAACAAGGCGGAAGACGACGTCGCCAAGGAGGCGAGCGCCGCGGCAACAGTCTTTCGCCTGACGCAAGGGATCGACGCCGACCACGGCGCCGCGATCCGCAAGGCGGTGAGCGATTATCTGCGAGCGGCCGTCGACAAAGACTGGGCGGCGATGGGCCGCGGCACGGCAAGTCGGGACGTCACCCTGGCGCTGAACGGCATCTACGGCGCCGTGCTCAAATTCCACAGCGTCGACGCACAAGAGGGTCTGGTCGTCGCCGAAATCCTACGCAACGTCGACGCCATCAGCGCGGCGCGGCGGGAAAGGCTGGTCACGGCCGACGGCACCGTGCCTGATATCATCTGGATGGTGCTGTTCACCGGCGCGTTCCTCACCGTCGCCTTCACGTTTTTCTTCGGCACGGCCAATTTGCGGGCGCAGGTGCTGATGTCGGGCGCCTTGTCGATTTTGATCTTCAGCGGCCTGATGACCATCATTGTCATCGACCGGCCCTTCGCCGGGCCGGTCAAAGTCGGGCCCGAGGCCCTTATCGCCGTCGCCGCGGACTTTGGCGGCGCCGCGCGCTGAGCACGCCTACTGCGGCTGCAATCCGGATTCCTTCACCACATCGGCGGCCGCTGCGCGCTCGGCCTTGATCTCGGCGGCGAATTCCGCCGGCGTATCGATCGCCGGCACCTGCCCGCGGTTGATCACGTATTTGTCGACGAAGGCCTTGTCGGCGAACACCTTCACCACCGCGTCGTGGATCTTGTCGATGACCGGCTTCGGTGTGCCGACCGGCGCGAACAGGCCGTACCAGGTGCGCGAGGGCGCGCCTTTGTAGCCGAGGTCCTCGAAGGTCGGCACGTTCGGCAACAGCGGCGTGCGGATGTTGTTGACCAGCGCCAGCGCGGTCATCTTGCCGGACTGGATCTGCGCGATCACGTTGCCGAGGCCGATCAGGCCGATCGGCGTGGTGCCGCCGAGGATCGCGGTCACCGCCTCGCCGCCGCCGCGGAACGGCACACGCACCCAGTCGGCGCCTTTCTCCTTGTGCAGGCGGTCCATGTAGACGACCAGCGGCACCGATGCGGTGAGATAATTGAGCGTGCCGGGCTTGGCCTTCGACACGGCGACCAGCTCGTCGACGGTCTTGGCATTGAGCGAGGAATTCACCACCAGCACCTGGATCAGGTGGAACAAGTTGACGATCGGGGTGAGGCCCTTCTCCGGATCGAACGGAATGTTCTTGTAGAGGAACTGGTTGTAGATCAGCGGATCGGCGTTGATGATGCAGATGGTGTAGCCGTCCGGCGTTGCTTCCGCACAGGCGCGCGCGCCGTTATTGCCGGCGCCGCCCGGCTTGTTCTCGATGATGAGCGGCTGGCCGAGGCTCGGCTGCAGCGCGTCGTTGAGCACGCGCATGAAGACGTCGCTGATGCCGCCGGCGCTCGAGGTCGTGAAAACGCGGATCGGGCGGCTGGGATAGTCGTCGGCCGCGGCCGGGCCAGCGTACAGCATCACGGCCGCCAGCGCGGCCAGCAGAATTCGGGTCATCGTTTCCCCCAAACTGAGTTTTTGATTTTAGCCTGACAACTTCGCCTTCACCGCCGCGCTGGCTTTCGCCATGTCCATCTGCCCGGCATATTTGCCGCGCAGGCTGCCGATCACCTTGCCCATGTCCTTCATGCCGGCGGCGCCTGTCTCCTTGATGGCGGCGTCGATGACGGCGGCCATCTCGGCCTCCGACATCTGCTTCGGCAGGTAACCGGAGATGATGGCGATCTCCTCTTGCTCCTGCTTCACCAGGTCGGCGCGGTTGCCTTTTTGGTAAAGTTCGACCGATTCCTGACGCTGCTTGATCATCTTCTGCAGCACGCTCAACACTTCGACATCGCCGAGCGGCGGCTTGCCGGCCCCGCGCGCCTCGATGTCGGCGTTCTTGAGCGTGGAATTGACCATGCGCAGCGTGGAGACCGCGCGCTCGTTCTTGGCCTTCATCGCCTCGGTCAAAGCTTTGTTGATGTCGTCGCGCAGCACGGGGACCTCTTTTCTACGGTTCTATCTGCCTGGGGGCGGCACCCGGCGGCCCCTTGCTTCGCACAATATTATACGCAACTAAGAGGCCATGACCCAGCCGCCCGCCAGATCCACCGGGCCAAATCACACTTCTTGGGAAGAACCCAGGGCCACGGCGCTTTTGGTGCTGGCCGACGGGACGGTATTGGAAGGCTTCGGCCTGGGCGCTACCGGCCACGCGGTCGGCGAGGTCTGCTTCAACACCGCTATGACGGGCTACGAGGAGGTGCTCACCGATCCCTCCTATGCCGGGCAGATCATTACCTTCACCTTCCCGCATATCGGCAATGTCGGCACCAACGAGGAAGACATCGAGAGCGTCAACCTCGCCTCGCGGCCGGGCGCCTGCGGCGTCATCCTGCATAGCGCGATCACGCCGGCCTCCAACTACCGCGCCACGCGCGGCCTCAACGACTGGCTGAAGACGCGCGATGTCATCGGCCTGTGCGGCATCGACACGCGCGCGCTCACCGCGCTGATCCGGCAAAAGGGCATGCCCAATGCCGTGATCGCGCATGCACCCGACGGCAAGTTCGACCTCGCCGCGCTGAAGAAAGAAGCGCGCGAGTGGCCGGGTCTGGTCGGCATGGACCTGGTGCCGAAAGTGACGAGCGCGCAGCGCTTCACCTGGGACGAGACGCCGTGGGAATGGGGCAAGGGCTACGGCCATCAGGACAAGCCGGAATTCCACGTCGTCGCCGTCGACTACGGCATCAAGCGCAACATTCTCCGCTTGCTGGCGGGCACCGGCTGCAAGGTGACGGTGGTGCCGGCCAAGACCTCGGCCGAGGACATCATGGCGCTCAAGCCGGACGGCGTGTTCCTGTCGAACGGCCCGGGCGATCCGGCGGCGACCGGCGAATATGCCGTGCCGGTGATCAAGAAGCTGATCGACTCAGGCACGCCGACCTTCGCCATCTGCCTCGGCCACCAGATGCTCGGCATCGCGGTCGGCGGCAAGACCGTGAAGATGCATCAGGGCCATCACGGCGCCAATCATCCGGTGAAGGATCTGACCACCGGCAAGGTCGAGATCACCTCGATGAACCACGGCTTCGCGGTCGACAAGGACACGCTGCCGAAGAATGTCGAGCAGACGCATGTGTCGCTGTTCGACGGCTCCAATTGCGGGCTCGCGCTCAGGGACAAGCCGGTGTTCTCGGTGCAGTACCACCCGGAGGCTTCGCCCGGCCCGCGCGACAGCCATTATCTGTTCCGGCGCTTCGTCGAGATGATGCGGCAGGCCAAAGCTGGCACAAAGCGCAAGATCGCTTGAGCGGCAAACTTGACAAGCGACACTTGTCAGTATACGAACGCATCATGATCTGAAGCATTCGGCATCGTGGGCTCAGGAGATTGTATGAGCACGATGATCGAAGCAAGCTGCGGCCTGATCTCGTCGACAAGATAGCGCGCCTGCTCTTTCGCCTGGATGCCGCCGTCACGATTGACGATATGAATGTCCACGGTTTGGGGCTGCATCGGCTAAGCGGCGATCTGAAAGGCTTTTGGAGCGTGACGGTCAGCCGGAATTGGCGGATCGTTTTCCGTTTCGAAGACGGTGACGCCTTTGACGTGGATTTCCTCGATTATCACTAAAGGAACAACAAGCATGCCGATGAAGAATCCTCCGCACCCGGGCGAGTTGGTTCGATACGACTGTCTTGAACCACTGGGACTTTCGGTCACCGACGCGGCGAAGGCGCTCAACGTGACGCGGCAGGCGCTGAATAATCTCGTCAACAAGAAAAGTGGGATTTCGCCGGAAATGGCGGTCCGACTATCGAAAGTATTCAATGGCAGCCCTGAGTTCTGGATGCGCTTGCAATTGCAGTACGATCTGGCGCAAATCGAACGCAATGCGTCAAAGATCGTCGTGCGCCAACTCGACAAAAAGCGGCGCAAGCTCGCGGGAACTTCGCGTTCGGCCGCCTGATGTCCGACTGGATCAGCTTCTACGACTTCAAGCATTCGGTGATCTACGTGAATGCGCGTCATCGCGACGTGCATTACCGCACGATCGCCGAGGACATCTGCGCCTATGTGCCGTCTCCCTCCGCCCATGTGCTCGACTACGGCTGCGGCGAAGCGACGTCGGCGGCGCTGGTGGCGGGGGCGGCCGGCGCGCTGCTGCTGGTGGAGGCGGCGCCCAATGTGCGCGCCTCGCTTGCCGCGCGCTATTCCAACCATCCCAAGATCGCGGTGATCTCCGCGGACGAGGCCAGCGCGCTGCCGGAGCAATCCTTCGATCTCGTCGTCATGCATTCGGTCGCGCAATATCTCAGCGCGGCCGAGCTGACGCGCCTGCTCGGCCTGTTCCACCGCATCGTCAGGCCGGACGGCTTGGTCATCATCGGCGACATCGTGCCGCCGCAGCTCGCGGCGCCGGCAGCCGCGATCGCGCTGTTGCGCTTTGCCGCCTCCAACGGATTTTTCTGGGCCGCCGCCTTTGGCCTGGTCCGCATCTTCGTGTCGGACTATCTGCGGCTGAAGAAGACGGTGGGGCTGTCGCACTACACCGAAGCCGCCATGATCGAAAAGCTCAGGGCCGCGAAGTTCCGGCCCGAGCGCGCCAAGCGCAATATCGGCCATAATCCGTGGCGAATGACGTTCCTCTGCCGGCCCGTTTAGCGGCCGTTAACCGCAACTCCGCCTCGCCGCATCTGTATACCCGCTGGCAAGCCCAATTCCGCTACGCTGACGGCGGCCCGGTGGCGGAGTGTTTACGCAGAAAACCCTGCAAGGTTTTCCAGCCTGGTTCAATTCCAGGCCGGGCCTCCAATTTCCCGGCGCGCGGGTTTTTAACGCCGCTCGCCCCAGACTGCGGTGCGATCAAAAGGAGACCGGCGTGGCCGATTTCATCATCAAGGGCAACTGCGACGACGTGACCGCCAAGCTCAAGGCCAAGCTCAAGGCCAAGCTCAAGGCCAAGCTCAAGGCCAAGCTCGAGGCGAACGACGCCCAGTTCAACGCGCAGCTCGACGCCGTATTCAAACCCGCGCCGGCGCGCAAATCGCCGCCGAAGCCGACCGCCAAGCCGCAACCTGCGTCCCCGGCTCCCGCCGGACCGTCGCATACGTCGAACGGATGGGGCAGCTCGACCAGCCGCAAGCGGCCGGACGGCGCATCCATGCGCTCGCGATTGCGCGGTTGACACCGCGACGGTTCCTCTTTCCACCTCCGCGAATTTGGTCTAAAGCACCCCTCGCGCGCGGGGCCTTACCCTAGCGCCGAGCCCCGGGGACGCGCGACAAGCGCGCCCTTTTTTTGTGTCCAGTAGCCCGCGAGCGAATGCCGAAAAGAACCGACATCAAATCGATCTTGATCATCGGCGCCGGCCCGATCGTCATCGGCCAGGCCTGCGAATTCGATTATTCCGGCACGCAAGCCTGCAAGGCGCTCAAGGAAGAGGGCTACCGGATCGTCCTGGTCAATTCCAATCCGGCGACGATCATGACCGATCCCGATCTCGCCGACGCCACCTACATCGAGCCGATCACGCCCGAGATCGTCGCCAAGATCATCGAGAAGGAACGGCCGGACGCGCTGCTGGCGACCATGGGCGGGCAGACCGCGCTCAACTGCGCGCTCAGTCTGCGCCGCATGGGCACGCTGGAAAAATTCAACGTGCAGATGATCGGCGCCACCGCCGACGCCATCGACAAGGCGGAAGACCGCGCGTTGTTCCGCGAGGCCATGCACAAGATCGGGCTGGAAACGCCGCGTTCGCAGCTGGCCAACGCCTCCGAGCTGAAGAAGCAGGACCGCGAGAAATACCGGCTGGAGATGCAGCGCATCGCCGGCTTGAAGGCGTCCGAGGGCGAACGCGCGCGGCTGCTGAAGGAATTCGAGCTGGACTGGCGGCGCGAGGAGCCGGCGCGGCGCGAGCGCTATCAGGACCAGGCGCTGATCGAGGCCTTGCAGGCGCTCGACTTCGTCGGCTTGCCGGCGATCATCCGGCCGTCGTTTACGCTCGGCGGCACCGGCGGCGGCATCGCCTACACCAAAACCGAGTTTCTCGAGATCGTCGAGGGCGGGCTCGATGCCTCGCCCACCAACGAAGTGCTGATCGAGGAGTCGGTGCTCGGCTGGAAAGAATACGAGATGGAGGTGGTGCGCGATAAAAAAGACAATTGCATCATCATCTGCTCGATCGAGAACGTCGATCCGATGGGCGTGCACACCGGCGATTCGATCACCATCGCGCCGGCGCTGACGCTGACCGATAAAGAATACCAGATCATGCGCGACGCCTCGATCGCGGTGCTGCGCGAGATCGGGGTGGAGACCGGCGGCTCCAACGTGCAGTTTGCGGTCAATCCGGCGGACGGGCGGCTGGTGATCATCGAGATGAACCCGCGCGTGTCGCGCTCCTCGGCGCTGGCGTCGAAGGCGACGGGTTTCCCGATCGCCAAGGTCGCCGCCAAGCTGGCGGTCGGCTACACGCTGGACGAGATCGCCAACGACATCACCGGCGGCGCGATCCCCGCCTCGTTCGAGCCGACCATCGATTACGTCGTCACCAAAATTCCCCGCTTCGCCTTCGAGAAATTCCCCGGCGCCTCGCCAGTGCTCACCACCTCGATGAAATCGGTGGGCGAAGCCATGGCGATCGGCCGCACTTTCAAGGAGAGCTTGCAGAAGGCGCTGCGCTCGCTGGAAACCGGGCTGACCGGGCTCGACGAGGTGACCATCGAGGGCTTCGACCCCGCCAGCGGCATCGACGGTCCCGACAACAAAAACAACATCCGCGCCGCGCTCGGCACGCCGACGCCGGACCGGCTGCTGAAATTGGCGCAAGCGATGCGGCTGGGCGCGACCGACGAGCTGATCCACAACGCCTGCCGCATCGATCCCTGGTTCCTGGCCGAGATCCGCGGACTGGTCGAGGCGGAGGCCGAAATCAAGGCGAAGGGCCTGCCGACGACGGCCACGCCGTTCCGCCGGCTCAAGGCCATGGGCTTTTCCGACACCCGCCTCGGAAAACTGACCGCGACCCCTGCCGAGGCGGTCAGCGAAAAAAGACGTAAGCTCGGCGTGCGGCCGGTGTTCAAGCGCATCGACACCTGCGCCGCCGAGTTCGCGTCCCCCACCGCCTACATGTACTCGACCTACGAGACGCCGTTCGCCGGCCAAGTCGCGGATGAAGCCGCGCCCTCGGACAAGAAGAAGGTGATCATCCTCGGCGGCGGGCCGAACCGCATCGGGCAAGGCATTGAGTTCGACTATTGCTGCTGCCACGCCGCCTTCGCGCTGAAAGAGGTCGGCTACGAGACCATCATGGTCAACTGCAATCCGGAGACGGTGTCGACCGATTACGACACCTCCGACCGGCTCTATTTCGAGCCGCTCACCCCGGAAGACGTGCTGGAGATCATCGACACCGAGCGCAGCAACGGCACGCTGCACGGTGTGATCGTGCAGTTCGGCGGGCAGACGCCGCTCAAGCTGGCCGAACCGCTGTCGAAAGCCGAAGTGCCGATCCTCGGCACCTCGCCCGACATGATCGATCTCGCCGAAGACCGCGACCGCTTCAAGAAGCTGCTCGATAAGCTCAAGCTGCGCCAGCCGCAGAACGGCATCGCCACCTCGCCCGGCGCTGCGCGCGCCATTGCCGACGAGATCGGTTATCCGGTGGTGATCCGGCCGTCCAATGTGCTGGGCGGGCGCGCCATGGAAATCGTGCGCGACGCCGCCCAATTCGACCGTTACGTGGCCAAGCTCGCCTCCGATCTCGACCGGCCCGGCGAATTGGTGGTTTCGAAACGAAGCCCGCTGCTGGTCGACCGCTATCTCTCCGATGCTACTGAAGTGGACGTCGATTGCCTGGCCGACGGCAAGGACACCTTCATCGCCGGCATCATGGAGCACATCGAGGAAGCCGGCATCCATTCCGGCGATTCCGCCTGCGCGCTGCCGCCGCATTCGCTCGACGCCAAAACGATCGCCGAGCTCGAGCGGCAAACCCGCGAACTAGCCCTCGCGCTCAATGTCGGCGGACTGATGAACGTGCAATACGCCATCAAGGACGGCGACATCTACGTGCTGGAGGTCAATCCGCGCGCTTCGCGCACGGTGCCTTTCGTCGCCAAGGTGATCGGGCTGCCGGTCGCCAAGATCGCCGCGCGCGTGATGGCCGGCGAAAGCCTGAAAAGCTTCGGCCTGAAGACCGCCCATCCCAAGCACCGGGCGGTGAAGGAGGCGGTGTTCCCCTTCGCGCGCTTCCCCGGCGTCGACACCGTGCTGGGGCCGGAGATGAAATCGACCGGCGAGGTGATGGGGATCGACTCCACCTTCGAAATCGCCTTCGCCAAGAGTCAGATCGGCGGCGGCACCAGTCTGCCGCGCGGCGGCACCGTGTTCGTCTCGGTGCGGGACGCAGACAAGCCGCGCATCTTGCCGGCGATCAAGCTGCTCGCCTCCCTCGGCTTCAAGTGCATTGCCACGTCCGGCACCCAGCGCTACCTGGCGGAACAGGGGGTGGCGGCGGTCAAGATCAACAAGGTGCTGGAAGGCCGGCCGCATATCGTGGATGCCATCAAAAACGGCGGTGTTCAGCTTGTTTTCAACACCACCGAGGGGGCAACCGCCCTGGCCGACAGCCGCTCGCTCCGGCACGCGGCCCTCTTGCATAAAGTGCCGTACTACACCACTCTTTCGGGTGCCGTCGCCGCGGCGCAGGGCATAAAGGCCTATCTCGGGGGCGACCTCGAGGTACGCGCGCTGCAGAGCTACTACGGTAGCCGGGCTTAAGCGGCCCGAACCCAAAGCGGCGGTGCGAGTTAGGCCGGGAAGTCCCAGGTCGCGGCACAGGTGAAGCTGGCCGCGCTCAGGGTTTTTTTGACCGGCCCCTCGACGACAAGACTCCGGTTCTCGCGGGACAAGTCCGCGGCCGGAGTTGAATTACGAGTCGAAGGAACGACATTTTCAGGATGGGAAGGGGCTTGGCGGCGCTCGTCGCGATCAGGTTCGGCGCCCGCCAGGAGGAGATGAGACGATGGACAAGATCCCGATGACGGCAGCCGGCTATGCCGCGCTGGAGAGCGAGCTCAAGCACCGCCAGTCGGTGGAGCGGCCGCGCATCATCCAGCAGATCACCGATGCGCGCACGCACGGCGACCTGTCGGAGAACGCCGAGTATCACGCCGCCAAGGAGCAGCAGTCGCTCAACGAGGGCGCCATCGCCGAGCTCGAGGACAAGCTCGCGCGCGCCGACGTGATCGACGTCTCCAAGCTGTCGGGCGACACCATCACCTTTGGCGCCACCGTGACGCTGGTCGACGAGGACACCGACGAGAAGAAGGTGTGGCAGATCGTCGGCGAGCCGGAGGCCAACGCCAAGGCGGGGCGGATTTCCATCACCTCGCCGCTCGCGCGCGCGCTGATCGGCAAGGCCAAGGGCACCACCGTCGAGGTCAATGCGCCCGGCGGCGCCAAGGCCTACGAGATCAAGAAAGTGGAGTGGCGGTAGTCGCGTTACGGCGGAGGGGATCTGCCTCGGGCGATATGAACCAAGATATCCGCTTCTGTACGACTGCCGATAATGTGAAGCTCGCCTATGCGGTGAGCGGCGAAGGTCCGCCGCTGGTCATGCCAGCAACCTGGCTTTCGCATCTCGAGCACCAGTGGGTCAGTCTTGCGTGGCGGCCCTGGCTAGAGACGCTGTCGCAGAAATACACGTTGCTGCGCTACGACTCGCGCGGATGCGGGCTGTCCGACCGTGCGCCGGCGGAATTTTCCTTCGAAGGCTGGATCAAAGATATCGAAGCCGTCGCCGACGCGGCGGGCTTTCGGCAGTTCGATATTCTAGCGACGTGCTGGGGCGGCCCGATCGGCGTCGAATACGCCGCGCGCCATCCCGAGCGCGTCACGCGACTCGTGCTGTACGGGGCCTATGCCTTGGGCCGGCTGCGCGGCGAAAGGCCGCTCGATGCCGAGCAGGCGCGCGTTCTGCTCGACATGGTGCGGCTCGGCTGGGGCCAGAAGAACCACGCGCTCGGCCAAGTCTGGGGCTCGTATTTCCAGCCCGGCGGCACGCTGCAACATTTACGGTCCTGGTCCGAGCAGCAGGCATGCTCCACATCGTCCCAGACGGCGGCACGCCTGCTGCAGATCGGCTGGCAGACGGACGTGCGTGATTCCGCGCGCAAGATCAAATGTCCGACGCTGGCGCTCCACGTTGCGCGCGATACCGCGGTGCCGATCGAGGACGGCCGCAAGCTCGCCACGCTCATTCCCGATTGCCGTTTCGTGCAGATCGACGGCGAGAACCATGCCGCTCGCGGACGAGCCGGCTTGGCGGCAGATCGTCGCCGAGATCGACGCCTTCCTGAAACAGCCGGTCGAGGCCGGCGTCCCACGCCACAGCCTGCCGCTCGACGATCTCACCGGTCGCGAACACGACGTACTGGAGGCGGTCGCCCAGGGTCTCGACAATAATGAGATCGCCGCCGCGCTCGGCATGTCCGAGAAAACCGTGCGCAACCACATTACGCGCGTGCTCGACAAGATCGGCGTCGAGCACCGCTATCAGGCGATCGTCCGCGCCCGCGAAGCGGGTTTCGGTCTCAAAGGCCGCGTGCCGGCGCGCTGAGCCGGGACGTTTGTCCCGGCCGTACGGCCAAAAATCTTTCCGTCACGGGACCCTCGCCTCAATACGCCGCCGTCGGGCACGGGCTATGCCTGCCGCCGCGAGACATGGCTTTCGCATGTCCGCAGACAACAGGAGCATGTCATGCCGAAGTTTGTGATCGAGCGCGAAATCCCCGGTGCCGGAAAACTGCCGAAGCAGGAATTGCAGGCGATTTCGCAGAAGTCGTGCAGCGTCTTGAACAGCATGGGCCCGAGGACCCAGTGGGTTCAGAGCTACGTCACCGACGATAAGATTTACTGCGTCTACAACGCGCCCGACGAAGCGACGGTGCGGGAGCACGCGCAAAAAGGCGGCTTCCCGGCCAATGTGGTCTCGCGCGTGCGCACGATCATCGACCCGACCACCGCCGAAGTGGCCTGACCAATGCGCCGCGCCGCCTTCCGAAGGCGGCGCGGGACTATTCCATCGGCACCATGGCCGCGTCCTTGGAGTTGCGCAGCGTGAGCGAGGTCTTGACGTTGCGCACATGGGGCGCAGCAGTCAGCCGCTCGACGAAAGCCTGGAAGGTCTTCAGGTCGGGCGCCACGCATTTCAACACGAAGTCGATCTCGCCCGACAGCATCCAGCACTCGCGCACCAAAGGCTCGGCGCGCACGAATTTCTCGAAGGCCGTGAGATCGGCGTCCGCTTGGCTCGCCAGATGCACCATGGCGAAGACGGTCACCTCGTAGCCGAGCTTCTTCTCGTCGAGCAGCGCGCGGTAGCCTTTGATGTAGCCCGCCTCCTCCAGCGCGCGCACGCGCCGCAGGCAGGGCGGCGCCGAGATGCCGACGCGGCGCGCCAGCTCGACATTGGTGATGCGGCCGTCGTCCTGCAGCTCTTTCAGGATTTTGCGGTCGATGGCGTCGAGACGCGCGGGCACGTGGCGAACTCCCCCTCCGGTCAGCGGCCGAAAATCCATACCGCGAAACAATGTTTCGCGAAACATTATTGCGCGTCAGGCGGAACCCAATACCGCTGTCCCAGGAAGCCTGTGGCTTCGGGGGTTGCGTATCTTGCATGGCTCGGGCGGAAACCCTAGATCGTGCATACCAAAAAGAGCCGGCCCGTTCGGCCTCGCCCGCGCAGATGGGTCCGCCAGGGGGCGCTACGGAAGAATGTCGAAAACCACCCACGCCAAGGTCATCATCATCGGCTCGGGGCCGGCGGGCTACACCGCCGCCATCTATGCCGCGCGCGCCATGCTGGCGCCGATCCTGATCCAGGGCATCCAGCCCGGCGGCCAGCTCACCATCACGACCGACGTGGAGAACTATCCGGGCTTCGCCGATGTCATCCAGGGTCCCTGGCTGATGGAGCAGATGCAGGCGCAGGCCCAGCACGTCGGCACCAAGATCGTCACCGACACCGTCACCAAAGTCGAGATCGCCAGCCGGCCGTTTCGCCTCGCCTGCGATTCCGGCGACGTCTATCTCGCGGACGCGCTGATCATCGCCACCGGCGCGCAAGCGCGCTGGCTTGATCTGCCGTCGGAGCAGAAGTTCAAGGGCTATGGCGTGTCGGCCTGCGCGACCTGCGACGGCTTCTTCTATCGCAACAAGGAAGTGGTGGTGATCGGCGGCGGCAATACCGCGGTCGAGGAAGCACTGTTCCTCACCAATTTCGCCGCCAAGGTCACGGTCGTGCACCGCCGCGATTCATTCCGCGCCGAGAAGATTTTGCAGGACCGCCTGTTCAAGCATCCCAAGATCGAGGTGATCTGGGATTCGGTGCTCGAAGACGTGATGGGCAGCGACAACCCGCTCAAGGTCAACCGCGTCAAGCTCAAGAACATCAAGACCGGCGCGGTGAGCGAACGCAGCATCGACGGCGTGTTCGTCGCCATCGGGCATTCGCCGTCATCCGAACTTTTCGCCGGGCAATTGCAGATGAAGCCGTCCGGCTACATCGTCACCGCCGGCCATTCCACCGTCACTTCGGTGCCTGGCGTATTCGCCGCCGGCGACGTGACCGACGACATCTACCGCCAAGCGGTGACCGCGGCCGGACAAGGCTGCATGGCCGCGCTCGAAGCCGAAAAATTCCTAGCGGCGCGCGAACATCAGAGGGCGGCCGCAGAATGAGCGTGGGCAGCACCCAAGGGTCGATGGACTGGGACAAGCTGAAAGTGTTCCACGCCGCGGCGGAAGCCGGCTCGTTCACCCACGCCGGCGAACGGCTCGGGCTGTCGCAGTCGGCGGTGTCGCGGCAGGTTTCGGCGCTGGAAGGCGAGCTGTCGGTGTCGCTGTTTCATCGCCATGCGCGCGGGCTGATTCTCACCGAGCAGGGCGAGCTGCTTTACCGCACCGCGCACGAAGTGTTCATGAAGCTCGAAGCCGCGCGCACCAAGCTCACCGACAGCCGCGAGCGGCCGAACGGCGAATTGAAAGTGTCGACGACGCCCGGCATCGGCATCCATTGGCTGCTGCCGCGGCTCGGTGAATTTCTCGATCTCTATCCCGACATCCACATCACGCTGATCACCACCGACGAGGAGCTCGATCTCGCCATGCGCGAGGCCGACGTCGCCATTCGTCTGCGCCAGCCGACGCAGCCGGATTTGATTCAGCGCAAGCTGTTCTCGGTGCATTTCCACGCCTACGCCTCGCCCGAATATCTCAAGCGCTTCGGCACGCCGCGCACGCATGAAGAGCTCGACAAACACCGCATTATTTTGCTGAGCGGCGCGGTGCCGGCGCATTTCGCCAACCGGCGCTGGCTTTTGGAAGTCGCCCGCAACGGCAAGGAGCCGCGCGGGCCCAGCATCACGATCAACAACGTGCTCGGCGTGCTGCGCGCCTGCCAGCGCGGGCTCGGCATCGCGATCCTGCCGGACTATCTGGTGGAGGAAAACGGCGGGCTGGTGCAGCTTTTCGGCGACGAGGACACGCTCGCGCTCGACGCCTTTTTCGTCTACCCGGAAGAGCTCAAATCCGTCGCGCGCATTCAGGTCTTCCGCGACTTCCTGGTCGCCAACGCGCAACGCTGGCATTTCTAACCAAGCCGAATTTCACGACCGTGGAATCCTGCGGCGAATTGCTGCAGGCGCGCGCGATTTGGCATGGCAGACATGCGGCGTGTGGCGTTGCTTGCCCACCCTGCGACTCGCATAGTGCGCAAACGCTGTTTCGCCGGATGCGTATCCTCCCAGAGTAACCCGGCGAAGCAGCAAGTTCCCCTCTGGAATGTCGCCGGCCCCCACGCTGGCGAACCTGCAACCGGGCCCCTCACGGGGCCCGGTTTTTTCAGCGGAAGTTGAAGAAGAAATCGCGCCGGCGCCGACGTTCGCGGGTCGGCTCGCGGGCAGGTGCGCCACCGGCTTCGCGTCCGGATGTAACGCGATAGACCGCGCCGTTCCAATCGTCCGAGATCAACAGCGAGCCGTCACGCATGATTTCGACGTCGACTGGCCGGCCGATAAAGTTGTTGTCGGCGAGGAAGCCGGTGAGGAACGGCTCCATCGAGGCCACCGAGCCGTTTTTGTTGAGATGTAAAACCACGACGTCGCCGCCGAGCTTCTTGGTTCTGTTCCAGGAACCGTGGCGGGCGATGAAAATGGCGTCGCTATAATCACGCGGAAACATTCGGCCGGTGTAGAAACGCATGCCGAGCGGAGCGACGTGCGGACCGAGCAGCGTGACCGGCGGCGTGAACTCGTCGCAGGAATGGCCCCAGCCGAATTCGCTGTCGGGCAGAGTGCCCTGGTAGCAGTACGGCGCGCCGAAGTTTTCTCCCGGCTTGCCGATGCGGTTGAGCTCGTCGCTCGGCGCGTCCTCCGACAGCCAGTCGCGGCCGTTGTCGGTGAAGTAAAGCTGCTCGCTTTGCGGCGCCCAATCGAAGCCGAGCGAGTTGCGCACGCCGAGCGCGACCGCTTCGACATTGTTGCCTTCGAGATCGATGCGGCGGATCTGCGCTTCGCTCGGCTGCGGCAGGCAATTGTTGCAGGGCATGCCGATCGAAATATACAGCTTGCCGTCGGGGCCGACGCCGAGGAAGCGCAGGCCGTTCACTTCGGCCTTCGGCAAATCCTCGTAGACCGAAAGCGGCGCCGGCGGATTGTCGAGCACGTCTTCGACATTGTCGATTTTGGAAATGCGCGAAGCCTCGGCGATGAACAACGTGCCGCCGCGAATGGCGAGGCCGTTCGGCCGGTCGAGGCCGGAGGCGATCACCTTGACCGCGTGCTGGGCGTCGATGGCGAAGACCTTGCCGGTCGCGGGACTGGCGACGAAGACCGTGCCGCGGGCGCCGACACGCAGCGAGCGCGCATCGGGAATGCCGCTGGCATAGACCTCGATGCGGAATCCGGGCGGCAATTTCAGTTTGCCGAGCGGCAGCACGTCGGCTGCCGCGGGCTGAGCCGGGGCGGCGATCGGCTTGAGCTTGGCGGCGGCTTCGTTTCCGGCAGGCGGGCCCCCCTGCGCCGGCGCGGCTGCCGGGAGAAGGCCTAGGAATGCGGCGATGAGCGCGGTGCGTGCGGTGCCATGCGCCACCATCGAAAGTCCTCCGTTTGCGCCCACCGGTTGCAGCGCCGCAATCATGCCGGCGTCATGCCACGGTTCTAGCCTCGAACCCGATTAAGACGCCCGATCACCAACAAATGAGCGGGCAAAAGTCGCAAAACCGTGTGCAGGAACCAGCCAGCAGGCCCGTTGTTGCTATAGGCTACGCCGATAAAGGCCGAAAAATGCCAGTAAATACGGACTTTGACCGGTCGTGCAAAATAGCCACAGTTGCCACGTGTTGATACCGGCCGCGTTGGGAAAACCGTAACGAAAGCATGTGCATCAGGTACTATGCTGCCATAACAGAGGCCTGATAGGCCGTCTCCGGGAGTTCATTCGGTGAAATCCGTACGATTTGAGCGTCTGCTGGCTTCCACCGCCTTTGGGCTGGTGCTGGCGTTGTCCAGCCATCCGGGCCTCGCCCAGCAATCCGACAAGCAGATTGGCGCGGCGGTGCCGATGCCGGATACCGACCTGTTGCCGCCGCTGACGGCCAAGGACATTGCGTCCACCCCGCAGTCCACCCCGGCGGCGCAGCCGGCCGCGCCGAAGAGCGAGCCCAAGAGCGAGCCGAAGCAGGATGCCGCGGCGCCAAGCGCCGAACCGACCAAGGCCGCGGCGGCACCGGCAGCGCCCACCGACGCCGATACGCAGGTGGCAAACCAGCTGCGCGAGCTGATCACCGGCAAGAAGCTCGACCGCCTGGTCGCCCGTAAGGACGACCGCGCCGGCGTCGAGCAATTCTACAAAGCGCGCGACTACAAGCCGCTATGGCTCGCCGACGGCAAGGCTGACGCGCGCGCCAAGGCCGCGACCGGCTATCTCGGCCAGGTCGATGCCGTCGGCCTCGATCCGCAGGATTATCCGGTGCCGGATTTTGCCGCCGCGGTGACGCCGGACGATCTGGCGGCGGCCGAGCTCAAGTTCACCAATTCCGTGCTGACCTATGCGCGCCAGGCGCAGATCGGCCGTATCCATTACAGCCGCGTCGGCAACGACATCGATTTCAAGCTGATCGCGCCCGAGCCGTCCGAAGTGCTGGCCAAGCTCGCCGAGGCCGGCGACGTTGCCGCCTCGCTCGACACCTACAATCCGCCGCAGCAAGGCTTCAAGGCGCTCAAGGCGGCGCTTGCCGAGCTGCGCGCCAATGGCGGCAAGATCGTCAAGCCGCCGAAGCAAGAGAGCAATCCGGGCGCCGACGTGCACGTGCCGGACGGCGCCATTCTGCGCCCGGGCATGAAAGACAAGCGCGTGATCGCGCTGCGCCAGCGCCTCAACATCGCCGGCGACAAGAACAACCCGCTCTATGACGAGGCCGTGGTCGAGGCGGTGAAGACCTTCCAGACCGAACAGGATCTCGACGTGGACGGCAATGCCGGCCCCGCCACCGTGCGCGCGCTCAATGGCGCGAAGGCGGAGGCGAAGGGCCCGGCCGCCAACCCCGTCGATACCGTCATCGTCAACATGGAGCGCTGGCGCTGGCTGCCGCGTAAGCTCGGCAACGACGACAACGACTATGTGGTCGTCAACGTGCCCGACTACACGCTCAGCCTCTTCCACCAGGGCGGCCTCTACTGGAAGACCAAGATCGTGGCCGGCCAGCCGGCCAAGGCGACGCCGATGACCACGGCGGAGATGAAGTTCATCACGGTCAACCCGACCTGGAACGTGCCGCCGTCGATTATCGAGAATGAATATCTGCCGGCGCTGCAGCAGGATCCGCAGGCGCTCGACCGTATCGGCCTGAAGGTCTATCAGGACCCGGACGGCACCGTGCACGTCTATCAGCCGCCCGGCGCCGCGAATGCGCTCGGCCGCATCCGCTTCAATTTCCCCAACAAGTTCCTGGTCTACCAGCACGACACGCCGGACAAATATCTGTTCAAGCGCGACAAGCGCGCTTTCAGCCATGGCTGCATGCGCGTGGAGAATCCGCTCGAATACGGCACTAAGCTGATGTCGATCGAGGACCCGGCAGCGCACTACACGCCGGCGAAATTCGAGAGCATGTTCGGCGGCAATGAGATCAACCTCAATTTCGCTCACCCGATCCCGGTGCACCTGACCTACCAGACCGCCTTCGTCGATGACGACGGCAAGCTGCAGCTGCGCGACGACGTCTACGGACGCGACGCCAAGATGATCGCAATCCTCAAAAATCCAGCCGAACGTCGGGTCGCCGATATCGCGATCGAGCGGGCGCCGAGCTCGTCCGACAAACCGGTGCGGCTGCCGGCCGGCACCTATGCCGGCATCGACGGCCAGCAGAGCTATGCCTATCGCAGCGGCCCGAACTTCTTCGATTTCCTGTTCGGCGGCGGATCCGTGCAGCCGGTCTACCGCCCGCACGCCAATGTCGGGCCGCGCCAGTCGCGGCGCTGAGCGAACGCACTTTCCAAAAAACATGAACGCCGGCGAATTTCGCCGGCGTTTTCGTTTGGCAGATGGGGCGTAATTGAAGCTGGTACAGGTGGGTGGACTTGAACCACCGACCTCTGGTTCCACAGACCAGCGCTCTAACCAACTGAGCTACACCTGCACAGGCCGCCTCTTTGCGGGGCGAACCTAGGTTCGGAGGGCCGGTTTGGCAAGCGGCCAAGCAAAAGCCCGGGCGCCGAGCGCCCGGGCTTCAAATCGCGTCATGCTTACGCTTAAGCGGCCTTGTTGAAGGCGCTGGTGAAGCTTTCCTTGATCGGCTCCGAGCAGTCGGTCGCCAGCTTCTGAGCCTCTTCGGTCAATTCCTTGGCCTGCGCGCTCATGGTCTCGAACTGCTTGCGCATGAAGGCGGTGGAGAGCTCGACCGCCTCGGCATAGGACTTGGCGGTCATCAATTCGCCAATCAGGTCGAACGTCGCGTTGCTGTTGGCGCGCGCGGCGTCGATCAGCTTGAGGCCGTAGCCGGAGCAGCCCTTGGAGGCGGTGCTGTAGGTCTCCTCGAGCACATCGGTCGCCTCTTCGGCAGCGCCCTTCATCTTCTCGTAGTTTTCCTTGGCCATCGAGAGGCCTTTCTCGGCGATCTCGCGGAAGGCGGTCGGCATTTCGAATTTGGGCATGTCGAATTTCGGCATCTCGAAGACGTTGGGCGTCGGAGCGGGAGCAGCCTTCGGCTTGGATTTGGTGGGGGTTTCTACGGCAGACATGACAGTCATCCCTTCAATCACGAGGGCGCTGGCGGGAAACGAGCGGCAGCCCTCGGCAAGCCTACTCGCGCCTGTTTCAGGGCACGCCCGGGCGGAACGGGGCTCAGGCTGCGCTATTAACTACTATATAGCACCATTTCTGGTGCGTCGCAACAAAAATATTGCAGTGCACAAAAGTGTCATAGATTCAACGCGCTCCGGCAAAGGCCGGGGCGGCAAGTTGCCGACGGGGGCTTAGAACCTCAGTGCGAGGCCGCGGCCATCTTGGCCGTTTCCTTGGTCAGTTCCTTGGCCTGATCGGTGAGCGCGGCGATCTGGCGCTTCACATAGTCGGCGTGCAGCGCCATCACTTCCTGTGAATCTTTGGCGCGAACGAGCTGTTGGGCGAATTCAAATGACGAGGCGATGTTGCGCTCGGCAAAGCGCACGGCGAGCTCGCCGACCTCCTTGGCGCCTGTGCGCGCGCCTTCCGCCTGCCTGTCGGCGGTCGAGGCGGCTTGCGTCGCCGCGCTCATGAAGGTCTCGAAGGCTTGGCGCGCCTGCTCCACGCTCTTTTCCGCCAGCGCGCGCATTTCTGCGGGGATCTCGAAGTTCATAGTGCCCTGCTTGGCCATGACGTCCTCCTTCCGGCCCCGGCAGCCTCATTAACTATCCACCACGCACGCTCCCGACGCCAGACTGGAACTCGCACATTAAGGTTATCGGCGGTTGCCTAGGATGGTCGCGCGCCGCTTCGTGGACGCGGCGAGAAAGCCGCCGTATTAAGGTTTTATTAGCCGTAATCCGCGCGTGCGACACAGAGATGAATGGGACCGGGTTCCAGTTCGCTTGCCTGACCGATCCGCGGCTCGCGGTGCACGCCCTGAGCCCGGCGCCGGTATGGCTATGGAGCGCGGACGCGCCGCGCATCTTGTGGGCTAATCCGGTCGCCGCCGAAATTTTCGAAGCCGCGTCGCCGGGCGCGGCCGCCAATCTCAGCTTTGACACCAAGCATGCGGCCGCCGCGCAGATCGCGCGGCTTGCCGGCACGTTGCCGGCGGGCGGCGCGGCGCGCCTCGAACGCTTGCGCGGATTCGGCGCGAGCCTCGGCAGCGCTCTCATCTGTCTGTGCTCGCGCATCATTCTCGCCGACAACACGCACGCCGTGCTGGTCGTCTCGACCGAGCGCGCCGGCACCGAGTTGTCGCTGCCCGAACGCGCGCGGCGGCTGCTCGCCGACTTCGAGCGGCCTTCGGCGGCGTTCACGGCGGACGGTGAATTGATCGAGGCGAGCGGTGAAGCGCGCGAGCGCTTCGGCAAGGCCGCCGACCTGACTGCGCTCGGCGCCGAGGCGCTGGCGCGCGAGGCCATGCTCAACGGCCGCGCCGAAGGCGATATCGCGGCCGGGCACGTTTCGATGCTGAAACTCGGCGCCGGCCAGAGCGCAATCGCGCTGCTGCTCGCCTTCGCAGCGGCGGCGCGTGCGGCCCGCGCGGAGGCTCCGGCGATGACCAATCCGGCCGCGGCGCCAGCCGGCCCACGGCGCTTTCCGCAGCGCTTCGTCTGGCAGATGGACGCGGCCACGCGCTTCACGCTCGGCGCCGAAGATTTCACCCGCTTGCTTGGGCCCAAGACCGGCGCCGTGCTTAACCGCCCCTGGGCGGAGATTGTCGCCGCGCTCAAGCTCGACCCGCAGGGCCAGATCGCCGCCGCGCTCGCCGCGCGCGATACCTGGAGCGGCATCACGGTGCATTGGCCGGTCGATGGCGAGGCCGAGCGTCTGCCGATCGAGATGTCTGGCCTGCCGGTGTTCGACCGCGAGCGCCAGTTCGCTGGCTTCCGCGGCTTCGGCATATGCCGCGACGTGGAGCGGGTGGCGGCGATCGAGCGGCGCCACGCCGAGCTGCCTGCGCCGCCGGAAGAGCCCGCCAAAATCCTGCCGTTCCGCGCGCCCGCGCCGCCCTCGCCGGCCGCACCGGTCGTGGAAAAGGCCCCGGCCTTGAGTCCGGGCGAGCATTCGGCCTTTCAGGAGCTCGCGCGCGAACTGGGCGAGCGGCTGAAGAAGCCGCCCGGCAAAACGGCCGGACCGACATCGGACGATTTCGGCGCCGAGCCTTTTGTGCCCACCGTCCCCGCGGCCTCATTGCCGCCGCCCGAGCCGCCGCGCGCCGCGCGCAACGGCGATGCCGCGCGCGACACCAGCGAAGGCCGCCCGATCCTCGACCGGCTGCCGGTCGGCATTCTCGTCTACCGCCTCAACAACCTGGTCTACGCCAACCGCGCCTTCCTCGACTGGACCGGCTACGGCACGCTGGAGGCGCTGGCCGAAGCCGGCGGCCTCGACAGCCTGTTCATCGAAACCAAAAGCGAGGCGCCGAAGGATGCCAACGGCGCCAAGTCGCTGACCATCACCACCGTCAACGGCAACCAGCGACCGGTCGAAGGCCGCCTGTTCAGCGTCGCCTGGAACAAAGAGAACGCGCTGGTGCTGATGATCAACACGCAAGCCACGGCCGACGACAAGCAAAGCAAGGCCGCCGAACATTCGCTGCGCCGGATCGAAGCGGAGAACCACGAGCTCGAAGCGATCCTCGATACCGCGACCGACGGCGTGCTGGTGCTCGACCGCGCCGGCCGCGTGCTCTCGGCCAACCGCAGCGCGGAGGCGCTGTTCGGCTACGACACGAGCCAATTCGCCGAGCTGTCGCTGGGGGATCTGTTCGCGCCGGAGAGCCGGCGCCCGGTGCTGGATTACCTCGACCGGCTGACCCGCGAGAGCGCCGTGCTCGACGCCGGACGCGAGGCGATCGGGCGCGTGCGCCAGGGCGGGCTGGTGCCGCTTTACATCACTATGGGGCGCATCGCCGACGGCGATAAGCTGTGCGCCGTGCTGCGCGACATCACTGCCTGGAAGCGCAGCGAGGAAGAGCTGATCAACGCCAAGCAGGAAGCGGAGAAGGCCTCCACCGCCAAATCGGAATTCCTCGCCAAGATCAGCCACGAGATCCGCACGCCGCTCAACGCCATCATCGGCTTCTCCGAGGTGATGATGGACGAGCGCTTCGGCCCGATCGGCAACGAGCGCTACCGGCAATATCTCAAGGACATCCACACGTCCGGCGGCCACCTGATCTCGCTGCTCAACGACTTGCTCGATCTGTCCAAGATCGAGGCGGGCAAGCTCGAGCTCACTTTCGTGAGCGTCAATCTCAACGACCTGGTGCAGCAATGCGTCGCCATCATGCAGCAGCAGGCCAACCGCGAGCGCGTCATCATCCGCACATCGCTGCCGACCAACCTGCCGCAGGTCGTCGCCGACGCGCGTTCGGTGCGGCAGATCGTGCTCAATTTGTTGTCGAACTCGATCAAGTTCACCGGCGCGGGGGGGCAGGTGATCGTCTCGACCACGCTGACCGATGGCCACGAGGTGGTCTTGCGCGTGCGCGACACCGGCGCGGGCATGAGCGAGAAGGAATTGCAGACCGCGCTCGAGCCGTTCCGCCAGCTCGCCACGTCACCGCGGTGGGGCGATGCCGGCGGCGGTCTCGGTCTGCCGATCACCAAGGCCTTGGCCGAGGCCAACCACGCCCGCTTCCACATCACCAGCCGGGAGCAGGACGGCACGCTGGTCGAGGTGGCGTTCCCGGCCACCCGCGTGCTCGCGCAATAGGCCGCCGTCTTGGCCTTAATGCCGGCCTTGAAAGGGTCACAGAGGCTGGCCAAGGTTGGCGACATCCGGGCCGATGCTATAAGTCCGCCCGGCGTAACATTCAGAAACAGCCCGGAAATCCTCATTTGACGGCCGCGACTGGTTTCAGACGCTTGGGACTGGCTCTGCTCGCCGTGATCGCGGCCGGCGCAGGTGTGCTCGTCGGCGCAAGCTATCTGATTTCGCCCGAGGCGGTGCGCGCCCAGGTGCTGAACGAGCTGCGCGCCGTCACCGGGCTGAACCCGACGCTGCGCGGCGACACGACGGTCAGGCTGTTTCCGGCCGGCAGCATCAGTTTCGGCGACGTGGTGCTGGGCGACGGCGACAAGCCAGCCCTCACCGCCAAACGGCTGACCGCGCGCTTGCGCTTTTTCCCGCTGCTCGCCGGCCGCGTCGAGATCGCCGACGTGGCGCTTACACGCCCGACCATCCAGGTCGACATCGACGAGAACGGCCGCTCCAACTGGTCCGCCCTGATAGAGACGCTGGCGCGCAGCCAGAAATCGAACACGCAGCGCGCCGCGGCGTTTTCCGAGATGCGCATCCAGAACGGCACCGTGGTGGTGCGCGACAAGGCGCGCAAGGTCGACGAGACGTTCGAACACGTAGCGTTCTCGCTCGCCTGGCCGTCGATCTCCAAGAGCTTCGGCGCCACCGGCCGCTTCGTCTGGCACGACGAGCCGCTCGACATGAATCTGACGCTGTCGGATTTCGCCGCGGCGCTGGCCGGCAACCGCAGCGGGCTTAAATTGCGCGTCGCCGGCAGCCCGATGAAGGCCGCGTTCGAAGGCTCGATCAGCGTCAAGCCGACGCTCAAGATCGAAGGCACGTTCGCCGCCGACGCGGCTTCGCTGCACGACACGCTGGTCTGGGCAGGACAGAAGCCGCTGCCCGGCGGCGGCTTCGGCCATTTCGCGATCAAGGCCAAGGCCGATGTGGTCGGCGGCACCATCGGCCTGGACAACGTCAATGTCGAACTGGACGGCAATTCGGCCGAGGGCGTGCTGACCTTCGCGACCGACGGACGGCAGACGCTGCAGGGCACGCTCGCTGCCGACAAGCTCGATCTCACGCCCTATGTCTCGACCATCAGGCTGCTGACCGCCAATCAGCACGAATGGAACAGCGGGCCCATCGCGCTCGATGGGCTCACCGGCACCGATTTCGATCTGCGGCTGTCGGCTGGCACCGTCGTGCTGGCCGACGCCACGCTCGGCCACACCGCCATCGGCGCCAATTTGCGCGCCGGCCATCTGACGGTCACCATCGGCGAGGCGCAGGCCTATGGCGGCCTGATCAAGGGTTCGGTGTCGCTCGCCAGCGCCGACCAGGGCGTCGATCTCAAATCGCAGATCATCATCAGCGACGTCGATCTGGAGAGCTGCCT
This sequence comes from uncultured Pseudomonadota bacterium, assembly GCA_963710705.1. Taxonomy (GTDB): domain Bacteria; phylum Pseudomonadota; class Alphaproteobacteria; order Rhizobiales; family Xanthobacteraceae; genus Pseudolabrys. The sequence continues at coordinate 135,579 of CAVQBI010000002.1, forward strand.
CGGTCAGCTGTTCGGGCTGCGCCGGCTCGAGGGCAAGGGCAACATCAGCTTCGCCGTCGATGGCAGCGGCGACAGCGTGCTGGCCGTGACGCGCACGCTCAACGGCAATGCCAGCCTGACCGCCAGCGACGGCGCGCTGGTCGGCCTCGACATCGAGCAATTGCTGCAGCGGCTGGAGCGGCGGCCGCTGTCCGGCGGCGGCGATTTCCGCAACGGCACCACCAAGTATGATTCAATCGCAGTAGCGCTGAAGATCGAGCAGGGCAAAGTGACGGTCGATGACGTCAAGGTGCTGGGCCCGGCGGTGCAGCTGGCACTTGCCGGCTCCGCCTCGATCCCGCAGCGTGAGCTCGACCTGACCGGCACCGCCTCCTTGGTAACGCCGGTCCGGGAAGGCGTGCCGCCGTTCGCGTTGCCCTTCATCGTGCAGGGCTCCTGGGACGACCCGATCATGCTGCCCGACGCGGAAGCCCTGATCCGCCGCTCGGGCGCGGCAGCGCCCCTGCTCGACGCGGTGCGCGACCGGCGCGCGCGCGACGCCGCCCGCTCGGTGATCGAGCGGCTGACCGGCCGCAGCGCCGGCGCGGTGCCGGCTTCCGAGCAATCGACGGCCCCCGCGCCCAAATAGGCCCTGTAAAGCAGCGGATAGGCCCGGCCCGTGCGTGTCGCGGCGGCGGCCATTTGATTATGATTGCGCGGAAGCCGAATCACTCGGCCGGGCCGAGCCCCGGCGCGATAGGGCGCGCATGCTGCACGCAACGCTTCGGACGCTGGCCAAGGTCGTCGTCGCCTCGCTGGTGGTGGGAACGGTCTTGGGCCATTTCGGCATCACGCCCGACCAATTGATGCACGAGATGGGGCTGTCGGCCGACCGCGTGCAAGACTATGCACGGCGCGGCTTCGATTGGGCGTGGCCGAACGTCTTGTTGGGCGGGATGGTGATCGTGCCGATCTGGCTGCTCGTCTACATTTTGCGCCCGCCGGGGCAGAGTCGCAGCGAATAACTCACACTTGCGCCGCGAAGGCCGCGCGTTCGCGCTTCACGGCGCCGCGCTTGGTCATGAGCGAGGCGGCGATGGTGGCAAGCGCGACGACGACGACAATGACGGTGCAGATCGCGTTGATCTCCGGCTTCACGCCGAGGCGCACCTCCGAATAAATGCGGATCGGCAGTGTGGTGGCGCCCGGGCCGGTGGTGAAGCTCGCGATCACCAGGTCGTCGAGCGAGAGCGAAAAGGCCAGCATCCAGCCGGCGGCAATGGCCGGGAAGATCAACGGCAGCGTGACGGTGAGGAAGGTCTTGAGCGGCGGGCAGCCGAGATCCATCGCCGCTTCCTCCAGGCTGCGATCGAAGCCGATCAGGCGCGCCTGCACGATCACGGTGACGAAGCACATCGTCAGCGTGGTGTGGGCGAAGACGATGGTCCAGAAGCCGCGGTCGACATCGACGGCGACGAATAGCAGCAGCAGCGACAGGCCGGTGATGACTTCCGGCATCACCAGCGGCGCATAGACCATGCTGGAAAACAGCAGGCGGCCGTGGAAGCGGCCCATGCGCACCAACGCGACGGCGGCGCAGGTGCCGAGCACGGTGGCCGCGCTCGCCGACAGCGCGGCGACGCGCAGGCTGATCGAGGCCGCCGCCAGCATGGCATCGTCCTGCAGCAGTTCGCGGTACCAGGCGAGCGACCAGCCGCCCCACACGGTCACCAGGCGTGACGCGTTGAACGAATAGATGACGAGGATGACGATCGGCAGATAGAGGAAGGCGAGCCCCAGCGCGACCGCAACGATGTTGAAGGCCGAGGTCCGCCGCATCATCAGCGCAGCCCCTCAAGCTGGCGGCGCTGCAGCCGCTGATAGAAAAGGATCGGCACCAGCAAGAGCGCAAGCAGCGCCACCGCGATGGCGGAGGCGACCGGCCAGTCGCGGTTGGAGAAGAATTCGGTCCACAGCGTCTGGCCGATCATCAGCGTCTGCGAGCCGCCGAGCAGGTCGGGGATGACGAATTCGCCGACGATCGGGATGAAGCAGAGCAGCACGCCGGCCGCCACGCCGGGCAGCGAGATCGGGAATGTCACTTGCCAGAACGCGCGCGCGCGTGTGCAGCCGAGATCCGCGGCGGCTTCCAGCAAGGACTCGTCCATTTTCTCGAGCGTGGCATAGAGCGGCAGCACCATGAACGGCAGGTAGGAGTAGACGACGCCGATATAGATTGCGGTGTCCGACGACAGCCAGGAGACCGGCGCGTCGATGACGTGCAGCGCGAGCAGCACCTGGTTAAGCAGACCGTCGTGCTGCAGGATGTTGATCCAGGCGTAGATGCGGATGAGGAACGAGGTCCAGAACGGCAGCACCACCAGCATCACGAGGAGCGGCTGCAGCCTGCGGGCGCTGCGCGCAATGCCGTAGGCGATCGGATAGCCGATCACCAGCAGGATCGCGGTCGAAACCGCGGCGACCTGCAGGCTCTTGAGATAGGACAAGAGATAGATCGGATCGGATACCAGGAGCCGGTAGCCGTCGGCGGTCAGCCGCGCGAAGAAATCTTGCAGGCCCTGCCAGCCGGCGGCGGGATCGAGCACCGGCAAGTACGGCGGCTGCGCAATGGCGGTCTGCGAAAAGCTGATTTTGAGCACGATGACGAAGGGCGCGAGGAAAAACGCCGCAAGCCACAGATAGGGCAGCAGCAGAACCGCGCGCGCTCCCCAGCTTTTTCCGCTTGGGCGCATCGCCTAGTCCCTCAACATCACGCCGGCGTCCGGCGGCCAGGACACCCACACCAGCTCGTTGAGCGCGAAGGGCGGGCGGCCGCCGGCATTGGCAAGCGCCACCTTGATCAACGAGCGATCGGCCAGCCGCACCTTATAGATCGAGGAATCGCCGCGATAACCGACCTCGAACACGGTGCCGGCCACCGCATTGCGGTGATCGGACGCCGCGTGTTCCGCCGTCATGCGCAGTTTTTCCGGGCGCAGCGCCAGCCACATTTTATCGCCGGGCGTGCCGGGGGCTGCGACCTGCAACTGCCCGATCGCGGTGGTGAACGAACCGCCCTGCTCCAGCCAGCCTTCGATCAGCGTGACCTGGCCGACGAAATCGGCGACCCAGCGCGAATTCGGCCGCTCATAGACGTCGGCGGGCGGCCCGACCTGGATCAGCCGGCCTTCGTTCATCAGCGCGATGCGGTCGGCAACCGTCATCGCCTCTTCCTGGTCGTGCGTGACGATGACGAAGGTGGTGCCGAGCTTGCGCTGCAATTGCATCAGCTCGAACTGGGTCTCGCCGCGCAGCTTCTTGTCGAGCGCGGCAAGCGGCTCATCCAGCAGTAGCACACGCGGGCGCTTGATCAGCGAGCGCGCCAGCGCCACGCGCTGGCGCTGGCCGCCGGAAAGCTGGCCGACCCGGCGCTTACCGAAGCCCTGCAATTTGACCAGCGCGAGCATCTCGGCGACGCGCTCGGCGCGCTCGCTGCGGCCGACTTCCTCCTGGCGCAGGCCGAAGCCGATATTGCCCTCGACCGTCAGGTGCGGAAACAGCGCGTAGCTCTGGAACATCATGTTGACCGGCCGGCGGTGCGGCGGCACGGCACTGATGTCCTCGCCGTCGAGCAGAATGCGGCCCTCGCTCGGCGTCTCAAAACCGGCCAGCAGCCGCAACAGGGTGGTCTTGCCGCAGCCGGAGGGGCCGAGCAGCGCGAAGAATTCATTGGGGAGGATATCGAGGGTGAGCGCATCGATGGCGGGCACGTCGCCGTAGCGCTTGCTCACCGCTTCGAAACGCACCAGCGCGGGCTTGCCGCCCTCCGCAGTCCCGCCGTCGGCCATCGAAACCCCTCGCGTCACGGCGCACGCTAACGGGCAAGCGCCGCGCGCTCAACGGCTTTTGTCGGTGGGAATCAGTCGGGGGGGGCGGGTTCGGCTTTCGCCGATGCCGGATGGCGCGGCACCGGGCCGTAATATTCGCCGAGCTGGATGCTCGCGCGCGGCTTCAGCAGGATCGACAGCAGGCGGTCGAGCAGCGCTTTGGCCGACACCGGCTTACAGAGGAACTCGTTGACACCGAGCTTGGTGGCTTCGACGATACGCCATCGCTCGCCGTGGGCGGTGAGCATGATGATGGGGATGTCGGGCAACGGGAACACGCCGGGCGAGCGCACGATGCGCACCAGCTCCGAACCGTTGAGCAGCGGCATTTCCCAGTCGAGCACCATGACATCGGGCATGACCGAGCGGATCATCTCCAGGCCGGCGATGCCGTCGGAGGCCTCGTAGACTTTCTTGACGCCGATGCTGCCGAGCATGTTGCGCACCAGATTGCGCATGAATTGATTGTCTTCCACCAGCAGCACGCGCAGCTGCTGGATCAGGTATTCGGCTTGCTTGGCGTTGATGCGCATCCGGCCGCGATTTTGGGTGGCAATCGTCACCGGGTCGTTAACGTGCGGCGCACGGCGTCCTGCCAGCCGGCATATTTTTTCGCCCGCGTGGCCTCATCCATATGCGGCGTAAAGCGGCGGTCGAGCCGCCATTGCGTCGCAAAACCTTCAAGATCCGGGCAGAGTCCGGCCGTCCGGCCGGCCAAATAGGCAGCGCCTAAGGCCGTAGTTTCCATGACCTTCGGGCGGTCGACCGGCACGCCCAGAATATCGGCGAGGAATTGCATGGTCGTCTCGCTGGCGGTCATGCCACCGTCGACGCGCAAGACGGCGTTGGAATTCGCCGCCGCCGGCCAGTCGGCGCGCATGGCGTCGAGCAAATCGCGGGTCTGGTAGCCGACCGACTCGAGCGTGGCGCGGGCGATCTCGGCGTCGCCGGAATTGCGCGTCAGACCGAAGATGGCGCCGCGCGCCTGCGGGTCCCAATAGGGCGCACCGAGGCCGACGAAGGCCGGCACCAGATAGACCTGCTCGGCCGGGTCGGCGAGCGCGGCAAGCGCGTCGGTCTGCGAGGCGTCGCCGATGATCTTCAAGGCGTCGCGCAGCCATTGCACGGCGGCTCCGGCGACGAACAGCGAGCCTTCGAGCGCGTAAGTACGCTTGCCGTCGAGCTGATAGGCGATGGTGGTGAGCAGGCGGTTGCGCGAGGCGACGCGCTCGGCGCCGGTGTTGAGCACGACAAAGCAGCGGGTGCCATAGGTCGATTTCATCATGCCCGGCGTGAAGCAGCCGTGCCCGATCAGCGCCGCCTGCTGATCGCCGGCCATGCCGAGGATGCGAATGGGCGCACCGAACAGCTTAGGTTCGGTCACGCCGAACTCCCCGGCATTGTCGCGCACCTCTGGCAGCAGGCTTTCCGGTACGCCAAACAACTCGCATAAGTCTTTATCCCACCGCCCCTTGCCGATATCGAACAGCGCGGTGCGCGCGGCATTGCTGGCATCGGTGGCATGCCTGCCGCCGGTCAGCCGCCACAGCAGAAAACTGTCGACGGTGCCGAAGGCAAGCCTGCCGGCCGCGGCCGCTGCGCGCGCGCCGTCGACGGTGTCGAGCAGCCAGGCGATCTTGCTGGCGGAGAAATAAGGATCGAGCAGCAGGCCGGTTTTGGCGGCGACGGCGCGCTCGTGGCCGGCCGCGCGCAACGAGTCGCAATAATCCGCGGTGCGGCGGTCCTGCCAAACGATCGCGTTGTGGATCGGCTTGCCGGTCGCGCGGTCCCAGACCAGCGTGGTCTCGCGTTGATTGGTGACGCCGATGCCGGCGATGTCGCGCGCGCTGACCTTGGCCTGCGCGATCGCCTGGCGCACCGTGGCGACGGTGGCGCTCCAGATCGCCTCGGGGTCGTGCTCGACCTCGCCCGGCGCCGGATAGATCTGGTGCAATTCCTGCTGCGCGGATGCGAGCGGATTGAGCGCGGCGTCAAACACGATGGCGCGCGTCGAGGTCGTGCCCTGGTCGATGGCGATGAGAGCGTCCGGCAAAGAAGTCCCCGTGCCGGAGGATGCCGGCGACGCAGAGCTTAGTTTACCAGGAACAGGTTGGCGATTGCCTCGTCGTTATCGGCATGCACCGAGGTCGCCATTTTGCGCGGCGCCGGCCCGTAATAATCGCCGCTCTTGATCAGCGGCCGCGGCTTGGTCAACACCGAGAGCAGGCGGTCCTGCAGCGCCTTGGACGACACCGGCTTGAGCAGGAATTCATTGACGCCGATTTGCACGGCTTCGATCACGCGCGAGCGCTCGCCATGGCCGGTGAGCATGATGATCGGCACGTCGGGGAACGGGAACGTGTCGGGCGAACGCACCATGCGCACGAAGCCGGCGCCGTCAAGGCCCGGCATTTCCCAATCGAGGATGACGACATCGGGTGCCATGCTACGGATGAGCTCGAGGCCGGCGGGGCCGTCGGGCGCCTCATAGATCGTGCGCACGCCGCTGGTCATGAGCAAGGTCCGGACGACCTTGCGCATGTAATGCTCGTCGTCCACCACCAGCACCTTGGTGGAGGAAAACCGAGCGGCCAGTGCTTTTCCGTCGATCACCATAAAGCGTTCCGTCAGCCCCAAAACGGCATTTTCGGACTGAATTTAAACCACACAGAAGTGGCGTTCCCATTAAGTCGAGCGACTGGAATTGCAGCGATCAGGGTAAGGATCGGTAAACCATCAGGACGCCGATTGCCGCGCCCTTTCGGCGCCGAACAACGACATAAAGCGTCTGAGCGCCTCGCCTTCCTCTTCCGTCGCCGTGAGGCCGAACTTGCTGCGCCGCCACAGGACGTCGTCAGACGTCTGCGCCCATTCGTGGTCGATTAGATAGCGCACTTCGGCGGTGGTGAGGTCGCCGACGAAGCAATCGCCGAGATCGGCGAAGCTCCGTGCGTCGCCGAGGATGCGTTCGGCGCGCGTGCCATAGGCGCGCGCCAGCCGCCGCGCGTGCGGCTCGGCGAGGAACGGCCAGCGCCCGATCAATTCCGCCACCAACGCGTAGAAACCGTCGGGTGGGAAATCGCCGCCGGGCAGGCTGGAGCCTTCGGTCCAGGGCGGCAGCGCCTCGAAGTAATGGCCGATCTTGGCCATTGCCGCCTCCGCCAACTTGCGGTGGGTGGTGATTTTGCCGCCATAGACGGTGAGCAGCGGCGCCTCGTGCGGCTTTTCGTGGAGCGCCAGCGTGTAATCGCGCGTCACGTCTTCCGGCTTGCCGGCGCCATCGTCATAGAGCGCGCGTACGCCGGCGAAGGACCAGACCAGCTCGTCGGGCGTGACCTTGTCGCGAAAATATTCATTGACCGTGCTGCACAGATAAAGAATCTCGGCAGCGTCGGGCGCGGGCGAGTTGACGTCGCCGACGAAATTCTCGTCGGTGGTGCCGATCAGCGTGAAATTCTGCGCGAAGGGCAGCGCGAACACCACGCGATTATCCGCGGCCTGCAGGATGTAGCCGCAGTCGTGCTCGAAGCGGCGGCGCACGACGATGTGGCTGCCCTTGATCAGCCGCACCGGCGCTTTCAGCGGGCTGCGGATCACGGTGTCGGCGACCTCGCCGATCCAGGGGCCGGTGGCGTTGACGAGAGCGCGCGCGGTTGCCGTGCTGCGGCTGCCGCGCGTGTTGAACACCAGCTCCCATTCGTCGCTCCGCTCGGCGCGGGTGAGGCGTGTGCGCGTGCGGATGACGGCGCCGTGCTCGGCGGCGTCGAGCGCGTTGAGCACGACCAGCCGGGCGTCGTCGACCAGGCAGTCGGAATATTCGAAGCCATAGCGGAACAGCCGCTTGAGCGGATCGCCGAGCGGATGATGGGTGAGATCGACGGTCTTCGACGCCGGCAGCAGCTTGCGCGCGCCCAGCCAGTCGTAGAGCAGCAAGCCGAAGCGCAGCACCAGCGCACTGCGCTTGTCCGGCATCGGCGGCAGCAGAAAACGCGTCGGCCGGATGACGTGCGGCGCCATGCGCAGCAGCACTTCGCGCTCGGACAGCGCCTCACGCACCAGGCGGAAGGCGTGCTTCTCCAGATAGCGCAGGCCGCCATGGATCATCTTGGAGGACGCAGACGACGTGCCGGAGGCAAGATCGTGCATCTCGACCAGGAGCACGCGCAGGCCGCGGCCGGCGGCGTCGCGCGCGATGCCGGTTCCGTTGATGCCGCCACCGATAATGGCGAGGTCGAAGTCGGCCATCGTTGCCCGGACTTGCGTGCTGATTCGCTGTGCGTGCCGCAGAATGGGCGGCCTGCGCAGTCAACTCAACACGGAACGCATTAACCCCCGTTTAAAGCCGGTAAATTCCCCGGCAATTGCCAATTTCGGCGAGCCTCGCCATATAAAACGCCCATGCCCTCCCCTCGCCTGCTCGTCATCGAAGGCAATTCACCGCAGACGCTGGCCGATCACATCGCGGTCGGCGGGACCGCCGCGCACAAAGGCTATTCCAATTTGCTGCGCGAACTGATGCCGGGCGCGATCGTGGATACCTGCCACCCGGGCGATCCGGGCGCCACGCTGCCCGAGGGCGAGTCGCTGGAAGGCTATGACGGCATCGCCATCACCGGCTCCTCGCTGCACATTTATGATGGCGGACCGTCGGTCAACCGGCAGATCGATCTGGTACGCGCGGCGATGGCGACCGGAACCCCGCTGTTCGGGTCGTGCTGGGGCCTACAGGTGATCACCGCTGCGGCCGGCGGCAGCGTGCGCAGAAACCCCAAGGGCCGCGAGCTCGGCTTCGGCCGCGGCATAAGGCTCACCGAAGCCGGGCGCAAACACCCGATGTATATCGGCAAGCACGACGTGTTCAACGCGCCGACCGTGCATCTCGACGAGGTCGAGACGCTGGCGCCGGGCACCACGGTGCTGGCCACCAACGCGATGTCGGAAGTGCAGAGCGCCGAAATCCGCACCAACGGCTCGGTCGCCTGGGCGGTGCAATATCATCCGGAATATCCATTGCGCGAGCTGGCGGCGATCGTGCGCCGCATCGGCACACGGCTGATCGGCGAAGGCTTCTTCGCCGACGAGCACGGCGTCTCGGGATTCGCGCGGGACCTCGACACGCTCGACCGCGATCCCGAATGCAAGCGGCTGTCCTGGCTGCACGGCATCAGCCAGAATGTGCTCGACAAGAAGCTGCGCACGAGCGAGGTGGCGAACTGGATGGAATTCCAGGTACTGCCGACGCGGGTGAAACGGGGACGCGGGTGAGCGACTTTTCTGGCAAGCCTGTCGTTGTGACCGGCGGCACCGGCGCGCTCGGCAGCGCGGTGGTGGGTGCCCTGCTCGGCGCCGGCGCTGCTTGCACAATTCCTTACATGAATGAGGCGGAGGCGAAAGGCTTTGCCCACGCCGGCGATCCAAACGCGAAATTGATCGCGGTGAAGAACCTCGCCGACGACGCCGACGTCGCCAAGGTTTTTGCCGGCGTGACGCCATGGGCGTCGATCCATATCGCCGGCGGCTTCGCCATGGGCGCGGTCGCCAAGACCGACAAAGCCGCGCTGATGGCGCAGCTCGACAACAATCTGATCTCCTGCTTTCTGTGCTGCCGCGCGGCGGTCAATGCGATGCGCGGCGGCGGACGCATCGTCAACGTGGCGGCGCGGCCGGCGCTCGAATGGCGCAGCGGCGCCGGCATGGCGGCCTACACGGTGGCGAAGGCGGGCGTGGCCGCGCTCACCGTCGCGCTGGCGGAAGAAGTCGCCAAGGAAGGCATCCTGGTGAATGCGGTGGCACCGTCGATCATGGATACGCCCGCCAACCGCGCGGCCATGCCGAAAGCGGATTTCAGCGCCTGGCCGAAGATCGAGGACGTCGCCGCGACGATCGTGTTTCTGGCTTCGCCCGACAACAAGGTGACGCGCGGCACCATCGTGCCGGTTTACGGCAGGTCCTAGCCCGCGATCGGCACCAGTTCGAGCGGCGCGCGCAGATAACGCTGCACATTGGTGGAGGCGACGACGGTGCGGCCTTCGGCATAGGCCTCATGGTTCTTCTCGATCTCGTCGAGATCGTAAAGGTAGTTCACCATCAGGCCGTCGCCCTGCGCCAACGCCTTGTCGGAGGTGTCGGCCAGCCAGTTCACGCGCTCGAGCCGCGCGCCGTTGCCGAGATGAAAGCGCGCGACCGGATCGACCGGCAGGCCGCGCGAAGTGCGCGCGCGCAGGAAATACCAGGCCGCCGCGCGCATCATCGGCTCGCGCAGCTGCTCGGCCTTCTCGGCATCGGACCACCAGCCCGGCCCGTCGAGCGCCGCCAGCACCGCCCTGTCGCCCTCGCTCAATGCCATCGAGCTTTCCAGCGCCCGCTCGCGCTTGAGCCAGGCGGCAAAGCCGACGACCGGCGACAGCGTGACATAGGTCGCAAGCTTCGGCAGTTCGCGGGAAACCTCTTCGACAACCTGCTTGATCAGGAAATTGCCGAACGACACGCCCAACAGCCCGCGCTGGCAGTTGGAGATCGAATAAAACGCCGCGGTGCGCGCTTTGTCGGCCTCGGTGACATCGCGCTGGCTCGCCAGGATCGGCGCGATCGCGTCCGGAATGTCGCGCGTGAGCGCCACCTCGACGAAGATCAGCGGATCGTCCACCAGCGCCGGATGAAAAAAGGCGTAGCAGCGCCGGTCGCGCGGATCGATGCGCCGGCGCAGATCATCCCAGCCCTGGATCTGATGCACCGCCTCGTAGCGGATGATCTTCTCCAGCACGATCGCCGGCGTCGACCAGTCGATGCGGCGCAGCACCAGGAAGCCGCGATTGAACCAGGAGGAGAACAGATGGACGAAGTCAGCGTCGACCTGGCCAAGATCGTCGTCGCGGTGGGCGAGCACGTCCATCAACTGCTCGCGCATACGCACCAGCGCGGCCGTGCCGCCCGGCGCGAGATTGAGCCGCCGGAACAGCTCCTGACGGCGCGGCTCGGAGGCGGCGTGCACTTCGGCGGCAGTTGCATCGCTCGGCTTCTCGCGCCAGGCCGCGATGGCCGCTTCCATGCGCGCGGGATCGGGCCCGAACCGCTCGGCCAGCGCCTCGAAAAAGGCGATGCGCGGCCCGGTGGTCAGCTCGGCGTAGCGGCCGAGGATTTCGCGCGCCAGCGCGACGCCGGAGGCTTCGCCGCGGCCGGAGAGCAAATGCTCGGCCAGCTCTATTAGACTTTCGGAGCGGGTCGAATCGATGCCGCGCCGCTCGCGCGCACGGTCGATGAGCGCGCGGCCGCGCTCGGAAATGGTTTGCAGCAATTCCCCGAAAAACGAGGCGTTCATCGAGCCTTCCAGGCGCCGGGGCGGCGGCCTGTTACTTGCCGACGCCCATCAGATGGTTAGGCAACCATGTGGCAATTTCGGGGAAGATACACAAGATCACGATCGACAGCATCATGCAGATGACATACGGCAGCGTGCCCCACATGACTTTCGCCACCGGCACGTCCGGCGCGATGGCGTTGACGATGTAAATGTTGAGGCCCACCGGCGGATGGATCAGGCCGATTTCCATGTTGATGGTGAGGATGACGCCGAACCAGACCGGGTCGAAGCCGGCAGCGGTAATGATCGGCAGCAGGATCGGCGAGGTCATCAGGATGATGGCCGCCGGCGGTATGAAGAAACCGCAAACCAGCAGGAACAGGTTGATGATGAACATCAACAGCCAGCGATTGAAGTGCGCGTCGGCGATCGCCTGCGCCAGCGTCTGCGTGAGATAGAGCGATGTCAGCATGTAACCGAACAGCACCGCGGCGGCGATGATGGTGAGGATCATCACCGACTCGCGCATGGTGTCGCGCAGGATCATCCAGACCTGACCCGGCTGCCACAGGCGGTAGATCACGATGGCCAGCAAGAGGCAGAGCGCGGCGCCGACTCCGGCCGCTTCCGAGGGCGTCGCGACGCCGCCATAGAGCGCGTACATCACGCCAGCGATGATGAAGAGAAACGGCGCGATCTTCGGAATGGACGTGAACTTCTCTTTCCACGAATAGCGGAAATCGGCGGCGTGCGAACGGAAGCCGCTGCGCCAGATGGCGAACATCGACCACAGAATGAACAGGCCGGTCAGCAGCATGCCCGGGACAATACCGGCGATGAACAGGCGGCCGATCGAGGTCTCGGTGGCGATACCGTAAAGGATGAAGGTGATCGACGGCGGGATGAGAATGCCGAGCGTGCCGCCGGCGCAGATCGAACCGGTCGCGATCTCGTCGGGATAGCCGCGCCGGCGCATCTCCGGAATGCCCATCTTGCCGATGGCGGCGCAGCAGGCGGGCGAGGAGCCGGTCAATGCGGCGAAGATCGCGCAGGCGCCGAGATTGGAAATGACCAACCCACCCGGCAGGCGGTAAAGCCAACGGTCGAGCGCTTCGTAAAGGTCCTTGCCGGCGGGCGAGGAGCCGATCGCCGCGCCCATCATCACAAACATCGGGATGGCGACCAGCGTGAATTCGTCGAGACCGGAATAAAACGTCTCGGCCACGACGTGCATGCTGTCGACGCCCTGGAAGATCAACATGAAGACGATCGAGATCGCGCCCAGGCCGAAAGCGACGGGAATTCCCGAAACCAGCATCAGCAAGGTGACGACGAGGACGATGGACCCTTGGACTGTCGGACTCACCCCCCCCCTCCCAGCGCTTCGCGCGCATGTTCGCGCACGACGTCTTCGGCGCCGGCCTTATCCGGGATGCCGAACGGGGGCGCGCGCCCCGTCACCAGGCAAATGAGTTCGGTTGCGTATTGCAGCACCAGCAGGCCGAGCCCGATCGGCATGGCTAAATAGGGAATCCACAACGGTGCGCGCCACACCGTGTCGGAGTGCCAACCGTTCGCCCAGGCCTGGTACCAATAGGCGGTGCAGAGCGTAAACAGCACCAGCACGAAAGCGAAGGCCACGATGATGGTGACCAGCGCGAACCAATAGCGCGCGCGCGGACCGAGATAGAGCGGCAGTACGTCGACGTTCACGTGGCCGCGCGTCATCAGCACGTAGGCGCTGCCGACAAAGGTGGCGCCGACGATGCAATAGGTGACGACGTCGATCTGCCAGATCGTCGTGCGATTGAAGATGTAGCGCTCGGTCACCATGTCGCAGATGACCAGCACGGCAAAGCCGATGAGAAACGCCGCCACCACGCCCGCGGCGCGCGACAGGAATGTAACCGCTCGTAAGTAAGCGTCCATGAGCCTTATTTTTCCGGCTTGAGTTTCTTCGTGAAGTTTTGAAGCGGGGTGCAAAGAGGCCGGCCGGCGATTGTCTCGCCGACCGGCCGTTTTTTCATATCCGCACTACTTAACCGCCAGCGCTTCGTCGATCAGCTTCTGGCCGTTCGGCACGTCCTTGGCGAACTTCGCGTAGGAGCTCTGTTTCGCCACCGCGAGCCAGGCCTGGTATTCGGAGTCGCTGAGGCTGATCACCTCGACCTTGTGATCCCTGAAGGCCTTGATGGCGTCCTCGTTCACCTGGTCGGCCTTCTTCTCGTAGTAAGCTTGCGCATCCTTGCCGGCCTTGATGACCGCGTCCTGCTGCTGCTTGTTCAGCTTGTCGAAGCTCTTCTTCGACATCAGCACCGGCTCATACATGAACCAGAGCGCGTTGTTGCCCGGTGCAGTCAGGCACTTGGTCACTTCGTAGAGCCGCATCGAAGCGAAGGTGCCGAGACTGGTGTCGGTGGCGCTCACGACGCCCGTCTGGAACGCATTGTAGATTTCGTTCGACGGCGGGTCGACGATGCTGGCGCCGGCCGCCTGCCACATGGCGGCGAAGGTCGGCCCGGCGGCGCGGAACTTGGCGCCTTTCAGGTCGGCCGGCATCTTGATGCAGCCTTCCTTGGACGCCATGCCGCCGGCGAACCAGGCATCGGACAGCACGATCACGCCGTTTTTCTCGATCTCGGTGCGCACGTCCTTCATGAACTGCGAGTCGTTGATGCGCTTGGCGCGGTCCTGGCTGCGGATGAGGCCCGGCATCAGCGTTGCGCTGAAGGCCGGCACTTTGCCGCTGGCGTAGTCGAGCGGGAACAGCGTGATGTCGAGCTGACCGTCGACCATCGCATTCCACTGCGCGTTCGGCTTGTAGAGCGATGCGCCCGGATAGACCTGGATGTTGAGGCCGACATTGGCGGCGCCGGCTTCCTTGGCGATCATCTGCACCATGTCGTCGCGCACGTCGCCCTTACCGCCGGGGAACTGGTGCGAGGCGCGCAGTGTTACCTGTGCCTGCGCCGACGCGGTCAGCAGCACAGCCGCCGCGGCAGTAGCAAAAAGTGTCTTGATCGTTCGCATTTGGTTTCCTCCATTATTTATTGCGGCGGCTTACCCGCCTTGCTTTTTAAGCTGTACCGGCACGCCCGGCCCGCCCCCTCGTTGCACATTAGCCGCCGGTGCGACCTAGCGCCATAGGCGAATGATGGAGACGGCGGCAAGCCCGTGTGTCCATTGGACAATTCGTGCTCTGGCCAGCGCGTCACGATGGTTTTATAAACCCCCGCCACCGTCGCCCATTCCGCACACTTTGGAGCTTTAAGACATGCCGAAGCCGTTAGCGGGCTTACGCGTCCTGGAACTCGCCCGCATCCTGGCCGGACCCTGGGCCGGTCAGATTCTTTCCGACCTCGGCGCCGACGTCATCAAGGTCGAGCGCAAAGGCCCGGGCGACGACACCCGTGGCTGGGGCCCGCCCTTCGTGCAAGGCAAGGATGGCAAGCATATCGGCGCGGCCTATTTCCATTCCGCCAACCGCGGCAAGCGCTCGATCGAAGTGGATTTCGAAAGTGAGGACGGCCGCCGCATCGTGCGCAAGCTCGCCAAGCGTTCGGACATATTGATCGAGAATTTCAAGGTCGGCGGGCTCGCCAAGTTCGGGCTCGATTACAAAAGTCTCTCGGCGGAAAACCCGCGGCTGATCTACTGCTCAGTCACCGGCTTCGGCCAGGACGGCCCTTACGCCAAGCGCGCGGGCTACGACCTGATGGCGCAAGGCATGGGCGGCATCATGGATTTGACCGGCATGGCGGACGGTCCGCCGACACGCGTTGGCGTCGCGATCTCCGACATTTTCACCGGCGTCTATTCCGTTATCGGCATCCAGGCCGCATTGATCGAGCGGGAGAAGACCGGCAAGGGCTGCTATGTCGATACCGCGCTGGTGGATTCGACTGTCGGCGTGCTCGCCAATCAGGCGCTGAACTTCCTCGTCTCGCAGGAGGTCCCCAAGCGCATCGGCAATTCGCATCCCAATATCGTGCCCTACCAGGAATTTCCCGCCGCCGACGGCCACATCATCATCGCAACCGGCAACGACAACCAATACGTCAAGCTCTGTCACGTGCTGGGCGCGCCCGAGCTCGCGGAAGATGCCAAATACAAGGACAATGTCGGCCGGCTGAAATATCGCGCCGAGCTTGTGGCAAAGCTGGCGGCGCTTACCAAGCGCATGCAACGCGATGATCTGCTGGCGAAGTTGGAAGCCGTCGGCGTGCCGGCCGGGCCGATCAACAACCTCGCGCAGGTGTTCGACGATGCGCAGGTAAAACATCGCGGCATGCAGCTGTCGCTGCCGAGCGCCGCCGCAAAGGACGGCACAATTCCGGGCGTGCGCACGCCGATCGTGATGGACGGCTGGAAGGCGGCTTCCGACCGGCCCTCGCCGCTGCTCGGCGAGCACACGGCGGAAATATTGAAAGAGATCGGCGAAGCCTAATCAGTCGACCGGGATTACTGCGGTCAGGCATTCCTCGCCTTTGACGCGGGCGCGGTGGCCTTTGCCGTCGATGTCTTCCAGCAGCACTGTATCGCCGGGGCCGAAGCTGCGCGTCTTGCCGTCGCTGGCGGTGACCTCAAGGTGACCCTTCAGGCAGATCAGGAACTGCTTCTTCGGAACCTGGATCGAATCGGCGGCCCAACCTGACGGCAGCCGCATGAACTGCACGCCATCGGTCTGATAGGCGTGCGACACGAAAGCGAGCGGCGCCGGCGGGCGATAATCAGCCTCGTCGAGCTTAAGCGTGGCGTCCTCGAAATGGGTGTTGCCGTTCTTGTCGGCATGCAGACGAACATATTGCATAACGCGCTCCTTTCGACCCCGCGGGCATCAAAATGATGCGCCTTTATCGTGCACCGGGCGACCCCCGGCATTGACGTGGGTCAAAGAGCGGGAGCCGGCTAGGTGACCGCGGTCGGCGCCAGCGCGGCAATATCGGTGGCAATATCGATGACCGCCGGGCGATTTGACGCCAGCGCGCGTTGCAGCGCGGGGGCGATATCGCGCGCGTGCTCGACGCGAATGCCGAGCGCGCCCATGTCCTCGGCGAGCTTGGCGAAGTTCATCGGATTATAGATCCACAATTCGCGCGCTTTGGCGGTCTGCTCGCCGCCATAGGCGCGGTCGAAGCCGCGCTTGGACTGGTTGCCGCCGCCGTTGTTGTTGACGATGGTGACGCTGGCGAGGTTCCAGCGCACCGCCGTTTCCACTTCCGCAATATGGTACCAAAAGCCGGCATCGCCGGTGAACACCACCACCGGCCGATCCGGGCATGCCGCCTTGGCGCCGATGCCCGCCGGAAAGGCCCAGCCAAGATGGCCGGCGCTGCGCATGTAGCTTTGTGACGGAGAGCGCAGATCGTACATGCCGCCCATCCACATGCCGGCGTGGCCGGTGTCGACCACGACGATGGCGTCGTCCGGCACGTGCTTTGTCAGCTCGCCACAAATGCGCGCAGGGTGAATTGGCACCGCATCGGATTCAAGGTCTTTCTTGTATTTGGCATACCAGTCGCCGCGCAGCGTCGCAATCTCCTTGACCCAGGCCGCGCGTCTGGCCGCGCTCGCCTTGTCGGCGCTCGCCAGCATGGCGGTGAGCACCGCCTTGGCGTCACCGAGCACGCTCGCCTGCAGCGGATAATTGCGGCCGAGCGCCTCCGCCTCGATGTCGATCTGGATCGCGGGCGTGCCAATCTTCGGCACCGCCCAGAAATGCGTGGTCATGCCGCCCGTTTCGGTGCCGATAAAGCAAACGAGATCGGCGCGATTGACCGCGCGATTGGCGCTCTCGCGCGAATAGCTGCCGACGACGCCGACCGACAGCGGGTGCGTGCCGGGGATGACGTCCTTGCCGTTGAGCGACGTTGCAACGGGAATTTGCAGCGCGTCGGCCAGCGCGACCAATTCGCGCGCAGCGCCCGAAGCGCGCACACCGCCGCCGGTGACGAAGATCGGCCGCTCCGCCTTTTGCAAAATATCGAGCGCCGCCTTCACATGTGCGGATTCCGGCTGCGGACGGAACGGCGGCACATGCGCGAACTGCGTCTCGATCACTGCCTCCATCTCGGCTTCCTCGACGTCCACCTGCCCCTCGTTGCCGCGGAATTGCAGATGCACCGGCCCCGGCGTGCCTGAGGTCGCGGTGCGGAAGGCCTGCCGCACCATATCCGGGATGCGCGCAACGTCGTCGATGGTGGCGTTCATCTTCGTCACCGGCTCGAAGGCCGGCACGTCGTCGATCTCCTGGTAGACCTTGCGGAACTTGGTCTTCGGATCGCGCCCGCCGGTGAAAGCGATGACCGGCGCATGCGCCAGATACGCGTCGCGCAAACCGGCGGCAAGATTGAGCGCGCCGATCACCTGCGCCATGCAGACGCCGGGCTTGCCGGAGGCGCGCGCGTAGCCGTCCGCCATGTAGGCGGCCGATTTCTCGCCGTGGCAATGCACGCGCGCGATCTTGGTGCGCCGTTCCATTTCGGCGAAGGTCCGCCGCAGCACCGCCGGCACCATGAACACATGGGTGACGCCGTAGCCGGCGAGCATGTCGGCGAGCACTTCGGCGCCGACGCGTTTCTGGTTGTGTCCGAGCATCATGATTATTGGCGTCCTCCCAAGGCGACGTAACATGCCATGACGTAACATGGCATGACGTAACATGGCATGGAGGATGCAGCGCGCAAAGGCCGGGCGCATGCGGCGCATTTCGATATAATGAAAGCGAACCCGCGGGAGCCCGGAATGTACAGCCAGACGATTGGCGCTCGCCGTTACACGTTTCCCGATCTCAGGACGCTGCTCGCCAAGGCGACGCCGCTGCGCAGCGGCGACCAGCTCGCCGGGCTTACCGCGGAGACCGGCGAGGAGCGCGTGGCTGCGCAGTACGCGCTGGCCGATCTTCCGCTGGCGACGTTTTTGAATGAAGCGGTGGTGCCGTACGAACGCGACGAGGTCACGCGGCTCATCATCGACTCCCATGACGAGACTGCCTTTGCGCCGATCGCGCATTTGACGGTCGGCGGCTTGCGCGACTGGCTGTTGTCGGACGAGGCCACCACCGAGGTGCTGACGCACCTCGCGCCCGGCGTCACGCCCGAGATGGCGGCGGCGGTAAGCAAGATCAGCCGCCTGCAGGACCTCATGGTGATGGCGGCGAAGTGCGCAGTGGTGACGCGCTTCCGCAACACCGTCGGCCTGCCCGGCCGCCTGTCGGTGCGATTGCAGCCCAACCACCCGACGGACGATCCGGCCGGCATCGCCGCCAGCATTCTCGATGGCCTGCTGCTCGGATCGGGCGACGCGGTGATTGGCATCAATCCGGCGACCGACAGCGTCGAACGCGCGCATCAGCTCGTGTCGATGCTCGACGACATTCGCGGCAAGCTCGATATTCCGACGCAAGGCTGCCTGCTGGCGCATGTCACGACCACGCTCGAATTGATGCGGCGCGGCTCGCCGGTCGACCTCGTGTTCCAGTCGATTGCCGGCACGGAGGCGGCCAACAAGAGTTTCGGCATCGATCTAGCGCTGCTCGAGGAGGCGCGCGAGGCTGCGCTGTCGCTCAAGCGCGGCAGCATCGGCGACAACGTGATGTATTTCGAAACCGGCCAGGGCAGCGCGCTGTCGGCCAATGCGCATCACGGCGTCGACCAGCAGACGATCGAGGCGCGCGCCTATGCGGTGGCGCGACGCTTCAAGCCGCTGCTGGTGAACACCGTGGTCGGCTTCATCGGGCCGGAATATCTGTTCGACGGCAAGCAGATCACGCGGGCCGGGCTGGAGGATCATTTCTGCGGCAAGCTGATGGGCGTGCCGATGGGCGTCGACGTCTGCTACACCAACCACGCCGAAGCCGACCAGGACGACATGGATTCGCTGCTGGCCTTGCTGGTCGCGGCGGGCGTCACCTTCGTCATGGGCGTGCCCGGCGCCGACGACATCATGCTCGGCTATCAAAGCACGTCATTCCATGATGCGCTCGCGATGCGTGAGCTGCTGGGAAAACGTCCATCGCCGGAATTCGAGGCCTGGCTGGAACGGCAAGGCTTGATGGATGCCGAGAAGCGCGTGCGTCCGCGCAGCATGCCGAACCCTTTCCGCGCGCTGCTGACGGCGTGAGCGCATGGCAGACAACGCGATCGAAAACGAGGGACCGTGGGCGCGCTTGCGGCGGCTCACCGCGGCGCGCATCGGGCTCGCGCGCAGCGGCGCGTCGCTGGCGACCGCGCCGCTGTTGGAGTTCAAGCTGGCGCATGCGCGGGCGCGTGACGCGGTGCACGAGCCGCTCGACCAGGCGCGGCTGGTGGCCGATCTCGGAAGTCTTGACGTTCCGGTGCGCGCGGCGGCGAGCGCCGCCGACGACCGGCAAACTTATCTGATGCGGCCGGATCTCGGCCGCCGCCTCGCGCGGGAGACCGCGACCGCATTGGCAAAAGATGCAGGCCAATATGACGTCGCCATCGTCATTTGCGACGGGCTGTCGGCGCGCGCGGTACAAACCCATGCGCAGCCGGTCCTCGCCGAACTGCTGCCGAAGCTGCGCGGGGTACGGATCGCGCCGCTGGTCGTTGTACTGCACGGCCGCGTCGCCATCGGCGACACCATGGCGGGCTTGCTGGGCGCCGATTGCGCCGCCGTCCTGATCGGCGAACGGCCCGGCCTCACCGCGGCCGACAGCATGGGCGCCTATCTGAGCTGGCGGCCCTCGCCGCAGACGACCGACGCCGACCGCAACTGCGTCTCCAACATCCGCCCCGACGGCATCGGCTATGCCGACGCCGCCGCCAAGCTCGCGTTTCTGCTGACGGCGATCCGCGGCCGGCAGCTGTCCGGCGTGCAGCTCAAGGACGACTCCGACCGACTGCTCAGTTCTTCTCCGGCACGAACTTGAGCGCCACGCCGTTGATGCAATAGCGCAAATGCGTCGGCGGCGGACCGTCGTCGAACACGTGGCCGAGATGGCTGCCGCAGCGGCTGCAATGCACCTCGTCGCGCACCATGCCGTGGCTGGTATCGGTGTCGCTCTCGACTGCGCCGGGGATCGGATCGTTGAAGCTCGGCCAGCCGGTGCCGCTTTCGAACTTGAGCTTGGAGGCAAACAGCGGCTGGTCGCAGGCGGCGCAATGGAAGGTGCCGGCGCGCTTCTCGTACAGCAGCGCGCAGCTGCCCGGCATCTCGGTGCCGTGCTCGCGCATGATCGCAAATTGCTCGGGCGTGAGAATCTTGCGCCATTCGGCCTCGGTGTGGGTGACGGGGTAGGTCTTGGTGCTCATGGCGAAAGCTCCTCAGTTTTGCTCACCCTCCCCTGGAGGGGCAGGGTCGACCGCTTGAGCGGAGCGAGAGCGGTCGGGGTGGGGTGATCCATCGATAAAACTTCACCCCACCCCGGCTCGCTACGCTCGCCGACCCTCCCCTCCAGGGGAGGGTAAGAGTGCTCGCTGCTCAGCCGAACCATCATTTAATCGCCAGCGGATTGACCGGCGAGCCGACCGCGCCGGTGATCGGAATCGCGGGCGCCACGAACAGGAACTCGTAGACCTTGTCGGCGGCGCAATCGTCCGCCAATTCCTTGAGCTGGAAAATCTCGCCCATGGTCATGCCCATGATCGGGATGGTGATCCAGTGCCAGGGCTGGTTGATGCCCTCCTCGCTCTCGTTCGGCCGCACCTCGCAGCCCCAGGTGTCGGCGGCGAGCGCGGCCAATTCGGTGCGCTTGATCCATTCCAATGTCTCGAACGCGAAGCCCGGCGCGTCGCCGCCAGGATAGCCGTCCCAGCTGCCGGCCTTCTGGCAGCGCTCCATCATGCCGGTGCGGACGATAACGTAGTCGCCACGCTTGAGTTCGACCTTCTGCTTTTTCGCCGTGCCGTCGAGATCGGCGCAGGTGATGCCGTAGCCGTCGTCGAGCGAGTCGACGCCCTTGAAGCGCGCGACGTCGAGCAGCACGCCGCGGCCGACCATCTTGCTCTTGGTCTTCTCGATGCCGCATTTCTGCGCGCCGGCGCTCGTCACCTCACGGCAGTCGTAGCCGTTCCACATGTAGTTCTCGTAGAAGACATGACCAAGCCCGTCCCATTGCGTGCCGCATTGCAGCGGCATCGTGACCATGTCGTCGGCGGCGCGGATGCCGCGCTTGTCGAGCACGCCGGAATAGGCGTCGGTGCCGGTGCGCAGCATGGTATGGATCGGATTGGTGCGGCCCATCGACGGGTACTTGCTCTTGGCGCCCTGCGGCCCGGTGTGATCGAAATTGAGCGCGAGCGAGATGACCTTGCCCTTCTTCACCAGGCGCGTGGCGGCGACGATGTCGTCGGCACTGGTGTAATTGAGCGTGCCGATCTCGTCGTTCGGGCCCCATTTGCCCCAGTTTTTGTATTTCTCGGCGGCGTCGCGCATGTCCTGGCGCGTGACTTTTTTAGCGGCCATTGCGTTTCCTCTGATGAAAAGCGGCGGGCGGCGAATTGAGCCTTCAAGGCGAAACGAATGCAAGCCCACTGGCAACACGCGCGCGCGATGCTACGATAAAGAAAAACCCGGGAGGACAGGATGCGTTCATTGTTGCGAGGCTTGGTTATTGGCGGCGCGCTTTTGGCCGCGATTGCGTCACCGGCGTCCGCCGCCGGCTACCCCGAGCGTCCGGTCAAGATCGTCGTGCCGTTCGCGGCCGGCGGCCCGACCGACGTGATGGCGCGGCTACTCGCGCAGAAACTCGGCGACAGGCTGGGCCAGCCCTTCATCGTCGAGAACCTCCCCGGCGCCGGCGGCAATATCGGCACGTCGAACGTCGCGCGCTCGACGCCGGACGGCTACACGATCCTGCTCGTGTCTTCGAGCTACACCGTAAATCCAAGCCTGTACAAGAATTGCCCGTACGATCCGTACAAGGACTTTATCCCGATCACCCTCGCCGCCATCACGCCGAATATCCTGATCGTCAATCCGTCGGTGCCGGCGAAGACGCCGAAAGAACTGATCGACGTGATCAAGGCCAATCCCAATAAATACACGGACGCTTCACCCGGCGTTGGCACCACGCCGCATCTGGCCGCCGAGCTGTTCAAGGCGACCTATAAGCTCGATTACGTCATCGCGCCCTATAAAGGCGGCGGACCGGCGGCGCAGGCTGTGCTGGCCAACGAAACGCCGTTCTCCTTCGTCGCCATGACGCCGACCACGCAACTCATAAAGACCGGCAAGCTGCGCGCGCTGGCGGTGACCACCAAGAAGCGCTCACAGGCGCTGCCGGACGTGCCGACCATCGCGGAGGCCGGCGTCAGCGGCCAGGAGTCCGAGACAATCCAAGGCGTGCTGGCGCCGAAGGGCACGCCGAAAGAGATCGTCGACAAGCTGCAGAAGGAAATCGCCGCGATCGTCGCCATGCCGGACCTGCAGGCGAAAATGATTCCGCTCGGCTTCGAGCCGGTCGGTGGCACGTCGGCCGAGTTCGCCGATTACATCAAGACCGACGTCGCGAAGTGGAAGAAAGTGATCGCGGAAGCGAAGATCAAGCAGATCGAGTAGCGCTGTTTGCGCATCGTCGATATCCGCGAGACTGCCGTTCCGCTCAAGTCGAAGCTCGCCAATTCGAGCTTCGACTTTTCCGAAATGACGACGTCGGTGGTCGCCGTGATCACCAACGTGGTGCGCGGTGGCAAGCCGGTCTGCGGCTTCGCCTTCAATTCAACCGGCCGCTACGCCTGCGGCGCGCAAATGCGCGCGCGGTTTATTCCGCGCATTTTGGCGGCGCCGCCTGACACCCTGCTCGATGACGGCGGCCTGTTCGACCCGGTCAGGATCCTCGCTGCCATGCTCAAGCGCGAGAAGGCCGGCGCGCACTCGGAGCGATCGATCGCCATCGGCACCATCGAGGTCGCGGTGTGGGACGCGCTTGCCAAGATCGCGGACAAACCGTTGCACGTCCTCCTGGCCGAGCGTTTCAGCGGCGGCAAATGGCCCGACAAAGTCTTCTGTTACGTCGGCGGCGGCTGGTATTGGCCGGGACAGACCATCAAGGACCTGCAAGACGAGATGCGCCGTCATCTCGCCGCCGGCTATAGCATGGTGAAGATGAAGGTCGGCGGCCTGCCGGTCGAGGAAGACCTGCGGCGGTTGGAGGCGGTGCTGGACGTGGTCGGCGACAGCGGCCGGCTCGCCGTAGACGCCAATTGCAAGTTCGAACGCGAAGAGGCGCTGCGCTACGCCAAGGCGCTCGCGCCCTTCAAGCTGCGCTGGTTCGAGGAGCCGTGCGATCCGCTCGACTTCGCCTTGTTCGCTGAGCTCGCTAACGTCTATGCGCCGCCGCTGGCGGCCGGCGAGAACCTCTATTCGACGCAGGACGTCGAAAATCTCGTGACCTTCGGCGGCTTCCGCGCCGGCCACGACGTGATCCAGATCGATCCGCCGCAAGCCTACGGCATCACGCAATTTTCCCGCACTGTCGCGATGCTGGAGCGGCGCGGCTGGCCGCGCGCGTCGCTGTTTCCGCACGGCGGCAATCAGATGTCGCTTGCGATTGCCGCCGGCTTCGGCCTCGGCGGCGCGGAGTCCTATCCCGGCGTGTTCGGGGATTTCGGCGGCTTTGCCGACGATGGGCGCATCGAAAACGGCGCGATTGCGCTGTCGAACCGTCCCGGCATCGGCTTCGAGGGTCAGAGCGCGCTCTACCGCATCATGCGGGAGTTGGCCGGGATTTAAACACGCAAGAAAATCTGGCGCTGGTAGAGGAAGCGGGCGAGCAGCACCACCAACGCGAGGCCGATCAGATTGGCGACGAAGGCGCCGGTGCCGTCGGTTACGATGCGGTCGAAGAAGCTTGCCATATCGCCGCCGACCATGCGCATGGCGACCGGCTCGAAGCCGATCAGGCCATTGATGAAGTAGAGCAGGATCGCATTGGCGCCGATCCAGACGAAAATCGTCGCCCAGTTCTTCACCCCCCACACGTCGATGACCTGATGCGCCACCCCGAGCAGGATGGCGCTATAGCCGCCGGCGACCAGGACGAAGGACGACGTCCAGATCACCTTGATGATCGGGAATTGCAGCGCCCAGAGATGGCCGGCGAGCACCAGGGCGACACCGGCGCCGATCAATACGAACGACTTATGTTCCGGCTTGACCCGTATATCACGCAGCAGCATGCCGGCAAAAACGCCGAGCAGGCAGGTGCCGATCGCTGGCAGCGTGCTCAGCAGCCCTTCCGGATCGCGCGTCTTGTCCCACAGCCGGCCGGGCAGATAGTGTGCGTCGATCCAGTTGGCGAGATTCTGGTCGGGGCCGAAATGACCGGCACCGATGCCGGGCACCGGCACGAAGGTCATCAGCGCCCAGTAGCCGACAAGCAGCGCGACGAAGGCAGCGATTAAGCCACGCAAGTTGAAATTCAGGAACAGCAGCGCGGCGGCCAAATAGCAGATGGCGATGCGTTGCAGCACGCCGAGAAAGCGGATGTCGTGCCAGCCGTGCTTGATGCCGCCGTAATAGACGAGGCCGAGACTATAAAGCAGCAGCGCACGCCGCAACACGCGCATGTGCGCCTGTGCCCTGCCCGCGCGCTCGACCAGCTTCGGCAGCGACAGCACGATGGCGACGCCGGTGATGAAAATGAACAGCGGGAAGACGAAATCGTAGAAGGTGATGCCCTCCCACGGCGTGTGATGCAGCTGCGTGCCGAGGAAATCGCCGATCGCACTCGGAGCATCGCCCTTGTCATCCAGCATGTCGGAGAGCGCCCAGATGGCGCCGTCGCCGCCCAGGATCCAGACGAAGTTAAAGCCGCGCAGCGCGTCGACCGAGACGACGCGGCGGGTTTGCTGGGCTGCGACTTCGATGTAACGCATCGGCGGCTCTTGGTTTCGCGACCCAAGTCGCGGGCGGGATAAGACCAGCCAATACGAAGATTGTTGCAATAAATGTGCCGCGCGCCGGCAGCCCCGATGTTGACCTAGGTCAACCGGCTACAGGCGAAAACGCTCAATTCAATAAGGGCCTATCCTTAGCGCCCGGCTTTACCGCGAAGCTTGCCGCTTGGCCGATGCCACCGTGGTGCCGACGCCGGGACAGGCCTCTTTCGGCTCCACGACCCGGAAATAGTTCCGGCCGACGAAGGATTCGTCGTAGTGGTGCCAGGAGGCGCCATGGTCGTAGGCCAGCACGCCGGCCAGCGTCACCGCATAGACCGAGCTTTCGAGGTCGCGGTCCTCGTCATTGAGGTTCGGCGGCATGTTCATGCTGGCGTAGTCGACATAGGACACCCGCCGCACGCAGGACAACGTGGAGGCCGCTTCGTACGCGGCCTTCGCCGTCATCAGATGATCGGAATGGTCGCGCGGGTTGAGGCGCGGGTCGAGCTCGGCCGCGTTGACCTGCAACAGGCTGGCCTTGCCGCGCTCATAGACCAGGATCGCGCGCAAGGTCGTCACCAGATCGTTCCAGCCGTGATAGACGGTCGAGCCGTCGATTGCTGCCAGCACGTTGTTGGCGCCATCCAACAGACGCTGCAACGACTGGAAATTGGTTTCCGGATAGCCGCCGCCGAACGGATTGCCATCCGGCACGCGCAGAAAATAGCTCACGGTGTTGCGATAGGCGATGCGGTAGATGCGGTGGCCGTTGAACTCGACGTAAGATTCGGTCCGTTCGCCCGGGATGCTGTCGGCGTCGGCCATGAAACGGATGGCGGCTTCGGCACCGTTCTCGCGTGCGAGATAGAAGGGAAACTTGCGTCCGTTCGTGCCCGTGCCGGCGCCGGCATCGCCGGCGGTGACGTGCACGAACACGGTCTTGGCGGCATCCTTGATCACGTCCTTGAAAGCGGACGGATTCATGAAGAGTTGCCAATCGTCTTCATGCGCGGCGAAATAAAACGAAACCTTGTCGGGCCGACGGACATCGTCGGCCCGCGCCGGCGCAGCCAGCGCGGTCAAGGCAAGGCAAGCGAAAATAATCGAGCGCGTTGTCGGCATCCCGGACTCCCTATGCGACGGCACATTCAGGAATCGTCATATGACACTGGGCGAAAGGGATTTCAAATGAATGAATTCTTTGCAGCGCACAATAAACGCCGGAAAAATCAGGATTATTTGTGACGGCCGGATGAATGATCTGGCTCAATATGGCCGTCATCGCGCCTGTCTAGACTGCGCAGGATTTGAAGGCGCGCGGTCATGAAATCCCAGATCATCGAGCAGCTTGGCCAGACCGATATCCTGCTGCCGGCGCTCATCGCCGACGGGCTCGCCGCCAATGACCGCGCCAAGGCGCGGCTCTCGGTGCTGCAAGCTGCGGCGCAACATGCGCGCGATCCGCACGGCGCATCTTTCACGCTGGCTGACGAGTGTGGCCGCCTCGCACTCGACATCCCGGCGATGGAAAAGCTGGTCGAGGGCGCGAGCCTGATCGGCGGCGAGCGGGTCAGCGCGCCCGGGCTCGGAACCTTGAGCGCCGCGATCATGGACGATGTTGCCACCATGGCGCGGGCGGTAAAAGCCGGTGACGGCGAGCACGGCGAAGCCGCACTGAAGCGCCTTGCCACGATCAAGGACGGCGCGCCGGTGGCCGACACGATCGCGCTTGCGCAGATCGCGCGCCTCACCAGCGTCACCGATGGCGGCGACAGCCTGCATCGCTTGATCATGGACCTGCACAAGGACCTGAACCGGCTGTCGGCCGCGCATGCCGAGGAGGTGCTGGCGGGCGCGCATGTGTTCGGCCTGTTGCCGGAGGACCGGCCGGCGGTCGAGGCCTTCATGCGCGGCGTGGAGATGACGCGTAAACTGAAATTCGATCATCCCGGTCTCGCCACCACCGCAACCCGCGCCGGCAATCGCCTGACCATCCAGAACGACATCGGCGAGACCGACGCGCATGTCGTGGTGATCGCGATCGAGCCGGACGCGGTCGTCATCACCTATACTGATGTGCATCGCGTGCGCGCGAAATTCTTCACCGGCCTGTTGCGGGATTTCCCCGTGCAGTGGAGCGGGCTCGACCGCAAGAGCGCGGCGGGTCTGGGCGACGATGGCGTGTTCTATCTGGTCACCGGGCGTTATCCCGTGGCCGATGCCGAGAGCCGCGATGCTTATCTCGAAGCGATCGGGGCCAACCTCGTCTTCCTGATCGACTCGAACAAGGCGCGCAAAGTCTTGCGCAGCTGGGTCGGCAAAGGCGATGCGGTCGCGATTCTCGATTGGGCGGCGCACAAACGCGTCGGCCATCGCGCCTTCCTCGAACTGGGCGGCAGCGAGCTCGTGTCGTCTGCCGTGCATCACGCGAGCCCGGCGCGGATCGGCTTCGGCGACCGGCTCGACCAAGTACTCGGCCGCTCGGCTGCGGTGGATTTTCTCAAGACCGTGCTGCGCGTGTCGGCGGAAGCAATGCTGGCAGGGAGCTCGGTCCGGCTGGTGCGCGAGCGCATCGAGGCCGAGTTGGTGCGCCATCTTGAGCGCGTCGAAAGCACGCTGCTGGCCATTGTCGTGCGGCAGGCAGGCCTGGCGCGCGAGATCGCCGACGGCATCGGGCGCTTCATCGCCGAGCAGCAGGCGCACCGGCCGTTCGACCGCGCGGCCATGGCTGCGCGCGCGCAGCACATCGAGGAGAAGGGCGACAAGATCGTCATCGAGGCACGCAGCGAGATCGCGCGTTTCGGCGCCGATCGCACGATCGAGCACGTCATCAACGCGGTCGAAGACGCCATCGACGAACTCGAGCAGGCGGCCTTTATTTCCTCGCTGATGCCGGACGGCCTGCCCGACGAATTGCTGATGCCGCTTGCCGAGCTTGCCGCCGCAGCGCGCGCCGGCGCCGAGGCGGCCGCCAGCGGCGCGGCCGCGGCTGCCGATGTGCCAGACGGACAACGCATCGATTCCGATGACGCGCTGGCGGCTATCGGCCGCCTCGCCGAAATCGAGCACAATGCCGACAGCCTGGAGCGCGCCCTCACCGCCACCGTGCTGCGCGGCGATTTCGATCTGAAAACGTCGCTGTCGGCGCTCGAGCTGACGCGCGCGCTGGAGCGGTCGACCGACCGGCTGGCGCGCTTCGGGCATCTGCTGCACCGGTACATGCTGGCCGATTTGTCGGCGTAAGGAGCGCGGTCATGCAGATCGTGCGCATTGGCGACGGCTCGAACAAAAGGCATTTGGCCGAGACCGTCGGCGGCAAGGCCTCCAATCTCGCGCGCATGGCCGCGCTCGGCCTGCCGGTGCCGCCGGCTTTCGTGCTGCCGATCAGACTTTGCGCGGCAATCACGGCGGGCGACGCGCATGCGCAACAACACGTGGCGGCCTGCTTGCGTGAGGGCCTCGCCTTTCTCGAACAGGCGACCGGCAAGACATTCGGCAGCCCGCGTAACCCGCTGCTGGTCTCGGTGCGTTCGGGCGCGGCGCGCTCGATGCCAGGGATGCTCGACACCGTGATCGACGTCGGCTGCACCGCCGCGGCCGTGCACGGCTTGACGCGCATGAGCGGCAATCCGCGCTTCGCCTGGGACTGCCGCCGCCGCTTCCTGGAAAGCTACGCGCATGTCGTACTCGGCCTGAAGCCGGCACTGCTCGAAGGCCGCTTGGCGCAAATTGCCGCCGGCGA
This sequence comes from uncultured Pseudomonadota bacterium, assembly GCA_963710705.1. GTDB lineage: Bacteria > Pseudomonadota > Alphaproteobacteria > Rhizobiales > Xanthobacteraceae > Pseudolabrys. The sequence continues at coordinate 164,331 of CAVQBI010000002.1, forward strand.
AGGCGCGGTCGGTGAGCAGACGCTCGATGGCGAAGCCATGGAGCGTTTGGCGCATGCACAACAGCAGGCAATCGAGGACGAGGGCGAGAGTGCGAGTGACGATGCGATGGAGCAGCTGGAAGCCGCGGCGCGCGCGGTCTATCGCTCGTGGGTGAGCGAGCGGGCGCGCACCTATCGCCGCCTCCAGCATCTCGACGATTTGCAAGGCACCGCGGTGACCGTGCAGGCCATGGTATTCGGCAATGGCGGCGGCAATTCTGGCGCCGGCGTTGCTTTCTCGCGCGATCCTTCGACGGGCGCGGCGGCGCCCGTCATCGAAGTGCTATTCGGCGCGCAGGGCGAGGACATCGTCTCCGGCAACCGTACGCCGGAAACCGAGGCGGCAATTGAGCGGCGGCTACCGGCAGTAGCAAAGCAATTGCGCGAGACGCTGCAATTGCTCGAACGCGACTTCGCCGACGTGCAGGACATTGAATTCACCATCGAGAACGGCAAATTATGGCTGCTGCAGACGCGCGCTGCCAAGCGTACGCCATTGGCCGCGCTGCGCCTTGCGATCGACTTCGTGCATGAGGGCCTGATCACGCCGGCCGAAGGCTTGCGGCGGCTCGACGGCGTTGACCTCGATAAGCTCGCGCGCCAGACGCTTGCCGATGTGCCGGAAGCGGCCGCGTGCGGCACGGCCGCATCGGCCGGTATCGCCGTCGGGCGCGCGGCTTTCGATTCCGCGAGCGCCGAACGGCTGGCTGCGCGCGGTGAGCCGGTCATCCTGGTGCGGCGCGACACGTCCACCGCCGATGTCGCGGGCTTTGCGGCGGCAGCCGGCATCGTGACGGCCGTCGGCGGACGCACTGCCCATGCCGCATTGGTGGCGCGCCAGCTGGGCAAGCCGTGTGTCGTCGGCTGCAGCGGGCTCGAAATCGACGCGGTTGGCCGTGGCGCGCGGCTGGCGGGCGCGGCGATCAAGGAAGGCGACTGGCTCTCGATCGACGGCGAGGCCGGCGCGGTTTATCGCGCGCGCGGCAAGATCACCGTGCAAAAGCCGGACGCGGAGCTTGCCGAAGTCGCGCGCTGGCATGAGAAAACGCGCAAGCACAGCGCGGCATAATAACCTCAATCGATAAACGTTAGCGGCCGCGCCACAGCTTCCAGCGGCTTGCGCTCGGCCGCGACACCCCAACGCCAGGCGACGAGGCCAGCCACGATCATCAGCACCGCGGCGAGCAGATAGCCGCCGAACACGCTTGCGCGCGAGCCGGTGTCGATCAGCACGCCAAACAGCCAGGGGCCGACGATGCCGCCGACGCCGGTGCCGACCGCGTAGAAAAAGGCGATCGCCAGCGCGCGGATCTCGAGCGGAAAGGTTTCACTCACGGTGAGATAGGCCGAGCTTGCGGCGGCCGACGCAAAAAAGAAGATGACCATCCAACATATCGTCTGCGTTTGCGCGCCGATCAGATCGCGCTCGAACAGAAAGCCGGTGACCGCGAGCAGCAGGCCGGAAACGATATAAGTGAAGGCGATCATCGGCCGCCGGCCCTGCGTGTCGAACAGCCGGCCAAGCAGCACGGGGCCGAGAAAATTTCCCGCCGCGAAGGGCAAGATGTACCAGCCGACAGCGTCGGACGGCACCTTATAAAAATCGGTGAGGATGAGCGCATAGGTGAAGAAGATGGCGTTGTAGAAGAACGCCTGCGCCGCCATCAGACACAAGCCGACATAAGTGCGGCGGCGGTGGCGCTGAAATAGGGTTTGCGCAACCTCCCACAACGGCGTCGAGGCGCGCGTCCGCAGTTTGACGCGCGGCAGACCGCGCGCGGGCGCAAGCCCTGCAAATTGCTGTTCAATGACGGCGATCACTTGTTCGGCCTCGGTCGCGTGGCCATGCGTCATCAGCCAGCGCGGGCTCTCCGGCAGCCACAGCCGCATGAAAAAAATCACCAGCGCCAGCGTGGCGCCGATCAGGAACGCGAGCCGCCAGCCGATATCGGGGGCGATCACGTCGGGATCGAGCAGCACCAGCGAACCGAACGCGCCCATCGCCGCGCCGACCCAGAAGCTGCCGTTGATGACGAGATCGCTCCAGCCGCGTACCCGCGCCGGGATCAGCTCCTGGATGGTCGAATTAATGGCGGCATATTCGCCGCCGATGCCGGCGCCGGTAACGAAGCGGAAGAACGCAAAGCTCGCGATGTTCCATGACGACGCCGTCGCTGCGGTGGCGACGAGATAGACGGCGAGCGTGATGAAAAACAACCTCTTGCGGCCGAGCCGGTCGGTGAGCCAGCCGAAAAAGATCGCGCCCAGCACGGCGCCGGTCAGATAGGCGCTGGAAGTGAGTCCGACGTCGGTATTGCTGAAATGCAGCGCCGGGCTTTCCTTCAGCGCGCCGGCCAGCGAGCCGGCCAGCGTCACCTCCAGCCCGTCGAGGATCCAGGTGACGCCGAGCGCCGCCACCACCAGCGTATGGAAGCGCCCCCAGGGCAGCCGGTCCAGCCGAGCGGGGATATCGCTTTCGACGATGCCGTTCGCCATGACGGCAAGCTAACGCCTTGATGCGACTCGCGTTCGACGGGCGCTGTCACAGAAATGCAACAAGGGAGCCAATTCGAGCGTTGGACGGCCCAGGGCGGCCGCCAAGCCCGCGACTCAGATAGTCGTCTAAAGTTCAAACCGTTTCTTCGGGGGAGACGATGCGCCTGGACAAACTCGACGATCAGTCAGTCCAGTCCGATGAGCGTAAACCGGCACACGACGACGATTCGCCACGTTTATTGACGCCGGCGCGGCGCGCGGCGCTGGATGCGCTGGAACGCGAATTCCGCGAATTATTGCAGGCACGCTAGCCGCGACTTTATATCGGGACCTATTCGCGCGAACGGCCGATCGGCTATTGTGTGCCCGCCATGTCGACCGAGCGATTTCCCGCCCCGATGGATACCGACGCGCTGCGCCGGCTGAACTACGCCGCGGCGATCGCCTGCGGCGTATTCGCGGCGATCGCCATGCACATCGTGCTCACCGTGTTCGGCGTCGGGCTCGACGCGGTTTTGCGCACGGCCGCCGCCAGCAGCAAGCAGCAATTCGTTTCGGCGATTGCCTGGTGGGCGATCGGCGCCGCCGGTTTTGTCGGAGGCTGGGCGACCGGCCATTATCTGATTGCGGCCGCGCGCGAGCGGGCCTTTGTGTTCAAGCTGGCACGCGGCTTTTTGATCGCGCTGGTATTCGCCGTGGCCACCGCCGGCGGCATCCTGAGCAAGACCGGCGACGTCGGCGGCACCGCCGACGTGATCGCCGGCGTCACCGCGCTCGGGCTCGGCGTGATCTGCGCCTTCTGCGGCGCGCGGCTTGCTTATCTCAACGCCGAGCAGGTCTAGCTCGTCGCGCCCTGGCCGCGCTGCATCCAAGTCTGCACCAGATCGACCGGGAACGGAAACACGATGGTCGAGGTGCGCTCGCTCGAAATATCGAACAGCGCGGCGAGGTAGCGCAGCTGCATGGCCTGCGGCACCGGCGCCAGGATCTTGGCGGCTTCGACCAGCTTGGCCGCGGCCTGCTGCTCGCCCTCGGCATTGATGATCTTGGCGCGGCGGGAGCGTTCGGCCTCGGCCTGGCGGGCAATCGCGCGGATCATGCTTTCGTCGAGGTCGATGCGCTTTATCTCGACATTAGAGACCTTGATGCCCCAGGCGTCGGTCTGCCGGTCGAGCACCTCCTGGATGTCGTGGTTGAGCTTGTCACGCTCGGCCAGCATCTCGTCGAGGTCGTGCTTGCCGAGTACCGAGCGCAATGTGGTCTGCGCAAGCTGGCTGGTGGCCTCCATGAAGTCGCGCACCTGGATGACCGAACGTTCGGCATCCACGATGCGGAAATAGATCACGGCATTGACCTTCACCGACACGTTGTCGTGTGAAATCACATCCTGCGGCGGCACGTCATTGACGATGATACGCAGATCGACGCGCACCATCTGCTGCACGATCGGAACCAGCAGAAAAAGTCCGGGCCCCTTGGTGCCGGTGTAGCGGCCGAGCGTGAAGACCACGCCCCGTTCATATTCGCGCAAGATGCGCACCGAGGAATAGAAAATAACGACCACGACGAGGGCGATGAGGGCAAAGGTGACGGCGGAAACCATGACAGGCATCTCCTATGACATGAGAACTCAGGCGGGCTCGACGAACAGCACCAGCCCGTCGCGATTGACCACTTTGACGCGCGTGCCCGGCGAAAGCGGCCGGGCCGAGCGGGCGCGCCAGATCTCCCCCAAAACGCGAACGCTGCCCTCGTCCTGCTGCCAGGCCAACGCCTCGCCCTCGGCGCCGAGCAGCGCCTCCTTGCCGGTGACCACCGGGCGCTTGCGCGAGCGCAGCAGCATGCCGATGACCACCAGGAACAACGCGGCGGTGACGATGGTGGCCGCGGCCACCACCGCCAGCGACAGTTCGAAGCCCGGCACGCCGGTGTGAAACATCATGAAGGAGCCGATGCCGAAGGCGATGACACCGCCAATGCCGATGACGCCGAAAGAGCCGAAATGGACTTCGGCGACCAGGAGGCCGATGCCGAGCAGCACGAGGCCGGCGCCGGCATAATTGATCGGAAGCAAATTGAACGCGTACAGCGCCAGTAACAGGCAGATGCCGCCGATGGTTCCCGGCAGCATGGTCCCCGGCGAAGTGAACTCGATGATCAGCCCGTAAATCCCGGCCAGCATCAGGAGAAAGGCGACGTTCGGATTGGTGATGATCGTCATCAATTGGGTGTGCCAGTCGGGCTTGATGGTCACGAGCTGCAGGCCAGCGGTTTCCAGACGCACGGATTTGCCGCCGGCCGTCACCGTGCGCCCGTCGATCTTGCGCAACAGATCGGGCTCGTCATCAGCAATCAGATCGATGACGTTGAGCTTGAGCGCCGCCGAGGACGTGAGGCTCGCCGCCGAGCGCACCGCTTGCTCCGCCCAATCGGCATTGCGGTTGTGCAGCTCGGCCAGGCTGCGGATATAGGCAACCGAGTCGTTGATCAGTTTGCGCGTCTCGGTGTCGCCGGACTCGTTTACGCCGGAATCATCACTGCTCTGCTTGTCGCTTTGCTTCTTCTTTTCGCTCGGAAGAAATCCGCCGCCGATCTGCACCGGTGTGGCGGCGCCGATATTGGTGCCGGGCGCCATGGCGGCGACCGCGCTGGCATAGGCGATATAGGTGCCCGCGCTGGCTGCGCGCGCCCCGCTCGGCGCGACATAAGTTACGACCGGCACCGGCGACGCCAGGATTGCGCTGATGATTGTGCGCATCGAGCTCGCGAGCCCGCCGGGCGTATCCATGCGCAGCACGATGAGGCCGGCGCCCTGCGCATTCGCTTCGGCAATTCCGCCGGCGGTGTAATCGGCGATGGCGGGGCCGATGGCGCCGTCGAGCTCGAGCACCACCGCGCGGCGGGCACTATCCGCGTTGCCCGGCAGGGCAAGCAGGATGAGCGCAACAGCCGCAGACGAGATCGTGCGCCAACGCATGTGCATGTCCTGTCCGTCCGCAAGCGCATGGCGTGACACGCTTGCCGATGAGGCTAACCGGGACGGCGCTGAATTATTGCATAAGCGCGCGCGGTTCTGCGGGCCACACCGCCAAACCTCTGGAATCGCTATTCCTTTTTTTCGTCGTGCCGGCCGAAAGGCGGCCTTGCGACATGGCGCCGGAGCGGAAGCTGCCCTACGATTGCGCGATAAAAAGCCGTGACGTCAGGGAGGTTGGAATGGGAATTCAAGTACTCGCCATAGCGGCCGCCGCCATCGCGATCATCTGGATCATTGTGCTGTGGGGCTCGCGCTATTTCGGTCCGCGCTGATCGTCAGGCTTTGCAGCCACAGGCCGGATTGAGGCACATGATCCTCTGCACGGTGCCGCCGAGCACGACGGGCCGATGCGCTTCATCGACGACGGCTGTGACGGATGCGACCGGATCGGGATCGCCCATCTCGAAGGGAAAATCGCTGCCAAGCATCAGCCGTTCCGCGCCGACCAGATCGATCAGATAGCGCAGCGTCGCCGGGCTAAAAGTGATCGTGTCGTAGTAGAGCTTTTTCAGCACGTCGAGCGGACGGCCTTTGAAACCTTTCGAACGCGGCTCCGGGCGAAAATCGGCGGCGTGCTGGAAGCGCTCGATCTGGTACGGCAGAAAGCCGCCGGCGTGCGGCACCTTGATCTGCAGATTCGGAAAACGGTCGAACACACCGGAGAACATCATGCGCACAATGGCGATGGTGGTCGCCAGCGGATAGCCGATGCAGTTGTGCAGGAAGAAGTCGTGCAGGCCGGCAGGCCGCTGCTCGTCGTAAGGGTGGAAGATCAGGAACGTGCCCATCTCCTGCGCCGCCGCCCAGAATGGATCGAGCGACGGATCGTCGAGAAAGCGGTCGGGGCCGAGATAGGTCGCGATCTGCGCGGCGCGGAAATTATATTTGTCGCGTGCGCGTTGCAGGACCTCCACTGCGCTTTTCGCGTCCTGCAGCGGCACGTTAGCGGCGCCGAGATAGCGGCCAGGATTTGCGGCAACGACAGCCGCAATGGTTTCGTTCTGCAATTCCGAGAAACGAATGCCAAGCTCGAGTGGCATCGTGTACGCGGAGAAATCGACCCAGCCGGTGAGAATCTGCATGTCGACGCCCTGCCGGTCCATGGTGGCGATGCGCTCATCGAGATGCGTAAGGAACATCGGCAAAGGCCGCACATAACTGGACCCGGCGAGTTGCACGATCGGCTTCTGCTCGTCGCCGCTGAACGTCACGCCGTAATGCGCGCTGTGCTTGCGCAGCGTCTTGAGCATGTCGGGCGGCACAATGTGAGCGTGGGTGTCGATGACGGGCGTTGTCATGGCGCGATGCTAGCATGCACGAACCGCAGCGGCTTTCGGCATCGTGAAAAAGCGTATTTGCCCTTGCCCACCGTTGTCATCGGCAGGCATGTTTGCGACCATCGCCGCCGGAACAGACCGGGGTTGCAATGAAAGTGGAAGGCGTCATCGGCGTGGCCGCCCCGCGCCAGGCGGTGTTCGAACGCTTAAGCGACGCGCGCTTCTTCGCCTCCTGCGTCGAGGGCGTGCATGATCTGACCGAAATTGACGCTACCCATTACAGCGCGCAGTTCGCGACCAAGATTGCCTATCTGCGCTTCACCTTCAAAGTCACGGTGGCGATGACGAAGATTTCTCCGCCGAGCGAAATCGAGGCGACGGTGGAAGGCACGCCGCTCGGCGTGGTCGGCCGGCTGACCGCGACGGCGCGCACCGAATTGACCGAGCGCGGCGCCGAGACCGATATTCGCTACCAGATCGACGCAGTGCTGGCCGGCAAGCTCGGCAGCATGGGCGAGCCCGTGCTGAAGGCCAAAGCGAGGGACATGGAAAAACAGTTTGCCGAGCGGCTGACGGCGGCCTTCGCGGAGGCTGCGCCGTGATCCCGTTCGAGCTCGCCGAGCCAGCAACGCTGAAAGAGGCGATCGCGCTGATCGATCCGGACGATCCGACGGTGCGGCCGATCGCCGGCGGCACCGCGCTGATGCTGATGATGAAGGCCGGCGTGTTCACGCCACGCAAGCTCATCAGCCTGCGCAAGCTCGACGGCATGACCGGCATCAAGACGGCGGCGGGCGACCTTGTGATCGGCACCATGACGCCTTTGTCCGATGTCGAGCACTCACCGGATGTGGCAAAGCACGCGCCGGTCATCCCGCGCATCATGAAGCGGCTGTCGAACGTGCGCGTGCGCAACGTGGCGACAGTCGGCGGCGCGTTGGCGCATGGCGACCCGCACATGGACCTGCCGCCGGTCGCCATCGCGCTCGGCGGGCGCGTGCGCATCGTTGGCGCCGCCGGCGAGCGCGAACTGGCGGTCGAAGACCTGCTCACCGGCTATTACGAGACGGCGCTAAAAGCCAACGAATTGATCGCATCGCTGCATATCCCGGCGCAGGGCAAGATGCGCGCGGCCTATTTCAAGGTGACGGCGGGATCGGCGGACGACTGGCCGGCGCTCGGCGTCGCGGTGGCAATCGAGAGCGACGGCACGGCGGTCAAATCCGCGCGCGTGGTGGTGAGCGCGGCAACGAGCAAAGCCATGCGGCTCAAATCGGCGGAAAAAGTGCTTGCCGGCGCAAGCATCGACGACAAGACCCTGAAGGCGGCCGGCGAAGCCGCCGCCGAGGAGGCCGACATCATCGGCGACGTGCGCGGCTCGGCCGCCTACAAGCGCGAATTGCTGCGCGTCTATATCGGCCGCGCGGTGCGGGCGGCAGCGGAGGCAAAATGACGGCGCCGGTGTCAGGAAAGCAGATCGGCCGTTCGCTGCCGCGGCTGGAGGCGCGCGCCAAAGTGAGTGGCCGCGCCGAATATACGCATACGATGCGGCTGCCCGGCATACTCACCTGCAAGCTGTTCCGCAGCACGGTGGCGCACGGGCGCATCAAGTCGATTGACGTTTCGGCCGCGCGCGCTTTGCCCGGCGTGTTCGGCGTCTATACCGGCGAGGACATCCGCGAGGTCATTCCCGATCCCTATTACGGCCCCGCATTCCACGACCAGCCGATCCTGGCGCTCGGCAAAGTGCATTACGTCGGCGAACCGGTCGCCGCCGTGCTGGCCGACGACCCGCATGTGGCCGATCAGGCCGTGCAGCTCATCACCGCCGAATACGAGGAATTGCCGGCGGTGTTCGACGAGGTCGAGGCCGCCGAAAACAAAGTCGTGGTGCACGACGAGCTCAAGCCCGCCACCACCTTCGCCGATCTCAAGCACCTGAAGGGCGCCAAGAACACCAATTGCGCGCTCGATTTCAAATTGCGCCGCGGCGACGTGGACAAGGCCTTTGCCTCCGCCGCGCAGGTGTTCGAGCACACCTTCAAGACGCAGAAGGTGCTGCATCTCGCCTTCGAGCCGCACGCTTCGATCGCCGATTACAAGGACGACGGCGTCACCATCCACACCGCCTCGCAAGGGCCGTCGTTCGTGCGCACCGAGATCGCCCGCCTGCTCGGCTGGCCGGAAAACAAGGTGCGCATCAAGGTGCCGTTCCTCGGCGCCGGTTACGGCGGCAAGCTCTACATCAAGCTCGAGGCGCTGGCGCTCGCGCTGTCGATGCTTGCGCGGCGGCCGGTGAAGGTCGCGCTCACCATGGACGAGGTGTTCTACACCATCACCAAGCATCCGAGCACATTCCGCATCAAGACCGGCGTCGACAAGAACGGCAAGATTGTCGCGCGCAAATGCGACGTGTGGTGGAACGGCGGCGCGTATGCCGATATCGGCCCGCGCGTGACGCAGAAGTCGGGCTTCACCGCGTCTGGCCCCTACGACATCGACAACGTCTCGATCGATTCTTACGCGCTCTACACCAACCTGCCGCCGGCCGGCGCGCTGCGCGGCTTCGGCATTCCGCAACTGGTGTGGGCCTACGAGAGCCACACCGACATGATCGCGCGCGCATTGGGCCGCGACGCGCTTGACTTCCGCCGGCAGAATTTGCTGCGCGAGGGCCGCCCGCACGCCACCGGCACGATCCTGAAAGACGCCGCCATCGAGAAAGTACTCGACAGCATCACCGAGCGGCTCAACTGGGACGCGCCGTTCGACCGCGGCAGCGGCACCATTCGGCGCGGGCGGGGCTTCGCCATCGGGCTGAAAGCGGTGATCTCGCCGACGACATCGGTTGCCATCGTCAACGTCTCCGGCGACGGCAGCGTCACCGTCTATTGCGGCACCATCGACATGGGCCAGGGTTCCGACACCGCCATGGCGCAGATCGTGGGCGAAGTGCTCAACATGGCGGCGGAAACCATCCGAATCGTGCCGCGCGACAGCGATGTGACGCCCTACGACATGGGCACACTCGGCTCGCGCTCGCTGTTCCACATGGGCCACGCCGTGCGGCTCGCGGCGGAAGAGGCAAAGGCGAAACTTGCCGCGCTGGCGCGCGAGGTCGGCGAGCCGGATGGCAGCAACATTCCACTCGCCGATCTGTTCGTGAAGAAATACGGCATGCGCGCCGGCAATATCGTCGGCACCGGCACCTACAAGCCGGATTACATCCCGCCCGATCCGCAGACCGGGCAAACGGCAAACGCGACGCCGTTCTGGATGACGGCGGGCTCCGGCGCCGAAGTCGAGATCGATACCGAGACGGGACAGTTGCGCGTCACGCGCCTGATCAACGTCGCCGACTGCGGAAATCCGATCAACCCGAAAATCGTCGAGACGCAATTGTCGGGCGCCGCGTTGATGCAGCTCGGGTTCACGCTGTTCGAGAAGATGCACATCGACGGCGGGCAAGTCACCAATGCGTCGCTCGCCGATTACAAAATCCCCGGCATCCATGACGTGCCGGCGGTCATGGAAAACGAAGCAGTTGCCGCCTTCCAGTCGAACGGGCCGTTCGGCGCCAAGGGCGTCGGCGAGCTTGCGACCTTCGGCGTGTCGCCGGCGATCGCCAATGCGATTGACGACGCCATCGGCGTGCGGCTGACCGAGTTGCCGCTCACCGCCGAATCCTTGTTCCGCGCTCTGCGCGCGAAACAAGGCAAGCCGATCGAGGACGAGTGAGATGACCACGCGCACCATCCATTTCACCCTCAACGGCCGCGCCGTATCGACCGAGGTGAAGCCGCATCACAACCTGGTCGAAATGCTGCAAGGGCAATTTGCCCTCACCGGCGCGCGCGAAAGCTGCGGCCAGGGTCTGTGCGGCTGCTGCACTGTGCTGGTGAACGGCAAGGCGGTGTCCGGCTGCCTTTATCTTGCGGTTTTCGCCGATGGTGCCGAGCTCGTCACCATCGAGCACTTGGGTGGCCCGAATGCGCTTGATGCAGTGCAAGAAGCCTTCATCGAATGTGGCGCCTTCCAGTGCGGCTATTGCACCCCCGGCTTCGTGCTGATGACCAAAGCCCTGCTGGCCGAGCACCCGGCGCCCACCGACGAGCAGATTAAAGACTATTTATCGGGGAATCTTTGCCGCTGTGCGGCCTATCCAGAAATCATAAATGCGGTCAAAATGGCCGCACGTAAGACCAGAGCCGGGCAAACCGGCACACCGGGAAACGCTTAACGGGAGGGGACCCATGTCGACCGCTGCCATGGCTGGACGAGAACCTTGGTATCGCAGCCTCAATGCGAACCAATGGAAGACGATGATCGCCTCGAACATCGGCTGGATGTTCGATGGCTATGAGGCATTCGCGCTGATCCTCACGGTCGGCGTGGCGCTGCATCAGCTGCTGCAGCCGTCGCAGTATCCACAGATCCCGGCCTTTGCCGGCACGGTGATCGGCATCACGTTGCTCGGTTGGGGCATCGGCGGGTTCATCGGCGGCATCATTGCCGACTATATCGGCCGGCGGCGGACGATGATCCTGGCCATTTTGGCTTACTCACTCACCACCGGTCTTTCGGCCATCGCCTGGGACTGGGTTTCGTTCGCGTTGCTGCGCTTCATTGTCGGCGTGGCGATCGGCTCGGAGTGGGCGACCGGCGCTTCCATCACGGCCGAAGCCTGGCCCGACCATGCGCGCGGCCGCGGCGCGGGCCTCATGCAGTGCGGGCTCGGCATCGGATTTTTCCTGGCCTCGTTTACCTGGCTGTTCGTCAGCGGCTACGGGCCCGGCGCCTGGCGCATCATGTTCCTGATAGGCATCGTCCCCGCCCTGTTCGCGCTCTGGCTGCGCACCGGCGTGTCGGAGTCGGCCAAGTGGGAACACACCAACCAAAAGCGCAAATCCGCGCACGCCAAGAAAAAGAGCGGCGGCAAGCTGTCGGAGGAAGACCACGCGCTGACGCGCTTCACCTTCGCCGACCTGTTCGCCGATCCGCAAATCCGCACGCGGACCATCGTGGCCTTCCTGATGTCGCTGACAACGACGGTGGCGTGGTGGGGCATTTCGACCTGGGTGCCGCCGTTCATCGGCGCTGCCGCGGGCAAGGCCGGCCTGCCGGCGCAAACATGGGCGGCCTATGCCGGCATGAGCTACAACATCGGCGCCATCATCGGCTATCTCAGCCTCGGCTTCTTCGCCGACAGGTTCGGCCGCAAGCCGATCGTGATGATCTTCTTCGCCGCTTCGCTGATCATGACGCCCGTGCTCTATATGTGGACGAGCGATCTGCACACACTGGTGCTGATGGCCGGGATCAACGGCCTGTTCACGCTCGGGCAATATTCGTGGATGGCGGTGTGGCTGCCGGAACTTTTCCCGACGCGCTCGCGCGCGACGGGCATGGCCTTCGTGTTCAACGGGCCGCGCTTCATCGCCTTTCTGGGGCCGCTGTTCGCCGGTTTCCTGATCGCGCAACTGGGCGGCTTCAGCAAAGTGGCCGTGGCCTTCTCGTTCATCTACATCCTTGGTTTTGTGATGACGCTGTTCTTGCCGGAAACCAAGGGCAAGCCACTGCCGGCGTAAGACGGCGGCGTTTCACTTGTCATCGGCGCGGCGCTTAGTGCCGCGCCGATTGCTTTCAGGGAGGAGAAAAAAAGTGGTGCCCAGGGGCGGAATCGAACCACCGACACTGCGATTTTCAATCGCATGCTCTACCAACTGAGCTACCTGGGCGCCGGCCCGCTCTGGACGGGCTAAGCAGAGCGCGCGGGTTATAAAGGCCCGCCCCCGCACTGTCCAGAACGGCGGCGGGCGCGAATTTCAGGCCTTAACGCCGATAGCCGCGCGGAACCGCTGCTTGAGCGCGACGCCGTCCTTCTCCGGCAGCACACGTGGCGGCTCCTCCGCGCCGATCGCAACGCGCGCGAACAGCGTCTCCTTCAAGCGCTTCAGGTGGGCGGCGAGATCGGCAAGGCTGGCCTCGTCGCGCACGTCGAAGCATTGGCCGATGCCGGCGGCGCGCGCCATGGCGACCAGATCGATGCCGCTGTGGGTGTGGCTCGGCTGGCCGCCGGTTTCACCGTAGACGGCATTGTCGAACACGATGACGGCCAAGTTGGGCGGGCGCTGCACGCCGATGGTGGCGAGCGAGCCGAGCCCCATCAGCATCTCGCCATCGCCGGTGATGACGGCGACACGCTTGTCCGGCTGCGCCAGCGCCAGGCCGAGCCCGATCATGGCCGTGCCGCCCATCGCGCCCCACATGTAGAAATTGCGCGGGCCGTCGCCAGCGGCGGCCAAGTCCCAGGTCGTGGACCCGAGGCCGGGCACCACCAGCAGATCGTCGCCGCGACCCGCGACCAAAGCGGCCATGGCGGCGCGCCGTTCGAGACTCATTTGGTCCACACCTTCTTGCCGATCAGTTGCTGCGACAGCAGCACCGCGACGATGCGCTCGTCGCCGAAGGCCTGCTGCACGGCGCGCTCGGCGATGCCTTTGACTTCGGCCGGCTCGCGCGCGCGATAGACGTCCGCCTCGCACAATTTCATCACCGGTTCGACGATCGAGCCCATCGGCACCTGCCACGGATTGAACTCTTCCCACTCGCCGCGCATGGTGATCAACATCAGCATCGGAAAGCGGCAGGTGCGCATCAGCGACAGCATGTTGATGCAGTTGCCGACCCCGCTCGACTGCATCAGCAGCGCGGCGCGTTGCCCGCCGAGCCAGGCGCCGGCGGCAAGCGCCACGCCCTCTTCCTCGGTTGTCAGCACCACATCACGAATATCCGGATCGGCGCGGCAGCGTTCGATCAGCCGCGCATGGCCTGCGTCGGGCACGTAGCCGACCTGGGCGACGTCGGCGCGCTTGAGCGTGTCATAAAGCTGGTCTTGCCAGGCGGGCGCGCTCATTCTTCGTCCGCCTCGCCTTCGCCCGGACGCTCGCCGTCCTCGTCTTCTTCCTCTTTGGCCGGCACGGCATAGACGCCCTTGAGCCAGCGATTGAGATCGATGTCGGCACAGCGCTTCGAGCAGAACGGCTTGAACGCCGCGTCCACCGGCTTGCCGCAGAGCGGGCAGGAGCCAGTCGCCGGAATCTTGCGGTCGATCTCGTTCATGACGGCGACATCACCTTGCGCTTGGCGTCGAGCGCGCGCAGTTCGGTCTTGAGGATCTTGCCGTAATTGTTCTTCGGCAGCGTGTCGACGAAAACATAATCCTTCGGCCGCTTGAAGCGCGCAATGTGCGACAGGCAAAGCGCGTCGAGCTCGGGAGCCTCCGCGTCGCCGACCACATAGGCCACCACCACCTCGCCCCATTCGCGGTCGGGGCGGCCGATGACGGAGACTTCGCGCACCTTGTCGTTCATCAGCAGCACTTCCTCCACCTCGCGCGGATAGATGTTGGAGCCGCCCGAGATGATGAGGTCCTTGGAACGGTCCTTGAGGTGGAGATAGCCTTCTTCGTCGAAAACGCCAACATCGCCGGTGTGCAGCCAGCCGTTGCGCAAGCTCGACTTGGTCGCCTCGGGGTTTTGCCAATAACCCGACATGATGACGCCGCGGCAGAGGATTTCGCCGGCCTCGCCTTGCCGAACCGGCTTGTCCTGCGCGTCCGCCACCATCACCTCGACGCAGGAATAGGGCTTGCCGGCGGACGCCAGCCGCTCGCGCCAGCGCGGAAGATCACGGCCGGCGATGTCCTGCTTGGACAGTGTGGTGATGGTCATCGGCGCTTCGCCCTGCCCGTAGATCTGCGCCAGACGCGGGCCGAAGCGATCGAGCGCGGCCAGCGCATCCTCGACGTACATCGGCGCGCCGCCCCAGATCAGCGTGCGGATGTTCTCGGCATGGAGATCGGCGGGGCAATCGACCATGCGCTTGATCATGGTCGGCGCCGCGAACATCGACATGCGCGGCCATACGTTGAACAGCGCGGCGATCTCCTCCGGCTCGAAGCCGCCGCTTTCCGGAATGATTTGCACGCCGAGCCGCGCCACGTGCTGCATGACGTAGATGCCCGAACCGTGGCTCATCGGGGCGGCGTGCAAGATCGCGTCACCCGGCGTCACCGGATCGACTTCGCTGCCGTAGGCGAGGCTCGCCGCCACCAGATTGTCGTGCGTCAGCATGGCGCCTTTCGGCCGGCCCGTGGTGCCGGACGTGTAGAACAGCCAGGCGAGATCGTCTCCGGCGCGCGGGACCAGCGGCGCCGCATCGGCGGCGAACAACGCCTCGTAGCCAGCGCCGCCAACCGCGATCAAATGCTCGAGGCTTTTTGGCGCGTGCGGAGCGATGTCCGCATCGAGACCTTTCGATGCGAAGCACAGGCGCGCGCCAGAGTGTTCAAGAATGTAGCCAAGCTCGGCGCCGTGCAGCTTGGCATTGGCCGGCACGGCGGCGAGGCCCGCGCGCCAGATGCCGTATAGCAGCTCGAGATAATGGTGCGAGTTCTTGGCGATGACGGCAACGCGCTCGCCCGGCGAAAGACCAAACTGCTCGCGTAAGGCGCCGGCAAGGCGCGCGGCGCGTTCCGCCAATTGTCCATACGTTGCGACCACGCGCGTGCCGGTCGCCGCCGCCGGTAGCGCCGGATGACTGAGAGCGGAGCGTTCAAGCCACAGCGCGATGTTCATGGGCAGCGCCACCCAAGCGGCGTCAGACGACGGCGTTGAGCCAGCCGAAGCGGATCGGATAGCCCTCGCCGGCGAGCAGGCTCATGGTCTCGTAGAGCGGCAGGCCGACGACGTTCGAGTACGAGCCGACGATCTTGACGATGAAGGTGCCGGCGATGCCTTGCGCCGCGTAGCCGCCGGCCTTGCCGCGCCATTCGCCGGATGCGAGATAGGCCTCGATGTCTTCATCCGACAGGCGCTTGAAACGCACGCGTGTCTCAACCAGCCGCTGGCGAAACCCTTCCTTCGGCGTCACCAGACAGATGGCGGTGTAGACGCGGTGATTGCGGCCCGACAGCAGGCGCAAGCACTGCGCCGCCTCGTCGAGCAGCTCGGCCTTGGGCAGGATGCGGCGGCCGACAGCGACGACCGTATCGGCGGCGAGAATGAAAGCGCCGCGTAGCTCGTCGTCGAGCTTGACGTTCTCCAGCGCGGCCGAGGCCTTGGCGTGCGCGAGCCGCGTGGCATAGGCGCGCGGGATCTCGCCGCGGCGCGGGCTCTCGTCGATATCCGCGGGCTTGAGCGCGTCCGGCTCGATACCGGCCTGGTTGATCAGGGCAAGCCGGCGCGGCGAGCCGGATGCGAGCACGAATTTTGGCCGGCCGATCATGTGTTTTTTGGCATGGGAAATAGCGTTGAAATTTGCGCGGAAGCTAGCGGAACGGGGCTGGTTTAACAACCCAAGGCGGGTCACTCGTTAACGCTGCCTCCACCGCCGAAACGCGCGCGAATGCGTGCCATCAGCTCATCGCGCACCTCGCGATAGGCATCGAGGCGCTGTTCGCGACTGCCTTCGATGCCGGTCGGATCGTGCGTCGGCCAGTATTCGACCTCTGCGGCAATCGTGCGGGTCAGTTCCAGCGCCTTGTGGTGCGCGCGCGGCGACAGCGTCACGATCAGATCGAAATTCAACCCCTCCAGCTCCTCCAGTTCCTCGAACGTGTGCGGCTTGTGGCGCGCGATGTCGATGCCGAGCTCGGCCATGGCGGCGACCGCGAAGGGATCGAGCTCGCCGCGCTGCACGCCGGCCGAGCCGACATAGATGGTCTTGCCGAACAGCTCGCGGAAAATGCCGGCCGCCATCGGCGAGCGCACCGCGTTCATGCCGCAGGCGAACAATACGGCTTGCGGGCGCGCAGGCGCAGCCACGAGTTCACCCCTTCCAATGCAACACGCAGATCAGCGTGAACAGGCGGCGCGCGGTGTCGATGTCGATGTTCACCTTGTCCTTGAGCCGCTCCATCAGGATGCGCGAACCGTCGTTGTGGATCGCGCGCCGTCCCATATCGAGCGCCTCGATCTTGTCGGGCGTCGCGGTGCGGATCGCCTGATAGTAGCTGTCGCACACCGTGTAGTAGTCCTTGACGATGCGGCGCAGCGGCGAGAGCGAAAGCAGATGCGCGACCACCGGCGTGCCGTCTTCGGTGCGGATGTCGAAGGCCAGGCGATTGCCGGTGATGCTCAGATGCAGCGCGTAGGGCCCGTCCGAATGACCGGAGGGCTGAAACGAATTCTGCTCGAGCAGATCGTAGATCGCGACCTGGCGCTCGTGCTCGATGTCCGGATTGGAGCGGCCGATCGTTGCCTCGTCGAGCGTGACCGCGACCAGGCGCTGCTTGGCAGCGGGCGTTTTCGCCGCGCTCATCTCTGATTGAGCCGGATTGAGACCGAGCGCGCATGCGCGGTCAACCCTTCCGCCTCGCCGAGCGCGATCGCCGCGGGGCCCAGCGCGCGCAACTGCTCGGGTCCGCATTTGAGCAGCGAGGTGCGCTTCATGAAATCGAGCACGCTTAAGCCCGACGAGAAGCGCGCCGAGCGCGCGGTCGGCAGCACGTGGTTGGAGCCGGCAACGTAATCGCCGATCGCTTCCGGCGTGTGCGCGCCGATGAAAATTGCGCCGGCATTGCGGATGCGCGCGGCGAGCTTTTCCGCGTCGGCCGCTTCGATCTCCAGATGCTCCGGCGCAACCTGGTCGACCAGCGGAATGGCGTCGTCGAGCTTGCCGACTTTGACGATCGCGCCGAAATCTTTCCACGAGGCGCCGGCGACCTTGGCGCGCGGCAGCGTCTTGAGCTGCGACTCCACGGCCTTGCCGACCTGTTCGGCGAGCGCGGCATCATCCGTGATCAGAATCGACTGCGCGCTGGCATCGTGTTCCGCCTGCGCCAAGAGGTCGGCGGCGATCCAGTCGGCATTGCCAGTCTTGTCGGCGAGGATCAAAACTTCCGACGGGCCGGCGATCATGTCGATGCCGACCGTGCCGAACACCAGGCGCTTGGCCGCCGCGACATAGGCGTTGCCCGGACCGACGATCTTGGCGACCGGCTTGATCGTCTCGGTGCCGTAGGCGAGCGCGGCCACCGCCTGCGCGCCGCCGATGCGGTAGATCTCGTCGACGCCGGCGAGCTTCGCTGCGGCAAGGACGAGAGGCGCGAGCTTGCCGTTCGGGGCGGGCACCACCATCACCAGGCGTGGGCAGCCCGCGACCTTGGCCGGCACGGCGTTCATCAGCACCGACGAGGGATAGGCCGCGGTGCCGCCGGGCACGTAGAGTCCGACCGCCTCGATCGCGGTCCAGCGCGCGCCCAATTCGACGCCGAGCGGATCGGTGTAGCGCTCGTCGGCGGGCTTCTGCCGCTTGTGATAGGCCTCGATGCGGTCGCGCGCGAGCTTGAGCGCGGCGAGCGCCTCGGCGTTGCACGCTTGCTCCGCCGCATCGATCTCGGTGGCGGTTACACGCATGCCGATTTTGGCGAGATCGATGCGGTCGAATTCCAGGCTGAGCTGCATCACCGCGCGGTCGCCATAGGCCTTCACCTCGGCGAGGATATTGCGCACGGTCTCTTCGACGTCCTGCGCGGCCTCGCGTTTGACGGCGAGGAAGGCGCGGAAACGCTCGGCAAAATCGGCGCTGCGGCTATCCAACAAAAGCGGCATGGCTCAAGCCCTCGGCCACAGGTCAATGGGTGATGCGCCGCCTCGCGTCAACCCTTCCGCCGGCCTCGAAAAACAAAGGCTCCGCGCAGGGCGGAGCCTTTTCGCGGTTTATTGCGGCGCCGCCTTACATTTTTTTGTTCTTCTTTTTGCCGTGTTTCTTGACCGCCTTCGGCGGCTCGTAGGTGCAGGGCGCGAGGCAGACGCCGCCGACCTTGACGTTGCAGTCGAGCACAGTGGCCGTGCACACGGCGGGCGCACCGAGCTTGACGCATTCACAGCCGAGCATGGCTTCGGCCTTGGCCGGCGCGCCCGGAACCAACGCGGCCGTCGCCAGCAGCCCCGCTAACAGGACAAGTTTGCGCATGAGCTTCACCCCCAAACGTTGAGACGGCGAACTAGGCCACTTAACCGCGGGGGTTTCAATGGACCGGCCCCGTTCTGAACCGGAATCTTTGTTGAACGGCTGTTCAGGCCTCGGGCTTGGCGGCGGGGGCGCCGTCGATGACATGCGCCGGACAGGCGGCCGCCGTCCAGGTGGGGCCGAGATCGACCAGTTCGGCCTCCAGGCATTCGACGTCGAGCCGCAGGGCAGCGCCGCCCGAAAAAGTCAGTGTGACGCTGCCGGCCGGCGCATCGGCTTCGGAAAATTCGACCGCCAGCAGGTTGAGCACGGCGTCCTTGCCGGTGGGATCGAGCCCGCGGCATTTGCATGACAAGACCCGCTCGAAGCGCAAGGCGGCGCGGCGGCGGCGGAATTCGGGCTGTTCGGCCTGGGCGCCTTCCCAATCGAAACGATTGAGCGCGACAACCAGGCGGTTTTCCTGCGGCCGCCACATCACATCGGCGGCCTTGACCACCGCGTCCTGCACGTGCGCGGACACCACTTCGAGATCTTCCTCGTCGAGCACGACGAATTTCAGCAGGTCCATTTGGCAGATCCTCGGCCTCGGCCCCCTTGTTGGCTAGTTAGGCAAGCCCTCGGTAGCGCGCAAGGTCTCTAGAAGGCCGGCTCCAGCCCAGCCGTCACCCACTTGTCACGGGCTCCGGGATTAGTGAGCACGCGCAGCAAAGCTTTCGCCGCATCGGGCTCACGGCTCGCGGCCGGAATGCCCGCGGTATAGGTGTTGGCGAAATACATATCGCCCGGCAGCGGCCCGAGAATACGCACGCCCGGCACGGTCAACAGCTCGCTAATGAAGGTGGTGCCGATCTCGACGCGGCCGTCGACCACCGCCTGCGCCACTTCGTAGCCGCGCTTGGCGAGCACGGCTTTCTTGTTGACCTCGTCGGCGATGCCCATCTTCTGCAAGAGGCCGGCGAAATAGGTGCCGGACGAGCCGCCAGCGGCCGGATCGCTGAACGATACGCCGCGCGCCTTGATCAGCGCCTGCTTGAACGCCTCGGGCGTGGAGACGTCAGGCGCCGGCGCGCCCTCCTTGATGGCGATGCCGGTGATGGTGCGGCCGAGATCGGTGCGCGTGCCGGGCACAAGTTTGCCGGCCTTGTCCATCGTTTCCATCGTCGCGGCCGGCAGGATAATGAGATCGGCCTGCTCGCCTTTGTCCAGCCGCGCGCGCAAGCCGCCGGCGGTGCCGAAATTCAAGTTCGCTTTGTGGCCGGTCTCGCGCTCGAACACGGGCGCGAACATTTTCACCATCGGCTCGACGGCGCCGGTGCTCATGACTTTGATGTCGGCCACGTTTCACTCCCTGATTTTTTTTGCGGGCGGGATCGTAGCGGGGGGTCGCGCCAAGGCAAGCGCCATCGCCCCTATTCTTTGCGGCGCGGGGTCCGCCGTCGTCTGTCTCCTGCCGCCGCTCTCGGAAGAACCGAGGGCGCGCGGAACGCCAAGGGTCCCGGGCGCACACAAGTTTACGCAGTGTGCGCAAACAAGGTGCTCGGACCCACGGGCCTCGACGCCTCGTGACATCGAGGCTTGTCGAAGCCGAATTGCCGCAAGTCCGCCAAAGCCCAAGGCGTCCCGCGCGCGGTGTTTCTAGGTTTGCTCCGCATCGCCTCCGGTGGACATACCTTTCAGGCGACCCCTGCTCTCTCATTATGGATTGCGAGGCCGCCTCTCCACCGCTTGTGACCCGCGGCCGGCGGGCCAGGACGATGCGGCTTGGACCGCCGGGCCGTGGTGCTGCATCTCCGGCACACATGTCATTCCCGGCCACCGCTCCCTGTCTCATGTCTCAAGATGCTGTACAGACACCCCTCGGTAACGAAACAGGATGCGCGCATGATAAGTGCGCTCCGCTGAGCGAGGATAACTTTTTTCCCCGGCGCGCAAAGCCGTGATTTTACCGGCACTTGAAGTGATTCTTGCAGCGTGACGCTGCCATCCTCCGCTCATTCCCGCGCAAGCGGGAAGCCAGCACGAAAAAGAACTGGGTCCCCGCTTTCGCGGGGACGAGCGGGAAAATGCTTAATCGCTCAGCCGCTCGATGGCGGCGCCGCAGCGCACGAGCTTTTCCTCGACCCGCTCGAAGCCGCGGTCGAGGTGATAGACGCGGTTGACGATGGTCTCGCCTTCGGCCGCAAGGCCCGCGATCACCAGCGACACCGAGGCGCGCAGATCCGTCGCCATCACCGGCGCGCCCTTGAGGCGCTCGACGCCCTCGATGGTCGCGGTCTGGCCGTCGAGCTGGATGCGCGCGCCAAGCCGCACCAGCTCCTGCACGTGCATGAAGCGGTTCTCGAAGATGGTCTCGGTGATGTGCGACGTGCCCTTGGCGCGCGACATCAGCGCCATCAATTGCGCCTGCAGATCGGTGGGGAAGCCGGGGAACGGCTCGGTCGTGACATCGACCGGCGAAAGCCCTGCCCCATTGCGCGCAATGCGGATGCCTTCATTGGTCGGCGTCACGGTCGTGCCGGTCTTCGCCAGTACGTCGAGCGCGGACTGGAGAAGTTCGGGGCGCGCGTTCTGCAGCAGCACGTCGCCGCCGGTCATCGCCACCGCCATGGCATAGGTGCCGGTCTCGATGCGGTCGGGCAGCACCGAGTGGCGCGCGCCGTTGAGCTTGGCCACGCCCTCGACCACGATGCGCGTCGTGCCGGCGCCGGAAATGTTCGCGCCCATCTTGTTGAGGCAGTCGGCGACGTCGCCGATCTCCGGCTCGCGCGCCGCGTTCTCGATCACGGTGGTGCCGCGCGCGAGCGCCGCCGCCATCAGCGCGGTGTGCGTGCCGCCGACGGTGACCTTGGGGAACTTGATCTCGCCGCCGCGCAATCCGTTTTTCGCACGCGCGATGACATAGCCGCCTTCGATCTCGATGTCGGTGCCGAGTTTCTCCAGCGTCATGATGAGCAGATCGACCGGCCGCGTGCCGATGGCGCAGCCGCCCGGCATGGAGACTTTCGCTTCGCCCATGCGCGCGACCAGCGGCGCGATCACCCAGAAGCTCGCGCGCATCTTGGAGACCAGCTCATAGGGCGCGGTGGTGTCGACGATATTCTTAGCCGAGATGTGCAGCGTGCGGCCGTTCTGGCCGTTCTCGCCCGGGCGCTTGCCGGCGATCATGACATCGACGCCGTGATTGCCGAGGATGCGCTCGAGCAGGCCGACATCGGCGAGATGCGGCACGTTGTCGAGGACGAGCGTGTCCTCGGTCAGCAGGCTGGCGATCATCAGCGGAAGGGTGGCGTTCTTGGCGCCCGAAATTGGGATGGCGCCCGACAAACGCTGGCCACCGAAAATACGAATTCGATCCATGACGCCCCGCTCGATGAGCCCACTACCTAGCCTTTCGGCTTGGCTTGCGCAATTTCGCCTGCGATTCCGGCGGAATCGTGCCCCATCACGCGCCCTTTGGCGTGCCCTTCGGCGCCCTGCGAGCGGGCTTTTATCTGCGCCTTGCGGCGCTTGAGGTTGTCACGCAGCGCGGTTTTGAGGCGCTCGGCGCGCTTCTGGTCGCCGGATTTTGTCATGGGAGTAAGGGATAAAAGGCCCGCGTCCGGGCTGCAAGCGGAACGCTCGACAGGACGGGCATGATCGGATATTCGCTCGCGTCGGCGCTGCCGTAGCTCAGTGGTAGAGCACCCCCTTGGTAAGGGGGAGGTCGAGTGTTCAATCCACTCCGGCAGCACCATTCGGCGATCAGTTGCCGACCGAGAGAAACCGCGCGTGTTCGCGCCCAGCCGATCCCCTGAATTTTCATGAACCAGCCCATCGTCTTCGCCGTCGTGGCGCTGGTCTGCTACGGCCTCACCGACTTCATCTACAAACGCGCCGCCGCCGCCGGCATCCGCGCCGACCATTTCCTGATGGCGCAGGGCTGGTTCTTTTTCCCCCTCGTCACGGGTTATGCGCTGGCGACCGGCAGGCTGGTGCTGGCGCCGGCGGCATTGTGGGGTTCGGTCGCCGGCGCCTTCGTCTTCATCGGCTTCTATTTCTTTATCCGCAGCCTGGCCACCGGCTCGATCAGCACCAACGCGTCGATATTCCGGCTGAATTTCATCGTCACCGTCGCCCTCGTGGTCGGCTTGCTCGGCGAGCCGTTGACGGCCAGCAAGCTCGCCGGGCTCGGCTTCGCGCTGCTGGCGACCTGGCTCTTGCTAGGCGACGGCGCCGCCGCCGATCACGCACCCAAGGATGCGCGCCGCCGCTCGCTCATCCAGGTTACGGTCGCGACGGTCGCCTTCGGCGCGTCGAACTTCTTTCACACGCTCGGCCTGCGGCACGGCGCCGTGCCGGAAACGCTCGCGGTCGCGCAGGCGAGCCTGTTCATGCCGCTCGCGACCGTCGTGGTCTATGTCGCGGACCGCCAATTGCGGCCGCCGCCGCTGACGTTCCGATACGGCGGCGCTGCCGCCGTCCTGCTGCTCGGCGCCACGATTTTCCTGCTGCACGGGGTCGCCGCCGGGCAAGCCAGCGTGGTCGTGCCCATCGCGCAGATGGGGTTCATCGTCGCCGCGCTGCTCGGCATTTTCATGCTTGGCGAGCGCGTCACCGCCCGCAAGACGATCGGATTGGGTTTGGCGCTGGCCGCTTTGGCGGCGCTGGCGGCAAGCTGAACGCGCAGCGCGTTCCGCTTCGATCTCTGCAAGCGCCGCGCTACGGCGTCTCGTCGAGCCAGATGAATTCCATCGGCGCCGTCGACATCGCGTTGACGCGCTTGAACACGTCTTGCATCTGCGGCGACGCAAGGAATTCCTTGACGGCCTTCACGTCCGACGCCGCTATTTCGCCGACGACGTGCGCGCGGTTGCGGTCGTCGCTGCCGCGCAGCATCCGCCAACGGCCGATTTTCGGCGGCGGGTTGGACTTGAATACCTTGACCCACTCATCAAAGTTCTTGAGACGATGAACGACGACAACGACGGGCATTTGCAATCCTCCCATACGACAAGCGCGCGGCCCCCACAGCCTGCCAATATCAATTGTTAGCACGCCTTAAGGCGTGCGCGGCAGTACCCGGTCGTCACAAATGCGATCAGGCGATGGCGGCGAGCGCTTTGCGCGGCGGCGCCGCGCGGCCGACGATATGGGCATAATCCGCGATCGGCATCGGGCGGCCGACGAAATAGCCCTGGATCTCGCTGCACTGCTCGCCGGCGAGGAAGTTCAACTGTTCCTGCGTCTCCACACCCTCCGCCACCACCGGCAGGTCGAGCCCGCGGCCGAGCGCGATCACGGCGCGGATGATGGTAACCGCCTGCTGGCTGTGGGCGAGATTGGCGACGAAGGCCTGGTCGATCTTGATCTTGTCGAAGGGGAACGACTGCAAATAGGACAGCGACGAGTACCCGGTGCCGAAGTCGTCCATGGCGATGCGCACGCCGAGATTCTTCAGCCGGCGCAGCATGGCCACCGCGCCGGTGAAATCGCCGATCAGCACGCCCTCGGTGATCTCGAGCTCAAGCCGCGACGGCGACAGGCCCGTCTCCAGCAGGATTTCGTGCACCAGCTTGGCGAGATCGCCGCGCTGGAACTGCACCGGCGAGAGATTGACCGCGACCCGCAGCGGCTTCGCCCAGGACGCCGCCTCCCGGCAGGCGCTGCGCAGGACCCATTCGCCGAGCGGAACGATGGTGCCGGTTTCCTCGGCGAGCGGGATGAAGGTGGCGGGCGAGACCAGCCCGGAGCGCGGATGGTGCCAGCGCACCAGCGCCTCGAAGCCGGTGATCTCGCCGCTGATATGGGCTTGCGGCTGGTAGTGCAGATCGAGCTCGTCGCGCGCGATGGCGTTGCGCAGATCCTGCTGCAGCGCGCGCCGCTCGCGCAGCAGCTTGTCCATCGACGGCTCGAAGAAGCGCACCGAGCCGCGCGCTTCCTGCTTGGCGCGGAACAGCGCGGCGTCGGCATTGGCAACGAGGGTGACCGCGTCGGCGCCGTCCTGCGGGAAGATGGCGATGCCGATGGTCAGACCGACGCGCATCGGATTGCCGTCGACGTCGATGTCGGCATCGAGCGCCGCGCAAAGCCGCTCGGCGATCCGTTCGGCGATTTCGGGCTGCGCGCCGGTTGGCGTGATGACGACGAATTCGTCGCCGCCGACGCGGGCGAGGAAGGCGCCCTCGCACACCGCCTCCAGCCGGCGCGAGATTTCGCGCAGCAGCACGTCGCCGGCGGAATGGCCGAACACGTCGTTGACCGACTTGAAGCGGTCGAGATCGAGGCAGAGCACGGCGAAGCTTTCGTCCGACGCCGCCGCCAGTTCGACCGTGGCGGCGATGCATTCGTTGAACGCCGCGCGATTGGGCAGATCGGTGAGCGGATCGTGGTGCGCCATATGCGCGATGCGTTGCTCGTGGCGTTTGCGGTCGGTCAGGTCGCGCACGACGCTGATCAGATATTGCGGCTTGCCGTCGGCGCCGTTCACCGGCAGACGCGTGGTGGTGACGATGCGGGTGCCGTTGCCGGGGGTGGCCACCGCGTGCTCGTCGCGGAATATGATTGTTCCCGCCGCGATCAATTTGCGGTCCTGCTCTTCGATCTGTTCGGCGGTGGCCTTGGGCATGACCTCGATGGCGCGCTTGCCGAGCATGGTGGTGCGGTCGATGCCGAGATATTGCTCGGCGGCGCGATTGATCAGCAGATAACGCAGGTCCTGCGCGCCCTTCACGATAATCGGCGAGGGCACGTTCTCGATGATCGTGTCGAGGAACGAGCGCGTCTGCTCGAGCTCGCGTACCGCGCGCCTGTGCTCGGTGATGTCCTCGTGCGTGGCGACCCAGCCGCCGGTCTCGATCGGCCGATTAACAACCTTGATGCAGCGGCCGTCGGCGAGCTCGACGAGAAGCGGGAAAGTCTCGCCCTGCGAGAGCGCGGCGCGCAGCTCGGCGTCGTAGCGGCCGGGATCGAGCGGGAAGGTGCCGGCGGCGATGCGCGCATCGAGCAGGTCGCGGATGGTGCAGCCACGCCAGATGCGGCGCGGATCGATGTCGTACATGGCGCGGTAGCGCTCGTTCCACACCAGCAGGCGGCTCTGCGCATCGAACATGCACAGGCCCTGCACCATGCTGTTGATGGCGCCGTCGAGCTGGTTGTTTCGTTGGGCGAGCTTGCGCCGCATCGACCAGCCGGAAATGGCGCCGGCGAGGCAGACGCCGCACAGCGATCCAATCACCGTGACGAACACGATCGAAGCCGAACTGAGCGGTTTCGAAAACGCGTCGACCGTCAACGAGGCGGCGGACGTAAGGACAAAGCCAAGCGCACCGGCAAGAACGACCATCTGCCAGTGCTTGAAGCGGCCGAGATATTTCAGCGTTCGCATGGCCCAATGTCCGGGACGCGGCACACGCGCCCCTGCCGACGCCCAATTTAGACAATCTAGGAATGTGGAATTTGGCCGGCGTTAATATTCGCGCCGCGGGATGGTGAATCCGCGATTAATGCTACGCGTCTATGAACGCGTTCGCATCAATTGCACGCGCCGGTTAGCGGCCTTTCAGAAACGCGAAGTCGCAACCCTGGTCGGCGCCGAGGATTTCCTGCGCATAGAGCCGGGCATAGCCGCGCGCGGGCTTATCGGCGCTCTTGGGCGAGTGTGCGGCGCGGCGGTTGAGTTCCGCCTCGCCGACCAGGAGTTCGATGCGGCGCTCTTTGACCGACAGCTTGATGCGGTCGCCGTTTTGCACCAACGCGAGCGGCCCGCCGGAGGCGGCATCGGGCGTCACATGCAGCACGATGGTGCCAAAGGCGGTGCCGCTCATGCGCGCGTCCGACACGCGCACCATGTCCTTGACCCCCTTGGTGGCGAGCTTTTTCGGGATCGGCAGATAGCCGGCTTCCGGCATGGCCGAGGGCGAATGCGGGCCGGCGTTTTGCAGCACGAGAATGTCCTGATCATTCACGTCGAGGTTCGGATCGTCGACGCGGGCGGCGAGATCTTCCAGCGAGGTAAAGACCACGGCCCTGCCCTCGTGCTCGAACAAGTTCGCATCGGCGGCCGAGCGCTTGAGGATCGCGCCCTGCGGCGCCAGATTGCCGAACAGCGCCACCAAGCCGCCCTGCGGCTCTAGCGGATTCTTGCGTTCCGCGATGATGTTGCGGTCGACATACGAGTCCGCGTCTTCGGCGCTCAGGCGCTCGGCGAGCGTCTCGCCGGTCACCGTCATGGCGTCGAGATGCAAGAGATCCTTCAACTCGCGCAGCAGCGCGCCCATGCCGCCGGCGGCGAAGAAATCCTCCATGTAGCCGTTGCCGACCGGCTTGAGGTTCACCAGCACCGGCGTGGTGTCGGACAATTCATTGAGCCGTTGCAGCGAGACCGGAATGCCGGCGCGGCCGGCAATGGCAGTGAGATGGATCACGGCATTGGTCGAGCCGCCGATAGCAAGCAAGACCCGCAGCGCGTTCTCCACCGACTTCTGATTGACGATTGCCGAGGGCGTGAGCTTGGAGCAGATCAGCTTGACCGCGGCAGCGCCGGTTGCTTCCGCCGCGCGCAGCCGGTCGGCATGCACGGCGGGGATGGCCGCGGTGCCGGGCAATATGATGCCGAGCGCTTCGGCAATGCAGGCCATGGTCGAGGCGGTGCCCATCACCGCGCAGGTGCCGGCGGTGGTGGCGAGCTTGCCTTCGACCTCGGAAATTTCCTCGTCGCTGATTTTGCCGGCGCGATATTGCGCCCAGAAGCGGCGGCAGTCGGTGCAGGCGCCGAGCCGCTCGCCGTGATGGCGGCCGGTCATCATCGGCCCGGCGACCAGGGCGATCGCCGGCTTGTTGGCCGAGACCGCGCCCATCAACTGCGCCGGCACGGTCTTGTCGCAGCCGCCCATCAGCACCACCGCGTCCATCGGCTGCGCCCGCACCATCTCCTCGGTATCCATCGACATCAAATTGCGGAACTTGAGGCTGGTCGGATTGAGGAAGACTTCGCCGAGCGAGATGGTGGGGAATTCGATCGGCAGCGCGCCGACCGCCAGCACGCCGCGCTTCACCGCCTCGAGCATTTCCGGGAAATGGCGGTGGCAATTGTTGAAGCCGGACGGCGTATAGGCGATGCCGACCACCGGCTTTTCCAGCATGGCGCGCGAATAGCCCATCGACTGCGCGAAGGAGCGGCGCAGATAAAGCGAGAAATCGCGGTCGCCGTAATTGGTCAGGCCATTCGCGATGCCGGTCGGTTGCTTGCTCATGCGGACACTTTGTGCAGGGAGGCGAGCCCCGATGCAAGCCGGCGCGAAGCAGGGTGGCTTGCGACCCGCGCCGACAGCCCGGGAAAGCGCCGCTGCAGCCAGCCAATTCCAATATCGTGAAACCAGACCACGGTCAGCAGCGCGGTCAGGAACCAGGCGAGGAAATGATAGCGGGCGATGGAGGCGTCATAGAATAATGCCACGGCGTGCTGCGCGAGCGTGGCGCCTGCAATCAGTCGCAGCCACGGGTCGAAACGGCGCGCGGCGGCGACGTAAATGACGACGGCAATGCCGGCCGCGTTGACCGGGATGGTGGCATAGGATTCCGCCGGGCCGCTGAGCCAATGGGCATATTGCAAGGCAGCGCGCGCGACATGCGGGCCGGCGAAGTGCAGGCCGGCCAATTCGCGCGCGGCCGCGACATAAGCCGAGGGTGGCATGACCAGCAGCCAGGATTCGCCCGAATTGGCGCTGAACAGCACGAAGACGTGGCCGAACACCCAATTATGCAACGCCATCGAGAACACCGGCAGGAAGCCGATGCAGAGGCCGGCAAGGCGCGGCCACTCGCGGCGATAAATCGCGGCGACGCCGGCACCGCCGAGCAGCACCGCGGCGGCCGGCGCCACGATCGGCTTCATGAAGATGGCCAGTGCGAACAGCAGCGCGGCGAAGAACGGCGCGAGGAATTTTTCTTGCGCGGTCACCAGCGTCAGTAACCCGGCGACGAACAGAATGTAGGCCGCCGGATCGGCAAAGCCGCGGCTCGCCCATTGCGCATATTGGAAGAAGGTGGTGCCGAACACGGCGCCGATCGGAATGGCGGTGAACACGAGCGCCGATGCGAGCGCCCATTCGTTCGGCAGGAAACGGCGGAACAGCCGGTACGTCAGCAGCGGCAGCAGCAACACGAGCGTGAGATAGCCGAGATAGCTTTCGCCGAACACGATGTGCTCGAACGCGCGGAAATAGCGCAGGCCGGGGCCGCCGTAATAAAAGACGTTTTCGCCGCCCTGCAGAAAGCTGGCGATGTCGCCGCTCAATAGCCGCTGCAAGATCTCGCGCCCGACGCCGTCGTAGAACAATCCGTCGTCGCCGCCGTCGAACGGCCGCAAGCCGCCGAGAAAGCTCGCATCGTCGGCGGCGATTGCCGCGACTGCGAGGGCAATGAGAATAAAGGGAACGATCGTGCGCCGCGCGCGGATGCGTACCAGCGCGACCAGCAGGCCGATGCAGGCCGCTAACGCGAGCGCGGGCCGGGCAAACTGCAGCAGCCTGATGCGCCACGGCGGCGTCAGCCGCATGCCAAGCGAGCCGGGCTTGATGGCGACACCGAAGATGCGACGGCCGGCGTCGGCGGCCTCGATGGTGCGGCAGCCTTCGCCTCGCCATAGCGGAAAGTGGCCGCCGGCCAATTCCCACAGCAGATCGCCGCGCCAGCACAACTCGCCGCCGACATAGGCGGCCGGCAGTCGAATGACCTCGAACCAGGGCATGGCGAGGCGCCAGCGCGAAAGACCCATGTAGAAACGGCGATCACGGTCGACGCGATGCACGTCGGGCGCGGCCAATGACCAATTGTAACGCAACTCGTTGATGAAGCCGAGACGCAGCCAGACCGGGTCGGAAAAATCGATCGTCGTCACCGAACGCGACAGATCGGAGGGGTGAAAAATGCCGTCGGCAGAAAAGGCGAAGGTGCGTTCAGGATGACTGCCCTGCCAGCAGCCGGCCGAGCCGCGCGCGCAACGGACGGCGAGCGGATAGACCGCGTCGAACTCGGCCGTCATGTGCTGATAGACGTCGCCCGGCAAGCCACGCAACAGCGCCCCATGCGCGGCATCAGGCAGAAACACATTGTGCCCCTCGTCGATGCGCGGTGGCGAAAGCCACCACTGCCCGGCAATGGCGACGGCGACAATCGCGAGCGCGGCCGCCCACGCGCGTAAATGCGGGCTGACCTCACCGGTGAAGGCGACCACCGCGACGATCACCAGCAGCGCATAGATACCGATGTGATTGATGGGCAAGCCGGCCGCCGCGACGGCCAAGACCAGCACGGCGAGCTTGCGCCAGGTAGCGCCCGCGTCGGCTGCGTCGTGCTGCATGAGCGTCATCGAAAGTCCCGCCGCAAGAATTCGCTCTTGCCTAGCATGTGGATTTGCCCCAAATCCATGGCGCGCGCAGGAAAACGCATTGTTTTTCGCGGGCTTCGGGGACACGTGATCCGCCAATGATTCGCCTTGGCATCGTCGGCACCAATTACGGACGCACCGTGCAATTGCCGGCGTTCCGCGCCGACGCGCGCTGCGCGGTGGTCGCGCTGGCCGGCAGCCACGCGGCGCGCGCGGCCGAATTGGCGCGCGCGGCGGGCGTGGCCAAGGGCTACGGCGACTGGCGAGCGCTGGTCGAGGACAAGACCGTAGACGCCGTTGCGATCGCCACGATGCCCGCGCTGCAGCCGCAGATCGCCTGCGCCGCGCTTGCGCTCGGCAAGCCGGTGTTCGCCGAAAAGCCGATGGCGAGCACACTGGCGGACGCGCGCGCCATGTTCGACTCGGCCAAAGCCGCCGGCAAGCCGACGGTGATCGATTTCAATTTCCATCAGGTCGCGAGCTGGCAGCGCGCCAAGGAAATGCTCGACGGTGGCGCCATCGGCCGCCTGCGGCATCTGACGGTGCATTGGCACGTGGAGAACCGCTCGATCCAGATGCGCATGCGCGACTGGAAGACGCTCATCGACGACGGTGGCGGCGTACTCGGCAATTTCATCTCGCATTGCTTCCACTATCTCGAATGGTTCTGCGGGCCGATTGCGACATTGTCGGCGCGGCTTGCCGGATTGCCGGACGACAATGAATTGCAGACCACCGTTGCGATGGCGCTGGAATTTGCCGGCGGGCAACTGGCGAGTCTGTCGATGAGCTGCGCGTCTTATCTCGGCAGCGGGCACCGGCTGGAATTCTACGGCGAGGATGGCACGCTGATGCTCAATAACGCGGGCGCCGATTACATGCGCGGCTTCGAGTTGTTTTATGCCAAGCGGCCGGAAACGGCGGTCACCCATATCGGCGTCACCGATGCTGACGACGCGCAATATCCGGACGGGCGCATTGCGCCGGTGGCGCGGCTGGCCAAAAGCTTTCTTGACGCCATCGAACAAGGCGGCAGCGCGCAGCCGGACTTCGCCGCGGGTTATCGCGTGCAGCAACTGATCGACGCCGCGCAACGCTCGCACCGCGAGGGCAAGATGATCGCGACGGCCGCGCGGGAGATGCCGGCGTGAGCAAGATCCTGGTCACCGGCGGCTCAGGCTTCATCGGCTCCGGGCTGGTGAAGGCCCTGGTGCGTGCGGGCCACAGCGTACGCGTGCTCGACGACAATTCGCGCGGACGCCCGCGCCGGCTCAGCGAGGTCGAGAAGGATATCGAATTCATCGCCGGTGACATCCGCGACGCCGACGCAGTCGAACGCGCGGCATCAGGCATGGACGAGGTGCACCATCTCGCCTTCGTCAACGGCACCGAGTTCTTCTACTCGATGCCGGAGCTGGTGCTCGACGTCGGCGTGCGCGGCATGGTCAATGTCATCGATGCCTGCCGGAAGAATAATGTCGGCACGCTGGTGCTGGCGTCCTCGTCCGAGGTCTACCAGACGCCGCCCAAGGTGCCGACGGCCGAGGATGCGCCGTTGTCGATCCCCGATCCGCTCAACCCGCGCTATTCCTACGGCGGCGGCAAATTGATCAGCGAGCTGCTGGCGATCAATTACGGCCGCAAGTTCTTCGAGCGCGTGCTGATCTTCCGCCCGCACAATGTCTATGGGCCCGACATGGGATGGGAGCACGTCATCCCGCAATTCGCGCTGCGCCTGCACAACCTGTCGCAGGCGCGGCCCGCCGGCACATTGCGCTTCGAGATCCAGGGCTCGGGGCAAGAGACACGCAGTTTCTGTTTCGTCGACGACCTGGTCGCCGGCGTGCTGGTGATGCGCGAAAAGGGCGAGCATCTCGGCATTTATCACGTCGGCACCATGGACGAAGTCGCGATTGCGGAACTGGCAAAGCGCGTGGCAAAGGCGGCCGGGCGAGAGATCGAGCTTGTTTCCGGACCGCTGCAGGCGGGCGGCACGCCGCGCCGCTGCCCGGACATTTCAAAACTGGCGCGACTTGGCTATAAGCCGCGCGTGCCGCTCGACGCTGGGCTTAAAGCCACGCTTGACTGGTACTGGCGCAACGCCGATCTGGCGCCGAAAGGGGGCTGACGCTGCTACGTCCAACCAAAGTCGCGCGTGCCGCCGGCACCGGCGCCAGCGTTCCGGTCGAATGCTGCCAGGTGTGCGGGCACGCGCCGCTCGATAACGTGCTGTCGCTCGGCTACATGCCGCCGGTCAACCAAATGGTGCCGGTCGGCCGCGTGCCGCGCCAGCAGCCGTGGTTCCCGACCAATCTGCTGCATTGCCGCGAATGCGACCTGGTGCAGCTCGGGCTGGCGGTCGATCCCATCATCATCTTCCCGCCGGAGTATCCCTACACCAGCGGCACCACCAAATTGCTGCGCGACAATTTCGCCGACCTGCAGCGCGAGTTGGCCGCCATGCTCGGCCTCGGCAAGGACGATCTGGTGGTCGACATCGGCTCCAACGACGGCACGCTGCTGTCGAATTTCAAGAACGGCGGCCATCGCGTGCTCGGCATCGAGCCGACCGATGTCGGCGATATCGCCAATTCGCGCGGCATTCCGACGCTCAAGCGCTATTTCGGCCCCGACGCCGCGCGCGAGGTCGTGCGCGAGCATGGCAAGGCGAGCGTCGTCACCGCGGCGAACTGCTTCGCGCATATCGAAGACGTGCACGCGATCGTCGACGGCATCGTGGAAATGCTTAAAGACGATGGCACCTTCATTTCCGAGTCGCATTATCTCGTGGCACTGCTCGATACGCTGCAATACGACACCATCTATCACGAGCACCTGCGCTATTATTCGCTGGCGAGCCTGAAGCATCTGTTGGAGATGCACGATCTCGAAGTGTTCCACGCACGGCCGATCCCGAGCCATGGCGGCTCGATCCGCGTCTACGCCGCCAAGCGCGGCGCGCATACGGTGCAGGACAGCGTGCGGCGCATGCTGGCGGCCGAACCGCACGGCGAGGCGATGAGCAAGCGGCTCGCCACCTTCCGGCGCGACGTGATGCTGTCGAAGCTGCGCCTGCTGTCGATGCTGCGCGAGCTGAAGGAAAAAGGCGCGCGCATCGCCGGCATCAGCGCGCCCTCGCGCGCCTCGACGCTGGTCAATTATGTCGGGCTCGACGAGAGCATCATCGACTATGTCTGCGAAGTGCCCGGCTCGCTGAAGATCGGCAAGTGCATGCCGGGCACGCAAATCCCGGTGGTGGATGAGGCCAAGCTGTTCGAGGATCAGCCCGATTGCGCGATCATCTTCTCCTGGCACATCGCCGACGAATTGGCGCCCAAGCTGAAAGCCAAGGGATTCCGCGGCAAATTAATCACGCCGCTGCCCGAGCCGCGGGCGCTATAGAATGACGCCCCGCAACATTTTATAGTGCCCGCATGACCATTCGCCCTGCTATTGCGACGCCCGAGGCGCCGACGACGATCGAGAACGCCGACATCACCGTGGTCGGCGGCGCCGGCCATGTCGGCATTCCGCTGGTGTTGGCACTGGCGGAGGCCGGTTTAAGGGTCAACGTCAACGATCTCAACCAAGAGACATTGAATACGCTGCAAGCCGGCCGCCTGCCTTACATCGAGGACGGCGCGGAAAGCGCGCTGACGAAGGCGCTCTCGGCCAAACGGCTG
This sequence comes from uncultured Pseudomonadota bacterium, assembly GCA_963710705.1. GTDB lineage: Bacteria > Pseudomonadota > Alphaproteobacteria > Rhizobiales > Xanthobacteraceae > Pseudolabrys. The sequence continues at coordinate 198,204 of CAVQBI010000002.1, forward strand.
GTGTTCACCTCCTCGCCGGACATGATTTCGACTGGCGGCCCGGTGATCGTCACCATCGGCACGCCGATCGACGAATTCCTCAATCCGGTGCGCCGGGTCGTGCAGAATTGTCTCGATGGCATGCTGCCGCGGCTCGCCGACGGGCAATTGTTGATCCTGCGCTCGACGGTGTTTCCAGGCACCACAGATTGGATCGCCTCCTATCTGGAGTCGAAAGGCCGCAAGCTGCAGGTGGCGTTCTGTCCCGAGCGCGTCGTGCAGGGCAATGGGCTGAAAGAACTGCGCGCGATGCCGCAGATCGTCTCCGGCTGCACGCCGGAGGCCGAGCGCGGCGCCGTCGCGCTGTTCGAGCGCCTCACGCCGGAAGTGGTGATCGTGTCGCCGCTGGAGGCGGAATTCGCCAAGCTGTTCAGCAACGCCTACCGCTACATCGAGTTCGCCGCCACCAACGAATTCTATCTCGTCGCGAAATCGGCGGGCGTCGATTATCAGCGCGTGCTGACGGCGATGAAGCACAATTATCCGCGCTTGAAGAGCATGCCGCGGCCGGGCTTTGCCGCCGGCCCGTGCCTGGTGAAGGACACCATGCAACTCTCGGCGTTCGCGCGCAATCAGTTCGGCCTCGGTCACGCTGCGCTGCTGATCAACGAGGGCTTGGTGCTGCACGTGGTCGACGATCTCAAGCGCCGCTTCGATCTCGCCAAGACCACCGTCGGGTTGCTCGGCATGGCGTTCAAGGCTGAAAGCGACGACACCCGCGCCTCGCTCAGCTACAAGTTCAAGAACGTGCTGAATGGCCAGGCGCGCGCCGTGCTGACCACCGACCCGTTCGTCACCACCGATCCGGACCTCAAGCCGCTCGACGAGGTGATCGCCAAGAGCGACATCTTCATCTTGTGTGCGCCGCACGCGGCCTACAAGCAGGCCGACTTCAAGGGCAAGCCGGTGTTCGACGTCTGGGGCGAACTCAAAGGCGCCAACGTCATCCGATGACCACGGCCGCGCCGCCGCGCCTCGACATCGTCATCCCGGTCTATAACGAAGGCGCCAATATCGCGCCGACGCTGCGCGCGCTGGCGGATAATGTGAAGTCGCCGCTGCGCGTTTTGATCTGCTATGACCGCGAGGACGACGACACGCTTCCCGCAATCGCCGCCATCCGCGACACGCTCGGCGGATTGGCGATCGAGAACGTGCGCAACCGCGGCCGCGGCGCGCACGGTGCGGTGCTCTCCGGCTTTGCGGCAAGCACGGCGCCCTATGCCGTCGTGCTGCCGGCCGACGACGACTACAATGCCGGCATGCTCGACGCCATGGTGGCGAAAGCCGACAGCGGCTGCGACATCGTCTGCGCCAGCCGCTTCATGGCGGGCGGCGGCATGCACCGCTGTCCCTGGCTGAAGGCGGTGCTGGTGCGCATCGGCAATTTCACCCTCTATCATATCGCGCGGCTGCCGACGCACGACGCCAGCAACGGCTTCCGCCTGTTCTCGCGGCGGGTGATCGATCAGATCGCCATCGAATCGACGCGCGGCTTTTGCTACAGCATCGAGCTGTTGGTGAAATGTCACCGGCTGGGCTGGCCGGTCGGCGAAGTGCCGGCGCAGTGGTACGAGCGCGCACAGGGCAGCAGCCGCTTCCAGGTGATAAAGTGGCTGCCGGATTATCTGCGCTGGTATGCTTACGCTTTCGCGACAACTTATCTCCGGAAGCCGGCGGCGAGCGTGCCCAAGAAAGCGATATGAAAGCGAAGGCGGCATGACATGGCGGAGGACTGGCCCAAGATCGTAAGCCGCCGCGTAACGCGCGTGTCGCCGTGGATGGAGATCATCGCGCGCGAGGTTGAGTTTGCGCAAGGCGCGCAGCACGAGCTTTATCACGCCGTCGGCCAGCAGGATTACATCGCCATCGTGGCGCTGACGCCGGACGGACGGTTTCCGATCGTGCGGCAATACCGCCCGGCGGTCGAGCGCTTCACCTGGGAATTGCCGGCAGGCCTGGTCGACAAAGGCGAGCAGCCGGAGGCGTGCTGCAAGCGCGAGCTGATGGAGGAAACCGGCTTTCCGGCCAAGGCCGTGCACGCGCTCGGCGCTTACGCGCCATGCACGGCGCGGCTGTCGAACCAGGTGCACTCGTTTTTCGTGGAAGCCGGCGCGCAGACTGCCCACAAGACCGAGGCCGGCATCGAACTGAAGCTGGTTACCCCGGCGCAACTGGGCGCGCTGATTTTATCGGGCGAATTCACGCTGCAATTGCACATCGGCGCCCTGCTGCTCGCCGGATTGCGCGGATTTATCGACCTGGGGACGCTGACATCGCCACCGAAGTATTGATTTCAATCAAAGAACCCGGACCGGGAATGCGGCAATTCTCGCCTCGACAAACACCCTGGAAGACCTCTAAAAAAGGAACGTTGGGGGCGGGAAAAGTAGTAATCGCATGAATTACGACAGTTTTTTCGCGTCGGCCCTGGACCAACTGAGGGAAGAGCGCCGCTATCGCGTCTTCGCCGATCTCGAACGCATCGCCGGGCGCTTTCCGCACGCCATCTGGCATTCGCCGGCCGGCCCGCGCGAGGTCGTGATCTGGTGTTCCAACGACTATCTCGGCATGGCGCAGCATCCGAAAGTGGTCGGCGCCATGGTCGAGACCGCGGCGCGCATGGGCACCGGAGCCGGCGGCACCCGTAACATCGCCGGCACCAACCATCCGCTGGTCGAGCTCGAGCGCGAACTCGCCGACCTGCATCAGAAGCCGGCCGCGCTGGTCTTCACCTCCGGCTACGTGTCGAACCAAACCGGCATCCCGACCATCGCCAAGCTGCTGCCGAATTGCCTCATTCTGTCGGACGCGCTCAACCACAATTCGATGATCGAAGGCGTGCGCCAGGCGGGCTGCGAGAAGCAGATCTGGCGGCATAACGACGTCGGTCATCTCGAACAACTGCTCAAGGCTGCCGATCCGAACCGGCCGAAGCTGATCGTGTTCGAGAGCCTCTATTCCATGGACGGCGACGTCGCGCCCGTGCACGCGATCTGCGATCTCGCCGAGCGCTACAACGCCATGACCTACGTCGACGAAGTGCACGCGGTCGGCATGTACGGTCCGCGCGGCGGCGGCATTTGCGACCGCGACAACGCGCTGGCCCGCGTCGACGTGCTCGAAGGCACGCTGGCCAAAGCGTTCGGCTGCCTCGGCGGCTATATCGCCGGCTCCGCGCAAATGATCGATGCCGTACGCTCCTACGCACCAGGCTTCATCTTCACCACCGCGCTGCCGCCGGCGATCTGCGCCGCAGCGACCGCCGCCATCAGGCATCTCAAGACCTCGAGCTGGGAACGCGAGCGCCACCAGGACCGCGCCGCGCGCGTCAAAGCGGTGCTCGATGCCGCCGGGCTCCCTGTCATGCCGAGCGACACCCACATCGTGCCGGTGCTGATCGGCGACGCCGAGAAGTGCAAGGCGGCGAGCGATCTACTGCTCAGCGAGCACGGCATCTACATCCAGCCGATCAACTATCCGACCGTGCCGCGCGGCATGGAACGGCTGCGCATCACGCCCTCGCCCTATCACGACGACGCGCTGATCGACCGCCTGGCGGAAGCGCTGGTCGATGTGTGGGAGCGGCTCGGCCTGCCCGACCGCGATCAGGCGATCGCGGCGGAGTAGTCTTCGTCATTCCGGGGCGCGAGCAAAGCGAGCGAACCCGGAATCCAGAGCGACAATGCAAAGCTTTTCGTGTGGCCCCGGATTCCGGGCCCAGCATTTCGCGCTGTCCCGGAATGACGGTTAGTCCCGGAATGACGGTTAGTCCTGGAACGTCGTCTGGTCGCGCGGCGGCTTGCCCGCGTCCTTCGGCTTGCGCGCAACCCTCCGCGCGATGACCGGCATGCTGAGCGACACAATGACGATGCGGGTGACGTGGTGCGCGCCGACATAGACCGGGTCGAGATGCAGCGCGAGCGCGAGCAGCATCATGGCGTCGACCGATCCGGGCGCGTAGGCGATCATCACTTCCGGGACCGGCAGCGGGAATATTTTGAGCAGCACGGCCGCAAACACCGCGGCAATCGTCACCGACAGCGCGAACGAGCCGAAAGCGGCGCCGAGGAAATCGGCTAGCAGGCGGAGCGGCGTATTCGTGAAGCGCGCGCCGACCACGGCGCCGAGCGCGATCATCGCGGTATTCGCCACCCACGGCGGCACCACAGCGTGGATCAGCCCGCTGCCGTGCAGCGCGGCGGACGTGAACATGGCGCCGAACAGCAAGCCGCCGGGAAAGCGCACGCGATGCGCGACCGCCGCGCCGATCGCTGAGGCCACGACCAGGATCGCGAGCTCGCTCGCGAGCGCGAGGCTCCACGGTCCGTTGCCGCGGCGGAAAGCGCTGCCGGCAAGCCCGAGCATCGACAGCCCGGCCGGCAAGCCGACGGCGATGATGACCACGCGCAGGCTCTGCACGATCGCGATCGAGCGCAATTCGGCGCCGAGCTCGGCAGCAACCACAAGCACCTGCGACAGCCCGCCGGGCGAGGTGGCGAGATAGGCGGACAGCAAATCCCAGCGGTGCACGAGCATCAGATAGGCCGTGCCGGTGAGGCTGATCACGACCATCGCCACGATCAGCACGGCGATGCTGGCCGGATAGGCCGCCATGCCCTGGAGCGTCTGCGGCGTCACCACCGCGCCGAGCGAAATGCCGACCAGCACGAAGATCGAGCGCGTGAACAGCTGCGGCATCAGCAGCGGGCGGCCGGCGAGCGCCGCGGCGCCGACCGCGAGAATCGATCCGGACAGATAGCCGGCGGGAAATCCGGTGAGGCCGAGCGGGACGCCGCCGATAGCGGCGATGCCCAATGTTTCCGCGAGGCGGCGGATTGCGGCGATGCGCTCGGTCGAGGGGGTCGCGGACAAGGTTAACGGCTTCCCGGAAGGGAAAGCGATCAATGCCGCGCGCCAGGCGCGGCGTCAAATGGCCGCCGGACGATGGACCTGCCCCCTACGAAAGGCGTAAATTCCGTGTGCCGCGGTTAGTCCGGGTTCGGAGTGCGTATGCTGCAAGGCTGGATCGTTATTGCCGTTGCGCTCGCCTATATCGGGCTCTTGTTCCTGGTGGCGAGCTATGGCGACCGCACCCGCCGGGCGGGCCGCGACGCGCGCAGCCGGCTGCTGATCTACCCGCTATCGCTGGCGATCTATTGCACCTCCTGGACCTTCTTCGGTTCGGTGGGTTCCGCCTCGCGCACCGGCTACGAGTTCCTCACCATCTATATCGGCCCGGTGCTGATGATCGGCCTGTTCGCGCCGCTGCTGGCGCGCATCGTGCGGCTGGCCAAGGCGCAGAACATCACTTCGATCGCCGACTTCATCGCCGCGCGCTACGGCAAGGGCCAGGCGGTGGCGGCGACCGTCGCGCTGATCGCCATTGTCGGCACCGTTCCCTACATCGCGCTGCAACTGAAGGCGGTGTCGGCCTCGCTCGAGACCATCCTCGCGCATATTTCCTCGAATGGCGGCGCGGCGCAGCCGATGTTCGGCGACATCGCGCTGTTCGTCGCCCTGTCGATGGCGACCTTCGCGGTGCTGTTCGGCACGCGCCACATCGACGCCACCGAGCATCAGGACGGCTTGATGCTGGCGATCGCGACCGAGTCGCTGATCAAGCTATTCGCCTTTCTCGCGGTCGGCATCTTCGTGACCTTCTGGATGTTCGGCGGCCCCGGCGCGCTCCTGCAAGCGGCGCAGGGCAATCCGGCGACCGCCGCATTGTTCTCGCGCGAGCCGCCGTTCGACACCATCGTCGCCACCACGCTGCTGTCGTTCGTCGCCATCATCCTGCTGCCGCGGCAATTCCATGTGGCGGTGGTGGAAAACAACAACGAAGGCGAGATCAAGCGCGCGCGCTGGCTGTTTCCGCTTTATCTGGTGCTGATCAACCTGTTCGTGGTGCCGATCGCGCTCGCCGGGCTGTTGACCTTCCCGCCCGGGCAGGTGGACAGCGACATGTTCGTGCTGGCGCTGCCGCTGCATGCCGGCTCCAGCATCTTTACCATCGCGGCCTTCGTCGGCGGCCTGTCGGCGGCGACCGCCATGGTGATCGTCGAATCGGTCGCGCTCTCGATCATGGTGTCGAACGACATCGTCATGCCGTTCGTGCTGCAACGGCGCGAGACGCTGATCGCCGGCCGCGACAATATCGGCTCGCTGCTGCTCAAGGTGCGGCGGGTCGCGATCTTCGCGCTGCTGCTGCTCGCTTATATGTATTACCGCTCGGCCGGCGAGGCGCAGCTCGCCTCGATCGGGCTATTGTCGTTCGCGGCCATCGCGCAGCTTGCGCCGGCCTTCTTCGGCGGATTGATCTGGCGGCGTGCGACCGCCGCCGGCGCCATCGCCGGCATGACCGCCGGCATCATGGTCTGGGCCTATACGCTGCTGCTGCCGACGCTGTCCGACATCGGCGTGATCGGCCAGCGCATTCTGACGGACGGGCCGTGGGACCTGACGATCCTGCGGCCGCAGCATCTGCTCGGGCTCGACCTGCCGCCGCTGGTGCACGGCGTGGTCTGGAGCCTGCTGATCAACCTAGCCTGCTTTGTCGGTGTCTCGCTGCGGCGGGCGCCCTCTCCGATCGAACGCCTGCAGGCCAATCTGTTCGTGCCAAGCGAGCTCGCGCCGATCGCCCCGAGCTTCCGGCTGTGGCGCTCCTCGGTGACGGTCGAGGAATTGAGCCAGACGGTCGCGCGCTATCTTGGCGAGGAGCGCACGCGCGCCGCCTTCGAGGGCTTCGCCGCGAGCCAGCGCGTCTCCATCGACCCGAAGGAAGAAGCCGATTTCCGCCTGGTGCGTTTCGCCGAGCATATTCTCGCGTCCGCCATCGGCGCGGCGTCGTCGCGGCTGGTGCTCTCGCTCCTGCTGCGCAAGCGCACTGTCTCGACCAAGGCCGCGCTCAAGCTGCTCGACGACGCCAATGCCGCCATCCAGTACAACCGCGAAATCCTGCAGACCGCGCTCGATCACGTGCGCCAGGGCATCGCCGTGTTCGACAAAGACCTGCAGCTGATCTGCTGGAACCGGCAGTTCGGCGAAATCCTCGATTTGCCGCCGAGCCTGATCCGCACCGGCATCGGGCTCACCGAAATCCTGCGCTTCAACGGCCGGCGCAGCGAGGTGAGCCCCGGCCACATCGACGAATTCGTGCACAAGCAGCTCGCGCGCTATATCGAAGGCCACGAGCCGTTCCTCGAACGCTTCGCCGAGGGCATGGTGATCGAAGTGCGCGCCAACCGCATGCCGGACGGCGGCATCGTCACCACCTTCACCGACATCAGCGCCAGCGTGGAAGCGGCTGAAGCGCTCGAGCGCTCCAACGAAACGCTGGAGCGCCGCGTGCACGAGCGCACCGAGGAGCTCACGCGCTTGAACGCGGCGCTGGCGCGCGCCAAGGGCGAGGCCGACGCCGCCAATATTTCCAAGACCAAGTTTCTGGCGATGGCGAGCCACGACATCCTGCAGCCGCTCAATGCCGCCCGCCTCTACGTCACCAGCCTGACCGAGCGGCGGCGCGGGCACGAGGATTCGCGGCTGATCGACAACGTCGATGCCTCGCTCGAAGCGGTGGAAGAGATTATCGGCGCGCTCATCGATATTTCACGGCTCGACACCGGCGCGATGCGGCCGGAATTCGCGAGTTTCCGCATCGACGAACTGCTGCATCAGATCGAGCTGGAATTCGCCCCGCTCGCGCTCGCCAAGGGCCTCGACCTCACCTTCATGCGCTCATCGGCGGTGGTGCGCGCCGACCGCCGGCTGCTGCGGCGGCTGGTGCAGAACCTGGTGTCGAATGCGATCAAATATACGCCTGCCGGCCGCGTGCTGGTCGGCTGCCGGCGGCAGGGACGCACGCTGCGCATCAACGTCTACGACACCGGCGTCGGCATTCCGCAGAGCAAGCAGCGCGAAATCTTCATGGAATTCCACCGGCTCGACGAGGGCGCCAAAATCGCGCGCGGGCTGGGGCTCGGCCTGTCGATCGTGGAGCGCATTGCGCGGGTGCTGGACGGTGACGTCGAGGTCGTGTCCGAGGTCGGCCGCGGCTCGCATTTCGCGGTCACCGTGCCGCTGTCGAACGCCGCGCCGATCGAGCTGCCGCCGCGCGACGAGCCGCGGCTCGATCAGGGCCAGCTCGTCGGCACCGCCGCGCTTTGCATCGACAACGAGCCCGCGGTGCTCGATGGCATGGAGACCTTGTTGCAAGGCTGGGGCTGCGAGGTAATCAAGGCGCCCGATCTGGAAACCGCCTTTGCCGCCATCGACGACAGCCGCATGATGCCGAACGGGCTGCTGGTCGATTACCACCTCGACCACGGCAACGGCATCGACGCCATCGTCGCGCTGCGCGAACGCCTCGGCGAGGTGCCGGCGATCCTGATCACCGCCGACCGCTCACCCACGGTGAGGGAACAGGCGCGCGCCGAAGGCATCCAGGTGCTGCACAAGCCGATCAAGCCGGCGGCGCTGCGCGCGCTCTTGGCGCAGTGGCGCGTGCTGCGGGTCGTGGCGGCGGCGGAGTAAAACCCCGACCGCTCGTGCCCGCGCAAGCGGGCATCCGGTAATTACTTTCTCTAAAGAGCTGGGTCCCCGCTTTCGCGGGGACGACGGCAGAATTAGCCTTCCGCCGTCGCGCCCTGCGGCCACTGGCCGGCTTCGATCTTGGCGGCGGCAATCACGGCCTGCGTGCGGCTTTCCACCCCGAGCTTCTGCAGAATCGCGGAGACGTGCGCCTTCACGGTCGCTTCCGACACGCCGAGCTGGAAGGCGATCTGCTTGTTGAGCAGCCCTTCCGACAGCATCATCAGCACGCGCACCTGCTGCGGGGTGAGCGTCGCCATGCGCGCCATCAGCTCGCCGCTCTCGGCGTCGCTGACCGCGGTGAGGTCGACGTCCGGCGGCGTCCACACGCCGCCGTCGAGCACGCGCTTGATCGCCGCGCGCATCGTTTCGACGCCAAGCGTCTTGGGGATGAAGCCGGAGGCGCCGAACTCCATGCAGCGGCGGATCACCACGGGATCGTCGGTGGCCGAAACCACCATCACAGGCACGCTCGGATATTGCGCGCGCATATACATCAAACCGGAAAAGCCGCGCGCGCCCGGCATCGTGAGATCGAGCAAAATAAGATCGACATCGCCGTTGCGCTCGAGCAGCTCGGCCGCCGTCTCAAAGGTGCCGGCCTCGGCGATGTCCGCGTTTGCCAGCAGCCCGGATACCGCCTCGCGCAACGCGCCGCGAAACAGCGGATGGTCGTCGGCAATCACCAGGCGGTAATTATCGCTCAATCGACACAACCTCTCGCAAACGCGGGCAATTTCGCCGCCAGTTTACAGAGGGTTATGGCCGAAAGTCTATAAAAGTGCGCTGCCCACGATAGTGCGCTAGATTCGCGCAGGGATTCGGCACCTTTCCGAATGAGGAAGGACTATGCCTGAACCGGACACCGGCGTGCGTCCATCCCGTACACGAAGCCTGCTGCTCAAGTATCTGATTGCATGGCTGGTCTTCGGATTCGCCGTGCACCTGTTCGTTGCCCCGCTCAACCGCATCAAGATCCCGCTGCTCGGTTTTCCGCTCGGCTATTATTTGGCGGCGCAGGGCGCGCTGATCGTGTTCGTCGTAATGCTGTTCACCTTCGCCCAGCAGCGCGAGCGCATCGAGCGCGGCAAAGACTAGCGGCGGCTGCCCACGAACTGGAAGACGACCTCGCGGCTGTGCGGCCGCCGCCGGTGCTCGACCAGATAAATGCCCTGCCAGGCGCCGAGCGCGAGCGTGCCGCCACTGACCGGCACCTGTAGCGAGACGCCGTTGAGCATGGCCTTGACGTGCGCCGGCATGTCGTCGGGACCCTCGACGTCGTGGATCCAGGGCGCGTCTTCCGGCGCCAGGCGGTCGAGCGCGGCGGCGAGATCCGTCTGCACGTCCGGATCGGCGTTCTCCTGGATGGTGAGCGAGGCCGAGGTGTGGCGCAGAAAGACGAGCAGCGCGCCCTCGCCGGCGCCGCTCTTGGCGACAAAGTTCGCCGCCTCGCGCGTGATCTCGATGAAGCCCGCGCCGGCCGTCTCGACGCGCAGCGTGGCGCTGGCGATGAGCTGCGGAGTGACCTCGCTGATAGAGGATAACCGGCCTGCCATCAGGTGCGCGACATCCCGTTGTCGCCGCCTTTGCGCAGCATGTCCTTCTGCAGCCGGTCGATCATATCGACCAGGCGCTGCCAGGCATCGACGATGTAACCGCGCGCCCGAGCGATGTCGTGTTTGAGCGTGATGCTGCCGGTCTCGTCGGAGGGCGGCACGGTGTCCGGCGGCGCCGGATGCGGCGGCGGGGGCGGCGGAGGCGGACGCAAGCCCGCAATCTCCTGTTTCAGACCGGCGATCTCATTGCGCAGACCGGCAATCGCTTTCTCGCTTTCGTCTTGCTCATTTTGCCGCACGGCGGCGGTCTTGTCCGCCACCGGCTCGCAGGACCAGCCACCGGCCCCCGGCTTGCAGAGCGCGACGTCGCCCGACTTGTGATCGAAACGCAGGAAGCCCTCGTCGACTGGCGCAAAGCTGAAACGGCCGCGCGGCTGCGCCGGCAGCGTGTTGTCGTCGCGGCTCGGCGCTTTGTCCTGCGTTTTGGCGGCCGGCGCAGGCGGCGCGGACTCGGGCGCAGTTTGCGCCAGCGCCGGCGCGCAGCCGGCGGCGGCGACAAGCACGAGCGTCACAATCCGCATGATTTCTCCTCCCATTTCCCGCGCAGCCTATCACCCGCAACGGGCGGCCATGAAGCCGCAACGGCGGCGCCCGCGTGCGGTTCCAACGACCGCGGAAATTCCACGATTAGCCCCGTGGATCAGCCACTTATGCCGCAGGCTGCGTTTCTTGACTCGGTTAGACCCCCTCAGTATGGTCCGCGCGGCTTTTAGGGCGGCGGTTGCATAAGCGAGGCCTAAAATCCGCGCGGGTCGGTAAGCATGGCTGACGGCACGCAGGATCAAGGCAACGAACCGCCGGACGACGAAGCCGCTCTCTCCGCGAGGCTCCAGCGTCTCGGCGATCGGCTCACGCAAGCGAGCCGGCCTTCCGAAAACGACTCAGGTCCTCGTCAGGCCGCCGACGCTTCGGCGTATGCCCGCGGCTTTCGATTGTCGACCGAACTGGTCGCAGGCGTGGTTGTGGGCGCGTTCATCGGCTGGCTGCTCGACCGCTGGCTGGGAATCTCGCCGTGGGGGCTCATCGTTTTTCTGCTGCTCGGCTTTGCCGCCGGGGTACTCAACGTGATGCGCGCGGCCGGTGTCGTGCGTGAGAGACATCTGAACGATTAGCGTTATGATCCTGGCCGTCGATCCCATCGAGCAGTTTCAGATCCACAACCTGTTTCCGGTCGCCAAGATCGGCAGCACCGAGATCGCGTTCACCAATTCGGCCGCCTTCATGCTGGTAGCCGTGTTCGGCCTGACCTTCTTCCTGGTCGGCGCCACCGCGGGCGGCAAGCTGGTGCCGACGCGCCTGCAATCGGCCGCCGAGATCGCCTACGAATTCGTCGCCAGCACCGTGCGCTCGACCGCAGGCTCCGAAGGGATGAAGTTCTTCCCCTTCGTGTTCTCGATCTTCATGTTCGTGCTGACGCTGAACATGATCGGGTTGATTCCCTATTCGTTCACCGTTACCAGCCACATCATCATCACCGCCGCGCTGGCGCTGACGGTGTTCTTTACCGTGCTGGTCTACGGGCTGATCCGCCACGGCTTCCACTTCTTCAATCTGTTCGTACCCAAGGGCGTGCCGATCTACATTTTGCCGCTGATCGTGGCGATCGAGATCCTTTCGTTCCTGTCGCGGCCGATCTCGCATAGCGTGCGTCTGTTCGCCAACATGCTGGCGGGCCACATCACGCTGCAGGTGTTCGCGAGCTTCATCATCCTGCTCGGCACCGGCCTCGGCGTGGTCGGCTGGATCGGCGGCGCGCTCCCGTTCCTGATGATCGTCATTCTCTTCGCATTGGAGACGCTGGTCGCCTTCCTGCAGGCCTACGTCTTCGCCATCCTCACCTGCATCTATCTCAACGATGCGATACACCCGGGCCACTGAGCGCCCGAGCAAGAAGGAGTTTGTTATGGATCCAGTGGCAGCGAAATACATTGGTGCGGGCATTGCCTGCATCGGCATGGGCGGCGCCGGCGTCGGCGTCGGCATCATCTTCGGCAACTATCTGGCCGCGGCGTTGCGCAATCCGTCCGCCGCGCAGGGCCAGTTCGGCAACCTGATCTTCGGCTTCGCCATCACCGAAGCGCTCGGCATCTTCTCGCTGCTGATCGCGCTGCTGCTGCTGTTCGCGCTCTAATCGGCAGGCGGGCTGACGATGGCTGAACCGGCACATAACGCGGGCACCGAGGTGCCGAAGGGCGAACACGGCGCGTTTCCGCCGTTCCAATCGCAATCCTTCGCCTCGCAGCTCGTCTGGCTGGTGATCGCCTTCGTTTTGCTCTACGTGCTGATGGCGAAGCTGGCGCTGCCCAAGGTCGGCCGCGTCATCGAGAACCGGCAGAAGCGCATCGAAGGCGACGTCGCCGAGGCCGGCCGTCTCAAGCAGCGGTCCGACGAGGCGGTGGCCGCTTATGAGAAGGCGCTGGCCGACGCGCGCGGCCGCGCCCAGGCCATCGCCAATGAGACGCGCGAGCGCCAGGCGGCGGAAGCGGAAGCCGCCCGCAAGAAGACCGAAGACGCGCTCAACGCCAAGCTGGCGGCCGCGGAAAAGACCATCGCCGCCACCAAGCAGGCGGCCATGAGCAATGTCCGTTCGATCGCCGAGGATGCGGCCGCCGCCATCGTCGAGCGGCTGATCGGTTCGTCGCCGAACCAGAAGGCGGTCGCCGACGCGGTCGCCGACGTGCTCAAACGGTAACGGGCGTCATGTTCTTCGAAGCCGAAACCTGGGTTGCATTCGCGTTTTTGGTCTTCCTCGGCCTGCTCGCTTATCTCGGCGTGCATCGCCAGCTCGCCAAATCGCTCGACGACCGCGCCGCCCGCATCAAGGCCGAGCTCGACGAAGCGCGCAAGCTGCGCGACGACGCCGCGCAATTGCTCGCCGACTATCAGCGCAAGCGGCAGGAGGCCGAGAGCGAGGCACAGGGCATCATCGCCGGCGCGCGCGCCGAGGCCGAGCGCATGGCGGCCGACGCCAAGGCCAAGGTCGAGGAATTCGTCACCCGCCGCACCCAGCTCGCCGAGACCAAAATCGCACAGGCCGAAGCGCAGGCCGCTGCCGAAGTGCGCGGCGCCGCAGCCGAAGCCGCCGTCGCCGCCGCCGAGAAAATCCTCGCGCAGGAAACCAAGGGCAAGCTCGCCGCCGAGTTGATTGCCAAAGGCATCGAGGACGTGCGCAAAAAGCTGAACTAGCTTGCGCACTTAAGGCGCGCGCCCGGCCGGTTTTCCCCGCTGTTAGACACTTTGCCATGTGCACAAACAAATAGTTGTGCCGGCAGCCATTGCGTGCCGCCCGACCGCGCCTATCCTTTAGCCCGCTGATTTGGCGCTTTTCGGGGGTCATTCCGAATCAGGTAACCCGCGTCGTTGCGTTTGCGTGCTGGCCGGAAGAACCGGCCCAGGCATCAGGCGAGCTATGATCATCTTCGATTGCAACGGCGTGCTCGTTGACAGCGAGCCGTTGGCAACCGCCATCGTATCGCAAGAGTTCATGCGCGCGGGCTTCAACCTGACGCCGGACATCGTCGCGCGCTATTTCACCGGCCGCCGGCCCGCCGACATGTTCGCCGAGGTGGAGATTGCGTCCGGCCGCAAGCTGCCGGCGGGCTTTGCCGCGACGGTTGCCGGCGCGACGCTGCGCCGCTTCCGCGCCGAATTGCGCGCGACCGCGCACATGGCGCAGGCACTGTCCTGGCTGCGCGGGCCGAAATGCGTCGCCTCATCCTCCTCGTTCGACCGCATCCGCGTCAGCCTGGAGAGCACCGATCTGATCCGCTATTTCGATCCCCATCTTTTCTCCGCCACCGAAGTGAAGAACGGCAAGCCAGCGCCCGACTTGTTCCTGCACGCCGCGGCCAAGATGCAGGTCGCGCCGCGTCATTGCATCGTGGTGGAGGATTCAGCCGTCGGCGTTGCGGCCGGCGTCGCCGCCGGCATGACGGCGATCGGCTTTGCCGGCGGCAGTCACGCGGGCCCGCGGCTCGGCGAACAGCTGCGCGCGGCCGGCGCCCGCGTCGTCATTTCCGACATGCGGGCGCTCAAGGGCACCATCATCGATCTGCGCGGGTGGTGAGCGCGGCTCAGCTCGAGCGCGGCTTGGCCGCCGGGCGCGGTTTCGGCTTGTGCGCGGGCGGTTTCTTCTTTTCCGGCTGGGCGTTCTGCGGGTCGAAACCGACATAAACGACATATGTACTGATGTCGGTGATCGGCGCCGGCAGCGGGAAGGAAATGTCGTCGTCGATATGCGTGAAGTTGGCGCGGTCGACGGTGCCGTTAATCGTCACGGTCTCGCGGCCGAATTTCGACGTCACCACCTTGGACGTCACGCCTTCCTGCACCACCGCGATGCGTATCGGCACGTCGACGTTGCCGGGCCCGCCGGCCGGGCCGGTGATGATGCGGCCTTCGATGCCGATTTTCATGACCATGGTGCCGCCGTTGAGGTGGCATTCGCGCGCGGTGCGCGTGATGTTGCCCTGGTAGCGCACGTCGAGCGCGTTGGGCTCGCCCTCTCCCGGCTTGCTGCCGATCATCAGCGTGGCGGCGCCGGCGCGGACTTTCACTTCCGGGCAATCGTAATCGGTATCGATGATCGAGCTCGGATTGGCGGCGTCGCTGGCGACGGTGGCCTTGGGCGACGACCTGAACATGTCGAGCGGCGACGCGCTGAACAGGCTGCTCGTGCCCGAGCTGCCGCAACCGCCGAGCGCGAGTGTCAAACCCATTCCGATAATGGCTGCGCCGGCCCGCGCCATGGTCCCTCCCCCGAATTCCCGGCACGATGATCGCTGCAACCGGTTTCGCCCGAGTTTATAGCAAGGCAAGCGTGGCAAGCCCAAGGCAGCGAAAAAACTAATCGCGGTCGTCCTTGAGGCGGGCGTAGAGCAGATGATCCTGCCAGAGCCCGTTGATGCACAGATAGGAGCGCGCATAGCCTTCGCGCTGGAAACCGGTCTTGTCCAGCAGGCCGATGGACGCGGCGTTGGTGGGAATGCAAGCCGCCTCCAAGCGGTGCAGGCGAAGTGTCCCAAAACAGAACGGAATGAGGGTGCGCATGGCCGCAGTCATGTAGCCCTGGCGGGCGAACGGCGCGCCGACCCAGTAACCGATGGAGCCCGCCTGCGCCACGCCGCGGCGGATATTGGCGAGCGTGAGCCCGCCGACCATGGCGTTGTCCTCGTTGCGGAGGATCAGGAAAGCATAGGCGAGATCGGCGCGCAGGTCTTCCATGTAGCGCTTGAGCCGCCGGCGGAAGGCGCCGCGCGTGAGATCGTCGGCCGGCCAGGTCGGCTCCCAGGGCACGAGAAAAGCGCGGCTCACCTCGCGCAAGGCCGCCCATTCCGTGAAGTCGCTGCTTTGCGGAATGCGCAGCGTGACGCCATGGCCGGCGATGCTCAGCAAAGTCTCGTCGACGGTGCGGAACAGCGCCATGGTCAGGCGGCCCGCGGCACGAGGCTTTCGGCGATCGCGGCCGTGCTCTCGAGACCCGAGCCGGGGCCGAGCGCGCTGATCGCCGGCGGCGAGCGCCGCAGCAGCATGCGGCCGGCCGTGCGCGCGCGCTCGACGGTGACGGCGTCGACCTTGGCGACGATCTCTTCGAGCGGGATCGGCCGGCCGTAGGCCAGCATCTGCCGCGCCAACTGCCCGACGCGTGCTTCCGAGCTTTCCAGCGCCATCAGCAGGCCGGCCTTGAGTTGCGCCTTGGCGCGGGCGACTTCGGAGTTGTTGAGCGTTTCGGTCGCCATGGCGATCTCGCCGATGACGACGCGCATGAGCTCGGGCGCGTCGGCTTCGTCGGTGCCGGCATAGAGCGCAAACAGGCCGGTGTCGCTATAGGGCATATGGAAAGCGCTGATGGTGTAGCAGAGGCCGCGCTTCTCGCGCACTTCCTGGAACAGGCGCGACGACATGCCGCCGCCGAGCACGCTGGTGAAGACCTGCAGGCTGTGCAGCTGCTCGTCGCGCACCGGCACGCCTTGCAGCGCGAGCGCGATGTGCACCTGCTCGAGATCGCGCGTCTCGACGCGCGTACCGCCGCGGAAATGCGCAAGTTCTGGCTCCGGCGCGGCGGGACCGGCGAAGCTTGCGAAGCGCTTTTCAGCGTCGGAGACGATCGCGGCATGGTCGACCGCTCCGGCGGCGGCCACGATCATGCCGGGCCCGCGATAGGTGCGCGACAAATAGCTGCGGAGGCGCGCCGGATTGAACGAACGCACGGTTTCCGGCGTGCCGAGGATGGAGCGGCCGACCGGCTGCTTCGGGAACGCGGTCTCCTGCAGGCGGTCGAACACCAGATCGTCGGGCGTATCCTCGACGGCGCCGATCTCCTGCACGATCACGTTCTGCTCGCGTCGCAGTTCATCGGCATCGAAGGTCGGCTCGGAGATGATGTCGGACAGCACATCGAGCGCGAGCGGCACGTCGGCCTTGAGCACGCGCGCGTAATAAGCGGTCGATTCGACGCTGGTGGCGGCATTGAGATCGCCGCCGACCGCCTCGATCTCCTCGGCGATCTGGCGCGCGGTGCGGCGCTTGGTGCCCTTGAACGCCATGTGTTCGAGCAGATGCGAAATGCCGTGCTCATCGGGCTTTTCGTTGCGGCTGCCGGCGCCGATCCAGACGCCGAGCGACGCCGATTCCAAATGCGGCATGCGGTCGGTGACAACCGAAAGTCCGGAGGAAAGACGGGTCACTTCCACGCTCATGCCACAGCTCCTTCATGCGCCGCGCGCGAGGCGGACGTAACGTATCGTTCGACCGCGGCCTGATCGACCGGCAGCACGCTGACGCGCTCCTTGCGCCCCGGCAGATCGGCGAGCCAATCCGGCAGATCGGGGCGCTTGCCGCAGGCCGCGGCAACCGCGTCCGGAAACTTGGCCGGGTGCGCGGTGGACAGCACCACCATCGGCACCGAAGGATCGCGTGTTTCCTTTTCGGCGACCGCGAGCGCGACCGCGGTATGCGGATCGGCGCAATAATGCGCCTCGCGCATCCAGGCGCGCATCTCGGCCGCGCTCTCCTGCTCGTCGGCGCGGTCGGCGGTGAACAGCGCGCGCATCGACTTGAGCGCCGGCGCGGCGATGGAGAAGCGCCGCGCTTGCGCCAGCGAGCCCATCAGCGCGCGGATCGGCTTGGCGTCGCGGCCGTAGGCGTCGAACAGCAGGCGTTCGAAATTCGACGACACCTGGATGTCCATCGACGGCGATGTGGTCGGCACCACGTCGCGGATCTCGTAATCGCCAGTGGCGAAGGCGCGCACCAGAATGTCGTTGACGTTGGTGGCGACCACCAGCCGGTCTACGGCTAAGCCCATGCGGGAGGCGACATAGCCGGCATAGACGTCGCCGAAATTGCCGGTCGGAACCGTGAAGGCGACCTTGCGATGCGGCGTGCCGAGCGCGACCGCGGCGGTGAAGTAATAGACCGTCTGCGCCACGATGCGCGCCCAGTTGATCGAGTTGACGCCGGACAGCCGCACGCGGTCGCGGAAAGCATGGTGATTGAACATACCCTTCACGAGCGCCTGGCACTCGTCGAACGTGCCTTCGATCGCGAGCGCGTGCACGTTCGCATCGGGCGCGGTCGTCATCATGCGCCGCTGCACCTCGGAGATTCGGCCGTGCGGGAACAACACCACGACATCGACCTGCGAACGGCCGCGGAAGGCTTCCACCGCCGCGCCGCCAGTGTCGCCGGAGGTCGCCACCACGATGGTGGTGCGCTCGCCACGCTCGCGCAGCACGTGATCCATCAGCCGCGCCACGAGCTGCATGGCGAGGTCCTTGAAGGCGAGCGTCGGGCCGTGGAATAGCTCCAAGACGAAAAGATTGGCGCCGAGCTGGACGAGCGGCGCGGTGGCCGGATGGCGGAAGGTGCCGTAGGCCTCGCGCGCCATGCGGGCGAGATCGGCTTCCGGCAGGCTGGCGCCGACGAAAGGCCGGATCACCTCGCAGGCGACTTCGGCGTAAGGCTTGCCGGCAAAGCCGGCGATCGCCGCGGGCGAGAGCGCAGGCCAGCTCTCGGGCACGTAAAGGCCGCCGTCGCGGGCGAGCCCGGCCAGCATGACCTCGACGAAATCGAGCGCCGGGGCTTCGCCCCGCGTTGAGACGTAACGCATTGAAATCTTTAATGTTTATGGTTCCGCACGGCCTTCAAAAACCACAGTAGCCCCGGCTCACGGCTTTCACAAGAAAGCGGAGGGCAGCTCTGCTTTGCCGGGGCCTCAGACGACGAGGCCGCCGCCGTCGAGATAGACGATCGAGCCGGTCATGAAGCCGTTGGTCATGAAGGCGAGGATCTGCTGGGCGATGTCCTCGCCGAGGCCGACGCGGCGCACCGGCAGCGCGGCGGCCGTCTTTGTCAGCATCTCGATGCGCGCGGCTTCCGGCATGGCGGCGCGGATCGGCGTGTCGATGAGACCGGGCGAGACGCAGTTGACGCGGACGGGTGCGAGCTCGAGGGCCAGCGCGCGCGCCAGCAATTCGAGCGCGCCGTTTGCCGCGCTGACGATCGCTGCGTTCGGGCGCGGGCGGATGCTGAGAAAGCCGCTCACCAATGTGAGCGAGCCGCCGGGTCGAATGTCAGCCGCGCGGGCGCAGCGCCAGGCGCCCCAGAATTTTCCTTCCAAGGTCGCGCGCACATCGTCCATCGCCACCGTCTTGAAGGGGCCGGTGCGCAGTTGCGCGGCGGTGACGACGACGTGATCGGCCGGTCCGCAGGCGCGGAAGAGGTCGCTGACGCTCTGGTCGCTCGTGACATCGGCGGCGATACCCTTGGCGTCGATCTTCGCGGCGGCGGCCTTGACCTTGTCGGCGTTGCGCGAGGCAATGATGACCTCGGCACCCGCGGCCTTCGCCATTTCGGCAGTGGCGAGACCGATGCCGGACGAGCCTCCGACGACCACGACTTTCTTTCCGGCCAGCATGCGCGCACTCCCCTTCGACGTTGCGCGGGCACTAAATCATGGCCGCCGCAAAGAAAAAAGGGGCGCCGCAAGGACGCCCCTTTCGCGCGTCAATTCCACCCGTGGTCAGATATTCATCGTGGCAGGGAAGAACAGGTAGTAGGCGACGCTAATCACAATCAGATAGACAAGCACGACAAGACACCAGAAGAAGTTGTGGCGGATGACCGCGCCTTCGTTGCGCACGAAGCGCGTGGTCGAAACGCCGACGCTGGCGGTCTGCGGCGCGATCGGCTTGCCGATCTCGGCGCCGACCGAGTTCACGGTCGGCAACAGGAGCGGCGGGAAGCCGAGGATCTGCCCGACCAGCGCTTGGAATTTTCCAAACATAGCGTTGGTCGAGGTGTTGCTGCCCGACAGCGCCACACCGATGAAGCCGAGGATCGGCGCGACGATGATGAAGGCAGTGCCGAGCGAAGCGAAGGCCTTCGCGAGCGAGGCGGCCATGCCCGAGAAATTATAGACATAGGCCAATCCGAAAATGAACACGCCGACAAGGCACGCGCCCCACATTTGCGACCATGTCGTATTCCAAATCTCGGCGAGTTGCTGGCCGTTGACGCGCAGCAACACGGCGACGATGATCCACGACGCCAGGATGGCCGAGCCGCCGACGAACGGCGTCCAGTTGAAGATCGCCGCGATGGTCGCGCCTTGCGTGATCGAGGACGCCGCCGTCACCTGCATATGCAGCAGCACGATTCCCGGCAGCTTCGACCATGGGCCGGTCCACGCAACGACGACGATGATCAGAACGGCGATCGGCAGCCAAGCCTGGAAGATATCGCCGCCCGACAGGCCGTGGCCTGTCGCTGTCGCGCCGCCGCTCACCGGCTTGCCGCCATAGCCAAGAACCTGCGCCGGCTGCCACACCTTGAGCAGGAGCAGCAAGCAAATGAAGCACACGATGGCGCCAGCGACGTCCGGCAGATAGGGGCCGAGATAGGTGCCGACCGGCAACTGCCCGGCGATATAGGCAAGCGAGCCGACCACGGCCAATGGCCAGGCCTCCCACATGCCTTTCCTGCCGGACACGAGGTAAAGCAGAATCCACGGCGGCAGCAACGCCAGGATGGCGACGACCTTGCTGATCGAAGCCGACAGCGCGAGCAGCGGATAGCCCGTGACAGCGGCAAGCGCGATGATCGGCGCACCGAGCGCGCCATATGACACCGGCGCGTTATTGGCGATGGCTGCGACCCGGATGGCGTCGAGATCGGGAATGCCAAGCGCAATCAGGATGGGCGCAACGAAAGCCCACGGATAACCGAAGCCGACAAGGCCTTCCAACAAAGCACCGAAGGCCCACGCAAAGAGAATCGTCTGCACACGCACGTCTTGCGTCCCTTGCGAGATCAGCCAACGCCGCAGCTTGTCGAAGGTGCCGGTGGTGACGAGCGTGTTGAACAGCATCACGCCCCAGAACGTAATCCAGTCGACGTTCCAGACGCCGGTCGCGGAGCCGTACAGATAAGCCCGGATGCCTTCGTCGAGCGGCATATGCCAGACCCAGAGGCCAAGCGCGAGCGTGATGAGCGAGCCGATCAAGGTCGCCACCCACGCCGACCAGCGCAGCGCGGCGAGCATGAAGAGAAGCGCCACGACTGGAATGAGCGCGACCAGCCAGGTGATGAACAGATTACCAAATGGGTCGAGAATTTGCGTAAACATCGGAAGTAACCTCCCCCAGTCCGCCTCGATGCTCGTTGCAGCAGCATCGTCCGGTCGGAGTTGCCAGACACCGTCCACGTGGCAGTCTGACGTGCGCGCAAGTAATCGCTTTAATCTGGATTTTTAATTCTGATTAATGCCGCGGCCGAGCTAAACGCCCGACGTTATCGAGCGCGCTTATTATTATGAGCGTCAGTATGCCGGCCGCCGCAAGCGGCGGATGATCCACACCAGATAGACGCCGGCGAGCGCCGCCGCGAGGCCGAACCAGGTGATGGCGTATTGCAGGTGATTGTCCGGCAAGATCACCTGCAGTTTGCCGGGCAGCGGCAGTCCGCCGGGCGGAACGGGAGACTCCTGCTCGATGTAGAACGGCGCGGCTGCGGCCCACTTCTTGGCCGCGGCAATTGCGGCGGTGTCCCGCAAATACCAGACATTGTTCTGCGGCTCATCGGCCGGCGTGAACAGGCCGCGCGTCTCCGGCCAGCGCACGATGCCGATGATGTCGATGCTGCCATGCGGCGCACCCTCGGCGCGGCTCGCGGGATCCTTGCGGTCGAGCGGCACGAAGCCGCGGTCGACGATGACGATGCTGCCACCGGCAAGCCGTGCCGGCGCGAACACCCAGTAGCCGGGACCCTGCACGTCGGGGCGGAAGGCGGAGCCGGCGGAATAGACCAGCGCTTCCTGCCCGGGCAGGAATTCGGCCGGGAAGCCGACGCGCGCGAACTCCTCGCGCTCTTGCAGCAGATGTGACCAGCGGTCGCGCGGCGGCAGATCGGCGGGCGCGCGCGCCAGCCGTTCCGTCATGGTCGCGATCAGGTTTTCCTTCCAGACTTTGCGGTCGAGCTGCCAGTAACCGAGGCCGACGAGAATGGCGACGCCGACAATGGCGAAGATCGTCGGCTCCAATATGCCGCGGCGCGCTCCGCTCACACGCGGCCTCGTTTCTCGAGACGGCCCTCCGCCGCCTTGTGATGGTATTGCAGCGCGATCAGCAGCCCCTTGATCAGACGCAGCGGCGCCAGCGTCACCAGCAAAATCAGCGGCAGCCAGAGCACGGCATGCACCCAATAGGGCGGCTGATAGAGAACCTCGACGAGCAGCGCCGCGAACACCACGATGAAGCCGCCGATCAGGATCACAAACACCGCCGGCCCGTCGCCGGCGTCGGCGAAGCTGTAATCGAGGCCGCAACGCTCGCACTTCGCGCGCAGACCGAGAAAGCCCTGGAACAGCTTGCCCTCGCCGCAGCGCGGGCAGCGGCCGCGCAGGCCGCGCGCGATCGGCAATGGGGCAGGTGAAGAATTATCGCTCATCGTTTCAGCTTTAAAGAAAAAGGGCGGCGTTGCCGCCGCCCCGTGTCGATAATCCCGTTTGCATCATTCCGGGTGCGGCAGGCCGGCGCCCCAGACATATATGCAGGCGAACAGGAACAGCCAGACCACGTCAACGAAGTGCCAGTACCAGGCCGCGAATTCGAAGCCGAGATGCTGTTTCGGCGTGAAGTGGCCGGCCAGCGCGCGCAACAGGCAGACGATCAGGAAGATCGAGCCGATGATCACGTGCGCGCCGTGGAAGCCGGTCGCCATGAAAAAGGCGGCGCCGTAGATGTTGCCGGAATAGTGGAAGGCGGCGTGCGAATATTCGTAGGCCTGCACGCAGGTGAAGGTCATGCCGAGCAGGATGGTCAACACCAGGCCCCACTTCAGTCCCTGGCGGTCATCCTCGAGCAGCGCGTGATGCGCCCAGGTCACCGTGGTGCCGGAGGTGAGCAGGATCAGCGTATTCAAGAGCGGCAGGTGCCAGGGATCGAAGGTCTCGATGCCCTTCGGCGGCCACACGCCGCCGGTGAACGCCAGGCGGCCGATGTCGTGCGCGTCGCCGGGGAACAGCGCCGTGTTGAAGTAGGCCCAGAACCAGGCGACGAAGAACATCACCTCGGAGGCGATGAACAGGATCATGCCGTAGCGGTGCGATATCTGCACCACGCGGGTGTGGAAGCCTTCGTATTGGGCTTCGCGGATCACGTCGCGCCACCAGGCGATGAAGGTATAGAGCACGCCGATGGCGCCGATGCCGAATACCAGCGGCGCAGCGGGATACATCTGGTGCATCCAGCTGATGGCGCCGACCGCCATGATGAAAACCGAAATCGAGCCGACCGCCGGCCACGGGCTCGGCTCGACCAGGTGATAGTCGTGGTGGTTTGCGTGGGCCTCGGCCATCGTCGTCTCCGTTAGAGCTTGGAATTCTTCCCGGATGCATCAGCAACCGGCGGCGTCTGATCGGGCAGCCGGTAGAAGGTATAGGACAGCGTGATGGAGTTGAGATCGTCCTGGTCGTGATCCTTCACGATCGCGGGATCGACGTAGAACACCACCGTCATCTCGCGCGTCTCACCCGGCTTCATGGTCTGCTGGGTGAAGCAGAAGCAGTTGATCTTGTCGAAATAGGCGCCGACGGTCGGCGGCGAGACGTTGTAGGACGCCTGCGCGGTAATTTCGCGCGCGGCCTCGTTGATCACCTTATAATGGACGGTCGCCACCTGGCCGATGTGGAGCTTGATCTCGTTCTGCTCCGGCTCGAACCTCCAGGGTAGTCCGGGCGCGACATTTGAGTCGAAACGCACGGCGACGGTGCGGCCGAGCACCCGGCCGGGCGCTTCGTGTGCGATCTGCGGGGTGCCGGCGAAACCGGTCGTGCGGCAGAACCAATTGTAGAACGGCACGGCGGCGAAAGCCGCGCCCACCATGGCGGCCACGAACACGCCGCAGGCGCCCGCGACAATCAGGTCGCGCTTGAGCTTCTTGTCGTGTGCGGTTGGCGAGGTCATATCGGACGAACCAGAACGCCCGGCCCCTTCACCAGCGTCATGATGTAAAACAGGATCACGAGCGCGGCGAGCGCCAGCGCAATGGCGATCGAGCGCGAGCGGCGCGCGCGCTGCTGCGCCTCGGTGAGCACGACGCCCTCGTCCTTGTCCGGCTCGGTCATGACGATCCCGGTGCTCACGCCGTAAATCGGGCCAGAAGCCCGCCCCATCCCCGCTCGATCAGCAACACGGCGAACAACAAGAACAGATAAAGGATCGAGAAGGCGAACAACTGCTTGCTGGCGCGCTCGGCCGGGCGGCGCTCGCAGAACACCTGCCAGGCCAGCACCACCATGATGAGGCCGGCCACCGCCGCGGTCACGCCATAGAGCGCGCCGGCAAAGCCGAGCGCCCACGGCGCAACGCCGAGCGGCGCCAGGATCAACGTGTAGCGCAGGATCTGCGTGCGCGCATTCACGTCGCCCGCCACCACCGGCAGCATCGGGATGCCGGCGCGGGCGTAGTCGTCGGCGCGGTAGAGCGCCAGCGCCCAGAAATGCGGCGGCGTCCAGAAGAAGATGATGAGGAACAGCACGACCGGCTCAAGCGAGAGCGAGCCGGTGACCGCCGCCCAGCCGATCATCGGCGGAAAGGCGCCGGCGGCGCCGCCGATCACGATGTTCTGCGGCGTCAGGCGCTTGAGCCAAGCGGTGTAGATCGCGGCGTAGAAGAAGATGGTGAAGGCGAGTAGTGCCGCGGCGAGCGTGTTGACCAGCAGCCCGAGCGTCACCACCGAAAAGCCGGCAAGCGTGACGCCGAAGGCGAGCGCCTCGCCCGGCTTGACGCGGCCCATCGGCACCGGACGGCGCTGCGTTCGCGTCATCAAGGCGTCGACGTCGGCGTCGTACCACATGTTGAGCGCGCCGGCGGCGCCGGCGCCGACCGCGATGCAGAGCAGCGCAGTGAAGGCGGTCATCGGATGCAGCGTGCCGGGCGCAATCGCAAGGCCGACCAGCGCGGTGAACACCACGAGCGACATCACCCGTGGCTTCATCAGCGCGAGATAGTCCCCGACCGTCGCCAGGCTCGGCTCCGGCAGCGCGAGCGCGGTCGTGGCGGTCAACGCGCCGCTGAAATCCGCACCTTCAGTGGCGAGCGACATGCGTTACTTAATCCGCGGCAGCGTCTCGAACTGATGGAACGGCGGCGGCGAGGACAGTGTCCATTCCAGCGTGGTCGCGCCCGGGCCCCACGGATTGTTGCCCGCGACACGCTTCTTCACGAAGGCCTCGATCAGGCCGAACATGAAGATGAGCACGCCGAAGCCGGCGATGTATGAGCCGTAAGACGAGACCTCGTTCCAGCCGTGGAAAGCTTCCGGGTAGTCGACGGTTCGCCGCGGCATCCCGGCAAGGCCGAGGAAGTGCTGCGGGAAGAAGATGATGTTGACGCCGATGAAGGTGACCCAGAAGTGCAACTTGCCGATGGTCTCGTTGTACATGTAGCCGGTCATCTTGGGGAACCAGTAGTACCAGCCGCCGAAGATGGCGAAGACCGCGCCGAGCGAGAGCACGTAGTGGAAGTGCGCGATGACGTAATAAGTGTCGTGCAGCACGCGGTCGACGCCGGCGTTGGCCAGCACCACGCCGGTGACGCCGCCGACGGTGAACAGGAAGATGAAGCCGAGCGCCCACAGCATCGGGGTGCGGAACTCGATCGAGCCGCCCCACATGGTGGCGATCCAGGAGAATATCTTCACGCCGGTCGGCACCGCGATCACCATGGTGGCGGCGATGAAGTAGGCCTGCGCGCCGGTCGAGAGGCCGACCGTGTACATGTGATGCGCCCAGACGACGAAGCCGATACCGCCGATCGCGACCATGGCGTAGGCCATGCCGAGATAGCCGAACACCGGCTTGCGGCTGAAGGTGGCGACGATCTGGCTGATCATGCCGAAGCCCGGCAGAATGAGAATGTAAACTTCCGGATGACCGAAGAACCAGAACAGATGCTGGAACAGCAGCGGATCGCCGCCGCCTTCCGGCGAGAAGAAGGTTGTGCCGAAATTACGGTCGGTCAGCAGCATGGTGATGCCGCCCGCCAGCACCGGCAGCGACAACAGCAGCAGGAACACCGTCACCAGGATCGACCACACGAACAGCGGCATCTTGTGCAGCGTCATGCCGGGCGCGCGCATATTGAAGATGGTGGTAATGAAGTTGATGGCGCCCAAGATCGACGAGGCGCCCGCCAGATGCAGCGACAGGATGACGAAGTCGACCGCCGGCCCGGGATGGCCGCTGGTCGATAGCGGCGCATAGAGTGTCCACCCTGTGCCGGCGCCGAGCGAGCCCGGCTCGCCTTCGACAAACATCGAGCTCAGCAGCAGGGCGAACGACGCCGGCAGCAGCCAGAACGAGATGTTGTTCATGCGCGGGAACGCCATGTCCGGCGCGCCGATCATCAGCGGCACCATCCAGTTGCCGAAGCCGCCGATCATCGCCGGCATGACCATGAAGAAGATCATGATCAGTCCGTGCGCGGTAGCGAACACGTCGTATTCGTGCGAGCTCGGGAAGAACTGGATGCCCGGGTTCTGCAACTCCATGCGGATCGCAATCGACAGGCAGCCGCCAATCACGCCCGCCATGATGGCGAACACCAGGTACATCGTGCCGATGTCCTTGTGATTGGTCGAGTAGACGAAGCGCCGCCAGCCGGTCGGGTGGTGAGCGTGCTCGTCGTGTGTGCCGTGGGCAGCCGCGTGATCAGCCATCGTTGTCGTCCTTCGATCCTTGTTCTCTCGTCGCCCTGATGATATTCGCGTTTTTATACGCGCGTCACTTCGCATCGCCGGCCGCAGCCACCGTGGTCGGATGGGCGCTGTCGTCGGTAGAGGCATATTTCTTCTTGGCGTCGGCGAGCCATGCCGAGTAGGCCTGCTCACTCACCACATGGACCGCGATCGGCATAAAGGCATGATCGCGCCCGCAGAGCTGCGAGCACTGGCCGTAGTACATCCCTTCGCGCTCCGCCTTGAACCAGGTCTCATTGAGCCGGCCGGGGACGGCGTCGATCTTGATGCCGAACGACGGCACCGAGAACGAATAAATCACGTCGGCGCCGATGACCTGCACGCGCACCACTTTGTTGACCGGCACCACCATCTCGTTGTCGACCGAAAGCAGCCGCGGCTGGTTCGGCTTGCGATCCTTGTCCTGCAGCATGATCGAATCGAACTCGAACTTCTGGTCCGGGTAGGCGTAGCTCCAGAACCACTGCTTGCCGGTGACTTTCACGGTCAGATCGGCGGGCGGCACCTTCAACTCGTAGAATAGCAGCCGGAACGAGGGCACTGCGACCGTCACCAGGATCAGCACCGGCACCACGGTCCACAGCACCTCGATGGTGGTGTTGTGGGTGGTGCGCGAGGGTATCGGGTTGGCGCGCGCATTGAAGCGGATGATCACGATCACCAAGAGCGCCAGCACGAACAGCGCGATCGCCGCGATGAGGTAGAGCAGGTAAGTGTGGAACCAGACGATGTCGTCCATCACCGGTGTGTTCGCGGGCTGCAGTCCGAGCTGCCAGGGCTGCGGCGCGCCGTCCGCCATTGCCGTGCTTGCGCCCGAGAGAACGATCACGCCCGTGACCACGAAAGCGATCAACCGCTTGACCCACTGCATTGTTCTTTGCGCTCCCTCGAAAACGGCCGATTAAGGCCCCTATTAGCCGCCCACCCGTCAGCGATGATGTTCGGCGCGGCCCGCTGAGCACGCCGCCTTGCCACGGGCGTGGCAGCTCTTCTGTCGTGCGGCGGGACGGGGGGAAATCCCAGTTTTTCAAACCACAATTCCGGCTCTGCCGCAATGCACCTTCCTACGGTGTTCCTGCGACAAACAGCACCCCCTCGGCGGCGGTCGAGGCGCCGTATTTACGCCACGGGGAGGCCGCTTGGATGGGCCTCAGGCCGCCGCCAACCGCCGGCTTTTGCCCGTTGACAGGAAATGCCGGGCATGACCCAACCGGGGCGAATAAACTGCAAGGCGAACGGCGATTCGCCGGCGTCACGACACGGCAGGCGGCTCCTGAGCGCAGGCCAAGGGATTGAACGATGGGCATTTTCAGGCAAGTCAAACGGGCGGCTAGACGGCGGGCGTGGCTCTCGGCGGCCGCCGCAGTCCTTGCGCTGCTGTCCGCCCAAAGCGCTTTTGCCCAAGGCGCAGTCAAATCCGTGCACAAGGATTGGCAGATCCGCTGCGACACGCCGCCGGGCGCCAAATCCGAGCAATGCGCGCTGATCCAGAGCGTGACCGCGGAAGACCGCGCCAACGTCGGTTTGACCGTCATCGTGCTCAAGACCGCCGACCAGAAAAGTCGGCTGATGCGGGTGGTGGCGCCGCTCGGCGTGCTGCTGCCGTCAGGCCTCGGACTCAAGATCGATAATGCGGATATCGGCCGCGCCGGTTTCGTGCGCTGCCTGCCCAATGGCTGCATCGCCGAGGTCGTCATGGACGACGCGCTGGTCAAGAAATTGCAGACCGGCAAGACCGCGACCTTCATTATTTTCCAGACGCCGGAAGAAGGCATCGGCTTTCCGATGAGCCTGGCCGGATTTGCGGAAGGCTACGACAAGTTGCCATGATCGTTCCCGCCCACTGCGGTGGGCCACCGCGACTTCGGTTTCACGACTTCAAAGCAGTGTCATGGCTGGGCTTGACCCGGCCATCTGCGTCTTGCTTGCTGTCCAGCAACGACGTCGATGCGATCATGAAGGAGATTTGAGTGCGTTTGGGTTTTGTCGGTCTGGGTGCGATGGGTGAGCTCATCGTTCCGCGTCTGATGGCGGCGGGACATGAGGTGACCGGCTGGAATCGCTCGGCTGACAAGGCGAAGCCGCTGATCGCGCAAGGCATGCGCTGGGCCGATACGCCGCGCGCGGTCGCCCAGAAATCCGAAATCGTCTTTTCCATCGTCACCAATTCGAAGGCCGTGCGCGCGGTCGCGCTCGGGCCTGATGGCATCGTGTCCGGTATCGGCAAGGGCGCAATCTATATAGACATGAGCACGATCGAGCCGGACGAGAGCCGCGCGATCGCCGCCGAATTGAAAAAAGCCGGCGCAACCATGCTGGACGGGCCGCTGTCCGGCTCACCGGTGACCGTGAAAGCCGGCAACGCCTCGGTCATGATCGGCGGCGACGAGAAGGCCTTCGAGCGCGCCAAGCCGGTGCTGCTGGCGATCGGGCCCAAAGTCACGCGCATCGGCGGCAACGGACTCGCCTGCCAGATGAAGATCGCAGTCAATCTCCTGCTGATGGTCGAAGTAATCGCCTTCGGCGAAGCGGTGGCGCTGGCCGAGAAAGGCGGCGTCGACCGCGCCGTGGCGCTCGATGCCATCCTCAAGAGTGTCGCGGCCTCGCCGGTGCTCGGCTATCGCGGGCCGTTCATCCTCGACGGCAACATGCCGGAGGTGCCGCTCGCCGACGTCACGCTGCAGCAGAAGGACATGCTGCTCGCGCTCAATCTCGGCCGCACGCTGGGCTCACCGGTGCCGCTTGCGGCGGCCGCCAACGAGATGATGAATGCCTGCCGCGGGCTCGGCATCGACGGCAACGATTTCGTGGTCGCACATCGGGTCTATCGCCGCTTGGGAGGACAAACATGACGTCATCGGCTGAAAAATTCGGACGCGCTTTAGGCAAAGCCGTGAAGGGCGCGGCCGCGGTCATGAGCGAGGGCAAGCAAGACCCGGTGATGTACCGTACGAACTTGCGCGACGTGCCCAAGGTGGAAGGCCTCAAGCGTGACGACGGCTGGGTCGACATGCAGGTGCAGTTCCTGATCGACAAGAAAACCGCCGGCGCCGACCACGTCGTCGGCTGGACCGTGCTCAAGCCGGGCGCGCGGCATGAAAATCACCGCCATCACAATTGCGACGAGTTCTTCATCGTGCTCAAGGGCCACGGCATGATCTACACCGATCATGGCGATAAGCCGTCGGGCGAAGGCGACGTGGTCTATTCGCCGCGCGGCTGCTGGCACGGCTTCAACAACACATCGAATGAGGACGTCGTGCTGGTCTGGGGCTGGATGGGCGCCGGTTCGATCGAGGATTCCGGCTACCAAGTGCATCCGGAGAGCCATAAGTGACGTTTCCGCTGCGCGACCTCGACAATCCGCTGATCAAGAAGGGCATGACCGCGCAGCTCGCCAAGCGGCGCGAGCGTATCGCCGCCGGAGAAAAGCCGCTCGGCTGGAAGGTCGGGCTCGGCGCGCCGGCGAGCATGCAGAGGCTCGGGCTTGCCGCGCCGGTGGTCGGCTTCCTCATGCAGCGCGCATTGCTGCTATCGGGATCGACGGTGTCGCTGCAAGGTTGGGTAAAGCCGGTGGCCGAGCCGGAAATCGCCGTGCGCATGATGCGCGACCTGCCGGGCGGCGCGACGGCCGACGCCGCGCTGGCGGCGGTGAAAGAGATATTCCCGGCCGTCGAGCTTGCCGACCTCGATCCGCCGCCGACGCCGGACAATCTCGACGCAGTGCTCGCGGACGACATCTACCAGCGCCACGTCATTCTGTGCGGCAACACACGGGCCGGCGCGGCAACCTCCGGCGTCACCTCGCGCCTTTTCCGGCGCGGCGCCGAGAGTGCAAGCACCACCGATCCGGAAGTACTGACCGGCAAATTGCCCGACATCGTCGTCCATGTGGCAAACACATTGGCCGCCTTTGGCGAGAAACTTTCAGCCGGCGATGTCATTATCACCGGGTCGATCACGCCGCCGGTTGTGCTGGAGGCCGACGAGACCGGCCTGACCCACGCGCTCGACCCGATTGGCGAAGTAAGCGTGCATTTTAGCTGGTAGTCCGGTCCCCTCGCAGAATCGCCGCATTGCCCCTATCTCTGGCAGGAACGGAGCACCGAATGGACCCTTCCCTTTCCTCCCTCCTCGACCGCGCCGGCCTCGACAAAGGCAAAGTCGGGCAGATCATCAAGCGCGGGCTGGACGGCGCCGATGACGGCGAATTGTTCCTGGAATACCGCCAGTCCGAGGCGCTGATGTTCGACAACGGCCGTCTCAAGCAGGCGACCTATGACACCGCGCAGGGCTTCGGCCTGCGGGCGGTGAAGGACGAGGCGGTCGGCTACGCCCACGCCTCCGACCTGTCGGAAGCGGCGCTCGCGCGCGCGGCCGATGCGGTGCGCGCGGTGAAAGGCGGGCACAGCGGCAGTTACGCCGAGCCGCCCGGTCGCACCAATCGCAAGCTTTACAATGACGACAATCCGCTCGGCCAGCCGGCCTTCGAAGCCAAAGTGAAACTGCTGGAAGAGATCGACGCTTATGCGCGCGCCAAGGATGCGCGCGTGCGCCAGCTCACCGCCAGCGTCGGCGCCACATGGCAGGTGGTGGAAATTCTGCGCGCCGACGGCACCACCTATCGCGACATCCGTCCGCTGGTGCGGCTGAACGTCCAGGTCGTGGCAGGCGAGGGCGACCGGCAGGAGATGGGCTCGTATGGTTTTGGCGGGCGCGAGGGCTATGAGCGCTTCATCGCGCCGGACGCCTGGCAAGGCGCGGTGGACGAAGCGATCCGCCAGGCGTTGGTCAATCTCGACGCGGTTGCGGCGCCGGCCGGCGAGATGGATGTGGTGCTCGGCTCAGGCTGGCCCGGCGTGATGCTGCACGAGGCCGTCGGCCACGGGCTCGAAGGCGACTTCAATCGCAAGAAAACCTCGGCCTTTGCCGGCTTGATGGGCCAGCAGGTTGCCGCCAAGGGCGTCACGGTCGTCGACGACGGAACCATGCAGCAGCGGCGCGGTTCATTGTCGATCGACGACGAAGGCACGCCGACCAATCGCACCGTGCTGATCGAAGACGGCATTCTCGTGGGCTATATGCAGGATCGGCAGAACGCGCGGCTGATGAAGATGAAGCCGACCGGCAACGGGCGGCGGGAATCTCACGCGCATGTGCCGATGCCGCGTATGACCAACACTTACATGCTCGCCGGCCAGCACGATCCAAAGGAGATTATCGCTTCGGTGAAGAACGGCCTCTACGCCGTCAGCTTCGGCGGCGGCCAGGTCGACATCACCTCGGGTAAATACGTGTTCCAATGCACCGAGGCCTACAAAATCGAGAACGGCAAGGTCACGGCGCCGGTGAAGGGCGCCATGCTGATCGGCAACGGGCCGACCGACCTGCATCGCATCAGCATGATCGGCAACGACTTCGCGCTCGATCCCGGCATCGGCACTTGCGGCAAGAACGGCCAGGGCGTGCCGGTCGGCGTCGGCCAGCCGTCGTTGCGCATGGATAAGATCACCGTGGGCGGTACCGCATGAGCACCAACACTATGCCTGAAACGTCTCGCCTGCGCCGCTGGACCAAGACCGTCCTCGATCTCGCTTTCGTCGTGCTGGTCGTGCTGGCGGCCAAAGCCGCGATCGCCGAGCCGTTCTACGTGCCGTCCGGCTCGATGGAGCCGACGCTGCTGATCGGCGACGAATTATTGGCGACCAAATATCCCTACGGCTACAGCACCGCCTCGCTGCCCGCGCTGTTCGAACTGCCGAGCACGCCGCGTATTCTAGGCACCCTGCCCCAGCGCGGCGATGTCGTGGTGTTCCGCTGGCCCGGCGACCGCAGCCAAGTATGGGTCAAGCGCGTGATCGGCCTGCCCGGCGACCGCATCGCCATGCACAACGGCCACGTCGTCATCAACGGCGAAATCGCGCCCTGGCAGCCGGACGGCCTCGGCCAGATGGAAACCGAGAACGGCTCGAACATGCCGACGCAACGGCTGATCGAGACGCTGCCCGGCGGACGCAAGCACATGATTTTCAAAATGGTCGCGCGCGAGCCGCTCGACAACATGCCGGAAGTGACGGTGCCGCCCGGCCATCTGTTCGTCATGGGCGACAACCGCGACAACTCCGCCGATAGCCGCGTGCCGCTCTCGGCCGGCGGCGTCGGCATGCTGCCGGCCGCCGATCTGGTCGGGCGCGTGGACGCCGTCGTCGGCTCCTGGGATCTCGGCCTGGAAGACCAGCCGGTGTGGACGTGGCCGCAAGGCTTGCGGCTGTCGCGGTTTTTCTCAGCCGTTCACTAAAAGACATTAAAAGACATTCGTCATTCCGGGACGGCGCGAAGCGCCGGACCCGGAATCCAGAAACATACACCGCGCTCACATCTGGATTCCGGGTTCGCGCCTTCGGCGCGCCCCGGAATGACAAAATGATTAGCGAACCACTCCCGAAATGCAGCACGGCTTGTGGCGCGGGCGCGTCAGTCTGCTCTTGAGGTAGCAGCGCGCCGAGGTGCTGATGTAGCCGGGCCGCACATAGGTCCAGGCGCGGCAGGTCTTGTCGCCCTCGCAGGCCGCCTTGCAGGCCGCGCCGGTCGCGTCGGTCGCGGTGTCGAAGAAGCGGTAATCGCCGCCGAGGCGGTCGATCGAAAATTCGAGATTGCCAAGACGCGGCTCGATCACGCCGGCGCCGCGCACGCCGGATACACAGCAGGCGTCTTCCTGCCGCGGCGGCACCTTGCTCTTCAGCCGGCAGGCGGCGAGCACATCGGTGGTGCGTGGAAACGAGAAGCTCCAGGCGCGGCAGCGCGCATCGCGTTCGCAGCGCGCGGCGCAGACCGCCGGGTCGCCGTTGTGGACGGTGAAGGTGGTGTAGTCGTTGCCGCGGCGGTCATAACCGACTTGGGCAGACGCGCTGCCGGCAAGTGCGAGCATGAGGCCGGCGCCAATAATAGTGAACAGATGACGCATGCGCTCGCCCGACCCGCGTTGGTCCCGCGCTCGGGCGGCATGTTAGCTCAGCGGCGCAACGGCCAATCAAGAAAATTTTCGTAACCGATAAAGTTTGCGCCCGCCGGAGGGGCCGGCGGGCGCTGGTGATCCGGCCGCGAGAGGGGATGATCGCGGGTCTCGGATCGCGGCCGATGAGAGGGGTCGGCCGTTTGCGTGTAATCAGTAAGCCTGACGCGCCGGGCGATCGGTCGCTGGACGGTGGAAGCCGGTCTCGACGGCGCGCAGCGGACGGAACGACGGGCGGTTCATGCGCCGCTCGTCCGAGCGCTCGCGCAGCAGCACGGTCGGATCTTCCCAGAACGGCTCCGAGAAGGCGTCGTGCAGGTCGGCGCGATTGAGCCCGATATCGGCGAGCATGCGGCGGTCCAGCCCGGCGAGCGCCATGGCCTCGCGGCGGTTGCGGCGGGCGCGCGCGATGTTTTTCGCCCAGTGCGTCACCAAGGCCAGCAGGCTCAAAAAGGCGCGCACCAAGGCGCCGCCGGCGACAGGCAGAACGGGGATATTCGCGGTCATGTCAGTCTCCATCACAATTCGTCGTATCGCCTCGGCCCTTAAATGGCGCCAAGCCCGGCTCCGGGCCCACCCGGAATCCCCACCCGTTTCCTCTGGGATGGCGGATATTGCACTGCGGGGATTGATTAGTGAAACGAATGTTTTTAATCTGATCGATCAGAGTTGGTGATATAGCAACGCCCTCGACGGGGCGGCTTTCCAAGGGAGACCGGCCATGACCGCCCTGCTCGACATCGACCAATTGCGCACCTTCATCGCCATCGCCGAGACCGGCAGCTTCACCAAAGCCGCCGACGTCGTGAACAAGACGCAGTCGGCCGTGTCGATGCAGATGAAGCGGCTGGAGGAGCGTCTCGACAAAGCGGTGTTCGCGCGCGACGGACGCGCCTCCAAGCTCACCGAGGATGGAGAACGGCTGCTCGATTACGCGCGCCGCATCGTCAAGCTCAACGTCGAGGCGCTTGCCGCCTTCAACGACAAGGAAATGATCGGCCGCGTGCGGCTTGGCGTGCCGGACGATTACGCCGACCGCTATTTGCCCGAGATCATGGCGCGCTTCTCGCGCGCCTATCCCGGCGTCGAGCTGACCGTGATGTGTCATTCGTCGGTCGACTTGGTGGACCTAATCGACGGCAACGAGCTCGACTTGGCCATCGTCACCGACTGCGGCACCTCGCGCGCCTCGGAGACGTTCCGGCGCGAGCGATTGCTTTGGGTGACGTCGAGCCGTCATTCGGCGCATATGGAAGAGCCGCTGCCGCTCGCGCTCGGCCGCGCCACTTGCGGCTGGCGGCGCGCCGCCATCGAACGGCTGGAGACGATCGGCAAGCCGCATCACATCCGCTACACCAGCCCGAACGCCAGCGCCGTTGCCTCCGCGGTGTTGTCGGGCTTGGCGGTGTCGGTGTTTCCGGAATCGGGACTGCGGCCCGGCATGCGCGTGCTGACGTCCGCCGATGGATTTCCCGAACTGCCGGCCTGTCACGTCGGGCTGATCCGCAACGCGCACGAAAGCTCGACGCTCGCGCACGCGCTCGCCGGTCACATCATGTCGTCGCTCGATAACTTGTCGGATGCGCAGGCGGCGGAGTAGCACTGCCTTTCGTGTCCCGGACGCGGTGCAGCGCGCTAGCGGTGCACCGCAGATCCGGGACCCAGCTTTCTTTCGAAGATACCGGGGTCCCGGGTCTGCAGCGCACTGTTTCGCTTCGCTGAACGCTGCGCTGCGCCCGGGACACAACTCAATACGCATACTCCGCGTAGATCGGGTCCACCGACTCGTTCCACTCGTTGAAATACTTCTCCAGCAATTCCTCGGCCGGAGTGATGCCGCGGGCGACCAACTCTTCCAGCGGACGCAGATAGCGCGTCTCGTCGCGACCGTTGCGATCGAGGCGTTTGCGGCGCTGCAGGCCGCGTGAGGCGAGCCGCAAGGTCTCCTGCGCCAGGGTGAGCACATTGCGGTCGCGGATCTCGGCGCGGAAGCCACGCACCGGCACGTCGTCGCGCAACTTCTGGCGCTCCTCGGCGGTCCACGACTTCACCATGTCCCAGCAGGCATCGAGCGCAGCATCGTCGTATAGCAGGCCGACCCAATAGGCCGTGAGCGACGGTAGCCGCCGCCACGGGCCGCCATCTTCGCCGCGCATCTCGAGAAAACGCTTGAGCCGTACTTCCGGGAAGATCGTGCTCAGGTGATTGGCCCAGTCGGAGATGGTCGGGCGCTCGCCCGGCAGCTCGGCAAGCTTGCCGGTGAAGAAATCGCGGAACGATTTGCCGGCCACGTCGATATATTTATCGCCGCGCTTGACGAAATACATCGGCACGTCGAGCGCGTAGTCGACCCAGCGCTCGAAACCCATGCCGTCCTCGAAAACCCAGGGCAGCATGCCGGAGCGCGCATTGTCGGTGTCGGTCCAGATGTGCGAGCGGAACGAGAGAAAACCGTTCGGCTTGCCCTCGGTGAACGGCGAATTGGCGAACAACGCGGTCGCCACCGGCTGCAAGGCGAGCCCGACGCGCAGCTTCTTGACCATGTCGGCTTCGCTGGAGAAATCGAGGTTCGCCTGCACGGTGCAGGTGCGATACATCATGTCGAGGCCAAGCGAGCCGACCTTCGGCATGTAGTTGGTCATGATCTTGTAGCGGCCTTTCGGCATGACGGGCATGTCTTCGCGCCGCCAGTTCGGCGTCATGCCGATGCCGAGGAAGCCGATGCCGAGCGGCTTTGCCACTTCGCGCAATTGCGCGAGATGCGCCATCAGCTCGGACGCGGTCTGGTGCACGTTCTCGACCGGCGCGCCCGACAATTCGAACTGGCCGCCTGGCTCGAGCGAGATCGCGCCACCGCCGGTGATGTCGTACATGCCGATGATGTTGTCGCCCTCCACGATCGGGTCCCAGCCGAGCAGATGCTGCATGCCGTCGAGCAGCGCGCGGATGGAGCGGCGGCCGGCATACGGCACCGGGCGGTGATCCTCGACCGTGAAGGCGAACTTCTCGTGTTCGGTGCCGACGCGGAATTCTGCCTTCGGCTTGCAGCCCGCTGCGAGCCAGGCGACGAGTTCGTCGCGCGTCTCGATCGGGGTCATGTCGATTTGGTCACGAGCCATTCAAGAATTCCGGCGCAAAAAGGCCGCGACGTTAAACATGGGTTCCGGCAAAGGGCAATGCGAGGCAGGCGAGGTGTCGCCATGCGCAAATGCGCGCTCCGTTTGCGAAACGCCGGCAGGCAGCAACGATAGGAAAATCATCAAAGCCAAAAAGTTCATATTTTGTTCTTTCGCCTTTCACGGCCATGCTTTATTGATTTTCCCGCATGCCGCAGTTCTCGCCCCACCAGGACGCAGCCCTCAACGCCGTCGCCGAATGGCTCAACGAGAAGCCGGGCGCCAACGGCACGCCGCAGGTTTTCCGGCTGTTCGGCTATGCGGGCACCGGCAAGACCACGCTCGCCAAGTATCTGGCCGAGCACGTCGACGGCGAGGTGAAGTTCGCGGCCTTCACCGGCAAGGCGGCGAGCGTGATGCGCGGCAAAGGCTGCCGCGGCGCCTCCACCATCCACGGCCTGATCTACCGCGCGCGCGAGAGCGGCGAGGAAATCCCGAGCTTCGACCTGTGGGACGACGCGCCGGCCTCGAAGGCCGAGTTGATCATCATCGACGAATGCTCGATGGTCGATGCCGAGCTTGGCCGCGACCTGTTATCGTTCGGCGTGCCGGTGCTGGTGCTCGGCGACCCGGCGCAGCTGCCGCCGATCCAGGGCGGCGGTTTTTTCACCGAGGCCGAGCCCGACGTGATGCTCACCGAAGTGCACCGCCAGGCGGTCGACGACCCGATCGTGCGGCTGTCGATGGAGATCCGCGCCGGCGAATATCTCGAGCCCGGCCGTTACGGCGAAACGGAAGTTATCCGCAAGGCCGATCTCGATCCGCAGCGCGTGCTGGAGGCCGACCAGGTGCTGGTCGGACGCAACGCCACGCGTCGCGCCTACAATATTCGGATGCGCGAGCGGCGCGGCTTCGACGACGACATGCCGTCGGCCGGCGACAAGCTGGTGTGCCTGCGCAACAACCGCAAGAAGGGCCTGTTCAACGGCGGCTTATGGACGGTGAAGGAACGCGGCGCACGGAAAACCGGCATCATGACGATGCGGCTGCTGCCGGACGACGAGACGGCGATGCGCGGCGTCAAGGTGTCGGTGCGGCCGGAATGCTTCACCGGCGGCATCGAGAAGGTCGATTGGCCGCGGCGCAAGCCTTATGACGAATTCGATTACGGCTACGTGCTCACCGTGCACAAGGCGCAAGGCTCGCAGTGGGATGACGTGGTGCTGTTCGACGAGTTCTTTGCGTTTCCGGACAGCCGTGAGCGCTGGCTCTATACCGGCGTGACGCGGGCGGCGAAGAAGCTGACGGTGGTCGTCTAGATTTTGATCCGCTCATTCCCGCGAAAGCGGGAATCCAGCCTGGGCCCCCGCTTCCGCGGGGACGAACGGAAAAAATCAGCGTCCCCGGATCCTCCGCCGATGCGCCAGCGGCAACGCCACCAGCGCAAGCGCCGTGAACGCCGCGCCGGCGAGGAAGGTGCCGTCCGGGCCGATCAGTTCCCACAACGCGCCGGCGATGACGCTGGCCACTAGCATCGCGACGCCGCTTACCAAATTGAACACGCCGAAGCCGGTGCCGCGCAGCCGCGCGGGCGCCGTGTCGGCGACCAGCGCCGAGAGCGTGCCTTGCGTCAGTCCCATGTGCAGACCCCAGAGCGCGACGCCGAACATCACCGGCGTGACGCCATTGCCGAACGCGAGCAGCAGGTCGGCCACGATCAGCAGCGCGAAACCGGCGACGATGATGCCGTAGCGGCCGAGCGTGTCGGACAGCGCGCCGGCCGGCCAGGACGAGAACGTATAGGTCACGTTCATCACCACCAGCACCGCGGGCGCGAAGGCAGCGTCGAGCCCGACCGATTGCGCGCGCAAGATCAAAAAGGCTTCGCTGAAGCGGGCGAGCGTGAAAATCGCGGATACGCCGACCGCCATCCAATAACCGGCGTCGAGGCGGGCGAGCTCGGCGCGCGCGAGCGGCGCGCGCACCGGGCGCGGACGGGCGGACGCTTTCGGCTCGCGCACGAAGACGATGATGATGGCGGCGGAGATGAAAGCTGGGATGACGGCGATCCAGAATACCTGTTTGAAATTGTCGGCGAGCGCGGCCATGAAAACGATTGCCGCCAGCGGCCCGAGCACGGCGCCTACGGTGTCGAGCGACTGCCGCAGGCCGTAAGCGGCGCCGCGCACGTGCGGCGGCGTGAGATCGGCAACCAGCGCGTCGCGCGGCGCACCGCGGATGCCCTTGCCGATGCGGTCGACGAAGCGCGCCGCCGCCAGCCATTCGATGTTGGGTGCGAGCGGGAAGATCGGCTTGGTGAGCGCGGCGAGACTGTAGCCGGCGGCCGCCAGCCATTTTCGTTTTCCCAGGTAATCGCTGAGCGCGCCGGAGAACACCTTGGTGATCGAGGCGGTCGCTTCCGCGATGCCTTCGATCACGCCAACGGTGAGCGTGGAGGCGCCGAGCACCGAGACGAGATAAAGCGGCAGCAGCGCATGGATCATCTCCGAGGAGGAATCCATGAACATCGACACCAGCCCGAGCGCCCAGACGCTGCCGGGAATTTCGCGCCAGCGCAGAAGGGAGGGGCGTTGCTGCGCAGACATGCGTCAAACTCCGCTCATTCCCGCGTAAGCGGGAATCCAGCTCTTTATTTACTGAACCGATTCATCCGCCAAATCACGCCAAGTTGGATTTTCTTGCTCAATCAATTCGAGCTTCCAGGCGTGGTTCCATTTCTTCATCTGATGCTCGCGAGCAAATGGCGATTGCCGCGAGTCGTGCGACTCGTACCACACGAAATTCTTGATGCCGTACCGTTGGTAAACCCGCGAATAATCCCGTTGCGATGCTGCCAGACACGTTTCACCAAATCATCGGTCATTCCAATATAAAGCGTGCCGTTCCGCTTACTAGCGAGTATGTAAACATAAAACGCCATGCGCTTGGCCATGGACCCCCGCTTTCGCGGGGGTGAGCGGAAGAATAAACCGCATTGAAATCTTACGCCGCCTCTTTCTTCTTCGCCGGGGCGAAGCGCCGGTAGAAGGTCTCGTCCTTGGCCGCCATGTCGATGAGCAGTTTGTTGGGCTTGAAGCGCGCACCGTGCTTCTTCTCCAGCGCGCGGCACAGCTCGACAAATGTCTTCGAGCCCATCATGTCGATGTAGGACAGCGTGCCGCCGGAGAACGGCGCGAAGCCGAAGCCCAAAATTGAGCCGACGTCGGCCTCGCGCACGTCGGTGACCACTTTCTCCTCGAAGGTGCGCGCGGCTTCCAGCGCCTGCGTGACCAGGATGCGCTGCTTGAGTTCCTCGACGTCGATGGTGTCGGGATCGAGGTGCTTGTCCTGCAGCTCGGCGAGGCCGGGCCACAGCCGCTTCGGGCCGTTCTGCGGATAGTCGTAGAAGCCCTTGCCGTTCTTGCGGCCGAGCCGGCCGTGCTGCTCGACCATGGCGACCAGCAATTTCTTCTGCGCCGGATTGATCGCCTTTGCGCCGAGGTCCGCCTCGGTCGCCTTGAGAATGCGCAAACCGAGGTCGAGCGCGACCTCGTCGTTAAGCGCGAGCGGTCCG
This sequence comes from uncultured Pseudomonadota bacterium, assembly GCA_963710705.1. Taxonomy (GTDB): domain Bacteria; phylum Pseudomonadota; class Alphaproteobacteria; order Rhizobiales; family Xanthobacteraceae; genus Pseudolabrys. The sequence continues at coordinate 238,407 of CAVQBI010000002.1, forward strand.
ATCGGCATGCCGGCCATGCGCGCGACGTTCTCGATCATCGCCGGCGGCACGCCTTCGGCCAGCATCAGGTGGCCTTCCTGCACGTAATTGAGCACGCAGCGGTTGGCGTAGAAGCCGCGCGAGTCGTTCACGACAATGGGAGTCTTGCGGATGACGCGCACGTAATCGAGCGCGGTCGCGAGCGCGGCGGCGCTGGTCTGCTTGCCGAGGATGATCTCGGTCAGCAGCATGCGGTCGACCGGCGAGAAGAAATGGATGCCGACGAAGCGCGCCGGATCGGACAGCTCGGCGCCGAGCGAGGTGATCGGCAGCGTCGAGGTGTTGGAAGCGATGATGGTATCGGGCCCGACAGTGGCCTGGATTTTCGCCAGCACCTCGCCCTTGATCTTGCGATCCTCGAATACGGCCTCGATGACCAGATTGCAGTCCTTGAGCGCGCCGTAATCGCCGGAGGGCGCGATCTGCGCGAGCAGCGCGTCGCGCTCGGCGCCTTTCATGCGGCCTTTCATGACGCGGTCGGACAGCGCCTTGTTGAGCGCGGCCTTGCCCTTGTCGGCGGTGTCCTGGTCGCGGTCGATGAGCACGACCTGCAGTCCGGACGCCGCGCTCACTTGCGCGATGCCGACGCCCATGAAGCCGCCGCCGACGACGCCGATTTTCTTCAAGTTGGTCGGCGGCACGCCGGACGGCCGGCGCGCGCCTTTGTTGAGCTCCTGCATCGACACGAACAGCGTACGGATCATGGCGGCGGCCTGCGGCGAGCGCACGATCTTGGCGAACCAGCGCGCCTCGACGCGCAGCGCCGTGTCCATGTTCACCTGCAGGCCTTCGTAGACGACCTGCAGGATGGCGCGCGCGGCCGGATAATTGTCGTAGGTCTCGCGCCGGTAGATGGCATTGGCGGCCGGGAACGTCATCATGCCGGCCTTCGAATAAACCTGGCCGCCGGGCAGCCGGAAGCCTTGCACATCCCACGGCGCAACGCCCTTGCCGCCGGCCTTGATCCAGTCCTTGGCGGCTTTGACCAGATCGGCAGCCGGCACGACATTGTCGATCAGCTTCATCGCCTTGGCGCGGTCGGCGCGCAACTGATCGCCCTTGAGCAGAAATTGCAGCGCATCGGCCGGCGGGATCATGCGCGCGACGCGCTGCGTGCCGCCGGCGCCGGGGAACAGCCCGACCTTCACTTCCGGCAGGCCGAGCCGCGTGCGCGGATTGTCCGAGGCGATGCGGTGGTGGCAGGCGAGACAAAGCTCGAAGCCGCCGCCCATGGCGGTGCCATTGATTGCCGCGACCCAGGGCTTGCCCGAGGTTTCCAGCCGCCGGTAGAGCAGCCCGAGCTTGCGGCTCTCGTCATAGACCATCTGGTTGGCGGCTTCCTCGCCTTTCGACTTGAGCAGCGCGGCGTATTTGCCGGCCATTTGCTCAAGCACGGTAAGATCGGCACCGGCGCAGAAGGCTTCCTTGCCGGAGGTCACGACTGCGCCTTTGATGGCGGCATCGGTTGCGACCTTCTCGACGATGCCGGCGAGTTCCTCGGTGACGCTATCGTCGATCACGTTCATCGAGCGACCGGGCATGTCCCAGGTGACGAGCGCGATGCCGTCGGCGTCGATGTCGAGCTTGAAATTGATCATGAGCGAAAAATCCTATTTCGGATATGGCTCGCCGTTCTTGCGCGTATAGTTGAAGCCGCTTGCATCACGCACGACCATCATGTCGATGTCGGAATAGTGCGCGCGCTCGGATGCGGCGCGGGTGCCGACCTCGATGAAAACCGCGTCACGGCTTGAGCGGTTGATCAGGCAATGTCCGTTCGCCACGCCAGCCTTCCAGGCCGCGGCGTTGCCCGGTTTGAGCACCGTCTCGCCGCCGTCCTCGCACAGCACGACTTCGCCTTCGAGGACGTACACAAACTCGTCTTCATTCTCGTGCCAGTGCCGCTGCGAAGATGCCGCACCCGGCTTGAGTGTGCAGAGATTGACGCCGAATTGTGAAAGGCCCGCGGCGCGGCCGAGCCGCTTGCGCGAGCGGCCTTCGACCGCCTTGTTGAACGGGCGTGGATAGTTCGTCGAGCTGTCGAGCGCGATCTTGTCGATGTCAATCTTGGGCATTACTGCGTCGTCCTCAGCATTTCAATTCCCCTCCCCCCGCGAGCGAAGCGAGTGGCGGGGAGGGGAAATGCAACTCTGTGCATCCCTTACACTCGCTCGATTATCGTGGCGGTGCCCATGCCCATGCCGATGCAGAGCGTGACCAGTGCGGTTTCGAGATCGCGCCGCTCCAGCTCGTCGAGCACGGTGCCGAGGATCATGGCGCCGGTGGCGCCGAGCGGGTGGCCCATGGCGATGGCGCCGCCGTTGACGTTGATCTTGTCGTGCGAAATGTCGAGCGCCTGCATGTAGCGCAGCACCACCGAAGCGAAGGCCTCGTTGAGTTCCCAGAGGTCGATGTCTTTTTTCTTCATGCCGGCCCTCTTCATCACCTTTTCGGTGACCGGGATCGGGCCGGTGAGCATGATGGCCGGCTCCGAGCCGATATTGGCGAAAGCTTTTAAGCGCGCACGCGGTTTCAGACCGGCCGCTTTGCCCGCTTCTTTACTGCCGATGAGAACTGCGGCGGCGCCGTCGACGATGCCGGAGGAATTGCCCGGCGTGTGCACGTGGTTGATGGCTTCGACTTCCGGATAGCGCTGCACGGCAACCGCGTCGAAGCCGGCCATCTCACCCATCTGCACGAAGGACGGCTGCAGCGCGGCGAGCGTCTGCATGGTGGTCGACGGCCGCATGTGCTCGTCCTTCGCCAGAATGGTGAGGCCGTTGACGTCTTTCACCGGGATCACCGAATTCTTGAAGCGGCCCTCCTCCCAGGATTGCGCCGCGCGCTTCTGGCTCTCGACCGCATAGGCGTCGACGTCGTCGCGCGAGAAGCCGTATTTGGTGGCGATGAGATCGGCGGAAATGCCCTGCGGTAGAAAATAGGTTTCAACCGCGATCGACGGATCGACCGGCCAGGCGCCGCCGGAGGCGCCGATGCCGACGCGGCTCATCGATTCGCAACCGCCGCCGATGGTCATCTGATGCTGGCCCGACATGATCTCGGCCGCGGCGAAGTTCACGGCATCGAGCCCGGACGCGCAGAAGCGATTGATCTGCACGCCCGGCACGCGGTCGCCGAACCCCGCCACCAGGGCGGCCGCGCGCGCGATGTCGCCGCCCGCCTCGCCCACCGGATCGACGCAGCCAAGCACGACATCGTCGAGCAGCGTGGGGTCGAGCTCGTTGCGGTCCTTGATGGCCGAGAGCGCCTGCGCCGCCAGGTTGAGCGCGGTCACCTCATGCAGCGCGCCGTCCGGCTTCCCGCGCCCGCGCGGTGTGCGGACGGCGTCGTAGATGAATGCGTCGGCCATGTGCGTTCTCCTGCGCGTCAGAGACTGCGCGCGATCAGCAGCTTCATGATCTCGTTGGTGCCCGCGTAGATGCGCAAGACGCGCGCATCGCGGTACATGCGCGAGATCGGATATTCGTCCATATAGCCATAGCCGCCGAACAATTGCAGGCAGCGGTCGATCACGTCTGCTTGCATGTCGGTCAGGCGATATTTCGCCATCGACGCGGTGACGGTGTCGAGTTCGCCTTTGACGTGCCGTTCGATGCAATGATCGACGAAGATTTTCGCCATGGTGGCGTCGGTCTTGCACTCGGCCAGTTCGAACTGCGTGTTCTGGAACTCGATGATCTTCTTGCCGAAAGCCTGGCGCTGCTTGACGTAATCGACGGTGAGCGCGAGCGCGCGCTCCATCATGGCCACCGCGTGCACGGCGACGATCAGGCGTTCCTGCGGCAGTTCCTTCATCAACTGGTAGAAGCCCTGGCCCTCTTCGGTGCCGAGCAGGCTCTCGGCCGGCAGCTTCACGTCCTCAAAGAACAGTTCCGAAGTGTCGGCGGAATCCATGCCGAGCTTCTTGAGCTTGCGGCCGCGGCGGAAGCCAGGCGCGTCGTCGGTCTCCACCACCAAAAGCGACGTGCCCTTGGCCCCCGCCTTCGGATCGGTCTTGGCGACGACGATGATGAGATTGGCGTGCTGGCCGTTGGTGATGAATGTCTTGGAACCGTTGAGCACATAGCCGTTACCGGATTTCTCCGCCTTGGTGCGCACGCCTTGCAGATCGGAGCCGGTGCCCGGCTCGGTCATGGCGATGGCGCCGACCATCTCGCCGGTCGCAAGCTTCGGCAGCCAGCGCTTTTTCTGCTCCTCGGTGCCGTAATGCAGAATGTAGGGCGCGACGATTCCGGAATGCAGCGGCGCGCCGAAGGTGTCGAAGCCGCCGAGCGAGAGCTCGCGGTTGATCACCGCCTCATGCGCGAAGCTGCCGCCGGCGCCGCCGTAGTCTTCCGGCATCGAGGCGCAGAGCAGACCGGCCGCGCCCGCCTTGGTCCACACCTCGCGGTCGTAGATCCCTTTTTCGTGCCAGCCGTCGAGGTGCGGGACGAATTCGTCGGCGATGAAGCGGCGCGCCTGCTCTTCGAGCAGCACGAGATCCTCGCTCATCCAGGCCGGCCGCGGGAGATTGAGGGCGTCCATGCGCGAATCACCTAGGCGCACACCATAGGGCGCGGAAGGCGGCTATGGGAGGGGTCGGCTGGATAGGCCCGGCGTCCGGTGCTAGGACCGGCAGCGCGAAGCCGGGGCACCATCATGAACGCAGAAGCGGACGGGTCATCCGTCTATGGCGTGGAGTCCGCCTACGCCTGGCGGCGGCTTGCCTGCGCGTTGGCGGTGGCCACCATCGGCGGCGTCGGCATGTGGTCGGTGGTGGTGTCGCTGCCGGCCATCCAGGCGGATTTCGGCGTCGACCGCGCCGACGCCTCGATCCCCTACACCTTCGTCATGCTCGGCTTCGGCATCGGCGGCATCGTCAACGGCCGGCTCGCCGACCGCTTCGGCATCGCGGTGCCGCTGACGCTCGGCACGCTGGCGCTGGGCGCAGGCTATGTCGCGGTCGGGCTGTCGGCGAACCTCTGGCAGGTCACGCTCGCACACCTGCTGATCGGCTTCGGTTGCTCGACCACGTTCGGGCCGATGATGGCCGACATTTCGCATTGGTTCATGCGAAGGCGCGGCATCGCGGTCGCGCTCGCCGCCGCCGGCAATTACACCGCCGGCACGATCTGGCCTCCGGTGGTGCAGCATTTCATCGCCGGCTATGGCTGGCGGCCGACGCATATCGGCATCGGGATGTTCTGCGTCGTCACCATGCTGCCGATCGGCTTGGCGCTGCGGCGGCGGCTCGACCACCTGCACACCGCGGCCGCCGGCGTCGCCGCCGCGCACCGGCAGGCCACGATGCCGTTTTCGCCCGTGACCTTGCAGGTGCTGCTCTGCATCGCCGGCGTCGCCTGTTGCGTGGCGATGGCGATGCCGCAGGTGCATATCGTCGCCTATTGCGGCGATCTCGGTTACGGCGTGGCGCGCGGCGCCGAGATGCTATCGATGATGCTCGGCTTCGGCATCGTGTCGCGCGTCGGCTCCGGCTTCATCGCAGACCGCATCGGCGGCGTGCGCACGCTGCTGCTCGGCTCGCTGCTGCAGGGCGTGGCGCTGTTCCTCTATCTGATGTTCGACGGCCTGTTCTCGCTCTATGTGATCTCGGCGCTGTTCGGGTTGTTCCAGGGCGGCATCGTGCCGATGTACGCCATCATCATCCGCGAATATTTCTCGCCCAAGGAGGCGGGCGCGCGCGTCGGGCTCACGATCATGGCGACGGTCGTCGGCATGGCGCTGGGCGGCTGGCTGTCGGGCGCGATCTTCGATGCCACCGGTTCCTATCAGGCCGCGTTCCTCAACGGGCTCGCGTGGAACCTGATCAACGTTTCAATCATGAGTTGGCTGCTGCTCCGTTCGCGGCGCGCGCCGGCCTTCGCGCAGGCCGCATAATTTTTCCCGCGCAGTGAGACTGCGTGGAATAAAAAACATTGGCGGCTTGTTCATTGCGTTTGACAAGGCGCCACCATAAAAGTATCCGCCGGACGATCGGGGGCTACATTTAATGCAATTTTCCGTCGCGCGGCCGGATGTTGTCCGGGCGATCAATCATCGTTGGTTGCTCATGTTCTGGGATCGCCACCTTGGCGCGTCTCAAGTGCCACGTTGGCAGGCGGTCGAAGCCGAGAACCTGTCGCGCATGACGGACACGTTGAGTTTTCTCGACGTGGTCGGCGAAAACGGAAATGTGCGCTTCCAGATCCGCTTCCATGGCGCGGTGATCGGTCAGGTTTATGGCTCGGGCGAATGTCGCGGTCGCTATCTCGACGAGGTCATTCAGGCGGCAACATGCTCGACCGGGCTTGCGCCCTATCACCAGGCGGCGCAGGGCGGCCGTCCGGTCTACACCATCCAGGACATATTCGACCGCGAGGGCCGGCTGGTGCACAACGAAAGGCTGCTGCTGCCCTTTTCGGGCGATGGCGAAAGCGTCGACCGAATTCTGGTTGCGTTCGAATTCATCTGTCCGGATGGCGCCTTCGACAGCCGCAATCTAATGAAATCGCAGAGCGCGCCGCCGGCGCTGCGCGTGTCGGCAACGATCGAGCCGCGCGCCGCCAATTGAAACCGGCTTAATTCGCCACCGTCAGCGCGTCGTGGTCGTAGACCCAGGCGCTGGCGCCGATCGACCAATCCGCGGTGCCGGCGGCCATCGCGGCGTCGCGCGCGATCTGCTCGGGACCGTCCGGCAGATGATTGCGCGTCTTATTGCCGGCGGCGACCTGTTGGATGCGGGCGGTGCGCGGCAGCCGCAAGCTTTCGTAGCGGCGCAAGGCGGCCGGACTATCGTCGCTCGCGCGCGCAAGCACCGCCGCGAGTGTCGCGCCATCCTCGATCGCCTGCGCTGCGCCTTGCGCCAGGAAGGGCAGCATCGGATGGCAGGCGTCGCCGAGCAGCGTGACGCGTCCGACCGACCAGCGCGCAAGCGGCGCGCGGTCGAACAGGCCCCAGACGAAAGTTTCCGTCACCGACGAGACGATGCCGCGCACCTGCGCGTGCCAGCCTTGGTAGGCGGCGAGCGCGTTGGCGACATTGCCGGGCTCGGTCCAGGATTCCTTGGTCCAGGCGTCGCGATCGATCAGGCAGACGAAATTGACGAGCCGCCCGGCGGACACCGGGTAATGCACGAAGTGCTTGCCCGGGCCCAACCAGAGCTGCGACTCGAACGGCAAGTTGAGATGGGCGAGGCGCTCGGCCGGCACCAGGCCGCGATAGGCGACGCAGCCGGTGAAGCGCGGGGTCTCGGCGCCGAACAACAATTCGCGCACGGTGGAATGAATGCCGTCGGCGCCGATCATGACGTCGGCCTCGGCGCGGGCGCCGTTTTCGAATTGCATCTCGACCTTGTCGCCGCGGTCGCTAAAGGCCGCCAGCTTGTGGCCGAGATGCAGGCGCTCCGGCGGCAGCTTGCCGGCGAGCATCAGCAGAATGTCGGAGCGGTGCGAGGTGTAGAACATCGCGGGCACGCCCGGCGGCGGCGCCACCTTGGCGAACAGCAAGGTGCGGCCGTCTTGCCAGCGCCGCTGCCGCACGATGGGCACCGCGACGCCGAGCGCCGCCAGCGCATCGGCAAAGCCGAGATGATGCAGCACGCGCACGGCGTTGGGCGTGAGCACGATGCCGGCGCCGACCTCGCGCAATTCGCTGGCGCGTTCATAGACGCGAACGTCGAAGCCAGCTTTCAGCAGCGACAGCGCCGCGGCCGATCCGCCGATGCCGCCGCCGATGATGGCGATTTTCAATGTATTGCCCGGCACGACCCGCAATCCCAGCCGACACCCCCGGGCTTGACCCGGGGTCCATGAGAACTCTCGGTGTATTTGGAAGCGCAAGATGGATTGCCGGGTCAAGCCCGGCAATGACGCAGTGGCTAGAATGTCGCCGGCTTGCGAAGCGAGCTAGTGGCCGCGCGCGGGCACTTGCAATGCGCTCAAGACGTCGTGGGGGCGGCGGGCGCCGATGACTTGCGCCACGCATTTCTGACCGGCCGTGCAGTGAACGACGCAATCGGTGCCGGGAGCGCCATGACAATCGGTTCCGCAGTCATAACCGTTGGCGTCTTGCGAAAACTTGCCGCCGACTTTGTCGCAGACGGCCTTGATCTCCTCGGCGGTCTGTTTGGGGAGATGAATGTCACTGGCAAAGGACGGCGCACCGAAGCCAACGGCGCCAATCAAGATGAGGGAAGCGGTCAAATACCGCATGTCAGCCTCCGCTGATGCGTGTCGCCCCTCAGCTATATTAGCGCAACCTTTCTAGGCCCGCGACAAGCGCGTTTCAGAACTGCTCGTCCGGCATTTCCATCGTGCTCGCGGCGCCCGACTGGATGCGGGTGAGGTGGGCGGCCGTCTCCGGCAGCATGCGCTCCATGAAGAAACGCGCGGTGACGAGCTTGGCCGAATAGCGCGGGGTCGAGCCGTTGGCTTTCGGCAGCTTGGCGATCGCCGCTTCGGCGATCCGGCACCACATGTAGCCGAGCGCGACCAGGCCGAAGAGATGCATGTAGTCGTAGGAGCCGGCGCCGGCGTTGTCGGGCTTGGCCATGGCGTTCTGCATGAACCACATGGACGCCTGCTGCAGATGGCCGAGCGAAGCGCCGAGCGGCGTGACATATGGCTTCATCGCCTCCTCGCCGCTCTTCTCCTTGATGTAGCTTTGCACCTCGTTGAAGAAGGCCATCAGCGCGCGGCCGCCGTCCTTGCCGAGCTTGCGGCCAACCAGATCGAGCGCCTGGATGCCGTTGGCGCCTTCGTAGATCTGCGCGATGCGCGCGTCGCGCACGAATTGCTCCATGCCGTGCTCGGCGATGTAACCATGGCCGCCGAACACCTGCTGCGCCATCACGGTGTTGGCGAAGCCCTGGTCGGTGAGCACGCCTTTGATCACTGGCGTGAGCAAGCCCATGTGATCGTCGGCGCTCTTGCGTTCCCTTTCGTCGCCGGAACGATGCGCGACGTCGCCCTTGAGCGCCGTCCACATCACCAGCGCGCGCGCCGCCTCGTTGAAGGCGCGCATGGTCATCAACGTGCGGCGCACGTCGGGATGCACGATGATCGGATCGGCCGGCTTGTCGGGATATTTCACGCCGGAAATGGCGCGCCCCTGCAGGCGCTCTTTGGCGTAGATCACGGCGTTCTGATAGGCGACTTCGGATTGCGCGAGACCCTGCACGCCGACGCCGAGGCGCGCTTCGTTCATCATCACGAACATGGCGTTCAAGCCGCGGTTCTCTTCGCCGATCAGCCAGCCGGTAGCGCCGTCATAATTCATCACGCAGGTGGCGTTGCCGTGAATGCCCATCTTCTCTTCGAGCGAGCCGCAGGAAACGCCGTTCTTGGCGCCCAGCGAGCCATCGTCATTGACCATGATCTTCGGTACGACAAAGAGCGAGATGCCCTTGGTGCCGGCAGGCGCGCCTTCGATGCGCGCGAGCACCAGATGGATGATGTTCTCGGCGAGATCGTGCTCGCCGGCCGAGATGAAGATCTTGGTGCCGCTGATCTTGTAGCTGCCGTCGCCTTGCTTCACCGCCTTGGTGCGCAAGAGGCCCAAGTCTGTGCCGCAATGCGGCTCGGTCAGGTTCATGGTGCCGGTCCAGGTGCCTTCGACCATCTTCGGCAGGTATTTCTGCTTGAGCGCGGGCGAAGCGTGCGCCAGCAGCGCGGCGATCGCGCCTTGCGTCAGCCCCGGATACATGGCGAAGGCCATGTTGGCCGAGCAGAGGAATTCGTTAACGATCTCGGTGAGCGTCGCCGGCAGGCCCTGGCCGCCGAATTCGGCCGGCACCGAGATGCCGATCCAGCCGCCCTCGGCGACCTGCTTATAGGCATCCTTGAAGCCGGTCGGCGTAGTGACGCTGCCGTCTTCGTGGCGCGTACAGCCTTCCTCGTCGCCGACGCGATTGAGCGGCGTGAGCACCTCTTCCGAGAATTTGGCCGCCTCGCGCAGCACCGCCTCGACCACATCGGGCGAGGCATCGGCGAAGCCCGGCAGATTGCCGTAGCGGTCGAGATGGAAGACGTCGTTCAGCAGGAACAGCGCATCGTCCACGGGTGCTTTGTAGGTCGGCATCGGTCCCTCCAGCGCGACTCAAAGAGTGCGCTTAACAACTCGTTAACTATTGAGCGGTTGCGACCGATGTAAGACGGCCGCGGCATCCCCCACCCCATCACCATGGCGCATCGCGCTTACAGCCTCGTTAAGGCGCGAAACGGGAAACCGCGCGGAAAATCCGGCACTTCCGCCCCCTCGTTAACCCCTTTTTTACCGTGGGCAGCAAAAGTCGCGGTCTGGGACCAGCGGACCGCGCCTGTATCCACCCGCCGTTAACGCAAAGCCGGTTCCGCGCGAGCCGGAAGCGTTAGCGCCTCCACTCTCTAACGTGGTGCAGCATGAAATTTGGCGTGCCGTGGAGCGTGAAAGGGATACGGCCCGAGGCCCGCGAGACAGCACGTGAAGCGGCGCGCCGGGCGGGCGTGCCGTTGAGCGAATGGCTCAACACCGTGATCCTGCAGCAGGCCGAGGAACAAGGCATCGACGCGCACGCGCATGACGATGACGCCTACGGCGACTACGGCGATGTGCATCAGCGCATCGAGGATCTCTCGCGCCGCATCGAGCAGATGAGCCGCAGCGGGCCCGCGGCCTATGCGCCGCCGCCGCGGCGAGGACACAGCGACTCCGACAAGATGGCGGAGATGGTCGCGCGGCTCGACCGCCGGCTCGATCAGTTCGTCAATGCCTCGCGGCCGGTGGCGCCGCCACTCGCGCCATCGATGCAATCGATGCCGCCAATGCCGCCGATGCAGATGCCGCCGGGTCTCGACCGTGCGGTGGCGGAAATCTCCGCGCGCCAGCGCGCGCTCAACGGACTGCCGGCCGCCGGGGCGCCGCCGATGCCCGCGGCGGTGGCCGCGCCGCGCGCGCCGCCGCCGGCGCAAGACCTTTCCGGGCTGGAAGACCGCCTGCGCCAGATCACCGACCAGATCGAAACGCTGCGCAAGCCGGGCGTCGAGGACGCGATCAACGCCCTGCGCAGCGAACTCATCGAGATCGGCAATGCACTTAACGACGCCATGCCGCGCCGCGAGATCGACGCGATCGAGAAGCAGATCGCAGGGCTTTCCCAGCGCATCGCGGAAGGCCGGCAGGCCGGCGTCGAGCACGGCGCGCTCGCCAATGTCGAGCATGGCCTGGCGGAAGTGCGCGATGCGTTACGCGGACTGACGCCGGCGGAAAACCTGGTCGGCTTCAACGACGCGGTGGCGGGCCTTGCGCATAAGATCGATATGATCGTGGCGCAGAAGGATCCGGCGACGCTGCAGCAGCTCGAAACCGCGGTCACCACGCTGCGCTCGATCGCAACCCATGTCGCCACCGACGAGACGGTCGGCCAGTTGGCAGCGCAAGTGCAGACGCTGGCCGAGCGCGTCGAGCAAGTCGCGCATGCGGCGACCGGCAGCGCCGCGCTCGATCATCTCGAACAGCGCATCAACGCGCTTTCCGACGCGATTGCCGAACGCGTGCAGTCCGGCGGCGCTGTGCCGCCGCACCTGGAAGAGCTGGTGCAGTCGCTGTCCGACAAGATCGAGTTGCTGCAATCCTCGCGCGGCGACACCGTCGCGATGGGCCATCTCGAGGATCGCATCGTCAAGCTGGTGGAGAAGCTTGACGCCTCCGAATCGCGGCTCGGGCAATTGGAAGCGATCGAGCGCGGCCTGAGCGATTTGTTGGTCCATATCGAAAGCGGCAAGCAGGGCTCCGGCCTGCGCGCCGAGACCCCGCCGGCGGTCGACGAGCTCAAGCACGACATCGCGCGCACGCAGGACGCGCTCGACAGCGTCCACAGCACGCTCGCGCTGGTGGTCGACCGCCTGGCAGCGATCGAGCACGGCATGCACGGCGAGCCGCCCGCCTTCCCCGCTGGCAAGCTCGCGGTGCGCGCGGTGAGCACCGCTCCGGAGCCGCCGCAGCATCTGCCGCCAGCGGCGTCCTTGCAGATGCCGCCGCCGCAAGCGCCAGCAGCCGCCCCGCCGCGTCCACAGCTGCCGCCGCAACAGCGGCAGCCTGAGCCGCCGCCGGCCGCCCCGCGCCGCCGTGCGGCAACATTACCGATCAATCCCGACCTGCCGCCCGATCAGCCGCTCGAGCCCGGCTCCGGCCCGCCGCCGATGCGCGCCAATCCGGCGGCGCGCATCGCCGCCTCGGAAGCCGCGCTCGGCGGCGCCGCGGCCGCCGCAGCGCCCGGCGGCAAATCGAGCTTCATCGCCGCCGCCCGCCGCGCCGCGCAGGCCGCGCTCCAGCACGCGCCGGCGGTGCGCGCCAAGCCCGCCGCGGCAGCCGCTCCGGCGGAGGACGAGCCGGAAGAATTCGACGAGGGCATGAGCCCTTCGCTGCGCGCCAAGCTGACGAAGCGGGTGAAATCGCTGTTCATCGCGGCCAGCATCATCGCCATCGTGGTCGGCGGCGTGCAGATCGCCGGCAACATGCTCCTCGGCGGCGGCACCAAGACCGCCAAGACCGGCAAGGCCCAAATCGAACAGCCGGCGAAGGTCGCCGGCGAGCCGCTCGATCTCAACCCCGATCAGGGCCAGCGCGAGGTGGAGGCGGCGGCGCCGCTCGCCGCGCCTGCCCCGCCCGCCCCCGCGCGAGTCGCGACCGCGCCGGCGTTTAATTTCGATCAGAGCAAAGACAGTTCCTCGCTGCTCAATCCGCCCGACCTCAGCTCTTCGCCGGAAGCGGGCAAGACCGACGTCACCGGATCGATCCCGGGGCGCGCCAAAGGCGCGGCGCTGGAGCCGATGACAGATCACCTGCCGTTCGCGATCGGCGGACCGCATCTGCGTAGCGCGGCGGCGGCCGGCGATGCCGGCGCGGCTTATGAGGTTGCCATGCGCTTCGCCGACGGCCACGGCGTGCCGGTCAATCTGCCGGAAGCGGCGCGCTGGTTCGAGCGCGCGGCCAGCAAAGGCCTGGCGCCGGCCCAGTTCCGCTATGCCAGCATGCTGGAGAAGGGCCAGGGCGTGAAGAAGGACCTCATCGAGGCCCGCAGGCTCTATCTGGCCGCCGCCGCCAAGGGCAACGCCAAGGCCATGCACAATCTCGCCGTGCTCTATGCCGAGGGCGTCGACGGCAAGCCCGACTACGGCACCGCGGTGAAATGGTTCCGGCAGGCGGCGGAGCGCGGCGTCGCCGACAGCCAATACAATCTCGGGGTGCTCTGCGCGCGCGGGCTCGGCTCCGACAAGAACTTCGCCGAATCCTACAAATGGTTCGCGCTGGCGGCCGCCAAGGGTGACCCGGAAAGCGCCAAGAAGCGCGACGAGGTGGCGGGCCATCTCGATCCCAAGGCGCTGGCCGCCGCGCAGCAGGCCGTCAAAAGCTTCAAGCCCGAGCCGCAGCCTGAGGAGGCAACCGCCATACCCAAGCCGCAGGGCGGCTGGGACGACGCCAAAGGGGCGGGGCCCGAGCCCGCCCCGGCGGCCGCGCCGCTCAAGCCGAAGGGACGCCCGCAGGCGGGCCCGCATGTGCCGCTGTCGCTCGGCTCGTTCACCGTCGGAAAACGTTGAACAGGCGCAGCGTCATGCCGTAAGGGATAGTTGCGCGCGTCTTCATCGCTACGACCGCCACCTGGAGCAAGGCTGAATGCGGCGGACCGCCTGCCTATTGCTTTTCGCGATTGCCTGGATGCCGCGGCAGGCCGCGGCCGAACGGCTGGTGGTGTCGCTGTCGAACCACCGCGTGCAGATCACCTCGAGCTTTACCGGCGAGGATCTGGTGCTGTTCGGCACCGTCGAGCCCGAACGCAACGGCGGCACGTTGCGTTCGAGCTACGATCTCGTCGTCACCGTCACCGGGCCGCGCGAGACCTTCCGCACGCGGCAGAAGGAGAGGATCGCCGGCATCTGGGTCAATACCAACTCGCGCGAATTCGTGCGCGTGCCGTCCTATCTTGCCGTGTTGAGCAACCGGCCGGTGCAAAACATCGCCAATGCCGACACGCTGCGGCGCCTGCAGGTCGGCCTCGACAATTTTCTGCTGCCGCAACGCATCGGGCCGGACATCGCCGACACCGTGCCCGACGATCCATACCGGCAGGCTTTCGTGCGGCTGGAAAGCGAGCAGGGCCTTTACCGCGAGGAGCCGAACGCGGTGACGTTCCTCACGCCTACGGTGTTCCGCAGCGCGATCCCGCTGCCGGCCGACGTGCCGACCGGCACCTTCGTGATCGATGTTCAGTTGTTTTCCCACGGCGTTCTGGTGGCGCGCACCAATTCGGCGCTGGAAGTGATCAAGGCTGGCTTCGAGCAATACGTCGCCGACGCCGCGCGCGATCACGGATTGCTCTATGGCATCGCCACCGCGCTGATCGCGCTGTTCACCGGCTGGCTGGCGAGCGTGGTGTTCAGGCGGGACTAAACCTTTGCTCCGGTCATTCCCGCGCAAGCGGGAATCCACAGCCACAAATCAATTTTAGAAATTAGTCTCTGGACCCCCGCTTTTGCGGGGTATGACGGCCCAGAGGTCAATCCCGCAAGCAGCGCTTCGCGGTAAACGAATAGAGCCGGTCTTCGCCCAGCATATGCGCGGTGAAGGCAAGCGTGCCGAACACGTCGGCGAAAGCGGCATCACGGATATTCAAGCCGCCGGTGAAAGCGCCGAAGGCCGGCATCACCATGCGGGTTCGGTCGGCGGCAAAGCAGCGCCGGCTGACCGCGCGGCCGCGATGGGACACGCGCGCGACCGGATGCAAGTGGCCGGCGATCTCGCCGCTGGCGCCCGTGGGGATGTGACGAAAGGTGAGCGCATCGAGTGTCAGCGTTGCGTGGAACGTGCCGCCGATGTTCGCGGCCGGCTCAGGATCGTGGTTGCCGGTGAGCCAGATCCAATCGCGTCCGCGCTGCAGCGCATGCAGACTGTCGCGATCGCCGGACGACAGCCGCGCAGGCCCGTCACCGTCGTGGAAACTGTCGCCGAGCGCGAGCACGGTGCGCGGCGCGTAATGCGCGATCAGGCGGGCAAGGCGCGACAGGGTGGTAGCTGTATCGTACGGTGGCAGTAACAGACCGTGCGAAGCGAAGCTCGAGCCTTTTTCGAGATGCAGATCGGCGACGGCGAGCAGGCCCTGCTCGGGCCAGTACAAAGCACCGGAAGGATCGGCAGTGAGAGCAACCGCAGCGATCGTAACAACATGATCCGCTCGTCCCCTTGAAAGCGGGCACCCAGTGCTTTCTTGCACTGGATTCCCGCTTGCGCGGGAATGAACGGGGAATTTCACTGCATCGCCTCCTTCACCAGCTCGTCCGCCGCCTCGGCCAGCAGCTCGTCGGATGCCTCGCCGTAGACGGTTTCGCGGCCGATCTCCAGCAGCACCGGCACCGAGAGCGGCGAAACGTGGTCGAGCGCTTTATGGACAATTCGGTCCTTGATGCGCGAGAGCATTTCGCCGAGCCGCTTGATGTCCAGGAGGCCGGTGGCCGCGTCGGCGCGCGCCGCGCGCAGCAGAATGTGGTCGGCCTGATGCTTGCGCAGCACGTCGTAGACGAGGTCGGTCGAGATGGTGAGCTGTCGGCGCGATTTTTCCTCGCCGGGAAAGCGCTTCTCAATCAGCCCGGCGATGATGGCGCAGGAGCGGAAGGTGCGCTTCATCATCGCGGATTCGGCGAGCCAGGCTTCCAGATCGTCGCCCAGCATGTCCTCGTCGAACAGCTGCTCAAGCGACAAATCGCCGCGCTGGATGCGAAGTCCGAGATCGCCGAGGCCCCAGACGGCGAGCGCATATTCATTGGCGACGAAACCGAGCGGCTTGAGCGCCGCGCGCTCGAGCCGCCGCGTCAGCAGCATGCCGAGCGTCTGGTGCGCGAGGCGGCCCTCGAACGGATAGCAGACCAGATAATACTTGGACGCACGCGGGAAGGTTTCGACCAGCAAATCGCCGGCCTTCGGCAACATCGAGCGCCATTGCTGGATTTCCAGCCATTCGCGCACTTGCGCCGGCAGCGCGCGCCAGGCGCGGCTGTCGGCAAGAATCGCGCGCACGCGCGCAGCGAGATAAGTCGAGAGCGGAAACTTGCCGCCTTCGTAAGCCGGCACCTTTGGATCGGTGGCGGTGGCGCGTGAGACGTAGGCCTCGTCCTCGACCAGCGCCTCGTATTTCAGGATTTCGCCGGCGAAGACGAAGGTGTCGCCGGGCGTCAGCGTCTCGATAAAATATTCTTCGACCTCGCCCAAGATGCGGCCGCCGCGCGCCACGATCGCGCCACTGGAGCGCGAGCGCACCAGCCGCACCTTGATCATGTCGGCTTCGACGATGGTGCCGACATTCATGCGGTAGCGATGCGCGATGCGCGGATGCGTGATGCGCCAGCGGCCATCCTTGCCCTGCCTGATCTTGGCGAAGCGCTCGTAGGCTTTGAGCGCATAGCCACCGGTGGCGACGAAATCGACCGCGGCATCGAAATCGGAGCGGGCGAGCGACGCGTAAGGTGCTGCGGCGCGCACTTCGTCGTAAAGCTCGTCGGGCAGGAACGGCGCGCCCACTGCGCGGCCGAGGATGTGCTGCGCCAGCACGTCGAGCGCGCCGGTGTGCAAAGGCGGCGTGTCCTGCGCATTCTCGGCGGCCGCATCGAGCGCGGCGCGGCATTCCAGCACTTCAAAGCGGTTGGCGGGCACGAGTATGGCTTCGGACGGCTCGTCGAGGCGGTGATTGGAGCGGCCGATGCGCTGCATCAAGCGGGACGAGCCTTTCGGCGCGCCGACATTGATGACGAGATCGACGTCGCCCCAGTCGACGCCCAAATCCAACGACGACGTGCACACCACCGCGCGCAATTTGCCGGCGGCCATCGCGTCCTCGACTTTGCGGCGTTGCGCCACGTCGAGCGAGCCGTGATGCAAGGCGATGGCAAGATTGTCGTCGTTGGCGCGCCACAGCTCCTGGAAAATCCATTCCGCCTGGCTGCGGGTGTTGACGAACACCAGCGTGGTCTTGTGCGTCTTGATCAGCGCGTAGATTTCGCCGAGCGCGTGCAGCGCCGAATGGCCGGCCCAGGGCAGATGCTCTTCAGTGTCGAGTATCGTCACGTTCGGCTGCGCGCCGGCTTGCGCAACCACCAGATCGGCGCGCGCCTCGCCGCCCGGCGGCTGCGGCACGAGATAGCGGCAAAGATCGTCGGGCTCGGCCACCGTCGCCGACAGCCCGACAGTCGTGACGTTCGGCGCCAGCGCGAAGAGCCGCGCGAGGCCCAGCGACAAGAGATCACCGCGTTTCGACGTCACCAGCGAATGCAATTCGTCGAGCACCACGCGCTTGAGCGTGCCAAACAGATAGGGCGCGTCGGGCGTCGCCAGCAGCAGCGCGAGCTGCTCCGGCGTCGTCAGTAAAATGTCGGGCGGATAGCGGCGCTGCCTTTGCCGCTTCGAGGCCGGCGTGTCGCCGGTGCGCGTCTCCAGCTTCACGGCGAGACCCATCTCGCGCGCCGGGACTTCGAGGTTGCGCGCAATGTCGACCGCGAGCGCCTTCAGCGGCGAGATATAGAGCGTGTGCAGGCCGCGCATCTCCCCTCCCCCCATTCGCGGAGCGAATGGCGGGGAGGGGTCGGGGGTGGGGGGAACGCTGCCGCGTCTGTCCGAAGCGCCCCCCACCCCTAACCCCTCCCCACCGCTTCGCGGGGCGAGGGGAACGCGTTGTGCAGGCCGCAAAGTCTGCTCGTGCAATTCCACCAGTGTCGGCAGGAAGCCGGCCAGCGTCTTGCCGCCGCCGGTGGGCGCGATCAGCAGCACCGAACGCCCGTCCCGCGCTTTGGCCAGCAAGTCGAGCTGATGCGCGCGCGGCGACCAGCCGCGGCCGGCGAACCAGCGGGCAAAAACATCCGGCAAGAGCGGCTGTTCGGGGCGCGCGAGCGCGGTTGCGGGCTTCATGAATCGATTCTAGTTCATATCTGAGGTCTGCGCGCGACC
This sequence comes from uncultured Pseudomonadota bacterium, assembly GCA_963710705.1. Lineage (GTDB taxonomy): Bacteria > Pseudomonadota > Alphaproteobacteria > Rhizobiales > Xanthobacteraceae > Pseudolabrys. The sequence continues at coordinate 256,410 of CAVQBI010000002.1, forward strand.
AGTCCGTGCTAGGCTGGCACTTCAATTGGAGGATTCGATGGCCGGCAACGATATGACGACGAGGATTTTCGGCGGCTCGCCGCTGGCCGTGCTCGGCCGCCTGATTTTGGTGTCGATCCTGGTCGGCGTCATCCTGTCGGTGCTCGGGCTCGACCCGTTCGACATCATCCACAGCGTCGAGCGGCTGTTCCGCACCATCTGGAACATGGGCTTCGACGCCGTGCGCTATCTGTGGCGCTATTTCCTGCTCGGCGCGGTGATCGTGATCCCGATTTGGATCGTCATCCGAATCGTCAACACGCCGCGCGGCAAATAGTCAGCTCGGCCAGCTTTCCGCCGTGATCTCGGCCGTGTCGGCACCGACCATCGCGGCAAGCGAGTTGCGATGGCCGCGCTTGAGCGCCGCGGCAAGATCGACCTTGATCTCCGACAGCAAGCCGATGCCGCGGAACACCAGCCCCGTATAAAGTTGCAGCAGCGTCGCGCCGGCCTTGATCTTGGCGATCGCGGTCGGACCGGAGTCGATGCCGCCGACGCCGATCAGCGGGAAGGCGCCCTCGGTACGCACGAAAGTTTCCGCCAGCATGCGCGTCGACAGCTTGAACAGCGGCCGGCCCGACAGGCCGCCCTGCTCTTTCGCCTTGTCGCGCTCGCGCAAGGCGGCCGGGCGCGAGATGGTCGTGTTGCCGACGATCATGCCGTCGACGCGATGCTTGCGCGCGACGCCGACCACATCGTCGAGCTCATTCAGCGTCAGGTCGGGCGCGATCTTGAGCAGCACCGGCCTGGGGCCCGAGCGCGCGTGTACCGCATCGCGCGCCGCCACGATGCGGGCGAGCAGATCGTCGAGCGCGCCTGCCTGCTGCAGGTCGCGCAGGCCCGGCGTGTTGGGCGAGGAGACGTTGACGGTGAAATAGCTCGCGACCGGCGAGAACGTCTCGATCAGCCGCACATAGTCCTCGGCGCGGTCGGTGGAATCGTGGTTGGCGCCGACATTCACCCCCACAACGCCACCCTCGCGGGCGCGCGCAGCCAGCCGCGCCAGCGCCGCCGGGGCGCCCTCGTTGTTGAAGCCAAGCCGGTTGATGACTCCCTCGTCGGCCTCCAGCCGGAACAGGCGCGGGCGCGGATTGCCGCTTTGCGCCCGCGGCGTCACGGTGCCGACCTCGACAAAGCCGAAGCCGAGCCGCAGCAGCGCGTCCGGCACCTGGGCGTTCTTGTCGAAGCCGGCCGCCAGGCCCACCGGATTGGGGAAATTGAGCCCGAAGGCGCGCACCTTGAGCTCCGGCGCGTCCGCTGCGGCGCGCGAAACCGGCATATAACGCAAGGCCTTGATGGCCAGGCCATGCGCGTCCTCCGGGTCGAGGGCCCGCATCAAGGGGCGGGACAGGCGGTCGAACAGACCGATCACCGGCGGCGGCTCCTCAGGGTTGGCAGGCCGTTCTATCGGCGCCAGCGCGCCCTGTCCAAGTTCACGAAAATCTTGCCGAGGGGGTCGCTTCCAAGGTTATAATTCCTATATACTGCCGACCATGCTAATGACGATTCGTGCTGGGGCATCGACCGGACCATGCTGACACATAACCAGATCTGGACTGCGCTCGACCGGCTGGCCGCGCGCGCCAAGCTCACGCCCTCCGGGCTCGCCAAGAAGGCGGGGCTCGACCCCACCACCTTCAACAAGTCGAAACGCATCACGCCGGAAGGCCGCCCGCGCTGGCCCTCGACCGAGTCGGTCGCCAAGGCGCTGGCGGCGACCAACACCAAGGTCGACACCTTCATGAGCCTGCTCACCGACAGCGGCAAAGCGGTGATCTCCAACGTGCCTCTGATCGGCTTCGCCGAAGCCGGCGCCGGCGGCTATTTCGACGACGGCGGCTTTCCGGTCGGCAAAGGCTGGGAGGAGATAGCCTTCCCCTCGGTCACCGACGAGCACGCCTATGCGCTGGAGATTTCCGGCGACTCGATGAAGCCGGCCTATCGCGACGGCGACGTCATTGTTGTCTCGCCGGCGGCGCCCGTGCGCAAGGGCGACCGCGTCGTGGTCAAGACCAAGGACGGCGAAGTCACGGTCAAGGAGCTCAAGCGCAAGAATTCGAAGCACGTCGAGCTCAAGTCGCTCAACGCCGAGCACCGCGACCGCACATTATCGATGGCGGACGTGCTGTGGATCGCGCGCATCATGTGGGCGAGCCAGTAAGCGGGTAGCGCTGGCCGCTCTGGCCGGCTTCCGCTAGGATCGCGCGTTTCAGTGCGGGAGCATTCATGACCAGCGAAATCCTCCATGCGAGCACTTGCGCCTGCTGCGGCGACCTGTTGCGCGCGCGCTTCGACCGGCGGCGCTTCCTTTACGTGGCGGCGGGCGCGGGCTTGATCGCGGCGTTTCCGTCGCTCGTGCTCGGCGCCGAGGGCAATTACGAAGCGATGCTGCTGACTTGCATCGACCCGCGCTTCCCCGAGCCGACCATCAAATACATGGAAGGCCGGCACATGGTCGGCCAATACAGCCAGTTCACCTTTGCCGGCGCGTCGATCGGCGTGGTCGCACCGGCGTTCAAGACCTGGGCGGTCGCGTTCTGGGACAATCTTGCCGCCTCGATCCAGCTCCACCACATTCCGAAAGTGATCGCGATGAACCATCGCGATTGCGGCGCCGCCAAGATCGCCTATGGCCCAGAGAAAGTTGCGAACAAAGAGATCGAGACCGAAACGCACAAGGCGGCGCTGATGGAATTCAAGAAGCAGGTCGGCGAACGGCAGCCGAAGCTGCAGGTCGAGCTGCACCTGATGGCGCTCGACGGCAGCGTGCAGACGTTTTCGTAGTTCTTCATCCCTCCCCTGAAAGGGCAGGGTCGGCGCGCGCAGCGCGCCGGGGTGGGGTTTCGTCTCCACCCGCAAACGCCCCACCCGGCTCGCTTCGCTCGCCACCCTCCTCGCAAGCGGGGAGGGATAATCGTCACGCACTCCTGGCCAGCGCACCGTCAATCATGTCGACGGTGTTCTGCAGGCCGTAGACCGCGACGAAGGAGCCGAAGCGCGGGCCTTTCTCCTGGCCGAGCAACACCTGATAGAGCATGTTGAACCAGTCGAGCGACACGCCCGGCTTGCCGTCCTTCGCCTTCTTCTTCTGGTCGAGGAACGGCTCGCGGCGGCCGACTTCATAGACGACGTCCTGGATTTCTTCCGCGCTCGCAGTCGCCGGCAAATTCGACAGCGCATCGCGCAGATCGGTTAATGCGGCGCGCTCCACCTCCGTCGGCTGGCGGAACTTCTTTTCCGGCTGCACGAAGTCGCGGAAATAATGAATGGCGTATTCGACCTGCGCATTCAGCTTCGGATGCGTCTGCGGCGTCACGCCCGGCTTGTAGCGGCCGATGAAGCCCCACAACGTCTCGGCATTTTCGGCGTTCGACGACGACACCAGCGTCAGCAGCATCGAGAACGACACCGGCATCTCGACCTTGGGCGGATGGCCGGAATGGATGTGCCAGACCGGATTTTGCAACTGCTGACGCAGCTCCTGGCGCGGGTAGGCGTCGAGGAACTGCTGATACTCGTCGACGGTGCGCGGGATGACGTCGAAGTAGAGGCGCTTGGCCGATTTCGGCTCGCGATACATGAAACAGGACAGGCTCTCGGGCGAGGCGTAGCGCAGCCATTCGTCAATGGTGAGGCCGTTGCCCTTCGACTTGGAAATCTTCTGGCCGTTCTCGTCGAGGAACAGCTCGTAATTGAAACCTTCCGGGGCTGCGCCGCCGAGCGCGCGGCAGATTTCGCCGGAGAGCTTGACGGAATCGATGAGGTCCTTGCCGGCCATTTCATAATCGACGCCGAGCGCGACCCAGCGCATCGCCCAATCCGGCTTCCATTGCAGCTTGCAGCGGCCGCCGGTCACCGGCGTGGTCACCGGCGCTTTTGTATCGGGATCTTCATAGGTGATGGTGCCGGCCTTGGCGTCGTGCGCGATCACCGGCACCTGCAGAACGATGCCCGTTTTCGGATCGATCGGCAGAAACGGCGAATAGGTGCCGGCACGCTCCTCGCGCAAGCTCGGCAGCATGATCGCCATCACCTTGTCGAAATGCGCGAGCACCTTCAGCAGCGCCTCGTCGAAGCGGCCGGAGGTGTAGCACTGCGTCGACGACATGAATTCGTAGTCGAAGCCGAAATGATCGAGGAAGGCGCGCAGCCGCGCATTGTTGTGCTCGCCGAAGCTCGCATGTGTGCCGAACGGGTCCGGCACCTTGGTGAGCGGCTTGCCGAGATGCTTTTCCAGCATGTCCTTGTTCGGCACGTTGTCCGGCACCTTGCGCAGGCCATCCATGTCGTCGGAGAAGGCGATCAGCCGCGTCTTGATCTTGTCGCCGGTGAGCACGCGGAACGCGTGACGCACCATGGTGGTGCGCGCGACTTCGCCGAAGGTGCCGATATGCGGCAGGCCGGACGGTCCGTAGCCGGTCTCGAAGATCACCTCGTCCTTCGGCTTCTTCTTCAACCGCGCGACGATCTTGCGCGCCTCCTCGAACGGCCAGGCGTTCGATTGCTCGGCGACGTCGCGCAGGGATGCGGCGGATTCGGCAACGGACATCATGATCTCCGGCGCGGACAGTAGGAATCCGCCGCGCTCAGGTCAAATTTTCGAACTCAAAAAGGGCTGATCGGGAAATAGCGCAGCCACAGGTCGGTGAAGCGGCCCTTCTCCCACAGCTGGAACAGCGCCCAGTTGAACGCCTGCCGCAGCAGGTCGTTGCCGCGCTTGACCGCGATGCCGATGCCCTCGCCAAAGAACTTGCTCTCCAGGAACGGCCCGCCGCGGAACACGCAGCAATTCGACGAGTCGGTGCCGTTGAGCCAGAAGGCGAGCGAGATGCCGTCGCCGAACAAGAGATCGACCTCGCCGCGCTTGAGCGCGAAGCGCGCCGCGGCATCGGTCGGATAAGGGTGCAGCTCGGCTTCGGTGAACAGCGTTTTCAAGTACGCCTCGTGCGCGGTGCCGGCGACCACCGCGATCTTCTTGCCCTCGAGCGCCTGCGGGCGCACGTCGTCGATCTCGACGTCACGCCGCGACACAAAGCGCGCCGGCGTGCGGTAATAGGGATTGCTGAAGTCGACCTGCTTGCGCATGTCGGCTGTCTCGGCAAGCGAGGCGATGATGGCGTCGCCTTCATTTTTGTCCAGTGACGGGATCAGCGTGTCGAAGCGGCGCTGCTGCACCGTGCACGGCACTTTCATCTCCTCGCACAACATGCGCGCCAGATCGACGTTGAAGCCAGCCGGCGTGCCGTCGGCGCCGGTGAAGTTGAACGGCGGATAGTCGGTCTCGGTGAGAAAGCGGACGATGGTGATGCGCGTCAGGTCCGGCCGTTCCGGGCGGTGCCGCGGATCCCAGAAGCCGGGCACCGCCATCGGATCGGCGAGCTTGCCTTGCGGCTCGGGCGGCTCTTTCGGCACAGGAAACTGCGGAACGACCGGCGGCGGCGGCGTCTGCTGCTGCGCGGCGGCGCCGACGATCGTCGCCAAACTCAGCACTGCCGCCAGCGCGTATTTCAACCGCAAAGCCATGAGCGGACCCCATAAATCGCGGGGACCATAGCACCGCGAATGCGGCGGGCCAGCCTTATTCAGAGCGTTCAAGCGTGGGTCAGGTGCTTTTCGATTTCGCCCACCGGCATCTTCACCAAGTCCTTGTCGACCTCGGCGCGCACGGCGCCCTTGAGCGCGTGCGAATAGGCCGGCCGCAACATGCCGAGCGCGCGCGGCGGCGCCACCACGATCAGCGATTTGGTCTTGCCGGCCGAGATTGCCGCGTCGAGATGCTTGGCGAGCTGGGTCAGAAATACATGCTCGGACTGGTCGTGCCAATCGGTCTGCGTCACCGAGCTGCGGCCGTGCCCGGCGGGGCTGAAAGCGCGACCGGGTGGGCTCGCGCCAAGTTCGTGGGTCGACAGGTCTTTTTGCTCAAAGATTTCCAGCGTCTTGAGATTGGGAAACTTGGCGTCTCCGATGTTATTCAAGACCAGCGCCTTCTTGCCGTCGCAGACCACCACCCACTCGCCTTTATGAATCATCAAATCCGACATGGCTTATCTCCTGACTGCGGCCAACCATAGACTACCGGCCGCGGCCGGCATTTGCTCTGGATCAAACGCGGAAGCGCGGGCTTTTGTTGCCGATATAGGCCAGCTCAGTTGCTGCCGTCCAGCAGGCGGCGGGCGATGACCTGGGCCTGAATTTCGGCGGCGCCTTCGAAAATGTTGAGGATGCGGGCGTCGCACAGGATGCGGGACACCGGGAATTCCAGCGCGAAGCCGTTGCCGCCGTGGATCTGCACGGCATTGTCGGCATTGGCCCAGGCGATGCGCGCGGCCAGAAGCTTGGCCATGCCGGCTTCCAGGTCGCAGCGGCGGCCGGAATCCTTCTGGCGCGCGGCGAAATATGTGAGCTGGCGCGCCGCCATGATCTCCGCCGCCATCATGGCGATCTTATCGGCGACGCGCGGGAAACTGACGATCGGCACGCCGAACTGCACGCGGTTCTGCGCATACTCAAGCGCCTGCTCCATCGCCGCCTGCGCCACGCCGATGGCGCGCGCCGCGGTCTGGATGCGCGCCGACTCGAAAGTCTGCATCAGCTGCTTGAAACCCATGCCCTCGATGCCGCCGAGCAGGTTTTCCGCTTTCACCTCGAAACCGTCGAAGGCGATCTCGTATTCCTTCATGCCGCGATAGCCGAGCACTTCGATCTCGGTGCCGCTCATGCCCTTGGCCGGAAACGGCTTGGCGTCGTCGCCGCGCGGCTTTTCCGCGAGCAGCATCGACAGCCCGCGATGGCCGGTCTCCTTCGGGTTGGTGCGCACCAGCAGTGTCATCAGATCGGCGCGCACCGGATGCGTGATCCAGGTTTTGTTGCCGTAGACCTTGTAGACGTCGCCCTCGCGCACCGCCCGCGTCCTGAGCGAGGCAAGATCGGAGCCGGTGTTCGGCTCGGTAAACACGGCGGTTGGCAGCACTTCGCCGGAGGCGATCTTGGGCAGCCATTTCTCTTTCTGCTCGGCGGTGCCGCCGCCGAGGATCAATTCAGCGGCGATCTCCGAGCGCGTGCCGAGCGAGCCGACGCCGATATAGCCGCGCGACAATTCCTCCGACACGACGCACATGGATTCCTTGCCGAGCCCCATGCCGCCGAATTCTTCCGGGATGGTCAGCCCGAACACGCCGAGCTCCGACATCTGTCCGATCACTTCGAGCGGAATGTAGCTGTTGGTGCGATGCCAGCCTTGCGCCTTGCCGATCACTTCGCTGTCGGCGAATTTGCGCATCTCGTCGCGGATCAATTCCAGCGTCTCGTCGAGCCCGCACATGCCGACCGTGGCGTTGTGGCTGGCACGCATCAGCTCGACCAGGCGGGCGCGCCGCTCTGCGGTATTGCCGCTGGCGATCAAATTCTCAACCATGGGATTGATGCGCGCGGCCACCTGCGCCATCGACAGGCCGAGATCGGCCGGCCGCACGATTTCGCCCTGGCTCATCGGAATGCCGCCGACGATCTGCGCGAGATATTCGCCGAGTGCGATGCGGACGAGATGCTCTTCCATCTCGCCAAGCGTGTCGCCGCCGACCATCCGTTCGGTGTAGGCCGCAAGCTGGCGGACCGCCTCCACGTAGGTGGCGAGCCAGGACAGACCGTGGGCCGCGCGCTGCTCACGATCGAACAGGCGGGCGACGACGTGGCCTTCGACCGTCACCCGCTCGCGCACCTTGGCCACCGCATCGGCGAGCAAAGCGTCGACGGCGGCGGTCGCCTCGCGGGCGAGATCGACCAGATCGTTATCGGCGGCAGGGCGGGAAGCGGCGATCGGCATGGTCTCCTCGGGCGGCATCTCAAGCGCCGGCCTTAAAACACTACGTGTGCAGTGCACAAAAGAAAAGTGCCAAGAAATAGGCCGCTTTCACGAGGCCTTACGGTACGAACCCCTACCAGATTGCCTCAAAATTAACCATTTCACGCTTTTATCGCCGCAGCATCCGCGCATATCGGTCACTGCGGCGAACCTATTTCATGCGCTATCGATTTTCGCTTCCCGCCATGCGGATCCGGATTCCGCGCCTGAGCCGGCTGCTTGCGCATTTTTCGGTGCGTACACGCATCATAGCGCTGGCGCTCGTTCCGGTCGCCGGCTTTCTCGCCAACGGGCTGACGTACCTGTCGGGCGAAAGCGACGTCGGCAACGCCTTTCAAACGGTGACGCAGTCGGGCGCGCTTGCCGACGCCAGCCGCGACTTCAAGAGCGCGCTCTCGTCAATGCGCATCACCTTGAAGGATTTCACCGCAGCGCCGAGTGACGACCTCATCACCTCGTTCCATCAGGCGCAGCAGATTGCCGTGAAGAGCCTCGATGCCGTCGCAACGTCGGTCGACGACGACCGCCATCAAGACATCACCGCGCTGCGGCAACGGGTGCTGGGGCTGAACAAGAACTTCGACGGCCTGGTCGCGGTCCAGCGCGCACTTGGCTTTAACGAAACGGAGGGGTTGCGCAGTCAGCTCAACGTCGCCGGCAATAAAGTCGAACACATCATCAACGACAATTTGACCTGGCTCGCCGAAACCGACGCCAACAAGCTGATGATGTCGCTGATGGCGATGCGACAGTTGGAAGCAGAATATCGCGTTAACTCCGAAGAACTGACGCACCAGCAATTTGTCGCCGCCTATAAGAAGTTCACGACGGATTTTTCGAACATCGACGGCACGCCGGCGATGAAAGACGCGCTGGAAAAGGAAGTGAAATTTTACGCCGACACGTTCGAAAAGTGGATCAGCAGTTCCGACCAGGCGCATCCGCTGCGCGTCCTGATCGATATGGACAGTCAGAACATGCGGCCGCAGGCCGACGAGATCATCGCGTCGGCGCGCTACAAATCGGATGAGGCCGCGGCGGCGCTGACCGCCGCGCAACACCGTACCCGCACAGGCATCCTCTCGCTCGGCATCGCCACGGCCATGCTCGGTCTGGTGTTTTCCTGGGCGATCGGCCGCAGCATCACGCGTCCGCTCAACGGCCTTGCCGCCGTCATGAAGCAATTGGCCGGCGGCGATACCAGCGCGCGCATCCCGGCGACCCATGCGCATGACGAGATCGGCGCCATGGCGCGCACGGTCATCGTGTTCCGCGACACCATGATCGAGCGCGAGAAGCTCGCCGCCACTCAAGCTGAAAGCGGCCGCGCGCAGGAGCAGCGCAGCACGACGATTTCGTTGACCATCGCGCAGTTCAAACATTCGGTCGAAACCGTGCTCGGCAAGCTGCGCGCGGCGTCGATGAAGCTGGATATGAGCTCGAGCGACCTCAACAAGGCCGCCGACACGATGTCGGCCGAAGCGCAGACCGCCGAGCGGCGCGTCGGCGCCGCCTCCGATAACGTGACCGCGGCGGTAAGCTCGGTCGAGGAATTGGCGGCCTCGATCGGCGAGATCGCCTCGCAGGCGGCGAAATCGACCGACGTCGCCACCCGCGCCGTCTCCGAAGCGCAGCGCACCGTCACCACAATGTCCGAACTCGCCAATGCGGCAACCCGCATCGGCGAAGTGGTGGGGTTGATCCAGGCGATCGCCGGGCAGACCAATCTGCTGGCGCTCAACGCCACCATCGAGGCCGCGCGCGCCGGCAAATCCGGCAAGGGCTTCGCGGTGGTGGCGGCGGAGGTGAAATCGCTCGCCGGACAAACGGCAAAAGCGACCGAGGAGATCGCCGAGCAGATCGGCGCGATCCAATCGGCGGCCGCCGACAGCGCGCAGGCGATCGAGCAGGTCAACACCATCGTCCGCGAAATGTCGGCGATCGCGACGACGGTGGCGGCGACCGTCGATCAGCAGAATTCGGCGGTCGCCTCGATTGCCGAAGGCGTGGGCCGCGCGTCCGGCGAGGCGCGCGTGGGCGCCGAGGCCATGAGCCGGGTGGCCGGCGTTACCAGCGACGCCCGCAGCACCGCCGGCGACGTCAAAGCGCTGGCCGACGCGGTCGCGATCGAGGCCGAGGGCCTGGAAACCGAGGTCCGGCAGTTCCTCACCAACGTGCGGGCGGCTTAATCCGCCGCTCTTGCCAAGCTCTTGCCAAGCTCCCGCCAATTGGATGATCTGACGGACAAGCGTTCGTCTGGGGCAATCCATTGCGCATTCTCAAATCGGCATCGCACCTTATCGTCGAGGCCTTCTGGCATTTCCTCGCCGACGACGGCTGGGCGATCGCGAGCCATATCGCGCTCTCCACGCTGATGGCGCTGTTCCCGTTCCTCATCGTCGTCACTGCGCTGGCGGCGTTATTTTTCGGCTCCAAGGATCTCGCCGACGAGGCTGCAAAACTTTTGTTGCAGGCCTGGCCGCGGGAAGTGGCGGCGCCGATCTCGGACGACATCAGCGGCGTGCTCACCAATGCGCACGGCAGCGTCCTCACCTTCGGCGCGGTGTTCGCGCTCTACTTTGCCTCGAGCGGCGTCGAGAGCCTGCGCATCGGCCTTAACCGCGCCTACGATATGAGCGAGGCGCGGCCGTGGTGGCACCTGCGGCTTGAATCGATCGTCTATGTGCTGGTCGGCGCGATTGCGATCCTCGCCTTTTCATTCCTCGTCGTGCTGGCGCCGGTCATCTGGGACAAGCTCGTCCACTTCGTGCCGGCGATGGCGCCGCTCTATGAAACGGTGACGCTGGCCCGCTATGCCATCGCCGCCGCGGTACTGATCGTCGCGCTGTTCATCGTGCACCTCTGGCTGCCGGCGGGCCGGCGCTCGTTCATGCAGATCTTGCCGGGCATCGTCGTGACGCTGGGCTTATGGTTGCTGAGCGGCGCGGCGTTCGGGCGTTATCTCGCCTCTTACGCCTTTGCCTATGTGTCGATGTATGCGGGGCTGGCGTCGGCGATGGTCGCGCTGATCTTTCTCTACGTCTGCGCGTTGATCTTCATCTACGGCGGCGAATTGAATTCGGTCATCGTGCAGGCGCGCCAGGAAAGAGGCGGCAAGAAACGCGCGCGTTAGGCGTGCATGCAGCTTGTTGCTAGAGCGGCCGCTTGACGCTGGATCGGGTGACACCGATGCAATAGTCTCATTGCAGCACCAGCAAATCGATCAAGTCACGAGCAGATGGGCGCGAGTCGTTTATGGCCAGAATGAAAGTTCTTGTCGTTGGCGGTGGCATAGGCGGCATTACCTGTATGCTCGCCTTGCGCAAACGTGGAGTCGATGCGCAGCTGTTCGAGCAGGCTGCCGCATTTGGTCAAGTGGGCGCAGGAATTCAAGTTTCGTCGAACGCTACGCGCATTCTGATGAAGCTCGGTCTTGGCGCTGCGTTGAAGGAAGTGGCAACCTATCCCGAGGCCCGCGACTATCGAGGCTGGGATAACGGCGAACGCCTCTACTACACGCCGCTGGGTCAGAAAGCAGAGGCGCATTTCGGTTCGCCCTACTATGCGGCACACCGTGCGGAGCTGCTCAATGTTCTGCTGAGTGGGTTGGAAGCGCAGGGGGTCAGGCTTGGTTCGCGCGTCGCGCGCGTCGATCAGGACGGTCGAGGTGTCACTCTGACGCTAGCCGACGGCGCGACCGCGCAAGGCGATATTTTGGTCGCCGCCGACGGTATCCATTCAGCCGTCCGGGCGCAGCTTTTTGGCAAAGAGTTGCCTCGCTACACCGGCAATGTCGCATGGCGCGGTCTGGTCCCTGCCGAGCGCGTAGCGCATCTCAATTTGGGCAGCGTGGTCGGTGTCTGGATGGGGCCAAATCGCAGCATCGTTCAGTACTACGTTTCCGCAGGCCGAACTTTTAACTGGATCGGCATCAGCCGCTCGCCTCAGCCCGCACGCAAATCCTGGCTCGCCGAAGGCAAGATTGAGGATGCTCTTGCCGAATACGACGGTTGGCATTCAACCATTCGAACGATTATGGCAGCCACGCCGAAAGTGCTTCGGCAGGCGCTCTATGATCGCGAGCCCCTGCCGGATTGGCAGGTAGGCCGTATTGTCCTTCTTGGCGACGCTGCGCATCCGATGCTGCCGTTTTATGCGCAAGGCGGCGCGCAGAGCATCGAGGACGCATATGTGCTCGCGGGCTGCATTGCCGAAGGGCAGGATGAACCACTCGCGGCGCTTGCCCGCTTTGTGAAAATGCGTCTGCCGCGCACCGCATGGATGCAGGGCCTGGCGCGCCGCGAAGAGGAACTTTACCAGACGAACGATGCCGCGACCATCAAGGCGCGGAACGAGAGAATGCGCGTAAGTCGAACGCCCGAAACGGCGACCTTTCCGCCGGAGCAAGAACGACTTTATGGCTATGATGCAGACATCGAACTTAGAAATAGCGCGTAGTCAAAAGCAGCACTTACGGGGAGACGTTGCATGCTTTTATCTAGGAAGTTGCTGATTGCCGCTGGACTTGGATTTTGCGCGTTTCTCCTTGCAGGCGGCGCAAGCGCACAAAATTATCCGGACCGGCCCATAACTGTGATCATGCCATTCGCCGGCGGAAGCGCCAGCGATATCGTGAGCCGCATCGTTTTCGCAAAGATGTCGAGCATTTTGGGGCAGCCAATCGTTGTCAACAACAAGCCTGGCGCCGGCGGCAATATCGGCACGGCTTTGGCTGCAAGGTCGGCACCCGACGGATATACGCTTCTGGGCGCAGCGTCTGGCCCGATGGCTGCAAATCTCGCGCTCTATGACGACCTGGGTTACGACCCGCAAAAAGACCTGACTATGATCTCGCCATTTGCCAGCTTCACGATCGTTGTGACAGCGAGTGAGAAGCTCGGCGTAAAATCGATCAAAGATTTGATTGAGCTCGCAAAAAAAGAACCCGGTGCGCTCAATTATGGTTCGGTTGGCATTGGTTCGTCTCAGCATCTCGCAGGTGAATATTTTGCGCAGGTTGCTGGCGTCAAACTTACTCATGTGCCCTATCGCAACATCGGGCAATTCGGACCTGATATTATGGCTGGCACGGTGCAACTTGGGTTTGCTTGGTATCCTAATGTTGCGGGACCAATTACCGCTCATGGCGCGATTGCCCTGGCTGTTGCGGGGGACACTCGGCTTCCGATCCTACCGAATACACCGACGACGGCAGAGGCCGGTCTCCCGCAATACAAAGTTGACGGTTGGTTCGGGCTTGCTGCGCCGGCGGGCGTTCCGCAATCTATTCTGCAGAAACTTAACGCCGCCCTGGACGATGCACTAAAGGATCCAACCGTGCGCGGAGGCTATGAAAAAATCGGTGCGGTACCAGTTAGTCTTTCGCTCGATCAGGCAAAGACGTTTCATGCCAATGAAATAGTCAAATATCGCGAAATAATATCCAAGGCCGGTATCGCCAAGATCGAATAACAGTCGGAGCCGCTTGCGCGTCGTCTTCGCTTCGCTCTGAAACAATTTTGGCTCTAGGAGCCCGCCGCCTCTTGCACGTCCTCGAAGCTCTTCAGGCCCGGGCGCTGCGCGTTGACCAGCACGGCCATGTTGCCGGGCGGATGCTGGTTCTTCCACATCTTCATGTGCGCGAGCGGGATCTTGTCCCAAGCGAATACCTCGCTCATGCAGGGATCGATGCGCTGCTCGAGCACGAAGCGGTTGGCCTGGCTCGCCTGCTTGAGGTGCGCGAAGTGTGAACCCTGCACGCGCTTCTGCCGCATCCAGACGTAGCGCGCGTCGAAGGTGAGGTTGTAGCCGGTGGTGCCGGCGCAGAACACGACCATGCCGCCGCGCTTCACCACCAGGCAGGAGACCGGGAAGGTCTGCTCGCCGGGATGCTCGAACACGATGTCGACGTCGCGCTTGCCGGTGATGTCCCAGATCGCCTTGCCGAAGCGGCGCGCTTCCTTGGTCCAGACGTCATATTCCGGCGAACCGACCTTCGGCATTTGACCCCAGCACTTGAAGTCCTTGCGGTTGATCACACCTTTCGCGCCGAGATTGAGAACGTATTCGGCCTTCAATTCGTCGGAGACGATGGCGATGGCGTTGGCCCCGGAAGCGGCGACCAGTTGCAAACCGAACACGCCGAGGCCGCCGGAGGCGCCCCACACCAGTACATTGTCGCCCGGCTTGAGCGTGTGCGGCGGATGCCCAAACAGCATGCGATAGGCGGTGGCGAGCGTAAGCGTGTAGCAGCCCGATTCTTCCCAGGTGAGATGCTTGGGCTTGTGCATCAATTGCCGCGACTGCACGCGGCAGAATTGCGCGAACGAGCCGTCCGGCGTCTCGTAGCCCCAGATGCGCTGCGAGGGCGACAGCAGCGGGTCGCCGCCGTTGCAGTCCTCGTCGTCGCCGTCATCCTGGTTACAGTGGACGATGACTTCGTCGCCGACTTTCCAGCGCTTCACTTTGCTGCCGACCGCCCAGACGATGCCGGAGGCGTCGGAGCCGGCGATGTGGAAGGGATGCTTGTGGCCGTCGAGCGGCGAGATCGGAACGCCGAGGCCGGCCCAGACGCCGTTGTAGTTGACGCCGGCGGCCATCACGAAGACCAGCACTTCATCCTCGGCGATCGTCCAGGTCGGCACCACTTCGAGCTGGAAGGACTGATCGGGCGGCCCGTGCCGTTCCTTGCGGATCGCCCAGGCGTGCATTTTTTCCGGCACGTGGCCGAGCGGCGGGATCTCGCCGATATCGTAGAGATCCTTGAGCGGAGCGACGCTTCGCAACGGTGCGGCGGCCGGCATGAGCAATCTCCTTAAGGATAATCAGTGTGCCGCAGATTATGTTGCATTGCAACAAGAGACGGGCCAAACTATCTCCACAGGCACCCGATGCGCGATAAACCCTGGATTTTCCGCACCTATGCCGGCCATTCGACGGCCGCGGACTCCAACGCGCTCTATCGCAAGAATCTGGCGAAGGGGCAGACCGGTTTGTCGGTCGCCTTCGATCTGCCGACGCAGACCGGTTACGACTCCGATCACGTGCTGGCCAAGGGCGAGGTCGGCAAAGTCGGCGTGCCGGTGTGCCACCTCGGCGATATGCGGGCCTTGTTCGACGGTATTCCGCTCGCGACGATGAACACTTCTATGACCATTAACGCCACGGCGGCGTGGCTGATGGCGCTTTATATCGCGGTCGCCGACGAGCAAGGCGCAGCCCGCAGTAGCCTGCAGGGCACCATCCAGAACGACATCATCAAAGAGTATCTTTCGCGCGGCACTTACGTTTTTCCACCCGCGCCCTCCATGCGGCTGATCAAGGACGTGGCGATCTTCACTACATCCGAATTGCCGAAATGGAATCCGATGAACATCTGCTCCTACCACTTGCAGGAGGCGGGAGCGACGCCGGTGCAGGAGCTCGCCTTCGCGCTCGCGACTGCGATCGCCGTGCTCGACACGGTGAAAGCATCAGGTGAAGTGAGCCAGGAAAAATTCAGCGAGGTGGTCGGCCGCATCTCATTCTTCGTGAATGCCGGGCTGCGCTTCATCACCGAAATCTGCAAGATGCGCGCGTTCACCGAATTGTGGGATGAGATCACGCGCGAGCGTTACGGCATCACCGATCCCAAGCACCGCCTGTTCCGTTACGGCGTGCAGGTGAATTCGCTCGGCCTCACAGAGCCCCAGCCGGAGAACAACGTCGCGCGCATCCTGCTCGAGATGCTGGCGGTGACGCTGTCGAAGAACGCGCGCGCCCGCGCCGTGCAATTGCCGGCCTGGAACGAGGCGCTCGGCCTGCCGCGGCCGTGGGACCAGCAATGGTCGCTGCGCATGCAGCAGATCCTCGCCTACGAGACCGACCTGCTCGACTACGGCGATATTTTCGACGGCTCCAAGGTGATGACCGAGAAAGTCGAGGCGCTCAAGCGCGAAGCGAAAGAAGAGCTCAAGCGCATCGAGGAGATGGGCGGCGCGGTTAAGGCGGTCGAGAGCGGCTACATGAAGCAGCAGCTCGTCGAATCGAATACGGCGCGGCTGGAAGCGATCGAGCGCGGCGAGCAGATCGTCGTCGGCGTCAACAAATATCTCGAAAGCGAGCCGTCGCCGCTCACCGGCGGCGTCGAGTTGATCATGACCGTTCCGGAAGAGGCCGAGCTCGGGCAGATCAAGAAGCTGAAAGCCTGGCGCGCGCAGCGCGACAATGCGGCCGTGAAAACCGCGCTCGACGCGTTGAAACGCGCCGCCACGGGCAGCGCCAACATCATGCTGGCCTCCATCGCCTGCGCCAAAGCCGGTGTCACCACCGGCGAATGGGGCTGGACGCTGCGCGAGGCCTTCGGCGAATACCGCGCGCCGACCGGTGTCGGCAGAGCCATGCGCAACGATGTCAGCGGGCTCGACGATATCCGCGCCGATGTCGATCGCGTCTCGCGCAAGCTCGGGCGGCGCTTGACGTTCCTGGTCGGCAAGCCCGGACTCGACGGCCATTCCAACGGCGCCGAGCAGATCGCGGTGCGCGCGCGCGATGCCGGCATGCAGGTCGTCTACGAGGGCATTCGCCTGACGCCAGAGGAAATCGTCGATGCGGCGCGTAAGGAAAAGGCGCACGTGATCGGCCTGTCGGTGCTGTCCGGCAGCCATCTGCCGCTGGTGCACGATGTTGCCGGCCGCATGAAACAAGCGGGCCTCGACGTCCCGCTAGTGGTCGGCGGCATCATCCCGCCGGAAGATGCGGCCGAACTGGAAAAGGCCGGCGTCGCCGCGGTCTACACGCCGAAGGATTTCGAATTGAACCGCATCATGTCGGATGTGGTGCGTATCGTCGAGCGCGCCAATGGCGCGACCAATACGTGATCAGCCGCTGGCGATGCTCGCCAGCGCATGTGCCAATTTGCTGGGGCTCACCGGCTTGGTGAAATAGAAATTCATGCCGGCGGCGCGCGCGGCGGCCTCGTCCGCACCGGCGCCGCGGCCGGAAATGCCGATCACCGGCACTTGTCCTGCTTTTCCCGGCAGCGCGCGGATGCGGCGCGTGGCTTCCAAGCCATCGAGCCCCGATAGCGTCACATCCATTAGCACCGCGTCGTAGCCGCCGCGCTCGACGGCCTTCACCGCGGCTTCACCGGTCTCAACGAAATCGACACGGTGGCCGAGCTCGGACAAGATCGTGTTCATCACGACGCGTCCATACGGATTATCTTCGGCGCACAGCAGCGTGAGCGCCCGTGCCGGCACGCCACGCATGCCACCGTACTCAGCCGTAGGCCGCGCATCGGCACTCGCGACGAGCGCTGTGAAACGGAAGGTCGAGCCTTTGCCCGCCTTGCTGGCGACTTTCAAATCGCCGCCCATCGTTTTCGCGATGCGCTTGACGAAGGTGAGGCCGAGGCCGGCGCCGCCATAGCGGCGCGCGATATCGGCGCTGGCCTGCGCGAAGGGGCGAAACAGCCGCTTGAGCTCGGCGGCGCTCATGCCGATGCCGCTGTCGGTGACCGTAAAGATGAGGCGCACGCGGCCGCGCCCGGCCGGCTCGGCGGCGGCGGTGAAAACGACCGTTCCAGCGCTGGTGAATTTCACCGCGTTGTCGCAAAGATTTTCCAGCGCCGCGCGCAGCCGCACAATGTCGCCGGCGACCATCGCTGGCAAATCCTCGCTGACGGCGTATTGTGCCTTCACGTTTTTGTTGCCGGCGCGCGCGATCAGCCCCTGACCGACGGCTTGCGCCAGCGCGCGCGGCGAAAACGGCTCGTTGCGCGGGGTGAGGCCGGCGACGTCCGCCTTGACGGCGTCGACGATCAACGTCGACAGCGCGGCAAGATGCTCGGCGCCGCTCTTGACGGCGTTCGCCCACTCTCTCTCCCTCTGGCGCAGATCGGACGAGGCGAGCAATTCCGCCAACGCGACGATGCCGGTCAGCGGCGTGCGAATGTCGTGCGCAATGCCGGCGAGCGCCGCCTCGATCGCGCGCGGCCGCGGCGCCCGAGGCGCGCGGCGCACCCGTGCTTTGCGCTTTGTCTTGCGCTTTCGTTTCGCCATCTGCCCCTCGACGGCCGACAATGCCACGCTCAGCCGAGTCCGACCAGCCGCCTGATGTCAGCCGGTGTGGCGCCTTTGGCGCGCAATTCGCGTAGGCCCGTGGCGGCCGTCGATTTCGACAGCTTCTTGCCATCGGCGTCGAGGATCAGGCGGTGATGGTGGTAGCGCGGCGTGGGCAGACCGAGCAGTACCTGTAAAAGCCGATGCACGCTCGTTGAATGGAAAAGATCGCGGCCACGAACGACGTCCGTCACGCCTTGAGCGGCGTCATCGACCACAACGGAAAGATGATAGCTCGTGGGCGTCTCCTTACGTGCGAAGATGACATCGCCCCACGCAGAAGGATCGGCGACGATCGCTCCGGTTTCGCCCGACGGACCGCCGCCGGTTTCGGTCCAGGTTAATTTGCCGGCGCGCGTGAGCGCAGCGTGCATGTCGAGCCTCAGCGCATAAGGCTCGCCCGATGTCATGCGCGTTTGGCGCTCGGCCGCCGGCATCGATTTCGCATCGCCCGGATACAGTGGCGCGCCATCGGGGTCGCGCGGGCAAGGCTCGCGCGCTGCCACCAGTGCCGCGATCTCGGCGCGGCTTTCGAAGCTCGGATAGACGAGACCCATCGCTTCCAGCTTGCCAAGCGCGGCGCGGTAGTCGTCGTAATGCTCCGACTGCCGCCGCACCGGCTGCTCCCACGCAATGCCCAGCCACGCCAGATCCTCGTAGATCGCCGCCTCATATTCGGGCCGGCAGCGCGTTTCGTCGATATCCTCGATGCGCAGCAGCAACCGCCCGCCCACGGCAGCCGCCATGTCGGCATTGAGCAACGCCGACAGCGCATGGCCGAGATGCAAATAGCCGTTGGGCGACGGTGCAAAGCGGAAAACGGGTGGCATGGTTTCTATCTATCGTCTTGCTTGCTAGACGAATAGCGCATGACCCACTTCCTTCACACACAAGCCGACCTCGAAGCGGCGCTAGCGCAGCTGGTCCTGCATGACCCGCGCCTGAAGCCGGTCGCCGAGAAGGCGGGGGCTTTCTCGCTGCGCCGGCGCGAAGCGGGCTTCCCCGGCTTGTGCGCCATTGTCTGCGGGCAACAGCTTTCGACTGCCAGCGCCGCTGCAATTCGCAATAGACTGTTCGCCGCCTTCGAGCCCTTTCATCACGACACGGTGCGCAAGGCGCGCACCGACAAGCTCAAGCGGCTCGGCCTGTCGGCGCCGAAGATCAAGTCGATCCGCGAAATCGGCAAAGCGGTGGCAAAAGGCAATATCGATCTGACCGCGGTCGGCAACATGGACGCGGACGCCGCGCACGCCGCGCTTACCGCGCTGCACGGCGTCGGGCCGTGGACCGCCAACATCTATCTGCTGTTCTGCCTCGGCCATGCCGACGCCTTTCCGGCCGGCGATCTGGCCGTGCAGGAATCCGCGCGCATCGCTTTTAACCTGCGCAAGCGTCCCGACCCCAAGGCGCTCACCAAACTGGCCGAGGCCTGGCGGCCGTGGCGCGGTGTGGCGACACATCTGCTGTGGGCCTATTATCACGCGGTGAAGAAACGCGACGTGGTGCCGGTGCAGCCGGACAAAGCGCCGAAGAAGGCGGCCAAGAGAGCCGCCAAGAAGGCGAAAAGGAAAAAGAAGAATGGCTGACCTCGACGGCCCGCGCCTTCCGCCGCGCTCGGGCAAGGCCAAGCACCTTGTCGTGTTCCTGCACGGCTATGGCGCCGACGGCAACGACCTGATCGAGATCGGCCGTGCCTGGCAAGGACTGCTGCCGGACACGGCTTTCGTGTCGCCGCACGCGCCGCGCCCTTGCAGCCAGACGCCGATGGGGCGCGAATGGTTTCCGCTCACCTTCCGCAACGTCGAAGAGCGCTGGACCGGCGTCAACATGGCGGCGCCGGTGCTGCAAAGCTTCCTCGACGCGGAACTCGCTCGTCACGCGCTGCCGCCATCGGCGCTGGCGCTGGTCGGTTTTTCCCAAGGCACCATGATGGCCCTGCATGTCGGCTTAAGGCGCGCGGTCGCGCCGGCCGCGATCGTCGGCTATTCCGGCATGCTGGTAGTGCCGGAGGATGTCGCCCCCGAGCAGTTCGCGGCCGAAATCACCAGCCGGCCGCCGGTCCTGCTGGTGCATGGCGACAGCGACGATTTGATCCCGGTGCAAGCGCTTTTCCATGCCGCGCAGGGCCTCGCGGCGCTCGGGATACCGGCGGAATGGCACATAAGTCCTGGTGTCGGTCACGGCATCGATCCGGAGGGCTTGCGGCAGGGCGGCGAGTTTCTCGCACATCGGCTATAGCCGATGTGCGACGCTTAATACTGGCCGATCTAGGGCAGGCCCGAGATCGGGCGCGCTTCCTGCGCTAGACCAGTTGCGGGTAACCCCCCGGATATGCTTCACAATCCCGTCACGCTCCATATAGACTATCGGAGTGGCAGAGAATCAGTGTGAGGACCGTTAGCGCTTGAACGTGCACGTCTCTCCCAGCGGGTATCCGGCCCTGGTGCTCAATGCGGACTTCCGGCCGCTGAGCTATTACCCGCTGTCGCTGTGGTCCTGGCAGGACACCATCAAGGCCGTCTTCCTCGAGCGCGTGAATATCGTCGCCAATTACGACCGCGCGGTGCACTCGCCGTCGTTCGAAATGAAGCTGCCGAGCGTGGTCTCGCTGAAGACCTTCGTGAAGCCCTCGACCTACCCGGCCTTCACCCGGTTCAACGTGTTCCTGCGCGACCGCTTCTCCTGCCAGTATTGCGGCGAGCGCGACGACCTCACCTTCGACCACCTCGTCCCGCGCTCGCGCGGCGGCCACACCACGTGGGGCAACGTGGTGGCGGCCTGTTCGCCCTGTAACCTGCGCAAGGGCAACCTGACGCCGAACGAAGCCAAAATGTGGCCCTCGCAGATGCCGTTCCAGCCGACGGTGCAGCATTTGCACAGGAACGGTCGGCTGTTTCCGCCCAATTACCTGCACGAAAGCTGGCTCGACTATCTCTATTGGGACACCGAGCTGGAGCCGTAAGCGGCGACCGCCGGCCTTGTGGTTGTAGCGCACCCCATAAGTCTTGTGTACGTCGTCCCCATCACACACAGCCCGCCAGATCGCGACGGCCAGAAGCTCAAGCTCCCGCAGGAGATCAAGCGGAGACTGGGGCTCGACGACGAGGCATCGTGGGTCGACGTTACTGAGATCAATGCATTCGCGTGGGCAAGTTTTGATCTGCGCCCGACGAGACGGGACGATCCGGACCCCACCTGCCTCTACGGCTATTTGCCTTCACGCTTCCTCGCGAAGGTCCAGCAGGCGATCCATCAGAACCGCATCGAAAGCAAACTGAAGCTTGTCCCACGTTAGAACACCGCCGCCCGCCGACGGCGCCAGCCGCAACCAGGCGCGCGGATTTGCGCCGTGCTGAAATCCGTGACAATCTTATGAGATGGAACCGCCCGGAAGACAATCTTATGGGGTGGGCGCGACAGTCTTTTGTGATGGAGCCTCCACGGAATCATTGGGAAATCTCGTCGCAGATGACCGTCTTATGTGATGGCCTACACTCTCTTTCGGGCCGATTTCTTACGATTTTGCCATGATTTGACACGCATCAAAGGCGGTGAGGCCCGTCTGCGCTATCTTTTTTTAAGGGGCACAATGCGGAGTCCGCCAATGCAGATGCCGGTCGAATTGAGCAAGACACGGGTCGACAGCCCGGCGCCGATCAAGTTGGTGCCGCAGCCGGCGCCGGCGCGCGCGCACCTTCCAACGTCGTGGCTGATCGGTGGGTTCTTGGGCCTGGCCGTAATCGCCGCGATCGGTGCCGCTTGGTGGCTGACACATGCCAACGGCAATGTGCGCTACACGACCGCCGCGGTGACGCAAGGCGCGGTAACGCCGACGGTGACCGCGACCGGCACGGTCAATCCGGTGCTCACCATTATCATCGGCAGCTATGTGTCCGGTGTCATCCAGGAGCTTCAATGCGACTACAATACACGGGTCAAGAAAGGGCAGATCTGCGCCAAAATTGATCCGCGCCCGTACCAGGCGGTGGTCGATCAAAATATTGCCAACCTTGCGGTCGCAAAGGCGCAACTCGTCAAGGACAAGGCCGCTCTCGAATATGCGAAGCAGACCCTCGATCGCGACAGCCGCCTTGTTCAGACCAACGCGATCTCAAAGGATGCTTACGATAATGCCAAGAGCGCCTACGATCAGGCAGCGGCACAGATCACATTCGACGAGGCCACAATCGAGCAGCGGCAAGCTGAACTCACCTCTGCGCAAGTGAACCTCGATTACACCAACATCATTTCTCCGGTGGACGGCACTGTCGTCTCGCGCAATGTGACGGTGGGACAAACCGTAGCGGCAAGTTTCCAGACACCGACCTTATTCTTGATCGCCACCGACCTCACCAAGATGGAGGTCGATACCAACGTGAGCGAAAGCGATATCGGCGGCATGAAGGAAGGCGATAAGGCATATTTCGCGGTCGATGCCTTTCCAAAGCGCACGTTTTCTGGAACGGTGAGCCAGGTGCGGCAATCGCCGCAGACGGTGCAGAACGTCGTGACCTACGACATCGTCGTTAGCGTCGACAACACCGATCTCGCGCTGAAGCCCGGCATGACCGCGGCGACTCGCATCGTCATCGACGAACACGAGGACGTGCTGCGCGTGCCGAGCCAGGCGTTACGCTATGTGCCGGCCGACCTACGCGGCAAGCCCGCCGAGCAGCCGCAGGTCTGGGTGTTGCGTGAAGGTAAGCCGGTCGCGGTTCCCGTCACGACGGGCCTCGACGACGACAACTTCACCGAGATCGTCAAGGGCGATATCAAGCCGGGCGACCAGGTGGTCACCGCCGAGCAGCGCAGTACCGGCAAAACGGCTTTACCGACGCCGCGGCTTTGATCCATTCACGCTCCGGGTCGATCATGGCTGAACCGATCATCAGACTCGAGCACATCGCGCGGACTTACCACGTCGGCGACATCGACGTGCACGCGCTGCGCGACGTCAGCCTCAAGATCAATGCCGGCGAGTTCGTCGCCATCATGGGCGCCTCGGGTTCCGGTAAGTCGACGCTGATGGCGGTGCTCGGCTGCCTGGACCGGCCGAGCAGCGGGCGCTATTTCTTCGAGGGCGTCGACGTCGCAGGCTTGAGCGAGCCCGACCGCGCGCGCTTGCGCAGCGAACGGCTTGGCTTCGTGTTCCAGAGCTTCAACCTGCTGGCGCGCACCAGCGCGCTCGAAAACGTCGCACTGCCTTTGTTCTATGCCGCCTCCGGCCCGGCCAGCGCCTCGTCGCGGACCGAGCGGGCGCGCTCGACGCTCGGCCTGCTCGGACTCAGTGAGCGCGAGCGCAACACGCCCGGCCAGCTTTCCGGCGGCCAGCAGCAGCGGGTGGCGATCGCGCGCGCGCTGATCAACAGCCCGGGCCTGCTGCTCGCCGACGAGCCGACCGGCAATCTCGACACCCGCACCTCGCACGAAATTATGGAGACGCTGACCAAGCTCAACCGCGAGCAAGGCGTCACTATTGTCGTCGTCACCCACGAAGCGGATATCGCGGCTTTCGCCGACCGCGTCTTGACCATGCGCGACGGCGAGATCGTCTCTGACACGCACAATCCCAAACCGGCAAAAAGCGCAAAGCAAACTGCTGAAACCGTCTCGTTCCTGCGGCCGCCGCGCGCGCAAGCGGCGCTGGCGCGCACACACAGCTTCTGGGCCTTCGGACTGATGATCGCGGCGGCCGCCGTGCAGGCGCTCCGCCGCAACATGATGCGCTCGGCGCTGACCATGCTGGGCGTTTTCATCGGCGTCGCCGCGCTGATCGCCATGGTCGCAGTCGGCCAGGGCGCCAACGAAGCGGTGCGCAAGCAGATCGAAAGCCTCGGCACCAATCTGGTCGTGGTGTTGCCGGGCGCGACTACCAGCGGCGGCCTTCGCGCGGGATTTGGCAGCGCCTCAACGCTCACCACCGTCGATGCACAGGCAATCCGCCGCGAAAGCAGCGCGGTCGGTCAGGTCAGCTATCTCATTCGCCAGTCTGGACAGGTGGAATATGGAAACCAGAACTGGAGCACCGGCATTCAGGGTATCAGTCCCAACTATCCCCCGATGACGAATTGGCGGATCGACGCCGGGCGTGGGATTACGTCCGATGACGAGGATGCCGCGACGCTGGTGACCGTCATCGGCCAGACGGTGGCGCGTCAATTGTTCGGCGAGTCGCAAAATCCGCTGGGCGCCCTGATCCAGGTGAAAGGCGTACCGCTGCGGGTCATCGGCACGCTCGCATCCAAGGGTCAAACCCCTTACGGCACCGACCAGGACGACCTGGTGATGATCCCATTCACCACCGCCGAGCGCAAAGTGCTCGGCGTGGCCGCGCCGAGCCAGCAACAGGCGCCCCTCAACTGGAACTATCCAAACCCGCCAAATCCATACGGCCTGCAGGCGCATCTCGCCGGCTACGTCAACGCGATATTCGTTCAGGCCGCTAACCAGGCCGACGTACAGCCGGCAATCGCGCAGATCACGCAAATCCTCGAACGGCGGCACCGCATCAAGCCGGGTGACGTCGACGATTTTTCGGTACGCAACCTGAGCCAGATAGCCGAGACGGCCGAAAGCTCGAGCCGCATCATGGCGCTGCTGCTCGCCGCCGTCGCCTCGATCTCGCTTGTGGTCGGCGGCATCGGCATTATGAATATTCTGCTGGTGTCGGTGACCGAGCGCACGCGCGAGATCGGCCTGCGCATGGCGATCGGCGCGCGCCGCGTACACGTGCTGCTGCAATTCCTCGCCGAGGCGGTTTTCTTAAGCGTCACCGGCGGCGTCGCCGGCATCGTCATGGGCGTCGTGTTTTCCGCCATCATCGCGGCGGTCGCCGGCTGGTCGACGCCGATCTCCGCGACGGCCATCGCCGGCGGCTTCCTGTTTTCCGCCGCGGTCGGGATTTTCTTCGGCTATTACCCGGCGCGCAAAGCTGCCAATCTCGATCCGATCGAGGCGCTGCGTTACGAATAGAATTTACGAGAAATTGACGCAGGTCCTGCTGCTTAGATACGTTTCAGATTGTGGACATCGTAATGAGCTCGGCCATGAACAATATTCTGTCCTCACTGGTTATTCTTTTTGTTGCCGCCTGCCCC
Source organism: uncultured Pseudomonadota bacterium (assembly GCA_963710705.1). Lineage (GTDB taxonomy): Bacteria > Pseudomonadota > Alphaproteobacteria > Rhizobiales > Xanthobacteraceae > Pseudolabrys. The sequence goes on from CAVQBI010000002.1 coordinate 281,507, forward strand.
GCCTGGGCCGAAGAAGGCGGCAATGCAGACGATGTACAAGCGGGCCATAAGTTGGCGATCCTGGTCTGTGCAAATTGTCACGTCGCCGCAAGCGATCAGCCCAGTCAGCCTATCCTACGGCCGCCGGCGCCATCATTTGAATCGATCGCGCAACGCGAATCCGTAAACGCCGCTTGGCTGCAGGATTTCATGAAGACGACACACAGGGGTCTCGATCATCCGGAAGGCATGCCGAACCCCGAACTGCTCGATTTTCAGATCAAGCAGGTGAGTGACTATCTCTTGAGCCTGCGTAAAAGCCCTTGATTGGGAACGAACAGCCCCTACTTAGGTTTAAGCAAGGATGTCGAGCCGCAAGGCTCTGTCATTGACCTCGGGGCGAAGTCCCAGAGGTGGACGACCACGATAGATCGGCGGCGCCGGATGTACGCGCGCCTTTCCATTCGTGGTCGTTAGTATTTTAGGGGCTTGCGGAAACCTTTAACCGCTCTTTGTCGTAGCCCGCCACTCGCTTGTAGCTCTCCGACAGCGCGATCAGCTCGTCGCGGCTGATGACGTCGTCGATCGACTTGAACGGCTTGTCGCCGGTGCGGCGGTAGACTTCCTGCAGGATGGCGTCGGGCGGCGCCTTGCGGTTGGCGAGCACCACTTCCGAGGTCGCGGGCAAGCGCTTGGCTTCGTAGACCTTGAGCGCCTCGACCGGGTCTTTATTGGCGGCGAGCGCATCGGACAGCGCGCGGCAATCGAGGATGGCCTGCGCCGCGCCATTGGCGCCGCGCGGATACATCGGATGCGCGGCATCGCCCAGCAGCGTCAGGCGGCCAAAGCTCCAGCGCGGCAGCGGATCCTGGTCGACCATCGGATATTCCAGGATGGCGTCGGCGCTGCGGATGAACTCCGGCACGTCGAGCCAGTCGAAATGCCAGCCCGCCATGGCCGGCAAGAAATCCTCGAGCCGCCCGCGCCGGTTCCAGTCGCGCGCCTGGTATTGCGGCGTCTCGATATCGCAGACCCAGTTCACCAACTGGCGGCCGTCGGCGTCGATGTTGTTGCGGATCGGATAGATCAGCAGCTTGGCCGGATGATGCCAGCCGACGCGGATCATGCTGGCGCTGGACATGAACGGCTTCCAGCGCGTGACGCCGCGCCACATGTTGATGCCGGAATATTTCGGCGGGCCTTCGTTCGGATAAAGCTGCTTACGTAAGCTCGAATGGATGCCCTCCGCGCTGATCACCACGCTGCCGCGTTGTGCCGGCAGCGGCTTGCCGTTGGCGTCCTCGAAATAAGCGACCGCTTCAGGGCCGTCGTAGTCGACGCGCGTACATTTGTGCCCGACGATCACCTTGTCGCGGCCGGCGCACTTCACGAACGCTTCGAGCAGCACCATTTGCAGATCGCCGCGGTGGATCGAGAACTGCGGCACGTCATAGCCGGCAAAGCGGCCGGCCGGCTCGCTGTAGATGAATTGGCCGAAGCGATTGTAGAAGCAATATTCGCGCGTGGTGACGGCGACTTTCGCCAGGGCCTCTTCCAGGCCGAGCGCGCATAATTCGCGCGAGGCATGCGGCAGGATGTTAATGCCGACGCCGACCGCTTTCAGCTCGGGCGCGGCTTCAAAGATGCGGCAAGCGACGCCGACACGATGCAGCATCAGCCCCAGCGTCAGCCCGCCGATACCGGCGCCGATGATGAGAACGTCCATGCCATCAGCCTCGCCGCCGCATTCTAGATCGACTGACTTGGGCGCGCGAGCGAAGCGCGCGCCCCCCAAACCGCAACGATGGCCAGCGCGAGCGACACCAACACATCATAGCCGGCGAGCGAGAGCCCGAGGAATCGCCAGGCCGCTTCATCGCAACGGATCGGGCTGAAGCTGTTGAGCTGGCTGAGCAGATCTTTGGCCGTGTTGACATTGTTCATCGGTCCCGTGCATTCGGTGGGGCCAGGCCACCATTTCCACTCGATGCCGGCATGGTAGGTCGAAAGGCCGGTGTTCCACAGCATCGCCGCCGCGATCACCAGAAAGCCGAGCAGGAGCACCTTGCGCTGCGCGCCATAACCGGCGCCGAGCCACAGCAAAGCAGCGAGCGGCACGCTGATGTAATAGGCATTGCGCTGCTCGAGGCAGAGCGGGCACGGCGCCAGCCCCACGACGTATTGGAAAAAGAAAAAGCCGCCGATGGTGGCTAGGCCGACGAGGGCCACGATCGCCGCAGCCGCGAGCGGCTGGTCATTGCGTGCAAGCATCACAGTGTCGTCCTTCATTGCGCGTCCTTCACGCCCCCGCCCGCAAATCGTCGATGAAAGGTGGTGCCCCATTCCGGGCAAAGATACGAACATGTACGTAATTGAGGTTACAATATGATTTCAAGAGGTCAGGCGCCCCTTCGCGCCCTTCCCTAACGAAACAGCGTTTGGGTTATGGCAATTTGAACACCCTCGGACCATTGCCGAACATGATGCCTTTTAATCGCGATGTCCGCTTCTCTAATCGGCCGGTTGGGGTCAAGCGCTTTCAGACTATCCACCACTGCAGTGTTGATGTCGCTCACGGGCTCGTGCTTCTCTTCGGAATCGGCACTAGGGCCCTTCCATCATGGGATTCGAGGACGAGGCGGAACAATCTTTACCGCGGCCTTGCCGTCAGAGTGACGGCGGGTCCAAGCGGACATACAAACTCACCTCATCCATCGTCCCGCGAGGGACATCATTCCACCGCTCGGTGGAGCTCGCGTGTTCTCCTGTCAGGTTAGATCCTGTGCGGCCCTCATGCTGCTACAACCTCCCTAGTCCAGCGGAACTCGGTGCCGTCAACCCATATGCGGTGCATGATCACGGCTAGCCGGCGCGCCAAGGCGACGATCGCCTTCTTCATCCCACGACGCCTGGCGATCTGCATCGCCCAGGCCTTCAGCCAGGACCATTTAGTCGAGCGCACCAGTAGGATCTGGGCCGCTTCGTAGAGCATGACCCGCATCATCTCGTCTCCACAGCGCGATATGCCGCCGGTTCGGTCGATCTCGCCCGATTGATACTTGGCAGGCGTCAGTCCGAACACCGCCCCGACTGACTTGGAGTTTCGGAAGCGGGCCGGCACATCGACGGTGGCGCGATAGGTCAGCGCCACCACCGGGCCGACGCCAGGAACCGTCATCAGGCGCCGGCACACGTCATCGTCCCGCACGATGGCCAGCAAGCGGCGGTGCAGGATGCCGAGCTGCTCGCGAAGCACCCGCCGGACGATGAGCAGCGGTTCGACCAGCACGGCCAGATCGGGCAGGTTCTCGACCAGCTCCCTGATGCGGGCTTCGAACTTCACCGTCCTGACCACACCCACCTTGAGACCAAAGTTGCGCAAGGTGCCGCGCAGGTCGTTCTCGACGGCAATGGCCTTCGACTGCAGCAGCTTGCGATGGGTCAGCAGCATGCGCAGTTTCTGGCTGCGCAACGTCTTGACATGTACCGGACGGTAAAGCCCAGCCCGCATCATCTGCGCGATGCCGCGCGCGTCGTTGCGGTCCGTCTTGTTGATCTGCGCCTGCAGCACCGCCCGCATATGCCGCGTCTCAACACAGATCACCGGCAAGCCCGCTTCAGCCAGAACACTGAACAGCCATTGCGACAGCGGCCCGGCTTCCAGTCCGATCCGCTTGAAGCGGTAGGCGGTGTTCCCCAGAACCTGCAGCAGAGCTTCAGGTTCGCTCGCTACCTTCACTTCCCGTACGATCTTGCCTGTGTCAGCCACAATGCAGACGCTGGTCTCCTTGACCGACACGTCCAATCCAGCAAAATGGTCCATGCTGCGCTTCTCCTTCTGATGCTTGAGGCCCGTAACCTCGGTGACCTCGTTTCACCATCAGCCTGAAGCGCAGCACCAAACTCTTCAGCTATCCACAAGCTGCCGGCCGATTACCCCATCTTTGCCCCCACAAGCGGACATTCGACGCCTGTGTTGCGTCGATCGGTTGAGCTGGCTGCCATGTGTGGACGGCTCCGAGTTGGCAATAGCGGACTCATGCACCGCAACATGGGCGGCACAAGGAGAAAGATCGCCAGCGCAGCGGTCTTTCTGAAATCCGATCAGGTGTTTTGATCAGGCGGTTGCGAGTGCAGCAGCTTTCTTTTTCCTGCGCCAGCCGAGCAGTCCTAACGCGCCGAGGCCTGAGGCCCATCACCTCGGCGCCTCCGCGCAAGTTCAACAGCAACGAGACACATCCAAAGGGCGGAAGTAGTATTCTTGCTCGCTGCATGAGAGCGAAGGTCACAGACCATGAAGTCTACGCTTAAGCACGCTTTTGCTACCATCATTCTGATGTTGAGTTTTACTGCGACATTGGCCGCAGGCCCCTTAGAGGATGCTATTGCTGCGAATGATAGAGGCGACTACGCGGTCGCCTTACGGCTTTTGCGCCCGCTGGCCGACCAAGGTAACGCTCGCGCCCAATTCAATCTCGGGGTTATGTACGGTGAAAGTCAGGGCGTAGCGCAAAACTATGCTGAGGCGATGAAGTGGTTTCGGAAGGCTGCCGACCAAGGTGACGCCGATGCCCAATACAATCTCGGGGTCATGTACGTTGCAGGCCAGGGCGTCCCACAGGACGACGCTGAAGCGGTTAAGTGGTTTCGCAAAGCCGCCGAGCAAGGTGAGCCCGTTGCCCAATACAATCTCGGAGTTCTGTACTATGAAGGCCGAGGCGTGGCGCAGAGCGATGCTGAAGCGCTGAACTGGTATCGCAAGTCTGCCGAACAAGGCTACGCATTGGCCGAGAACAATCTCGGGCTTATGTACGACGACGGCAAGGCCGTGACGCAGGACTATGCCGAAGCGGTGAAGTGGTTTCGCAAGGCTGCCGAGAAGGGCTTCGCCCCTGCCCAGGTCAATCTCGGGCGCATGTATAACGACGGCAAGGGCGTACCGCAGGACTATGCTGAGGCGGTCAAGTGGGTTCGCAAGGCTGCCGAACAAGCCTTCGCCGTAGCCCAGTACAGTCTCGGGCGCATGTATAGCAACGGCAAGGGAGTGCCGCAGGACTACGCTGAGGCGACGAAATGGTACCGCCTCGCCGCTAACCAAGGCAACGCCGTCGCGCAGTTCAATCTCGGAAGCATGTACCTAAAGGGCCAGGGCGTGACGCAGGACTACGCTGAGGCGACGAAATGGTACCGCCTCGCCGCTAACCAAAGGAACGCCGACGCGCAGTACAATCTTGGCGTCTTATACGAGAAGGGCCAGGGCGTGCCGCAGAGCTACGCTGAGGCCATCAAGTGGTACCGCCTCGCCGCTGACCAAAGGAACGCCGACGCGCAGTACAATCTTGGCGTCTTATACGAAAAGGGCCAAGGCGCGCCGCAGGACTACGCTGAGGCGATGAAGTGGTACCGCCTCGCCGCTGACCAAGGCCACGCCAACTCGCAGAATAATCTCGGAAGCATGTACATAAACGGCCACGGCGTGCCGAAGGATTACGCTGAGGCCATAAAGTGGTACCAACTCGCCGCTAACCAAGGCAACGTCGGCGGGCAGTTCAATCTCGGTGCCATATACGAGAATGGCCTAGGCCCGGACGTGCCCCAAAGCTACGTGGAGGCAATCAAGTGGTACCGCCTCGCCGCTGACCAGGGATACGCGCCAGCACAGCACAATCTCGGACTCCTTTTCGCCAAAGGCCAGGGCGTGCCGCAGGATTATGTCCAAGCGTACATGTGGTTCGACTTGTCAGCTGCGCAGGGCATGCCCAATGCAGTAAAAAATCGACAAGTGGCCGCAGGGAAAATGACCGCTGCCCAGATTGCTGCGGCGCAGAAGTTGGCGCGTGAGTGGAAACCGAAGTTGGAACGGTAGTTTTTCTCGCGACAATAATGTCCGCTTCTCTAATCGGCCGGTTGGGGTCAAGCGCTTTCAGGCTATCCGCCGCTGCAGTGTCGATGTCGCTCACGGGCTCGCGCTTCTCTTCGGAATCGGCACCAAGGCCCTTGTATGGGGCTTTTTTAGTCAAGAAGTTTAAGCAGGGCAGTGCATTTTTTCTTCGTCAGTTTCTTTGTTCGATCTGAAAGTCTGTTTCTTCATCCCGACCGTGGCTTCGCTCACGCCAGTGCGCGCAGGAGCTGTCAAGGTTGGCCGTCGTACCAACCTTGCGGCATGCTGCAGCCTTGCCAGACCACACCTTGACGGCTTCGAGCACGATGACACCGCTTGGTGCGGTCGGGATGACGATCAGAGGGGAGCTCGCTTTCGGGCGCGGTCCAATCGCGCCACAACCTTGTATTCGGTAGGTCCAAGGACCCAAACCATGATGCAGTCATGCGCATCGGCAGCGAAGCTCCGAAGCGGCGGACCCATTCTTCCATTCGGCACGAAAGCCAAGGGGCCTGTCGGGATTCCGCCACCTCGAACCGTCATCGGCGTTCCGTCACAAGCGTACGGACGAGGCCGAAACTGTCTGAGTTCTTTCAGCACCCTCCGTTCATTGGGCCGGACGCAAAACGACGCCGTCCGGTACAATACCCTGCCGCACGAGCCGCCATAGGGCGATCAAAAGCTTGCGCGCCAAGGCCACGATCATGGGCTTTCGAGTACCACGAGCGTTCTCGGTGCGGGCTCGAAACCATTGCGCCAAGGCGCTGTTCTTCTGGTGCAAAAGGAACCGCCACGCCAGTTGGATCATGCCTCGCCGAACTCGACCATTGCCGGAACGGGCCAGCCCTTTCTCCCGGCGTTTTCTGCCGCTCTCGTCGGGCGAGCCAGTGAGGCCGGCATAACGCGCTACGGCCCGTCGGTCACGCATGTTTCGTGACAGCACCTCGTGCACCAGCATGTCGGCCGTCTCGATGCCGACCCCGGTCACGCGCGCGAGCAGACGCACCATGGCGTGTGGTCCATCACAGGGTGCGTGATCGAGATGTTCCAGGCGTGCCTCCTCGATCTGCCGGATCTGATCACTGACGAGCCGTCGTCGCTCCATGTCGCGACGCAGCTCAGCCAGCGTGTTGGGCGGGATCGGCTCGCCCTCAGGCGTGCGCAAGCCATCAAGGCGCCCGGCGGCCTTTTTCAGCTTGGGATTGAAACCGCGGATGCCGAGCCGAACGAATGCCGCCTTCATTCGGTTGACGATCCGGCTTTGCTCTCCGACCAGGCTCTCGCGCTCGCGATTGGGCCGCTTGGCATCCTCGTCCTTTATTGTGGGGATCGCGACCATCTTGCAGTGATCACGCTCGCCGCGCAGCCAGCCGAGAAAAGAGCGTTTGAGCAGCTCGGTGTCGAGACGATCGGTCTTCGCCCGTCGATGCTCGCGCGACACCGCCACACTCGCGGCGTGAATGACGTGGACCTCGATGCTGCGCTCTTTGAGCCAGCGTGCCAACCAGAAGCCGTCACGGCCAGCCTCGAAGGCGACTGCAATACGCTCGATCCTGCGTCCTGCTTTCTTCGCTTCCTCCCGCCACCGATATAGCAGCTTCAGCAATGCGCTTTCGTCTACTGCAAGCTTCTTCAACGGCTGGCGCTCGACGCCAGGCACAATGCCGGCAACGAGCCAGCTTGATAGGCTCATCTCGATGACCGCGATCAGTGTGCCATCCGGTTCGAGGGCGGTGAGAGATCGGCTCAGGTCGTTCAACTTCTGCATGGGGCGCTCCATCGGTTCACATCAGCGACGATGGATGCAATATCCTCGGCGCCGCCCCATAGCATCTTCCATCATGGGATTCGAGAACGAGGTGGAACAATCTTTGGGGCGGCCTTGCCGTCAGAGTGACGGTGGGTCCAAGCGGACATACGAACTCACCTCATCCATCGTCCCGCGAGGGACATCATTCCACCGCTCGGTGGAGCTCGCGTGTTCTCCTGTCAGGTTAGATCCTGTGCGGCCCTCATGCTGCTACAACCTCCCTGGTCCAGCGGAACTCGGTGCCGTCAACCCATATGCGGTGCAGGATTACGGCCAACCGGCGTGCCAGCGCCACGATCGCTTTCTTCATCCCACGACGCCTGGCGATCTGCATCGCCCAGGCCTTCAGCCAGGACCATTTAGTCGAGCGCACCAGTAGGATCTGGGCCGCTTCGTAGAGCATGACCCGCATCATCTCGTCTCCACAGCGCGATATGCCGCCGGTTCGGTCGATCTCGCCCGATTGATACTTGGCACACGTCAGACCAAACACGGCCCCGACTGACTTGGAGTTTCGGAAGCGGGCCGGCACATCGACGGTGGCGCGATAGGTCAGCGCCACCACCGGGCCGACGCCAGGAACCGTCATCAGGCGCCGGCACACGTCATCGTCCCGCACGATGGCCAGCAAGCGGCGGTGCAGGATGCCGAGCTGCTCGCGAAGCACCCGCCGGACGATGAGCAGCGGTTCGACCAGCACGGCCAGATCGGGCAGGTTCTCGACCAGCTCCCTGATGCGGGCTTCGAACTTCACCGTCCTGACCACACCCACCTTGAGACCAAAGTTGCGCAAGGTGCCGCGCAGGTCGTTCTCGACGGCAATGGCCTTCGACTGCAGCAGCTTGCGATGGGTCAGCAGCATGCGCAGTTTCTGGCTGCGCAACGTCTTCACATGTACCGGACGATAAAGCCCAGCCCGCATCATCTGCGCGATGCCGCGCGCGTCGTTGCGGTCGGTCTTGTTGATCTGCGCCTTCAACACCGCCCGCATGTGCCGCGTCTCAACACAGATCGCCGGCAAGCCCGCTTCAGCCAGAGCACTGAACAGCCATTGCGACAGCGGCCCAGCTTCCAGTCCGATCCGCTTGAAGCGGTAGGCGGTGTTCCCCAGAACCTGCAGCAGAGCTTCAGGTTCGCTCGCTACCTTCACTTCCCGTACGATCTTGCCTGTGTCAGCCACAATGCAGACGCTGGTCTCCTTGACCGACACGTCCAATCCAGCAAAATGGTCCATGCTGCGCTTCTCCTTCTGATGCTTGAGGCCCGTAACCTCGGTGACCTCGTTTCACCATCAGCCTGAAGCGCAGCACCAAACTCTTCAGCTATCCACAAGCTGCCGGCCGATTACCCCATCTTTACCCCCGAAAGCAGACAAACGCCGGTGCATTTGAATTTCCGCTAAGCGCGGAAGTCGCAGACGTTCGCTTTATGTCAGGAATACTTGAGCGTGGCGTTCTTCGAGATGATCAGCGGACCAAGCCATACGGCCAGAAGGCATAGTACACACGCACACACGGGGTTCGTAATTCTATTCTGATTGGTGGAATTTTGGTGCCCCTGGCCGGACTCGAACCAGCACGATGTTTCCACCACCTGATTTTGAGTCAGGCGCGTCTACCAATTCCGCCACAGGGGCATTAATCGGCCGGACTATAATGGGGCAAAACCAAGGGTCAACGGTAGCCGGAGAGCTTTTCGCGGCCCGTTATGGCGCTTCAGGGCCGGCTACGTGTATGATCCGCGCTAAATCACATTATGGAGGCTGCGATGAACGAAGAAGCGCTCAATATGTCTTTGCGCAAATTCCTGAAAGTGGTGGGCGTAACCTCGCAGCAAGAAATCGAGAAGTCGATCCGGGCGGCGGTGGCCGGTGGCAAGCTGAAGGGCAAAAAGAGCGTGCAGGCGCAGATGGTGCTGACCATCGGCGACGTCGGCCTCAATCACAAGGTCGACGGCACGATCGAACTCGAATAGCGGACTATCGCCGGTCTCGGATCAGCACGTCGTGATGGCCACCAGCGCAACCACAAGCGCGGCGGACAGACCCATGACAACGACCTTGAGATGCGTAATGCGATCGGCGGTGATGAGTGACGCGTTCATGGCGAATCCTCCAAGCGAATGCAGGGAAGATCGGCCTTTTCGCAAGCAGGAATTTGATGCCGATCAAACCGGCGTCTAAGGAATTTTACGGAGGTCCCTAACTTACGGCTTCGGCGCCGACATTGCGCCGGCCGAAGGCCGCCTCCATCTCGCGCCGCACCTTCACGGCGGCATCGTTCGCATCGTAGGCGACGTCCGACCATTTAAGCGCGCCGCCCTCGGGGATATCGCGCTTGAGCTTGACGTTGTGCGCCAAGCCGAGCGGCAGCAATTCGCCGCGCAGCGACACCTCGGCCGGGGTTTGCTTGCCCCAAACGCAGAAGCCGCCCTCGCCGTCCAGCATTTCGCCGGCCTTCAATGGTTTCTTGGCGGTCGCCACCACGTCGGAGCGGAAGCCGGTGGGCGCGCCGGTCGGCTCATGGCGCAGCGCGGCCGAGGCAACCGAAATGCCGAGCTCGAGCCCGATCATGTGGATCGGCCGATACAACGCGGCATATTTGCCGCTCGTATCCGGCAGCATGGCGTATTCCTTGAAGCAGCGGCGCGCGTACTCGGTCTCGCCCTCGAACACCACGTAAGTGCCGAGCGCGAGATGATGCGGCACGTCGCGGCCATCGCGATAGACCGAGGACGTCACCTCAGTGACACCGGCCTTTTCCAGTGTGCCGCCGTCGCTCTGCGGTTTGCAGATCTCGGCCAGTTCGAAGCGCGTCGCCGGCGGGAAATGCAGCCCGTCGCTTTGCGGCACCAGGCCGCTGGCGTTGCACACCGCGGTCATCTCGATGCCGGACTTGGTGCCGTCGACAAACGAGTTGAACATCTTCGGATTGATCGACTTGCGGTCGGAGATGTTGAGATATTTGTCGAGAATGTCCCAGACGTTGTCGGGATTGGACTTGTGATAATGCGGCTCGTAGCGCGTGCCCTTGCCGGCGCAGATCACCTTGAAGCCGGCGGCGCGCGCCCAGTCGACGTGCTCGCAAATCAGCGCCGGCTGATCGCCCCAGGCGAGCGAATAGACGACGCCGGCCGCCTTGGCGCGCCGCGCCAGCAGCGGGCCCGCCACCGCGTCGGCTTCCACATTGACCATGACGATGTGCTTGCCGTTGGCGATTGCCTGCAAGCAATGATGGATGCCAGCGCCGGGAACACCGGTCGCCTCCACGATCACTTCGATGCGCGGATCGGCGAGTAAAGCCTCGGCGCTGTCGGTGACAAACGTCGCGCGCGATTTGTGCGCGTCGGCGAGCGACGGCGCGGCGTAAGACACCGCCGGCCAACCCGCGGTCTTGAATTGACTGCGGGCGCGCGCGACGTCGAGATCGGCGACGCCGGCCACATGCATGCCTTGCGTCAGGCGCGCCTGCGACAGGAACATGGTGCCGAACTTGCCGGCGCCGATCAGCCCGACGGTGACCGGCTTATCTGCAGCTGCGCGTTCGAGAAGTTTGGCGTGGAGGTTCATCAGGCGCGAGGCAAACACAAGCGCGCGCCAACGTCAAAGCCCCGATGAAGCTTTATTGGCAGAGGACGCGCGAGACAAACGTTTCGGTATGACAGCCTTCGCCCGCGCTGCGGCCGGACAAGTAAACCTGCGCCGGGCAGACCTCTGCGGTGGTCATGTCGAGACTGGAGCCGCCGCCGTCAAAGCCTTTTGACTTGCACAGCGCGAGGGTGGCCGCGACGCAATCGGGCGCGCCATTGGGCGCGATCTTGCACTTTTCATGCCCGCGCACGATACGCGCCGTGGGCAACCGCACAACCGCATCGGCCGCACTCTTTGCATTATCGACCGTCGTGCGCGCCATCGCATCGGCCGCACTCTTGGCGTTGTCGACCGAGGTGCGCGCGGCGACGCCGGCCTCTTGGCCGATATTCTCGAACTTCTTGCGCATGCCGGTAACGCCAGCATTCCAATTGTCCGCCGCCTGGTTCCACCAGCGGCCGATCGTGCCAAAAAATCCTTGCGGCGCTGGCGGCGCCGTTTTCGCCGCGTCCTGCGCAGCGGCGAGCCCCGCACTCAGCATGATCGCAACCGCGAGCAACCCGCCAAGCGCGGACCGCGCCGCGAACCTTTTCGGGGAACGTGTCAAAGCTTTGCTATCCATAGCCGGTCAAACTGACACCCGGGTCAGCCGTGTTGCCTAACGGCATTTGCGCCGGCGCATTCCCCTATGGCCGCGAAGTGGCGGAAATGAGGAATGCCGATTCGTCTCACATCAAGTATAGCGCAGCCACGATGCCGATGACGACCAGCGCGGCGAGGGCAAAAGCCCAAAGTCCCAGTTGTTTTTCAATAATGTGACGGGCGCGCTCGCCATAGCGGTGCAGCAGAAACGCCAGCACGAAAAACCGCGTGCCGCGGCTGATGATCGAAAAGACGACGAAAAGTCCGAGATTGTAGCCGGCAAAGCCGGAGGTAATGGTGACGATCTTGTAGGGGATCGGGGTGAGGCCCTTGAGCAGGATGATCCAGGCGCCCCACTGCGCGTAAGCCGCTCGGAACGCCTCGACCTTGTCGCCATAGCCGTAGAGGTGGATCAGCCAGGCGCCGACGGAGTCATAAAGCAGTGCGCCGATGCCATACCCGAACAAGCCGCCGGTGACCGAGGCGACCGTGCACCAGAGCGCCATCGCATAGGCGCGCTCCGGCCGGGCGAGCGCCATCGGGATCAGCATGAAATCGGGCGGCACCGGAAAGAAAGAGCTTTCCGCGAAGGCGACCGCGCTCATGCTCCACATCGCATGCGGCTTATGGGCGGCCGCCAGGCACCAGTCATAAAGACGGCGCAGCAAGGAACGTGGCTGGGCAGCCTCAACGGTCATGGACGCAACTCGCAGGGAGAGGGGTGGATCAGCGCCGCTTGCGGGCGTGGCGCGCTTCGAGCGCCACGACTTTACGCCGCGGCAGGCTCTGCACTAGCGCTTTTTTTGGCACTTTTTCGGCAATTCCGAACATGGTCTCGCGCCGGTGCATTTCGGCCCAGACGTCGTCGGGGCACACCCCGGCGTGTACCCAGAGCACGACCAGATTGTAAAGCAAGTCGGCGCTCTCCCGCACAACGGCCTCGGGCTGGCCGTGCATGGCATCGATCACGACTTCGACGGCTTCCTCGGCCAGCTTCTTGGCCATTTTGGCGCGGCCGGCACGGAGGAGCCTTGCGGTACGCGATTTCGCGGGATCGGATCCCCGAGCCGCGATCACAGCCTCATAGAGGCGGGCGACCGAATCAGTCATGCGCGGCAGGATACCCGATCCAGGCGTCAATCAGGTTAACGCCCGTTAACGAGGCCGTTTTCCAGCGCGGCCAAGGCCGGCGGCTATCAGGAGAGGTCAACGAACAACACCTTAACAGACAAAATATGGCGGCGGGCCATAGCCGTAGCGCTAACAACGCTGGCAATCGTGCCCGCAATAAGACCGAACGCGCCTCCCGGCCTATTGTTCGTCCTCAGACAGCAGCGCGGCGTTGCCGCCGGCGGCGGCCGTATTCACGGTGACGACCTGCTCCAGTGACAGGCGGTGCAGGTAGTTCGGGCCGCCGGCCTTGGGGCCAGTGCCCGACAGGCCGCTGCCGCCGAACGGCTGCGAGCCGACCACGGCGCCGATCATGTTGCGGTTCACATAGACATTGCCGTGCGGCAGGCGGGCGGCGATACGCGCGACCGTTGTCTCGATGCGCGAATGAATGCCGAGCGTGAGCGCGGTGCCATTGCCGGCGATGTCGTCGAGCAGGGCATCGAGCTCGGAGGCGCGCCAGCGCACCACGTGCAACACCGGGCCAAACACTTCTTCTTTCAGCTCGCGTGCACGATCGAGTTCGACGATGGCGGGCGCGACATAAGTGCCTTTGGCCGGTAGCGGCCCGTCCCAGCGGAAGCGCAGTGCCCCGCGCGCGTCCATACCGGCGATCCAACGCTCGAGTTTATCTTTGGCCTCGGCGTCGATTACCGGGCCGATGTGGGTCGACGGGTCGCGCGGATCCCCGAGCCTCAGTTCGCGCGCGGCGCCTTCCACCATGGCGAGGATGCGCTCGGCCACGTCGTCCTGCAGACAGAGCAGGCGCAGGGCCGAACAGCGCTGGCCGGCGGAGCGGAAGGCCGATGTGATGACATCGTCGGTTACCTGCTCCGGCAACGCGGTGGCATCGACGATCATGGCGTTGATGCCACCGGTCTCGGCGATCAGCGGCGGGATCGGACCGTCTTTCGCGGCGAGCGTCCGGTTGATGATGCGTGCGACTTCGGTCGAGCCGGTGAAGGCAACGCCTGCCACGCGCCTATCGGCGGTGAGCAGGCCGCCAATGGCGCCGTCACCGGGCACGTAATGAAGGGCAGTGTGCGGGATGCCGGCCTGGTGCAGCAGGCGCACGGCCTCGTAGGCGACCAGCGGCGTCTGCTCGGCCGGCTTGGCGACGACGCTGTTGCCAGCTGCAAGCGCGCCCGCGATTTGGCCGGTGAAGATGGCGAGCGGAAAATTCCACGGGCTGATGCAGACGACGACGCCGCGGCCGCGATAGCTCAATGTGTTGCTTTCGCCAGTCGGGCCTGGCAGCGGCCTGGGCGTCAGTACCGCACGAGCCTGCGCGGCGTAGTAACGGCAGAAGTCGGACGCCTCGCGCACTTCCGACACGCAGTCGTCGAGCGTCTTGCCGCCCTCGCTTTGCAACAGCGCGATCAGACGGCCGCGGTTTATTTCGATCAGGTCGGCGGCGCGGTCGAGCGCGGCGGCACGGTCTGCGACCGGCGTTGCATTCCATGCGACAAAGCCCGCCTGCGCCGCGCTCATCGCAGCGTCCACAATCGCTTTGTCGCCCTCCTCGATCGTGCCGACGAAGTCGCCGTCGATCGGCGACAGCAAGTCCCGCTTGCGGCCTTTGACGGCGACGCCATCGAACAGCGGCGACGCCTCAACAGTCTGTCGCGCCGCGCTGATGTCCTTCAGCAGCGCTTCGAGCGCGGCGCGGTCGCCGAACTCGGTCCCCGCTGAATTCTTGCGCGCCGGCGCGAACAGATCGCGCGGCAGCGGGATATGCCGATGACGCGCCTTGGCCGGCTTGCCGATCCGGCTTTGCGGCCGCTTGAGAATATCGGCAATCGGCACATTAGGGTCGGCGGCGACCGACACGAAGGACGAATTGGCGCCGTTCTCCAAGAGCCGGCGCACCAGATAAGCGAGCAGGTCGGCGTAGCCGCCGACCGGCGCATAGACGCGGCACGTCAGCGCCGGCATTTCCGTAATCAGCGCGTGGTAGAGCGCTTCGCCCATGCCATGCAGCCGCTGGAATTCGTAATCGCCCGCGCCGCCAGCATCCTCGATGACGCTCGCCACCGTCAATGCATTGTGCGTGGCGAATTGCGGATAGAGCCGCGGGCGCGCCGCCAAGAGTTTGCGGACGCACTCGAGGTAACAAAGATCAGTCATCGCCTTGCGCGTGAACACCGGATAATCGGCAAGCCCGCGCTCCTGCGCGCGTTTGATCTCCGTGTCCCAATAGGCGCCCTTGACCAGCCGCACCATCAGCCGCCGATTGAGCGCGTCCGCGGCATCGGCGGCCCAATCGATCACCGCCGCCGCGCGCTTCTGGTAGGCCTGCACCGCGAGACCAAAGCCGTCCCAGCCGGCAAGCGAGGAATCGCCCACCACCGCGCCGATCACCTCGAGCGACAGTTCGAGCCGGTCCGCCTCTTCGGCATCGACGGTGAAATTGAGCTCGTAGCCTTTCGCCAGCCGCGCCAGCTCCAGCACGCGCGGCGTCAATTCGCCGCGCACACGCTCGTCTGACAGCGGCTCGTAGCGCGGATGCAGCGCCGACAGCTTAACCGAAATGCCCGGCCGCCTGGGTAGCGACGCATTGCCGGCCCCGCGCCCGATCGCATCGATCGCGCCGACATAAGATTCGAAATAGCGCTCGGCATCGGCGCCGGTGCGGGCGCCCTCCCCCAGCATGTCGAAGGAATAGAGATATTCCGCGCCGGCGCGCGCGCGCGACAGCGCCTCGTCGATGGTCTGGCCGAGCACGAAATGCGAGCCGAGCAGCCGCATGGCCTGGCGGCTGGCGGCACGCACCGCCGGCAGGCCGAGCCGGTTCACCAGCGTCTCGACGATGCCTTCCGGCGTCTCGCCAGAATGGATCACGCGGGCCGTAAGGCCCAGCGTCCAGGCCGAAGCCGAGACCAGAAGAGCGGTCGAACGGGCGTCGTGATGTCCCCAATCGCCGCTTCTGAGCTTGTCCTCGATCAGCCGGTCGGCGGTGTCGGCGTCGGGGACCCGCAGCAATGCCTCGGCGAGCACCATGAGCGCCAGCCCCTCCTTGGTGGAGAGGGCATAGGCGTGCAGGAAATCTTCCACCCCGCCGACGCCGCCGCTGCGGGTGCGGATCGCCTCGACCAGGCGCGTTGCGCGGACATCGATCCGCGCTTCGGCCGCGTCCGAGCGAGGCGCGGCGGCAAGCAGGCGAGCGGCTATGGCCTCATCTGCGGGCGCGAAGGGCGCCGTGAAGGGCGGAACCTCGGATGCTGCGCTGGCCGGCCTTGCTGCCCGCATGGCTCAAGCCTCCAAGCTCGTCGGCCGAGCATATCCCAACCCGCCTGATTCTCGCGGCTTGAGACGGCGACACCTGCCAAAGCGGCGGCAAGGTTAGCCATGCCGCCAAACAATGACCGTCATTTGCGCGCTCTTGTCTTGCTCTTTGCAAGGGCATGGTTTTTGCTGAGCTCGAACAATCAGCCGAGCGAGACACCGGATGCGGGGACTACCGCCGCGGCAAGGAACAGTGGGATGAGCGCGCGGCGCGTGATTGGGCTCGCCGCGGCGGCGCTCGTGTCCGCCGCCGCGCTGACGAGCGCTGCCGGCGCCGCGGAGACCAACCTTCGCTTCACGCTCGATCGCAGGTTCGAAGGGCCGTCGGCGCCGTTCCTGCTGCCGCTCGACAAGGGCTATTACAAAGCCGAAGGCCTCAACGTCACCATCGACCCGGCTTCCGGTGCGCCCGACGCGATCAACCGGGTGGCTTCGGGCGACTACGACATGGGCTTCGCCGACATCAATGCGCTGATCAAGTACCGCGACGCCAATCCCAAGGACTCGGTGAAAGCCGTGTTCATGGTCTACAACCGGCCGGCCTTCGCGGTGATCGCCCGCAAGAGCCGCGGCATCAGCGGGCCGAAGGATCTCGAAGGGCACAAGCTCGGCGCGCCGGCGGACGATAACGCTTTCGCGGAATGGCCGATCTTCGTGAAGGCCAACGACATCGATGCGGCCAAGGTAACGATCGAGAATATCGGCTTGCAGGTGCGTGAACCAATGCTGGCGGCGGGCCAGGTCGATGCCATCACCGGGCTGTCGTTTTCATCCTTCCTCGACCTGAAGGACAAGGGTGTGCCAGTCAACGATCTCACGGTGCTGTTGATGGCCGACTATGGCGTCGATCTTTACGGCAATGCGATCCTCGTGAATTCGCAATTCGCCGCCGCCCATCCCGAGGCCGTGAAGGGCTTTCTCCATGCCTATCTGCGCGGACTAAAGGCGACCGTGGCCTCGCCGGCGAGCGCGCTCGAATACGTGCTCGAACGCATCGATGCGGCCAAAAAAAGCATCGAGCTCGAGCGGCTGCAGATGGTCATCCGCCAGAATATCGTCACGCCGGAAGTGAAGGCGAACGGCTATGGCGGCATTGACGGCGACCGCTTCGCCCGCGCCGCCGACCAGCTGGCGCTCACCACCAAGTTCAAGGAAAAGCCGAAGCTGGACGATATCTTCGATGCTTCGTTTTTGCCGCCGCAGGCCGAGCGCAAGGTCAACTAGCCGACCGGCATCCGCGACCTGACGCCGACGACGGGCAGCGGCCTGGGCGTGCTCATGCTTTGCGGATTGAGCGCCTCGGCGATTTCGTCGGCCAACTGTTCGTAGGCGGCGTTCGAGCCGGCCTCGCGGATATAAATGCCGCTATAGAGGCTGGCCAGTTTCGGCAGCGGCGAGTCGTCCCAGGTGACCATGCCGAATTCGTGGGCGCGGCGCCGGATGATCGGCATGACGCCGAGCCCGGCGACGACCGCGCTCGCCAGACTCATCATGCTCGATCCGGTGAAGACATCTTCCCAATCGAGCTCGGCTTTTTTCAAGGTCTGCACGGCGAGCTGATGATAAACGCAGTCCCCGCCATAGGTGACCAGCGGCACCGGCCGCTGCGGATCGAATTCGGTGGTAAGGCCGCGCACCCAGACCGTCTCCAGCGGCCAGTGGTAGCGGGCATCGTGCGGACGCTCGAGCGACAGGCCGACAAGAAGATCGAGATCGCCGCCGCGCAAGTCGCGCGCCAGCACATCGTAAAATCCGGTGCGCACGATGAAGCGTACGTCCGGCCAGCGTTCGCGAAACAGCGCCAGCGTCGAGGGAAGCATCGAGGCGATGAAATCGCTCGGCGTGCCGACCCGGATCACCAGCTCCGGCCGCGGCCCCTCGCCGCCGATCCGCAGGATCTGGTCGTTGATCGATAGCAGGCGGCGGGCGTAGCTGACCACCAATTCGCCCTGCGGCGTGAGCCTGATGCCTTGCGTGCTGCGATCGAGCACGTCGGAGCCGAGCATGAATTGCAAGCGTTTGATCTGCGCGCTGACTGCCGGCTGCGTGATGCCGAGCGCCGACGCAGCCTTGGTGAAGCTGCGTTGATCGACGACGGCAATGAGCGCCCGTAACAATTCAGTGGGAATGTTGGTCATTCAACGCCGCCTTCCCTACCCGCATTGGGTTTCAAACACCGCCCGCCGCGCCCTATTCGTTTGTACGCGAACGACAATATTCAGGGTTACGAATGTAACATTTTCCCCGCGAAATGAGACTAGGCAGAATCTGATGCGCCGAGGAAATTATTTGATGCGTTCGAGGACGCTGACGTAGTTGGCGACCGCCGTTCCGCCCATGTTGAAGATGCCGCCGAGCGCGGGATTGTTGAGCTGCATGTCGCCGGCTTTGCCGGTGAGTTGCATGGCGGTGAGCGCGTGCATGGACACGCCGGTGGCGCCGATCGGGTGCCCCTTCGCCTTCAGGCCGCCGGATGGGTTCACCGGCAACTTGCCATCTTTTTGCGTCCAGCCTTCGGCAATGGCGCGGGCGCCCTGGCCCTCCGGCGTCAGACCCATGGCCTCATATTCGATCAGCTCCGCGATGGTGAAGCAGTCGTGCGTTTCGACGAAGGACAGATCGCCGAGCGTAATGCCGGCGCCTTCGAGCGCGCGCTGCCAGGCAACCGCGCAGCCTTCGAACTTGAGAATGTCGCGTTTCGACATCGGCAGGAAGTCCTGCACGTGCTGGGCGGAGCGGAAGGCGACGGCCTTGTCGAACTGCAGTGCGGTCTCAACATCGGCGAGGACGACCGCGGCGGCGCCGTCGGACACCAGCGAGCAGTCGGTGCGTTTGAGCGGGCCGGCGACGAAGGGGTTTTTCTCGCTCTCGGTGCGGCAGAACGCGAAGCCGAAATCCTTGCGCATCTGCGCGTAAGGATTGGCGACGCCGTTCTTGTGGTTCTTGGCGGCGATCATGGCGAGCGCATCGGACTGGTCGCCATATTTCTGGAAATACATGCCTGCGATGACGCCGAAGATGCCGGCGAAGCCGCCGTCGATATCGGCTTCCTCGCGCACGTATGAGGCCTTGAGCAAGTTGCGCCCAATCTCCGGACCGGGCGTCGTCGTCATCTGCTCGACGCCGACGACCAAAACGATACGCGCCGAGCGCGCCGCGATCGACTTCAGCCCCTGATGCACGGCGGCCGAGCCGGTGGCGCAGGCATTCTCCACGCGCGTCGCGCGCTTGAAACGCAGATCGGGCGAGGCCTGCAGGACCAGCGACGCGGTGAAGTCCTGCGCCGAGAAGCCGGCATTGAAGTGGCCGAGCACGATCTCGTCGACGTCTTTGGCGCCAATACCGGCATCAGTCAGCGCCTCGCCCGCCACGCGGACGATCAAGCTCTCCACGCTTTCGCCATTAAGCTTACCGAAGGGGGTGTGGGCCCAGCCGACGATTGCCGCGCTCATGGCGCTCTCCTCTTGCCGAACTTTGGTCGCATTACGCGCAGATAAACGCGAATTACCATGATTCAATGCGGGCGCGAGGCTGGCTTTGCCTCCTGTTCTGCGCTTCGATAGCCTAAGTCCGCAGCCTTCGGGACCCTACTTGGTTCCGGCGGCTTGCACCACCGACTGACCGCAACTCGTGAGCCGTCGCTTGCGCCTTCGAACCGCCCTCATGTGTCTGGCCGCGTTGGCGTTGGCGTTCACCGCGCCGGCGCGCGCGTATGCCGAGGCCAAGCTGTTGATCGAGGCGGACACCGGCAAGGTGCTGCACGCCGAGAACGCCACCTATCCGTGGTATCCGGCCTCCGTCACCAAACTGATGACCGCCTACACCACGCTGCGCGCCATCAAGGAAGGCCGCCTCAGCTTCAATAGCCTGCTCACCGTTTCGCGCAACGCGGCCGCGCAGCAGCCGACCAAAATGGGCTTCAAGGTCGGCACGCAAGTCACCGTCGATAACGCGCTGAAGATGCTGATGGTGAAATCGGCCAACGACATGGCGGTGACCATCGCCGAAGGCGTCGGCGGCTCGATCGCCGGCTTTGCCGATATGATGAACGCCAATGCGCGCCGGCTCGGCATGTCGCAGAGCAACTTCGTCAACCCGAACGGATTGCCGGCGGAGAACCACGTCACCTCGGCGCGCGATCTCGGCATTCTGGCGCGCGCGCTGATCCAAGAATTCCCGGAAGACGACGCCTATTGGCACATTCATTCGATCCAATACGGCAACCGGGTGATGCACAATTACAATTCGCTGCTCGATCGCTATCCCGGCGCCGACGGCATGAAGACCGGCTTCATCTGCGCCTCCGGCTATAACGTGGTGGCGTCCGCCACCCGCAATGGCCGGCGGCTGATTGCCATCATCCTCGGCGCCTATTCCGGCGCGGTGCGCGCGCAACAGGCGGCGCAACTGCTGGAGACGGGCTTCAACAGCGGCGGCCTGTCCTGGCTGACGCCCTCGCTCGGCACGGTCGATGCACTGGCGCCGATCGACGCGCAGCCGCCGAACTTGCGCGAGGAAATGTGCGGCGGCCACCGCCGCAAGCCGCCGTCCGAAGATAATGACGAGGAGGGCGAAGAGGCGGGCACCACGGCTGCGAATGGCGACAATAACGGTCAGCCGCAGGCCTTCATGCTGTCGAGCCTGAAGCCGGCGACCGGCAAGTTCGTGCTGGGTCCGCCGGTCGACACCACGCCACCGATCGTCGTGTTCACCGGATCGCCCGACCATCCGGATGCCGTCGCGCAAACCGAGAGCGCCAAGCCGCACAAGAAGAAGAAAGCGGCGGCAGCGGCCGCCGGCGCGGCCGACACGACGACGGCCGCCAAGCCGAAAAGGAAAAAGGCAAAAGTTTCCTCGGCGCAAAAATGAGCGAGGCCGACAGCGCCGGCCGGCGCCAGCCGCCGCCAATTCCCTTAACGGTGCTCACCGGCTTTCTCGGCGCCGGCAAGACCACGCTGCTCAATAAACTGCTGAAAGATCCGGCGCTCGCCGAGACGGCCGTCATCATCAATGAATTCGGCGAGGTCTCGCTCGATCACCTCCTGGTCGAATACATCTCCGATAACATGGTGCTGCTGCAGTCGGGCTGCCTGTGCTGCACCATGCGCGGCGATCTTGTCGACGCGCTGGAGACCCTGCTACACGATCTCGACAACCGGCGCTGCACCTTCCGCCGCGTGCTGTTGGAGACGACCGGCCTCGCCGATCCGGCGCCAGTGCTGCACACCGCGATGTCGCATCCCTACTTGTTGCTACGCTACCGGCTCGACGGTGTGGTGACCGTGGTGGACGCCGTGAACGGCGACAAAGAACTAGACGAGCATGCCGAAGCGGTGAAGCAGGCCGCCGTCGCGGACCGCATCGTGCTGAGCAAGACCGATCTAGCGACGCCGGAGCAGCGCGAGCGCATCTTGGCGCGTCTGCATGCGCTCAATCCGGCCGCGCCCGTGCTCGACGCCGCCGAGGGCGAGGCGACGGCCGAACGGCTGTTGAATTGCGGGCTGTACGATCCCGAGCGCAAAATCCCGGACGTGAAGAAATGGCTGGCCGAGGAGGCCTACGCCGACGCGCATGCGCATCACCATCACGGCCCTGAGCATGGGCACAACCACGACCATCTCGACCGCAATCGGCACGATGACCGCATCACCAGCTTTGTGCTGACCAGCGACGCCGCCATCCCGGCTGGCACGCTGCAAATGTTCTTCGAGCTGCTGCGCGCCAATTACGGCGCCCAGCTTTTGCGCGTGAAGGGCATCGTGAAAGTCGCCGAAATGCCCGACACGCCGCTAGTCGTGCACGGCGTGCAGCATGTGTTCCACCCGCCGGCCCGGCTCGAGCGCTGGCCGGACGACGACCGCCGCACCCGCATCGTGCTCATCACCCGCGATCTGCCCGAACGCACGGTGCGCGAGATGTTCGAGGCCTTCCTGGGCACGCCGGCAGCCGACCGCCCGGACCGCACGGCGCTGATCGACAATCCGCTCGTCCCCTTCGGCGGCGCCGACCACGCCTGATTCTCGCCGCTTGCATGCGGCTCCGGTTCGAACTCATGCTGACGGCGAATCGCTTTCCGGGAAGCGGGCCCATCATGGAACGGCTTTGGCTTGCGCATTATCCAGCGGGCGTTCCGGCCGAGATCGACACCACGCGCTACAGCTCGCTGGTGACGATGTTCGAGGAAAGCTTCAAGACCTTTGCATCCCGTACGGCCTGCGTCTGCATGGGCGCGGCGCTCACCTATGGCGGGCTCGATAACTCATCGCGCGCCTTTGCCGCCTGGCTGCAAAGCCGCGGCATAAAGCCCGGCGCGCGCGTCGCGCTGATGATGCCCAATATCCTGCAATATCCGGTGGCGATTGCCGGCACCTTGCGTGCCGGCTGCGTGGCGGTGAACATCAACCCGCTCTACAAGCCGCGCGAACTGGAATTCCAGCTCAACGACTCCGGCGCCGAGGCGATCGTGGTGCTGGAGAATTTCGCCGCCGTGCTGCAGGAGGCGCTGCCGCACACGCAGGTCAAGCACGTCGTCATCGCCAGCATGGGCGACATGCTGGGCTTCGTGAAAGGCGCGGTGGTCAACGGCGTCGTCCGCCACGTCAAGAGAATGGTGCCGGCCTATAGCCTGCCGCAGGCCTTCGCTTTCTATGATGTGCTGAGCGCGGGCCGCGCCTTGCCGTTCGTAGCGCCGGCGGTCCGGCCCGACGATATCGCCTTCCTGCAATACACCGGCGGAACCACCGGCGTTTCCAAGGGCGCCATGCTGCTGCATCGCAATCTAGTCGCCAACGTCTTGCAGGTCGAGGCCTGGGACGCGCCGATCGTCGCCGCACCGCCGCCGGTCGAGCAACTGATCATCGCCACCGCGCTGCCGCTTTATCACGTGTTTGCACTCACCGCCTGTTTCCTTTTCGGCGTGCGCAATGGCGGACTCTGCGTCTTGATCCCCAACCCGCGCGACATCGCCGGACTGATCAAAGAGCTCATCAAATACAAGGTGAACTCGTTTCCGGCGGTGAACACGCTCTACAACGCGCTGCTGCATCATCCCGAGTTCGGCAAGATCGACTGGAGCATGCTCAAGAGCGCGGTCGGCGGCGGCATGGCGGTGCAGAAAACGGTGGCGGATGCCTGGTTCAAGGCCACCGGCAAGCCAATCGTCGAAGGCTACGGCCTCTCTGAAACCTCGCCGGTGCTCACCTGCAACCGGGCCGACATTCCGGAATGGACCGGCACCATCGGGCTGCCGCTGCCGTCGACGGACATTTCGATCCGCGACGACCACGGCCACGAGGTGCCGCTCGGCGAGCAAGGCGAGATCTGCGCGCGCGGCCCACAGGTGATGCCCGGTTACTGGAATCGACCGGACGAGACCGCGAAAGTCATGACCAGTGACGGCTTCTTCCGCACCGGCGACATCGGCGTGATGGACGGCGACGGCCGCGTGCGCATCGTCGACCGCAAGAAGGACATGATCACCGTCTCCGGCTTCAAGGTGTTTCCCAACGAGGTCGAGGAGCTGGCGATGGCCCATGGCGGCTTGCTGGAATGCGCGGTGGTCGGCGTGCCCGACCGTCATTCCGGCGAAGTGCCCAAGCTGTTCGCGGTCAAGAAATCGCCCGACGTGACCGAAGTGGAGCTACGCCACTACCTCGCCGCCAATCTCGCCAGCTACAAGGTGCCGCGCCATATCGAATTCCGCAGCGAATTGCCGAAGTCAAATGTCGGCAAGATCCTGCGCCGCGAGCTGCGCGACGAAGCCAACTTATGAGCATCGTATCAGCCGCCGCCGTCGTCGCGTTCTGGCGCGAAGTCGGTCCGGATCGCTGGTTCGAGAAGGATGCCGCGCTCGACGATGAGATCAAACGGCGCTTTCTGGCGACGCACGAAGCGGCGGCGGCCGGCAAACTGACGGATTGGGAGCAAAGCGCGGAAGGTGCGCTGGCACTGCTTATTCTGCTCGATCAATTTCCGCGCAACATGTTCCGCGGCGAGGCGCGCGCGTTCGCCACCGATCCGCCGGCGCGCGCCATTGCCAGCCGCGCCATCCTCAACGGTTTCGACGGCGCCTTTCCCGACATGCGCGGATTTTTCTATCTGCCGTTCGAGCATTCGGAGAATCTCGCCGACCAGGAGCGTGGCCTCGCGTTGTACAAGGCCGTCGGCGACGACGACGGCCTGAAATGGGCGAAGCTGCACGCCGACATCATCCGCCGCTTCGGCCGCTTTCCGCATCGCAACGCCGTGCTCGGCCGCGTGACCACGCCAGAAGAACAAGCCTTTCTCGATGGCGGTGGCTTTGCTGGCTGATCTTTACCCTCCCCCTTGTGGGGAGGGTCGCGAGCGAAGCGAGCGGGGTGGGGGTCATCGCAAAAATCTGCTACCCCCACCCCCGACCGCCTCGCAAAAGCTCGGCGGTCGACCCTCCCCACAAGGGGGAGGGTTGGAGCCCTCCACCATGACCGACTTCCACGGCGTCTTTCCCTATCTCGTGTCACCGATCGATGCGCAGGGCCGCATCAAGACCGACGTGCTCGGCAAGCTCGCCTCCGATCTGATCGAGGCCGGCGTGCACGGCCTGACACCGCTCGGCTCGACCGGCGAGTTCGCCTACCTCAATCGCGCGCAGCGCGAAGCCGTGGTGCAGGCGACCATCGAGGCAGCGAACAAACGCGTGCCGGTGGTCGCGGGTGTCGCTTCGACCGCGACCGGCGCCGCCGTCGAGCAAGCCAAGCGCTATCAGCAACTCGGGGTCAACGGCATTCTGGCAATTCTTGAAGCCTATTTCCCGCTCAAGGACGCGCAGGTCGAGTTTTACTTTCGGGCCATCGCCGACGCCGTCGACATCCCGGTCGTGCTCTACACCAATCCGCAATTCCAGCGCAGCGATCTGACGCTCGACGTGATCGCGCGCCTCAATGAGCATCCTCGCATCCAGTACATCAAGGATGCCTCGACCAACACCGGCCGCCTGCTCTCGATCATGAACCGCGCGCCGAAGATGAAAGTGTTTTCGGCTTCCGCGCATATTCCGGCGGCGGTGATGCTGATCGGCGGCGTCGGTTGGATGGCGGGGCCGGCCTGCATCGTGCCGCGCGAGAGCGTGCGGCTCTACGAGCTCTGCCGCGCCGACAAATGGGCGGAGGCAATGAAGCTGCAGCGCGAACTCTGGCGCATCAACGAGGCCTTCGCGCGCTTCAATCTCGCGGCCTGCATCAAGGCAGGCCTTGCGATCCAGGGCTACGCGGTCGGCGACCCCGTTCCGCCGCAGGCGGCGCTGACGGCCGACGAGCGCAAGCGGGTGGAAGCCATTTTGGCCGATGTGGCCAAGCTCGAAACCGTCTGATTTCACTGGCGAAATCGCCACACCCACCGAATCTTAACGGTTCATTGATAATGCGGCGCGATGGCCTTGCCGTCTTTCGCATCACGGCCGGAGCAGGCTGAGCCCGTGGCTTTGACCGGCACCGAGAACGTCGCTCCGCGCGCGCACGCGTTCGCCGGGTTGATCGCGCGCGTCAAAGCGATTCTCGCCGACCGCAGCGACAGCCGCATCGCGCAACTTGTCGCCGGCAAGGTGTTCCTGGTGCGCGTCGGCAGCGCCATGCTGGCGCTAGTCTCGCAGGTCCTGCTTGCGCGCTGGATGGGCAAGTTCGAGTTCGGCATCTACATCTATGTGTGGACCTGGGTGCTGATGATCGGCGCGCTGTCCGACATGGGCCTGTCCTCGGCGGCGCGGCGTTTCATTCCGGAATACACCGAGCTCTTGGCGCTCGACCGATTGCGTGGGTTCCTCCTCGGCTCGCGCTGGCTCGCCTTCGGCATCGCCACCAGCATCGGCGCGGTGGGAGCGCTCGGCGTGACGCTGCTGAAGCCTTACATCGATCACTTCACGATCATCCCGCTTTATCTCGCCTGCGTCACCATTCCGGTTTACGGGCTGGTGCAAATCCAAGCCGGCATCGCGCAGTCCTACGACTGGCCGAACCTCGCGCTGGCGCCGTTCTACATCTGGCGGCAGCTCATCATCACCGTGCTGATGGGCGGCGCGTGGCTGTTCGGCGCGCCGACCGACGCGGTCACCGCCATGGTCATTGCCGTCGTCACCACCTGGGCGGTCACCATCGGCCAGCTCGTCGTGCTCGACCGCAGGCTGAAGCAGAAAATCGTGCCGGGGCCAAAACGCTACGAAGCGAAGACCTGGCTTTCCACCTCGCTGCCGATCTTCGTGGTCGAGGGCTTTTATCTGCTGCTCACCTACGTCGACATCCTCGCGCTCGAGCATTTGCGCTCGCCCGACGAGGTCGCGGTCTATTATGCCGCCGCGCGCCTGCTGGCGCTGGTCGCCTTCGTCTATTTCGCCATCGCCGGCGCCACCACCCACAAGTTCACGCAGTACCACGTCGCCGGCGACAAGGAACGGCTCGCCAAGTTTTTCGCCGAAACCATCCGCTGGACCTTCTGGCCGTCGCTCGCCGCCTGCGCGCTCATTCTTGCCTTCGGCAAGCCGTTGCTCTGGCTGTTCGGCGGCAGCTTCGAGCAAGGCTACATCGTGATGTACATTCTCGCGGTCGGCATGCTGTCGCGTGCGGCGGTCGGGCCTGCCGAACGGCTGCTCAACATGCTGGGCGAGCGCAAACAGTGCGCCGCGGTCTATGCCGGCGCCTTCGCGATCAATCTCACGTTGTGCCTTTTGCTCATCCCGCGCTTCGGCATCGAAGGCGCGGCGGTGGCGACCTCCTCGGCGCTGGCGGTCGAATTGATCGTGCTCTACCGCATTGCCAAGCGCCGCCTCGGCTTCCACGTTTTCATCCTCGGCGGCGGCGCTTAAGCCTGCTCGCGCAGCAAACGGCGGATCACTTTGCCCGTCGTGGTCATCGGCATCTGTTCGATGAAGGCGACCTCGCGCGGATATTCGTGCGCGGAGAGGCGCGTCTTCACGAAGCCCTGGATCTCGCCGGCGAGCGCGTCGGAGGGCGCGTGGCCTGATTTGAGCACGATGAAGGCTTTGACAATTTCGCCGCGCATCTTATCGGGCTTGCCGACGACGGCGGCAAGCGCGACCGCGGGATGCTGGATCAGACAATCCTCGATTTCACCCGGGCCGATGCGGAAGCCGGCCGATGAAATCACGTCGTCGTCGCGGCCGACGAAACTTATGTAGTGGTCCTCATCCATCACGCCCTGGTCGCCGGTAGTCATCCAGTCGCCGATAAATTTTTCGCGCGTGGCTTCCGGCCGGCCCCAGTATTCCATAAACATCACCGGATCGGGCCGCTTGACCGCGATCTGGCCGAGCGCGCCGGCTTTGAGAATTTCGCCGTCGCGGCCGATCACCGCCACGGTATGTCCGGGCACCGGCTTGCCGATCGCGCCGGGCTTGAGCATGCCAAGCTGCGCGCAGGAGCCAAGCACCAAATTGCATTCGGTCTGGCCGTAAAATTCGTTGATGGTGAGCCCGAAGGCGTCCTTGCCCCATTCGAGCGCCTCGATGCCGAGCGACTCCCCGCCGGAGGCGACGCTGCGCAGCTTGAAATCGTAGCGCCCTTGCGGGCTCGGCACCGCACGCATCATGCGCAGCGCGGTCGGCGGGATGAAGGCGTTGCGCACGCCGACTTTGGCCATCAGCGCGAAGGCCTCCTCCGGGTCGAACTTGTCGAAGCGGCGCGCGATCACCGGCACGCCGTGGTGCAGGCTCGGCAGCAGCACATCGAGCAAGCCGCCGGCCCAGGCCCAGTCGGCCGGCGTCCAGTAACTGTCGCCGTCGAGCGGG
Organism: uncultured Pseudomonadota bacterium; assembly: GCA_963710705.1. Classification (GTDB taxonomy): domain Bacteria; phylum Pseudomonadota; class Alphaproteobacteria; order Rhizobiales; family Xanthobacteraceae; genus Pseudolabrys. The sequence continues at coordinate 309,636 of CAVQBI010000002.1, forward strand.
AACGGATAATGCGGCAGCTCGGCGCCGGGCAGATGGCCGAGCAGCACGCGGTGCGCATGCAGCGCGCCTTTCGGCTGGCCGGTGGTGCCCGACGTGTAGATCATCATCGCCGGGTCTTCGGGCGAGGTGTCTACGGCTGTGAAATCGGACGACGCTTTCGCCAGCAGGTCGGCAAATCCGCCGTCGACCGAGAGCACGCAGGTCACGTGCGGCACCAGTGCGCGGATTTCCTCGAATTTCCCTAAGCCTTGCGCGTTGGTGAGCAACGCCTTGGCGCCGGAATTCTGCAAGCGGTATTGCAACGCGTCGGGTCCGAACAAAATCGCGACCGGCAGCGCGATCGCACCAAGCTTGTAGGTTGCGATATGCGCGGCGGCGACTTCCGGCGCCTGCGGCATGAAGATGGCGACGCGGTCGCCGCGTTTGACGCCATGCGCACGCAGCACGTTGGCGAGCCGGTTGGATGTCTCGCGCAAGTGCCCGAACGTGATGTTCTCGCTGCGCCCGTCGCCGCGCACGTGCAGAATGGCGAGGCGCCCGGGATCGCGCGCCGCCCAGCGGTCGCAGACGTCGACGCCGATGTTGTAACGCGCTGGGATCGCCCAGCGGAACTCGCGATAGAGCGTATCGTAGTCTTTAGCGTTTGGACCCAGCATTGGCCGAAAGGCTAGTCAGCGGACCGCGCGCGGTCCAGACCTTGATTCCATTCCATCCTCATGGCCACATCCGATGCCGGATGTGGAATGAGGGGGCGGCGATGCCACACAATATCGTTCTAGCGTTGGGTTTTGCGGCCGGAGCCCTCTACATCGCCAGCCACTACATGAAGACGATGGTGCCGCTGCGGTTGTGCGAAATCGGCGCCAACATCCTGTTCGTCGGCTACGGCTGGCTTTATCCGTCCTATCCCACGCTCACGCTCTACGCAATTTTGATCGGGCTGAATTCGCTACGGCTTTACGAGATGCTCGAGCTGATCAAGAAAGTGCGCGAGGCCTCGAGCGGCGATCTGTCGGTCGAATGGCTCAAGCCGTTCATGCACAAGCACGTGTTCCAGAAGGGCAACACGCTGTTTCACAAAGGCGATACCGCCGACGAGATGTATTACATCGTGAGCGGGCGCTGCCACATCAAGGAGATCGACGTCGATCTCAAGCCCGGAATGCTGGTCGGCGAGATCGGCTTCCTCACGCCCGAACGCACGCGCACGCAGACGATCGAATGTCTCGACGAGGTGCATGTACTGACGATCACCTATGAAAAAGTCACCGAGCTGTATTTCCAGAATCCGTCGTTCGGACTTTATTTTCTCAAACTGATCAGCCAGCGGCTGCTGCAAAACGTGCAGCGCGCCGAGCAGGCGCTGGAAGCGAGAACGCGCGCGGCAACGGCGTAAAAATATTTTTATGTCGGCGTATCAAGGTCCGTTAACCCGGCAAATAAACGTGCGTTAAATATGTGTCAGGAGTTTTGTGCGAGTTATAAAAGCCGCCCATTCATCCAAGGAATTGCACGATGTACGCAGCTCTTTCGGTGCTTGTGGTCGATGACTCGCAGACGATCAGACACATCGTCGCGAAGCATCTTCAGAGCCTCGGATTTTCCGATATCGATGAGGCGGAGGATGGCAAGGCCGCGCTCGAGCGCCTGCGCGAGCGGCAATACGCGTTGATGATTTCGGACTGGGAGATGGCGCCGATGGGCGGCGAGCAACTCCTGAAAGCCGTGCGGCAAGACGCCAGAAGCATCAAGATGCCGGTGATCATGATCACCGGGAAAACCAGCCGCGGCGCGTCGTGGCTGGCGGGCGCCAACGCCTATCTGCCGAAGCCGTTCACCGAAGCTGATTTCGCAAAAGCGATCAAAACGGTGTTCACGGGCCGCTAGAAAAGGCGCTCATTTTCAAGCAGCGTTCGGCCAACGCGCCACCGCCCCCTATTCTTTGCGGCGCGGGGGTACGCCGTCGTCCCTGCGTCGCCGCTCCAAAAGGAATAAAGTCAAAGGCCCGGGGCAACCGTTATTAACGGCCATTTTAGGCGAAGCCCCAAAACGCATGGTGTATCAACGCGGCAGCGCCAGCGCGCCAATTGCGCCACAATAAGGTCTCATGGATGATGGCGAGGGGGTTCGTCGCGGTTGTTGTCTTTGCGATTTCAGCTTTGCACGCCGCGCACGGAAAAGAATGGCTCTACTGTATCGCCCCGTCGCATACGGAGCGTAAGCTGTATATGTCGCCGGTATTCGAGACGGACGGTCCGGTCGGCAGCGCGGAGTCGGCTTTCGCGGCCGCGCTCGATCAGGCTTCTTTCCGCTACGATGACGTTCAGTGCCCGCGAAGCGACGACGAGGTATCGGCTACGGACATGCAGCGGCAAACGGTCACCTTCAATCGCCAGGTCGGAAACACCATCGTCACTTTGCGATGGAAGCCGAGGTCCTGAGCATGGACGCATTTTTGCAGACGGACATTGCCGACCTGATCGCCAAATTCGGCTGTATGGGCGTATTCGCGCTCATCTTTTTCGAGTGCGCGGGGATCCCTTTGCCTGGCGAGATGGCGCTGGTGTCGGCGGCGATTTTCGCCGGCACGACGCATCAGATGCAAATCGAAAGCGTCATATTCGCGGCGGCGGCCGCGGCCATCTTGGGCGACAATCTGGGCTTTTGGTTCGGACGTCGGTACGGATTCGATTTTCTGCACCGCTACGGCCCCTACATCCAACTGACGCCGCCGCGCCTCAAGATCGGCCAAATGCTGTTCAACCGGCACGGCGGTAAGGTCGTTTTCTTCGGCCGCTTCACTGCGCTGCTGCGCGCCTATGCGGCGATGCTCGCCGGCGCCAACCAATTTTCGCCGCGGCGGTTTTTCCTCTGGAACGCAAGCGGCGGGATCGCGTGGGCGGCGATTTACGGATTGGGCGGCTTCTTCTTCGGCCAAACGGTCACGTATTTTGCCGGCCCGGTCAGCCTCGCACTTTTGGCAGCGGCCATTGCCGCAGTCGTCACCATCCTGCTGCTGTTCAAGAAGCATGAGCGGCGGTGGATTGCCGAGGCCGACCAAAGCGTCAGCGTCGACTAAACGCGGCAAGCCGCTACCGTTTGCCGTACCGCCGCGCCCGCCAATCATCTTGCGCGGCCCAACCAAAAACGGCAGCCTTGCCCCATGCCTTGGATCACCGCTGTCCTCGAACCGCCGCCGGGCCTTGCGCACTATTCCGGTCCCGTGATCGAGCGCGTGCTGCCGCTCGCCGAAGCGCGGCGCGCCTGCGGGCACATGGGCGTGTGGGCCGACGCCTGCTCATGGAAAATCGGCAATGTCTGCCACATCGTCATCCCGACCGGCGGCCCGGTGCGCGATCTCGGCGCCTACCGCCGCCACGAGGTAGCGCACTGCAACGGCTGGGAGCACGAGCACGGCCACGTCGCCATCCGCGACGGGCACGGCCGTCGCCACAGCGAGAGCGTCAGCGCCGGCGGCTCCGTTGCCGACACCGCGCGCGCAAACGACCCTCTCGTGGTCGAAGCGCAATAGTCCGGGCTTATGACGGCTCGGCGATGATCAGCGCCCAGTAAACCTGATATTTCGACGCCGGCGCCGGCACCGCGGCGATACCGATGCGCGTTGCGCCCGGCAACAGCATGTTGGCGCGGTGCGGCGCGGAATCGCGCCAGCCGGAGAACGCTTCCGCCAGCGTGTGATAGCCGGCCCCGATGTTCTCCGCCGCGCGCATGGCGCTGTAGCCCGACGCCTTCAGGCGCGCGACGAACGGCGTCTTGATGTTGTGCTCGAGCTTGTCGCGCTTGGCCATGAATTCGGCCTGCGCCTGCGCCATGCGCGTGAGATCCGGATCGAGCGTGACTTCCGGCAGGCCGTTGTTCTTGCGGTAGCCGGAAATCATCGAGGCGGCGGCTTCGCCGTCGAGCTGCGCGCCGGGTTCCGACAGGTCGCGGTAGAAGCTCGGCTGCTCCGGCGTCTGGAAGCCTGAGCAGCCGCCGAGCATGGCCAGCGCGAGCAGCAACAGCAGCGGACGAGCAAGACGCATCGGAATTCCTCGAATTGCAGCGGCTTACTCTAACGCGGACTGTGAATGTACGATGGCGGACGTACGCCCCGCAGCACAGATTATGCCGCCGTGTACTGGTGCCCGCTCGGCCGGTCAACTAACATAATTTCAACAACAAGCCGTTTACGGCAATCAGGGAGGACATGGATGTCAACCGCACCGGCCGCCCGGACGCCGGGCGCCACGCGCGCCGCGCCGGGCGAATACGTTTTCGATCTCGGCACCGTGCAGAAGATCATGGGCGGACCCGCCTATTCGACCGCGCACGGCCCATGCGTGGAAGGTGACCGCATGATCGTCGGCTTGATGCGCATGAAAGCCGGCACCGGCGCCGAGCCGCATTCGCACCCGAACGAGCAATGGATCTACGTGCTCGAGGGCACCTTTCGCGCCACCATCGCCGGCAAGACGATGGACGTTAAGCCGGGCTCGGTCGTCTATATCCCGGCCAACACGATCCACGCCGGCCACGCGACCGCGCAAGGCGACGTCGTGTTCTTCACGGTCAAGGATGCTTCGCACAGTCTGCACGGCGTCAAAGCCAGCTAGCCGGCAATCAGGAGGATGGAATGAAACGAATTGGTGCCATCGTTTTGTCGGCCGTGCTGCTCGTGCTCGGCCTGACCGCCGCGCAGGCGCAAGACAAATACCCGAGCCGGCCGGTCAAGGTCTTCGTGCCGTATGCGCCGGGCGGCGCAACCGACATCGTCGCGCGCATCGTCGGCGACGCCTTCCAGAAGATCACCGGCCAGCCTTTCGTCGTCGTCAACAAACCCGGCGCTTTCGGCATGCTGGCGATCGACGAGATGGTCAAGGCGCCGGCCGACGGCTACACGCTGATGATCGGCAACGTCTCGACCAACGCCATCACGCCGATCATCTACGCCAAGAAGATGAGCGCGGACTATCAGACGAGCGTGGTGGCGGTGACCAATCTGGTGGACGTGCCGGCCTTCCTGCTGGTGACGGCGGCCAATAATTTCCCGCCGAAGACGGTGCAGGAGTTCATCGACTACGCCAAAAAGAATCCCGGCAAGGTGCGCTACGGCACCGTCGGCATCGGCTCCTATCCGCACTACGACATGGCCTACTTTGCCAAACGCGCCGGCGATCTCGATCTGGTCGGGCTGCCGAACAAGAACGGCGCTTCCGGCGTGATCCAGGACCTGCTGCGCGGCGACGCGCAGTCGGCCTTCCTCAACGTCGCCTCGACCGCCGGACAGGTGCAGGCCGGCAAGCTGCGCGCGCTCGCCGTCGTCAATCACACGCGGATCGCGGAATACCCGAATATCCCCACCATGCAGGAGGCGGGCTTCGCCGACGTGGGCACCATCGCCTGGAACGCGCTGTTCGCGCCGGCGGCGACGCCGAAGCCGGTGTTGGAAGCCCTTTATGCGGCGGTGAACAAAGCGGTGCAGTCGCCCGAGGCGATGGAGAAGTTCAAAACGCAACACTTCAACGTGGTGCCGAACAGCTCGCTCGACGACGCCAAAAGCTGGCTCGCCGGCGAGATGAAGCATTGGCAGACCATCACCAGCCAGGTGAAGATCGAATCGCCGCAGTGATGGCGGCTACTTGGTCTGCAGCGCGCGCCAGATGCGGTCGGGCGTCGCCGGCATGTCGAGCGCGGCGCCTTTCGGCAGCGCGTCGAGGATGGCGTTGATCAGCGCCGGCGGCGCCGCGGTGGTGCCGGCCTCGCCGGTACCCTTCACGCCGAGCGGATTGGTCTTGCAGGCGACCGGGCGGTGCTCGACGTTCATCGGCGGCACATCGTGCGCGCGCGGCATGGCGTAATCCATGAACGAGCCGGCGACGAGCTGGCCAGAGGCATCGTAGACCGTGTTCTCGGTGAGCGCCTGGCCCAAGCCCTGCGCAACGCCGCCGTGGATTTGCCCGGTCACGATGGTGTCGTCGAGCAGGTTGCCGCAATCGCCGACCGCCACGTAGTTCTTGATGTCGAGCGCGCCGGTGTCGGCGTCGATCTCGACCTCGGCGACGTGGCAGCCGTTGGGGAACGAGGGCGGGCCTTTGAATTTCTCGGTGGTGTCGAGGCTTTCCGGGATGACGCCCTGGCGTTTGAGTTCGGCGGCGCGCTCGGCCACCTCGAACAGCGAAACCTCGCGGTTCTTTACGCGGAATTTTCCGCCGCCGTACTCGACCTCGGCTTCGCCTGCCTGCAGCAGCATGGCGGCGACGCGCTTGCCCTTTTCGATCACGGCATCGGCGGTGCGTGCGATCGCGCCGCCGACATACATGGCCGAGCGGGAGGCAACGGCGCCGAAGCCGGGCACGTCGCGCACGGAATTGCCGGAGGTCACGGTGACCGCCGCCCTGTCGAGGCCGAGCCGGCGCGCGGCGACTTTGGCGAATACGGTCGGGTGGCCCTGGCCGCTACCGCCGGCGCCGACGCTGACGATGACCTTGCCGCCGCCGGGAAACGCGATGCGCGTGGCTTCCTCAGGGAAGGCGCCGGCGATTTCGAGATAACAGCCGATGCCTAGCCCACGCAGCTTGCGCTCCTTCTTCGCTGCCTTCTTGCGCGCGGCGAAGCCTGCGTAATCGGCCAGCGCCAGCGCACGCTCGAGAACGCCGGGGAAATCGCCGCTGTCGTAGGTGTTGCCGAAGGCGGTGGTGTACGGCATCTGCTCCGGCTTGATCAGGTTGCGGCGGCGCAATTCGGCCGCATCAATATTGAGTTTGTCGGCGGCGAGATCGATGACGCGCTCAAGCAAATAGCCCGCCTCCGGGCGGCCGGCGCCGCGATAGGGCGCGGTCGGCAGCGTGTTGGTGAAGACGCAGCGCGAATTCACCTGCGCGAGCGGGATGTCGTAGACCGTCGGCAGGCAGCCGGAGATGTGCAAGGTCACGATGAAATGCGCGACCGGCGTCATGTAGGCGCCCATGTTGCCGAGCGCGTCGACGCGTAAGGCCAGAAACTTGCCGCGCGCGCTGAGCGCGAGCTCGGCCGTCCAGAAAGAGTTGCGGCCTTGTGCATCGGACAAAAAGGCTTCCGACCGGGTGGCGATCCAATGCACCGGCTTGCCGAGCGCGCGCGCGGCACGCAGCAGCGCGACATATTCCGGATGCGCGGCGCCCTTCATGCCGAAGGCGCCCCCGACGTCGCCGGTGAGCACGTGCAGTTCCTCCGGCTTGACGTTGAGCGCAGGAGCAACCTGCCCGCGCATGGCTGCGACAGACTGCGACGGGCAGCGCAGCGTGAAGATTTTGCTGGCGGGGTCGTAGCTCGCGGTGGCGCTACGCGGCTCGAGCGACGCGACGACGAGACGCTGATTGACCAGCTCCACGCGCACGACATGCGCGGCGTCCTTGAAGGCCTTGTCGAGCGCGGCCTGCTTCTTGCCCTCCGAACCAGGAGTGTGATCGGGCGGCGCGCTCCAATCGAAGGCGATATTGCCGGGCGCTTCCGGCCAGAGCTGCGGCGCGCCGATTTCGACGGCCGCGCGCACGTCGGTCACGGCATCGAGCGGCGTGTAATCGACCACGACCTTTTCGGCGGCGTCCTGCGCGGCGCTTGAAGATTGCGCCACCACCAGCGCGACCGGCTCGCCGATGTGCAGCACGCGGCCCTCGGCAAGCGCCGGGCGATGCGGCGACACCGGCACCTTGCCGCCGCGGCCGGGAATGTCGTGCGCGTGCGAGACCGAATGATAATGCGCGTCGGCCAAATCGGCGGCGGTGTAGACCGCAATCACGCCCTTCATTTTTTTCGCTTCCGCCGTGTCGATGCGGTCGATGGTGGCAAAGCCGTGCGGCGAGCGCACGAAACAGGCGGCGAGCGCGCCCTCCGGTTTCACATCGTCGCCGAAGCGCCCTGCCCCGCGCAGCAGCGCGTCGTCCTCGACGCGGCCACCCCCGGCGGGCGCGGCTTTCGTAGCCGATGCTGTGGTCATAGACGGTCCTTGATGCCGGCTTTGGCGTAGAGCTCGTTGATGTGCTCCTTCACGCTTGCATTCGGCTCCTCGGTCGAGGCGTGCGCCCAGCCGACTTTTGCGCGCGCGTGGTTGGCGATCACTTCATCCTGCTGCGAGGTGCCGCCGGAAACGCCATAGGCGCCGACCATCTCGTTCCCCTTGAACACGGGCGCAGCGCCGCCGGAGGCGGCAATCTTGCCGTTGGTCAACGCCGAAAGGCCGATCAGCAATTGCGGATTGCGCTCCTTGAACCATTGCTGGATCACCAGCCCGTCGGGAAAGCGTGGACTCATGCTGCGGAAGGCGGCCACGGTGTAGGCTTTGGCGATGGCGGTGTCGGGCGTGATGAAGCCCGCGTTGTCCATGCGCTCGACCGCGATCAGATGGCCTTCCGGCCCGACCACGGCGACCGAGATCGGCACGCCCATCTCGTCGGCCTTTTCGACCACCGCCTTGATGAATTCGCGGCATTCGGCCGCCCGCAGCTTGGCCATCCAGCTTCCTCCCGGTCACAGCGTTAACCGCCGTTTAACCTCTTGCTGACCAGCAATTAACTGCAAAACAACGGGTTGGGGAATACCGTGAGCGCCGATCCGGACGCGAAAATGGCAGCTTCCTCCCGACCCGCAATTCCGCGCGATTGGCGCCTGGTCGCATTGATCGGCTGCGTCTGCTTTCTCGGCAGCTTCGCGCTCTTTCTCTATGGCGCGCCGGTCGGCCATTGGATCGCCATGGCAGACGGCCCGGCGGCGATGTTTGCGGCCGCGCTGATCGCGGTCGCGGCGATGACGATCACGATGACGGTGCGCGCCCGGGCGCTGCAGGTTCACAACCAGCGCATGCGCGTCGCGCTCGACAATATGTCGCAAGGCCTGTGCATGTTCGACGGCCATCAGCGGCTGGTCGTCTGCAACCGCCGTTACGCGGAAATGTATCAGCTGCCGGATGAGATCGTGCACAGCGGCACGACACTGCGCGCGCTGCTCGAATACCGCGCGTCGCACCATACGTTCTCGCGCAACATCGAGGAGTATCTTGTCGAGCTCACTGCCTCGATGAAAGGCGGCAAGACGCGCAGCACGGAGGTGAGATCCGCCGACGGCCGCATCATTCTCGTCACCAACCGCCCGATGCAGGGCGGCGGCTGGGTGGCGACGCACGAGGACATCACCGAGCGGCGCGACGCCGAGCGCGAGCGCGCTTCCATGCAGGAGCAGCAGCAGCGCCGCGCCATGATCGATCAGGCGATCGCCGCCTTCCGGCAGCGCGTCGAAGAACATCTGCGCACGGTGGCCGACGGCGCCATGGCGATGCGCACGACCGCCACGACGCTGTTCGCCAATTCCGGACAAACGTCCAAGAGCGCCGAGAGCGCGGTGTCGGCCTCGAACGAAGCCTGCACCAATGTGGAGACCGCGGCAATCGCGGCCGACGAATTGACCGGCTCGATCGGCGAGATCGGCCGGCAGCTCGCGCTCACCACCGATATCGTGCGCGCCGCGGTCGGCGAAGCGAAAGGCACCAACGAGCAGATCGCCGCGCTGGCGCAGGCCGCGCAGAAGATCGGCGACGTCATCAAGCTCATCCGCACCATCGCCGGGCAGACCAATTTGCTCGCACTCAACGCCACAATCGAAGCGGCGCGCGCCGGCGAAGCCGGCAAGGGTTTCGCGGTGGTCGCGGCGGAAGTGAAATCGCTGGCGGTGCAGACCGCCAAGGCAACCGAGGACATTTCGCAACTGATCGGCAGCGTGCAAACCGCGACCTCCGGCGCGGTGGCGGCGATCGGGCGCATCGCTACGCGCATGCAGGAGATCGACAGTTGCGCCACCGCGGTGTCGTCCGCCGTCGAGGAGCAGAACGCGGCGACCGCCGAGATTTCGCAGAATGTGACCGGCGCCGCCGATGGCGCCAAGATGGTGGTGTCGGTGCTCAACGAGGTGGCAGGCGCCGCCACCGACACCCGCCAGTCGGCGGAAAGCGTGCTGTCGGCCTCGCAGGCGGTGGAAGCCGCCGCTGCTGAACTCAGGCGCGAGGTCGAAGGCTTCCTCGCCAGCGTGGCGGCGTAGCTTCCCAGCTCCCGCTCATTCCCGCGTAAGCGGGAATCCAGAACAACGCATCACCTGGACCCCCGCTTTCGCGGGGGTGAGCGGAAGCAAGACATTTTTCGCCCTCTCAAAATTGCACCCCGCATCGCGCGGCAATTCGCTTGCTGCATTCGCGCACGCGGTCGGGTAATTTCCGCTTGAGCAACAGCGAGGGCGAAATGCGTTTGGGTTACTTCACCATGCCGGTGCATCCGATGGGCCGGGACTGGTCGCAGACGCTGCGCGAGGACCGCGAGGCGTTCATCTTGGCGGACAAGCTCGGCTTCTACGACGCCTTCATGGGCGAGCACCTCACCGATGCCTGCGAGAACGTCACCAACAGCATGTTGTTTCTGGCGACGCTGATCCACGAGACCAAGCAGATCAAGCTCGCGACCGGTACCACGAACCTGGCGCAGATGCATCCGGTGCTAATCGCGGTCAACGCCGCGATGTTCGATCACCTGGCGCAGGGGCGATTCATTTTCGGCGTCTCGGCAGGCGCGCTCACGTCGGACTCCGAAGCGATCGGCATTCTCGATCTCGACCGCAACAAGATCTTCGCCGAGGCGATCGACGTGATCCTGGCGGTGTGGGAGCGCGATCCGCCTTACGACATCGATTTCCCCGACAACCGCTTCAAAGTCGGCTTCGCGCGCACCGCCGCACTCGAACTGGGCGTCGGCGTGCTGGCCAAGCCGTTCCAGAAGCCGCGGCCGGAGATCGTCGGCACCGTGGTGGCGCCGTTCTCGCCCGGCGTGGTGCTGATGGGCAAGCGCGATTTCCATCCCATTTCGGCGAACTTCCTGCTCGCCAAGCACCTGAAGTCGCATTGGACCAACTACGCCAAGGGCAAAGCCGAGATCGGGCAGAAAGCCGACATCAAGGACTGGCGCGTCGCGCGCACCATCTTCGTCGCCGACGACGACAAGGTGGCGAAGGCTTACGGATGCGACGACGCCAAGAGCCCCTATCGCCACTACTTCGGCAACATGCGCGCCAAGATGAAACGCGGCAACCGGCTCTACGTGTTCAAGAGCCACAAGGAACAGCCGGACGACGAGATCACCCTCGACTACGTCATGCAGAACTGCGTGTTCGCCGGCAGCGTCAACAAGGTGGTCGACCAGATTTTGGCGATGCGCGAGGAGACCGGCGATTTCGGCGAACTGGTCTACGCCGGCATGGACTGGGCCGATCCGGCGCTTGCCAAGCGCTCGATGCAGCTGATGGCCGAGGAAGTCATGCCGCGGGTGAACGCGGCGATCGGCAAGAGCGCGAGCGCGGCGGCTGAATAAATCGCCGTTCGTCCCCGCGAAAGCGGGGACCCAGAGCCAGATCGCAAAGCCTGCGTTTGTAACCCTGGATTTCCGCTTACGCAGGAACGAACGGAGATTGTTGCGGCGTTAAACCGACAACGGATCGGTGCCGAGCTCGCGATAGAGCCCGTGCTTGGCGCCTTGCGTGAAAGACGTGCCCTGCTCGAGCTCGATCGACACTGAGCGCACGCGCTGCGCCTCCGGCTCGGTCGCCGGCACCGGCTTGCCCTCGCTCGCCGCTTTCGCCGCGTTTAAGAGCATGCGGCGCGTCATGACGATGCCCCTGTCGGTCGTGCACAGGTGCTCCTTGGTGCGGTCCTGGATGGCGCCCATGCTTTCCTGGATCGAGGCATCTTGCATCGCGATGCCGTCGACGCCGGTAGCGGAATGGCCGTGGCGCTGCGCCTCGCGGTCCATCAGATAATTGTTCGACTTGTTGGCGAGAGGGATGAAGGTGCCCGGCACGTATTTGACGTGGATGCCCTCGCCGTCCTGCATCGCCGAGACTTCCGATTTCGTCAGCGCGCGTTTGGGGTGATAATTGATGCTCCAAGCCCAGCAGCTCTCGTCGTCGATCGGCACCCAGGCATGCGCGCCGAGCGGATGACCGGCGCGCGGCGGGATGATGGTGTACCAGGGCATGATCCAGGGCGTGATGCGCCAGTAGTGCTTGCCCTCGCCGCCGTTGCGGCGCGCGCCGATCAGCAGGCCGCCGGGAAATTCCTCGACGTCGAAATACGGCATGCGGTCTTTTTCGTTGTACTCGTTGGCCTTCGAACCCTTGAACAGCGGATCTTTGTTCAGCTCCGAACCGTGCAGCCACGACACGTGGCTGGAATCGATGCCGCCTTCCATCGCCTGCAGGTAATTGCATTCCTGCAGACGTTTCGACACGAAGCGTTGCGGAGGCTCAACATCGGTCCATTCCAGCGCCGGCGGCGGCGGCTGCAATTCCGGCGGGCCCATATAGGTCCAGATGACACCGGCCTTCTCGATGCAGGGATAGGATTTCAACTTGATGTTCTTGCGGAAGCCGGACTCCTCCGGCTCCGACGGCAGGTCGGTGCACTGTCCGGTGAGGTCGAATTTCCAGCCGTGATAGTGGCAGCGGATGCCGCATTCGGCATTTTCGCCGAACCAGAGCGAAGCGCCGCGATGGGCGCAAAACTCGTCGATCAGCCCGATCTGGCCCTTGGAGTCGCGGAAGGCGATCAGCTTCTCGCCCATCAGCGTGACGCGCACCGGCGGACAATCGGGCTCGGGAATTTCGGCGGCGAGCAAAAACGGCGCCCAGTAGCGGCGCAGCAATTTGCCCATCAGCGTGCCGGGGCCGATGCGGGAGAGCGTATCGTTTTGTTCACGCGACATCATGGCGACGTTTCCTCAGGTTTTTGGTAGTCTTTGAGATCATTATAGGCGGCTTGCACGCCTAAGGAAGCCGACTGCCATGCCACTGCCGCGGATCGCTATTGCAACCGGAGACCCCGCCGGGATCGGGCCGGAGATCGCGCTGAAGGCCACGCTCGACGCGCGCGTGCGGGCTTCATGCCGGCCGCTGCTGGTGGGCGATCCGGCGGTGGTGGAGATGCATGCGAAGGCGGCCGGGCTTACGCCGCAGTTGAACGTCGTGGCCAAAGCGGCCGACGCGGATTGGTCAAACGGCGCGGTGAATCTGCTCGACGGCCGCGACGGAACCAATGCGCCGGTGGAATTCGGCAAAATGGACGCAACCTACGGCCGCGCTTCGCTTGCCGCGGCGCGCCGCGCCATCAAAGCGGCGCTGGCGCTCGAGGTCGAGGCGGTGGTGGCGGCGCCGCAGACCGAACGCTCGATCGCGGCAGCGGGGATTACCTTTGACGGCTATCCGAGTTTCGTCGCGCGTGAGACCGGCACACCGGTCAACGACGTGTTCCTGATGATCTGCTTCGACGACAAGCGCATCGTGCACGCCACCTTGCACGTAAGCGTGCGCGAGGCGCTGGCGCTGATCACGCGCGAACGCGTCGAGCACGTCATCCGCGTCACGGGTGCGTCGTTGAAGAAGCTCGGCATCGCCAAGCCGAAAATCTGCGTCTCCGGGCTCAATCCACATGCCGGCGAAGAGGGCCTGTTCGGGCGCGACGAGATCAACATCATCGAGCCGGCCATTGCCGCCGCGGCGAAATCCGGCATCGACGTGACCGGCCCACTCGGCGCCGACACCATGTTCCGCAAGAGCTGCGACGCCTTCATCGTGATGCTGCACGATCAGGGCCACATCGTCGCCAAGCTGCTCGCGTTCAACCGCACCGCCGGCCTGTCGATCGGCTCGCCGATTTTGTTCTCGTCGGTCGCGCACGGCAGCGCGCACGACATTGCCGGCAAAGGTGTGGCCGATCCCGGCGCCATGATCGAAGCGATCACGCGGCTGGCGAAGGTGAGCGCCAACTGACACCGTCATTCCGGGGCGCGAGCGTAAGCGAGCGAACACGGAATCTATAACCCCAGCGCTGCGGAGTATGGATTCCGGGTCCGGCCCTTCGGGCCGTCCCGGAATGACAACTGAAAATCAGTGTTGCTTGATCGGCGGCAGCGGCTTGCCCGTGATGCCGTTAATGGTCGGCGGCGACGCATTGGCGGAGCCGGTCGCGGCCGGCATCGGCTGCGGTGCGCCGGGCAACGTGTTCGCCGCGGTCTGCGGCGTCTGACCCTGCGCCGGCAGCACCACCACGCGGGTGCCGACCTGCACGCGGCTGAAGAGATCTTCGATATCCTCGTTGACCAGGCGGATGCAGCCCGACGACACGTATTGCCCGATGGTCGAGGGCTGGTTGGTGCCGTGGATGCGGTAGAGCGTGTTGCCGAGATAGAGAGCGCGCGCGCCGAGCGGATTGCCCGGGCCGCCGGCCATCATGCGCGGCAGATAGGGCTGGCGCTCGATCATCTCGGCCGGCGGGAACCAGTCCGGCCATTCCTTCATGCGCGAGATGCGCTCGCTGCCCGACCAGGTGAAGCCTTCGCGGCCGACGCCGATGCCGTAGCGCAGCGCCTTACCGTTGCCGAGCACGAGATAGAGATACGTGTGCGCCGTATCGATAATGATGGTGCCGGCCGGCTCCTTGGTCTGGAAGTCGACCATCTGCTTCTTCAGATTAGGCGGCAGTTCCTTCGGCTGGCCGGTTTCCGGCTGATCCTCCGGCGGCAACTGCATGACGCTGTTATTGCCCTGCGGCGCAGCCTGCTGCTGCTTTGGCGGCGGCGGGTTGGGCGCGGCGCCGACGGCACCGGGCGGACGCATGGCGTCGGGCTCGTTGGCGTCCGGCTGCTGGCCGGATGCGGGCGGGAACGGCGGCGCCGCCGGGGGCGTCGCATCGCTCTCTTCCGAATAGAGGAAGCCCGGCCGCGTGGGGCGCGGGGCGCCTGGCGCGCGGCGAATGGCGACGTCGGGGTCGTTGGGGTCGAGCTGATAGCCGGGCGGCGGGCCCGGGGGCGCGCTGCTGTAATAGGGTTCCCGTGACGGATAGGACTGCGCCAAAGCGGGCGCGGCCAAAACCGCAACCAAGGCCGCCGCCAGTGGCAGGGCCACAATCAGGGAACCGTAACCTCGGATCATTCGTCCAACCCCGGGAGGCGCAATCCCTATGCGGGCCGCGCCCGCATGGCTTGCCCCGGGATGACGGCACATTCAAGACAATATTGCGACCAGCTGGCCACTTTTGCGCGCCCGCGAGCTGCGGCCGCCGCATGGGGGCCGACTGGCCGCAGCGTGTTCGCGCTATTTCTTGGCTTGCGCCGCCAGCACCTGTTTGGCCACCCGGTGGGCGTCGACCGCCGCCGGGAAACCGCAATAGATCGCGACCTGCCGCAGGATGGCCGCGCATTCTTTCTCGGTGACGCCGTTGCGCAGGGCGCCGCGGAAATGCGCCTCGAACTCGTGCATGCGGCCGAGGCAGGCGATCATGCCGAGATTGAGGATGCTGCGGTCGCGCGGTTTGAGGTCCTCGTCGGTCCAGACCAGGCCCCAGCAGAACTCGTTCAGCATGTCCTGGAATTTCTGATTGAAGCTGTCGGTATTGGCGACCGCGCGGTCGACATATTCGTCGCCCAGCACCTTGCGGCGCATCGCCATGCCTTTATCGTAGAGTGCCTTGTCCATCGAAAAGTCCTCCCTGATACGGCCGGATTGCCGGCTTATGCGCCTATGTTGACAGAGTTAGACCGATTTCGTCCATTCTCGCGTCATGAACATAGCCATCGTCGGCGGCGGAATATGCGGACTGTCACTCGCGCTTAATCTGTCGCAGCGCGGCGTGGCCTGCCGCGTCTACGAGCGCGCGCCGGAGATTAAAGAGCTCGGCGTCGGCATCACGTTGTTGCCGCATGCCATGCGCGAATTCAGCGCGCTTGGGCTCGGCGAAACGCTGCTCGCGACCGGCATCGAGAACCGCGAGAGCCGCTTCTACAACCGCTTCGGCCAGCTCATTTACAAGGAAGAGCGCGGCAAGTTCGCCGGCTATCCGTTCCCGGAAGTCGGCATTCATCGCGGCCGGCTACACCTTATTCTCTACGACGCGGTGAAAGAGCGGCTGGGCGCGCAGGCCGTCGTCACGGATTGCGAATGTACCGGCGTCGAACAGGACGAGCACAGCGCCACCGCGCATTTCAGGCAGATCAGCACGGGTCAAAAACGCGAGAGCGTGCGCGCCGACGTGGTGATCGACTGCGAGGGCATCAATTCGGCGATCCGGCGGCAATTTTACCCGGACGACAAGGTCGTGTTCACCGGCATCAATACCTGGCGCGGCGTGACGCGGCGCAAGCCGATCCTCGACGGCCGCACTTACATGCGCGTCGGCTCGATCCTCACCAGCAAGATCGTGATCTACCCGATCATCGATAACGTCGACGGCAACGGCAACCAGCTCATCAACTGGATGGCCGAGATCAAGCGCGACACGGTCGCGCAGAATGACTGGAACAAGCCGGGCAAGCTCGAGGATTTCTTCGCGCTGTACGAAAACTGGCACTTCGATTGGCTGGACGTGGCGCAACTGATCAAGGATGCCGATCAGATCCTCGAATATCCGATGGTCGACAAGGATCCGATCGAGCGCTGGACCTTCGGGCGGGTGACGCTCGCCGGCGATGCCGCGCATCCGATGTATCCACGCGGCAGTAACGGCGCGGCGCAGGCGGCGATCGATGCGCGCACGCTCGCCGATCTCCTGGCCACGAAGCCAAACCCGCGCGCGGCGCTGCAAGCCTACGAGGCCGCGCGCTGCGGGCCGGCCGCCAAAGTCGTGCGCACCAACCGCGAGCACCCGCCGGATTTCATCAACATCAAGGTCGAGGAGCTGGTCGGCGACAGGCCGTTCGACGACCTCGACAAGTACATCAGCCAGGCCGAGCTCAAGGCGCTGTCCGAGAACTACAAGCGCATCGCCGGTTTCGCGCTGGCGGATGTGGGACAGCGGAATTAAACGCCGGCGGTAACTCGCAACCGGCAAAATAAAATCTCATTGAATCAATCATTTAAGCCGTAATTCGGGAACCTGTCCCCGCTCTCCCCGCTTTCTGCCCTGCACAGGTTTTAGGCCCGCCGCCCGTTCAATCATCGGGTCACAAGCTACAATGGAGCGGCAATTGGCGAACGCCGTTCGATGGATGACAGCGACGAAGCGCTTATGGCCCGGGTTGCGCGCGGCGACGAACGGGCTTTCCGGGAACTCGCGCGCCGCCATGGCCCGGCCATGCTGGGGCTTGCCCGCCGCATCCTCGGCAACGCGGCCGACGCGGAGGACGTGGCGCAGGAAGCGATGCTGCGGATCTGGACACAGGCGCCGCGCTGGCAGCCGCTGGCCGCGCTGCGCACTTGGCTCAGCCGCGTGGTGGTCAATCTCTGCCTCGACCGCAAGCGCAAGGCGGCCTGGGTCGAGCTTGAGGCGGCCGGCGAGATTGCCGATCCGGCGCCGCTCGCCGGCGAAAGCGCTGAAATGGCCGAGCGCGAGCAGCTGCTGGCCGGCGCGATCGCCGAACTGCCAGCGCGCCAGCGCGCCGCGATCGTGCTCAGTTACACGGAAGGCATGAGCAATGCCGAGGTGGCAGACATTCTCGATACCACCGTCTCGGCGGTGGAAACTTTGCTGGTGCGCGGCAAGCAGAACCTGCGCCGCGCCTTGGCCGATGTGATCGACGGGGAGTGACGATGACCAACGACGAGTTCGACAGGTTTCTCGACCGCGCGCTCAAGCGCTACGCCAACGTCGCGCGCAGTGACGAGGCGGCCGCCGCGCGCGTGCTGAAGCGGCTCGCCGGCCCGTTGCCGCGCCAGCATACGTCTTTGTGGCGGCTGCCCGCCGTGCTGCTCGACTGGCAATTCGCACCGGCCTGGCCGCGCATGGCCGCGCTCGCCGGCTGTCTGGCGCTCGGATTCGCCATCGGCCTGTCCGGCCTCGACCGCGGCATCCAGCGCGACCCCGGCGCGAGCGCCGGCGACGTCGGTGGGCTGGTCTTTGGACCGGAGACGGTGACCGGAGGGCAGCCATGAGCGTCGCGCAGGCCTTCTCGCCGCCGATCCGCGTCACCGGCTCGCGCTGGCTGCTGCTCGGCTCGCTCGCGCTTAATCTGTTCTTTGTCGGCGTCGCCTTTGCCATGGCGATCCGTGCGCCGGCGCCGGCGCGCTGGGATCCCGATGTGTTCGTGCGCGTCGAGCGGCTGTCCGCCACGCTGCCCCAGGCCGATGCCGACCTCTTGCGCGGCGCCTTCCAGGCCAATCACGACAAAATCGCCGCCGCGCAGGCCGCCTATGGCGATGCCCGCCGCGAGATCCATGACACGCTGCGACAGGACCCGTTCAAGGTCGACGACCTGCGCGATGCCATGGCCAAGACCCGCGCGGCGCGGCAGGCCCTCGATCAGACGATCCAGAGTGTCTTTGCCGACACAGCCGTGAAAATGTCGTCGGCCGCACGCCATGCAATCGCCGACTGGCGCACCGACACCGGTTCCAAACGCGACCGACAATAGGCTAAAAGGAAGACTGAACGGGATTCTCGTTCACGCGCTGTCCCCTTAAGTCAGAAAGTCGTCGGTATGCGTCATAGTTCGAAGGCCATGCGCGCTGGATGGTGGGCACGCGCGCGTCCATGGGTGACCATGCTGCAGACTTGCGCGCTGATGCTGCCCCTCGGCGGGTGCCTGCTATCCGGCGACACGCCGGAGCCCAATCTCGTGGTGCCGGCGTCCTATGACAGCGGGCCGAAGAGCCCGGCGACGGCGCAGGCCGCGCTGCCGTCGCTCGACTGGTGGACGAAGTTCCGTTCGCGTGAACTGACCGCGCTCATCGAAGAGGCGCGCGCGAACAATCTCGATATCGCGGCGGCGATTACCCGTATCGTGCAGGCCGATGCGCAGGCGCGCATCACGGGCGCTCCGCTGCTGCCGCTGGTCACGGCCAACGGCAACGCGCTTAACCAGCAGGCAACGAAGACCAGCTCGAAGGCCAGCATCATCAGCCTGAAGCAGACCGGCCAATCCTCGCTGACCGGCCCGATCGTCACCAACGATCTGCAGGCGACGCTCGGCGCCAGCTACGAAATCGACTTTTGGGGCAAGAACCGCGCGGCGCTGCGCAACGCCGAGGAACTTGCGGTCGCAAGCCGTTACGACCGCGAGGTGGTCGGGCTCAGCACGGTCGCCGCCACGGCCAACGCCTATTTCCAGGTGCTCGCCGCGCAGGACCGGCTGAAGGCCGCGCGCGACGACATCGTCAGCGCCACCCGGGTGCTCGACCTAATCAAGCAGCGCGCCGCGGCCGGCACCGCCTCCGCGCTTGAGATCGCCCAGCAGCAGAGCGTGGTCGATACGCTGCGCGCCGCCATCCCGCCGCTGGAACAGAGTCTCAAACAAAACCGCACGGCGCTCGCCGTGCTGCTGGGGCGCTCGCCCGAGCAAGTGCAGGTACGCGGCGGCTCGCTCAGCGCGATTGCCATTCCGCGCGTGACGCCCGGGCTGCCGTCCGAGTTGTTGACGCAGCGGCCAGACATCCGCGAAGCGGAGGCCAATCTCGCGGCCGCCAACGCCAACGTCTACAACGCGCGCGCGCAACTTTTACCGAGCATCACGCTGACCGGCGACGGCGGCTATGAAAGCGCGGTGCTCAGGGTGTTGGCGCGACCGGAGTCGGTCGTCTTTTCGGCCGCCGCCGGGCTGACGCAGCCGATCTTCGAGGGCGGCCGGCTGATCGGCAATGTCGATTTGCAGACGGCCAAACAAGACGAGTTATTGCAGGACTACCGCAAGGCGGTGATTTCCGCCTTTGCCGACGTGGAAAACGCGCTCGATGGGATTCACCAGACGTCCTTGCGCGTGACGCTGCAGACCCAGGTGGTGAAAAGCTCGCGGCAAGCCTTCGACATTTCCGAGGAACGGCTGCGCGAAGGAACCATCGACCTCGTGACCGTCTTGCAGACGCAGCAGACCCTGTATCAGGCGCAGGACACGCTGTTCCAGGCGCAGCTGGCGCGGCTGCAGGCGGTCGTTACACTTTATCAGGCGCTTGGGGGTGGCTGGCTACCGGAACCGGTGGAAGCTTCTAATGCACGGTGAACTGCCTAAGCGCTTAAAGCAGGCGGCCAGCCGGCGTCGCGTGTTGGTGACCGGGCTTGTTCTCGTCGCGGTGGCGGCGGCGCTGATCTATGTGTTCGCGCGCCCGGTGCCGGCGCCCAAGCGCTTCGACCGCTTCGGCGCCGAAGGACCGGTGCCGGTTCTCGCCGCCGCGGTCAGCCGCGCGGACGTGCCGGTCTATCTCGATGCCGTCGGCACCGTGAAAGCCTACAACACGGTCACCATCAGCCCGCAGGTCGACGGCAAGATCCTCAGCGTCAATTTCAAGGAAGGTCAGGACGTCAAGAAAGGCGATATCCTGGCGATCATCGATCCCGCCATTTACCAGGCCCAGCTCGACCAGGCGATCGCCAAGAAGGCGCAGGACGAAGCGCAGCTGGCCAACGCCAAGCTCGATCTTCTGCGCTACCAGAAGCTCGCCGCCACCAACGCCATCAACAAGCAGCAGGCGGACACGCAAGTTGCCGTGGTCGCGCAAGATACCGCGATCGTGCAGGCCGACCAGGCCGCCATCGAGAATTCGCGGACGACGCTCAATTACACGACCATCACCGCGCCGCTCGACGGACGCACCGGCGTGCGCCAGGTCGACGAAGGCAATATCGTGCACGCGGCGGCCTCGCCGGCCATCGTGGTGATCACGCAACTCAAACCGATCACCGTGATCTTCAACCTGCCGCAGCAGGACCTCGACCGCGTGAACGCGGCCTTCGCCAAAGGCCCGCTGGCGGTCGATGCGTTGCGCTCGGACGACAACAAGGTGCTCGAGCGCGGCAAGCTCACCGTCATCGACAACCAGGTCGATCCCACGACCGGCACGGTGAAACTCAAGGCCGAATTTCCCAATGACAATCTGCAGCTCTGGCCCGGTCAGTTCGTCAATGTTCGGCTGCTGATCGACACCCTGCAGAACGTGGTGACGATCCCGACCGGCGCGGTGCAGCGCGGGCCCAACGGCGCCTTCGTCTATGTGCTCAACGCCGACAACACCGCACACATTCAGCAGATCAAGGTTCAGAAACAGGACGAGACGCAAACCGTGGTGCAAAGCGGCCTCGAGCCGCCCGAGCGCGTGATTACCACCGGCTTCGCGCGGCTGACCGACGGCGCCAAGGTGGCGGTCTCCGCCGGTGCGCCGGGCGACGCTCCGCCCGCTGCCGGGCAGCGCGCGCGTAACGGCAAGCCGACGGCGGCGGTCGGGCAAAACGGCGACCAGCCGCGCGGGGGCGCCAGACCGACCGCGCCGCAATGAGCGTCTCCTCGCCCTTCATCCACCGGCCGATCGCGACTTCGCTGCTCGGCGTCGCGGTGATGCTGGGCGGTTTCCTCGGCTATTGGTGGCTGCCGGTATCGGCGCTGCCGCAGGTCGATTTCCCCACCATCCAGGTGACGACGCAACTGCCGGGCGCCAACCCGGACACGATCGCCGCGCTGGTGACCTCGCCGCTCGAGCGTCAATTCGGGCAGATCCCGGCCTTGCAGGTGATGACCTCATCGAGCTCGTTCGGGGTGAGCCAGGTCACGCTGCAATTCGATCTCGACCGCGACATCGACGGCGCCTCGCAGGACGTGCAATCGGCGATCAACGCCGCCGCCTCACAACTGCCGCGCACCCTGCCCTACCCGCCGCTTTATTCGAAGGTGAATCCGGCCGACGTGCCGGTGATCACGCTCGCGCTGACGTCGAAATCGATCGACTTGCGCACCTTGAGCGACATGGCCGACACGATCATGGCGCCGCGGCTGTCGGAGGTGAACGGCGTCGGCCACGTCTCGGTCGAGGGCGGCATACGCCCTGCGATCAGGATCCAGGCCGATCTGTCGCGGCTCGCCGCCTATGGCATCGGGCTGGAGGACCTGCGCACCGCAATCGTCGGCGCCAATGTCGCGGGCCCGAAAGGCGAACTCGACGGCACGCATCAGTCCTACACCATCGCCGCCAACGACCAGATTGAAAGCGCCAATGCCTATAAGGCGGTGGTGGTGGCCTATCGCAATGGCGCGCCGGTGCTGCTGTCCGACGTCGCCGACGTGAAGGAAGGCCTGGAGAACGACAAGGTCGGTGCCTGGTATCAGGGCAAGCCGGCGGTCGTCATCGACGTGCAGCGCCAGCCCGGCGCCAATGTGATCGAGACGGTGCAGCGCCTGCGCGCCGAGCTGCCGCGCCTGCAACGCGCGATGCCGGCGGGCGCCGAGCTCACCATCGTCAACGACCGCACCACTACGATCCGCGCCTCCATCCATGACGTGCAGTTCACGCTCATTCTGAGCGTGGCGCTGGTGGTGATGGTGGTGCTGGTTTTCCTGCGCACGCTGCGCGCCACCTTCATTGCCGGCGTGGCGCTGCCGCTGTCGCTGATCGCGACCTTCGGCGTGATGTGGTTCGCCGGCTTCTCGCTCGACAACCTGTCGCTAATGGCGCTGACCATCGGCACCGGCTTCGTGGTCGACGACGCCATCGTGATGATCGAGAACATCGTGCGCCACATGGAGAACGGCGAGCCGCCATTGCGCGCGGCGCTGCGCGGGGCGAGCGAAATCGGCTTCACGGTGATTTCGCTCACCATGTCGCTGATCGCCGTGTTCATTCCGCTGCTGTTCATGACCGGGCTGGTCGGGCGCATGTTTCGCGAATTTGCGCTGACGCTGACCATCGCGGTGGTGGCCTCGGCCATCGTTTCGCTGACGCTGACGCCAATGATGTGCGGGCGTCTGCTGCGCGCGGGCGACGACGAGCCGCATGGCGAGGGCATTCTCACCAGCCGGTTCACCACCGGTCTCTCCGAGCTGATCGAGCGCACAGTCGATTTCTATCACCAGAGTCTGGTCTGGGTGCTGCGCCACCAGCGCGAGACGCTGATCGTCACGCTGATCACACTGGCGGCCACGATTGGCCTCTACGTGGTAATGCCGAAGGGCTTCTTGCCCTTGCAGGACACCGGCCTGATCACCGCCGTGACGGAGGCCGGCACGGACGTCTCGTTCGAGGCGATGCAGCGCCTGCAGCGCCAGGTCGAGGACGTCATCCGCGCCGATCCGGACGTCACCGGCGTCGTTTCGGTGCTGGGCGTCTCCCCGCTCAACGCCACGCCCAATGCCGGGCGCATAGCGATTTCGCTCAAGCCGCGCGATGAGCGCAAAGATCTGGTCGGTACGATCATTGCGCGCTTGCAAGACAAGGTCGCCGGCATTCCCGGCATGACGGTCTATTTCCAAGGCGTGCAGGACATCCAGATTTCGACCCGCGTTTCGCGCGCGCAGTATCAATACACACTGGTCTCGACCGACCGCGCCGAGGTGCTGCAATGGGCCAACACGCTCACGCAGACGCTGCGACGGTCGCCCGCGCTGCAAGACGTCGCCTCCGAGGCGCAGGAAGGCGGCCCGCGAATGATGGTGCAGGTCGACCGCGAACAGGCCGGACGCCTCGGCGTCTCCATGCAGAGCGTGACCGACACGCTCAACGACGCTTTCGGCCAGCGCCAGATTTCGACGATTTACGGCCAGGCCAACCAGTACCGCGTCATTCTGGAAGCGCTGCCGCGCTTCCAGCAGGACCCTTCCGCGCTGTCGCGCATGTATGTCACCGGCTCGGTCACTTCGAACGGCGTCGTCGCCACCGTCGCCAACACCGCCGTCGGCACCACCAACACCAACACCACCGCCACGCCCAACAGCGTCAGCACCAGCGACCAGGTGCCGCTATCGGCCTTCGCGCATTTCGTGCCGGCCACCGCGCCGCTCGCGCTTGCGCACCAGGCGCAGTTCCCCGCCGTCACTATCAGCTTCAATCTAGCGCCGCGCTATGCGCTGTCCGACGCGGTCGCCACCATCAGCAAGGCCGAGCAGACGGTCGGCATGCCGGCTTCGGTGAACGGCAGTTTCTCCGGCGATGCCGCCGAATTCGCAAGTTCGCTGTCAGGCGAGCCGTGGCTCATTCTCGCCGCGGCGATCGCCATCTACATCGTGCTCGGCGTTTTGTACGAGAGCTTCATCCATCCGCTCACCATTCTCTCGACCCTGCCCTCGGCCGGCGTCGGCGCGCTCTTGGCACTGATGGTGTTCGGCTACGACCTGTCGGTGATCGCACTCATCGGCATCGTGCTGTTGATGGGCATCGTGAAAAAGAATGCCATTCTGATGATCGACTTCGCGCTCGAAGCCGAGCGCCGCCAAGGTCTGTCGCCCGAGGAATCGATTTTGCAGGCGGCACTGCTGCGTTTCCGCCCGATCATGATGACGACGCTGGCTGCGCTGTTCGGCGCGCTGCCGCTTGCGCTCGAATCGGGCACCGGCTCGGAGCTGCGCAATCCGCTCGGCGTCACCATCATCGGCGGCCTGTTGCTGTCGCAATTGCTCACGCTCTACACCACGCCGGTCATCTATCTCTACATGGAGCGGCTTCGTGCGCGCCTTGCGCCGCGTGCGCCGCGAGCGCCGCGCCGGCGCGCGAAACCCGCGCCAGGGCGCACGTGAACTTCTCGCGCATCTTCATCCGGCGGCCGATCGGCACGGCCTTGCTGGCCATTGGCCTGTTTCTGGTCGGCGCGGTGGCCTACGTGTTTCTGCCGGTCGCCAGCCTGCCGAGCATCGATCTCGCCACCATCAGCGTGACGGCGAGCCGCCCGGGCGCCGACCCCAACACCATGGCGGCGACGGTGGCGGCGCCGCTCGAACGGCGGCTGGCCGAAATTTCCGGCGTCACCGAGCTCACCTCGGTGTCGTCGCTCGGCTCCTCGCGTATCACCGTGCAGTTCGACCTGTCGCGCAACATCGACGGCGCCGCGCGCGACGTGCAGGCGGCGCTCAACGCCGCGCTCAGCGATCTGCCCTCCGACCTGCCGACGCTGCCGACCTTCCGCAAGTTCAACCCGGCGGCGGCGCCCATTCTGATCCTGGCGCTGACCTCGAAGACGCTGCCGCCGAGCGCGATCTACGATGCCGCCGACAGCGTGATCGCGCAGCGGCTCAGCCAAGTGGACGGCGTCGCCGACGTGACGGTCGCCGGCTCCGAGCAGCCGGCCATCCGCGTGCGCGTCGATCCGAGCCGGCTCGCCGCCATGGGCGTGGCGCTGGAAGACGTGCGCACGGCGATCGCCAATTCCAACGCGCTCGGCCCGCTCGGCACCTTCGACGGCGGCAGCCGTAACATCACCATCGCCACCAACGACCAGCTGACCGAGCCGCAGGATTACATCCCGGTGGTGCTGAAGACCGTGAACGGCACGGTGATCAGACTGACCGATATCGCGACCGTCCAACCGGGCGTGCGCAACAGCCTTTCCGCCGGCTGGTACAACAAGGACCCGTCCGTCCTGCTGATCATCACCAAACAGGGCAACGCCAACGTGCTCGACACCATCGACCGCATCTACGCGCTGCTGCCACAGCTTAAGCAGTGGGTGCCGGCCGGTGTCGACATCTCGGTGCTGGCCGACCGCACCGAAACCATCCGCGCCAGCGTGCACGACATGCAGCTCACGCTCGCCGCCACCGTCATCCTGGTGATGATGGTGGTGTTCCTGTTCCTGCGGCGGGTGGCGGCGACGGCCGCCGCCGGCATCACCGTGCCGCTGGCGCTTGCCGGCACATGCGCGGCGATGTGGGCAGCCGGTTTCTCGATCGACAACCTGTCGCTGATGGCGCTGGCGGTGAGCGTCGGCTTCGTGGTGGACGACGCCATCGTCATGATCGAGAACGTGTTCCGCAATCTGGAGCACGGTCATTCGCCGCTGCGCGCAACGCTGATGGGCGCGAAGCAGATCGGCTTTACGGTGCTCTCGATCTCGGTGTCGCTGATCGCCGCCTTCATCCCGCTGCTGCTGATGGGCGGCATTGTCGGCCGTCTGTTCCGCGAATTCTCG
The DNA here is from genome assembly GCA_963710705.1 of uncultured Pseudomonadota bacterium. GTDB lineage: Bacteria > Pseudomonadota > Alphaproteobacteria > Rhizobiales > Xanthobacteraceae > Pseudolabrys. The sequence continues at coordinate 335,506 of CAVQBI010000002.1, forward strand.
GTGACGCTGGCGTTTGCCATCGCGGTATCCACCGCGGTGTCGCTGTCGGTGACACCGATGATCTGCGCCTATTTCGTGCACAAACCGCCGAGCCCGGACGCCACATGGCTCGACCGCGTGATGGAAGGCGTGGTCGGCCACATGGTTCGATTCTACGATCGCACGCTGAGCGTCGTGATCGAACACCGCGTGCTGACGCTGCTCGTGTTCATCGCCACCATCGCGCTCACAGTGGGGCTCTATATCCGCACGCCCAAGGGCTATTTCCCGCAGGACGACACCGGCCTGATCTTCGGCGCCACCGAAGCCTCGCCCGACATTTCCTTCGACGCCATGAAGACGTTGCAGCTCAAGGCGATGGACGTCGTGCTCGCCGATCCGGCGGTAAGTGGCCTCGGTTCCTCGGTCGGCGCGTCTTTGTTCAACGCCTCGGTCAACCACGGCCGCATGTTCATCAGCCTGAAGCCGCTCAACCAACGCGGCGGCGTGAGCACGCAGGCAGTGGTGGCGCGGCTGCGGGCGCGGCTCAATCATATCCCCGGTATCCGCGTGTTCATGGTGCCGGCGCAGGACATCCGCGGCGGCGCGCGCCAGAGCAGTTCGCAATACCAGTTCACGCTGTGGAGCAGCGACATCGACGCCTTGCAGACCTGGATGCCGCGCGTGCTCGAACACGTGAAGCAGGTGCCGGGCATCATCGACGTGACCACCGACCGCGACCAGGGCGGACTGCAGGCCAATGTCGTGATCGACCGGCCGGCCGCCGCGCGTTTCGGCGTGCGCATTCAGGACATCGACAGCGCGCTCAACGACGCCTTCTCGCAGCGGCAGATTTCGACCATTTACGCCGCACGCAACCAGTATCACGTGATCATGGAGGTCGCGGAAAAGAACCAGCGCGACCCGAACGACCTGAGCCAGATCTATGTCGCCGGCCGCGATAATACGCAGGTGCCGCTGTCTGCGGTGGCGCGTGTCGAGCGCGGTATCGCGCCGCTGGTGGTGAACCACCAGGGCCAGTTCCCGTCGGTCACCATCACCTACAATCTGGCGCCCGGCACGGCGATCGAAACCGGCACCGCCGCGATCGGTCAGGCGGTGGCGGAGCTGCATATTCCCGACTCGATTTACACCGACTTTGCCGGCGACGTGCAGACCTATCAGCAGAGCGCGGGGGCCGAGCCGGTGCTGCTGCTGGCGGCGCTGGTTGCGGTCTATATCGTGCTGGGCGTGCTGTACGAGAGCCTGGCGCACCCGCTCACCATCATCTCGACGTTGCCGTCGGCGGGCTTGGGCGCGCTGTTGGCGCTCAACCTGTTCGGTACCGATCTGACGGTGATCGCCTTCATCGGCATTATTCTTTTGATCGGCATCGTGAAGAAGAACGGCATCATGATGGTTGACTTCGCGCTCGAGGGCGAGCGCAAGCGCGGACTGTCGCCGCAGCAGGCGATCCACGAGGCTTGCATGGAGCGATTTCGGCCGATTTTGATGACGACCATGGCCGCCATGCTTGGCGCGCTGCCGCTGGTGATCGCCACCGGGCCCGGCTCGGAATTGCGCCGGCCGCTCGGCATCACCATCATCGGGGGCCTCTTGGTGTCGCAGGCGTTGACGCTCTACACCACGCCGGTGATCTATCTGCTGCTCGACCGCCTGCACAGGAAATGGGGCGGCATGAGCAACACTTTCGTGCGCCGCCGCGCGCCGCCGCTGCAGCCGGCGGAGTAACTAGACGCCCAAATATCTGTGCTGGATGTCCGGCGCGGCGGCGAGCGCGGCGGAGCCACCCGACCACACCACGCGCCCGCGCTCGATGAGGAAATGCCGGTCGGCAACGCGCAATAGCGCGCCCACGTTTTTGTCGATCACCAGAATGGCGAGGCCCGACTCTTTCAGTTTCGCCAGGCAGCGCCAGATCTCGGCGCGGATCAGCGGCGCGAGGCCTTCGGTCGCCTCGTCCAAGATGAGCAGGCGCGGATTGGTCATCAGCGCGCGGCCGATCGCCAGCATCTGCTGCTCGCCGCCGGAAAGCTGATTGCCCATGCTGGCGGCGCGTTCGGCGAGGCGCGGAAAAAGCGTGCAGACGGTGTCGAGCGTCCATTGCGCGTCCGCGCGCGCGACCGCGGTGGCCAGCAGGTTTTCGCGCACAGTGAGGTTCGGGAAGATCTGGCGGCCCTCCGGCACCAGGCCGATACCGCGCTTGGCGACGCGATAGGACGGCAGTTCGCGGATATCGTGGCCGTCGAAGCGGATGCTGCCGGCGCGCGCCCGCGTCAGCCCCATGATCGAGCGCACGGTGGTGGTCTTGCCCATGCCGTTGCGGCCCATCAGTGTTACCATCTCGCCCGGCGCAATCGACAGCGACACGCCGAACAGCACCTGCGAGAGGCCGTAGCAGGTCTCGATGCTGTCGAGCACGAGCACGGGCCCCGCCATCATTGTCTCAGGCATGGGCGGCCTCCGCCTCGCCGAGATAGGCGTCGCGCACCTGTGGGTTGGCGCGGATGTCGGAAGGCTGGCCGGAGGCGATGACGCGGCCGTAGACCAGCACGGTGATGCGGTCGGCAAGCGCAAACACGGCTTCCATGTCGTGCTCGACCAGCAGGATGGTGAGCTCTTTCTTCAAGTCGCGCAGCATGTCGACCATACGCGCGGACTCCTCGGGACCGAGGCCGGCCATCGGCTCATCGAGCAGCAACATGCGCGGTTTGCCGGCGAGCGCCATGGCCAGTTCCAGCAGCCGATGCTCGCCGTGGCTAAGGGCGGAAGCGGGCAATTCCGCGCGGGTTTCCAGACCGACGCGGGCCAGCGCCGCGCGCGCCGGCTGGCGCAACCCCGTTTCCGCACGGGCATTTTGCCAGAAGCGAAACGAGTGCCCGGCATGCGCCTGCACGGCGAGCGCGACATTGTCGAGCACACTCAAATCGAGGAACAGCGAGGTAATCTGAAACGAGCGCGCGAGCCCGAGATGGCTGCGCCGGTACATCGGCAGCGCCGAAATATCATGGCCGGCGAAGCGGATGCGGCCGGCGTCGGGCGTCAACTGCCCGGACAGTTGCGCGATCAGCGTGGTCTTGCCGGCGCCGTTCGGGCCGATGATCGCGTGCAACTCGCCTTCGGCAATATTGAGCGCAACATCGTCGGTGGCAACGATACCGCCGAAGCGCTTGGCAAGGTTCTCAGTCTGCAACAGCGCGTCAACCATGGCGCACCTTGCCGAGTAGCCCGTCGATGCCGCCGCGCGCGAACAGCACGACCAGCAGCAGCAGCGGTCCCAGGATGATCTGCCAATATTCGGTGATGCCGGAGAGCGCCTCTTCCAGCACCAGAAGCGCGACCGCGCCGAACACCGGGCCGATCACCGAGCCCATGCCGCCGAGCACGACCATGATGATGAGGTCGCCGGAGCGCGTCCAATACATCATCGCCGGACTCACGAAATCGGTGTGATTGGCGAGCAGCGCGCCGGCAAGCCCGCACAGCGTGCCGGCGATGACGAAGCAGACGAGCTTGTAGCGGTAGGTCGGGAAACCGATGGCGCGCATGCGCGTGTCGTTGGAGCGCGCGCCCTGCACCACCAGCCCGAAGCGCGAATTGACCAGACGCCAGACCAGATAAAGCGAGGCGAACAACAGCACGAGACAGAGGTAATAGAACTGCGTTTTGTCGGTTAGATTGAGCGGCGCGAGGAACTGGCTGCGCTGCTGGATCGTCAGGCCATCGTCGCCGCCATAACGCGCCAAGCCGGCGACGATGTAATAGGCCATCTGCGCGAAGGCCAAAGTGATCATAATGAAATAGACGCCGCGTGTGCGCAGCGACAACGCGCCAATCACCAGCGCGAACAGCGCTGAGACGCCGAGCGCCACCGGCCATTGCACGAAGCCCGAATGCACGCCTTCGAAGGCGAGGATTCCGACGACATAGCCGCCGATGCCGAGGTAAGCGGCATGGCCGAAGCTCATCATGCCACCGAAGCCAAGAATCAAATTGAGGCTGACCGCGGCAAGCGCCAGGATGACGACGCGGGTGAACAGCGTGAGGACAAAGACATTACCGGCAATATGCGAATAGACCGGCAACAGCATCAACGCCGCAAACAGCAGCCCGACAACGATATTGCGCGGTGTGAGCGCGCCGCTCATTTGCCGCCCGCCGAGAACAGCCCTTCGGGCTTGACCACCAGCACGACCGCCATCAGTAGATAGATCAGCATCGACGAGAGCGCCGGCGCCGCTGTTGCCGCAGCATCCGGGCTCAGCAGCAAGCGCAAGAAATCGGGCAGATACGAACGCCCGAGCGTGTCGATGAAGCCGACCAGCAACGCCGCAATCAGCGCGCCGCGGATCGAGCCGATGCCGCCGATCACGGTGATGACGAAGGCGAGAATCAAAATGTTCTCGCCCATGCCGATCTGCACGGTGAGGATCGGCGCCTGCATCAGGCCGGCGAGCCCGGCAAGCGCGGCGCCCAGCCCGAACACCAGCGTGTAGAGCAGCTTGATGTTGACGCCGAGCGCGCCGACCATTTCGCGGTTACTGGCGCCGGCGCGGATCAGCATGCCGATACGCGTGCGCATCACCAGCACGTAGAGAAAGGCTGCGACGACAAGCGAGACGACGATGATGGCGAACTTGTAGGCGGAATAATCGAAGCCCGGCAGAATCGTCACCGCGGTATTGAGCCAGGACGGCAGCGGCAGCGACAACCCTTCCGGCCCCCAGATCAGCCGCACCGCTTCATCGAAAAACAAAATGAGCCCGAAGGTGCCGAGCACGTGGTCGAGATGATCGCGGCCGTAGAGCCGGCGCATGACGATCACTTCCACCGCCATGCCGACCACAAGCGTGGCGACGAGCGCGAGCAGCGCGCCGAGCACGAAGCTGCCGGTCCAGGCCGCGAAGGTGGCGGCGAAATAGGCGCCGATCATGTAGAGCGAGCCGTGCGCCAGGTTCACGAGATCCATGATGCCAAACACCAGCGTCAGCCCGGCCGCCAGCAGAAACAGCAGCAGACCGAACTGCAATCCGTTCAGGCATTGCTCGATGAAGAGGGTCATGGCGGCGACGCACGGCGTTGGTGTCCCGGACGCGGTGCAGCGCGCAGCGGTGCACCGCTGATCCGGGACCCAGCTTCCTTAAGACAAGCGGGGTCCCGGGTCAGCGGCGCAACATTGCATGTTGCGCTGCGCCGGGGACACGAGTCAGAAAATTGCATCACATCCCCACAAAACGGAAACGGCAGAAACGCTATGGCGTCCCTGCCGTCCCGCGTCGCATCAGCTAAGGATCACTTCATCGGGCACTTGGTGTGGAAGGCGTCCTGATTGTCCTTCACGATGGTGGCGACGGTCTTGAGCACGAAGTCGCCCTTGGCGTCCTTCACGACGTCCTGCAGATAGAAGTTCTGGATCGGCATGTGGTTATGGCCGAACCTGAAGCTGCCGCGCACCGATTTGAAATCGGCCTTTTCCAGCGCCTTCTGCACCGCGGCTTTGTCGGAGAGGTTGCCCTTCACCGCATTGACCGCCGAGGCGATCAGGTTGGCCGCGTCGTAACTTTGCGCGCCGTAGAAGGACGGCTTTTTGCCGGGATATTTCTTCTCGAAGTCGGCAACGAACTCCTTGTTGGCCTCGTTCGGCAGGTCGTTGACCCACTCCTGCGCGCCGGGCACGCCGAGCGCGAGATCCTTCTGCAGCGGCAGCGACAGCTCATCGATGGTGAAAGCGGTGTAGAGCGGGATCTTTCCCTTCAAGCCGGCCTGCGCGTATTGCGACAGGAACTGCACGCCCGCCTTGCCCGGATAGAACACGAAGATGGCTTCCGGATTGGCGGCTTTGGCTTTGGCGAGCTCGGCCGAGAAATCGAGCTGCGTCGGCCAGGTGGTCAGCTCTTCGCCGACGATCTTGCCCTTGAACGTGGCAGCGACACCGGAAAGCATGTCCTTGCCGGCGGCGTAGTTCGGTCCGATCAGGAACACGCTCTTGACGCCCTTCTGGTTCATGTAGTGACCCATCGCCTGCGGCGTCTGGTCGTTCTGCCAGGAGGTCGAAAAGACGGTCGGCGAGCACAGCTCACCGGCGATCTGCGAGGGGCCGGCATTGGCGATGACCAGGAATGTCTTGGAATCGACGATCGGCTTGAGCGACGCCAGCAGCACGTTCGACCAGATATACCCGGCGATGAAATCGACATGGTCGGAGTCGATCAGCTTCTGCGTCTTCTGCAGGCCGACCTCCGGCTTGAAGCCGTCGTCTTCGTAGATCACTTCGACCGGCAGGCCGCCCATCTTGCGGCCCATGTGATCGAGCGCGAGCTCGAACGAGTTGCGCATATTATTGCCGATGACAGCGACGGGGCCGCTGAAGGTCGAGACGAAACCGATCTTGATCGATTTTTGCTGGGCCAATGCCGGATTCATGGCCGGGCCCGCTGCGAGCAGCAAAGCGGCGCCCGCAGCCAACAGACTCTTACGCATGTTGTCCTCCCCCTGGGGCCGCTGACGGGCCCACTTGTCTTTCAGATGGCGTAATCTACTGGCAAGGCCGGGGAAACGTCCACCCGCCTGAAAGGTATGCCGTTCCACAGGTTGACCTGGGACGCGCGCTTTCTGCACTGTAGCGGCCACAAATCGGACCATCAGAAAGATAATTCCAATGACTTTAACCGTCGCCATAATCGCGCCGGGCAATATGGGCGCCGGCGTCGGCAAGCGCCTGGCCGAGAATGGCGCGACCGTGCTGACCTCGCTTGCCGGCCGCAGCGGCGCGAGCGAAACGCGCGCGCGCGACGCCGGCATGCGCGCGGTCGAGGATCGGGCGCTGATGGACGCCGATTTCCTGCTCTCGATCGTCCCGCCGGGCGACGCACTGGCGCTGGCCAAACGTCTGGCACCGGTGCTGACTGCCGCAAACAGGAAGCCGACCTATGTCGAGTGCAACGCGGTCAGTCCTAAGACGATGCTGCAAATCGCCGAGGTAGCCGCGAAGACCGGCGCGCACTTTATCGGCGCCGGCATCATCGGCCCGCCGCCCAAGCCCGGCTCCAAGAATACGAAAATCTATGCCTCGGGACCGCACGCGCGCGCGCTGGCGGTGCTCAACGAGCATGGCCTGATCGTGCGCGTGCTCGACGGCCCGCTCACCGCCGCCTCGGCGCTGAAGATGTCCTATGCCGGCATCACCAAGGGCTTCACCGCGCTCGGCGCCTCGATGATGCTGGCGGCGACGCGCGAAGGCGCAGCGGTCGCGCTCAAGGCCGAACTGGCCGAAAGCCGGCCGGACCTGCTTGGCTATCTCACGCGGCAAACGCCGGACATGTACGCCAAGGCCTATCGCTGGGTGGCCGAGCTCGATGAGATCGCCGCCTTTGTCGGCAAGGATCTTCCCGAACATGCGATGCTCAACGCCGCCGCGCGGCTCTACGAGCGCATTGCCGAGGATTTCGCGGGCGAGAAACAAGAAACCGGCGCGCTCGACACGTTTCTCAAGTGACGCCGCGGCTGCGTTGACTTGGCGGAAGCGGGATCGTTAGCATGCAAGCGATCCCGGGAGGCCACGCGCGTGAAGCCCGCACCGTTCATCCGTCACGTTCCGCGCACGGTTGCCGAGGCGGTGACGATTCTTGGCGAAGTGGCGGGCCAGGACGGGCGCGTGCTGGCGGGCGGGCAGAGCCTGGTGCCGATCATGGCGTTCCGGCTGGCGAAGCCCGCACATCTTGTCGATATCAATGAGATCGAAGAGCTCGGCCGCATTCAGAGCGATGGCAAGACGCTGCGCATCGGCGCGCTCGTGCGCCACGCAGCGTTTCACAAGCCGGTCGTGGATGGGCCGCTTGGTGCGATGCTCAGTCACGTTGCGCGCCACATCGCGCATTATTCGATCCGCACGCGCGGCACCTTCTGCGGAAGTTTGGCGCATGCCGACCCCGCCTCGGAATGGTGCCTGGTGGCGGCCACGCTCGATGCCACCATCATGGCGAAGAGCACGCGCGGCGAGCGGCTGATCGCGGCCAAGGATTACTTCGAAGGCATAATGAGCACGGCGCGGGCCGAGGACGAGCTGCTCGTCGAGGTGCGCCTGCCGATCCCAGCCGCGGATACGAAATTCGGCTTCAACGAATTCAATCGGCGCGCCGGCGATTTCGCCATGAGCGCGGCGCTTGTTTCCTATCGGTTGCAAGGCGGCAAGATCGTCGACGCACGCGTCGGTGTCGGTGGCGCCGAGCCATTTCCGCGGCGCATTGTGCAAGCAGAAGCCGCGCTGAACGGTCAGGCACCGGGCGACAAACTTTTTAGCACCGCTGCGGAGGCTGCTGCGACGGCCATCGACGCCATGGAAGACCATCAAACCTCGGCCGAATACCGATGCGATCTCGTGCGCACGGTGGTGCGGCGCGCTTTAGAGATGGCCGCGCAATGAGTGCGCACGGCACCCGCGGCTCCGGCATGACGTGGGTGGGCCGCGCCATCCGCCGACTGGAAGACCCGGCGCTGGTGCAGGGCCAAGGCCGCTTCACCGCCGATCTGCCCGCAGCACACTACGTGCGCTTCGTGCGCAGCGCGGTGGCGGCGGGGAAAATCAAAAAGATCGACACGCCGAAAGACGCGACGGTCATCACCGCCGCCGATTTGCAAGGAGTCAAGCCGATCCTGCCGATGCTGCACAAGTTCTCTTACAAGCCGGTCGGGCAGCATGTGTTGACCGACGGCACCGTGCGTTTCGTCGGCGAGCCGGTTGCCGCAGTTGTCGCCGCGAGCGCGGGCGAAGCGGAGGACATCGCCGATCAGGTCGAACTCGCCATCGACGAAACGCCGGCCGTGATCGATGCCCACGCGGCGCTCGTCATAGGCGCGCCGCAGGTGCATACGGCCGCGCCCGGCAATGTCATTCTCGAAGGCCAGCACAAGACCGACGGATTCGACACCGCCTGGAACGGCGCGCATAAGATCGTCAAAGTGGAGGCGCGCTCGCGACGGCAGAATGCCACGCCGATGGAAGCGCGCGCCGGGCATGCCGCTTATGACGCCGCAAGCGGTCGCGTCACCCTCACGTGCACCACGCAGATGCCGCACCTCACGCGCACGGCGATTGCGGACGTGCTCGGCTTTCCCGAATCCGATCTGCGCGTGATCGCGCCTGATGTCGGCGGTGGGTTCGGGCAAAAAATGTCGCTCGCCGCCGAATACGTCGTGCTGGTTTGGCTGGCACGCAAATACAAAAGTTCATTTGCGTGGACCGAGGACCGGCGCGAAAACCTGATCGCCGGCTTCCATTCGCGCGACCAGACCATCACGCTGGAAGGCACCTTCGACAAAGATGCGAGGCTGATCGCGCTCAGGGCCGACATCGTCGCCAATGTCGGCGCCTATTCCTGCTTTCCAACGACCTGCGGGGTTGAGCCGCTGATGGCGATGGCCGAGATGCCCGGGCCTTACGACGTGAAGCATTACCAATGCCGCGCGCGTGGCGTGCTCACCAACACCTGCACCATGGCGCCCTATCGCGGCGTGTCGCGGCCGGTGATCACCTTCACTTTGGAACGGCTGATGGACAAGGCGGCGAGCGCGCTCGGGCTCGACCCAATCGAGATCCGTCGGCGCAACCTGATCGACAAATTTCCCTACAAGACTGCGATGGGGCTCGAATACGACGAGGCGAGCTACCGGCAGACGCTGGAAATGGCAGTGGCGGCAATCGACGTGCCGGCCTTCCGCGCGCGGCAAAAGGAGGCGCGCGCCAAGGGCCGCCATCTCGGCATCGGCTTTTCGACCTTCTGCGAGCGCACCGGCTACGGCAGCCCTGCGTTCGCGGCCCGCGGCATGGCAATCGCGCCCGGCTGGGAGACGGTGATCGTGTCGGTCGATCCCTCCGGCTTTGTCGAAGCGCGCATCGGCTCGTCACCGCACGGACAGGGCCTGCGCACCACGCTGGCGCAGATTATCGCCGACGAGATCGGCGTGCCGCCCGACATGATCAAGGTCGTGCACGGCGACACCGACCGCGCGCCGTACGGCTGGGGCACCTTTGCCAGCCGCTCGCTGGTGATCTCCGGCGGCGCCACGCTCATTGCGGCGCGCAAAGTGCGCGCCAAGCTGATCAAGATCGCCGGTCACCTGCTGGAAGCGGCGGAGACCGACATCGTGCTGGAGGATGGGCACGCCAAAGTCGCGGGCACCGACCGGGCCGTGGCGATTTCCACGATGGCACGCGAAGCCTATACGCAGACGCATCGCTTCAAGGGCGAGATCGATCCCGGCCTCAGCGAGACCGGCCATTACGATCCGCCCGGCACGTTTTCCAATGCCTGCCATGTTGCGATCGTCGAACTGGATGCAGAGACCGGCAAAGTTGTCGTCGAGCGTTATCTGGTGGCGGAGGACGCCGGTCGCATCATCAATCCGATGATTGCGGACGGCCAGGTGCACGGCGGCATCGCGCAGGGCATCGGCAACGCGCTGCTGGAGGAGATTGTTTACGACGACAGCGGCACGATCCTCACCGCCACGCTCGCCGATTATCTGCCACCGACCGCGCACGAGATCCCGCCGATCGAGCTGCATCATCTGGAAACGCCAAGCGTCAATTCAATCACCAAGGCCAAGGGCCTGGGCGAAGGCGGCACCATCGGCGCGCCGGCCGCGGTGATCAACGCCATCAACGACGCGCTTACACCGTTCGGCGTCGAGATCGACGAGATGCCGGCGACGCCGCAACGCATCCGTGCCTTGCTGCGCGCGAAGGAAAAGGCCGCATGAGCGCGAAGTCGAGCATTACGCTCAATATTAATGGCCGCGCACATGCGGTCAGTGTCGAACCGCGCAAGACGCTGACCGATGCCATCCGCGAGGATTGCGGGCAGACCGGCACGCATATCGGCTGCGAGCACGGCGTCTGCGGCGCTTGCACGGTGCTGGTCGACGGCGAGCCGGTGCGCTCGTGCCTGATGTTCGCGGTGCAGGCGGACGGCAAAAAAATCCGCACGGTCGAGGGGCTGGCTGACGGCGACACACTGCACCCCATGCAGCAGGCCTTCATGGACTATCACGGCCTGCAATGCGGCTTCTGCACGCCGGGTTTTTTGATGCTGGCGGTCGGCGTGCTCGAGCAGACGCCGGATATCAGCGACGCCGACTTGCTCGACGTGCTGTCGTCCAATCTCTGCCGCTGCACCGGCTACCAGAACATCATCAAGGCCGTGTGCGCGGCGGCGAAGGAGATGCGCGCAAAATGACAGCGCCGGGCAGGTTCATCGGCCGCTCCGTTCCGCGTCTCGAAGATCGCCCGCTGTTGACCGGGCAAGGCCGCTTCGCCGCCGACATCAACTTCCCCGGCCAGTGGCATATGCGCGTGGTGCGCTCGCCAGTCGCGCATGGGAAAATCCGCGGCATCGATGTGAGTGCCGCGTCGCGGCTTCCCGGTGTGCACGCGGTGTGGACTTATGCCGATGTCGCGCACATCCCGCCGATCGGCTTCCGGCTGACCGGGCTGACCGCGCTGGAGCCCTACCGGCAATACGCGCTAGCGCAGCATATTGTGCGGTATGTCGGCGAGCCGGTGGCGGCGGTGTTCGCCGCCGACCCATACGTCGCCGAGGACGCCACAGATCTAGTCGCGCTCGATATCGAGCCACTGCCGGTCGTCCTCGATGCCGCAGCGGCACCGGGCGCGTTCGACGAGCAGCACGGCACTGAAACGACAATCATCGAGAAAAAATTTGGCGATATCGACGCTGCCTTCCGCGCCGCTTATGCCGTCGTCGATCTCGATCTTTTGATCGGCCGCCACACCGGCGTGCCGATGGAGACGCGCGGCGCCATTGCGCGCTACGACGAAGCAACCGACGTGCTTGAAATGCACGGCGCCGCCAAGGTGCCGCACTGGAACCGCGACCGGCTGGCGCTGATGTTCGGCCGCGCGACCGACAAGGTGCAGCTCTACGAGGGCCATGTCGGCGGCGGCTTTGGCATTCGCGGCGAGATGTACCCCGAAGACGTGCTCGTCTGCGCCGCGGCGCTGAAATTCAAAAAGCCGATCAAATGGATCGAGGACCGGCGCGAGCACCTGATCGCGGCCAATCATTCGCGCCAGCAGCGCCACAGGATCAAGGCGGCGATCGACAAAGACGGCCGCATCCTCGGCATCGACAACGAGTTCTTCCACGACAACGGCGCCTATATGCGCACGCACGCGGCGACCGTGCCCGATCTTTCCGCCGCCATGCTGCCGGGGCCCTATCGCGTACCGGCCTATCGCGCGCGCGGCAGTATCCGGCTCACCAACAAGACGCCATGCGGCACCTATCGCGCGCCGGGGCGTTACGAAACGACCTTCGTGCGCGAGCGGCTGATCGATGCTATCGCCGCAAAGACCGCAATCGATGCAATTGAAGTGCGCCGGCGCAATCTGATCGGTCAAAGCGCGATGCCCTACAAGCTTGGCTTCGACACGCTCGGCACCGAGATCATCTACAACTCCGGCGACTACGCGAAATTGATGGACCGCCTGCTCGACGCCGCCGACTGGCCGACCATGCAACGCGCGCTTGCACGCCGGCGCGCGGCCGGCGAAAAGGTCGGCTGCGGCTTTGCCATGTTCGTCGAGAAGAGCGGACTGGGACCGTTCGACAGGGTGCGCATCGCGGTCGAGTCAGACGGCGGCATTGAAGTGATCACCGGCATCGCCTCGATCGGACAAGGTGTCGAGACCGTGATCGCGCAGATCGCCGCCGAGACGCTCGGCGTCGATTACGCGTGCATCAGGGTCGTGCACGGCCAGACCGACCGCATCGACAAGGGCATGGGCGCCTTTGCCTCCCGCGTCACGGTCATGTGCGGCGAGGCAACCCGCATGGCGGCGGTGAAGCTACGCGGGCAGGCGCTTTCCGCCGCGGCCGAGCTGATGCAGGCCTCAGCCGCGTCGCTCGACATTATCGACGGCGAAATTGTGCGCGTCGGCAAGCCGGGCCCGTCCATGCAGCTCGGCGCGCTCGCCGCGCGGCCCGAGGGCCTCAGCGCGGAAGCCGAATTCACCTCCAGCCACATGGTCTACCCTTACGGCGCCCATGTCGTGCAGCTCAAGATCGATGCCGACACCGGTGGCGTCGCCGTCGAGCGCTATCTGGTCGCCTTCGACATCGGCCGCGCGGTCAATCCGATGCTGGTGGAGGGCCAGATCGTGGGCGGCGTAGCGCAGGGGCTCGGCGGCGCGCTCTACGAGGAGTTTCTCTACAGCGGCACCGGCGAACCGCTCTCGGTCACCTTCGCCGATTATCTGCTGCCGACCGCGCGCGAGGTGCCGGGCATCGAGGTGATCGTGAGCGAGGATGCGCCCTCCCCGCTCAATCCGCTCGGTCTCAAAGGCGCCGGCGAGGGCGGCATTAACCCGGTCGGCGCGGCCATCGCCTCCGCGATCGACGACGCTTTGCAGAGGCCCGGCGCGGTGACGCAATTGCCGGTCACGCCGCAACGGCTGAAGGTGCTGATACGAGCGGCCTGACGCGTTCCGCAACCGTATTGAAAATGAATGATCGCTCGGCGTACCGTTGAAGCAAGGGCGGCGACCTATTGGAGGTCGCTCGATGGACTATCAACAGAAGAAAACTCTCCTAACAAGATTCGGTCAATTCAGCCTTAGATCCCTGCTTTTCGGAGCTGTTTTCATAACCGCGCTCGTTGTTGCCGTGTCTGTCGATACGGCCGGAGTGCTGGAATACTGCAAGCTCATCAGCGGATCATTCAACTCCACGCTGGAGGTGGGCGCCATTATTACCGTGGCGAGCATCGCACCATTACTGGCAATGGGCTTTTCCATTTCCGCAGACGTGGAGCGAAACAAATAGGGCCGCAGCAGCTAAAGGCGCTGGTCATGGCTTGAAGTCCGGCCGGTAGCCGTTTTGCGCCTTCTCGACCCGCCCGGCGAATGGCGCGCCGACATGGCCCGGAAACACCAGCGCGCCGCTCGAGGCGCAATAGTCGAGCACCTTGCGCCGGCTAACGACCGCCTGCGCGGCGTCCGAGTTCTTCGGGAAATTCCACTCCGGATAGTAAACCTGCAAGAGATGATGCCAGACGTCGCCGATAAAGGCGGCGCGTTGGCCTTTGCTTTCGAGCTTGAAGAACACGTGGCCGGGCGAATGGCCGGGGGCGGAATCGATCTCGATAAAGTCGTTGAGCCGGTAAGGCCCGCCGCTCACCAGATCGGCCTTGCCGTATTCCAGGATCGGCACCACGCATTCGCGGAACGCGCCGAGCTCGGCCGGGCCTTCTTTCGGATCGGCGTCGATCTTCGAGAAATAATCGACGTCCGGCTTGGAGAATACGTAGCGCGCATTGGGAAAAGTCGGCACCCATTTGCCATCCTTCTGCCGCGTGTTCCAGCCGACGTGATCGTGATGCAGATGCGTGCACATCACCATGTCGATCTCTTCCGGCCTGGCGCCGGCGGCAGCGAGCCGTTCGAGATATGGCTCGTTGAGCATGTGCCAGAACGGACGGCCCGGAAGCTTGTTCTTGTTGTTGCCGCAGCACGAGTCGATCAGAATCGTCTTGCCACCGACTTTCAAAAGCCAGCTGTGCACTGACAACCTGATTTTGCCGGTTTCCGCCTCGTAATGATGCGGCGCCAACCAATGCTTATGCTCGGCCATGTGCGCATCGGTGAAATCCTTGAACACGTCGCGCAGCGGATAGCTCGGCAGATTGGTCTCTTCGACGCGCGAAATGGTGGCTTCGCCAACTTTGAACACCGGCATCCCCTCCCCAAGCAGATTCCAGCATAGCAAATGCCCGGGCCGATGAAGGCCCGGGCATCGCAAAAAAAATCAATCGCCGGTCAACTCAGCTTCTTTAAGAGCCGCGTCGCCTGACGTTGCTCCTCCGCGGTGAGCGGTTTGAGCGTGGCGGCGGCAATCTCGGCAGCCACTTTAACGGCAGCCTGGGTGACTTCGCGGCCGCGTTCGGTCAACGCCACCGCGCGGCGGCGGCGATCCTTCGGATCGGCGAGCGCAGTGAGGAAGCCGCGCGCGCTCAGGCGGTCGACCACGCCTTTGATGGTGGCGGCATCAAGATAGATCAGCCGGCCAAGATGGTTCTGCGAGCACGGGCCCACTTCGTAGAGCTTGGCGAGCGCAGCGAACTGGGTCTGCGTCAGGCCTTCGATCATGCGCGCAGTGAAGATCGCGGTGTGCCGTTGCGTGGCGACCCGCATCAGGAAGCCGACCTGATCATCGAGCACATAGCGCGGCTGTTCGGGCGGATCCGCCGCCGCAGGCACGACTTTCAACTTTTCGCGTCGCATTTCCAGCCTGTTCTGCCGTGCATCGGCGAGGTCTCATGCCGTGAGAAATCATGACCGGGATCGATAGGGGGCGAAAGGCCAAACTTCGCTCACCCCCTGATAACTTCCCAATACTCGCTCAGGTTGTTACGCGGTTGTAATATCACCCGCGCGGCCGGTCGCGGAAGCGGTCCATCAGCGGTTTGTCCTGGCCGCCATCGATTTCGATCATGGTGCCGTTGACCATCTCCATCAACGGCGAGGCCAGCATGACGACGAGATTGGCGACTTCCTCGACCTCGGCGATGCGGCCCATGGGGATCGAGGCAGGCGCCAGCTTATCGGCTTCCGCGCGCGGGATTTTCATATCGCGTGCCATGGCGTCGACCAAGCCGGCCCAGCGCTCGGTGCGCACCGGGCCGGGATTGACGGCGACGAAGCTGATCTTGTCCTTGCCGTATTGGCCGGCGAGCGACTGCGTCAGGTTCTGCCCGGCCGCATTGGCGGCGCCGGGGCAGATTTCCCAATAGGACGGCTTCACGCCGTCATTGCCGATCAGGTTGACCACGCGGCCGCCGCCCTGCTTGCGCATGATCGGCAGCACATAACGCAGGCAGCGCACATAGCCCATGAATTTGAGCTGAATGCCTTTCTCCCAGTCGTCCTCGGTCAAGTGCTCGATGACGCCGCCGGCGGCGGAGCCGGCGTTGTTGACCATGATGTCGACGCGGCCGAGTGCCTTGGCGCCCTGCTCGACAAAGTTCTTCGCGTCCTTGTCCTCACGCAGGTCGGCGGCAATGGCGATGATCTTGCGGCCGGTTTCCTTGGCGATGATATTGGCGGCTTCTTCGAGCGGGCCCATGCGGCGCGCGCAGATCGCGACATCGACGCCTTCACGCGCGAGTGCAAGCGCAATGCCCTTGCCGATGCCTTCGCTGCCGCCGGTCACCAGCGCGGTCCTGCCCGTGAGCTTGAGGTCCATCGCGTTTCCTTCCTTTATCTTTTATGTGCCAGCCAGCGGCCGGCTTCGGCGGAAGCGAACAGTTCGGCCAGCGCGGCGTTGAACTGCACCGGTTCCTCCGACGGAACGTTGTGACCGGAGCGCGGAATCACCGAGAGCCCGGCGGTCGGCGCCGTGCGCTTCAGAAACACGCTGCCGTCGAGGCAGGGCTCGTCCTCGTCGCCGACAATGACCAAGAGCGGTACCGAGAAATGCTTGAGCTCGTCTTCCATCTCATAAAGCGTCGGCCGCTTGAGTTGAAGGTTGAACATGGTCTGTGCGTGGCCTTCCGCCGAATGCTCGGCGAGCATTGCTGCGAATTCGGCATGGCCGCGCGGGTCCTTGTGCTTCTGCGCGTGGCGCATCGGCGCGTCGGCATATTTTTCAGCCGCTGCCTTGATGCCCTCCTCGGCAAACATCTTGCCGGTCTCGGCGGCGAGCGCCTTCATTGCCTCGCGCTGCTTGGCGTCGGGGGTTGAGCCCCAGCCGCAGCCGGCCGCCACGACGGATATACAGCGCCGCGGCGCATTAATGCCGACGTGCAGCGCCGTGTAAGCGCCCATCGAATGACCGACGATGTGCGCCTTGTCGATCTTGAGCGCATCCAGCAGCGCAAGCACGTCATCGCGCGCAATGTCCTGACCGTAGCGTGCCGCTTCTTTCGGCACATCGGAGGGCGGATAGCCGCGCTGGCTATAAGTTACGCAGCGATGCAACCGCGCGAAGTGGCGCATCTGCGCCTCGAAGCTGCGCCAGTCGCCGGCATATTCGTGCACGAACACGACCGGCGTGCCGTCGCCGGCTTCTTCGTAATAAAGCCGCGTGCCATCGCGCGCGCTGATATGCGGCATTTTTCGTGCTCCCAGCCCGGAGGATTATTTGCACGCTCATGAAACCGGAGTAAAGTCGTGACCGACTTCAAGCCGATGACGCATCACGATCACGGGCAAAGACCACAGGGGGGAATGTCCATGTTTCACATGCCACGACGCGGCTTTGCCGCGTTGGCTGCCGTCATCATTGCAATCGCCGCATTGATTTCGCCGCCCGCGCGCGCGCAGAACTTGCCGAAAATCCGCGTCTCCAGCCTCACGATACCCGTGTTCTCGCCGATCGTCTGGAATATCCTCAAGGCGCAGCATTTCGACACCAAGAACGGTTTCGATCTCGACATTCATCTTTATCCCTCGATTGCCGCCTATTACGCGGGCTTCGCCACGGGTGAAACCGACGCGCTGTTCGGCGGCCCGACCATCTTGCAGAAGCTCTCTCTCGAGGGCGTACCCGTGCGCATCATCGGGACTGGCCTGAAGCTTTCGGACCTCGTGATTTTCGCCAGCAATCCGGCGATCAAGTCGCTGGCCGATCTCAAGGGCAAGCAGCTCGCCATCGACATGGGCGGCTCGCAATACCAGATGGTCAAGATCTACACTGCCGCCAAGGGCATTGATCTCGGCAAGGACATCATCGCCGTGCAGGCTAATTTTCCGGCCGCGCGCGCGCAACTCGAAGCCGGACGTGTCGATGCCGCATTGGTGATCGAGCCGCTGGCAAGCCTTATCCTCAAGCAGCACGCCGACTGGAAGATCATTTTCAACGGCGCCGAAGGCTGGAAGGACATCGCCGGCGAGGATGGTTGGGAAATCGTGCCGGCGCTGCGCGCCGACGCCATCCAGAAAATGCCGGATGCGGCCAAGAAGCTGCTGGCCGCGCTGCAGGACGTCGCCAAATTCATCGTCAGCAACACGGACGACGCCGATAAGATCGCCAATGAGACGACCAAGCTGCCGCCCGGCGTCCTCAAAGCTGCCGTCAGCGCCAAGCGCTGGGAGTTCGTCGTGCGCCCCGCCGTCGGCGCCGACCGCAAAGTCCTGCTCGACATGATGGACCGCGCGGTGAAGGCGAAATTCTACGCGAAGATGCCGGACGATAAGATCATCTATGCCCCATGAGGAGTATGCTAAGTCTGTTCCGGCCCTAGCCTTCCCGCGGCAGACTCTCGTCTCCCTTCTGGTCTTCGCCGTCGCCTGGGAGGCGCTGTCGCATGTGGCGCCTTACCTGGGCATTCCGCCTTTCGCCATTCCGAGCTTCGTGCGCATCGCACGAAGCATCGCCGACATCACCCCGATCGATATCGTGGTCACGCTCGCGCGCGTGATCGGCGCGCTGATTGCGTCCTTCATCCTCGGCGTTTCACTGGCGATGGCGATGTACCGCTCGGAGGCATTCGACAATTACCTGCATCCGATGATCCGCATCCTGATGGCGGTGCCGGTGGTGTCGTGGATCCTGTTCGCGGTGCTGTGGTTTCCCGGCGTCGAATTCCGCATCGGCTTCGTGCTGGTGGTGGTATGCGGGCCGGTGTTCCTGATCGACACGCTTGACGCCATGCGCGGGGTGCCGCGCGAATTGCGTCATATGATGCAGTCGTTCCGGCCGACCACGCTGCAGTATTTCCGCAAGCTGATCCTGCCCGCGATCGTGCCGACCATTTTCACGAGCTGGAAGGTCAATATCAGCTTGGCGATCCGCGTCGTCACCATCGCCGAGCTGGTCGGCGCGGTGACCGGGATCGGGCATCAATTATCGGTCGCCGAGGAGTTGTTCTCGGTCGCCGACGTGTTCGCCTGGACCATTGTGCTGGTCGCGCTGATGTTTCTACTCGAAGCCTTGGTCGCGCGGGTGGAAGCGCGGCTGCTGCGGTGGCGGGCATGACCTTGACGCATAAGGGCGGCCCGCCGCCCATCGAGGTGCGTGGCCTGCGCAAGGTGTTCCGCCAGACCACGTCCGGGCAGGCGGTGGTTGCCATCGACCGGCTCGATCTCGGCATCGCCCCGCGCGAGGTGGTGGCGATCGTCGGGCAGACCGGCTGCGGCAAATCCACGTTCTTCGATTTGATGATAGGACTGGAGGCGCCGACCGAAGGCACGCTGCGCATCGGCGACAAGAGCCCGCACGGCGATTTCGATTTTTTCCGCGGCCGCATCGCGACCGTGTTCCAGCAGGACCGGTTACTGCCGTGGCGCAGCGCGCTCGACAACGCGCGGCTGCCGCTTGAGCTTATCGGCGTGCCGGAAAAGGAGCAGCGCGAGCGTGCGCTCGCCTGGCTGAACCGGCTGGGCCTCGGCCATTTCACCGGCGCCTATCCGCACGAATTGTCCGGCGGCATGCGCCAGCGCGTCGCGATCGCGCGCGCTTTTGCGGTGCAACCCGATATTCTGCTGGCCGACGAGGCCTTCGGTCATCTCGACGAAGTGACGGCGGCGGAATTACGCGACACCTTCCTCACGCTGGCGCGCGAATGCGGCTCGACCGCGATCCTGATCACGCATCAACTGGAAGAAGCGATCGCCGTCGGCGACCGCATTGTGGTGTTCGGCAAGTCGGCGAAGCTCTTAGCCGATATCCATGTGAAGAAATGGCCGAAAGCAAAATACGCCCTGCTGCGCGAGGCGATCCAGGCGACTTTGCAGAGCAATAAGCCCGACCCGCGGCTGCACGACCCGGGGTCGCGGCCGAAGCGCAAAAAAAAGAAGCGCTAGCTCTGCATAATCGCCTTGGCCGCGCCGGCGACAGCTTCGTTGCCGCGGCCGGGTATTCGGTGCCATAATTCCCAATCGGACGATGCCGGAAAAACTGGCGCGCGCATAAAGGCCGGGGCGACCAAGGGGAGAACGAGATGCGTCGCTTGCTGGCGTTGCTTTCTGCGTTTGCGCTGTTGACCGCGAGCGCATCCGCGCAGGATACCGCGACGAACTATCCCGACCGGCCGATCAAGATCGTGGTTTCGGTGCCGGCGGGCGGCGGTGTCGACACCGTGACGCGCATGGTGGCGGAAGGCTTGCGCAAGAAGCTCGGCCAGCCGGTGGTGGTCGAGAATCACGCGGGCGCCGGCGGCAATATCGGCGCTGAATTCGTGTTCAAATCGGACCCCGACGGCTACACGCTCCTCGCCTCGCAGCCCTCGCCGATCACCGTCAATCCGCTGCTCTACAAAAATATGAGTTTCGATCCGACCCAATTCGAGCCGGTCGCGATCATGACCAAGATCGCCAATGTGCTGCTGGTGCGCTCCGATTTTCCGGCCAAGGACGCAAAAGAGTTCATCGCCTACTGCAAGGGCAATCCGGGCAAAGTCAATTACGCCTCGCAGGGCATCGGCACCACGTCGCATTTGACCGCGGCCCTGTTCGAGAAAGTCACCGGCACCAAGCTGGTGCACGTGCCGTACAAAGGCACCGCACCGGCGCTTAACGACATCATCGCCGGCCATGTTGACATGATCTTCATGGAGCTCGCCTCCGCCATTCGCCTGCACCAAGCCGGCAAGGCGCGCATTCTGGCGGTGGCGACCAAGGAGCGGATCCCGAGCCTAAAAGACATCCCGACCTTCGCGGAAGTCGGCGTGAAGAATTTCGAATCCGGCACCTGGAACGCGATCAGCGCGCCGCCCAAGACGCCTCCCGCGATCGTCGCCAAGCTCAACAAGGCGATCAACGAGGTGCTGCAAGAGCCGGAACTGCAAGACCATTTCGCCAAGCTGACCTTGCAGGCGGCGAGCGGCAGTCCGGCCGATGCCAAGACCTTTATCCAAAAGGAAACGCAGACCTGGAATGCGGTGATCAAGGAAGCGCAAATTCCGGCGCATTAAGCGCCGCACCCAATTCGTCAGACCGCGCAACGGAGAGAAATATGGCGAAGTTCATCATCGAACCGCACTTTCGCCTGCAAGAGTGGATCGCACACGACAAAGGCTACTTCACGCAGGAAGGCCTCGATTACGAATTCCGTGAATTGATCAAATCGAGCGACGGCAAGCACCACGACAAAGGCGACAAGCAGGGCGCCTTCCAGTCGTTCGAAGCGGGCCGCAGGGCGGACGTTTCCTGCGCCTGCCACTGGACCATCAACGTGGCCGCCTCGAAGGGTCACGGCCGCATGTCGAACGAAGTCTACTCGGTCGCGCCCGCCGGCATTTTCGTGCAGCCGGATTCCAAGATCAAAACGCCGGAGGATCTTGCCGGCGTGCCGGTCTCAGTCGGCTACCAGTCCGGCAGCCATTACGCGACCGTACAGGCGCTCGAGCAATATCTGCCGGCGGACCAGATCAACCTCAACTATGCGGACGGCATGCTGTTTGCGCGCATGGACAAGCTGCTCGACGGCTCGGCGCCGGCGGTCAATCTGTTCAGCGGGCCCTATTATTTCGCCGAGCAGCTCGGCTACCGCAAAGTCATCGACACCACTTTCATGATCGGCATGATGGTGCACGGCGACCCGGATCCGGAAGACATGCGCAAGTTTTTCCGCGCGCTGCGGCGCGCTCAGCGCGATCTCGATCTGCGGCCGGAGCTTTATACGCATTACTACAAGAATGAATTCCCCGAGCGCTATAACGCCCGCATGGATACCCGCCGCTGGGGACCGGGCGAGCGGCTGGTGTTCGAGCCTTATACGCGCGAGGTTTACCAGGAGGCCCGCGACTGGATCGCCGCACACGGCATCTTCCCGAACGGCAATCTGGGCGGCGAGCGCTACGAAGATGCCACTGTTTCCGTCATGTAAATAATGGTTTGACGCCCAATCAATGGGCAGCGAGGGCCTGTAAAAGCCCGGCAGGACCGCTCCCGAGCGGCGAAGAAAAAACGTTGCGCCGCGAGGCTTAGGCCTTCGCGGCGCTTTCCTTTGCCGGAAAGCTAAGGCATTCTAACGCCAATCCAATAACAGCAATCGTCCGGGGAGGGTCAAAGATGAAACGCACGCTAATCGCCAGTACTGCATTGCTCGCCGCCTCGCTGTTCGGCGGCGCGGCCAACGCGCAAGACACCGTCAAGGTCGGAATGATCATCTCGCTGTCGGGCCCGTTCGCCGACACCGGCATCCAGATGCTCAACGGCGCCAAGCTCTATATCAAGGAGCACGGTGACACCGTTGCCGGCAAGAAGATCGAGATCATCGCCAAGGACGTCGGCGGCATCAACCCGCCGGTCGCCAAGCGGCTGGCGCAGGAGCTGGTCACCCGCGACAACGTCGACGTGCTCGCCGGCTTCGACCTGACGCCGAACGCGCTCGCTGCCGCGGACGTCGCCACCGAGGCCAAGAAGCTGATGGTGGACATGAACGCGGCGACCGCGATCGTCATCACCAAGTCGCCCTACATGGTGCGCACCTCGATGACGATCCCGCAGCTCAACCAGACGCTTGGCGCCTGGGCCGAGAAGAACGGCGGCGTCAAGAAGGCCTACACCATGGTTGCCGACTTCGGACCCGGCATCGATGCCGAAGGCGCTTTCACCAAGGGCTTCACGGGAGCGGGCGGCCAGATGGCCGGCTCGGTACGCATGGCGGTCGCCAATCCCGACTTTTCGGCCTACGTGTCGCGCGCGAAGGACCTTAACCCCGAAGGCATCTTCGTGATGGTTCCCGGCGGCGCCATGCCCGGCGCTTTCGGCAAGGCCCTGGCCGAGCGCGGCATCGATCCCAAGAAGACCAAGGTCATGGGGCAGATGGAGATCACCGATGAGCACGCGCTCGCCAGCATGGGCGACGTCGCCGTCGGCATCATCACCGTCGCGCACTACGACTACAATCATAAGTCCAAAGCGAACGAAGCTTTCGTCAAGGCCTACAATGCCGAGTACAAGCGCAATCCCGACTTCTTCTCGGTCGGCGGCTATGACGGCATGCACGTGATCTACGCCGCATTGGCCAAGACCAAGGGCAAGGCCGATGGCGACTCGATGATCGAGGCGGCCAAGGGCCTGAAGTGGGAAAGCCCGCGCGGCCCAATGTCGATCGATCCGGAAACCCGTGACGTCGTCCAGAACGTCTACATCCGCAAGGTAGAGAAGGTCGGCGGCAAGCTGGTCAATGTCGAGATCGCCAAGTTCGACAACGTGAAGAGCCCGAAATAACGGGCGCGCGAGCAGCGCTTTTGATCTATGCGGCGGGCCGGACCGGGGAAGCGCCCTCGTTCTGGCCCGCCGTCGTTATGACCGCTTCATAGAGTCCGTCCGCCCATGCTTCCGCCAATTGTCGGCGTTCTGTTCGACGGTTTCGCCTACGGGATGCTGCTGTTTCTGTTGTCGGTCGGACAATCGGTGACGCTGGGCATGATGAATTTCATCAACCTTGCGCACTGCGCCTTCGCCATGCTCGGCGGCTACATCACCATCATGCTGGTCAACGACCAAGGCTGGCCGTTCTTCGCCGCGCTGCCGGTGGCCTTCATCGTCACGGCGGTGGTCAGCATCGCTTTCGAGCGTTCGCTCTACCGCCGGCTCTACCGTTCGAGCGACCTCGACCAGGTGCTGCTCACCATCGGCATCACGTTCATGTCGGTCGCAGTGGCGGCCTATATTTTCACCACCGCCCAGCAGCCGCTGCAGCTGCCGTCCTATTTGCGCCAGTCCATTGAAGTCCTTGGGCTGCGGCTGGCGGTCTACCGGCTCATCCTCATCGCGCTGTCACTGATCGTCACCGGCGTGCTGGTGGCCACGCTCGAATACACGCGCTTTGGCGCGCAGGTGCGCGCCGCCGTCGATAACGAGCGCATGGCGCGCGGCCTCGGCATCGACGTCGATCGCACCTTCGCGATCACCTTTGCGCTCGGCTCGGGGCTCGCGGGCCTGGGCGGCGCGCTGGCGATCGAAATCGTCGGGCTCGATCCATCGTTCGCGTTCACTTACCTCGTCTATGTGCTGATCGTTGTGTCGGTCGGCGGCCTCGGCTCGATCCGTGGCACTTTTGCCGCCGCCGCCGTCCTCGGCATCAGCGACATCGCCGGCAAATACTATTTGCCGCAATTCGGCGCATTTTTCATCTATCTGGTGATGATCACTCTGCTGATGTGGCGGCCGACCGGGCTGTTCGGGAGACGCTAGCGATGGCGCTCGCCGAAACTGTCCGCACACCGCAGGGCTATCTGCAATCTCTGAGCCGTTGGCGGCCGATCGAGATCGCGTTCTGGCTGGCAACGCTGCTGCCGTTCGTGCTGCTGCCCAATTATCTTTCGCTCGCCAGCCAGATCGCCATCACGGCGTTGTTCGCACTGTCGCTCGACCTGATCCTCGGCTATGCCGGCATTGTCTCGCTCGGCCACGCCGCGTTTTTCGGCATCGGCGCCTACAGCGCCGGCCTGATCTCGAAATTCGGCTGGGGCGAGCCGCTCACCGGGCTTGTCGCCTCCGCGCTGATCGCGGGGTTGATCGGCTACGCCACCAGCTTCATCATCGCGCGCTTCCGCCATCTTGCGCGGCTGATGTTGACGCTCGGCTTCGGGCTATTGCTAGCGGAGCTCGCCAACAGCGCAGGCTGGCTGACCGGCGGCGTCGACGGGCTGCAGGGCATGCATATGTGGCCGCTGCTCGGCATGTTCAAATTCGATCTCTATGGCTACACGGCCTACGCTTATGGCCTCGTGGTGCTGTTTATATCGTTCCTCGGCGCGCGGCGGCTGATTCACTCGCCGTTCGGGCTGGCGCTGCGTGGCATCCGCGAGAACTGGGTGCGCATGCCGGCGATCGGCGCCGACAGCCGCGCGCATATCCGCACCATCTACACGATCTCGGCGGCTTTCGCGGGCATCGCCGGCGCGCTGCTGGCGCAGACCACCGAGACGGTGTCGCTCGATTCGCTCGGCTTCGAGCGCTCGGCCGAAATCCTGGTGATGCTGGTGCTGGGCGGCGCCGGGAGGCTCTACGGCGGCTTGATCGGCGCCATGCTCTTCATGGTGGCGCGCGATCAATTCTCCGGCGTCGAGCCGCAATATTGGTATTTCTGGATCGGCGCGCTGCTGGTGGTGGTGGTGATGTTCCTGCCGAACGGCGTTCTCGGCGGCCTGTCGAAAATCGCGGCGCGATGGGGGTACCGTTGAGCACGCCCGCATTGTCCACGCGCGCGCTGCAGAAGAGTTTCGGCTCGCTGGTGGTCGCGCGCGACATCCAGCTGGAGTTGCCGGTGGGCGCGCGCTACGCGCTGATCGGGCCGAACGGCGCCGGCAAGACCACGCTGATCAATCTGATGACCGGTATGCTGGCGCCCAATGCCGGCCAGATCTTTCTCGGCGACGAGGACATCACCGCGCTCGAGCCGCAGGAGCGGGTGCGCCGCGGGCTCGCCCGCACCTTTCAGATCAACACGCTGTTCGCCGGCCTTAATCCGCTGGAAGCGGTGACGCTCGCGGTTTGCGAGCGGCGGGGAATTTCCAGCCAGTTCTGGCAGAACGTCGCGGTTCATCGGGACGCGATCGACGAAGCCTACGAGATTCTGGCCAAGCTCAAGCTCGGCGATGCCTGCTATCAGCCGACGCGCGAACTGCCCTATGGCCGGCAGCGCCTGCTGGAGATCGCGCTGGCGCTCGCCACCAAGCCGCGCGTGCTGCTGCTCGATGAGCCGGCGGCGGGCGTGCCGCAGGAAGAGAGCGGCGAAATTTTCGAGGTGGTGGCTGGGCTGTCGAACGAACTCACGCTGCTGTTCATCGAGCATGACATGCACGTGGTGTTCCGCTTCGCGACCCATATCATCGTACTTGTCGGCGGCGGCGTGTTCACCGAAGGCTCGCCCAAGGAGATCGCCGCCGATCCGGGCGTGCGCGAAGTCTATCTCGGGACGCGCAAACATGGTTGACTTGAATGGCTGAGCCACTGCTGAAGCTCGACAAGGTGACCGCGGGCTACGGCGACGCCGTGGTGCTGCACGACGTGTCGCTCGAGCTGCCTGAGAGCGGCAGCCTCGCGCTGCTCGGCCGCAACGGCGTCGGCAAATCGACGCTGCTGCTCACCATCATGGGCTACACGCAATTGCGCAGCGGCCTGGTTGCCTGGCGCGGGCAAGATATTTCGCGCCTTGCCCCCAACCGGCGGGCCACTAACGGCATCGGCTGGGTGGCGCAGGAGCGCGAGATTTTCCCGTCGCTCAGCGTGGAGGAAAACCTCACCGTGGCGGCGCGTCCGGGCGACTGGAATCTCACGACGGTCTACGAGCTTTTTCCGCGGCTGAACGAGCGCCGCAACAACCGCGGCAATCAATTGTCCGGCGGCGAGCAGCAGATGCTCGCCATGGCGCGCGCCTTGATGACCAACCCTGCGCTCATGCTGCTGGACGAGCCGTTCGAGGGCCTGGCGCCGGTGATCGTCGAGGAGCTGATCGCGGCGATCAAGCTGATGCTATCCAGCCGCGGCATTGCCATCATCCTGGTCGAGCAGCACACCGACGTCGCGCTGGAGTTGACCGACCAGGCAATCGTTTTGGAGCGCGGCGCGGTCGCGCATCGCGCCTCTTCCGCGGCGCTGGCCAGGGACCTGCCGACGCTGGAGCGGCTGGTCGGGTTGCGCGTCGCCGCGACGGCATGACATTCTGGCGGTCCGCAAGACGAGGTTCTCATGGCCAATCCGATGATTCCCCGTGACCGCAGCGATTATTCGGCGATCGTCGATCGCCCGCCGCTCAAGCTGCCGGGCAAAGCCCGCATCGTGTTCTGGACCATCGTCAATTACGAAGTGTGGGACATCGGCAAGCCGATGGCGCGGCAGTTGCTGCCGGCGCCGACCGGCGTGCCGCTGATGCCGGACGTGGTGCATTGGGCGTTTCACGAATACGGCATGCGGGTCGGCTGCTGGCGCTTCCACGAGCTGTTCAAGAAACTCGGCATCAAGCCGACGCTCGCGGCCAATGCGCGCATCTGCGAGGACTACCCGCGCGTCGCCGAGGAGGCCAAGCGCCAAGGCTGGGAGTTCATGGGCCACGCCTATGAACAGGGCCCGATCCACAAGGAGGCCGACCAGGCGGCGATGATCCGCCGCACCATGGACATCCTGACGAAATTCACCGGCAAGAAGCCGGTCGGCTGGCTCGGCCCCGGCCTGACGCAGACACTCGACACGCCGGAACTGCTGGCGGCCGCCGGCGTGAAATACATCGGCGACTGGGTCTATGACGACGAGCCGACGACGATCCGCACCGCCGACGGACCGCTGGTGACGCTACCCTACACCATCGAGTGCAACGACATTCCGATGATGCTGATCCAGCATCACGAGAGCGACTATCTGCTCAAGCGCACCATCGACCAGTTCGACCGGCTCTATGCCGAGAGCAAGAAGCGCGCGAAATTCGTTGCGCTGGCGATCCACCCCTACATCAGCGGACAGCCGCACCGGATCAAATACCTCGAGGCGATCTACAAATACGTCAACAAGCACAAAGGCGTGCTGCACTGGAACGGCGCGCAGATCCTCGACTGGTACCAGCGCGTTGCCAAAAATTAGGCCGCTGCCTAAAGTGGGCGTCTGCCCATAAGAGCAAGAAACGGGCGTTACGCGGGAGGAAATGTCATGCGCTTCACGAGGATTTTGCGCGCCGCTATTGGCGCGGCCGCCATGCTTTGGCTTGTCTCGCCGGCCTCGGCGCAGACCCCGGAAATCCGCTTGGCGCGCCAGTTCTCCATGGGCTACCTGCAGCTGAATGTGATGGAGCACCGGCAGCTCATCGAGAAGCACGCCAAGGCGCTCGGCATTCCGCAAGTGAAGGTGTCGTGGTTCACTTTCAACGGCCCGACCGCGGTCAACGAAGCGCTGATTTCCGGCAATATCGATGTCGGCTCCGGCGGCGTTCCTGGACTGCTGATCCTGTGGTCGAAGACCAAAGGCACGCCGCAGGAAGTGCGCGGCATTTCGGCGTTGAGCTCGCAGCCGTTCCTGCTCAACAGCAAAGACCCCAACATCAAGACCATCAAGGATTTCAAGGACAACGATCGCATCGCCGTGCCGGCGGTGCGCTCATCGGTACAGGCGATCACGCTGCAAATGGCGGCGGCCAAGGAATTCGGCGTCAAGGAATTCGCCAAACTCGATCCCTTGACGGTGTCGATGTCGCCACCCGATGCGACCGTTGCGCTGCTCAAGGGCGGCGCACAGATCACCGCCTCGTTCAGCGTGCCGCCGTTCCAGTACGTGCAACTGGAGGATCCTGGCGTGCACACAGTGCTCAATTCCTTCGACGTCATGGGTGGTTCGCACACTTTTACCGCGGCCTGGACCTCGGCCAAGTTCCGCGACGGCAATCCCGTGCTGTACAAGGCGCTGATCGCCGCGCTCAAGGAAGCAACCGACATCATCAACAAAGACAAGCCGGCGGCCGCAGCGCTGTGGATCGAGGATTCGAAATCCAAGCTTGCGCCCGAAATGGTCGGCAAGATCGTTTCCGGTCCGCAGGTCCGCTGGACGCTTGTTCCCGAAAACACCATGAAATATGCCGACTTCATGGCCAGCGTCGGCACGCTCAAGCAGAAGCCGGCGTCATGGAAGGATTATTTCTTCCCGGAAATCCACGACGTGAACGGAAGCTGATTACTCGCTCGCAATCACGCGATGGGTCTGCTCGCCGAGCCCGTCGATTGACGCTGTCACAACATCGCCCGGCTTGAGATAGGCCGGCGGCTTTTGGCCAAAGCCGACGCCGGCCGGCGTGCCGGTAAGAATGACATCGCCAGCCTGCAAGCTCATGAAACGGCTGATGTAGGACACCAGCGTGGCAACCGGAAAGATCATGTCGCGCGTCGAGCCGTTCTGCTTGGCGACGCCGTTGACGCTCAGCCGCAGCGCCAGATTTTGCGGATCGGGGATTTCATCGCGTGTTGCCAGCCATGGCCCGAGCGGCGCGAAGGTGTCGGCGCT
Source organism: uncultured Pseudomonadota bacterium (assembly GCA_963710705.1). Lineage (GTDB taxonomy): Bacteria > Pseudomonadota > Alphaproteobacteria > Rhizobiales > Xanthobacteraceae > Pseudolabrys. The sequence goes on from CAVQBI010000002.1 coordinate 364,457, forward strand.
CTTGCCCTTGAAGCCCTGGCCGCCGCGATTGAACTGAAAATCGCGCTCGGAAAAATCGATGCTCAAGACATAGCCGAGCACGTGATCGAGCGCCTCGCGTTCGGCAATGTAGACACCTGGCTTGCCGATCACCACGCCGAGCTCGACTTCCCAATCGACGCTCTTGGCATCGCGCGGCATCACCAAGTCGTCGTTCGGGCCGCACAGCGCGCTGGTGGCTTTGAGAAACAGCGTCGGCTCTTTCGGCAGCGCCAGACCGGTCTCCTCGGCATGATCGCGATAGTTGAGGCCGACGCCGATGATCTTGCCGACGTTGCGCAGTTCGAAAATATTTCCATCGGCGATTGGCGCGCCTTCATGCGGACGATAGCGAACGGTTTTCATGGGGCTAAAGCGTCCTACCTGTACAACATTCCGGCCACCTGCAAGACTAGCCACACGTTACAACAAAAATCGCCCGAGGAACGTCGTCGATGAATTTCCCCAAGCCCGCGGTCGGCATGTTGCCGAACGACCGCCTCGCCTACTCCGCGATCAAATCGCGCGAGCCGCTCAAGCTGCCGAAGGACGCGCGCATGGTGGTGTGGACGGTCACCAATGTCGAGGAGTGGGACCCGACGCAGACCATGCCGCGCACGGTGCTGACGCCGCCAGCCGGCGGCTCGCCGATGCCCGACATTCCGAACTGGTGCTGGCACGAATACGGCAATCGCGTCGGCTTCTGGCGGCTGCTGCAGGTCTATGACGAATTCAAAATTCCCGGCGTAATGAACATCAACGGCGTCGCCGTCAACGCTTTCCCCGACATCATCAAGGCCTGCGTCGAGCGCAAATGGGAATTCGTCGGCCACGGCTACACCCAGCGCAACATGCAGAAGGTCGAGAACGAACGCGCCGACATAAAAAAAAGCGCCGAGGTGCTGGAAAAGATGACCGGCAAGCGCCCGCGCGGCTGGCTCGGACCCGGACTCACGGAAACGTGGGAGACGCCGGATATCCTGGCCGAAGAAGGCTACGATTATGTCGCCGACTGGGTGCTCGACGATCAGCCGGTGTGGCTGAAGACGCGCGGCAAGCCGATCCTCAATATCCCCTACACGCAGGAATGCAACGACGTCGCCATGATGCTGATCCAGCATCACAAGGCGTCGGAATTCTACGAGCGGGCGATGGATCAGTTCGAGCAGATCTACAAGGACGCCAAGGGCTCGGCGCGCGCAATGGCGATCTCGGTGCATCCTTACATCATGGGCGCGCCGCATCGCGCTAAATATTTTCGCCGCATCTTCGAGAAAATCCGCAAAAAGCGCGACGTGCTGTTCTGGACCGGCGCGCAGATCGCGGACTGGTACAAAAAGACCGGGCCGAAGGCGCCAGAGTAGTTCGAATGGCCATGCATCCGCGCGAACGCCTCGCTTACTCCCCGATCGAGGGCCGCCCACCGCTCAAATTTCCCAAGGGCGTGCGCCTGGTGATCTGGCCGGTGCTGGCGCTGGAGGAATGGGACATGTCGCGCCCGATGGCGCGCATGGTTATCTCGCCGCCGCAAGGCCAGCCGCAGCAGCCCGATCATCCGAACTGGAGCTGGCACGAATACGGCATGCGCGTCGGCTTCTGGCGGCTGCGCAAGGTACTCATGGAGCTTGGCATCTCGCCGACCGTCCCGCTGAACGCGCGCGTGTGCGAGACCTATCCGAGCGTGGTGAAGGCCTGCATCGACTCGGGCTGGGAACTCAACGCCCACGGCTACGACCAGGTGCCGATGCACAAGGCCGACGACCAGCGCGCCGTGATCATGAAGTCCATGGACCTGATCGAGAAATTCTCCGGCAAGCGGCCGCGCGGCTGGTTTGGGCCGGGCCTGACGCAGACCTTCGACACGCTCGATTATCTCTCCGAGGCCGGCGTCGAATATATCGGCGATTGGGTGCTGGACGACGACCCGGTGACGTTGAAGACCACGCACAAGCCGGTGGTGGCACTGCCGTACAATTTCGAAATCCACGACATCGTGTTATGGGCGCTGCAGTACCAGACATCGGACATGATGTATGTGCGCGCCCGCGAGCAGTTCGAATGGCTCTATGCGGAGGCGGCGGAACGGCCGAAGGTGATGGCGATCTGCACGCATCCCTTCCTGTCCGGCGTGCCGCACCGCATCGGCTACGTACAGCGCATGTTCAAGGAACTTTTGTCGCGCGAGGGCGTCGTCGCCTGGAGCGGGGACAAAATCCTCGACTGGTACCTGACACAGAAACGATGAGCCTGATTTCACCGCTCTACCGCTCGGCCTTCGTGCCGCACGATCTGGCCGAGCCGATCGCCGGGGCGGCGTCGGGCCCGCTTGCGGGCCTCACCGCCGCGGTCAAGGACATGTACGACATCGCCGGCTACCGCGTGAGCAGCGGCAACCCGACTTTTCTCGAGACCAATCCGCCGGCCACCAAAACCGCCGGCGCCGTGCAACGCATTCTCGATGCGGGCGGGACGGTGATCGGCAAGACCGTGTGCGACGAATTCTTCTTCAGCGTCACCGGCGCCAACGCGCATTACGGCACGCCGGTGAACCCGCGCGCACCGGGGCGGCTGCCGGGCGGGTCGTCGAGCGGCTCGGCGTCTGCCGTCGCCTCGGGCGCCTGCGATTTTGCGCTCGGCAGCGACACCGGCGGCTCGGTGCGCATTCCGGCGTCGTTCAACGGGCTTTACGGCTTGCGGCCGACACTTGGCCGCGTCGATTTGTCCGGCGTGCAGGCAATGGCGCCATCCTTCGACGTGCCCGGCTGGTTCGCCGCCAGCCCGGGCATATTCCGTAATGTCGGCGCTGTGCTGCTCGACGAGCGGCGCGTGCCCGGAAGGCTCGCGCGCATGATTGCACTGGAGGACGCCTTCGCCGAGGCTGACGACGACGTCGCCGATCTGTTGCATTCGGCGCTCGAACTCATGACCGACGATTTGCCGCCGGTCATGCACGCGCGCATCTCGCTGGAAGGCTTCGATCCCTGGCGCGAGGCCTTCCGCACCATCCAAGGCTACGAGGTGTGGCAAACTTTCGGCGACTTCGTCACGCGCGAGCGGCCGGCGATCGGGCCGGGCGTGCGCGAGCGTATCGAGTTTTCCGCGGGCGTGAGCAAAGCCGACGTGCAAGCCGCGCGCCACGTTCATGGGCAGGCGCGCGACCACATCCTGCAGACCGTGAAGCCGGGCACCATCCTGGCGCTGCCGACCGCGCCCTGCATCGCGCCGCTGATCGACAGCTCGCTCGAGGAAATGGACCAATTCCGCACCCGGGTGATGCGGCTGACCTGCACTGCCGGGTTGGCCGGGCTGCCGCAGCTCAACTTGCCGGTCGGCACGCTCAACGGCTGCCCGGTCGGCTTGTCCTTCATCGGCTGGCTCGGCGGCGACGAGGTGCTGCTCGATCTCGCCTGTGAATTGGCGCGCCATTGCGGGATGGCGGCCTGAGGCGTTTTATGCTTTGAAATGGCGCCGGAGCCGAGATCGCGCCATGACGTTCACCGACAGCAAGACATACCTCGACAAGAAGGCCATCGCCGAGCTGACGGCGCGCATGTATCTCGACGTCGGCGCCGTGCGTTTCATGCAGGACAAGCCGTTCATCTTTACCTCCGGCTGGGCGAGCCCGGTCTACAACGACTCGCGCTGGCTGATTTCCTTCCCGGACGTGCGCGCGACCATGATGGACTTCGCCGTTGCCACGATCGACCGCGACATCGGCCGCGGCGAGATCGACGCAGTGGCGGGCGGCGAAACCGCCGGCATTCCATTCGCCGCCTGGGTGGCCGACCGCCTGCATCTGCCGATGCAATATGTGCGCAAGAAGCCGAAGGGGTTCGGGCGCGGCGCGCAGATCGAGGGCCAGCTCATTCCGGGCCAGCGCGTGCTGCTGGTCGAGGACCTCGCCACCGATGGCCGCAGCAAGGTCAATTTCGTCAAGGCGATCCGCGACGCCGACGGCAAATGCGCGCACTGTTTCGTGATTTTCTTTTACGACATCTATCCGGAAGGCCGGAAAATCCTCGGCGACCTCGGCGTCACACTGCATTCGCTCACGACCTGGTGGGACGTCTTGGCGGTCGCCAAGGCGAGCGGAAAATTCGAAGCCAAGATGCTGGCCGAGGTCGAGAAATTCATGCACGATCCGGCCGGCTGGTCGAAGGCGCACGGCGGAGTGGCCAGCGCGGCAGAATAAAAACATCTCGGGAGGTTGTCATGGCGAAGGCAAAGCGCAAAGGGAAGGCAACCAAGTCCACGGCAAAGAAGACGAAGAAGAAAGTTGCCGCCAAAAAGACAAAACGTGCGGCGGCGCGGCGTAAGCAGAAATTCACCGTCAGCCATCACCGCGAAGCGGATTTCGACCAGGGCCTGCGGCCCTATTCGGCCTATCGCGATCTCGGGTTAGCGCCGGCGACCGGCGGCCTGGTGCAGGCGCATGTCATTCGCATGACCAAGCCGTTCCAGACCGGAGAAGTCGACGTCCCGCACTATCACGACGTCGATTTCCAGATGGTCTATGTGCTCAAGGGCTGGTTCCAGAGCGAATTCGAAGGCGAAGGCGTACACACGTTCCACGCCGGCTCCTGCTGGATCCAGCCGCCCAAGATCAAGCACACGGTGCGCGGCTATTCCGACGACTGTGAATTGCTGGAGATCGTGCTGCCGGCCGATTTCGAGACCGTGACGCTGGCGGATTAGCTCAGCGTTTTCCCGGCTCGATGTCATCGTCCGACAAGACGCGCAACGCGGCGCCTTCGACGTCGCTGTATTGCCCGCTGCGCAACGCCCACAGGAAGGCGAACAGGCCCATGAGGCCCAAGCCCAGCGCCGCCGGCACGAGATAGACGAGTACGTTCATGGCCGGCCTCCGTACCTCGCCCGCAACGCGTTGAGCGTCACCGAAATCGACGAGCCGGACATGGCGAGCGCGGCGATCAGCGGCGTCACCAGGCCGGCAATGGCGATGGGCACCGCAATGGTATTATAGACTGCGGCAAACCAGAGATTTTCCTTCATCAGCCGGCGCGCGCGGCGAGCGATGACGATCGCATCGTGTACGGGTTTGAGCCGGTCGCCGAGGAAGACGGCGTCGGCTTGCGCCTGCGTCAGATCGGCGGCGGAAATTGGCGATAGCGAAACATGGGCCTCCGCGAGGGAGGGCGCGTCGTTGAGGCCATCGCCGACCATCAGCACGCGGCGGCCGGCGGTCTTGAGCGCGTCGATGAACACGATCTTTTCGGCCGGCGTCAGGCCGCCTTGCCAATAGGTGATGCCGAGCTGGCGGGCGACCGGCGCAACCATCTCGCTGCGGTCACCCGACAGGATGCGCAGGTCGAAGCCAAGCCCGCGCAGCGCATTCGTGACTTCGGCTGCATCCGGCCGCAGTTTCTGCGCGATTGCGATCACTTCAGTCTTTCGGCCATGCGTGAACACGATGAGCGACGTGCCCGGCATCGACGTTACGTTGCCGAGACCGCAGAAGGCGGGACTGCCGAGCCGCGCCTCGGCGCCGTCGATCATGGCGCGCACGCCCTGCCCAGGCTCTTCGACCGCGCCGTCGTAAGGCTTGGCGCTCGCCGCCTCGCGCGACAGCGCCACCGCCAGCGGATGGCGGCTCGAAAGCGCCAGCCGTGCGGCCATTTGCAGCATATCCGGTTCGATCGCCGCGGCGTTGACCACGCGCGGCCCGGGCAGCGTCAGCGTGCCGGTCTTGTCGAAGACGATGGTGTCGGCCTCGGCCAGCCGCTCGATGGCGTCGCCGGAATTCAAGATCACCCCGGCGCAGAACAGCGCGCCCGAGGCCACAACCTGCACCGCGGGGATCGCCAGCGCCAGCGCGCAGGGACAGGTGATGATGAGCACGGCAATCGCGGTCACCAGCGCGTCGTGCAAGGACGCACCGGCGAGGAGCCAGCCCACGGCGGTGAGCGCGGCGGTCAAGTGCACAACCGGCGCATAGATGCGCGAAGCGCGGTCGGCGAGCCGCATCGCGTGCGATTTGGCGCTGGCGGCCCGTTCCAGCAAGCGCTCGATCTCGTCGATCAGCGTACCGCTGCCGGCCGCCGAAACCTTCAGCGTCAGCGTGCCGTTGAAGTTCAGACTGCCGGCATAGAGCTCGGCGCCGGCACTCGCCGCGCGCCGCGCCGTTTCGCCGGTGATCACGCTCTCGTCGATCTCCGACGAGCCGCCGATCACCACACCGTCCGCCGGCACCCGCTCGCCCGGCTTGACCAGCAGACGGTCGCCGCTTTTCAGCGCCGCCACCGGCACGTTCACCAGCTCGTCACCCGCGAAACGATGCGCGGTATCGGCTTTCAGCGCCGCCAGGTTGCCGGCAATCGCCCGCGTCTTACGCCGCATGGCGTGATCGAGCGTGCGCCCGATCAGCAGGAAGAACAGCAGCATGATGGCGGAATCGAAATAGGCGCTTTGCGCGTGATTGGCGGTTTCCACCAGCGACATGGCGAGCGCGAGCGTCACGCCGACCGTGATCGGCACATCCATGTTGAGCGAGTGCGCCTTGAGCGCGCGCCACGCGCTCTTGAAGAACGGCTGGCCGGCATAGGCCGCCGCCGGTAGCGCGATCAGCGCCGAGGCCCAATGGAAAAAGTCGCGCGTTTCCGGCGTGATATCGGTGGCATTGCCCGACCACACCGATACCGAAAGCAGCATGACGTTCATCGCGGCGAAACCGGCGACCGCCAGATAGCGCGTAAGCCGGCGTGCCTCCGCCGCCTCTTCCTCCTCGGCGCGCAGCGGCACGAAGGGATGGCCGCGATAGCCTATTTTCTCCAGCGTGCTGATGATCTGCGCCGGCTTGAGCGCGCCGTCGGCCCAGGCCACGTGCAGCCGGCGATTGGTGAAATTGAGTCTTGCTTCTGTGATTCCGGGTAGCTTTTTTACCGCGCTTTCGATGCGATTGATGCAGGCGCCGCAGGCGACCCCCTCGACCGCCAGATCCATGCCGAGCGTTCCCGCCCCCGCGGGCTTGGCATAAAGCGAAAGGTCGAGCGCTTCATTCATTTCGTTCCTCGATTTGCGCCGTCCCACTCTCCGCTCATTCCCGCGCAAGCGGGAATCCAGTGCTGCGACCGCAGGCCCATCAATTGCCGCCCTGGACCCCCGCTTTCGCGGGGGTGAGCGGGATTTTTAAATTCATTGCAGCGTCACCCGGCTGCGTGAGCGGAATACGCGAGCATTGCCGCGGTAAAAATCGACGATCAATTCCCATTGCCCCGCCGGGGCCTTGTCTTCGCCGCGGAAGCGGCCCGCACCATCGCTGGCGAGCGCGATCGCGTGGTCGAGCTTTTGGTCGGCCGGATGAGCGAGCAACGCATCCGCGGTCAGGCCGCCGACGGGTGCGCCATGCGCATCGCGTACGCTGATCGCGAGCACGGCCGCGCCCGCTTGGTCGCGGACCAGCTTGCCATCGACGTTCCATTTCAGCTCATCCTGGCGCTCGGCCTTGGCCACTTCCTGTTCGAACATCAGGCCGGCCTTATAAGAACTTTGCGTCTCCAGCCCGCCGAAAGTCGAGGTCGCGGCCTGCACGAGCAACCCGTTTACCGCAAAGACCACGGCGAAGAAGCCAACCAGCCACAGCAGCACATGACGGCCGGTCAACTCACGCGGTTTTTTGGTGCGCTTCATCGCTATTCTCCTCCCGGTCCGAAGAAATGATCGCGCATTTCGGCGACTTCGCCCGAATTGATGTCTGTCAGCCGGAACAAAATCGAAGCCGATGGCGCCGGCGGCGTCGTGCTGTAATCCGTCACGATGACACGGACTTCCTTGGTCTGGTCCGGACCGACCGACACAAGCTGTTGGCTGCCGTCGGCGCGCGGCGGCAGTCCGACGAATTCGGCGAGCGTCGACGGCAGCCCGTCGACGTTGATGAGAAAGTCGCGATATTTGAGCTGCTTGTTGACGATGCGGATGGTGTAGCCGTTGCGCAGCGTGCCGTCCTTGAGCTGCACGTACATCGGATTGCGGTCGTGGATGACGCTGATGCCTTCGCTGCCGCGCGTCGCCAAGGTGAAGATCATCACGCCGCCGGCAATAGCGATGATTCCCGCGTAGAGCAGCGTGCGCAGCCGCACAATGCGGAAGAAGGGCCGCTTGCCCTCGATCCGCCGCTTGACGTTGATGTCGGTGTCGTAGGCGATCAGTCCTTTGGCGCGGCCGAGTTTCACCATCACGTTATCGCAGGCATCGATGCACAGTCCGCACTGGATGCAGCCGAGGCTGGAGCCGTCACGGATGTCGACGCCGGTCGGGCAGACATGCACGCACTGCAGGCAATCGACGCAGTCGCCGGCCGGCTCGCCGGTGCTACGCAACTGCTCGGCCTTTTTTACCGAGCAGCGCGGTTCGCCGCGGTCGTAGCGATAGGTGACGTTGAGCGCGTATTCGTCGGTGAGCGCGGCCTGAATGCGCGGCCACGGACACATATAAAGACAGACCTGCTCGCGCATATGGCCGGCGAGCGTGTAGGTGGTGAAGGTGAGGATGCCGATAAAAGCGTAAGCAAGGAACGGCGCCTGCCCCGTGGCGAGATCCTTCACCAATGTTGGCGCGTCGGCGAAATAGAGCACCCAGGCGCCGCCGGTCCACCAGGCGATCATCAGCCAGATGAAATGCTTGACGCCTTTGCGCGCCCAAGTCTGCGCGGTCCACTTGCGGGCGTCGCGCTGCATGTGCTCGCGACGGTCGCCTTCGACCAGGCGCTCGACCGCGAAGAACAGGTCGGTCCACACGGTTTGCGGGCAGAGATAACCGCACCAGATGCGCCCGGCGATGGCATTCATCAGAAACAGCCCGATCGCCGCCAGGATCAGCAGGCCGGTGAGATAATAGACCTCTTGCGGCCAAATCTCGATGAAGAAGAAATAGAAACGGCGTGCCGGAAAATCGACCAGCACCGCCTGCGACGGCGCGTTGGGGCCGCGGTCCCAGCGCACGAAGGGCAGCAGATAATAGATGCCGAGCGTGACGAGCAGCACGGCCCATTTGATGCGGCGGAAGAGCCCGTGCGTGCTCTGCGGATAGATTTTCCGGCGCGGCGCATAAAGCGGGATGTCGTCGGGCGGCTCGCCGCCGACTTCAGCCTCCGCCACCAGCCGCGCGAGCCCCGGTGCGCCGGGCAACGCCCGCTCAAGCGTGGTGGTATTCGCCAACACGGTTATTTCTCCCCTCCGCCGAACGTCCAGACGTAGACGACGAGCGACTTGATGGTCGATTCAGCGAGACGGCCCTGCCAGGCCGGCATCACGCCGCCGCGGCCATTGATAATGCCTTGCACGATAGTTGCTTTGTTCGGTCCGTAGAGCCAGATCTTGTCGGTCAGGTTGGGCGCGCCGACTTCGCGGTTACCCTTGCCTTCGGGCCCGTGGCAAACAGCGCAATTGTCGGCGAACAGCTTCTTGCCGAGCGCAAGATCGGCGCCCTTTTCGGCCGGCAGGCCGGAGAGCGAGCGCGCGTAATCGGCCACCGCCGAGATCTCATTGGATTTCAGAATATTGTCGCGGCCGAATGCCGGCATATTGCCCTGATGGCCTTTTTCGTCGCCGGAGCGGGCGCCGTGCCGGACGGTGTTCTCGATGTCGGTGAGCGTGCCGCCCCACAGCCAGTCGTCGTCGTTGAGATTCGGATAGCCTTTGGCGCCGCCGCCGCCGGCGCCGTGACACGGCGCGCAGTTGTCGGCGAATGCCACGCGTCCCTGCGCGCGCGCGAAATCCAGAAGCTGCGGATCGGCGACAATCTGCGCGACCGAAGCGGCCGCCAGTTTATCGACCATTGGGCCGCGTAAGGCCTTGAGCGCATCGAGATCGCTTTCAACGGCGGCGCGCGAATGCCAACCGAACACGCCCTGCGTGGAGTTGCTGATCAGCGGCCAAGCCGGGTAGACGACCCAATAGGCGACCGCCCAGGCGATGCAGCCGTAGAACGTCCACAGCCACCAGCGCGGCAGCGGCGTGTTGAGCTCGCGCAGGCCGTCCCATTCATGGCCGGTGGTCGCAGTGCCGGTGATACGGTCGATTTGTTTGGGTTCGTCGGCCACGATCAGTCCTCCCGCAGCGGAATGCGCGCTGCTTCATCGAATTGCTTCTTGCGCGACGGCCACAGCGCGTAGACCAGCACGACCGCGAAGATCACGCTGAAGTAAATCAGTCCCCACTGCTGGGCGAACTCGGCAACGGCTTGATAAGTCGGGTCCATGATGTGTTACCGGATATTGGCTTTGTCGTCGTAAAGCTTGAAGTTCACTTCGGTGCCGAGCAACTGCAGATAAGCGATGAGCGCGTCGGCCTCGGTGATGCGATTGGGATTGCCGTCGAAATCGCGTGCGTTGACCTTCGGATAACGCTTGGCGAGATCGGCGGCTTCGGGACTGTCGGGGGTTGCCTGCGCGACCACGTCGGCTTGCGCGTTGGCGATCATGTCGGCGGTGTAAGGCACACCGATCGTTGCCTGCACAGCGAGATCGCGGTCGATGTGGCTGTAGTCGAGATCGGTCTGCTCGAGGAAGCCGTAGTCCGGCATCACCGAGCCCGGCACCACCGAGCGCGGATCGCGCAAATGGTCGCGGTGCCAGTCGTCGGAATACTTGCCGCCAATGCGGGCGAGATCGGGTCCGGTGCGTTCCGACCCCCATTGGAACGGGTGGTCGTACATGCTTTCGGCCGCCAGCGAATAATGGCCGTAGCGTTCGACCTCGTCGCGCAGCGGCCGGATCATCTGCGAATGACAGAGATAGCAGCCTTCGCGCACGTAGATGTTGCGGCCGGCGAGCTCGAGCGGCGTATAGGGACGCACGCCGTCGACTTTTTCGATCGTGTTCTTCAGGTAAAACAGCGGCACGATCTCGACTAGGCCGCCGATCGCGATCACGATCAGGATGCCGATGACGAGAACGATCGAGTTCTTCTCGAGGATCGCGTGTTTTTGCCAGAGCGACATGTTCAATCCTCGCCTTATTCAGCCGGCACCAGCAGCGGCGTCTGCTCGGACGCCTCCGCCGAATTCACGGTTTTCCAGAGGTTCCACACCATGATCAGCGCGCCGGTGAGGAATAGGATGCCGCCGAGCGCGCGGATGACGTAGAAGGGGTGCATGGCCTCGACCGACTCGACGAAGGAATATTCGAGGAAGCCAAGACCGGTGTAGGCACGCCACATCAGGCCTTGCAGGATGCCCGCCACCCACATCGAGGTGATGTAGAGCACGATGCCGATGGTTGAGATCCAGAAGTGCCAGTTGACCAGCTTGAGCGAGTAGAGCGGCCTGTTCCACAGCCAGGGCACCAGGCAGTAGATGGCGCCGAAGGAGATGTAGGCGACCCAGCCGAGCGCGCCGGAATGAACGTGGCCGATGGTCCAGTTGGTGTAATGCGACAGCGAGTTGACGATCTTCACCGACATCATCGGACCTTCGAAGGTCGACATGCCGTAGAAGGCAACCGACACCACCATCATGCGCAGCACCGGGTCGGTGCGCAGTTTGTCCCAGGCGCCCGACAGCGTCATGATGCCGTTGATCATGCCGCCCCAGGACGGCATCCACAGCATGATCGAGAAGGTCATGCCGAGCGTCTGCGCCCAGTCAGGCAGCGCGGTGTAGTGTAGATGATGCGGGCCGGCCCAGATGTAAAGGAAGATCAGCGCCCAGAAGTGGATGATCGACAGCCGGTAGGAATAGACAGGACGGTCGGCGCGCTTGGGGATGAAGTAGTACATCATCGCCAGGAAGCCGGCGGTGAGGAAGAAACCCACGGCGTTGTGGCCGTACCACCACTGCACCATGGCGTCCTGCACACCCGACCAGACGATGTAGGACTTGGGCGAGAACAGCGACACTGGGACGGCGGCGTTGTTGCCGAGATGCAGCACGGCGATCGTCAGAATGAAGGCGAGATAGAACCAGTTGGCGACGTAGATGTGCGGCTCGGTGCGCCGCCAGATCGTGCCGAGGAAGACCAGGAAATAAGTGACCCAGACGATGGTCAGCCAGAGGTCGGCGTACCATTCGGGCTCGGCATATTCCTTCGACTGCGTGATGCCGAGCAGATAGCCGGTGCCGGCGATGACGATGAAGAAATTATAGCCGAGCACCACGAACCAGGGCGCCAGATCGCCGGCGAGACGCGCGCGGCAGGTGCGCTGCACGACATAAAACGAGGTGGCGATCAGAATGTTGCCGCCGAAGGCGAAGATGGCGGCGGAGGTGTGCAGCGGGCGCATGCGCCCGAAGCTGATCCATTGCAGATCGAAATTGAGGTAGGGGAAGGACAGCTCGAGCGCGATATAGACGCCGACGGTGAACGCGGCAATGGCCCAGAACACGCCGGCGACGGTCGCGAACTTGACCGGCCCCATATTGTAGTTCGGCTTGCCGCCAATCGTCAGCGGCGTCTCCGCCGGACGGTCGTAGTAACGGTTGATGATCGCGAATACCGCAGCAACGCTGCCGGCGGCGAACAAGTAGGCATGAAAGGCATAGGCTGGCGTAAAGGCCTTGGCCGCAACCACGATCGACAAGAAGAACAGCGCTACAAAAAAGAGCGCCAGACCTCCTTCGCCAAGGGTCATGGTTTTCTGAGGAGCGAGGGCGTTCGCCATGCTTGCAAGTCCCATTTGTGGCTGGCCTGCGGAAGGTAGGCCCGAGGAGGCGTCTCTTATCGCTGCGCCAAGCCTCGGCTTCTTTGATGCAGGTCAAACGGCGGGGCCCTGTGGCACAGCGTCGTGCGACAATTCGACTTAACTGGCATGGCTTTTCAGGCGCCGATGGTGAATTCGCGCTCGATATCCGCCACCTCTATCTGCGGCTTCGCAGGCGGCGCAACCGGCGCACGATCCCCGCGGAACAACACGCCGAGGCTGAAGCCGTCATCTGCCAATACGAGCGCGGTGGCGGCGGCGCGGTCCTGCTCGATCGTTAGCGCCGACGGGCGCACCATCGTCTTCCAATCGCGCTGCTCGGGCCGGAACGTGATGCACGGACTCAGGACTTCGATGAATGCAAAGCCCGGCCAACGCATGCCATCGACCATTAGGTCGGCGAGCTCGTCCGGGTGACCGGAAAAGCCGCGCGCGACGTAGTTGGCGCCGGCCGCGACCGCGATCGCCAGCGGGTTGAACGGCCGCAACCCGATGCCGCCCGGCGCGATCTCGCTGTCCCAGTCCGGTTCGGTGGTCGGCGACGGCTGGCCCTTGGTCATGCCGTAAACGCGGTTGTCCATCACCACATAGAGCATGTCGACGTTGCGGCGGCACGCATGGATGAAATGGTTGCCGCCGATCGAGTAGCCGTCGCCGTCGCCGCCCATTGTGATGACTTCGAGATCCGGACGCGTGAGCTTAAGGCCGGTGGCGGCGGCGAGCGCCCGGCCGTGCACGCCGTGGAAGCCGTAGGTGCTCATGTAGCCGGGCAGGCGCGAGGAGCAGCCGATGCCGGACACCAGCACGACTTCATGCGGCGGGCGGCCATGCGCGGCGAGCGCGCGTTCGAGCGCGGCCAGCACGCCGTAATCGCCGCAGCCCGGACACCAGACCGGATGCGCGCCGGACGAAAAATCCTTCGCGGCGAATACGCAGTGCGGTGCTTCGTGCGCGGCTTCGATTGTTGTGTCGCTCATGATTCCTCACACGACATAAGAGGCGATTTCGGACGGCCGGAACGGCAGCGGCCCAGGCCGCGCCACGCTTTCAGTGCTCGTCGGAATCGCCTTCTGGCTCAGCAAGTAGTGATAAAGTTGCGCGCCGTGGTTCTGCTCGACCACGATGACGCGGCGCGCGCCGGCAAGTGCGCGTTTGAGCGCGTCGGCGGGCAGCGGCGCGATCAAGCGCAGGCCGACAACGCGGATGGCGTGCCCGGCCGCGGACAGTCGACGCGCCGCTTCGCGTACCGGCCCGATCGTCGATCCGAACGCGATCACCACGGTATCGCCATCGCCCCAGCGCTCGCCCCAGTTTTTGCCGGGATCGAAGCGTACGAATTTCTTGGCCCGTTTGTTGATCTGCGCGACGTGCAGGCCGGCGCCGCTGGCGGGAAGTCCCGCCTCGTTATAAGTCAGTCCTTCGGCCACCCATTCGTGTCCCGGCGTTCCGGGCAACGGCATTGGCGTGATCGGATCTCCGCCGAGCGCATAGCGCTTGAAGGGCTTGGCCGGCGGCGCGCCATCGACGCGGCGCGCGAGCGGCCTCGGCCGATCGGCGGCCGGGTCGATCACGGTCGTGGCCTGGCCGAGTGCCTGGTCGGACAGCACGATGACCGGCGTTTGCAAGGATTCGGCGACATAAATCGCGTACTCACCGGTGTAGATGCAGTCGGCGACCGACATCGGCGCCAGCACGACGCGCGGCGCATCGCCGTGCGCGCCATAGACGGCGAGATTGACGTCGCTCTGCTCCGTCTTCGAGGCAATGCCGGTGGATGGACCAGCGCGCATCACATCGATCAGCACGACCGGAATTTCGGCGGCGGTTGCGAGGCCCAGCGCTTCGACCATCAGCGAAAAGCCCGGGCCGGCCGTGACCGTCATCGACGGCGTGCCGCCGAACGAAGCGCCAATTGTCATATTGATGGCGGCGAGCTCATCCTCGGCTAGGATCAGCCGGCCGCCGAGCTTCTGCAAATGCGGCGCCAGCCATTCGACCAAATCGGTGGCCGGCGTGATCGGATAGCAGCCGATGAAGCGCACGCCGCCACGCAGCGCGCCGAGCGCGACCGCCTGGTTGCCGCTGATCAGCCAGCGCGCCGCCGGCTTCGGCGGGTCGAGCCGTAAATTGAGCGTCAGGCCCGACGCGGCGGCGACACCGGCCGCCGCGCCCTTGGCATTGGTGGCGATGAGTTCTTCGCCCCTGCCCTCGAAAATTTCGTCGATCGCCGCTTTGAGATTGTCCGGCGTCAGGCCGACCAGCGCGGCGACGGCGCCGGCCGCGAACATGTTCACGCGCTTGCCGCGCAGCCCGATCTCAAGCCGCGTGGCCTGCGGATCGTTCATCGCAAGCGGCACGGTGCGTGCCTTGGTCTTTGCAATCCCGGGCGGCACAGCGCCCTCCTTGGGATCGGCAATGATAACGGTCGTCTCGTCAAGCGGAATTTCGGCGGCGAACTGCTCGACCTTGTCCCAGTCGAGCGCCACGAACAGGTCGTAGCGGTCGGGCTGGTTTTCGACCGGATCGACGGAAATCGACACCAATGACGCCAACTCGCCGCCGCGCACTTGCGCGCCGAAGAGTTGCGTCATCATTCCGTAGTAGCCGGCGTGAGCGGCGGCGCGCAAGAAGACGGCCCCGGCGGTCATCGCGCCGGAGCCGCCGCTTCCCGCAAACACGACATTGATGTTCGTGCGCGCCACTACCCCTGCTCCTTACACGTAGCCGAGCCAGTGCCAGTAGGTGGCGCCGAAGATCATCGCCAGCACGTAGGCCAGGATGGTGATGGCGACGCCGGTGCGGATGAAGTCCTTGGCGACGAAGGTGTCGGTGCCATAGGCCACCATGCCTTGCGGCGAATTGACCGGCAGAATGAAGCCGAAGCTGACCACGAATTGCAGCACCAGCGTCATGCCAAGCACGCTCAAGCCCGGCGTCTGCACCTTTTGCATCACTGCGATGATGATCGGGATCATCGCGGAGGCAAGCGCGGTGGCACTGGCAAAGCCGAGATGGATCACGATGAGGAAGATCGCCATCACCGCGAAGATGGTGAGGATGGGAAGTCCGTTGAGTCCGAACCACAACACTATGAGGTTGGCAAGCCACTGCGCGGCCTGCGTCTGCAGCAGCGCGGTGCCGAGGCTAATGCCGACGCCAAACAGCACGATCGTGCCCCAAGGAATCAGCGCATTGGCTTTTTTCCAGTCCATCACGCCGAGGCCGGGCAGGAACAGCAGCGCAACCGCGACCGTCGTGGTGGTGGACGAGTCGAACTTATGCAGGATGCCTTCCGTCGCCCAGAAGCAGAGCAGGATGAGCGAGATAGCGAGCAGGCGCGCTTCCTTGCCGGTCATCGGACCGAGCTGGGCGAGCGATTTCTGCACGGATGCTTGACCGCCGGGGATTTCCTTCGCTTCCGGCGGCATCATGAACATCATGATGGCATAGAGGCCGATCGACATCGCAATCGAAAACGGCGCGGCGGCGATCAGCCAATTCAACCAGGTGATGTCCTGCTTGAGCAGCGTCTGCATGAAGCCGACCGCCACCATGTTCTGCGCGGCAGCGGTCTTGATGCCGACGTTCCAGATGCTCACCGCCTGTACCGTGGTGATCATCAAGAGACCGGCGAAGCGGCTCTTCTTGTCGACGCCGAAGGCGAGAATGATGCCCATCATGATCGGGATGACGGCGGCCGCGCGGGCGGTCGCGCTCGGCACAAGGAAGGCGAGCACGGTCGACACCACGATGCTGCCGATGACGATGCGGCTGGTGCGGGCGCCGACGCGGGACAAAATCACGAGCGCGATGCGGCGGTCGAGGCCGGTGATGGTCATGGCCGCAGCAAGGAACAGCGCGGCAGCGACCAGCGTCAGCGCGGTGTTACCGAAGCCGCTCATGGCGGTGGTCAAACCGGCGACAGTCCCGATAAGAACCTTGGGATTTGCGACGTTAGGCGAAACGCCGAGCAGAAACGCCATCAAGGCCGCGATGACGACGGCGCTGACCGCGTAATCAAGAGCTTCCGTGACCCAGACGATCACGGCGAAGCCGAACACTGCGAGCATACGATGGCCGGCGAGCGGTAGCCCGGTCGGGGTCGGCAGCAGCAGAATAGCGACAAGGACCGCGATAGCGGCGAGCAGGCCCCAATTCGACGCGATCCAGCCTTTCTGAATCGGCGGTGCGACCGGTCGAGATGTGGTTTGAGCAGCGATGGACATGGATGTTCCCTCTGAAAACAAGAATCCAGATTGCGCGGCATTTTCACGGCACTGGGGAACTTCGGCGTTGAGGCAAATCAATTGATCAAAATTCGCGTCTCGGGAGATGTACTTACCTTCGCTTAACCGGCATTAGGCGCCGCCAACAACAAAGGCGCGCTCCGCGCCCGCCATGGGCCGCGGAACGCGCCTCAGCAACGCCCCCGAACGATCAGGCGGCGGACTTTACTTCGACCTTCTTCACCTGCGCAGGCGCCGGTTTCGGCACCACGACCTTCAGCACGCCCTTGTCGATGCTGGCCTTGATCGCATCGGCATTGACGCCTTCCGGCAGCTCGAGCGAGCGCTCGAACAAGCCATAGCTGCGCTCGACCAAGCGGTAGTTCTTATCCTTCTGTTCCTTCTCGGCTTTCTTCTCGCCGCGAATGGTCAGGACGTTGTCGGAAACGTTGATCTGCACGTCCTTTTCTTCCAGGCCGGGCAGCTCAGCGGTGATCTCGATTTCCTTGTCGGTTTCGGCCACGTCCATGGTCGGCAGTGTGACGTTCGCCATGCCGTTACCGATCGATGGGAAACCACGGGTGAAATCGTCGAAAAGACGATCGATTTCGTTGTGCAAGGATGCGAATGGACCTTCGGTGCGAGCGAGACCGCGCTGGCGGCCGACGGGGATGAGGGATTTTAGGTTCATGACAGACCTCCTGAAATCTTGGGACGCCGTCTCGTGGCGTCAAAGATTCAATACAATGGCGCCAGCCACGTTCCTTGAGGCATATCAAGTTTAACGTGACGCCCGCGGCCAGGCGGCCACCACCGGCGGCCGGGGCGCCTGCACCGGCTTGTCTTCCGGCGGCTCGATCACGATGCCCGAGGTCGGCTCGATCCAGACCAGGTGGTCCTTCACCCCGGTGACACCGGGAATATTCTCAGCCGCCACCTTGAGCGCCTCGCGCTGGCGTTCATCGATGATCATGCCCCACAGCTCGACCACGCCGTTATGCACCACCACGTCGGCGCTTGAAGCCGGCGCCCATTCCTGTTTCTTGATTTCAGCGAGCAGCTTCTCGCGGATGCCGGCATCGCTCTGCGCGCCCGGCGGCGACACGCGCGCGAGGCTCACCATGGCATGCATGAGATTGGAACGGGTCACGATGCCGACCATTTTGCGGCCGCTCATCACTGGCACGCGCTTGATGCGGTGCTTTTCCATCAACTGCACGATGTCTTCGAGCGAAGCGTCCTCGCCGACCGTCTTGACTTCGGACGTCATCACCTCGGACACCTTGCTGCCGTGGGAATGGACATAGTCGCCCGCCATGCGGCCCGGACCCATGAGGAATTCGAGCCAGCGCGAGCGCCGGCGTTCCGTGTGGGTTTCTCCGCGGCGCAGGAAGTCGCCCTCCGACAGCACGCCGACCAGGGCGCCCTCTTTGTCCACCACCGGCAGCCCGCTGATGTGATGCTGGAGCATCAAGCGCGCGGCTTGCAGAACAGTCGTGTCCGGATCGACCGAAACGACTGTGCGGGTCATGACATCTTTGGCCTTCATGGCATCCTCCAAGATTTACGAAAAAGAGACCACAGCTCGGCATGTCCAGCATTGACGCAGGTCAAGCGTTGTGAGGCAAAAAAATTGCCCCGGCCTTAGGGGAAAGCGCCGGGGCAGTTCAACCGAACAAGTCAGGGAGGACGACGTTCGGTAGGGATCAGGCGTTCAGGCGGTTGAGCGCGCCCCGGCTGCGCAACACGATGCGCCGCGACGTGGGGACGGCGATGGCGCCGGAATTCTCGAGCTGGGTGAGCGTGCGCGACACGGTCTCGATGGTGAGGCCGAGGTAATCGGCGATGTCCTGACGTGACATCGGCAGATCGACCTCGTTGGCGCTAGAATTGCGCGCCGACATTTCCATCAAGAACCCGGCGACGCGCTCTTGCGCGGTCTTGATCAGCAGCATGATGTGATCTTGCGCGCGATGCAATTCGCCGGCGGCCATCGTCCAGAGCTGGCGCGCAACACTGCTGTCGCGGCCGGCGAGTGCGATCAGCGCGCTGCGCTTGATCACCAACACCTTGCAGTCGGCAACCGCTTCGGCGGAGAAGGTGTGCTCCTCACCCACTTCAAGGCCGAAGATATCGCCCGGCAGGTAGAAGGAGCCGATCTGGCGACGGCCGTCGTTTAGCACCTTGTAGGTGCGCACCGCGCCGCTGACGATCTTGTAGAGATAATCGGCCGGCTCGTTCTCGCCGTAGATTTCGGCGTTGCGCGCGAAGGGCATCGGCGCGCCCATCATCTCAATCGAGCTGCCGAGGGAAATTGAACTTGCCGAGGACGCAGCGCGCTCGGCCGGCTGGCGCGAGGAAGTCCGGGTAACCATCGTCTGGCTGAGCATGACCGTTCTCCAAAAACTTGATGGTCATTGATACCGCTGGATACATGGGCCCGAAATTCAGATAATCACCGTAGGGGTTTTCCCGGAGGCGGCGGGCGGCGTCCGGCAGGCGCACGGGATATGTCAGAAGCTATTGATAAATCAATGTTTTTTAAGGAGGATGAGCGCAGCCTGGCGGCGCGGTACGGCTATGCCATCCTGCTGGTGCTGGTTGCTTGGTCGCTGCGCGAAGTGCTGGCCCCGGTGCTGCCGAGCGAAACCAGATTTCTCTATTTCGTTCCATCGGTGCTGATAGCCGCGTGGATCGGAGGTCTCGGCCCCGGTTTGTTTGCAACTGTGTTGAGTATTGCAAGCTCGTTTCTGATCGCCGACGCACCACCCGTGACATCGGCGACTTTCATCAACTTCGCCGCATTCGCCGTCATTGGCATCGGCGTGTCATGGGGCGGCGAGCTTCTGCACCGCAGCCAGCGCAGCACGAAGATGATGACGCGCGACACGCTAGCGCGCGAGGCGCACTTGCAATCGATTCTCGATACCGTGCCGGAAGCGATGATCGTCATCGACGAGCGAGGCATTATGCAATCCTTCTCGAGCGCCGCCGAGCGATTGTTCGGCTACACCGCCGCCGACGCGATCGGGAAAAACGTCAAGATCCTGATGCCGGCGCCCTATCGCGAAAGCCATGACGGCTATCTGCAACGCTACAAGAACACCGGCGAACGCCGCATCATCGGCATCGGCCGCGTGGTGGTCGGCCAGCGCAAGGACGGCTCGACCTTTCCGATGGAGCTCGCGGTCGGCGAGATGAAATCAGGCGCGCAACGTTTTTTCACCGGCTTCATCCGCGACCTGACCGAGCGGCAGCAGACCGATGCGCGCTTGCAGGAATTGCAGTCCGAACTGGTGCATATCTCGCGCCTGACCGCGATGGGCGAGATGGCCTCGACGCTCGCGCACGAACTCAATCAGCCGTTATCGGCGATCAACAATTATCTCAAAGGCACGCGGCGTTTGCTCGAGGGCGAGGCCGGCGAGCGCCCGGACATGATGCGCGACGCGCTGGAAAAGGCGGCCGATCAGGCCATGCGCGCCGGACAGGTCATCCGCCGCCTGCGCGACTTCGTCTCGCGCGGCGAAAGCGAGCGGCGCGTCGAAAACATCACCAAGCTGGTGGAGGAAGCGAGCGCCTTGGCGCTGGTCGGGGTCAAGGACCGCGGCATTCGTGTTACCTTCCAGTTCGACCCATCCATCGAGCTGGTGCTGGCCGACCGAGTGCAGATTCAGCAGGTGCTGCTCAACCTGATCCGCAACGCCATGGACGCCATGGAAGCGACGCACGCGCGCGATCTGGCGATCTCGGTGATGCCGGCCGCCGACAATTTGGTGCGAGTAAGCGTCGCCGACACCGGTTCCGGCATCGAGCCGCAAGTGGCCGAACAGCTGTTCCAGCCGTTCGTCACCACCAAACGGCAAGGCATGGGCGTCGGGCTGTCGATCTCGCGCACCATCGTCGAAGCGCATGGCGGACGCATATGGGTCGAACCAAATCCGGCCGGCGGAACGGTCTTCCACTTCACGCTGGCCTCGGTCAACGAAGGGGATGTCGACGATGCAGCCTGACACGGTCATCTACGTCATCGACGATGACGACGCGGCGCGTCAATCGCTCGAGTTCCTGCTTAAAACGGCCGGGCTGACCGTGCACGGCTTCGACGGCGCGCAAGCGTTTCTGGATGTGCTGCCGCAAATCAAATCCGGCTGCATCATCACCGACGTGCGCATGCCGGAAATCACCGGCATCGACCTGCTACGCAAGGTCAAGGAACTGGGGGTCGATCTTCCGGTGATCGTCATCACCGGCCACGGCGATATTTCGCTGGCGGTGGAGGCGATGAAGATCGGCGCCGTCGATTTCCTTGAAAAGCCGTTCGACGACGACGCCCTGCTGGCCGCCGTGCGCAGCTCGCTCAACCGCAACGCCGATACCGCGCAGCGCAACGCCGAGCTGTCGCAGATCAACGACAAACTGGCGGCGCTGTCGAACCGCGAGCGGCAGGTGCTGGAAGGCCTGGTGGCCGGCAAGGCCAACAAGGTGATCGCCTTCGATCTCGGCATCAGCCCGCGCACAGTCGAGATCTACCGCGCCAATCTGATGACCAAAATGTCGGCCAACAGCCTGTCCGATCTGGTGCGCATGTCGATGACCGCCGGCATCCTGGAGACGCCCGGCAAGAGCGCCTAGGGGCCAGAGCCTTTCCGCACGCCCAGCCCTTGCATGAAGCGCGCGCGAATCTGCACCGGATCGCGGTCGGTAGTGCCGACGCCCGGCTTATCGTCGATGCGTGCAGCGATCAGGCTCGGCCCGCCACCTTTCAGCGCCTCTGCAAACAGCCGTTCGAATTCGTCCTCGTCGGCCGCCCAGGCGCTCTTGCCGATGCCGCAGGCTTGCGCGACCGCCACCAGATCCGCAGTGGCGGCGCTCGCGGTCTTCTGGCCGCCGGTGATCTGATAGATGCCGTTGTCCCACACCACGATCGTGAGGTTTTTGGGCGCGCGCGCAGCGACCGTGGCAAGGCAGCCGAGCTGCATCAGCAGCGAGCCGTCGCCTTCGAGCGCAACCACGTGACGTTGCGGCTGCGCGATTGCCGTACCGAGGGCGATCGGCACCGCCAGCCCCATGCTGCCGAGCATGTAGAAATTCTGCGGCCGCTGGCCAGCCGCCCACAGATCGAAATTGGTGTTGCCAATGCCGCCGATCACCGCTTCCTCGCGCTTGAGCTGGCCGACCAGTTGTTTGGTCAGCGCGAAGCGGTTCATCACCTTGGCATTGTGGGCGGGCGTGTTCATGGCCGTTACGCTCCAAACACTTTGCCGCCGGTCAACAGCGGCGACAGAATGAAGGCGACCGGCTGCTGGATCGCCACCGCCTGCTTGATCGAGCGGTCGAGGATGAAGCCGAGCTCGTCCTGACGCGTGATGGTGTGGTGATCGATGGCGAGCGCGTCGAGCACCGGGCGCATCGTCTTGAGCACCATGGCCTGGCCGAGATTGAATTCGCCAAGCGTGCCGCGCTCGGACACGAACAACAGCGCTGGAATCTGGCTCGGAACCACCAGCGAAGCCAGCACATTGGCGATTGTTGCAAAGCCCGAGGTCTGCATCAGCACCGCGCCGCGCATGCCGCCCATCCAGGCGCCGGCGACGATGCCGACCGCCTCTTCCTCGCGCGTGGTGGCGAAGCAGGTGAAGAAGGCGTCGCGGTGCAGCGTATCGATCAGCGGCGTCAGCACCCGGTCGGGGACATAGACCGTCAGCTTGACGTTGTTGGCCTTGAGGCTCGCGACCACGGTCTCGTGCCACGTCGCGATGCGCGGTTGGCTGGTCATGGATCGCGCGCCCGAATTGAAATTGAGGTCATGGATTTAGAGAGCCAGGGACCGGATGTGCTTTGGCCGGAGCAAATCCCATTGCTCCAATATTTGCAAAAGCTTACCCTAACCGAAAATAATTTCCAAAAGCAGCCTAAGGGGAGGACTAATGACCAAATTCCATAAAGGCTCGGCGCCGTCGCGCCGCCGCGTGATCAAGGGCGCCGGTGCACTCGCCGCCGGTCTTGCCGCGCCCGCGTTCTTGCGTGTCCGTTCGGCCTATGCCGCCTACCCCGACCGGCCGGTCAAGATCGTGGTCGCCAACACGCCGGGCGGACCGTCCGACATTACGGCGCGCATCGTCACCGCCGCTTTGGATCAATCCACCGGCAAGACATTCATCGTCGAGAACCGCGGCGGGGCCGGCGGCAACATCGGCATGGGCTATGTCGCCAAGGCGGACCCGGACGGCTACACGATCCTGCTGGCGACCAACGCCTTTTCGGTGAACGTCAGCCTTTACCATCAACTGCCCTATAGCCCGAGCGACTTTGTCGCCGTGAGCGAGCTGGCGAGTTCGCCGAACACCTTCGTGGTCAAGGCCGACTCGCCCGCCAAGAACATGAAAGAATTCGTGGCGCTCGCGCGGGCGAACCCGGACAAGTACAACTGCGCCACGCCGCCGATCGGCACCTCGTCGCAAATGCAGCTGGAGTTCCTCAAAACGAAGGAAAAGCTGCCGAAGCTCGCCGACGTCGTGTTCAAAGGCGGCGGCGACGCCATCACTGCCTTGCTCGGCGGCACTGTGCAGATCAGTTCCGGCTCGTTGGCGCCAGCGCTGCCGCACATCAAGGCGGGCACGTTGCGCTGCCTGGCGGTCACCGGTGACACGCGCTGGCCGGATCTGCCGAACGTGCCGACGATGCAGGAAACCGGATACAAGGACTTCGTTTTCGCCGTCGATTGCGTGCTGCTGGCGCCAGCAAAGACGCCGCCCGAGATCGTGAAGTGGCTGGAGATGGAAACGCTCAAGGTGCTCGGCACTCAGGATATGAAGGAAAAACTGTTCAAGGCCGGCTTCCTGGTACGGCCGAAGGGCGCCGATGCCGCCTGGACGCGCGTCACCAAGGAAATCATCATATTCAAGAACATCATCGACACGGCCCAGATCAAAAAGATGTAGGGCTGCAAGGCCGATGCAATTCGCGCCCGCCGCCCGCAAGGCCGGCGGGCGCAATCATCGAAGGTATTTGCGGTGCATATCAAGACGATCGAGCCGATCGCCGTCAGCCTGCCGATGCTCAAGCCCGTCATCATGGCGGGCGAGGAGGTGCGGCGTGCCGACAATGTGCTGGTGCGCATCGCGGCCGATAACGGCCTGGTCGGCTGGGGCGAAGCAGCTTCGGCACCGGTGATGACCGGCGAGACGCTCGAGAGCATCGTCTCCGCCGTGCACTATATTGAGCCGGCGTTGCGCGGCCGTGCGGCCGCCGACATCGCGGGCGCGCTCGCCGCCATGGATGGGCGCATGTACGGCAATCACGGCGCCAAGGCGGCGATCGAGATCGCGCTGCACGATCTTGCAGGCCAAGCGGCAGGCAAGCCGGTGCACGCGTTGTTGGGCAAAAAGAAACGCAGCCGCATTGCCCTGCTCGGCGTCATCGGCGGCGGCGATCTCGACGGCGACCTGCGCGACGCCGAAAAGAAGAAAGCCGCCGGCGTCACTGCCTACAAGATCAAGGTCGGCGTCGATACGCCGGAGAACGACGCGGCACGCACGCGGGCGATTTGCAAGATTCTCGGCTCGCAGCTGCTGATTTCCGCCGACGCCAATCAGGGCTTCAGCACCGACGAGGCGCTGCGCTATGTGCGGGGAGTGGAAGGCTGTGGGCTCGATTTCCTCGAGCAGCCGGTCGCGGCTGCCGACCTGGCCGGCATGGCAATTGTGGCCGCGGCTGCCGACATGGCCATCGGCGCCGACGAGGGCATCCATTCGCTCGACGATATCCGGCGGCACCACGAGATGAAGGCCGCGCGCGGCGTCAGCCTGAAGGCGATCAAGCTCGGTGGCGCGCGGGCGGTGACGCAGGCCGCATCGCTATGCGAGAGCCTGGGCATGAGCGTCAACATTTCCTGCAAGACCGGCGAATTTAGTGTCGCTTGCGCTGCCGCGCTGCATGTCGCCTGCGTCATTCCGAATATCGCTTGGGCGCTGACGCTGACGCATGGCCAGCTCGCACAGGACGTTACCGCGCAGCCGCTGCCGGCAAGCCCGAGTCACGCGGAAGCCCTCGACCGCCCCGGCCTCGGCGTCGAGGTGGACGAAGACCGCGTGCATCGTCATCGTGTGGTACTGGCCGCGCGCCACGTCGCCTGAGCGCCCGACGCATCACGCCGTATGTCCGAACCGTCGCTTGATATGATTGTCGCCGGTAACTCATTCCGACCTCGCGGTATCAGCATATTTTTTTATGTGGTCCGTGCTGCAATTTCGTGGCCAAGGTTGGCCCTTTGGAACCATCCCGCCGAATGAGAATTGAATCAATCATCGGGTCCCTCCCCCCTCCCCCAAGGGGCCCGATTTCAACTTGCCCCGGGCAGCATCCCGGGGCTTTTCCTTGCGGACGGCCACAACGCTGCACGAGTCAACGGCCCAAGCCCTCGCGCGTCCAGCGCGCGCGGATAGCTTCTTCGCGCTCCATCATGTCGAGTTGCTCGTCGATTGTCTTGATCGCCTCTTCCACCTCCGGCAGCAGCACTTTCTCCAGCGCGCGGGCGCGCCGCTCGGTGCGGCGATATTCGCGTGCAAGACGATTGAGATTGCCGCTGCGCGCCGCCAAATCGGCCGAGGCCCACAGCAGCGTTTCGAAGGCGGCGTGGCAGGCTTTGGCTTCCGGCGAGGGATCGATCGCCGCCACCGGCATTGCGGTGCTCGGCGGCGCGCCGGCAGACAGCATGACGAGGCCGAGAAATAGCGTCCGCTCGCTGCCGGGCGTCACGGGTGCATCCGGGATTGGATAGAGCTGCAGCTGGTCGAGGCCGTGCCGCTCGACCGCGGCGGCGAGCGCTAGCGCCGCACGTTTGGTGGAGGCGATCAGCTCCTCGCTGCGCGCCTGATAGATTTTCAACTGCCGCAGCATTTCGGTCGCCAACAGCATGCGCTTTTCGTCGAGGAATTCGTAACCCTGCCGCATCAGCTTGCGTTCGTCGGCAAGCTCGATGGCCGCGCTGCGCGTCGGCGTCACCTCACGCATGGACGCTCTCCGGCTGGATATATTGGGCGATCTGCGCATCGGAGAGCCGCGTCAATTCGCCCTTCGGCAGCAGCGCAAGCACGGTCCAGCCTGCCGCCATGCTCTGCTCGAGCGTGCGGCGGCCGTTCTGCTTGATCAACGCGTTCTCGAACTGATCGGCAAAATCGAGATATTTCAGATCGAGCGGCGTAAGCCCGTCGCGCCCGACCACGCTGGCCAGCACGCGTACGCGCACGGCCTTGGCGTATGAGGCGTAGAGTTGGTTGGCCAGCGCCGGGTGATCGGGATGCGAATAATCCTTGCCGATGCCCTGGCTCATCAGACGCGACAGGCTCGGCAGCACGTTGATCGGCGGGAACACGCCCTTGTGATCGAGCGCGCGGTCGAGCACGACCTGGCCTTCGGTGATGTAGCCGGTGAGATCGGGGATCGGATGGCTGATGTCCTCGGCCGGCATGGTGAGGATCGGCAATTGCGTCACCGTGCCTTGCGTACCGCGGATGCAGCCGGCGCGTTCGTAGATCGAGGCGAGATCGGAATACATGTAGCCGGGATAGCCCTTGCGGCTCGGCACCTCGCCGTGGCTGGCGGAGACCTCGCGCAGCGCCTCGCAGTAATTGGTCATGTCGGTCATGACTACCAGCACGTGGCGGCCTTCCTCGGCGGCAAGGTATTCGGCGGCGGTGAGCGCGAAGCGCGGCGTCAGCAGACGCTGCGTCGACGACTCGCTCGCGAGATTGAGGAACATCGCGGTATGGCCGAGCGCGCCGGAATCCTGCATGGCGCGACGGAAGGTTTCCGCGGTGTCGTGCGCGATACCGATACCGACGAAGACGATGGCAAACCCGGCCGCGCCTTCGTGGCGCAAGCGCGCGTTCTGCGCGATATCACTCGCTAGCTGATCGTGCGGCATGCCGCCGGCCGAGAACAGCGGCAGCTTCTGCCCGCGCACCAAGCTGTTCATGAGATCAATGGCGGTGACGCCGGTCTCGATGAAGTCGCGCGGCAATACGCGCTGCGTCGGATTGATCGGGATGCCGTCGATGCGGAAGCGCTTGCGCGCGGCAACCGGAGGCCCGCCGTCGGCCGGCTCGCCGACGCCGTTGAACACGCGGCCGAGCAGGCCGGGGCCGACGGCGAAATGCAAGGGCTCACCGAGGAAGCGCACGCGCACGTCCTTCAGCCCGATACCGATGGTCGATTCCAGAACCTCGATTACCATGGCATCCTGATCGAGCGAGGCGACGCGGCCGAGCTTGGGCGGCAATCCCTGCTCATGGATTTCCACCGCCTCGTTGAGGCCGACCTCGACGTTGCGCCGCAAAAACAAAAGCGGGCCTTCGATCGCGGTCGCGGTGCCTTGCACGGTGAGTTCAGGCCGCATGCGAGGCCTTTCGTAAATTCGCCATGGCGGCTTCGACGCTTTCGCTCAGGCCGGAAAACTTCTCGAGCTCGCTTTCGCCGATCTCCTCACCCATGCGCTGCAGGCGGCGCAGCACATCGAGCTCGGCAATGCGCTGCGGCGGAACGCCGTCGCCGAGCGCGGCCTCCGCCAGCGTGACGAACCGTAAAATGAGTTTGAGCATGGCGGTCTGCCGGTGCGGCGAGCAATAGCGGTCGACTTCCGAAAAAGCCGATTGGCGCAGAAAGGCTTCGTTGACGAGTTCGGCGCAGAGCAGCGTCAATTGCTGCGCCGGCGGCAGCGCATCCTTGCCGACGATGCGCGCCATGCGTTCAAGATCGGCCTGGCGCTCGAGCAGCTTCAGCAGCCGTTCGCGATGCGCGTACCATTCGGAATTGCCGCACTCGGTCCACCAGGCGGCAAACCGTTGCGCGTTCTCGGAATAGGATTGCAGCGGGTGGATGGCGGGAAAGAAGCGCGCCTGCGCCCGCTCGCGATCGAGGCCCCAGAACGAGCGCACATAGCGCTTGGTATTGCTGGTGACAGGCTCGGAGAAGTCGCCGGCTGCCGGCGACACCGCGCCGATAATGGTGAGCGAGCCGCTCCTGCCTGCCAGCGTCATTACTTTGGCGGCGCGCTCGTAGAATTCGGCGAGGCGCGAGCCGAGATAGGCCGGATAGGCCGCCTCGCCCGGCAATTCGCCGAGCCGCCCCGACACTTCGCGCAAGGCCTCGGCCCAGCGGCTCGTCGAATCCGCCATCAGAGCGACGTTGAGGCCCTGGTCGCGGAAATATTCGCCGACGGTGACCGCCGTGTAGATGCTGGCCTCGCGCGCCGCCACCGGCATGTTCGAGGTGTTGGCGATGATGACGGTACGCTCCATCAGGCCGCGGTCGGTGCGTGGGTCTGTGAGATCGGGAAACTCGTGCAGCACCTCGGCCATCTCGTTGCCGCGCTCGCCGCAGCCGACATAGACGATGACGTCGGCGTCGCACCATTTCGCCAGCGTTTCCTGCAGGATCGTTTTGCCGGTGCCGAAGCCGCCGGGAATGGCCGCCTGCCCGCCACGCGCGACCGGGAACAATGTGTCGAGGATGCGCTGGCCGGTGATCATCGGCTCGTCGGCAGGGATGCGCGCGGCGACTGGTCGCGCTTCGCGCACCGGCCAGCGATGGAAGAATCCGATGTCGTGCTTTTTGTTGTCCGCATCGCGAACCGTGCAAAGCACCGTGTCGTGTTCGTACGCGCCTTCGCTGACGATTGTCTCGACCGCGCCGCCGATTTTCGGCGGCAGCAGGCACAGTTGCTTCACGCCATCGCCGGGCAATTCGCCGATCGGCGTGCCGAGTTTCAGCGCATCGCCTGTTTTGACCAGCGGACGAAACGCGATCTTGCCGTCCGCCGTCTCTTTGTCGAGCGGCCGCAGCAGTCCGTCGAAAATATGACCGAGCAGAGCGGGACCGAGCCGCACCGCCAACGCGCCGCCGGAGCCGTGCACGCCGTCGCCGGGGCGCAGCCCGGTGGTGTCCTCGTAGACCTGGCCGACCAGTTCGTCGCCCTTTAGACGGATGACCTCGCCGGGCCGGCGCTGAGCGCCGACCTCGATCGCCTCGCCGAGCCGGAATTCGCCCTGCGTGACGCGCGCGTGCAGCACCGGACCGCCGAGCCAGCGGATGACGGCTTCGCTCATGGCGCCGCTCCGATCTCGTCAAGCAGCAGCGCGGCAATGGCGGTTGAATCGGCGAGCAGCCCTCGCGGCGTGGCGTCGAGCATGGCCTGATCGACGCTGATGCGAAGACCAGCAACAATATCGCCGGCGGCGAAGGTCGCCTGCGCGCCGTTGCCGGCGGCCGCGGCGAATTGTTTTTGCTCGGCCGCGCTCCAATCGCGCGGATGCTCGATGCGCCAGGCGCCGTGCGGCAAGCGGTCGGCACAAAGCCGCGCGACCGCGCCGATCCATTGCTGGCGGCTTTCCGGCTCACGCCAGCGCTTATCGAGCGCTGCGCGCAGCAGCGGCAAGGCGTCGCGCACCGCTTGTGTCGCCTGCTGCTGGGCGCGTCCGCGCGCTTCGGTTTCGAGCTGCGCCTTCGCGCGCATCAATCGGCGCTCTCCCTCCTCGCGCAATTTCGCGATCGCCTCGTGTACCTGGCCGCGCGCGGTGGCCCGCGCCTGCGCCAGGATGTTTCGCGCGTCACGCTGCGCGCCGCCGGCAATGGCGCTGTTCTCGTCGGTCAACTGCTGCTCGATCTCGCGCACCAGCGCGTCCGATTGAAACGAGGGGATGAGGCTGACCGGACTCATTCTTCGATTCCCAGCGCGCGCCTGAGCTTCTTTGCCAGATCGGGCAGCGGCGTGCGCATCCGCACATCCGGAATGATGGCGAGCGCGGGCATCTCCGCGATCAGTGCCGCCTCGAGCTCGGCTACTGGCACGTTGCGCGCGAGGTCGGCGGTCATGATCACCAGAGCGGCTTGCTTGCGCGCCTCACGCAAGGTGCTGGCCGCCGCGTCCGCCTCGGTGACGACGGTCGAGACGCCGGTCAGGCGGAAGCCCGCGGCGGCGAGCTCATCGCCGATGAAAACCGCGGCGCCCATTTCAGCCGGCCCGGTTGAGGATCAGCACGGCCACGATCAGTCCATAGATCGCGATGCCTTCGGCAAGACCGACTAGGATCAGCACGCGGCCGAGCAGTTCCGGCTTCTCGGCCAGCGCGCCGACCGCGGCGCTGCCGACCATGGCGACCGCATATCCGGCCGCGAGCGTCGCAAGGCCCGCGGCAATCGCCGCCGCCATCATGGCCCAGGGCGCAATCGCGGCATTTGCCGCGCCAGGTGCGGCTTGCGCAAAGGCCGGTGCGATTTGCAGCAGCAGGAACGTCACGCCGATCGCGGTGACTGCGGCAGCGGCCACCATCAGCGTCGGGATCTTCAGGTTCGCTTTCATCACGTACCCCTCAGGTTTGGCTCTGGAATAGTGCTCTTGGCGATCACCGGCGGCGGCAGCGGCTTGAATTCGCGGCCGGCGCCGGTCAGGAAGCGGATGAAGAATTCGAACAGCAGCAGGCGCGTGGTCTGGATGCTGACCACCACGCCTTCCAGCACGATGATGAGCACGTTGCCGAGCGCCAGCACAAACCAATAGCCGTGGCGCCCGCTTGCGCTCGCCATTTCGAGAACGGCCACCGACAGGCCCGCATGGGCAAGCGCGAAGGCGCCGATGCGCGCGAACGACACGGTGTTGACCAGCAGCCGCAAAATTTGCTCGACGAACTCGGCAGCGGCTCCGGCCAGCGCCGACAGTCGCTCACGTTTCGCCAGCACCGCGGCGCCGAAGATGAACCAGAGCGCGCCGAATAGCGCGACAAACAGACCTTCGCGCCGCAGCGGCGACAGCAATAGCCCGGCATAGGCAATGAGCAGGCCGGAGCGATGCGCCCACCATTGCGCCGCCTCGCCGCGCCAATGCATCTGGATGGCATCGAGCAGAAGCCCGATCGCGATGATCACCATGCCGGCGGCAACGCCGACCAGCAGCATGGTGATCGGATCGGTGAGCGGCCGCATCCATAACGCCGGGATGATGTCCTCGCGGCAGAACACGCTGCCGAATAGAGCGCCGAACAGCATCGCCATGAGGCCGCCGGGAATCAGCAACCGGGCAAGCGGCACGCGCCGCGAAAACGCGAGGCCGGCGATGAAAACGACGGCGCCCTGCCCGACATCGCCGAACATGAAGCCGAAGATCAACGAGGCGATGACCGCCAGGATCTGGCTCGGATCGCTTTCGTTGCGGCCGGGCGTGCCGAGCATGCGCGCGAACACCTCGAAGGCGCGCGCCCAACCGGGATTGTGCAGCACCAGCGGCGGCGTCATGCCGGCCGGCGCGTCGGCAAAGCGCAAGATGTAACGCACGCCGCAGGTGTCGAGCGCGCGGCGCAGCTCTTTATTGGCGACGTCGCTGGTCCAGCCGGTGACCCAGGCGAGCCGGTCGCTGCCGCGCAAATCCTTGGCGTGCGCGTTCAGCCATTCGATCACGGCGATGTCACCGAGCGCCGCCGCGACCGACAGCCGCTGCGACAGCGCGGACAGTTGCGTGGCGACGTCGGCACGCTGCTGCGACAATTCCGCCAGCCGTTCGGTTACCGCCTTAATCGCCGCCTGCGCCGAGGCCGGCAGCCAGGTCGGCAGCGGCACCACGTGGCCCTTCAACCCGGCAAACTGCGCCTCGATCTCGGCGATATCGCCGGCGCGGCCGACGACCAGCACGTAGTTTCCGTCCGGCGTCTGCCACGGCTTGAACAGCACCAGCGCCGGGATTTCGCGCAGCAGCGTACCGGCCGCCAGCGCCAGCAGGCGCACCTGCAGCTTCGGCCCGGCGCCCGCGAGCAGATGCAAATCCGGCCACGAGTTCGCCGTGCTTTGCAGCACCGCGTGCAACTGCTCGAGATCGGCGGTTTCACGCGCCAGCCGCTCGCTGACCGCGATGATCGGATCGGCGGCGGTGGCCCATTCGGCGAGGCGCGTGCACGCCGACTTCAGCGTCTCGCTCAGTTGCTCGGGCCGGTGGCCATCCGCGGCGGGCGCCGGCCAGTAATTTTGGTAATGGCGGGCAAGTTCGCGGTGCGCCTTGAGCTCGTCCTCGAGTTCGGGAAACAGCAACCGGTCGGTGGCGCGGCTGCGCGCCTCCAATTCGACCGCACCAGTGCGCGATAGACATTCCATCACGCGCGCCAACTCCTTGTGCACGGTCACCAGCTCGAACCACTGTGCGGCGATCGGGCGGAGACTCATGCGGCCTTCTTTGCCGGCGCAAACAGCGCCCGGCGCACAAGCCCGCCGCGCAGCCGCTCGAGATCGAGCGCCACCAGCGCGAGATGGCAGAACGCGGCAGTGGGCGTTCCGCCGTGCCGCCGGAACATGCGGGTTATTGTCTGCGCCAACTCGCGGCGATAAGGCGCACTCGCGTCCTGCGGTCCGCTGCGCTCAAGCCGCGCGACATGCGCTTTGACGGTTTCCGCCAAGGCGGCGAGTGCGCGGCGCTCGGTGGCGTCTTTCGGCCAAAGCGTGCGCCAATGAGCGTACCAGCGCCCGGCGAGCGTCAGTTCGCGCTTCGGCCCCGGCAATAAAACGTCGAGCGGGGATTTTGACTCTATATCGCTCGCGTTCAAGAAACACGGCAAGGCCGGGGTCCTGCCGCACCCAGGACGGCGCCTCGCCGCGCAGCAACGCATCGATCGCCGGCAGATCGGGAAACGGTGCGGCCCAAGCAATTGCCGGCCGCCAATCCGCGACGCTCCAGCCGGCCACGTCCGCGACATAGTCTCGCCAGCCAACGCGCAGCGCCCGTTCGATGGTGTGGCTCGGCATGCCGGCATTGAGGCGCTCGGTGAACCGCCGCAACGAGGTCGCGCGCGCGCGGTCGATGAATTGGTCGAGCGAGCGCGCCGCCGCGAGCGCCCGCCAATCGCCTTCGTCCGGGCGTTCGCCGTGGCGCGCTTGCAACCGCGCCTGCACGTAACTCCAGGATGGGCGGATGCTCATGCGCCACCCGTCAGCTTGGCGGCGACGCTCTCCGCGGCCGCGCCCAACGTCGCCGCATCGCCAGGCGTGTCCGCGTCCGCGGCATTCGCCGATTGCGCCCGCACGAGCGCACCAATGTCGCGCTCGATCTTTTGCAGATAGGCCGTGTGCAGTTTGGATATGCAACGGTCGGCACGGCGCGCGAGCGCGGCGGCCTGCGCGCGCGTCTCGCTTAGCAGCCGCTCGGCATCGGCCGTACTTTTGCGCAGCATTTCGACGCCGTCGCGCTCGGTCTTGAGCACGCGCTCGATCGCGGCCACGACCGGGTCGCTGTGCGGCTTATCTGTGTGACCGGCCATGGTCATTGTTTCATTCGAAACGGTTGAAGGGGCAAAGGCCACTGCCACCAGTCAAACTACCCGCTCAGATCGTGCCGATTATTGTTCAATATCAATTCGTCCCAGTGACGCCGTACGCCAAAAAGGCGCTCAAAAGCGCGCCGGCCGCAGCCTTTATGAGGTTGCGGCCGGCGGGCGGACACCCGGTGAAGTCAGTAACCCCTTACTTCTCGACCGGATTACCCTTTTGCACCCACTCCGGCCAGTTCATGACGACGGCGACCGGATTCTTGAAGCCGATCTTTTTCAGATCGTCGGTCGCAAGCGTGGCGCGGCCGCCGGTCTGGCACTGCACATAGATCGTCTTCTCGGTATCGACCTTGTTCGGATAACCCAGCGCCTTGTAGATCTGGAACTCGAGCAGGCCGCGCGGAATGTTGACGGCGCCCGGAACGTGACCGGCGGCGAACTCGGCGGGCTCGCGGATATCGAGCAGCATCGCGCCTTTCGGATCCTTCACGGCGGCGAGATAGCCGGCCATGTCGATCGTCTTGATGGTCTTACGGACGGCTGCGACGTGTTCGGACACGATTGGGGGCCATGCGGGCGCCGGGGCCGCCGGCGTCTGGGCCAATGCGGGCGCGGTAACGGCAATTGCGCCGGCGAATATGATTGCAAAGCGAAGCATGCGGTTCATGACACGTGGCTCCTCTGGTTTTTTGGGCATCGCTCGTGCGCTAGATTTGCCTTTTCCGCTCAAACTTCATTGACATACGTCAACGCTACGACGGTCGATTGCGTCACATTGCAGACATCCAATTGTCGCTAATATTGAGTTGCGATCGGGTGCGGAACCGAATCGCCGCACAGCGATTGCCACACGTAGAGAAGCGCCATGATCGAGCCTTTGAAAAACTTTCCTGCCAACGTGCTCGCATTCGTATGCCACGGACGGGTGAGCGGAGCCGACTACGATACCGTGCTCATTCCGGCGGTCAGCAATGCCTTGAAGAAAAACGACAAGGTGCGGCTCTACTATGAAATCGCCGCGGATTTCGCGGGAATAGAGCCGAGCGCGGTGTGGGCAGATTTCAAGATCGGCATGGAGCATCTTACGCGCTGGGAGCGCATGGCGCTCGTCACCGACGTCGACTGGATCGAACACACCGTGCGTTTCTTCAGCTTCCTCATGCCGGGCGAAATGAAGATTTTTCCGCCGGCAGAAGCCGCCCAGGCCCGCGCCTGGATTGTTGGCAAATAAACAGGGCGGACGCTCGAAGAGCGCCCGCCTCGATTTTGCCGCCACCTTGTCAGCTATGCGGCTGATTTTCCACTGGCAGTTTGGGATCCGACGTCCAGTCCGACATCGAGCCGGCATAAAGCGACATTTGCTTGTTGCCCTTGAGCTCGTGCAGCACGAACCAGGGTCCGGAGGCAAGATGGCCGGTGTTGCAGAACGAAATCTGCTTGCCGGTCGTCTTCACGCCCGCTTTGGCGAGCACCCGGTCGATGGTTGCGGCGTCGGCGGGCTGCGTGCCGTCCGGCGTAAGCAGGTCCGCGATCGGCAGATTGACGGCGCCCGGAAGCGTGCCGGCGACACGCACGACCGGCGATTTGGCCTTGCCTTGGAACTGCGCCGGCGGGCGGGCGTCGATCAGTACGACGTCACGGCTGCGGAGCGCACGTTTCACGTCGTCGCGCGTGGCAAGATAATTGCGGCGGAAATGGGCGACGAACATCTTCGCGGCGGCCGTGGTCGGCCCAGTCGCCAAGGGATTAGCCTCGCTCGCGAACCAGGCCTTGTCGCCGCCTTGCAGGATCGAAACTTGGTCGTGGCCGAGCGCCTTGAGCGTCCAGTAGATGCGGGCGCTGGCGTTGAAGTCGCCGCCTTGGCGGCCGCCAGGCACGATGACGACATAGGTATTGTTCTCGATGCCGAAGCCGCCGATGATTTTTTCCGCCTCGGCGACCGGCGGCAGCATGCCGGGCGCCGCGCCGACCTTGGCGCGCCAGCCGTCCTTTTCGAAATCCGTGAAGAGAGCGCCGGGGATATGCCCGGAAGCAAATTCAGCTTGCCGGGCGCTGTCATAAACGTCGAGCACGACCAGGTTCTTGTCGGCGAGGTGCTGCTTAACCCAGGCCGGCGTGACCAAAGGCTCGGCGAACGCGGCAATAGCCGATACCGTCGACAGTAATAATGCCGTGAGGACCGCAAGTGCCCACCGAATACCGGGATTCGTTGACATTTTTCCCTCCAAAATCGCTGGTTTTTCAATAAAAATACTGCACCCGGCGTGCGGCTCTTTCATTGACCTGAGTCAAGGACAGCGGCCGCCGAATTCCGCACGTTTGCAATCTGTTCGTAGGAGGCGCCATGACCTCGACCATCCGTCCCTTCTGGCCGCCGCTTACCGCCGGCATCGCGCTCGGCGTGGTGTTGCTGGCGACGTTCCTGCTTACGGGTCACGGATTGGGCGCGAGCGGGTTCTACACGCGGCTGACCGCATGGTTCGATGGCGAGTTTGCGCATTCGGCGGCTGAAGCGAACAGTTATCTCGGCTCCTTCCTCAAAGCCGGCGCTCCGCTTGCGAGCTGGATCAGCTGGGAAATCATTGGCGTGCTGCTCGGCGGCCTGCTCGCCGCGGTCGCCGGCGGACGTTTCCGCGTCAGGCTCGACGGCGCGAGCAATCTTTCCGGCGGCGGCCGTATCGCGTTCGCGCTTGGCGGCGGATTGCTGACCGGCTTCGGCGCGCGCCTGGCGCGCGGCTGCACCAGCGGCATTGGACTTTCCGGCGGCGCGCCTTTGGCGGTTGCCGCATTTGTATTTTTGATCGGCTTCTTCATCGCCGGCATCATCGTCAGCGTCCTGATCCGGAGGGCTTGGGCATGAGCCTTCCGCTGTTCGACGGCGGCGTCGCCTCCGGCCTGCTCTGCGGCGTGCTGTTCGGTTACGTGCTGGAGAACGCCGGCTTCGCTAGCCCGCGCAAGCTGACGGCGCAGTTCCGCTTCAGCGACTGGTCGGTGTTCAAGGTGATGTTCACCGCCATCATCGTCGCCGCGATCGGCCTCTATGCCGCGGCCGCATTCGGCTGGCTGCAATGGAGCGGCATCTACATTCCCACCACCTTCTTTTGGGCAACGCTGACCGGCGGCGCGCTGGTCGGCGCCGGCATGGCGGTCGGCGGCTATTGCCCCGGCACGTCGACCGTGGGACTCGCGACCGGACGGCTCGATGCGCTTTTTTTCATGATCGGCATGGTGCTGGGAACCGGCTTGTTCGCCGGCCTGTTCAGATTCGATCGAAGGCTTCTATCTCGCAGCCGAAGGCCCGCAGGCGCAGACCTTGAGCGCTTTGTTCGGAATTCCGACCTGGGCCGTGCTTGCTATCCTTATCGTGATCGCCGTCGCCGGCTTTGCGCTCGGCACGCGGCTTGAACGCGCCTATGGTGGCCCGCTGACCGCCGAGGAACTCAACGGAGACGAGGCGGAGACAATTGTCGAGCAGATCGAAATCGTCACCGTACGCACGAATTGAAAAGGAGACGCCGATGCAATCCAGACGACTGAAATCCGCGTTGCTGGCGGGCAGCCTGTCGACGCTGGCCGCCGCGATCGCGGCGACCGCGCCCGCACCGACGCCGGTCGCGGCGCATCCATTGCAGATGGCGCAAAATATGCGCAATCCGTGCGGCGCCGGCAGCCCTTGCGCGCCCGGCGCGCGCGGCGCCGGCCAGCGCGGCGCAAGCCCCTGCTCGCCGGCTTCCAACGGCCAAGGTCAAGGCAGCCCCTGCGCACCCGCCTCCGGGCGGGGCGCCGCCGCCGCGCCGTGTGGACCGGCCTCGAGCCCTTGCGCACCGGCATCGGGCCGCGGCGCCCCGGCAGCGCCGTGCGGTCCGGCCAGCCCCTGCGCGCCGTCGCGCTTGTAACCCGTCATGCTCGCGGCAGCGACAGGGCAAGACCGCATGGTGGAGCGTCTGAAGCAGCTCCCGCGCGACGAGCTGCTCGCCATGTACGACGCCGCGGCGGAAGCGACCCAATGTGCCGCAACGCTCGCGCAAATTGACACTAATCCGGTCACCGAAGCGCTTGGCGGCGCCACCGTGATCGAGGAATGGATGCATTTCCCGGACGGCGACGTCGTCGATCCGCGCACCCACAGCCAATTCTATTATCACGCCCATGCCGCCGAGGAGCGTGTTGCCGGCGAGCACGGCCACTTCCATGCCTTTGTACGGCCAAGGAAAATCGATCCCGCGCTCGCGCCTGTCGCGGCTGCCGGGCCGAGCAATGACGACAATGCCTGCACGCATCTTGCCGGCATTTCGACCGACGCCTCCGGCCGCGTCATCCGCCTGTTCACGACCAACCGCTGGGTAACCGGGGAAGCCTGGTACGAT
This sequence comes from uncultured Pseudomonadota bacterium, assembly GCA_963710705.1. GTDB lineage: Bacteria > Pseudomonadota > Alphaproteobacteria > Rhizobiales > Xanthobacteraceae > Pseudolabrys. The sequence continues at coordinate 402,025 of CAVQBI010000002.1, forward strand.
GCCGATACGGTGATTTTGCTGCTCGACCGCTTCGACATCACCACCGAAACCCCCTCGCGCGAGCTCAATCGCTGGGTCAGCGCCGTTATCCGCATGTTCCGCCCGCAGATCGAAGATCTAATCCGCGCGCGCGATGTCGCGGTCGCGTCGCACGCGAGCGATAACGTATTCGAAGACCGTACGCTGCAAGTAACGTCGGAAATTCCAGTCGATTTCCTTGAGCAAATCCACGCCATCGAATTTGCGCTAGCCTGACTCTCCACGGAGGCCCGCATGGATCGCCGTACCTTCATCGCTTCCGGCTCATCGGCTTTCATCTGCGGCGCGTTCTTCGCGGGCAGGAGCTTTGCCGACACGGCATCGCTTTCGGTGAAGCCGACGGCCGGCGGTCCGCTGATCACGCCGAACGGACAATTCTTCCTCTATTCGCAGATGCGCTATCCGGCGAAGCCGCCGACGAGCATCCAGATCGACGGGCTGGTCGACACGCCGGCGCGATATTCGACCGACGACCTTGCCAAAGTTCCGCAGGTGAAAAAGACGCTGACGCTGGAATGCTTCGTCAACACCGCCGGTGGGCCGTTGATCTTCAACACGCCGTTCGAGGGCGCGCCGTTGTCGGCGCTGTTGCAGAAGGCCGGCGTTAAGCCGGACGCGAAAGCCGCGCACATCAGCTGCGACGACGGCCATCCCCCGTTCTTGCTGCCGCTCAGCGAACTGCAACGCGCCGAAACGATGCTGGTCGGCAAATTCGGCGGCGCGCCGGTGCCGATGCAGCACGGCGGCGCCTATACGCGGCTGTTCATTCCGGGCGCCGGCGGCAATCATCATCCGAAATGGGTGAGCCGCATCACGCTGGTTGGCAGCGACGCGCCCGACCATCCGGCGCCGCCGATGGCCGGCTTCCTGTCGAAGACGCCAACGATGGAAGGCACGATGTCCGGCGTCACCATCACCGGCTATCACTACACCGGCGCGGAAGCGGTCGGCCAAGTCGAGGTCTCGACCGACAATGGCAGCAGCTATCAGGCGATGCCGCTGCCGCCGCAGCCCGATCCGGACGTCTGGGTCACCTGGGAGCTGACGTTCCGGCCGCCCGAGCCCGGATTTTACGTACTGCGCGTGCGCGCGACCAGCGCGAGCGCGCGCAAGCAGGATTTCCCCGGCGCTGTCGCGGTTGAGGTGCGCTGATGTGGTCGTGGCTCACTGAACTGCGCGCAATCCGCCGGGCGCTTATGACGCTGGCAATCTTGTTTTTCACCGTCATGCTCCTCGAAGTCGACCTCGGCCACGCGCCGGCGCTAGCGCGGCATTCCCTGCTCGCGCTCGTTCCGGTGTTCTGGCTGCCGATCACGCTGTTCGCGCTGATGGCAGTGCAGATCAAGCCGTCGCTGCTGACCATGAGCGTTGCGCTGCTCGTCACCGCCATCGCCGCCGCCGTCGGCATGATCGGCTCCGGCCTGCACATGCAGGCGGCCGGCGTCGGTCTTGCGCATTTGAGCCGCGTGTTCTCGAGCAGCGTGTGGGGCGGACATGAATCGCCCAACTGGCCTGTGGCGATCACGCTCGCCGCCGTGTTCGGCTTTGCCGGGGCGGTCAACGCCCACCACGACAATGAAAGCCTGCCAACTGATCTCGCCGGCGCGGCAACCGCCATCGCCTATCTTCTGATCGTCGCCGGCATCGTCTGCGCCGCCGTGCCGAGCCTGACCATGGTCGGCTCGGCCTGTCTCGCGCTCGCCGCCTTGCTGCTGCTGGCGGTGCTGGTCGCGCAGCTCGCGGGCGCGGGAATGCAAAGGAGCGTGCCATGATCCGCAACGCACTGCTAGCCTTGGGTGCGATCGTCGTCATCGGCGCAGGCTTCGTGATCACCTTCACGGTCTGGCATCGCATGGATCAAACGCGCGCCACCGAGCTCGGCATCCCTTACACCAATTTCAACTTCAAGACCGCGCACGCGCAGGAGCGCGGCTGCAACGCCTGTCATGCCGACCATCTCGCCGCAGACACCAACAGACTGGTGGTCGGACGCGACAAGCCGGAGCTGCACGGCATATTCGCCACCAGCTACAACATTCCGATGCGCGTGGAAGATTGCCTGATCTGCCACAACACCAAGACGTCGCTTGCCTTCGCCGGTAGCATCCACTCGCTACATCTGCATTCGGCAGGCTTCGCCAACATGGGCGGCAATTGCAACTCCTGTCACGGCACGCTGCTCAGCGGCAAATTCGTGCTCTATGACGATCAGTCGCGCTATCAAATCCTCAACGGCATCAAATACAATCGCACGCCGGCGTTCTCGCAGCCGTCTGGGGAACTGATCCGTAACCTCGAACAAGCCGCCAAGGTGGACTGAGCCATGTTCGGCCGCCTCATCGTCCTGATCGCGATGGTGCTGTTCGGTCCGCTGTATATCGAAATCTATCTGTATCATCCGACCATCGTGCGCGAGCACGATCTCGCGGCGGTGGCGCCGCTGGTGGCGAGCCCGCTCGGCCTGTTCGGCGGCTTCCTGTTGCTGGCGATGGATAACCGTGTCACCGCCGCGCTGTTTGGGATTATCTGCGCGCTCGAAGTCATGGTCGGCGTCGCCGGCGCCGCGATTCACATCGCCATGCACGCAGATTCGCTGACAAGCCTGCTGACCGATCCGAATGTCTGGTTTGGCGAACCGCCGCCGCTGGTGCCGCTGTCCTTTGCCGCGTCCGGCTGCCTTGGCTTCATCGCGCTCGTCATGCCGGAGCGGCGCAGGCTCGATCCGCCGCCGGTCGCGATCGCGCGCGTTCTCGAAGCGCTGGCGGCGGTCTGCGGGCTCGCCGCGACCATTGCAGCCGCGTGGCCGGGCGGCGACGCCATCGGTTTGATCGCCAGCCTGGCGGCATTGGGCCTCGGCTCGTTCGGTTTTGCGGCCGAGTTTGTCGTCTTCGGTTATGGGCTCTGGCGCAGCCGCGCCGCCTGATCATTTCGCCGCGCGCTTTTTCCCGCCAGCTTCCGGGAAGATCCACATGGCGGCGACCATGAACACCGCCGTGATAATGACGAAGGTGCCGAATTCCGGCCGTATCGGTGAGCCATGCCAATAGGCAAGAACGGCGGCGACGATCAGCGCCAGCGCCGAAACGATTGTCTTGACGTCGTTCGGCATGGCGCGCTCAGGCGTTTCCGACCGGCGCGGCGGCGGCTTCATCCGGCCGTTTCGGCCGGCCGCGCAAATTCGTCTTCAGATGGCTGGTGTCGTAGCCGTTGAACAAGTGTCCGAGCAGCCCGCGGTCGAGATCGGACGTCCCGAACAGCCAGTCGGCGATCGGGAAGGTCAGGTTCATGTTGACCTCCATCATCAGCCGCCCGTTATGATGCGCGGTGTGGTGGCGGCGCAGCGTGTTGACGAAGGGCATGGTGCGGACGAACCAGTTCTCGTCCACATGGCAGCAGAAGTGCATGAATTCGTAGATCAGATACATGCCGGTGGTCACGCACATGAACAGCCAGCCGACATTCGGCGTCAGCAGCAGGCCGAGGATGGCAGCGAGCGGAATCGACATCAGGATGAACACCACCAGCGCGTAAGGAGGAAATACGGTCACGCGCCAATCCTTGTCGTCGCGGAAGCGCATCTCCTCATCCGTGAAGAACTGGTGATGGTTGAGCGTGTGGCGTTCGTAAACCGAGCGCAGGCCCTTAATGTTGACCGGCCGGTGCATGATGAAGCGGTGCACCGCCCACTCGAACATATTGGTGAACAGAAAGGTGAGCGGCACGGTCAGCCATTCGAGCCAGGTCACGTCGTGGATGTGCTCGACGTAGATGTAGAACGCCGCCGCGCCCATGGCGTAGATGATGACGACGTGCACGTAGCCGTCGTACCAGCCGATAATGCGCGAGCGATATTCCTGGCGGAATGCTTTTTGCCGTTCGCTGATCATGGGCTTCTCCCTCAGGCGGCCTTCGGCTGGCCGGCTTCGATTGCTTGAATGGCGCGCGCCACCTCGTCGCTGGTCAACAGCCAGTCGTTGTCGAAATCGGCGACCGCCCGTTTCATGAACGATTTCGACAGGCGGATGGCGCGATCCTTGTCGCCGAGGTGATCGTAAAGGATGGCGAGCGCGAGCTGCTGCGGGCTCGGGCCTTCATAGGTCCACTCGAAGCCCCAACTGGTGAATTGCTTGACGTCGTAATGTTCGCTGAGCGGGCGGCCGTCCACCGTCACCTTGAGGCCGTCGATTTCGCGCCTGCCCTCGTAGGTCCTCACGGCATCGCTCCCCGGCAGATGATTTATGCTAGACCCACGCGCGACGCGGTCAAGTAGCTGCCGGTTTCACGGGAACCGTGGGAGAAACGCCGGTTGAATACCCAGGTTCTCATCGTCGGCGCCGGGCCGGTCGGCCTCACACTCGCCATCGACCTCGGGCGGCGCGGCGTGCGCTGCGCGCTCATCGAGCAGCAAGAAGCGCCGCAGTTTTTGCCCAAGATGGAGCGCTGCAACGCACGCACCATGGAAATCTACCGGCGCATGGGATTGGCGGAGAGGATCCGCGATGCCGGCTTTCCGCGCGACGTACCGATGGACGTGTTTATCGTCACTTCGCTGGTCGAGCCGCCATTGTTGCACCTGCCCTACCCGTCGGTTGCACAGGCGCAAGCACAAATTAAGGCCTGCAACGACGGCTCGCTGCCGCTCGAACCCTATCAGTTGATCTCGCAATATACGCTGGAACCGCTGCTGAAATCGGTCGCCGAGACCATGCCGAGCGTGAAGGTGCGCTATTCGTGCAAATTCCTCGCCTTCGAGCAGGATGCCGGATCGGTGCGCGCCAAGATCGAGACGAAAAGCGGCGTCGAGGACATCCAATGCGACTACATGGTCGGCTGTGACGGCGGCTCGAGCGACGTGCGCCGGCAACTTGGCATCCAGTTGCAAGGCGAAGCCAATCTGCTGCAATTGCGGCAAGCGCTTTATCGTTGCGACGACCTGTTCGAGCGCATCCCCATCGGCGAGGGCCGGCACTATCACGTCGCCGATACGCATAATTCCTTTCTGATCGTGCAGGATTCGACCAGGCATTTCACGTTGCACGCGACCGTCGACAGCGACGAGGCGATGAAAACGCAGTTCGAACAGGTCGTCGCCATGCCCGTGCAATACGAGATGCTGTCCTGCGCGCCGTGGCGGCAGAACCTGCTGCTGGCGGACAGCTACGGCAAAAACCGCGTTTTTCTCGCCGGCGACGCCGTGCATCTCGTCATCCCGACCGGCGGCCTCGGCATGAACAGCGGCGTCGGCGACGCCGTCGATCTGTCATGGAAGCTCGCGGCCACGCTGCAAGGCTGGGGCGGGCCCGGCCTGCTCGCCTCCTACGAAGCAGAGCGGCGCCCGGTCGGCGCGCGCAATGTGGAGGCCTCGCGTTTTGCCTCGCGCGGCCGGCGCGCGTGGCGGGCGGCCTACGAGCCGAATATCCGCGACAAGACGCCGGACGGCACCGCGACGCGGGCCAATCTTGCGCGCATCGCCGACGTCGAGCAGCGCAAGAGCAACGAGATGATCGGCGCCGAGCTCGGCTATCGCTATGCCAACTCGCCCATCGTCTGGCCGGAAACCGGCGAGCCGCCGGCGGACGATCCTTTAAAATATGTGCCGACAACCTGGCCGGGGGCGCGGCTGCCGCACGTCTGGCTCGCCGATGGCACTGCGCTGCATGACCGCATCAGCGACGGTTACACGCTGCTTTGTCTCGCTGGAACGGAAAGTGGCGCGGACGCGCTGCAACGGGCCTTCGCCGCTTATGGCGCGCCGCTTGTCACTCTGGCCGTCAGCGATAAGCATCCACGCGAGATTTATGGCTATGATCTGCTGCTGCTGCGGCCGGACCTGCACGTGGTCTGGCGCGGCAACCGCTTGCCGGACGACCCCGCCACATTGGCGGCGATTGCTACGGGACACTAGGGACTTCGCATGGCGAAAAAATTGAGCCTGACGCTGGCCTGCGGCGACTACGAAATCGTGCGCCCGCTGATCACGGGCCGCGTGCAAGTCGACGGCGTCGACCTCACCATCCTCACCGACATGGATTCGGCGACGCGCCACTGGCGCTTCCTGAACAACCACGAATTCGACATCGCGGAAGTCTCCGGCTCGTCCTACTTGGCCGCGCGCGACAATGACTGGCCGGTCCGCGCCATTCCGGTATTCCTGCATCGCCGCTTCCGTCACGGATTCATGTTCATCAATACCGGCAAGGGCATCGCGAAGCCCGCCGACCTGAAAGGCCACAAGATCGGCGTCAAAACCTTGATGACCACCGCGGTGCTGTGGATGCGCGGCATTCTGCAAAGCGAATACGGCGTGCCGCTCAACAGCATCGAATGGGTGGCCGAGCTCAACAATGACGTCGGTGTGCAGTTGCCGGCCGATATCAAGTACAGGCTGCTGCCCAAGGAGAAATCGGTCGAGACCATGCTGGCCGAGGGCGAGCTCGACGCTGTGTTTCATTCGGATTTCGTCAAGCCGTTTCTCGCCAAGGATGCGCGCGTAGCGCGCCTGTTTCCCGACCACAAGGCGGAGGAGATGGGCTATTTCCAGCGCACCGGCATCTTCCCCATCATGCATGTCACCGGCCTGCGCAAGGAGGTGGCTGAGGAGCATCCCTGGCTGGCGGTGAACCTGTTCCGCGCCTTCGACGAGGCGAAAGCGATCGCCATGAGGCGCATGGCCAACCCGCGCATCGTGCCGCTCGCCTGGTATCGCGCGTCCTGGGAGGAACAGGAGCGCGTGCTCGGCCCCGATCCATGGGAATACGGACTGACCGACAAGAACCGCAAAAATCTCGAGACCCTAGTCGGCTATTCGCACGAGCAGGGGCTGATCAACAAACGGCCAAAGCTGGAAGATCTCTTTCTCAACGTCGACCAAGGCTTCAAGCGCGGCGGCGAGTATCGCATCTAGGAAAACCCGCGAGAGCCGCGTTACAATTGCCGAAAGGGAGAATAACAATGACCATAACAAAGTCGTTTGCCATCGCCGCCGTCATGCTTGCGGGCAGCGTCGCGGCGTCAAGCGCGCAGGAGAAAGTCTGGAAGCACGGCATCCTCGAGGCCAAAAGCGATTCCGGCTACATCGCCATGGTCGACAAAGGCGGCTTCGCCGCCAAGCACGGCTTGAAGCTCGAGATCGTGCAGATCAAGGCCGGCGCCACGCTGATGAAGGCGCTGATCTCCGGTGAGATCGACAGCGTCGACATGGGCGCGCCAGAATCGATCGTGGCGGGCGTGCGCGGCACCGGCGTCAAGATCGTCGGCTGCACCTGGCCGGGCGTGCCGCAAGTCGTACTGGCGAAAGCCGAGATCAAGACGCCGGCCGACTTGAAGGGCAAAGCAATTGCGATTTCATCGCCTGGTTCGCTGCCCGACTTGCTGTTCCGCGGCATGCTGGGAGGCCAGAATATTTCGGCGGCGGACGTCCGCTTTGTCACGCAGGGCGCCGACATCGACCGCTACAAGTCTCTGGCCGCCGGCATTACCGACGCCGCCATCGTGTCGAACGAGTTCGAGGCCATCATGCCTCCGAGTATCCACGTGCTGATGAAAGCGACGACGGCCGTACCGAAATTCATCCGCCTGTGCGTCGCCACCAATAAGGACGTGTTGGCCAACCGGCGCGATGACCTCGTCAAATTCCTCGCTGCGGAAATGGACGCCTACAAATATGCGCTCGCTCACCGCGGCGAGGCGGTCAAAGTCGCGCATGAAATGACGCATGCCAAGCCGGACGACAAGCGCGCTGAATTCATTGCCGACCAGGTCATCAAGGAAAAGCAGGTCGATCCGACGCTGGCGATTCCCGCCGACCGCATCGAGTGGATGGAGCAGCTGTTCGTGAAAGCCGGCATCATCAAGGATGCCGCCCCGGTTTCGACGCTCATCGACACCAGCGTGCGCGAAGACGCGGCCACGCAGGCGGGTAAATAGCGCAGAGGGTGGCGGAGGGAGTGGGATTCGAACCCACGTTACGGTTTCCCGTAAACACGCTTTCCAAGCGTGCGCCTTCAGCCACTCGGCCACCCCTCCGGAAGCTCAATTGCGCGCCTCTTCTACACGAAGACGCGCACAAACCGCGCTTTTGCACATCTGGCGTCCGTTCGTCGATAGCTGATGGCTATGGCGACGCCCGAATTCAAGCCGCCAGCTATCGAGCCGGTACCCCGCATCATATGCATGCTCATGTTTATTTTTCTAATAGCCGAGAAATATTGTAGCTGAAACATAAAATAACTAAAAGAAGGCAGGCTTTTTGAGCCGCTCGCCGCAGGCGCGAGAACCGCTTTGGAACCAGGCAATGACCGGCGCGGTCGACGTTTCGGCGCTTCACATGGTGCTCACCGGCGACCCGGTGCTGCTCTCCATCGTGCAACTGTCACTGCTGGTCAGCCTGAGCGCGGTGCTGTTTGCCACCGTGATCGGCATTCCGATCGGCGCCTTCCTGGCGCTGGTGCGCTTTCCCGGCCGCGAGGGCGTGATCGTCATGCTCAACGCCATGATGGGCGTGCCGCCGGTGGTCATCGGACTGGCGATCTTTTTGCTGCTGTCGCGCTCCGGCCCGCTCGGCCAGTGGGGGCTGCTGTTCACCCCGCAGGCGATGATCATCGCGCAATCGGTAATGGTGGCGCCGATCATGGCGGCACTGTCGCGGCAGACAATAGAAGACCTGTGGGCTGAATACCGCGAGGAGCTGACCGCGATGAATGTCGGCCCGCTGCGCCGCATCGCGACGCTGATCTGGGACGCGCGCTTCAGTTTAGTCACTGCATTACTCGCCGGATTCGGCCGCGCCGCCTCCGAGGTCGGCGCCATCATCATCGTCGGCGGCAACATCGACGGCTTCACGCGCACGATGACCACGGCGATCGCGCTGGAAACCTCGAAAGGCGACCTGCCGCTCGCGATCGGACTTGGCATGGTGCTGATTTCCATCGTGATTTTGATCAACGCGCTGGCCTGGGGCGTGCGCCGCGCCGGCCAACTTTACGCGGGATGAGCATGCGCAACCCCGCCCTCGACCTGCCGTTAATGCTCGTAGAAGTGCGGATCGTCGCGCGCGACGTGGCGATCCTCGACGGCATCACATTGAAGCTCGATGCCGGCGAGCCAACCGTCCTGATCGGTCCGAACGGCTCCGGCAAGACCACGCTGCTGCGCGCGGCCATGGGCCTTCTTCCCCTCACCAGCGGGCTGGTCACCTGGGGCGGGCGCGAACAGTCGCCGCCGACGCGGCGCGCCATCGTGTTCCAGCGTCCGACCATGCTGAGACGCAGCGCGGCCGGCAATGTGCGCTACGCGCTCGCCGCCGCCGGCGTGCCGCGTCACAAACGCGACGCACGCGTCGCCGAGCTGGTGGCCGAAGTCGGCCTGCAAGGGCTGGAGCGGCGGCCGGGGCGGCGCCTCTCGGGCGGCGAGCAGCAGCGGCTGGCGCTCGCGCGCGCGCTGGCGCGCGACCCCGCCATTTTGTTCCTCGACGAGCCGACCGCCAGTCTCGATCCCGCCGCCACCAAGGCGATCGAGGACATCGTGCGCACGGTGACCGCGCGCGGCGTCAAGGTGGTGATGTCGACGCACGATCTCGGCCAGGCCAAGCGCATCGGCGGCGACATCCTTCTGTTGCACCGCGGCCGCCTGATTGAAACCGGCCGGGCGGAAGAATTCTTCAATGCGCCGCGCACCGATGAAGCCCGCAAATTCATCGCCGGCGAATTGCTGGTTTAGGGGACGACTTAACGAAGCTGAAAATTGAAGGAGGATCGTGATGTTCAATCGACGTTATCTGATTGCCGCCGCCGCGCTCGGCGTGCTGCTGCTCGCGAGCCCGCAAAGCTACGCACAGGACAAATCGATCGTGGTCGCCTCAACCACCTCGACGCAGGATTCCGGCCTGTTCGAATACCTGCTGCCGATCGTCAAGCAGAAGACCGGCATCACCGTGAAAGTGGTGGCGCAGGGCACCGGCCAGGCGCTCGATACCGGCCGGCGCGGCGACGCCGACGTGGTGTTCGTGCACGCCAAGTCGGCGGAACTGAAATTCCTCGCCGAAGGCCAGGGCGTGAAGCGCTATCCGGTGATGTACAACGACTTCGTGCTGATCGGGCCGAAAAGCGACCCGGCCGGAATCAAAGGCATGAAGGATGTCGCCAAGGCATTTCAGACGATCAAGGCCAAGCAGGCCTCGTTTATCTCGCGCGGCGACCGCTCCGGCACCAATATCGCCGAGCTCAAGCTCTGGAAGGACGCCGGCATCGACATCGATAAGGACAAGGGCCCCTGGTACAAGGCGATCGGCCAGGGCATGGGCGCGGCGCTCAACACCGCCGGCGCCGGCAACGCCTATGTGCTGTCCGACCGCGGCACCTGGATTCACTTCAAGAACAAAGGCGATCTCGAGATCCTGGTGCAAGGCGACAAGCGCATGTTCAACCAATACGGCGTGATGCTGGTGAACCCGGCCAAGCACCCCAACGTGAAGAAGGACTTCGGCCAGCAGTTCATCGACTACCTGATCTCGCCGCAGGGTCAGAAGGACATCGCCAACTACAAGATCAACGGGGAGCAACTGTTCTATCCCAACGCCAACGACCCGAGTGCGTGATGTATGATGGTCGCTTGGCGGCGCAGCAATCGTGCTTCCCTCTCCCCTTGTGGGAGAGGGTGGCCGAGCGGAGGCGGAGCCGAGCGAGGCCGGGTGAGGGGTGCGGCCTCAACTTGAGCACTGACCCCTCACCCGGCGCACGCTCGCATTCGCTCCGCGTGCGCCACCCTCTCCCACAAGGGGAGAGGGGAAGAGAGAACGCGGCATGCTCGTGTACAAAAACTTAGGCACTATCGTAGCAGTCGCCTGGTGTCTCATGTCGAATTTCGCCCATGCCGACACCATAGCTCTCTATGCCGCCGGCAGCCTGAAGGACGCGCTGACGGACGTCGCCAAAGCGTACGAGGGCAAGAGCGGCCATAAAGTCGAGATGAAATTCGGTCCCTCCGGGGTGCTGCGCAAGGAAATCACCGACGGCGGCAAGGCCGACATTTTCGCTTCCGCCAACATGGAGCATCCGCAGGCGCTGTGCGACGACGGCACCGGTGGCCCGGTGGCGCGTTTCGCACGCAACAAGATGTGCGCGCTGGTCAAACCGGGCCTCGACGTCAGCAGCGACACGCTGCTCGCACGCATGATGGACCCCAAAGTCAAACTCGGCACCTCGACGCCGCGCGCCGACCCGTCGGGCGACTATGCGATCGAGGTCTTCACCAAGGCCGAAGCGCTCAAGCCGGGCGCGCAGGATCTGCTGGAAAAGAAATCGCTCAAGCTCACCGGCGGCAAAGACAGCGCGGCGGCGCCGGCCGGGCGCACGGCCTACGGCTGGCACGTGGCGGAAGGCCGTGCCGATATTTTCCTGACCTACTGCACCAATGCGCTGGCCGCACGCAAACAATATCCCGACCAGCAAATGGTCGAGCTGCCGGAGGCGCTTTCGGTCGCCGCCGATTACGGCCTGACCGTGATCGACGGCGCGCCAACGGCCGCGAAGGAACTCGCCGAATTCATCTTGTCGCCGGATGGCCAGAAGATTCTGGCCGGCTACGGTTTTGCGCCGGGGGACTAGAGCAGCAATGCCGCTCACCCGCCGTGCATTGTTCGCCACCGCCTCCGCCGCGCTCCTGACGTCGCGCCTCGCACACGCAGCGACACTCACCGACGACGCCGGCCGCAGCGTCGCGATCCCGGACACCGTCCATCACGTGTTTCCCGCAGGCTTGCCGGCGGCGATTCTGCTCTACACGCTGGCGCCCGAGCGGCTGCTCGGCTGGCCAGGCGCCAATCGGCCGGAAGTCTGCGCCTATTTAAGTACCGAAACCTGCAGCAAGCCGGCGCTCGGCCGGCTGACCAGCCGAGACAAGAGTGCCGATCTCGGCAGCCTGACCGCGCGCAAGCCTGACCTTATTCTTGACGTCGGCTCGACCGCTCCGCGCTATGCGGCGCAAGCAGAATCCGTGCAAAAGCAGACCGCCATTCCCTACGCCCTACTCGACGGCCGCGTGCTGTCGCTGTCGACGAGTTACGAGAAACTCGGCCGGCTGATCGGCCGCGCGGCCGAAGGCGCCGATTTCGCCGACTATTGCAACCAGACGCTGGCCGTTGTCACCAATCGCATTGCCTTCGTGCCGGCGGACAAACGGCCGAAGATTTACTACGCGCGCGGTCCAAGCGGATTGACCACCGGCCTCGGTGGCGCAAGCCAAATGGAAAGCATCGAGCTGCTGGCGCGTAACGCCGCTGGCGGCAGCAATGGCGGACTTGCCGAGGTGACGATCGATCAGGTGCGGCAGTGGGAGCCGGACGTGATTTTGGCAACCGACCCGGATTTCGCGACCCGGCTGCGCAACGATCCAGCCTGGACGCGGGTCAAGGCCGTGCGTGACGGCCGCCTTTATCCGATGCCGCGGCTGCCGTTCGGCTGGGTCGACGCGCCGCCTTCGGCCAATCGCCTGATGGGGCTTTGGTGGCTGGGAAAGCTTCTTTATCCCGACTATTTCAAGGACGACATTCGCGAGCTGGCGCGGGACTTCTACACGAAGTTCTATCACGTCACGCCGACCGCTGAGCAGATCGAGCGCGTGCTGGCGGCGCGTTAGATATCATCCGAGAGGCGAACTCGTTTCCCCTCTCCCCTTGGGGGAGAGGGTGCCCGAGCGGAGGCGAAGCCGAGCGAGGGCGGGTGAGGGGTAGGAGTTCGCAAACAATGCTGACCCCTCACCCGGCTCGCCTTCGCTATCGCTCCGGCTCGCCACCCTCTCCCACAAGGGAAGAGGGAAGAGAGACTGCCGCGCTCTCAGTACTCGACCGTCAAAAAGCTATTTCGCCGGCACCACCAGCGAATAGCGCTCGTCGGCGGCCGGGATGCGCGCCACCGGCACCCCAAGCTCCTTGCGCACGATGTTGGTGCCGAGTGTGATGGCGACCGCCTTGTAGAAGGCGTGGCGGCGGCTCATGCCCTCGCGGCCCATGCCGCAGTCGGTCGACACCATCAGCCGTTCGGCCGGAATATATTTGAGCGCGGCGCGAATCTGCGCCGCCACCTGCTCGGGCTGCTCGACCTGCAGCGTGTGATGGTCGATCACGCCGATGGCGATTTTCTTGTCGGTGATCGTCTTGCCGATGGCTTCCAGATCGATGCCGCCGGAGCTCGACGATTCGAAAGTGATCACGTCGGCGTCGATGGTGTTGTAGATTTCGAGCGCCGGCTTGTAGCTCTGCACGTCGGCGAACATTCTTTGTTGAGATGGATTGCCCCAGCAGGAGTGCGCCCAGATCTCGGTCTTGGCGCGCAGGCCCTTCACCGTACGATTGAACACCTCGACCATCAATTGCGGATTGATCACCTTGTCGATGATCTTGCGCACGGCGATCAGGTGGATCTGCGGTTCCTCGATCTGGATCACCGGGCAGCCGGCGTCAGCGAGCTCGTGATATTCCTCGTTGAAGGCGTCGGCGATGGCGAACATGCGCTCCGGCACGCTCTTGTAGTAGCGGTCCTGCAGCGCGAAGGCGACGATTTCGGCCGACACGCCGCCGAACTTCACCGGCTTGTCGGTGAAACGCTGTGCCGCCTTCCACATCGCGGTGTATTGCAGATTGCCGCGGCCGATCGGGCCGGTGATCACCGGCATCACGCGCGACTCGAGATAGTCGTGCAGGATGTGACCGCGCGGAAACCAGAGGCCGCCGCGTCCGGCCGGTGTCGGCACCGGATGCTCGATGTCGAGGCCGGTCATGTGATTGGGCGGATAGGCGGTCCAGCTCTGGCCACCGACGTCGTCGTCGAAGCGGCAGTCGCCGTCGGTGACGATATCGAGGCCGGCAAGTTCCTGGTCGCGCAAGTAGCAGGTGAGCGCGTCCTCATACTGCTCGCGGAAGCGGCGGGTCACCATCGCTTCGAGGAAATGGCGGGTGCCGAGATTTTCCGTGTACCAGCTCGGCCGCGGCAGCGAGCCGGTGATCGTGGTCGGCAGAATGATGTCTTTGGTGGCGCGGTACATGGACGTCTCCCCGTGGCGCATTCGTTTTCGTTGCCGGTATCTTACGGCGCGCCCGTGCAAACTTGCAATTTTGCCCTATATGACGGGGTGAAAGCGCCCACGCCCGATTGGGCCGGTGGGCAGCGTGGGGCGTGCAATTCTGGTATGATGACATCATGAGCAAAGCGCGCGACGACTACATCATCCGGCCCGATCCCGCCGACCCGCGGCTGACCGAGCGCGTCAGCGGCATCGACCAGACCGGGCAGCGGGTGGAAACCTCGGTGACGGTCGAGCGCGCGCTGACGATTTTCCTCAACGCGCAGGAGATCGTCACGGCGATGACGATCGGCGATTATCCCGAATATCTGGCGATCGGCTATCTGCTCAACCAGAACATGCTGCTGCCCGACGACGAGGTGACCGGCGTCGATTACGACGAGGAGTTGGCGGTCGTCGTCGTGCGCACCAAGCGCAAAACCAATTACGAGAAGAAGTTGAAGAAGAAAGTGCAGACCTCCGGCTGCGCGCAGGGCACCGTGTTCGGCGACCTGATGGAAGCGCTGGAGAATGTGTCGCTGCCGAAGGCGACCTTGCGCACCTCATGGCTCTACGCGCTCACCCACAAGATCAACACCACGCCGTCGCTTTATCTCGAGGCCGGCGCCATTCATGGCTGCGTGCTGGCGCAGGAAGATCGCCCGCTGGTCTACATGGAGGACGTCGGCCGCCACAACGCCGTCGACAAGATCGCCGGCTGGATGTTCAAGGAGAAGGTCAAGCCGGGCGACAAGATTTTCTACACCACCGGGCGGCTGACCTCCGAAATGGTGATCAAGACCGTGCGCATGGGCATTCCTATTCTGATCTCGCGCTCGGGCTTCACCGCCTGGGGCGTCGAGCTGGCGCGCAAGGCCAACTTGACGCTGATCGGCCGCGCGCGCGGCAAGCGCTTCGTGGCGCTCGCCGGCGAAGACCGTATCGTGTTCGACCAGGATCTCGCGTCCGTCGAGGAAGAAAGTTCGAAGAGCCGGCGCAAGGCCGCCGTGCATGACGAGTGATGTCTAGCCCCGTTCCACCGACCCTCGGCCTGGTACTCGCCGGCGGCTTGGCGCGCCGCATGGGTGGCGGCGACAAGGCGCGCATCGAGATCGGCGGCGCGGCAATTCTCGACCGCGTGCTGGCGACGCTGTCGGGGCAATGCACCGACATCATCATCAACGCCAATGGCGATCCCGAACGCTTCGCCGATACCGGCTGCGTCGTGGTGCCCGACAACGTGCCGGACCATCCCGGCCCGCTCGCCGGCATTTTGGCCGGGCTCGACTGGCTGGCGGCGCAGGACAACGGCGTCGAGTGGATCGTCAGCGTGCCGGGCGACTGCCCGTTCCTGCCCGACGATCTGGTGGAGAAGCTGCACCAGGCGCGGCGCAAACTAGGCGCCGGCGTGCCGCTCGCCTGCGCGCGCTCGGGGCAATGGCGCCATCCGGTGGTCGGGCTGTGGCCGCTGGCGCTGCGCGCGGATTTGCGCAAGGCGCTGGTTACGGAAGATTTACGCAAGATCGAGGTGTGGACGGCGCGCCACGGCATTGCCATCGCCGACTGGCCGGATCAGCCGGTCGATCCGTTCTTCAACGTCAATACGCCGGAAGACGCCGAGCGCGCCAAACGCATTGCGCTGCAACACGCGGCAAATTGACGTGGATCATCTCGCGCAGTTCGTGGGTTTGTTATAGAAATAATCGCGTGGGTACCGGAGAGGAGCCAATATGAAAGTATTCGTCATTGCTTGCCTCATGGCGGTCGTAATCGCGGCGATCGGCGTGATCGCGCTCAACACGGTGCAGGAACCGGTCGACAAGGCCTTCACCTCGCCCTACGCGCGGCTCGGGGCGTAGCAGACCGGCAATCAGCCGATGAGCGCCGCGTAGGAGAGGAACCCGACGCGGGCGCCGGGCTCGATTGCTGTCACGTCTTCTGGAAATTCCAGCAAGCCGTCGGTTTCAGTCAGCGACGTCAAGATACCGGCGCCGTCCTGCGGGTGCTTGACCGCCTCGATCTCGCCGTCGCTGCCCTTGCGCAGCGCCACGCGCACATATTCGCGGCGGTCCTTCTTTTTCTTGTAGGCAAAGGCGGCGCGCACCGGCAGCGCCATCAGCCGCTCAGGCCGCGCGCCGGAGAGCTGGCGCAGCAGCGGCTTCACCACGCGCACAAAGGTGACGAACACCGCGACCGGATTGCCCGGCATGCCGACAAAGGCCGAGCCGTGGCCTTTGGGGCCGCGGATGACGCCCATCGCGACCGGCCGGCCTGGCTTGATGGCGACGCGCCAGAATACCAGATTGCCGATGCGCTCGACCGCCTCGCGCACATGGTCGGCTTCGCCAGTGGAGACGCCGCCGGAGGTAAGCACCAGATCGTGATGCGCGGACGCCTTTTCCAGCGCGCGCACGAGCGCGGTCTCCTCGTCGGCGAGAATGCCGAGATCGGTCACCAAAGCGCCGAGCCGCTCCAGCAGCTCGACCAGCAGGAAGCGATTGGAATCGTAAATCGCCGCGCGGCCGCGCGGCGCGCCCGGCTCGACCACCTCGTCGCCGGTGGAGAAGATCGCGACCTTGAGCCGCCGCCGCACGGCGAGCTCGGTCAGGCCGAGCGCCGCCGCGAGCGCGACGTGTTGCGCCTCCAGCACGGTGCCGGCCGGCAGCACGACGCGGCCCGCGGGCACGTCCTCGCCGGCCAGCCTGCGGTTGGCGCCGAGCTTCAGGCCTTTCGGCACCACGACGGCATTGCCCTCGACCTTGACGTCTTCCTGCATGAAAACCGTGTCGGCGCCCCTCGGCATGGCGGCGCCGGTGAAAATCCTGATCGCCTCGCCCGGTTTTACCATGAGTTCCGCGCGCGCGCCGGCGGCGAGGCGCCCGGCGATCACGAGTTTGGTGTCGGCATCGGGCGCAAGATCGGCGTGGCGCACGGCGTAGCCGTCGACCGCGGAATTATCGAACGGCGGCAGATCGACCGGCGCCTTCACGTCGAACGCAAGCACGCGCCCGCGCGCGCCGTGCAGCACCACCTTCTCGGTCTCCGCAACCGGCTTGACGCGCTCGCCGATCAGCCGCTCCATGTCGTCGAGCCGCAGCAGCGGACCGGAAAATGCGAAACAGTCGTCGGTCAACTGGGCCATTATGCGCGTCTCATCATCGGAGCTTGGCCGACCGGCACCGCATGCTTCAACAGCATGTCGGCGATCGCCTCGATGTCGTTGAGATCGATCACCGGCACCTTGGCGGCCGGCAGCGGCGTGTCGGTGGCAATGGCGACGACATGCGGATCGTCCGGATGGATCAGCGGCTTGCCGTTGGCGGCGCGATGAATCTCCAGCTTGGGAAAAGCGTCACGCTTGTAGCCTTCGACCAGCACCAGATCGACCGGCGACATCTTGGCGACCAGCTCGGGCAGGTCCCATTCCACCTCCTCGCGCAGCTCATGCAGAATGGCAAAACGCTTGGCCGAGGAGATGATCACCTCGGTGGCACCGGCGGTGCGGTGAAAAAACGAGTCCTTGCCGGGCTGGTCGAGATCGAAGCCGTGATGGGCGTGCTTGAGCGTCGACACCGTCACCCCGCGCGCGATCAGGCGCGGGATGACCTTGGTGATCAGCGTGGTTTTGCCCGACCCGCTCCAGCCGGCGAGACCGATAATGCGCATGGGCTCCGTCATGGTCCCCTTATAGCAAAACGCCCGGCCGCGAGGCCGGGCGTTGTTGCCTTCCGGAAAGACCGCCTATTCGGCTGGCCGCATGGCGCCGCGCGTGCGCGCGGCCCCGCTGCCCAATTCCTCCTCGACCCAGAGGTTATGGTGCTCCTTGGCCCAGTTGAGGTCGACGTTGCCGTCGCTCATCGCGTCGAAGGCGCCTTCCATGCCGATGGTGCCGAGATAGATGTGCACGAAGATCAGCGAGATAAACAGCACGCCGATCGTGCCGTGGAAGATTTCCGCGAGCTCCATATTGCCGACGTTCAACCCGCCGTAGAACGGGAACATCAGCATGAAGCCGCTGACCATCATCCCCAGCGCTGCGAGCATGACCATCCAGTACATGAATTTCTGGCCGGCGTTGAACTTCCAGGCCGGCGCGTGCGTGTTGTCGTCCTTGTCGAACATGCCGCCGCCGAGCTTGACCCATTCGACGTCGGCTTCGGTCGGGAGCTGCTCGCCGACCCACATCAGGAACATCAGCACCACGCCGAGGGTGAAGGCGAAGCTGAGATAGTTATGCGAGTACTTCGCCCATTCCGCCCAGGCGCTGAACGTCTCCGGCCCCATCCACGGCAGCAGCAGCGCGCGGCCGAAGGTGATGTTGAGGCCGGTGATGCCGAGGATGATGAAGCTCACCGCGGTGAGCCAGTGCACGAAGCGCTCGAAAGCGTTGAAGCGCAGGATGGTCGTCCCGGAAAAGCCGGCCCGCACCTTCATGCTGCCGCGCCACATATAGAAGATGACAAGCAGCGCCAGCATGCCGAGGATGGCGATGCCGCCGATCCATTTCAGCGTGACGGTGTGGAATTCACGCCAATCGCGGCCGGCCGGGTGCTCGAGCACGTAGGATTTCGTGTCGGGAATGGTGCCGAGGCCCCGGATCACCTTGAGCTGATCGAGCAGCTGCTGCTCTTTCACGGCACTGGCGTTCGGATTCACCTGCGCCGAGACCGGCGCGGGCGCCGCCGTCGCGACGATGAACGCAAGCGCAAGCGCGCCGGCGATCATACGAATACGCGCGAGGTGCTTCGTCATGATGCGCTTTCCCTTCAGGTCGCGATCGTTTCACGATAGGCGGTTTGCCATCCCCAGACGCCGGAGCCGTAGCCGCGCCGGGAGACGCGTTCCTTGTAGATCTGCGCGATGACGTCGCCGTCGCCGGCGAGCAGCGACTTGGTCGAGCACATCTCGGCGCACAGCGGCAGCTTGCCTTCGGCAAGGCGATTGGCGCCGTATTTCTCGTATTCGGCCTTGCTGCCGTCGGCTTCCGGGCCGCCGGCACAATAGGTGCACTTGTCCATCTTGCCGCGCGAACCGAAGTTGCCGACCTTCGGATACTGCGGCGCGCCGAACGGACAGGCGTAGAAGCAGTAGCCGCAGCCGATGCACAGATCCTTCGAGTGCAGCACGACGGCGTCCGCCGTGGTGTAGAAGCAGTTCACCGGGCAAACCGCCGCGCAGGGCGCGTCGGTGCAGTGCATGCAGGCCATCGAGATCGAGCGCTCTCCGGGCTTGCCGTCATTGAGCGTGACGACGCGCCGGCGGTTGATGCCCCACGGCACCTCGTGCTCGTTCTTGCAGGCGGTGACGCAAGCGTTGCACTCGATGCAACGGTCGGCGTCGCAAAGGAATTTCATTCGAGCCATGGTCCCGCCTCCTTAAGCCGCTGTGATCTGGCACAGGGTTGCTTTGGGCTCCTGCATGCCAGTCGCAGGATCGTAGCCGTAGGTCGTGATCGTATTGGCGCTTTCGCCGAGCACGATCGGATCGGTGCCCGCCGGATAATTGGCGCGCAAATCCTGACCTCCGAACCAGCCGCCGAAATGGAAGGGCATCCAGGCGATGCCCTTGCCGACGCGCTCGGTGACGAGCGCCGTAACCTTCGCCTTGGAGCCGTTCTCGGCGCCGGTCACCCAGACCAAGCCGCCGTCCTTGATGCCGCGGTCGGCGGCATCGGCGGAATTGATTTCGATGAACATCGCCTGCTGCAGCTCGGCCAGCCACTTATTGGACCGGGTTTCTTCGCCGCCGCCTTCGTATTCAACGATTCGGCCGGTGGTGAGGATGAGCGGGAATTGCTTGGCGATGCCCTTGTCGACCGCGTTTTTCTGCAACGTGAAGCCGATGTTGGGCAGACGGAACTGCTTGGCATCGGGCAGTGTCGGATATTTCGCCACCAGTTCGGCGCGCGCCGTATAGATCGGCTCGCGGTGCACCGGGATCGGATCCGGCAGACCGAAGGCGTTCATGCGCGCCTTGGCGTTACCGTAAGGCACGCAGCCGTGCTTCATGGCGACGCGCTGAATGCCGCCCGACAGGTCGATCGACCACGACACGGCGTCCGGCGTGGTCGGATTGACCTTGTTGATCACGGCCAGCTCGGCCTCGGTCAGGTCCTTGTCCCAGCCGAGCTTCTTGAGCACGCCGAGCGTGAACTCGGGATAGCCGTCCTTGATCTCCGAATCCTTGGAGTAGGAGCCGTTGGCCAGCATACTGACTTTCACAGTCGTGCCATCAGGCTGCTTCTCCTCGCGTTCGACGCCGAAGCGGGCGCGGAACGTGCCGCCGCCGTCCATAACCGCGAGATTAGTGTTGTAGAGCAGCGGCGTGCCGGGATGCTTGACTTCCGGCGTGCCCCAGCAGGGCCACGGCAATCCGTAGTAGTCGCCTTTGTTCGGCCCGGTGGTGGCGCGCTGCGTGAGCATGTCGAAGTCGGCCTGATGCGCCATGTGCGACTTGATGCGTTCTGGCGACTGGCCGCAGTAGCCGGTCGAAAAGCTGCCGCGATTCATCTCGCGCAGGATGTCCTCGGCCAACGGCAGATTGTTCTCGACCTTGATGTTCTTGAACATCTGATCGGCGAAGCCGAGCTTCTTGGCCATCAGGTACATGAGCTCCAGATCGTCCTTCGTCTCGAAGATCGGCTTGACGATCTGTTCGCCCCACTGCATCGCGCGGTTGGAAGCCACGCGCGAGCCGTGACATTCGAACTGCGTCGCGATCGGCAGCAGGTACATGTTGTCCTTGCGGCCGGCCTGCACGGCAAGCGACGCCCAGGTCGTGGGATGCGGGTCGGCGACCACCAGCAGCTCGAGCGCCTTCAATCCCTTCAACGACTCGGGGATACGGGTGATCGAATTGCTGGCGTGGCCCTGGACATACATCGCCTTCAGATTGTCTTTCTGCGCGACCTGGTCCTTGGGCAGGATCGTGGCGTCGAACCAGCGGGTGAGCGGGATGCCCGCCGTCTCCATCATTTTCTTTTCGTCGAAGCGGCCGACCAGGTAGTTGTAGTCGACCTCCCAGACGCGCGACCAATGCTTCCAGGCACCTTCGACCAGGCCGTAGTAGAACGGCAGCGTCACGATATCGAGGCCGACGTCGGTTGCGCCCTGCACGTTGTCGTGGCCGCGGAAGATGTTGGCGCCCATGCCCATGCCGCCGACATTGCCGGTGAGCAGCAACAGCATGCAGCTGGCGCGCACGTTGGCAGTGCCGACCGTGTGCTGGGTCTGGCCCATGCACCAGATCAGCGTCGACGGCTTCTGCGTCGCGAACATCTGGGCGACGCGCTTGAGCTGTTCGCCGGGAACGCCGGACACGCGCTCGACTTCTTCAGGCGTCCACTTCTCCATTTCCTTGCGCGCGGCATCGAATCCGTAGACGCGCTGCTCGATGAATTGCTTGTCCTCCCAGCCGTTCTTGATGATGTGCCACATGATCCCGTACAGCACCGGGATGTCGGTGCCGGGGCGCAGACGGACATATTCGGTGGCGTGCGCCGCGGTGCGCGTCAGGCGCGGATCGATGACGATCACGTTCGCCTTCTGCATCTCGGCGCCTTCGAGCAGGTGCTGCAACGACACCGGATGGGCTTCGGCCGGATTGCCGCCCATGATGATCTGCGTCTTCGCGTTGCGGATGTCGGTGAAGCTGTTGGTCATCGCGCCGTAGCCCCAGGTATTGGCCACGCCGGTGACGGTGGTGGAGTGACAGATGCGCGCCTGGTGGTCGGTGTTGTTGGTGCCCCAGAACGCGCCGAATTTGCGGAACAGGTAGGCGCCTTCGTCCGTCATTTTCGCGGAACCGAGCCAGTACACCGAGTCCGCGCCGGATTTGCCGCGGATCTCCATCAGCTTGTCGCCGATCTCGTTGACCGCCTGTTCCCACTTGATGCGAGTCCATTGGCCGTTCACGAGCTTCATCGGGTATTTCAGGCGGCGTTCGCCGCTGACCAGCTCGCGCACCGAGGCCCCCTTGGCGCAGTGCGAGCCGCGATTGATCGGGCTTTCCCAGGCCGGTTCTTGGCCGACCCACACGCCGTTGACGACTTCGGCAAGCACCGTGCAGCCGACCGCGCAATGCGTGCAGATGCTCTTGCGGATGGTGGCGCCGGAGGTGAGCGGCCCGGCGGCGGCGGCTTCGGCCTTGCGCACGGTCGCGAGCGGCAGCGCGCCGAAAGTGGCGAGCCCGCCGGCCGCGAGGCCCGAGCGGCGCAGGAAACTGCGGCGGTTAAGGCCGCTGCCGTGGCCGGCGAGAGCGGAGAGCGAGCCGTGGCGCGCTTGACGTTCTGTTTTCTTGATCAGCACGTGTGCCTCCCTCAGCTCGGATAGTGGTTGACGCGGTAATAAGCTTGCACGTCCGCAGAGTCCGCTTTGTAGCGGGCCTTGCGCTTTTCGTCGTTGTTCTCCGAATCGGCGTGCGCTTCGCTGACAAAAACGGCAGGAGTAACGGCCGCGCCGGCCCCGGCGCCGAGCGCGCGCAAGAAATCACGCCGTCCAACTTTGGCTTTGCTGTCCTGCTTCATTGCCAGTCCTCCTTAAAAACGAATTATCCTCGGCCGGCGCACATCACGACGGCAGCGCGAAAGCTTCCGATTCGATTTCGGTGAACAGCCGGCCGACAGTTCCGACGCGCCGGTAAAAATTCGCAGCATCCGCGCGTTCGAGATCGGCGAAGAAGCGGCCGATCCACGGCGTCATATGCTTTTCGAAGATGGTGCGGCCGGCACCGGCCGGCGCCGGCAATTGGCCGTTCGCCAGACCCGACATGATCTCGCACAGGATGCCGGCGTGGTCCTCCGGTTCCGCCACGCCGTCCGCGCGGGCGATGCCGATGCGCGCCATATCCTCGCGCAGGCGCGCGAGCGGCCGCTCGTGCAGGAAGCCGGTGAGATAATAAGAGCCGTAGGGCAGCAGCTCGCCGCGGCCGATGCCGATGAAGAGATCGAAGAACTCGCGCTCGATTTTATTCACGTCGGCGCCGCTCGCCGCTTCAGCGAGCTCCACATGGGCGACGCCGAGCGGTGTCGCGTCGCCGCGCAGTCCGGCGAGCTGTTCAAGCAGCTTCGCATCGGGGGCACGGGTAAGCAGACTGGCGAGCAGCGCATATTCCTGCGCGCGCGCAAGATCGACGTCGTCGGCATCGCCTTCACCGTAGAGATCGGGGCGCAGGACGATGCGCGCGATGCCGCTCACGGCTTCCACCGCCAGCACGCGCTCGGCGGGTATCCTGATCCAGTTTGAAACCGAGGGCTGGGAGATTCCAATACGTCGCGCAAGTTCAGTGACGCCGCCGACAGCGCGAATGGCTTCCTGCAGACCTCGGTCAGCCATGGTCGATTTTTCTTTTTGTTCTCGTTCGCGCGACCCGATTTCCCCCGGCGCGAACAAGCGATTTAGAACAATGAAAGGCTATCGCCACATTGAAGCGGCGGTCAATAGCTGCAGGCTATATCACGCTGGATTGATGCGAGTTTCGTCGACCGGCGCCCGTTAGCGGCCGGAATTATTTTGCGGTGCATCATTTTTTATATTGCGATGCAGGTCCGCAGATTCAGACTTCGCTTCGAATTGCGGCTCACGCGCCTGCGACGCAATCGGCGGCTGATCTTGGGCGTCACCCAACGCGGCTTCATTCGGTTTTTCTGACGAGGCTGCCGGCAGTTCACCGATCAACTGCGTGACAAGGCGCGCCACTTCGCCGGGGCTGATCGCGCCGAAGCCGGGCATGGCCTGCGGGTCGTTGAAATCCCAGCCGTTTTCGACCAGCCCAACGAAGTCGCGAATGGCCGGATCGGACGACCAGGCGCGGCGAAGTGCCGCTTGGGTCAGTTCCGGCGGCACGCCGGGGCGTAGAAACGCGGTGACGTCGGTATTCGCGCCAATCGATTCAATCGACGGCAGGCTTGCCGGATCGAACATTTGGCTCTCAGGCGCGGCGTTGGTTGCGTTTGCTACCGCCGCCGGCGCAGGCGCCGCGTTGTCCTGCTCGGCCTGCGGCACTGTCGCATCTTGCTCCGGCGCAGGCTCGTCTTTCGCCAGCTTGCGTTTCGACCAGCGCTCGAGAAAATTTTCCGGCTCGCTCATGGCTTGCCATCATCGCTTAAGTGATCGCGCCGCGCCAAGGCTTCCGGATCGGCGCGGTCGCGCTTGCGTTTGGTGAACCTCTCCCCGACATAGTGCTCCGCCACGAAAGCCGCTACCACCTCTTCCACCGCCGGGGGCATCGCAACCGTATCGACAATGTCGTGGCCGAGACCGGCCCAAGCTTCACCTTCCGCCGGATCTGCGGTAACGCCCGCCAAAGTGAACGGCGGGTCGGCTTCCGCCGGACGCAACGCGACCCACAGCAGCGGCGTTTCGACCAGCAAGTTTTCGCGGTAGTTGCCCGCTTCCGAGCGATAGAGCGCAATCTCGGCTTCGCCAGCATAAAACGTCGCCCGCTCGCCGTCGCCCGATAATTTCGTCCAAGCCGGCGTATCGGGCACGCCGCTGAGCGCAGTGAGCGGCCGCCAGAGGAATTCGGCCCACGGGCCGCCGCCCTTGCTGCGCTCGACCACGATACTGACCGAAATGGCCTTCAGCGGCGCGATGGCACTCAACTCACCGCCTCCAGATGCTTGACCGGCAGTCCGGTCACCAGGTTCTGCGGCTTCATGCGCAGCAATTTATCCGCCGTCATGGCCAGGATGAGATAGACCGGCTCGCCTTTGACTTTGTCGAGCATGACGGTGGGATCGCGGAACGTAAGACGGAACAGGCCGGCCACGCGCGCCTGGCTTGCCTCGTCGAGCTCCTCGCCGTTCCACAGCGCATCGCCGATGCGGGTGGCGTCGGCGTCCAGCCCGGCATACCAGGTGAGTGGCGCGTCGCGCAGCTCAGTGAGCGGCTCGATCGTCACCTCGATCCCGAGCAGATGCGCGATCCACAGCCGCATGGCTTCGGCGAGCGCGGCGAGGCCTTGGCGGCCGCCGGTCAGATCGAGCGCCATGTCGAACTGGTCGCTGCGCTGCCAATACGTATCGGCATTGCCGTCGTTGAGAATGTCGATTTCGGCTTCCGCCGGCAGACCGAGCATCGAGACCAGCGGCGACACCGGCGATTGCGCGCCGCCGGCGATGGTTTCCTCGTCGGCCGCGATTAGCGAGCCTTCGTGCAGCGTGACGCGCTGGGTGCGGAAGAACATTTCGGCAGCGCGCAGCACGCGGGCGTCTTCGACGCCATCGAGCGCGTTGCGCAGGATCACGTGCACGAGCTGATTGACGAACAGCGGCGGCGTCTTGCCGACGCCGCGGCGGACGAGATCGACATAGGCCGCTTCCAGCGTCTTGTGGCGCAGCAAATGATCGCGGAAGGCAATCAGCATCTGCCAGTTTTCCCGCGCATCGATGTCCGCGATGGCCCCGATATCGGAGGCCGACACCGGCATGCGCGGATTGGCGAGCAAGGCCGCGTGCAACGTGCGTTCGACCGCGCAGGACTCCGGCGGCGGGATCAACTCGGGCCGGGCCAGATAGACTTTGAGGAAATCGTCGGTCACGACCAGCCCGCCGCCCTCGTCGCGGTCGAGCAGATGATGGCCGCAGGACAGCCAGAAGTCGGTCATTTGCGCTCCCGCCCGGCCAGACCAATGAGATCGACCTCATCGCCCGGCTCGTCTTCGCCTTCGACCTCGAGGAAGGAGAAGGCGCGCGCGGGCTTTTGCCCGTTACGCGGCCGCAGCGTGCGGAACGCCTCGCGCACGTTGCCGTCGTCGTAAGTGCGGTGCACGGCGATCAGCGTGTCCTGCGGCTGCGTGCATAACGACTCGGCAAAGGCCACCTCTTCCTCTGCCGCGGCTTTCGCCGCCGCAACATCGGGCGCACCGAAGCGCTTCACCAGTTGCGCGGCCAGCGCATCGACCAGTTCGGCGCGCTCGGCCTCGCTCGCCTCCACTATCTGCACCAGCGTCGACCAGCCGAGCGAGGCAACCCCGAGAAAGCCGCTGCGGAACGCGCTGCGCGCCTTGCCTGCGAGCGCGGCCGGATCGCCGCCCCAGAACACGAAAGCGCCCGACACCGCCCACTCGCCCGGCTCGGCGGCGGACTCGAATACGAAATTGTCCGAGGCGTCGAGGCGGATGGTGCGCAGCAATTTCATGCGCGCGGCCCTTTGCTCGCCGGATCGAACCAGGCCGGCTCCCGCAGGCACGGCAGCAACGCTTTGCGTTCGACTTCGCTCGAGGCCGTGCGGCGGATCAGCAGGTCGCCGTTGTCGTCGATACCGCGGCGCAGGCCTTGCTCGGCCGGGAACCGCTCGAAATAGGATTTTGCCACCGTTTCGAAGCCACGCTCCTGCCAGGCATCGATCGCGACCATGAAGTTGCGGGCGAAGCTTTCGACGACGTGGCTCGCCGTGACGTCGGCGAAGCCTTCTTCGTCGAGCGCGGTGATTTGCGGGTTGGCGCCCGGCTCGTTGCCGGCCATCGACGCGCTGCGGATCATGCCGCCGAACACCAGCCAGGGCGGGACTTCGTCTTCGCGGATATTTTTTGGCCACGCGAGCCGGCCGCCGCCGACCAGCCCCCAATTCACATAGAGCGCGTCAGGCCATTCGATATTGATGGCGGTTTCCGGCGGCGCGGTGGCGGCGAGCGCGTCGGCGAGCGCCGCCATGCCGGCATAGAAAGCGCGGCGCGCACGCCGCAGCGGCTCGTCCGGCTCCAGCACCAGCGCGAACTCGGCGAGATCGAAGCGGCCGACATGCACCAGCGTGCCAGCGCCCTGCTCTGGCGCGAGCGCGACGGCATGCGCAAATGCGTCGCCTAATTCGCGTAGGCGCACCGCGCTATAAAGCGGCGGCAGCGTCAATTCCGGCGCAAAGTCTGACCGCGTCTCCGGCGGCATCGATCCTCGCCCTTACTTTCTTGCGTGATTACATATAACTATAACCCACAAGGTCCCGTGGCCAGCCCTGCCGCCGCGCGGATGCTTGGCGAGACGAAGCCGATTGGCGTTTCGCTGCGGGAAATGGCGGGCCGACACACAGGTTAATGCCGAAGATGGCCGAGCGGCCGCGCAAAATCCTGATCTGTTCCTGCGACGATACCATGCCGCTGGATGGTGCCGCGGTGCAGCGTGCCTGCCGTGGCGCCGAAGTGCTGGAAGGACGCCAGCTTTGCCGCGCCGAGCTCGAACGCTTCCGCAAGGCGGCGGCCGGTGCCGATGTCACGGTCGCCTGCACGCAGGAAGCGCCGCTGTTCACGGAGGTGGCGGGCGAGACGCCCGTCACGTTCGTCAATATTCGCGAGACCGCCGGCTGGTCGAAAGACGCCAAGGCGGCGGGGCCGAAAATGGCGGCGCTGATCGCGGCGGCCGCTGAACCTTTTCCCGACCCGTCTTTCGTCAGCCTGTCGAGCGAAGGCGTGGCACTGCTCTACGGCAAGGACGAGCAGGCGATCGAAGCCGCCAAGTTGCTCAAGGATCATCTCGATCTCACCGTGCTGATCAAAGACACCGTGGCACCGCTGCGCGTAACCGAGTTTCCGCTGCTGATGGGCACGATCAAGTCGGCCAAGGGCTATCTCGGCGCGTTCGTGCTGACGGTCGACGGCTACGCGCAACCCTTGCCATCCTCGCGCGGCACGTTGCAATTCGACGCCGCGCGAAACGATGTCGCGATGCGCTGTGACGTGCTGATCGACCTTTCGGGCGGTGCGCCGCTGTTTCCGTCCGCCGATCTGCGCGACGGTTACCTGCGCGCCGATCCCGGCGATCCGGCGGCGGTGCTGCGCACGGTGCTGAAAGCGCGCGACCTGACCGGCGGCTTCGAGAAGCCGCGCTACATTACGTTTACCGAAGATCTGTGCGCGCATTCGCGCTCGAACATCGTCGGCTGCCGGCGCTGCCTCGAACTGTGTCCGACCGGCGCGATCGCACCCGACGGCGATCATGTGGCGATCGACGCTCATATTTGTGCTGGTTGCGGGCAATGCGCGGCGGCTTGTCCGACCGGCGCCGCGGCCTACGCGCTGCCGCCGTCCGACGCGCTGTTGCGCAAATTGCGCACGCTGCTGTCGACCTACCGTGACGCCGGCGGCGCGCGGCCGCTGCTGCTGTTGCACGACGGCGAGCATGGCGTCGAGATTATCGATGCGCTGGCGCGCTACGGCGACGGGCTGCCGGCCAATGTGCTGCCGGTCGAGGTCAACGAAATCACGCAAGTCGGGCTGGAAGCGATCGCCGGCGCGTTTGCCTATGGCGCGTCAGCCGTGCGCTTCCTGCTGCGCGCCAAGCCGCGCCACGATCTGAGCGGATTACACAAGACGATCGCACTGGCGCAGCCGGTGCTCGCCGGCCTCGGCTTCGCCGGTACGCGCGTTGCCACCATCGAGACCGACGACCCCGATGCACTGGGCGAAAGCCTGCGCGCCATCGAAACGATGGAGGGCACCGCCAAGCCCGCCACCTTCGCCGCCGTCGGCAAGAAGCGCGAAGTGGTGCGGCTGGCGTTGCGCGAACTGCATGGCGCAGCGCCTGCACCGGTCGACATCATCGCGCTGCCGGAAGGCGCGGCCTTCGGCACCATCGAAGTCAATGTCGAAGGCTGCACGCTCTGCCTGTCCTGCGTTTCCGCCTGCCCGACCGGCGCGCTGTCGGACGATCCGGAAAAGCCGATGCTGCGCTTTGCCGAAGACGCCTGCGTGCAATGCGGGCTGTGCAAGGCAACCTGCCCGGAGAAAGTCATCGGCCTCACGCCGCAGATCGATTTCCGCGCCGCGACTGCATCGAGCCGCGTCATCAAGCAGGAAGAGCCATTCCTCTGCATCCGCTGCGGCACGCCGTTCGGCGTCAAAAGCTCGATCGAGCGCGTCGCCGCCAAACTCGAAGGCAAGCACTGGATGTTCAAGGAGTCCAAGGCGCGGCTCGACGTGGTCAAGATGTGCGCCGATTGCCGCGTGGCGGTGATGGCGGAGGAGAATTTCGATCCGTTCGGCGCACCACAGCGCCCGCGCCTGCGCACCACCGACGATTATCTGCGCGCGCGCGAAAAGGAAGGCGAGAGCTGACGGCTACTTCGTCGTCACCCGCCCGAGAAAATCCACCAGCGCCCGGCGATCTTCCGGCGCACCAATGGTCTGCTCCGGCATCTTGGTGCCGGGCGTGTAATGCGCCGGGCCAATCTCGAACAATTTCGAAACCGTCTGCTTCGACCACACAATGTCGAGCCGCTTGAGCGCGGGCGAGAAATTGTAGCCCGGCAGCGTGGCGATGCGGCGGCCGAAAATATGCCAGAGCGTGGGACCGGCTTTGTTGCCTTCGTCGGGCGTGAGCGTGTGGCAGGCGACGCAATGACGGAACACTTCGGCGCCGTGATCGCCGGCATATTGCTTGAGCGGATCCTCCGGCGCGCCGGTGACCGCGGAGTCGATCGGCTCGCCGCTGATCGCGTTCCAGCGGCGGATGACACGATCGGTGCCGCCGGTCAGCAGCGTCTTGTTGTCGGGGAAGAACGCCACCGACCACACCGGCAGGCCGGGGCCGATCAGCGTGCGTGCGAGCTTGCGCGTCTTGCGGTCGATCACCGCCACCGAGCCGCGGATGCCGGCGGCGGCGACGAGCGTGCCATCGGGCGAAATCGCGAGCTGGATGACCGGCGTCGGCGCCGCTTCCACGTCGCCGCGCAGGTCGCCATTGGGCGACAGAAAGAACACCTTGCCGCTGGCGCCGGCCGCGACGATTTCGCCATCGGGCGCGACCGCGACGGAATTGAGCGGGCTCGGCAAATTGTGCACGGAGACGCCCACGCCATCGATGCGCCAGATGCGCACGGTCGCGTCATAGCCCGCGCTGATCACCTCTTTGCCGTCGGGCGAGAAGGCGACGCCGTTGACGTTCTGCGCATTGCCTTCGAGCACGCGCGGCGGGCCGCCGGAAAGCGGCCACAGCCGCACGCTGTGATCCCACGAGGCCGAGGCCAGCGTCTTGCCGTCGGGTGAGACGGCGAG
Organism: uncultured Pseudomonadota bacterium; assembly: GCA_963710705.1. GTDB lineage: Bacteria > Pseudomonadota > Alphaproteobacteria > Rhizobiales > Xanthobacteraceae > Pseudolabrys. The sequence goes on from CAVQBI010000002.1 coordinate 432,103, forward strand.
ATCGACGATCGGCCCGGTATGACCGTCGAGCACGGTGTCGGGCGTCTGCTTGCCCGGCGTCCAGAGCGCGATATGCGCATCGGCGCCGGCGGTGGCGACGCGGCCATCCTTGAGAAAGGCCACCGCGTTCACCGCGGCATCGTGGAAGCGCATCACCTGCTCGGCGACGTTGCGCGTCAGCGACCAGCGGATGGCGGCGGTGTCGAAGCTGCCGGAGACTGCGTGCGTGCCGTCCGGCGAAATGGCCAGCGCGCGCACCGGCCCGCCGTGGCCGCGCAACTGCGCATGCGCGGCGGTGAACGCGAGCGGCAGCAGCAACGCGGCGACGCAATGACGCCTGACTTTGGAACTCATACAGAAAGCTTAGCCCTCGCTCGGCTCCATGCCGAGGGCGCGAATGCGTTCGCGCGTCGTTTGGTCACGCAACGCCGCAAGGAAAGCCCGCACTGCCGGGCGTTCCTGCCGGCTTTCGGCCACGAGGAAATCGTAATGTTCCGGCGCAACGGGCAGGAACCCGAGACCGTAGAGCTTGGCCACCGGCTCGATGGCGAGACCCCAGTCGGCGCGATTTTGCGCGATGGCGGCGGCGACCGCATTGTGCGATTTCGGCTGGTTGGCATAGCCGGCCGGCCGCGCCCCTTCGAGCAATTTGTCGGCCAGCGCGCGCGTGCCGGAACCGGCGTTGCGGTTGACCATCAGCGCCGCGCTATCCGCGAGCACCGCTTTCAGCGCTGCGGCCGCGCTCTTGCCTTCGAAGCGCTTGTCACCGGGGCGGAACAAGATGCCCTGCATGCGCTGCCAGCCGCGAACCAGTGCAAGGCCCGGCGCGACAAGATGCACATTATAATGCCCGGTCTTCGGATCGATCAGATGCACCGGTGCGATGTCGCATTCGCCGCGGCTCGCCGCGGCGACTCCGCCTTGGCTACCGACCGCCAGCACGCGCGCCGAGAAGCCGCGCTCGAACAGCGCGCCCACCACCGCGTCGAGCGCGACATCGTGGCTGCCCATGATGACGAGATCGGGTGCGTGCGCGGCGCTGCCGATCAGCGTCACTTGCGCCTCGCGGCTGGCGTCGAGCGCGGACGCAAGCGCGTCGATCTCGATGAAGCCGTCGGCTTGCGAGAAGCTGGTGACCGAACCGGAGCCTTTGCCGGTCGGGAACGCCACGGCGCCCTCGTCGCGTTGCACCAGTGACACCAGCACGAATTCTTTGCGTCCGAACTCCGACGCCACGCGCACCGGCACGGTCGCGGTGATGGTCTGCGCCGCTTGCGGCGGCAGCCCGGCGAGCGCGCGGATCACCGGCGCGACGAAGGCGTGGAACGTGAAAATCGCCGAGGTCGGGAAACCCGGCAGCACCACGATCGGCTTGCCGGCGGCAACCGCGAGGCAAAGCGGCTTGCCGGGCTTGAGGGCGACGCCATGCACCAGGATGCCGGGCGGGCCCAGGTGAGAGACGATGGTATGCGAGAGATCGCCGGCGCCCTTCGAGGTGCCGCCGGAGAGCACGACCATGTCGCTTTTCGCCAACGCCTCGCGCACGGCCTTTTCCAGCGCCGCCGCATTGTCCGGAAAAGCGCCCATCGCCAGCGGCTCGCCACCTGCTTCTTCGACCGCCGCGGCGATGATGGCGCCATTGCTGTCGTAGACACCGGCCGGTTTCAGCGGCTTGCCCGGCGCCACCAGCTCGTCCCCGGTCGAGAGCACCGCGACTTTCGGCCGCCGCACCACGGCAACGTCGGCGAGCCCGCAGGCCGCCAACATGCCGATCTCGCGCGAACCGATGCGCGTGCCGCGCCGGAGCAATGTCTCACCGCGCGCGATATCGGAGCCCGCGTAAGACACGAACTGGCCGGGCGCCGCCGCGCGGCGGATCTCGATGCGCGGTGCGCCCTCGCCGATCAGCTCGGTCGCCTCGATCATCACCACCGCGTCGGCGCCGCGCGGGATTACGCCGCCGGTGGCGATGGTGGTGGCGGTGCCGGGCGCGACGTCCAGCGCAGGGGCGTCGCCGCAGGCGATCACTTCGGCATTGAGCGTGAGCACCTTCGGATGGCCGTCGCTCGCGCCGAGCGTGTCGGCGGCGCGCACGGCAAAGCCGTCGACATTGGAGCGGTCGAAGGGCGGCGCGTCGACGGCGGCCACCACATCGCCCGACAAGACGCGGCCGAGCGCGGCGGCGAGCGGCAGCCGCTCGGATGCGCGGGGCTTGAGATCGAGATGCTTTGCGAACCGCGCGCGCGCCTCGTCCGCCGACACCACTTCGAGGAATTGCTCCTGGCGCGCGGCGGCGCGCACCCGCGCAATGAGCTCGTCCTCGGCCCGCTCGCGGCGCTGCTCGCTCATGGCGCGTTCCTCATGGCCAAGGCCGCATCGGCACGCTTGCGCCGGCGGGGAAGCCTTCGCTCTCGGCCGGCACCAAAATCCAGCCGTCGCCGCGCGTGAGCGACGACAGCGGCAGATAGCGGGTGGCGAGCGGTTCGGCCTCGCCCTCCGGCCTGCGCCGCACCGGCACCAATTCGGCAAGCCCGACGGTCGAGGAAACTTTGCGCGCGAGCGTCAGCGTTTCCGTCGGCTCGCTGTCTTTATGCTTGCTGGCGGCGAGCGCTTCCAACAGATGCCGCCCGACCACCAGCCAGACAGCGAGCGCGGCATCGAGCCGTCCCGGCAGCAGCAGCACCGGCCGCGTCCCGGCAAAACCGAGCGCGGCCGTTTCGCCAGGCGCCAGCGCGAGGCCGTGCACGGCGACGCGGCCTTCGCGCGCCAACACATGCACGCTGGTGTCGTTGCGCCCGCTGCCGGTGCCACCGAGCGCGATGACGGCATCGATGTTGTCGGCGGTGAGCGCGACATCGAGACCGCGGCCGGCTTCGTCGAGCCGTGCGACGCCGCCGCGGCGCTCGATGTCGGTCGCAACGAGGCGCGCCGCCGCGTTGATGATGCCGCTGCCGCGCAGGGGCAGGACGCGAATGCGCGGCTCGCGCACCGTGACGCGCGCAAGACCCGCGGCGGCGAAGGCGGCAAGATCGGTCGCGCGCAAGCGCTCGCCGGCGCGGCGCAGCGGAATGGCGGGGTCGCAATCGCCGCCGGCCGCCAACACGCCATCGCCAGGATTGACCGCGGCCAAGGCTTCGGCGCCGGCCGGCGTCTTCTTCACGGCATCGAACGGCGCGACACTGTCGGTGTCGGGCGGCATGGCCTGGCCGGTTTCGACGCGCGCGGGAACTTGCGCAAGCAACGCCGGCGAATATCCGCCGGCACCGAGCGTCGCGTCCGCGTTCACCGCCCAGCCATCATGCAGCGCCGTCGCCGTCGTCGGCCGCGCCGGCGCCCCGGCGTCGTTCGCCAGCGTATGGCCGCCGGCCGCGGACACATCGAGCGCGCGCGGGCTCACCGGCTTGACGTCGGAATCGATCAGCGCCAGCACCTCGGCCAGCGGCGTAAGGCGCTGAATCAACTGCAAAACTTCGGTATTGGTAGCCATCCTGATAACTTTGACGTTTCCGGCAGCACCTTGTCCAGTCTAGCGTAATCAATGACTTAGGTCGCCCTGGCGACGGATTGGACCACGAATAGAATGATGGAAAAGGCCATGAACCTGCGCGGGTTGAAATGCCCGCTGCCGGCGCTGCGGGTGCGCAAGGCCCTGTCGGGTCTCAAAGCCGGCGATGTGATCGTGGCGGAATGCACCGATCCGCTGGCGGCGATCGATATCCCGAACCTGCTGCGGCAGACCGGCGATGCGTTGGTGGAGAAGTCCGAGGCGGAGGGCGTGCTGACGTTCAGAATCCGCAAGGCATAACAGCAGATGCGGCACATGCGAAACTTTGGCACACTGCAACCGTTGATCTGCATGGAAACAGGCGGATGCCAAAATAGCCGGTCGAGCATTTGGCGATGCGGTTCGGCGACGCCAGTGTCGTATGAGCGTTAAACCAGACTGACAACTTTGTGTTCCGCCATGGTCGACAGAAACTTGCGCACGTCGGCGGCGATCACGGCACGCTCGGCGTCGAAGTCCGCCACAAGGCTGTCGACCAGATCGCCGAATCTGCATGGCACTTCCAGGCGCTGCCAGATCGCCGTGCCAATATCATCGAGGCCGTAATAGCGGCCGCTTGCTAGGTCCATCATAACGATCTCGTCGTGGACTGCTGCTGTCAGCAAGCCTTCATTGCGAGTAATCAAGGTGTTATCGTCGATCGCTGCTGACGGCAAAGGCGCGTCTGACATATTTGCTCTCCAACCCACGGCAATTAGCGGTATCCGCACCGTCGGGTGAGCGGGCGCACGCGCGCCCTGGCAGAACCTCGGCGAAGTCTATCGCAGGCTGGAAGCGGCTAGCGGTTCAGCCAGCGCCGCGCAAAGCCGAGCAAGCCTTGCGGCAGGAAGATGATCATGACGATGAACACGCCGCCAAGCGGGATTAGATAAGGGAACTGATCGCCGAAAATGCGCGACAGCAATTCGCGCAAGAGCTGGAAAAAGCCAGCGCCGACGATCGGCCCGACCAAAGTGCCGATGCCGCCCATGACATTGAAAATCACCGTGTCGCCTGAGGTCGTGAAAAACACGAATTCGGCCGCAGCGAACTGGTTCTGCACCGCGTAAAGCACACCGGCCAATCCCGCGAACAGCCCCGACAGCATCACCGCGACGATCTTGTAGCGTTCGACGCGATAGCCGATGGCGCGGGTGCGCGCTTCGTTTTCGCGGATCGACTGCAGCACCATGCCGAACGGCGACTGCGTAATCCGCCGCAGCAAGAGATAGCTGCCCGCCACCACCGCCAGCACGAACCAGTACAGCGTCGTGGTGGTGAAGCTTACGTCGTAGAGCAGCGGAATGGAGAAATGCGGGCGCGAGAATATCAAGCCGTTCTCGCCGCCGGTGACCGCCGTCCAGGTGAAGATGATCACATAGAAGATCTGGGAAAAGATCAGCGTGGTGATGGCGAAATAGATGTCGCGCAGGCGCGTCGAGAAATAAGCGACGAACAGCGCGGCGCCGGCGGCGCCGGCGAGCCCGAAGACGATTGCCAGCCAGAGATTGGGCGGGCTGAAGGCGATGAGCGCGCCGGCCGCGCCATACATGCCGAGGCCGAAAAACGCCGAATGCCCGAACGAAACCATGCCGGTGTAGCCGATCAGCAGATCGGACGACATCGCCAGCAAGCCCCAGATCAGGATCTCGGTCAGGAAGCGGCGCCAGTATTCCGGCAGGACATAAGGCGCGACGATCAGCAGCGCCATGATGACGCAAAAGCCGCCCCAGAAGATTTTGTCGTGGCGGCTCATTTGGGCGTCGGGACGAACAGGCCGGTGGGGCGGAACAGCAAGGTCAGGATCAACACCACGAAGGAGACGATCACGGCTTGCGACGGATCGACCCAGATCGAGGCGTAGGCTTCAAGCAGGCTCACGAAGATCGCGGCGGCGATCGAGCCGCCGAGATTGCCCATGCCGCCGACTACGACGACGATAAAGGCCTTCAGCACCCAGTCGAGCCCCATGGTGTGATTGACCCCGACCATGGGCGCAAACAGCACGCCGCTCGCCGCCGCCATGCCGGCGCCGAGTGCGAACACCATCGTGTGCACCCACGGTACCGGGATGCCCATGGCCTGCGCCATCACGCGGTCCTGCGTGGTGGCGCGGATCCAGATGCCGAACTTGCCGTATTTGAGGAAGGCGTAGAGCGCCCCGATGATGGCCGCCGACAAGAACGCCATCAGCATTCGGTACCAGGGATATTGCAGATAGAAGAGCTGGAAGTGCGCCGTGATCGGCTCGTCGATCTTGCGCGAGTTCGGGCCGAACTGCCAGAGGGCGTAATTCTGCAAGATCAGCGAAAGGCCGAAGGTGGCGAGGATCGTGTTCAACGGATCGCGTCCCAGCAGCGGCCGCAAGGTCGCGATCTGAATGATGGCGCCGAGGATCGCGACGATCAGCGATGAAAGAACAAGCGCCAGCCAGAAATTTCCGGTGGTCGCGATGACGAGGATACCGACGTAAGCGCCGAGCATGAACAGCTCGCCGTGCGCGAAGTTCACAACGTCCATGATGCCGAAGATCAGCGTCAGGCCGGACGCGATCAGCGCGAGGATCAGGCCGGTGACGATGCCGTTGACGGTTTGAATCAACAGAAGATCGAGCGGAATGCTTTGGAAAAAATGGACCACGGCACCCATCGTCAAATCCCCAGATATTGCTTGATGACGGGGTCGTGCACGTTGATCTCGGAAGCGGCGCAATGGTGGCGCACGGCGCCCTTCTGCATGATATAGATGCGCTGGCTCGCCTCCAGCGTCAGCGGCACGTTCTGCTCGACCAGCAAAATCGCAACCCCCTCTTTGTGCAGCACATCGATGATATTGCTGATTTGCGAGACCATGCGCGGCATCAAGCCTTCGGTCGGCTCGTCGAGCAAGATGATCTTCGGCTCCAGCATCATGGCGCGCGCGATCGCCAGCATTTGCTGCTCGCCGCCGGACAGCGTGCCGCCGGCCTGATTGCGCCGCTCGGCGAGACGCGGAAAAAAGGTGAATGCTTTGTCGAGCAATGCTTGCTTGCGCTCGTCGCTGACGCCCTGACGGTCGAGACCGGTGCGCAGGTTTTCCATCACCGTGAGCAGACGGAAGATACGGCGGTCTTCCGGCACGTAGCCGATACCGAGGCGCGCGAGCTTGTGCGGAGCCAAGCCGGTAATTGCATTGCCGTCGAGCAGCACACTGCCGTGGCTGGGCTGCACCAGGCCCATGATGGTCTTCAGCGTGGTCGATTTGCCGACGCCGTTGCGGCCGAGCAAACCGACGACTTCGCCCGGCGCGATCTGCAAGGTGACGCCGTGCAGAATGTGGCTCTTGCCATAATACGTGTGCACGTCCTCGACCAGGACGAGCGGCGTGGTGCTGTCGGCTGCGACACTCATGTCTTCAGATACACTTCCTGCACCTTCGCGTTGCGCTGGATTTCTTCCGGCGTGCCGTCGGCGAGGATCTCCCCATAATGCAGCACCGTGATATGGTCGCAGAGCTCCATGACCACCTGCATGTCGTGCTCGACGATCAGAATCGTCAGGTCCTTGGCGATGCGTTTCACCAATTGCATGGTGTCGTGCGTTTCGGCCGCGCTCATGCCGGCGGTCGGCTCGTCCAGCAGCAGCAGTTTCGGCTCGGTGGCCAGCGCGATGCCGATCTCGAGATTGCGCTGCTCGCCGTGCGATAAGTTGGCGGCGAGTTCGTCCGCCTTCGGCAGCAGACCGACGGCATCGAGCGAGGCTTCCGCCTTGGCGTTGATGTCGGCGAAGCCGCTGTGATGGCGCAGCATACTCCAGCCGTGCCGGCGCGACTGCGCGGCGATGCGCACGTTTTCCAGCGCGCTGGCGTTCGGCATGATGTTGGTGATCTGGTAGGAGCGCGCGATGCCCTTCTGCGAGATCACATTGGGCGGCTCGCCGGTGATGTCCTCGCCGTTGAAAAAAATGCGGCCGGAGGTCGGCCGCAGCACGCCGGTGAGGCAATTGAAGAAGGTGCTCTTGCCCGCGCCGTTCGGGCCGATGATCGCGCGCACCTCTTCGCGCTGAACCTCGAAATTGATCTGGCTGAGCGCCGCCAGCCCGCCGAAACGACGGGTCAACAGCTCGGTCCTTAATACAGGGGCCGGCTGCGCTCCCCGGGTCGTCGCCGGGGAGCGTTGGTCGATGACCGGTGCGTCGCTCAACTTACGCCGCGGGGAAGTGACATGCCGGCGGGACGAGGGTCTTGTCCTTCGGCACCACCTCTTTGAGCTTGTAGGTCGCGTTCTGAATTTCGAAGATGAACTCCTGCAGGAAGGCCTGGTGGTCTTCCTTGCGCAGCGTCTTGTCTCCTTGCGGGAAGTCGGGACCGGCCTTCACCTCGAGCCCTTCGAGCGCCTCGATCAGCTTCATGGTGTCGGGGCGGCCCTGGAACTTCGACTTCTCCATGCCGATTTTCATTGCGTTCAAGGCTTCGAAGTTCGACTGCACGTATTTGTCGGGCAGCGGGCCCGACGGATCGATCTTGGCCAGCCGCGCCTTCGCCTCGTCGAACCAGGCGTGGTGGTACGGCGTGTTCAGCGGCCCGTCGAACACCGGAATGTAGCGGTTGATGGCGGTGAAGCCGTCGAGCTTGTGGCCGATCGCAACCAGATTGGTCGATTCGGAGATCGAGCCGTCGCCGGCGAACTTGTACTTCTTCGACAGGCCGAGATCGTAGGCCTGGTTGGCGAGCGTCACGCCGTCCTTGCCGAAAAAGATGCCGAACAGGCCATCGAAGTTGCCGGAGATCTTCGAAAGGAACGGCGTCATGTCGGGTGTGCCGAGCGGGATGCCGGTGGTGCCGACCACTTCGCCGCCGTTCTTCTTGATCTGCGCGGCATAGGCGTCGCGGGTCGACTGACCCCACGAATAATCGGCGTAGACGATGTGCCAGGTCTTGCCGATCTTGCTGAGCGTCGGCGCGAATGCCACCGCTTGCGCCGGCGCGTAGTCGTGCAGGCGGAAGCTGTAGCGGTTGCAGGCGCTGGTGGTCAGCGTGGTGTCGAGGCAGACGCTGATCATGTTGACGATCTTGGCCTCTTGCCACACCGGCATGCAGGCGATGCAGATATTGGAGAGGAAGCCGCCGACGTGGACGTCGATGTTATCCTCTTCCACCATCTTCTGCGTCTTGCGGCGCGCGACGTCGGGCTTGGACTTGTCGTCCGCGATCACCAGCTCGACCGGACGGCCGTTGATGCCGCCGTTCTTGTTGATGCGATCGGCCGACATCTGCAGGCCGACCAGCGCGGTCTTGCCGCCGGCGGCGCCGGGACCGGAGAGCGGCTGTTCGGAGCCGACCTTGTAAGATTTCGCCGCGCCGAAGGCGGCGCGCCATGGCGCCGGCACCAGCATCATCGCGCCGATCGCTCCGCCGCCCCATCCGACGACGCGGCGGCGCGAGATCTTGCCGCTGTACCAGAAGTCGTCCGCCTTCGCCCACTTCTCGTCATGCCACTTTTCAGTCATCGCTAGTCCTCCCACTGGATCTGGAATGTTCAAGCTCACGCCCGCGCGACTTGCGCGGCCGCAGAAGCGAGATTTGCATTGTTCGTTTGAATTGAGCGTGCGCCCGTCCGCGGCGCCTGTGCCGGGCTGCCGGCAGCAAACGTCATCCCACGAACGCGACAGCCGACGGGACGCGGCACTGACCAGCCCTCCCCAACAGACCCTTAGCGGGCTCTTGGCAAGCTATTATGCCCATTAGCAAACGCGACCCAAGGGCAAGATTCAACCGCTATTTTCGTCTGGTCTGCGTTTTCACCCCGTCGTAAGTTTGCGCAGGAAATGGGCATTGTGCGGTACCTTACGGAGTGCCTCATGGCGGTCACGCCCTTGCGTCGCAACGAAACGCCAGCGCCCGGCGCCGGTCAGGCGGCGCGGCTTGCAATCCGAGCAGAGACGCATCGCGGCCCGACCGCCGGGCTCGCGCCCGGTTTCGTGCAGGGCAATCTCGCCATCCTCCCGAAGGCTTTGGCCGCCGATTTCATGCAATTCTGCCGGCTCAACCCGAAGCCGTGCCCGCTGATCGGCACCTCTGCGCCGGGCGATCCGCGCGTGCCGGAACTCGGCGCCGATCTCGACATCCGCACCGATCTGCCCCGCTACCGCGTGTGGCGAAACGGCGTGTTGGTGGCAGAGCCCGAGGACATTCGCGAATTCTGGCGCGACGACCTGGTGAGCTTCGTCATCGGCTGCTCGTTTTCTTTCGAGGAAGCGCTGATGGCGGAGGGCATCGAACTCCGCCACATCACGCGCGGCTGCAACGTGCCGATGTATCGCACCTCGATCGCCACGCATGCCGGCGGCCCGTTCCACGGGCCGATGGTGGTGTCGATGCGGCCGTTGAAGCCGGCGGACGCGATCCGTGCCGTGCAGATCACTACGCGCTTTCCCGCCGTGCACGGCGCGCCGGTGCACATCGGCAAGCCGGAGCTGATCGGCATCAAAGATGTGATGCAGCCGGACTACGGCGACGCCGTGCCGGTGAACGCGGACGAGCTGCCGGTGTTCTGGGCCTGCGGGGTGACGCCGCAATCGGTGATCGCGACGGTAAAGCCGGATTTCTGCATCACGCATTATCCCGGCAGCATGCTGGTGACGGACCGGAAGAATACCGAATTCGCGATCATGTGATGACGCCGCGTTCTCGCAAATTTACCGCGACGCGCGGTCGGTAAACTCGACGCCGAGTTCGCCGCCCAGCCGCCAGACAACGCGACATTCTCGCCGGGTATCCCCGCCTTCGCCGAACACCGACAGCGTAAATTTCTGCGGCATTTCAGTCTCCGAATACAGCCTGGCGCCGCCATCGGAAATGTCGGTAATCAGGCAGGTGCGGGGAAGCGAGCCGTCGTCGCAGTGAAATTGAGCCACGCGATTGATGATCCGGCGCGGAATCTTGCGTCGTTCTTTGAACACGAGCCTTGCTCCCTCCGAACTGAAGGCGGGACGATATTACCGCCAGCTTCATTCAGAACGATTTACTCACAAGCTAGAATTTTAAGGAATTCGGCAGCCAAGCCTTGATCAAGGCGAGGACGCGGGGCGGCCGCACCCTAGGCGGCGTCGCGCGCGTTCTTGTCGAGCAAGCCGGCTTCGATCAGCGCCTGACGAACGCGCATAATCTCGGCGCGCTCGAGCTTGACCAGCGGCGGGCGCACCACGGCGCGCGGCATTTTGCCGAGCAGCACCAGCGCTTCCTTCATGCGGTTGTGCATGTCGACGAAGGGATCGGCGTAGAACACGCGCGCGGTCGGCTCGATGCGCTCGTTGAGCCGCTTGGCTTCCGCGAGGTCGTTCGCCTGCACGGCGCGGAACAGCTTGGCCTGCAAGTCGGCGATGACGCTGCCCGAACCGGACAGCAAACCGTTGCAGCCGGTGACCAGCGAGGAGAACAGCCACGACGAGTGCGTGGTGAGCACGTTCACCGGCCGCGGCAGATTTTGCAGCGTGCGCACGTGCCATTCGTGATGCGGCACGTTGCCGATCCAGTCTTTGATGGCGCGGATGCTCGGCACTTCCTCGCACAGCTTCAGCAGCGTGTCCTTCGGATAGCCCTGCCCGGTCGCCAGCGGATACTGGAACACGATCAGCGGCAGGTCGGTGGCGTCGGCGATGCGTTTGAAATGCGCCAGCGCCATCTGCGGCGATTGCCCGAGCGTGAACGGCGCCGGCGGGAATACCAGCAATGCCGAGGCGCCGCCCTGCGCCGCCATGCGGGTAAGCCGCGCGGCCTCGACGCTGCCGTCGGCCCAGATGCCGTTGATCAGCGGCAGCTTGGCGCCGATCTCGTCCTGCGCGATCTCGAGCACGCGGCGCTGCTCGTCGAATGTGCAGGAGGCAACCTCAGTCGAATGCGCGTTGATGGTGATGGCCGAGAGGCCTTCGACCGAAGCGACGTCGCGCAAATGCTTGCGGAAGCTTTGTTCGTCGATCGACAGGTCGTTCTCGAACGGCAGCAGCACCGCCGGGATCACGCCGTGGGGGATATATGATGTGCGACGTGGCATCAGGCGCCTCCCAAGTCTCCGCTCGTTCCCGCGTAAGCGGGAACCCAGAATAGCAAACTCAATAGCCTGTCGCACTGGGTCCCCACTTCCGCGGGGACGAACGGAATTAGCCGTTATTTCACCGGCGCGGCGTCCGGCAGGAACCGCTCGCCGAACACCGGCTCCTTGTAGGGTGTCGGCGGCAATTGCCAGGCGCCGGTCGACGGCGGCCGCACTTCGGCATCGACGTGCACGTCGAGCACGTAAGGCTTGTTGGCCTTGATCGCGTGCTCGAGCGCGCCCTTGAAGTCCTGCGATTTGGTCACCGTCATCGCTTCGACGCCGGTCGCGCGGGCCCAGGCGGCGAAGTCCGGATTATACGGCTTCTGGTTCGGCCCTTCGTGGAACATGGTGCCGTGCTCGCGGCCGCCGAACATGCCGAGCTGGATGTCGCGGATCGAAACCCAGCCGAAATTATTCCAGATCACCCACACCACCGGGATGTTGTATTCGACCGCCGTGCACAGCACGTGCGGCACCATGGTGAAACAGCCGTCGCCGGTGACGGCGACCACCGGCCGGTCGGGCGCGGCGAGCTTGGCGCCGAGCGCACCCGCGGCGCCGAAGCCCATGCCGGAGAAGCCCCAGGAGTTCATCATCGTCTGCGGGCGGCGCGCTTTCCAGAACTGCATGTACCAATTGTGGCTGACGCCGACGTCGCAGCAGAGGATGGCGTCGGGCGGCAGCACGTCCTGGCAATCCTGCACGATGCGTTCGGGGCGGATCGGCGAGGCGTGCACTTCAAAATTCGGCGCGGTGAATTTCCGCCACGCCTCCTGCCACCCTTTGATGTCGGCCTGCCAGGCCTTCAGCGCGCCGGGCTTGGCACCGCGCCGCTCGACCTCGGTCAAAAGTTGCCGCAGGAAGGTGCGCGCGTCCGCCAGCACGCCGATGTCGGGCGGATAATTGCGGCCGAGCTCGGCCGGGTCGACGTCGGCGTGGATCAACTTGGTCTGCGGGAAATTCCACGAATAGCCCGGCAGCCAGGACGAGGCCGAGCGGTCGTCGAAGCGCGCGCCGATGGCAATGACCAGATCGGCGCGGCGGCCCGCTTCGTTGGCAGGATAAGCGCCGTTACGGCCGATGAAGCCGAGCGCCAGCGGATCGGTCATGTCGAGACAGCCCATGCCGTTGGGCGAGGAGATCACCGGGATGCCGAGCTTGTGCGCGAAGGCGGTCAGCTCGGCGCTTGCCTCCGACAGCGTCACGCCGTGGCCGACGAAAAGCACGGGACGCTCGGCGTCGAGAATCCAGTCGACGCTGGCGGCGATCTCGTCGGGCGAGGCACCGCCACGGGTGGCGTTGAGCGGCGGCGCGGGCGGTGGCAACTCGACGTCGTCTTCTTCCTGGAACACGTTGAACGGCACGTCGAGGTTCACCGGCCCCGGCCGGCCCGACAGCATCGTGGTCATCGCCTGGCGCAGGGCCAGCGGCAGCATGTCGACGCGCGTCGGCTGGAAACTGCGCTTGACCACCGGGCGGATGATGTTGGGGAAGTCGGCCTGGTAGTGCTTGTTGATTTCCTGAAACGGCGAGCGGTTGAACTGCGAGGTCGGCACATTGGCGGTGATCGCCAAGAGCGCCGAGGAATCGGCGATGGCGCAGGCGAGCGGCATCACGATGTTGCAGGAGCCCGGCCCGCACGAGGTGAGCGTGGCCACCGGCTCGTGCCGCACGCGGAAATAGGCGTCCGCCATGTGCGCCGCCACCTGCTCGTGGCGCGGCGAGACGAGCTTGATGCGGTCGCGCGACGCATGCAGCGAATCCAGCATGCCGACATTGCCGTGCCCGCAAATGCCGAACACGTAGGGGATCTTGTTGGCGACGAGGTATTCGGTGATGAGGTCGGCGCCCTTGGTCCGCGGCATCTTCCACCCATCACTTTAGCGGTTGCGATAATGTGCCGAGGACTTTAACGATAAGGCCGCGGATCGACAATATCGCCACAAGTTCAAGCCGAGTTTGCGCGTAATGAAAGCAGCACCGTTTGCCTATTCGCGCCCGGCCGATGTCGATGAAGCCTGCGAATTGCTTTCCGCTGATGAAAGCGCGCGCGTGATCGCCGGCGGGCAGTCGCTGGTTCCGATGATGGCGATGCGGCTGGCGCGGCCAACGCGGCTCATCGATATCGCGCGCATTGCGTCATTATCATATGTGCGCGAGGAGGCGGGCGGCGTCGCCGTCGGCGCCTGCACGCGGCAGTGCGTGATCGAGCGCGACGCGCTGGTGGCCAAGCGTCTGCCGCTTTTGGCGCGCGCCATTCCCTTCATCGGCCACGCGGCGACGCGCGCGCGCGGCACCATCGGCGGCTCGCTGGCGCATGCCGATCCGGCGGCGGAGTTGCCGCTGATCGCGGTGACGCTCGATGCGACGCTGAGCTATCGCCAGAACGGCAAGAATAATGACATCGCGGCGCGCGACTTCCTCACCGGCCTGATGATCACCGCGCTGCCTTGGGGCGCGTGCCTGACCGGCGTGCGCTTTCCGGTTTGGCAGGGCGAAAAAGTCGGCACCGGATTTCATGAAGTGAATGCGCGCCGCAGCGATTTTGCTTTCGTGGCGGCGGCGGCGCAGGTCGAACTCGACGCTGGCGGCAAGTGCAAGCGCATTGTCATCGGCATTGGCGCGGCGACCGACGTGCCGATCCGGCTCGAAATCGCCGAGCAGCAATTGATAGGCGGTGTGCTCGACGGGAAGAAGATCGCCGACGCCGTGCGCGCAGCGCTTTCCGACATCGAGCCGCTCGATGATCTGCACGCTTCGGCTGCGTATCGCCGCCGCGCTGCGGCAACGCTCGCGGCGCGCGCTATTACCGACGCCAAGGCAGACGCCCAAAGAACGCACCATGCGCATTGAGCTCAACGTCAACGGTGAAAAGCACACGCTCGAAATCGAGGAGCGCACCACGCTGCTCGACTGCCTGCGCGATCATCTTGCGCTGAAAGGCGCGCATGCCGGCTGCGAACACGGCGTCTGCGGCGCCTGCACCGTGCTGGTCGACGGCGTCGCCGTGCGCTCCTGCCTGATGTTCGCGCCGCAAGTGGAAGGCTCCAGCATCACCACTATCGAAGGCGTCACGCCGGGTCCTGGCGAGCTGTCGCCCATTCAAGATGCGTTCTGCGAAACGCATGGCATGCAGTGCGGCTATTGCACGCCGGCCATGATCCTCACCGCGCACGCGCTGCTCGCCGGCAATCTGGCACCGACGCGCGAGGAGATCGTGGAAGCCATCTCCGGCAATATCTGCCGCTGCACCGGCTATGCGCAGATCGTGGAAGCCATCGCGCTCGCCGCCGAGCGCGTGCGCGGCGCCAACGCGCCCGTGGAGCGGCCATGAGCGAGCATCACTTCCGCTTCGTCGCCTCCGACCGGCGCGTGCGCGAAGATCGCCGTTTCGTCGCCGGCAAAGGGCAATTCGTCGCCGACGTCGATCTGCCGGGCACCTTGCATGTTGCGCTCGTGACGTGCCCGCACGCGGCCGCGCGCATCAAGAGCATCGACAAGGCCGCAGCGCGGAAGATGCCGGGCGTCCATTATGTCCTGGATGGCGCCGAACTTGCCGCCGGTACCGATGTGCTGCTGGCCGGGCTGGAAACGCCGAATGTGCCGCGCCGGCCGCTTGCCTTCGAAACCGCACGCTATTCCGGCGAATGGGTGGCCGCGGTCGCTGCGGAAACGCGCGCGCAAGCCGAAGACGCCGCCGAGGCGATCGAGATCGACTACGAGCCGCTGCCCTTCGTGCTCGACGCCGAGCGGGCGATGGAAAAATCGAGCCCACTGGTACACGAGAAGCACGGCTCCAACGTGCTGCTCGACAAGACCTTCGTCTGGGGCGAGGTGGAAAAAGATTTCGCCGCCAGCCCGCGCAAGCTGTCGCTCCGCGTCAAATGGGGCCGCTCTTCGACGGTGCCCATCGAGACCTTCGGCGTGGTGGCGCGCTGGGATCCCTGGCGCGAGATTCTCGACGTCTGGGCCTCGATCCAGATGCCGCGCTATGCCGATCAGATCGCCCTCGCGCTGAAAATCCCGACCACCTCGGTGCGCGTGCATTACGACGTCGATGTCGGCGGCAGCTACGGCGTCAAGCGCGGCATCAAGCATTCCGTTCTCGTCGGCTATCTCACGCGCCGTCTGGGCGCACCGGTGCGGCTGATCGAGGATCGGCTGGAAAACATGCGCGGCGGCGACGCGCACGGGCCGGAGCGGCTGTTCGACGTCGAGGTCGCCTTCGACAATGACGGCATCGTGCGCTCGATGAAAATGCGCGCGCTGGAAAATCTCGGCGCCTATGCCGGGCGCTCGCCGTTCCAGCTCGGCAAGCCGATCGGCGCCATCGTCGGGCCGTACAAAATAAGGAGTGTGCAGTATCGCGCGCTGGCCGTGGTCACCAACAAAACCACGCAGGACGCGGTGCGCGGCTTCGGCCAGGGGCCGACCAATCTGGCGCTCGAACGCGCGATGGACGAGGTCGCCAATGCGCTCGGCCTCGACCGGCTGGAAGTGCGCCGGCGCAATTTGATCCGCGCCGACGAATTTCCCTATCTGATCCCGAGCGGCACCAGCTACGACAGCGGCGATTATCAAACTGTCATCGCCAAGGTGCTGGCCGACACCGACTATAATGAGTTGATCAAGGAGCGCGACCGGCTGCGCGCCGACGGCAAGCTCGCCGGCATCGGCATCGCCGCCTGCCTGGAGCCGTCCGGCGGCAACGCCACCTTCGAGGCGCTGCTCAATCCGAAGATCACCACATCGACCTTCATGAACTCTGCCGCGTCAACGTCGACGGCAACGGCACCATCACCGCCACCATGCACACCACCTCGTCCGGCCAGGGCCACGAGACGCTGGTCGGCACGGTGATCGGCGAGGTGCTGCAGGTCGATCCCGACACGGTGCGCGTGACGCGGCCGGATTCGCTCAACTCGTTGCCGAGCGGCACGCCGGTCGGCAGCCGCATGGCGATCATGCTGGGCGGCGCGGCCTTCCACGCGGCGCAGAAGCTCAAAGCCAAACTGACGGCAATTGCCGCGCATGATCTCGGCATTCCGCTTGAGCGCGCGGTCTATGAGAAAGGCGACGTCTACGACCGCGACAGGCCGGCCAACAAGCGCACCTGGGCCGAATTGGTCGGCATCGCCTATCGCAACATCCACCGCATG
Source organism: uncultured Pseudomonadota bacterium (assembly GCA_963710705.1). Taxonomy (GTDB): domain Bacteria; phylum Pseudomonadota; class Alphaproteobacteria; order Rhizobiales; family Xanthobacteraceae; genus Pseudolabrys. The sequence continues at coordinate 448,877 of CAVQBI010000002.1, forward strand.
CCGGCGGGCATGGAGCCTGGTCTCGCCTTCAGCCACATCTATCCGGTGCCGACCGGCGGCACGCTGCCGACGGCGGACGGGCGCGTGCAGATGTATCCCTGCTTCGCGTTCGAATTTCACCTGGTGCTGATGACCATCGATCCCGATCTCGGCACGCCGCAGATCCTGCGCTATCGCGTCGGCCACGATTGCGGCACGCAGATCAATCCGAAGATCGTGCGCGGCATGACCATGGGCGGTATCGCCCACGGCATTGGCGCCGCGCTCTATGAGGAGTTCGCCTATAACGACGAAGGCCAGCTCATCGCGCAGAGTTTCATGGATTATCTGCTGCCCTCCTCGCACGAAGTGCCGGCGGTGAAGATTATCGATCACGAGACGCCGTCGCCGTTGACCGTGCTCGGCCAGAAGGGTTCGGGCGAGAGCGGCTATCTCGGCGCACCGGCGGCGATCGCCAACGCGGTCAACGATGCGCTCAAGCCGCTCGGCATCACCGTCAACACGTTGCCGCTCAAGGTGTCGAAGCTCGGCGACCTGATCGCGGAGGCGCGCGGCCAATGATCGTCGATTGCCACGCCCATCTGGTGCCGCCGGAATTGCTGGCGGCGATCCGCAAGGGTGCGGCGAAGTTTCCCAACGTGCGGCAGATCGAGGACGGCGGCTCGCTCGCCTTCTCGTTTGCCGGGGCCAAGCCGACGCGGCCGGTGTCGAAGCCGCTGTCGGACATCGCCGCCCGCGTCGCCTGGATGCAGAAGCAGTCAATCGACAAACAGGTGGTCGGCGGCTGGGTCGATATGTTCGGCTACGAATTGCAGGGTGCGGAAGGCGAAGCCTGGAGCCGGCTCGCCAACGATGCGCTGATGGCCGCCACCAAAGCTGAGCCGCGCTTCGTGCCGCTGGCGACGGTGCCGCTCGGCGACGGCGCGCGCGCTGCTTCGGTGCTGAAGGCGGCGATGGCGGCCGGTTTCCCCGGCGCGATGATCGGTACGCTGCCGCGCGGCGTCGGCAGCGTGCTCGATGCCGCCGACCTAGACCCGTTCTGGGCGGCGGCCGACGCGACCGGCGCGCTCATTCATATTCATCCGAGCTTCGATGCCGGCGACGTGCGCGTCAACGATTTCGGCCTCGCCAACGGCCTCGGCCGCATCACCGACGCCGCGGTGGCGGTGGCGCGGCTGATTTCGGCCGGCCATGTCGCGAAATACAAGAATGTGACGTTCTTCGCGCCGATGGGCGCGGCCGCCCTGCCCTTCGTGCTGGGCCGGCTGAAGCGCAACGCGGCGATCACGCCCGGCGTCGGCGATCCGATCGCCGGCCTGGCTGCGCTCTACACCGATACCATCCTGCACGACGCGCGCGTGCTGAAATTCGTGGTCGAGATGATCGGCACCGAACGGCTGATGATGGGCTCCGACATGCCGTTCCCGATCGGCGACATGGAGCCGATGAAAATCGTCGCCGATGCGGGCGTGTCGCCCGCGCAGGCGGCCTCGGTCAATGGCGGGCTGGCCGCACGCCTGTTCCGGATTCATTGACGACAGGACAACCCGATATCCAATAAGATGATGCTCGAGGGAGGATGACATGCAAGCAATAATGACAGTTCTGCGCAGCGCCGCCTGCGCGCTCGCTGCGCTCGCTTTGCTGGCGTCTCACCCGGCGCCAGCCGCCGCGCAGGCGCCGGCCAAAATCCAGATCGTGGTGTTCGGCTTCCCATCGCTCGGCGCCTTCATGCCGCCGGTGATCAAGGCGCAAAAGCTCGACGCCAAGCACGGCCTCGATATCGACTTCGTCGAGCGGCCGCCCGATGCCTACACGACGCAATTCAACTCCGGCGAGTTCAAGGTCGGCGGCAGCGCCGCGGTGCTCACGGTCGGCTTGGCGGACGCGCGCGGCGTCAAGGTGAAGTACCTGTTCAACCTGTTCGACTACTGGGGTACGGTCGTCACCTCGCGGCCCGAGGTGAAGAGCGTCAAGGACCTGGAAGGCAAGCAGCTCGCCGCCGCCTCCTCGACCACCAACTTCGTGATGTTCGAGTTCTTCGCCAAGAAGCTCGGCATGGACCCGGCGAAGGTGCAGGTCGTGAACACGGCGCCGCCCGGCCTCGTCGGCTATGCGCTCGCCGACCGCGCCGACGCCATCCAGCTCTGGGAGCCGGCCTATACGCTGTTGAAGGCGAAGAAGCCGGATGTCCGGATGATCGACACCGACGTCAACAAGACCTGGAAGAGCTTCGCGGGCGGCGAGCGCATTCCCTATCTCGGCGTCGCCGCGCATGACGACTGGATCGCGGCAAACCAGGCGCTCATCCCCAAGCTCTATGCCACCTACAAGGATGCCGCCGCGTTCATCGCCGCGCATCCGGAAGAAGCAGCGGCGCTGATCGCGCCGAAATCGACACCGGATGACCGCGCCGCGCTGGTCTCGCTGATCAAGGCCAATGACCGGCTCGGCATGAACGTCGTGCCGGCCGGCGAGGTCGGCAAGCAGATCGACGCGGTCTACAAGGCCGGCGTCGATGTCGGCTATTTCAAGTCGCTGCCGTCGAACGACACGATCTACGACAAGCCGATGAAATGACGAGTTCGCCCTACCTTCGCGTCCTGCAGGCCGCCGCTGGCATGATCGTGCTGGCGGCCGGCTGGCAGGTCTTGTCGTTCGTCTTTCCTCATTATCTGTTTCCGCCGGTGCCGGAGATCATCTCACGCACCATCGAAATTCTCATCACCGGGTCGCTGCTGACCGACGTCCTGCTGACCGCGGCGCGGATCTTCGGCGGATTGTTCGGGGCATTCGTGCTCGGCGGCTTACTCGCGATGGTGATCGGGCAGTCGAAGACTGCGGAGAATTTCATCGCGCCGGTGCTGACCTTCTTCCAGGGCATTCCGGCCCTGTCCTGGGTGGTGTTTGCGATCATCTGGTTCCACGGCGTCGAATTCCGCGTGCTGTTCATCATGGTGATGACCACGCTGCCGGCCTTCACATTCCAGATTCTCGACGCGTTCCGTTCGATGTCGAAAGATCTGTTCGAAATGACGATGTCGTTCCGTCCGAGCCGCGCCAAGCTGTTTCGCTATCTGATCGCGCCGACCATCGTGCCGGGCATCCTCACCGCATGGAAGGTCAATCTCGGCAATGCCGCGCGCGTGGTCGTCGTGGCCGAGCTGGTCGGCGCCACCGGCGGCGTCGGCTATGAATTGCTGCGCCAGCAGCAATTGTTCGACATGGCGGGTGCCATGGCCTGGACGCTGCAATTGGTACTGTTCGTGCTGATCGTGCAGCAGACCATCAACGCGATCGAAACTTACGCGCTGCGCTACCGCGCGGTATCCGAGCGGGCGATGTAGCTTATGGCCGAACCGGTCATCCGCTTCGACAATGTCACGAAGGTTTTCCAGCGCCCGGACGGGCGCGGTGATTTCGTCGCCGTCGACAAGCTCTCATTCAAGATCGCCAAGGGCGAGATCGTGGCCGTGCTCGGCAAGACCGGCTGCGGCAAGTCGACCATGTTCAACATCGTCGCGGGGCTGACCGAGCCGACGTCCGGGCAGGCGCAGGTGATCGGCCACAATCCGTTCCGCGAGTTCGACTTCTTCCGCGGCAAGATCGGCATCGTGTTCCAGGGCGACCGGCTGATGCCGTGGCGCTCGGCGCTCGACAATGTGCGGCTCGGCCTGCAGATCCTCGATCGCGAGCCGAAGCAGGCGGAGGAGACCGCGCGCGCCTGGCTCAAGCGTCTCGGCCTCACGGGCCATGAAAACGATTATCCGCATGCGCTGTCGGGCGGCATGCGCCAGCGTGTATCGATCGCGCGCGCCTTCGCGGTCGATCCGGAAATCTTGCTGTGCGACGAGCCGTTCTCCTCGCTCGACGAAATGACCGCGCGCGACCTGCGCGCCGAATTCGTGCGGCTGGTGCGGCAGAGCCAGAAGACCGCGGTCTTCATCACGCATCAAATCAATGAGGCGATGGAGATCGGCGACCGTGTGCTGGTTTTCCACCGGCCGGCGCGCATCGCCTATGAAGCGCGTCCCGATGCGAATATGGACCGCGGCAAGATGCAGCAAGACATCATCCGCGTCCTGTCGGTCGAACAGGCGCCGGCGGCCTGATCGCCCAACGCGCGGGCGGTAACCGACTACGGGGCTCCGTTGTCGCGTATCATCCGATACCCTCAACTCTGTCGCATTTTGCCGCTACCGGGTTAGTGACCCGCCGAATTCGACAGCCGTTTTTGGCATGGAACTTTCGGCGCGCTGTCTCGCTTGGAACTCCTGCACAAACAGCGCCATGAATATCGCCCCCACTCTCGACACCGACACTACGCAGAAGATCGATGATGGCCTCTGGTTCAAGGACGCCATCGTCTATCAACTGCACGTCAAGGCGTTCCAGGACTCAAACGGCGACGGCGTCGGCGACTTCGCCGGGCTCTGCGAGCGGCTCGATTACCTGCGCGATCTTGGCGTCACCGCGCTGTGGCTGCTGCCATTTTATCCGAGCCCCGGCCGCGACGACGGCTATGACATTTCCGACTACGGCGACATCAATCCCGCCTTCGGCACCATGCGCGACTTCCGCCGTTTCATGCAGGAAGCCAAGCGCCGCGGCCTGCGGGTGATTACCGAGCTGGTCCTCAATCACACCTCCGACCAGCATCCCTGGTTCAAGCGCGCCAGGCGCAGTCCGCCCGACTCGAGCGCGCGCGACTGGTACGTCTGGAGCGACAGCGACAAGAAATATGCCGGCACCCGCGTCTTCTTCGCCGACGTCAAATCGGCGAACTGGACCTGGGATGCCGAAGCCGCTGCCTATTACTGGCACCGCTTCTTCTCGTTCCAGCCCGACCTGAATTTCGACAATCCGCGCGTGGTCAGCGCGGTGCTGCAGGTGATGAAGCGCTGGCTCGACGCCGGCGTCGACGGCTTCCGCCTCGATGCCGTGCCCTACCTCTGCGAGCGCGAGGGCACCAGCAACGAGAACCTGCCGGAGACGCATGCCGTGCTCAAGCGCCTGCGCGCGGCGCTCGACGAATACGCACCCAACAAGGTGCTACTGGCGGAAGCCAACCAATGGCCGGAGGACGTGCAGGCCTATTTCGGCAGCGGCGACGAATGCCACATGGCCTTTCACTTCCCGCTGATGCCGCGCATCTACATGGCGATCGCGCAGGAGGACCGATTCCCCATCACCGACATCATGCGGCAGACGCCGGAAATCCCAGAAAACTGCCAGTGGGCCATGTTCCTGCGCAATCACGACGAGCTGACGCTGGAAATGGTGACCGACGCCGAGCGCGACTATCTGTGGTCCACCTACGCCGCCGATCCGCGCGCGCGCGTCAATCTCGGCATCCGCCGGCGGCTGGCGCCGCTGATGGACAATGACCGGCGCAAGATCGAGCTGATGAACTCTATCCTGATGTCGATGCCCGGCACGCCGATCATCTATTACGGCGACGAGATCGGCATGGGCGACAATATCTATCTCGGCGACCGCAACGGCGTGCGTACGCCGATGCAATGGACGCCCGACCGCAACGGCGGCTTCTCGCGCGCCGATCCCGCGGCGCTTTACCTGCCGCCGATCATGGATCCCGTTTACGGCTATTCCGCCGTCAACGTCGAAGCGCAGTCGCGTTCGCTGTCCTCGCTGTTGAGCTGGACCAAGCGGTTGATCGGCGTGCGCAAATCGACCAAAGTATTCGGCCGCGGCACGCTCTCCTTCATCCGTCCCGCCAACCGCGCCGTGCTCGCCTATGTGCGCCAGCTTGGCGACGAGGCGATCCTCTGCGTCGCCAATATGTCGCGCTCGGCGCAGGCGGTCGAGCTCGACATGAGCCCATGGAAAGGCCGCATCCCGCGCGAAATGCTCGGCCGCACGCGCTTTCCCCGCATCGGCGAATTGCCGTATTTGGTCACGCTACCACCCTATGGCTTCTTCTGGTTCCTGCTCGAGCAGGAAGCCGAAAGCGAGCCCGAAAAGATCCTGCCGCGCGAAATTACGACGCTGGTGCTGGGCGACGGCTGGAATTCGCCGCTGTCGGGCTTTACGCAGCGCATGTTCGAGCATGACGTCTTGCCGGTCTTCATGCCGGGCTGCCGCTGGTTCGCCGACAAGACATCGCGCTCGATCGCTACGAAAGTCGCGGCCGCCGTGCCGATAGAGCACGGCAATGACCGCTTCGCCGCCGTCGTCGTGGACGCAACCGGCGCGCACGGAACGGTCCGCTATTTCCTGCCGCTGACCGTCCGCTGGACGCGCTACACCGCCATCGACAAAGGCCCGGCCAGCCTGCTGTCGGCCGTGCGACGCGGCCCGCGTGAGGGCACGCTGCTCGATGCCAGTGCCGAACCCGAATTCATTGCGGCGCTGCTGGCGAAAATCCGCGCCGGAGATACGGTAGGCAAGGACGGAAAAGCGCTCGAATTCCGGCCGACGACGGCGCTCGCCGCGACGCCTGCGCCCGAAATCAAGACCGTCACCGCGATCGAGCGCGAGCAGGCCAACTCAAGCGTCGTCGCGGACGCAAAATATATCGTGAAAGTCCTGCGCTGCGTCAGCCCCGGTGTTCATCCGGAAATCGAGATTGGACGCTTTCTGGTCGACGTCGCGCATTTCCCCAATGCGCCCGCGCTGCTCGGGACGCTCGAACTTGCGGACGGTGATACGCGCACGGCGCTGGCGGTCGTGCATGCCTTCATCGAGAACCAGGGTGACGCGTGGAGCATCACCGCCGCCGCGTTCGACCGTTTCATCGACGAGCATCGTCTATTGACCGAGGAAACCGTGGCCGAGCATCTCGAAACGGCCTCGATGCTGCAACGCATGCGGCAGATCGGACGGCGCACCGCCGAACTGCATCTGGCTTTAGCGAGCCGCCCGGATTTGCCCGATTTCGCTCCCGAACCAATTTCTCCAGCCGACGCCGCGCGCTGGTCCGGTGCATCGCTCGCGCGCGCGCACAGCGTCTTCGCACTGCTCGAGCGCAACTTAACGAACCTGAGCGAGCCGGCGTCCGGCATCGCGCGGCGCCTGCTCGCGCACCGGGACCGCATCGCGCGGCGCATCGAGGAGGGGCGCAACGCGGTCTACCAAGGCATGAAGATCCGCCTACACGGCGACTTGCATCTCGGCCAGGTCCTGATCGCAAAGGATGACGCCTATATCTTCGATTTCGAGGGCGAGCCGCGCCTGCCGCTCGCCGATCGGCGGACGAAGGAACCCCCGGCGCGGGATGTCGCCAACTTCCTGCGCTCGATCGACTATGCGGCCAGCGCGGCGTTCGATCGCGCGCCAAATCTCGGCGCTGAGGATCGTGCTGCACTGGCACCGCGCGTCCGCGCCTGGAGCGACAAGCTGGCGGCGGTCTTTTTGGAGAGCTATCGCGAAACGATTGGGACCGCGGAGCTGCTGCCGGCTGACGAGGCGCAAATACAAAACCTGCTCGGCTTGTTTCTGCTCGAGAAGACGTTCTGCGAAATCGAAGGCGAGCTGGCCAACCGGTTATCGTGGGCGCATATCCCGATCGAGGCGGCCTTGCGCATGCTCGAGCAGCGCGCGTGATCGCTCGCTGAGCGGCCTATAACTCGCGGCCACCGAAATGTCGGAAGCCGACCGGCCGTGAGGCGACTTACTCAGTGCCTGTTGGCGGAGAGGGAGGGATTCGAACCCCCGATACGGTTACCCGTATGCCGCATTTCGAGTGCGGTGCATTCAACCGCTCTGCCACCTCTCCGGCGCCCAAAAGAACCTGAAAAAGCCCGATTGGAGGCGGTTATCTAGCCAAGCGGGGCGAGCCAGACAAGGGTCGCCCACCGTTATATATTGTCGGCCGTTCAGAACCCCAGGCAGCAGGCCGCCTCTCCGATGCTGAATCGCCTGAAATCTCACCGTCTGCGCAACGAATTGCGCGCCATTTTGCTGACGCTCGGCCTCGTCGGCGCCGTCACCTTGGTGGTCTATTCGGCCGTCGATCAGGTCGAACTCGAGCACGGCTCGGTGCTCTATCTCATTCCGGTGCTGATCGCGGCCACACGCTGGGGCGTCGTCGCGGCGATCGTTGCCGCCATCGGCGGGGTCGCCGCATCCGCCTTCTTCTTCTACCCGCCAGTCTACAGCTTCCGCATCCGCGACCCGCAGGAAGTCCTCAACCTGGTCCTTTTTTTGGCCGTCGCCGTCGTCGTCAGCCAGCTCGCCACCCGCCTGAAATGGCAATTGGAGCTGGCGCGCCAGCGCGAGATCGACATGCGCGATCTTTATGCGTTTTCGCGGCGGCTGGCGGTTGCCTTCGACGTCTCCGATATTCACGCCGCGATCGAGGACCATCTCGCCAATGTCATGCAGCGCAGCGTCGCGCTGATTGCCGGCGCGCGCGAAGCAGCCAGCAGCGGCGGACGCCACGCCGGGCTCACGGTACCGCCGCCGGTTCTCGTCGAGGTGGTCGAGGCAGCGTCAGGACGCCGCGATCCCGCCAACGGCGCGACGGTGACCGCCGACAACGGCGAGGTCTGGCTGGTGCGCGCGGTCTCGCCCAAGAATCTCGAATTCGGCGTGATCGCGATCAACTTCGGACGCGAGTCGCAAGAGCGCTCCGACGCGCTGCGCAGCCGCGTCGATACCGTGCTGTCCGACGCCACCGCCACGCTGGAACGGCTCGGGGTCGCGCACGCCATCAGCGAGGCGCGCATGCGCTCGCAGACCGATCAGCTGCGCGAAGCGCTCATCGGCTCGGTCAGCCACGAACTGCGCACGCCGCTCGCCTCGATCCTCGGCGCCGCGACGGTGTTGAGCGCGGCGCCCGCGGTTGCCGGCGAAAAGAAGCTCAAGGCGCTCGCCAACGATGTGCGCGACGAAGCCGAGCGGCTCAACAACGATATCCAGAACCTGCTCGATGCCACCCGCATCAGCAGCGACGGCATCAAGCCGCGTGTCGAATGGGCCGACCCGGAAGACATCATCAATTCGGCGATCGAACGCTGCCGCCACCGGCTGAGCGAGCGCCGCCTGGCGCTCGATCTCGCGGCTAACCTGCCGCTGGTGCGCGTCGATTCCGTACTGGTGCAGCAGGCGCTGGTGCAAGTGTTCGACAACGCGGTGAAATACTCCGTACCCAAATCGCGCATCACCGTGTCCGCACGCGCCCCCAGCGGCCAACTCGTCATCAGCATCGCCGACGAAGGCGCCGGCATGACGCCGGCCGAACAATCGCGGATCTGGGAACGCTTCGCGCGGGGCGAGCGCCATGCCGCGACCACCAGCGGGTCCGGCCTCGGCCTGTGGATCGCCAGCGCCTTCGTCGGCGCCAATGGCGGCAAGGTCACCGCCGCCAGCGCTGGACCCGGTCAAGGCTCGACAGTGGCGATCGAACTTCCGGTGACGCAAGACGCCGTCCCCCAACTGGAAACCGACAGTGATGAGTGAACCCGCCCCCATCGTCCTCGTCGTCGACGACGAAATTCAAATCCGGCGCTTCCTGCGCACAGGTTTCGAGCTCAACGGCTTCGCGGTGCACGAAGCCGGTACCGGCGCGGAAGCGATCCGCACCGCGACGCTGCGGCCGATCGATATCGCCATCGTCGATCTCGGGCTGCCCGACATGGACGGCTCGGAAGTGGTCGAGCGCATCCGCTCCTGGTCGAGCATGCCGATCATCGTGCTGTCGGTGCGCTCGAGCGAAGGCGAAAAAGTGCGGCTGCTGGAAGCCGGCGCCGACGACTATGTCGTCAAGCCGTTCGGCATGGCCGAACTGATGGCGCGCGTGCGGGTGGCGCTCAGACGGCAAATGCGCGCCGTCACCGGCGAGCCGATCGTGAAGGCCGGGCCGCTCACCATCGATCTATCCGCCCGCGCGGTCATGCTCAATGGCACCCGGCTGACGTTGACGCCGAAGGAATACCGCCTGCTGCAGGTGCTGGCGCAGCATGCCGGCAATGTCGTCACGCACCAGCATCTGCTGAAAGAAGTGTGGGGCTCGACCCACGTGCACGATACACACTACCTACGTATCTTTGTGCGCAAGCTGCGCCAGAAGATCGAGCCGCGTCCGGATTCACCGCGCATCCTGGTGACGGAACTCGGCGTTGGCTACCGGCTGGCGCAATCGGGCCAGGAGGGCGAGGCGGGCTGGGCTGGCGCGGCCGAGGCCGCCAAGACCGAGACTTGACCGGCGGTGCATTAACGCTATCTGCCACTTTGGCGGCTTTTCTTGACAGGCCAGGGCCTTCCCCGCCATAAGCATGGCCGTCGCGGGCCTAATGGCCCGCGTGTTTTTGTCAGGGCGATTTAAGCCCTTCAAAACACACGAAAAACCGACTGAAAGAAGCCGGTCCGGACCCGTCCGAGCACCGGGATCGAACACACGAGGGAAGAACGATGTTCGCAGTCATTAAAGCCGGCGGCAAACAGTACCGTGTTGCCCCGGAAGACGTAATCCGGATCGACCGCGTGAAGGGCGAGCCGGGTGAGGTCGTCGAGTTCGGCGAAGTGCTCGTCCTTGGCGGCGACAAGCCCGAGCTCGGCCTGCCGACGGTTGCAGGCGCCACCGTCGCCGGCGAAGTGCTCCAGCACGAGCGCGGCGACAAGGTGATCGCCTTCAAGAAGCGCCGGCGCAAGAATTCGCGCCGCAAGCGCGGGTACCGGCATGAATTCTCGGTGATCCGCATCACCGAGATCCTGACCGGCGGGGCCAAGCCCTCGAAGGAGGCCAAACCCCGGCCCAAGCGCGAGACAAAGCCGAAGGCGGCAGCCGCGGCGGCGCCCGCGGCGGAGGCAAAGCCGGCCGCAAAGCCGAAGAAGCCGGCCGCTAAAAAGCCGGCCACAAAGAGCAAAAAGAAGTGAGATGATTCCTTCACGGAATCGGTGTACACATTCAGAGAATTCGAGAGACCACGATGGCACATAAAAAAGCAGGCGGATCTTCGCGAAACGGCCGCGACTCGGCGGGCCGCCAACTCGGTTTGAAGTCGGCGGGCGGCGAGATCGTGCTCGCCGGCAATATCATTGCGCGCCAGCGCGGCACCAAATGGCATGCCGGCCGCAATGTGGGTCTCGCCAAGGATCACAGCCTGTTCGCACTCGTCGATGGAAAGGTTCAGTTTGCTACGAAAACCAAAGGCCGCAAATTCGTGTCGGTAGTTCCGATGACGGAGGCTGCGGCCGAGTAAGACGGTGGACAAATTCGAGGTCCGCCGGTCATCCAGTCAAACCGGCGGGGCTCGTTAAGGGCTTCCGAGAGGGGGAGACGGGTGACCGGCTCCCCCTCTTCGCTTTTGCAGCGCTTTTGCTGCGCAACCTGGAGCCCGAGCCATGACACTCTGCGAAGAACGACCGAGAGGACAATTCCGCGAGCGCAGTATTCCCGTCCTCGAGACCAAGCGGCTTGCGCTGCGCGCCCCGCGCCTCGAGGACGCTAAAACGGTAGCGACGCTCGCCAACGACCGCCGCATCGCCGAAAACACGGCGCGCATTCCGCATCCGTACAAGATGTCGGATGCCGAGAGTTTCATTAAAGGCGCGAACACGGACGGCGGCGAAGCGGTGTTCCTCATCACGCTGCGCGACAAGACGGTGATCGGCGCTTGCGGGATCGTGCCGCAGGAGCCGGCGGCGGAGCTCGGCTATTGGCTGGGCGTACCCTATTGGGGCAACGGCTACGCCACCGAAGCGCTGCATGCGGTGATCGACTACGCCTTCACCGATCTCGCGCACACGGCGCTGCAGGCCGGCGCCCGCGTCACCAACCCGGCCTCGCGCCGGGTGCTGGAGAAGTGCGGATTCCAGTGGACCGGCGTCGGGCTCTACCGCATCAGCTCGATCAAATCGTCGGCGCCGATCGACCGCTTCCGGCTCGAGCGCGGCATCTGGTCGGCGATCAAGGGCTGGGGTCGGATGAAGAAGGTGAATTGAGGACTCGTGTCTTTTTCAAGTGCACCGGGGTCCCGGGTCTGCAGCGCACCGTTTCACGTTGCGCTGCGCCCGGGACACAAGGCTAGCTCGCCCGCGCCGCCTTGGCGACGTCTTCGAACTTGGCTTGGAATTCCTCCAGCTCGTCCTGCGCTAGGTCGCTGACGGCCATCAGGTTCAGGCCTTGGTCGGTCCAGCGCAGGATATTAAAGCCCTGGATGACCTGAAGCTTGGGCGCGGTGAACGATGCGCCCATGCCCTGCATCACGAACAGATTGATGACATGCACGCGGCGGCGATAGACGATCGCCGCCACCGGCTTGCCGTCGATGAAGTCGAGCCGGCCGCCGATCAACGTGAAGCCTTGCGCAGTCAGATCGATCACCGGCGGCGCCAGATCGATGCGGCCGTTGAACCACGGCTTCACCGTGTGCTGGTCGCTCGACAGCACGTCGGTTAGGTGGTCGGCCTGCAGCGAGCGCAGATGCGCCGACACCGCCTCGCCGAGAATGCGGCTGTCGCGACCGCCGCCGATGACGACGAAGCCGACGCCCACCGCCGCGGCTGCCGACACGGCGCTGCCCAGCGCAAAACCTTTCAAGAGCGCGCGCCGGCTGGTGGCCGCCGGCGACGGCACGGCGCGATCGATGCTGCCGCGCAGCGAGGGCGGCGCCGTGTAGCTGAGATCGTTGCCGCGCAGCGCGCGCTGCAGCTCGCGTGCGGCGGCCAGTTCGGTGGCGCAACGCGCGCAGGAGGCCGCATGCGTCTCGACCTCGCGCGCGTGCGAGGCATCGAGTTCGCCGTCGATCAGCGCATGCACGAGAATTGCAGCCTCGTCGCAGGTCATGGCTCCTTCTCCTCAGCAATCCAGGCCGCGCGCAGCAGCGTCCGCCCGCGCGCCAGCCGCGACATCACCGTGCCGACCGGCGCGCCGATGACATCGGCGATCTCGCGATAGCTCAACTCGTTGATCTCGCGCAGCACGATCGCTTCGCGGAACTGGTCGGGCAATTGTGCGATCAGCCGCCGTACGGTCTCACCGTCGAGGCGGGCAAGCGTGTTTGATTCTGGCGAAGCATCGGCTTCGCTCCACAGTCCATCCGCGCATTCTTCCGCAGCGTCGAGGCTTTCGCTCTGCAGGGCGGCGACGCCGCGCCGCGCGTATTCGGCGCGGCAGACATTGCGCAGGATCGCCAGCAGCCACGGCTTGATCGGCCCGCCGCGGAAGGTTTCGAAGTGGCGCAAGGCGCGCAGATAGCATTCCTGCGCGGCATCCTCGGCATCGGCCGGATTGCGCAGGAGGTAACGCGCCAGCGTATAGACGTCGTTGAGGTACGGCAGCGCCGCGGCGCGAAACCTTTGCGCCTTGTCGCCGCCACCCTCACTTCCTGCGAACGCCATCCTGCGATCCGAATCCTCATTTCGGCGCATTATCACCCGTCGCCGCCTCCACAACGATTGTCCCGGTCATGTGCGGATGCAAGGCGCAAAAGTACTTGTAGGTGCCCGGTGTCGCGAATTTGAACGAGAATTTATCGTTGGTGTCGAGTGCCGCCGATTTGAAGACCTGCGTGGTCGAAGTCACTGTATGCGGGATGTCGTCGTCGTTGGTCCACACCACCGTCGTGCCGGCCTTCACCGTGATCTGTGGCGGGTCGAACGTGAAGTTTGCGATCTTCACTGCGGTATCGGCCGCCTTCGCCGGCGCTCCCGCCAGGGCGGTGATAATGGTGGCGGCCAGCGCCAACCGCGCAATCAGTCCGGTCATGGTGCTTACCGTTGTTCGTGTTGCGGGATGTCATGAGCTCTTGAGCGGCGTGTCGATGATGGCGAGCCGCTGCTCGTTTTGCTTGAAAGTGACGCTGGCAATGCCGAGCATCTTTTCGAGCTGATCGGCCGGCACCTTCATCGGGCCGGGCGACGGCGCCGTGCCGGGCGCCGGCTGCGGGAAGGCGGTCGAGCGCGCGGTGTGGAAGGTGACGTTGCCCTCGACCTTCTGCATCACCTGATGGATGTGGCCGTTGAGCACCGTGACAGAGCCGAAGCGCTTGAGATAGGCGAGCGCATTGGCGCCGTCGTCGGTGCCCCAGCCCCACTGCGGATAGACGGTCCACAGCGGGATATGCGCGAACACCACGATCGGCTGCGAGGCCGAGCGGCCTTTGACATCGTCCTCGAGCCATTCGAGCTGCTCGGCGCCGAGATTACCGAGGCCGCCGGCTTTCAGGTCCACGACGTTCACCAGGCCAATGAAATGCACGCCGTTGGCATCGAACGAGTACCAGCCGGCGCCCTTGGTGCCGCGGCCGTAGCGCTCGCGATAAAGCTTGCCGGCTTCCGGGTCGACCAGATCGTGCTCGCCCGGCACGTAATGCACGTCGAGCCGCGCCTGCGAGATGATTTTTTCGGCGTCGTCGAATTGCGCCGGCTTCGACAGATGCGAGATGTCGCCGGTGTGGATCATGAAGGCGGGCTTGGCCGGCAACGCCTTCACGTGGTCGATCGCTTCCTGCAGCGTGCCCGGCGTGTTGGGGTTCTCGGGTTTGTTGAAGCCCATGTGGCTGTCGCTGATCTGCAGGAAGGTGAAGCCCGCCGGCTCGGCGGCAAGCGCACCGTCGATGATGCCGAGCGAGGTCGGCACGCCGCCGGCCACCGTCCAAAGCACGCCGGTGCCCGCCCAAGTCATGCATTCCAGCACTTTGCGCCGGCTCGGATTGTCGTCGTGATCGCTCATGGCCAGTCTCCCTGCGGTTGCCGCGTTCGAGGACTGGATCGGCAAAGCCCCGGGTTTATTCCCGGGAGAATTTCATGCTATTTTTCCCCAAAAGGACGGCGGTTTTTGCCGCGGCCCACGTCTAGGGAGGACGCCATGGCCTACGATCTCGACACATTCATCGCCGATTGCCGCACGACGCTTTCGCGCGATCCTGGCCCGTCCGGCCGCCAGCAGGTCCTGCAAAATCTCGAGCGCCTGCTCAAGAACCAGGACTTCGTCGACAAATATTGCGGCGACGATCAGCCGGCCGGCATCAAGGTTCTTTACGAAGATCCCAAGCTCGGCTTCCAGGTGCTCACCCACATCATGGGCAAGGCGCGGGTCTCACCGCCGCACGACCACGGCAAGTCGTGGGCGATCTACGGCCAGGCCACCAAATATACCGACATGATCGAATGGGAGCGTGAGGACGACGGCAGCGATCCCGCGCACGCCAAGGTCAAGCCGCTCAAGAAATATCGGCTCACGCCGGGCAAGGCTGGCATCTACCAGGATGGCGCCATTCATTCGATCGACTATCCGGATAATGCCCGTTTTGTCCGCGTCACCGGCACCAACCTCGACAAGATCGACCGCATCAAGATTGACTTGAAGACCGGCGAAGTCGCCACGATGCGCATGACGGCATCATGAACCTGCGCGCCGGTGTTTCGGCCGCCAAACTCGTGAGCGCCGCCGCCGTCAAAGCCATGCTAGACGACGGCGGCGAGTTCGCGCTCATCGACGTGCGCGAGGAGCTGACGTTCTCGCAAAATCATCTGCTGTGGGCGCGCAACGTGCCGCTCAGCCGACTGGAGCTGCGTCTTGCCCGGCTGGTGCCGCGCAAGGCCACGCGTATCGTGCTGTGCGACGACAATGACGGTCTCGCCGCGCGCGCCGACGTTCTGGCGCGCGCCGGCTACAGCGACATCTCATATCTCGATGGCGGCGTGGCGGGCTGGGAGAAAGCCGGCTTTGTTACGTTCTCCGGCGTGCACGTGCCGAGCAAAGCCTTCGGCGAATTCGTCGAGCACGACAGCGGCACTCCGAGCGTCAGCGCGGCCGAGCTCGATGCGCTGATGAAGAGTGGCAGCAAGATGGTGGTGCTCGATAGCCGCCCGTTCGACGAATATTCGCGCATCTCGATCCCGTCCGGCATCAACGTGCCGGGCGCCGAGCTGCTGCTGCGCGTGCACGACATCGCGCCTTCGCCCGATACCACCATCGTCGTCAATTGCGCCGGCCGCACCCGCAGCATCATCGGCGCGCAGTCGCTGATCAATGCCGGCGTGCCGAACAAAGTGGTGGCGCTGCGCAACGGCACCATGGGCTGGCATCTCGCCGGCTTCACCTGCGCCACCGGCAAAGCCGATCGCGCGCCGAACGTGTCGGGCGCGGGCCTCGCCTGGGCCAAGGAGGCGGCCGAGAAGGTCGCGCGCAAATACGGCGTCACTCGCATCGACCGCGCCACGCTCGAACAATGGCGTCAGGACGACACGCGCACCACTTACCTCTTCGACGTGCGCGACCCGGCCGAGTATAAAGCCGGCCATCTGCCCGGCGCGATCTCCGCCCCCGGCGGGCAGCTGGTGCAGGCGACCGATACTTATGTCGGCGTCCTGGGCGCACGCATCGTCTGCTGCGACGACAAGGCAGCGCGCGCGCTGATGACCGCCTCCTGGCTCAAGCAAATGGGCTGGAAAGATGTCTTTGTGCTGCCGGAGGCCGGCAACGAGACTGGCGAGCCGGCGCCAACGATACTTGGCTCAATCCCCGCCGACGCCGCGATCGACCCGTCGAAGGTTCTCGAGATCGACAACGTCTCGGTAATCGATCTCTCCACCAGCCCGCATTACCGGCGCGGCCATATCCCCGGCGCCTGGTTTGCCATCCGCGGCCGCCTCGACAAGGCGATGCCCAAGATCCCGCCGCGCAGCGCGATCATCCTCACCTCCGAGGACGGCACCCTCGCCGGCCTCGCTGTCGCGGAAGCCCGCGCCCTCACCAAGGCCCCGGTGCATTGGCTTAAAGGCGGCAACGCCGCCTGGACCGCCGCCGGCTTCCCACTCTCCACGGCCGAAAAGATGGCCGACGAGCCGCTCGACGTCTGGCTCAAGCCCTACGAGCGGCCGAACGACAACGAGGCCGCGATGAACGCCTATTTGTCATGGGAAGTGGACCTGCTGGAGCGCATCAAGCAGGACGGCACCACCCATTTCCTGCCAGCGCGCTAGGTGCGAAACGCGCCGCGATAGTCTATATCGCGGCCATGAAATTCCTCGACGAGGCCAAGGTCTATATCCAGTCCGGCGCGGGCGGCAACGGCTGCGTGTCGTTCCGGCGCGAGAAGTTCATCGAGTTCGGCGGACCCAACGGCGGTGACGGCGGCAAGGGCGGCGACGTCGTGGTGCAAGCCGTCAACGGCCTCAACACATTGATCGACTACCGCTACCAGCAGCACTTCAAGGCGCAGGGCGGCGGCAACGGCATGGGCAAGGACCGCCACGGCGCCAACGGCAAGGACGTCGTGCTGAAAGTCCCCGTCGGCACGCAGGTCTACGAGGAGGACGGCGAGACATTGCTCGCCGATCTCACCGAGGTCGGCCAGCGCGTCACCATCCTAACCGGCGGCAATGGCGGCTTCGGCAACACGCACTTCAAGTCGTCGACCAATCGCGCGCCGCGCCACGCCAACCCCGGCCAGCCGGCGGAAGAACGCACCATCCGCCTGCGCCTGAAGCTGATCGCCGATGCCGGCCTGATCGGACTGCCCAATGCCGGCAAGTCCACATTCCTCGCCGCAGTCAGCGCGGCCAAGCCGAAGATCGCCGACTACCCCTTCACCACGCTGCATCCGCAGCTCGGCGTCGTGCGCGTCGACGAGCGCGAATTCGTACTGGCCGACCTGCCGGGGCTGATCGAAGGCGCGCACGAAGGCATCGGCCTCGGCGACCGCTTCCTCGGCCACACCGAGCGCTGCAACGTGCTGTTGCACCTCGTCGACGGCACCAGCGAAGACCCGGGCGAAGCCTATCGCGTCGTGCGCGGCGAGCTGGAAGCCTACGGCCAGGGCCTTGCCGACAAGCCAGAGATCGTCGCGCTCTCCAAAGCCGACGCGATGACTCCCAAGCTAATCAAGACGCAGAGCGCCAAACTGAAGAAGGCGGCGAAGAAAACGCCGCTCGTGCTTTCGGCGCAATCGAAGCAAGGCGTCCCCGAAGCGCTTTGGGCATTGCTCAAGATTATTGATGCGGCGCAAGAGAGCGCCGTCACACCGCGTTCATCGAAAGCGACGGCGCCGCTGTCTTGACGCGCGGCCACCCGCCGCCGGAACTTTTGCGTGCCTTCCGCAATTTTACGCCCAGTGGGATTGCCCCATTTGGCAGCCGCGCGCAAAATTCACACATCGAGAACGAGCGGGCAAAGCACCCGCTCCGGGGCGAAGGAAACGCAGGGAGGTCTGCAATGACTGCAGCCACGTATGGGACAATTCCGGACTCCGATCACAGCGCACAACTCCGCAAAGCCGTCGTTGCCGCCACCATCGGCACCACCATCGAATGGTATGACTTCTTCATCTACGGCACCGCCGCCGGCCTCGTCTTCGGCAAGTTTTACTTCCCCAACCAAGACCCGCTGACGGCGACGCTCGCCGCCTTCGGCACCTACTTCATCGGCTTCGTCGGCCGCCCGATCGGCGCGGCGATCTTCGGCCACTACGGCGACCGCATCGGCCGCAAGGCGACGTTGATCGCGACGCTTCTATGCATGGGCATCGCCACGTTCCTGATCGCCTTTGTGCCGACATACGAGTCGATCGGCATCTGGGGCGCGGTCATCCTCACCGTCCTGCGCATGCTGCAAGGCATCGGCGTCGGCGGCGAATGGGGCGGCTCGGTGCTGCTCGCCATGGAATGATCGCGCACGCACGGCCAGCGCGGGCTGGTGGCGTCATGGCCGCAATTCGGCGTGCCGTGCGGCTTGTTCCTGTCGAATCTCGCGATCCTCGCTTTCAGCTCATGGTCCGGCGATCAATTCCTGACCTGGGGCTGGCGCATCCCGTTCGCGCTGTCGATCATTCTCGTCGGCATCGGCCTGTGGATCCGGCTCGGCATTCTGGAGACGCCGGTGTTCCAGCGCCTGCTCGACAAGAACCGTATCGAGCGGGCGCCGATCCTCGAAGTGATCAAGAAGCAGCCGAAGGAGATCATCCTTTCGGCTTGCCTGCGCATGGCGGAACAGGCGCCGTTCTATATCTTCACCGCGTTCATCTTCGCCTATGCGACCGGCACGCTGCACATGTCGCGCGACCTAATTCTCGTGGCGGTGCTGGTCGGCTCCTGCGTGTCGTTCATCACCATTCCGCTGTCGGGCCACATCTCCGACCGCATCGGGCGCAAAAAGATGTACCTGATCGGCGCGGCGGTGACCGGCCTGTTCGGCTTCCTCTATTTCGGCATGGTGGACACCGCGATCCCGTCCGCCGTGTTCATCGCCATCGTCCTGTCGCTGATCCCGCATGACATGCAGTACGGCCCGCAGGCCGCGCTGATCGCGGAAGCCTTCACGCCGCGCTTGCGCTACAGCGGCGCGTCGCTCGGTTATCAGCTCGCCTCGATCATCGCCGGTGGTCCGGCGCCCCTGATCGCAACCGCGCTGTTTGCCGCCTATCACTCCGGCTACGCCATCGCGATCTATATCGGCGCGTGTGCCGTGGTGAGCCTGGTGTCGGCGGCCTTCATGCCGGACTACACCGGACAGGACATCTCGATGGAATATGACGACTGACGGTGCAATCGACACGCGATGGGGCCGGCCTCGCGCCGGCCCCTTTTTTTGTGTGAAGATGGCGCGATCGGACCAATAAGGAGCAGTGCATGCAGACCCGCGCAGCCGTCGCCTGGAAGGCGGGTGGATCGCTCAGCGTCGAGACCATCGACATCGAAGGGCCGAAACCCGGCGAGGTGCTGGTCGAGATCAAGGCCACCGGCATCTGCCACACCGACGCCTACACGCTGTCGGGCGCCGACCCTGAGGGCATCTTCCCGGCGATCCTCGGCCACGAAGGCGCCGGCATCGTGCGCGAGGTGGGCGCCGGCGTCACCACGCTGAAAGTCGGCGACCACGTCATCCCGCTCTACACGCCGGAATGCCGGCAGTGCAAAACCTGCCTGTCACGCCGCTCGAACCTCTGCACCGCCATCCGCGCCACGCAAGGCAAGGGCCTGATGCCGGATGGCACGTCGCGCTTCCGCTGCGACGGCGATGCCGTGTTCCACTACATGGGCTGTTCGACCTTTGCGAACTTCACCGTGCTGCCGGAAATTGCGCTCGCAAAAGTGCGCGAGGACGCGCCCTTCGACAAAATTTGTTACATCGGCTGCGGCGTCACCACCGGCATCGGCGCCGTCATCAACACCGCGAAAGTCTGGCCCGGCGCCAACGTCGTCGTATTCGGCCTCGGCGGCATCGGGCTTAATGTGATCCAGGGCGCGCGCATGGTCGGCGCCGACAAAATCGTCGGCATCGATCTCAATCCGGCGCGCCGCGCCATCGCCGAGAAATTCGGCCTCACGCATTTCATCAATCCGGACGAGGTCGGCCAAAATACTTCGGGACCTGACAAGGTGGTGCAGGCGATCGTCGATCTTACCGGCGGCGGCGCCGATTTCTCGTTCGAATGCATCGGCAATGTCGCCACTATGCGGCAGGCGCTCGAATGCTGCCATCGCGGCTGGGGCGAGAGCATCATCATCGGCGTCGCGGCCTCAGGCCAGGAAATTGCGACGCGGCCGTTTCAACTGGTGACCGGTCGCGTCTGGAAGGGCACCGCCTTCGGCGGCGTGCGCGGCCGCACCGACGTGCCCAAGATCGTCGACTGGTACATGGAAAAGAAGATCAACATCGACGACCTGATCACCCACACCATGCCGCTTGAGGCGATCAACGACGCCTTCGATCTGATGCACGAGGGCAAAAGCATTCGATCGGTCGTGATTTATTGAGCTCCAACTTTCTGTTGTCATTGCCGGGCTTGACCCGGCAATCCATGAGGCGCTGCCACTCATCATGGATGCGCGGGTCAAGCCCGCGCATGACTTAGAATTGGCGGCTTACTTCGTGCACGCTTTGCGCGGGCCGTTCGACGGCTGATAGGTGCAGTCGGCCGGATTGAACGTGAAATAGGCCTGCCGGCACGCTTCGACGTGACAATTCGGCGGCGATTGCGCAGCGTCCGGCTCGGGCGCCACGATGCTCGACGAGCCGGCGCCCGGCACACCGGAGGCTTCCGTCTGCGGCGGCTGGCCCTTGTCGCAGTAGCGGCGCGGACCGTCGAACGGCTGCCAGGTGCAATCGATCGCGCTGAACGAATGATAAGCGGCGCTGCAGGCCGCGATGTCGCATTTCGGCTGCGCCGGCGCCGCGGCGGCGACGGGCGCGGCCGGGGCGGGCGCAGCGATCTGCGGCTCTGCCATCGCCGTCGCGCTTGGCTCGCTGCCCGGCGGCAATGGCCGCGCCGGATAGACCGAACGCACCTGCACGGCCGGCCTGAACGCGCCCGGCGGCGGCACGTTGGCAGCGAGCTTGGCGGCCTGCACCGAGGCCTCGGTTTCCGGCATCGGCGCCATCGGCGCGCTCACCCAGTCGAGGCCGAACGCGACGCTGCCGGCGGTGATGAGCGCCACCGACGCGTAGAACACGAACGAACCTGCCTGGCTGGAACGAGACGCCATTCAACGACACCGCGATTAAGACGGCTGGTTCTACGCGGACGAAACCGGCTTTTGCGCGCCGGAATATACACGCTTCGGCGCCCGCCGCGCCATGCGGCGGCCACGCGCAGTTCGAACGTCGCGAAATGTCCTGATTCCAGCCCGGAAAGCGCACGGCGCACCGTTAACGGCGCCGTTTCGACCGGAGGCCAATCGGGAAGTTAATCGCGATGGCCCTTACGCACGATGATGATGTTGCCGTACGCATCCTGCACGGGAATATCGCCGCTCTCGTTGCGCGTCATGCGCCGCACGATGCGCTCCGCTTCGCTCATTTCGCCTTGGTCTGTGGCCTGGCGTGCAGAGCGGGTGAGCTGCAGCGGACGCGCCGCCGCTTGCGGCTTCGGTGCGTGCGCCCACGCGGTCGTCGCGCCACGCGCGACCGTGCAGGTGCGGCGCGGGCCGGCCGCCGGCTGATAGGTGCAATCCGAGGCGCGGAACGAGTAATAGGCCGCGCCGCAGGCCCGCAGATCGCAGGTGTTCGATGCGGGCTGCGTTGCCGGTCGCGCGGCCACGATCGGGGCTCCATTCGCCTGCGCGGGCTGCGGCGTTTGATCGATTTGCGGCGGCGGCGCCGGAAGCGGCGTCAGCTTTGCTTCCGCGTGAACTTTCGGCTTGCCTGGATCGGCCGGATAGACCGGCGTCAGCGCGCGCTCATCGGCTGCGCGCTTCTGCCGCGGCGACACCGGCGGCTGCGCCACCGCTTGGACGCTGCGCCCGATCGGCACGTTCGGCGTATTCGGCAGCGGCGCGTTCATGAGATCGAGTCCAAACAGCACGCTGGCCGCGCTCACCAGCAATACGAAGAAGTAGATTAAAAACGACATCATTCGGTCCCATTGCGCGGTCGCTCCCCGCTCGCGCGTGCTCTCGCGGGCCAACGCGGGACCGAAGGTGGAGTTCCTACATCTAAAGTTCCGCGCCGCGCGCGAACGGAACTGCGGCGAAGTCGCGGCGCATTCGCCCCAAATCCGGCCGCACGCTTAACAAACATCCGTCCGTTTTTAACTTCATATGCCGAAGCGACGGGATTTGACCTACCCACCCACCAGCGGCCGCACGTCTCCGGGGGCCAGCACGTTTCGAGGATGCGACGAAATGCGGCAGCTCTTCGTGCCAGCTTGCCTATGCGTGATGACGTTCTCCAGCACGACCGGCTTCGATCTGCCGATCGATAAATTCGCCGGCTCGCCGAACTTCGACAAGAAAGTGCTGATGCGCGAGGCGTCCACCGACGGCGACGCCCGCGAAGATCGGATCGCCGACGATTCGGAAGCGGACGCGCCCATTTCCGCGGTCACGGAAGTGCCCGGCGATCTCACCGCGCCCGACCTGCGCCCCACGCTCGAGCCGGAGAGAATTCCGCTGCCGCCGGTCGCCAAGCCGGTGGTGAATCGCACGCGCGAGGAAGTTTGCGACACGCTCGCCAAAGCGGCGCAGAGCAACGACCTGCCGGTGCCGTTTTTCATCCGCCTGTTGTTCCAGGAAAGCCGCTTCGAGCCGGGCGCGGTGAGCTCGGCCGGCGCCGAAGGCATCGCGCAATTCATGCCGGAAACCTCGGCCAGCGAAGGCTTGCACAATCCGTTCGATCCGCTCGAAGCAATTCCGGCGTCCGCCCGCTTTTTGAAAAAATTGCTGGCGCAGTTCGGCAATCTCGGCCTCGCCGCCGCCGCCTACAATGCCGGACCCAAGCGCGTGCAGGATTGGCTTGCCAGCAAGGGGAAGGGCCGCCTGCCGGAGGAGACGCAAGGCTACGTCAAGACCGTCACCGGCAAGCCGGCGGAAACCTGGCGCGTCGCCAGCGCGAGCGGGGCCGAGCTGTCGGTGCCGCACGACGCACCGTGCAAAGAAGCGGTGCCGCCCGCGCCGCCGGAGCATATTGTCGCGGCCGCGAATGCCGCTGCAAAAAAATCCGAGCATCGTGCGGCGATCGCCGCGGTCAAGGCCGGCAAACCCGCCAAGGCCCTCGCGGACCATCACAAGACGCCGATTCACCAGCTCGCGGCGCGCAAGCACAAAACTCCGCACGAAAACCAAACTGTCGCACAACGGTAATCTGTTCGGGCCGGCCGCTTGCGGCACGCGCGTGCGGCGCTATACTTTAGACATGGCGCTTCGCACCGGCGTTTATATCGTTCCGACGCACCGCTGGTACATCGAGCGGACGGTCTGGCTGATTGCCGGCTTCGTGCTGCTCTCCAGCACGGCGCTGGCGCTGACGCTAAGCCCGCTGTGGATCCTGGGCGTCACCGCCACCGGACTGTTCTCGATCAACGTCGCCTTCACCGGTTTCTGCCCGGTCGGCAACGTGCTCAAGCTGATCGGCTTCACGCCGATGCTGGGCGACGGCGGCTCGCGCTTTTATTTCCTGCAGACCGACCGCTGGTATCTCGAGCGCCGCATCTATCTCGCGGTCGGCATCAACATCACCGTCGCCTCGCTGCTGATCCTGACCTATTCGCCGTGGGTCGCCGCATTCACGATCTTCGTCGGCGGCGCCATGGTGTGGTTCGCCGCCACCGGTTACTGCGTGATGGCGAATTTCCTCTATTGGCTGGGCTCCGAGCCGCGGCTCAATCCGCAGACGCTGCCCTCCGGCCGTTGCGCGCACTGCGCCATGTCGCCGGTCTGCGTCTCCGGCCACGCCAAGTGCGCCTGAGCTAGTCCGCCTCCAGCGGCTCTTCTTCGTCGATCGGCGCGCTCTGCGGCGCCAGCAGGCTGGCCAGCACCGTCGGATCTTTCTCGGTGCGCACGGTCATCGGCTGGGTTTGCCCACGGATCTCGACCTGCGTGCGCGCCAGCGCATCGTCGGGAATGCCGGCGGCCTTGCACACCTCCTCCGACACGACGACCTTGCAGTCGAGCGTCTTGCTCAAATCCTGCAGCCGCGCCGCGACGTTGACCGAGTTCGCCGAGCGCGGTGAACACGGTATTGCCGCGGAAGCCGATGTCGCCGACGATGACGTCGCCGCCGTTGATGCCGATGCCGTACTGAACCGGATCGCGCACCTCGGTGGCGAACTGGTGGTTCAAATGCGCGACGTTCGATGCAACCAGCGCGGCGGCGCGCAGCGCCTGTTTGCAGGCGGTCGCGCGGTCGGTCTTGAGCCCGAACAACGCGAGCACGCCATCGCCGACGAACTGATTGGGCTGGCCACCCGCTTCGCTGATGCCGCGCGAGACCGCATCGACGAAGCGGTTGATCAGGAACACGATGTCGTACGGCAGCCGCATCTCCGACAGCGTGGTCGAGCCGCGCATGTCGACGAACATGCTCACGACGAAGCGTTCCTCGCCGACATTGATGCGCTGGCGGTTGCGCACGAATTCGCTGCCGATGTGCGGCGGCAGAATCGGAATGACCGATACGTCGCTCTGCGGCCGCAGCTGGCAGGCCAGCCGGATGGCCGGATCGCTGCTGGCGCCGACGCGCGCCAGCACGAAAGCCTCGCGTCCGGACGGGCGCGGGAGCGCAAAGCGATCGCTGACCACGCGCACGCGGCAGGTGGAGCAGCGGGCGCGGCCGCCGCAGACGCTGGCGTGCGGAACCCTATAGCGCAGGCTCGCTTCCAGCACGCTCATGCCCTTCGGCACGCGCACCTGCCGGTTCGGATAAGTGACGGCGAACGTGCCGCGCCGGCGTTCGCTCAACGTGCGCACGCCGCGCGCCACGAACACAAGCCCGATGATGGCCACGTAGGCGATGGGGAAATAGACCTCGGTAATCTCGTCGATCTGCTCGCGCTTAGCCGGCGCGATGGGCCGCAAGTTGGCTTTGCGCCACTGCGGATCGGCGGCAAGCCGCGTAACTTCGCGCCCGCCCTGATGCGCCCCGCTCATCGCCAGCGGCGGCAGCGCCACCGCAACGGCGAACAAGAACGGCCATGCCCATTTTAAGAATGATTTCAGCCGAAGCCAGAAATAGATCCCGATGCAGGCGTGCGTCCAGGCGACGGTGAGCAGCACGAACTGCACCGCGATCATGTGCTTTCTGAGGACCCAGTAGCCGAAGAGCGGCGTCGCGTAGTTCAGCACCGGGTGCCCGAACATGGTGCTCACGCGCACCGCGCCGAAATGGATGCAAAGCAAAAGCGGAATGCTCAAGCCCAACACGAGCTGCGTGATCTCCGCCACCGTGTAACGGAAATGCCGCCGCTGATAGAGCGCCCACAGGCCGAGTGAGAAATGCACGATGGCCGCGGTATAGAGTGTGGCGTTGACGATCGGGATGCGCCACCACGCGACATGGACATTGGCCAACCACCATTCCATCGCCGCGTAGGAGAAATTGCCGAGCGCGTGATTGAAGAAATGCGAGAAGATGTAGGTGAACATCACCAGGCCGCAGGTGATGCGCACTTGCCGCACGCCGATGCCGCGCACCCACGTCACGAGCTTTGACGCGGGTTCCGCGTGCGCCGCGCGCACGTCAGCGATGGCAGGTGCCTGAGCCGTCACGCTGAGTCCATTTTGGCGCTATTTCCGCGAAAAAGCCGCGGCGTCCCCCAAATCAAAACCGCCACGATATGAAGATCATAGGGGGCAAGGTCCGGCGATTGCAAATGAAACGGTTTAAAACTGCCGGTGTTGGCCGCCTGCCCGCTTGACCGCGCGAATCGCTGATGATGCACTCATGGCGCCGGAAGGGGGAGCCGCGCCATGCGATTCGTATCCCTTTTTTGCGTAACCGCCGCGCTCGCAGGCCTGCCTATTGCATTGCCGGCGCGCGCCGAGGAGTGGCACATCGGCTCCGCTCCTGGACAGACCGACGTCGTCGCCAGTTACAAACATAACGACGGCGCGGCGCTGTACGTGATCTGCGACACCGACAAAAAACATCTGTCGATCGCTTATTTCGAGCCGCAGGCGAAATGGCCGACCGGCAGCGGCATCGACGTGATGACGTTGCCCGACAGCGGACAGCAACCGTCGCCTTCGCATGGTATCATCATCACGCCGACGCAAGTCCTGCTGAAGCACGACGTGTCGTTCGATGTGTGGACGATGGAACAGGCCAAGGGCTCGTTCAAAATGAGCGTCGGCGACTACGCGCGGGTTTTCCCGGCGGCAAATTTCCGCAACGTGGTCGAGCCCGTCTTGAAAGCCTGCGGCGCGCCGTAGCGGCGGCGCTGTGACTAAGCGTCGGACGACCAACTGAGCGGCAAAACCTGCGCCGGCACCTTGCCGATCTCTTCGGCGACTTCGCGCCAGATTTTATCGCCGTCGGCGTCGCCTTCCTTGGCCAGCTGCCGCGCCCGGCTTTCAACCTTTTCGGCAGCGTTCACGCCGTAATGCGCGGTGCAAAAGCGCGCATAGATGACCACCGCCTCTTCACGCGTCGGCAACCACATCGGAACCTCCCTGTATCCCGAGGGCTAACGCCGTCGGCCGCTGCCGGTTCGCGCGCGGCGGCATCCTACTTTGGCTCAATCGATTGTGACCGGACGGGACATGGAACCTTGCGCCGCTTCAGCGAGTTTTCCGCATAATTACGACGGATTTGAATTATGAACCGGCGCGGCAAAGAGCTTTTAGCCGAGCAGATGCGGTCGATCACCCCGCCGCGCAACGACCTTGGCATGGCGTTGGTCGCGGTATTTATTGCCGGCATCGTGCTGTTTGCCGGGCCACGCCAGCCGGTTGCGCCCCACGACGCCATGGCGGCGTTATCACTGCCTCATGAAGGGTTACTGCAGCGATGAGCGCAAGCTTGCCGGCTTGGCGTCAGCGCAACACCGCGCCGCCGCGCGGCGGACCATAAGTCGCGTGATCGCAATTGTCGGGCACGATGGCGCTGCGCGCATCGACGACGCGCCCGTTGGAAATGAACACCGCATAGGTGACCGGCGCGTCATTCAGATTCAGGCGGATGCAGGTCTGCCATGCCCAGCCGAAGTAATTCGTTTGCACCATCTTGATCGAGTCGGCGATCTCGAGGTGATCGATCTTGGCGGCCGGGCCGAAAATTCCTCCGCGCTCTTCGAAATAGGAAATCCCACCCTGAGGCGCGCCGGTATCTTTGGCCCGTAAGCTCTTGGCGATGATGGCGCGGTAATTCGGCGTCGGCTGTTGCGGCGGGCCGCTCATCTGCGCCGACGCGGACACGCAAAGCCCCGCGGCCACGGACAGGACCACGAGCGAAACGATTGCCGGTTTGCGGCGAGGAATCATGGCGGCTTATTAGCTCAAAAAGCTGCGGCTCGCTCTAAAAGCCGCATTAATTTCGCTGAAATTATCGAGCGATTGTTTGGCATTATCGTAGCGGCAATGCGGCGGTGGCTACCGCATTTTCACGAGGCGCATCTCGTCATCGCGGCGTACCAATCGCCAATTTGGCAAAGTCGTTGATGACGAGCGAAAAAACGAACGCAAATCCGATCACGAACATCAATTCGGGCGCCGGCAATGGCGCCAGTTCGGCAAGGCCGTACACAGCGATCAATACGCCCGCACTGGCGTCTAAGGCGAGCGCCACGGCAAGGATTGCGCTCGGCCGCGATGCCCAGAATGCCCGCCGCTCACGAATCGACAAGATCGAAAACAGCGCAAAGAACAGCAAGCTCTCGAAAGTGAATGTCTGTAGGCGCCCGGGGTGATGCGCGAGATCGAACCAGCGCCAACCCGCCGCGAGCAGGCCGAGTGCTTCGATCAACATGATCAGGCCGAGAATGGCTCCCAAGCCGGCAAGCGACTGGATGTTCCAGCTTTCAGGTTTCTGTGAAGGCCGCGCGCGATCGGTGGAGAGCGAAATCTTGACAAAATCGGTCATGAACACGACCAGCACCATGCCGAGCGCGGAGATCACGAACTTGCCGGTGACCAGGAACGCGACGACCACGAAGCCCGCCTTGAGAATGGTTCGGCTGATCTTGTTGACGATCCAGGTGACAATGCGTTGATGAATGGCCCGGCCGTTCTTGATGAGAGCCACAATTCCCGCCAAGCCCTCGGTCGTCAGCACGACGCTCGCGGCGCCCTTGGCGACATCGGTCGCGCCCATGACCGCAATGCCGACCTCGGCCTGGCGCAGGGCCGGTGCATCGTTGACGCCGTCGCCGGTCATGCCGAGGATATGCCCGTCGGCCTGCAGACTGTTGACGACCGCAAACTTGTCCTCCGGGAATATCTCGGCCAGACCGTCGCATTTGCGGATCAACGCACCTACTTCCGAGCCGGCATCTTGACTGTCCGGTTTTGCGCGCGACGGACGCTCAATTTTTCCAATCCCCAATTGACTGGCGATCTCGCGAGCGACGGGAAGCGCGTCTCCCGTCAACATTTTGACCGCCACGCCAAGGGCGCGCAGCTCGGTGATCAAGCTGCGCGAATCGGAGCGCGCAGCGTCGGACAAAAGCGCGACGCCGATTAGGCGCGGCGGTTCATCGCCGGCGGCGCGGGCCACGGCAAGCGCGCGATAGCCCTTCTCGGCCTCTTGTTGTAGCCGTGTCTCAATCGACTCGAGTTCGCCTGCGTTCATCGCAGCGATCTGCCCGAGCGTGCGCAGCGCGCCTTTCATGACTTTTATGGAGCCACCGTCCACTTTGACGGTCGCCTCGGTTCTCCGCGTGCTGGCCGAGAACGGCACAAACAAGAGCGTCTTTTCGCTACCGCTGAGCAGGTTCCGTTCGTGAGCGGCGTGCAGAAACGCCAGGTCGATCGGATCTTGGTTGGCATCGTTCGATGCAAGGGCGCCCGTCCTGATCACGTCCTCCGCGCTGAAGCCCGGCTGCGGCAAGACACTGACGAGCGACAACCGGTTCAGCGTCAGCGTTCCGGTCTTGTCGGCGCAGATCACGTCCATTTCCGCTGCGTCTTCGGAGGCGTTGAGCCGCGTGACCAACACGCCTTGCCGCGTGAGCTCGATCGAGCCCACCGCCATGCTTACGGTGAACATGACCGGCAGCGCGATCGGTATCGCGCTCATCAGCAACACGAGCGAGATTGGCAGGATTTCGATGAGGGCAAATCCCCGGATCAGCGAAACGACCACCGTTATCGCAACCAAAGTGCCGACGATGAGAAAGAGCCATTTGACGACGCGGCCGATCACTTCCTCGACGTGCAGCTTCGGCCGTGCGCTTTCGACCAGTTGCGTGGTGCGGCCGAAATAGGTGCGCGCGCCCGTCGCGGTGACGACCGCGGTCGCCTCGCCCGAGCGCACGATCGAGCCCGAATACAAGGCATCGTTCATCGTCGTATTCAGTTCGCGTGATTCTCCGGTGAGCGCGGATTGGTCGACGCGCAGCTCGCCGTCGATCGTCTGCGTGTCGGCTGGCACGAAGTCCCCGGAGCGCAGCCGAATCACGTCGCCATCGACAAGGTTACGGGCCGAGATCGGCTGCCACTGTCCATCGCGCAAGACCCGCGCGCTGACCTGCAATTGCTTGCGCAGCGCCGTCACCGCCGCGGATGCGCGTTGCTCCTGCAGGAAGCTCAAAATGGCGTTGATCAAAAGGAGCGCGGCCGCAACGATCAGATCCGCGTGTTTGTCGAGGATGAAGGAGAGCGTCGCTATCAGTTCCAGCATCCACGCGGAGGGGCCCCAGAACTTCCGCGCAAAATCGAGCAACGGATGCGTTTTCTTTTCCGGCACCTCGTTCGGGCCAAGGCGATCGAGCCGCTCGGCCGCCTCGCCGCTGGGGAGCCCGGCTTGCGGACTTGAACCAAGCGAACTCAAGGTATCGAGGGCGGTCTTCTGAGGCCCTGCTCGGCTCGCGTGGTCCGCAGGATCGCTCATCGCAGGGGAATCCCTTCCCTAACGCACGCCTATGACGCGCCTTCGCCCCCATGCTAAACACCGCGCGCCATTATCACCACCGCCGGGACTATGACTCAAACGCCTGCTCTCAAGAATTTCCGCCGCATCGTCGTGAAGGTCGGCTCCTCGCTGCTGGTGGATGCCGCCGCCGGCGGTTTGAAGCGCGCGTGGCTCGACAGCCTCGCCGCCGACATCGCCGCGCTGCATAAAGACAAGGACGTGCTGGTGGTGTCCTCCGGCGCCATCGCGCTCGGCCGCG
Organism: uncultured Pseudomonadota bacterium; assembly: GCA_963710705.1. GTDB lineage: Bacteria > Pseudomonadota > Alphaproteobacteria > Rhizobiales > Xanthobacteraceae > Pseudolabrys. The sequence continues at coordinate 479,326 of CAVQBI010000002.1, forward strand.
CGGTGCTGAAACTGCCGCCGGGCAGCCTCAAGCTCGAGGACAGCCAGGCCGCCGCCGCGGTCGGGCAGATCGCGCTCGCGCGCTCGTGGTCGGAGGTGCTGTCCGCGCACAAGATGACCGCCGGCCAGGTGCTGGTCACGCTCGGCGACACAGAGGAGCGCCGCCGCTATCTCAACGCGCGCTCGACCATCGCCAAGCTGCTCGAATGGCGCAGCGTGCCGGTGATCAACGAAAACGACACCGTCGCCACCACCGAAATCCGCTACGGCGACAACGACCGCCTTGCCGCGCGCGTCGCCACGATGATGAGCGCGGACCTGCTTGTGCTGCTGTCGGACGTCGACGGGCTCTATGACAAACCACCTGGACAAGCCGGCGCTAGGCACATCGACACGGTCGCGCGCATCACGCCGGAGATCGAGGCGATGGCGGGCGCGTCGGAGAAGGAGACCGCGCGCGGCGGCATGGTCACCAAGATCGAGGCCGGCAAGATCGCCACCACCGCCGGCACCCACATGGTGATCGCGTCCGGCCACGTCGATCATCCGTTGCAGGCGATCGCCAACGGCGCGCCCTGCACCTGGTTCCTGACGCCGGCGAATCCGGTGACGGCGCGCAAGAAGTGGATCGCCGGGTCGCTCGAGCCGCGCGGCGCGCTGACCGTCGATGCCGGCGCGGTGCGCGCGCTGCGCTCGGGCAAGAGCCTGTTGCCCGCAGGCGTGATCAAGGTCGAGGGCGGCTTCGAGCGCGGCGACGCCGTGGTGGTGCGCGGGCCGGACAGCGCCGAGGTCGGCCGCGGCTTGATCGCCTATGACGCGGCCGATGCCGACAAGATCAAAGGCCGCTCGTCGGCCGATATTTTGCTGATCCTTGGCTACGCCGGGCGGACGGAAATGGTCCACCGCGACGATCTCGTGTTGGGCGGCGAATAACGATGCTCGCGGCCGATGATCGGCCCTTCTACGAGCATTACGGAGCAGCAAGCGGGGATAAGTGGCGGCGCAGAATTTGGCCTAGTCGGCCAGTGTCCGACCCGGCGCGCGCTCAGTCAGTGGCTCAGTCAGCCTTTGCGGTTGCGCCTGCGCCGGGCGCTTTGGCGGCGTGAAATCGGCGCTTTCGGCTTCAATTCCGCCGGCACCGGCCGCGCCGGCAGCGGGAAAAACGTCCCGTCCGGGAATTCGAGGTAGCGGCTGTAACCCTCGCCGCCACGGCGGCTTTCGATCACGAATTTGGTGCCGACCGGGAAGCGCCTGGGTAGCTTCGTGCTGTACGCCATGGAACCCTCCTGCGTGCCGCCACCCTGCCAGCCCAATGTGTAGGTCAATTGATCGGTTTCGACTTGTTGGCGGTTATCCACGCAATCCCCAAATTAATGCGTCGGCAGGGCTACCTCGCCCCGACGACCCCGACGTGATAGGAAAAACACCCCGTACCGGGGCAAACGGGCCTTTTTTCATGACCGCGCCGCTAAAAAGCATCGAGGGCACCGGCGATATCGCCGTCGTCATGGCCGAAATCGGCCGTGCGGCGCGGGCGGCCGCCCGCGTGCTCGCCTTGGCGCCCGCGGACCAGAAAAACCGCGCGCTTGCGGGTATGGCCGCGGCGTTGCGCGCCCATACCGACCGCATTTTGGCGGCGAACGCCGAAGATATCGCCGAGGCGCGCGCCTCGGGTGTAGCTGGGGCCTTTCTCGACCGGCTGACCCTCGATCGGGGGCGCATCGAAGCCATGGCTGCGGGCATCGAGGCGGTGCGGGAGCTCGCCGACCCGGTCAATACCGTCATGGCGTCATGGACCCGGCCGAACGGCATGACCATCGAGCGCGTGCGTGTGCCGCTTGGCGTCATCGGCATCATCTACGAAAGCCGCCCGAACGTGACCGCCGACGCCGGTGCGCTATGCCTGAAGTCCGGCAATGCCGCCATTTTGCGCGGCGGCTCCGACAGCCTGCGCTCAAGCCGCGCGATAAACGCCGCCCTGACGCAAGGCCTGCGCGAGGCCGGCCTTCCGGAAGCCGCCATCCAGCTCGTCCCGACCCGCGACCGGGCGGCGGTCGGGCTGATGCTATCCGGATTGGATCGCAATATCGACGTTATCGTGCCCCGCGGCGGCAAGGGCCTGGTCGCGCGCGTCCAGGCTGAAGCGCGCCTGCCGGTATTTGCGCACCTCGAAGGCGTCTGCCACGTTTACGTCGACAAAGCCGCCTCACTCGATATGGCCAAAACAATCGTGCTCAACGCCAAAATGCGCCGTACCGGCGTCTGCGGCGCGGCGGAGACGCTGCTCGTCGACCGCGCGGTCGCCGCAACTCACCTGAAGCCTCTGGTCGAGATGCTGATCGAGGCCGGTTGCGAGATCCGCGGCGATAAGGCGACGCAAGCCGTCGACAAGCGCGTAAAACCCGCGACCGAGGAGGATTGGTCGAGCGAATATCTCGACGCCATCATCACCGTCGGGCTGGTTGACGGCGTTGATGATGCCATCGCGCATATCGAGCGCTACGGCTCGCATCACACCGACGCCATCGTCACCGATGACGCCAAGACCGCGGAGAAGTTCCTGGCGCAGGTTGATTCGGCGATCGTGCTGCATAATGCCTCGACGCAATTTGCCGACGGCGGGGAATTCGGCTTCGGCGCCGAAATCGGCATCGCCACCGGCCGTCTGCATGCGCGCGGTCCGGTCGGCGTCGAACAGCTGACCACGTTCAAATACCGCATTCGCGGAAGCGGCCAGATCCGTCCGTGACCGCGCTTCCTCTTAGCCCTGAGCGGCTGCTCCCCCCGCATGCGCCCGGCATGCGGATCGGGCTGTTCGGCGGAACTTTCGATCCGCCGCACCAGGCGCATCTGGGCGCGGCGCTGCTGGCGCTCAACCGTCTCAAGCTCGACCGCGTCTGGTGGCTGGTAACGCCTGGCAACCCGCTCAAGAACACCAGCGGGCTAGCGCCGCTGCTCAAGCGGCTCAACTCGGTTCGCCAGCTCGCGCGTCACCCGCGCATCGATGTCACCGGGCTCGAGGCTGTCATTAAGACGAGATACACCTATGACACCATAGTATGGTTGAAGGCCCGCTGCCCGGGGGTCCGATTCGTCTGGATCATGGGCGCGGACAACCTACGGAGCTTTCACCGCTGGCAGCGATGGCGCGGGATAGTGAAGCTGGTGCCGTTCGTGGTGATCGATCGCCTCGGCCCAAGCCTTTACGCCGGCGCCAGTCCGGCGGGCCAAGCGCTGCGCCACGCGCGCATCCCGGAACACGAAGCCGCCTCTCTGCCCGACCGCAAGCCGCCGGCCTGGACCTTCCTGCACGGCCTCAAATCGCCTTTGTCGTCGACCGCGCTGCGCGCCTTGCGCGGGCGCGACGGAACTCGCCAAGCGAGCAAACGCTCGAAAACGGGCAAGCGTGCCAAAATAAACAAGCGGAAAGTCCGCAAGACCGCCAAGCGCAAGGGTGGCAAGAAGCGACTCTAGTGGCTATCTTTCGTGAGACTCCGGCTCGTGCCGGGGTGAGTGCAACGAACTGAGAGGACAAGGACCTGGCAACATCTGCACTCTCTCGGGCGCATCGCAAGCCCGAAACCGTCTCCCGGCATCCAAGCGCCAAGGAGACGCTTCGTATCGTCCTCGCGCGTCTCGATGACATGAAAGCCGAGGACATCGTCACCATCGACCTCGCCGGCAAATCCTCGATCGCGGACTTCATGGTGGTGGCCTCCGGCCGCTCCAACCGCCATGTCGCGTCCGTCGCGGAAAACGTGATCAAGGAACTCGAGAGAGCCCACGTGCACCGCGTGCGGGTAGAAGGCCTGCGCCAGGGCGACTGGGTCTTGATCGACGCCGGTGACGTGATCGTTCACCTATTCCGGCCGGAAGTGCGCGACCACTACAACCTCGAAAAGATGTGGTCGGCCAGCCGCGCGGACGCAAAGCGGGTGAACTGATAGTATCCGCGCGTGCGCATCGTCGTCGCCGCCGTCGGACGTTTGAAACGGGGCCCGGAAACGGAGCTTTCCGAGCGCTACCGTAAACGCGCCGCGCAAACCGGCCGCCAGCTCGGCCTGCGCAACGTCGAAATCATCGAAATCCGGGAAAGCCGTGCCGACGACGCCGGCAAGCGGATGCTCGAGGAATCGATCGCGCTCGCCAATATCATTCCACAAGGCGCTGCCGTCGTGTTGCTCGACTCCCGCGGCGAAAATATCGACAGCGCGACCCTCGCCGCCCAGCTCGCCAAATGGCGCGCCAACGACCGCCCGGCGGCAGTCTTTTTGATCGGCGGAGCCGACGGCCTGGCGGCCAGCCTGCAAGACAAGGCGCAATTGCGGCTGTCGTTCGGCGCCGCCACCTGGCCGCACCAGTTGGCGCGGGTCATGCTGCTGGAACAGCTCTATCGCGCCGCCACGATCCTCACCGGCCACCCCTACCACCGGCCCTGAAAAGCTTCGAAGAATTAATACCGGGGTCCCGATTTGGTCTTAATCGGCGGCTTAAGTCCCGCCCAACAATGTGCTTGCCGTTGCAAACTGCGGGCGTAACTTGGCCGAAATGATTTGCTTTGGGGGGTTTAGCCGCCTCGATCCGCGCACCGCGCGCTTGGCTGCTTTATTGGCCGGACTTGGTCTGGCCTTGCCGCTGGCATTCGCCGGCACGCTCGGCGCGCAGGATAAACCGCGCGTTCCAGCGCAGACCGACAAAACCGAACAGCTCGACGCGCTCAAGCAGCACGACGAAGAGCTCAAGGCCACCCGCGACGCGCAGCGCAAGTCGGCCGAGACCGAAGCGGCCCTTAAGCGCGAGATCGAAGAGATCGGCGCCGACCGCCGCAAGCTCAACCAGGATCTCATCGATACCGCCGCCCGAACCCGCAGTGTCGAGGCCAAGGTCGAAGCGACGCAGGCGCGGCTTGCCCCGCTCGATGAGAACCAGCGCAGCATCCAGAAATCGCTGGACGGACGGCGTGCGGTCATCGGCGAAGTGCTGGCCGCGCTGCAACGCATCGGGCACCGCGCCCCGCCGGCGCTGATCGCCAGCCCGGAAGACGCGTTGCAGGCCGTGCGCACCGCCATGGTGCTCGGCGCGGTGCTGCCCGAAATGCGCCATCAGGTCGAAGCGCTCGCCAACGACCTTACCGCGCTGCTCAAGGTGCGCAAGAAAATCGCCGACGAACGCGATCAGCTCAAAGCCGAAGTCGCATCGCTTGGCACCGAACGTGACCGCATGGCCGCGCTGATCGCCGAACGCCAGAAGCAGGAGGCCGACCGCGCGGCGGCGCTCGACGCCGAGCGTGCGCGGGCGACCGACCTCGCGAAGAAAGCCGACAGCCTCAAAGACCTCATAACCCAGCTCGAGCAGGGGCTCGATCCGGCAACGCGCGCCGCCCGCGAAGAAGCGATTCGCAACGCGGCACGCCCCGCGCTCGCCGCCTTGCACGATCCGGGACGGCTCGCGCCTGCGGTAGCCTTTGCTTCCTTGCGCGGGCAAATTCCGATTCCGGTTAACGGCATCAAATTGAAGGATTATGGCGCGCCCGACAGCGTGGGCGGCTTGGAAAAGGGCGTTTCCATCGCCACCCGCGCTGGCGCACAAGTGACTTCGCCGGCCGACGGCTGGGTGGTATATGCAGGTCCGTTCCGGTCATACGGGCAACTCTTGATCCTGAACGCCGGCGGCGGGTATCATATCCTTCTCGCTGGGATGGATCGGATATCAGTTGATCTCGGGCAGTTCGTGCTGACCGGGGAACCCGTTGCGGTGATGGGGAACGGTTCCCAAATCGCCACTGTCCTCGCGACAGGTTCCAGCCAACCGGTGCTTTATATCGAGTTTAGAAAAGACGGGATTCCCGTCGATCCAGGCCCATGGTGGGCGGCTGGCGAAGGCGAAAAGGTTCGCGGATGATGCGCAAGACCTCACTAGTACTCCTCGGCGCGGCGGCGGGAGCGGCGATGGCGCTGCTCGCGACACAGCCGCGCATGGTGTTCCTCGGCTCCAGCGCCAAGGCGGCAGCCGCCGACACTTATCGGCAGCTCAATCTGTTCGGTGACGTGTTCGAGCGCGTGCGCGCCGACTACGTCGAGAAGCCGGACGATTCAAAACTGATCGAAACCGCCATCAACGGCATGTTGGCCGGACTTGACCCGCACTCGAGCTACATGGATTCCAAGAGCTTCCGTGACATGCAGGTGCAGACCCGCGGGGAATTCGGCGGGCTCGGCATCGAAGTCACGATGGAAGACGGCCTGATCAAGGTGGTGGCGCCGATCGACGACACGCCCGCCGCCAAGGCCGGCGTGCTGGCCAACGACATCATCACCAAGCTCGACGACGAGCAGGTGCAGGGCCTCACCCTGAACCAGGCGGTCGAGAAGATGCGCGGCCCGGTGAACACCAAGATCAAGCTCACGATCATGCGCAAAGGTCAGGACAAGCCGATCGAAGTGTCGATCATGCGCGACGTGATCCGCGTGAAATCGGTGCGCTCGCATGTCGAAGGCGACGACGTCGGCTATATCCGCTTGACGCAATTCAACGAGCAGACCACCGAGGGCATGAAGCAGGCGATTGCCGACATCAAGGCCAAGGTCGCCGACACCAAGCTCAAGGGCTACATCCTCGACCTGCGCAACAACCCGGGCGGCTTGCTCGATCAGGCGATCTCGGTGTCGGACGCGTTCCTGCAAAAGGGCGAGATCGTCTCCACCCGCGGCCGTAATGCCGAGGAAACGCAGCGCTTCAACGCACGGCCGGGCGATTTGACCGACGGCAAGCCGCTGATCGTTCTGGTCAACGGCGGCTCGGCCTCGGCATCTGAAATCGTCGCCGGCGCCTTGCAGGACCACAAACGGGCGACCGTGGTCGGCACCCGTTCGTTCGGCAAGGGTTCGGTGCAGACCATCATCCCGCTCGGCTCCGGCAATGGCGCGCTGCGGCTGACGACGGCGCGCTACTACACCCCGTCCGGCCGCTCGATCCAGGCCAAGGGCATCACCCCGGACATCGAGGTATTACAGGACGTGCCCGACGAGCTGAAGGCCAAGACCGACACCAAGGGCGAGGCCTCGCTGCGCGGCCATCTCGCGGCCACCGGCAAGGAAGAAACCGGCTCGCAGTCCTACGTTCCGCCGGACCCGAAGGACGACAAGGCGCTGCACATGGCGGACGATCTGCTGCGCGGCACCCAGGTCAACTCGGCATTCCCGCCCAATCCGAAGGCCCCGATCCCGAACTGAGCTCGGCTTTCGCGATTAACGATTTTGACGGGGCGGCCAAACGGCCGCCCCGTTTGATTTTTGGCGAATCCTCGCGTGCTAGACTCGCCAATCTGATTCGCGAGGGTCGCCCGCCGTGGCACCGGATGATCTGAACGCCCCGCTCGGCCAGAAGAAAAACAAGCGCTTGCCCAAGCTGCCGGCGAACGCGCAGCAGATTCTCGCCGTTTTACTCGGGCTGTTCGGGCTGGCGGTCGCGGCCTGGGGAATTTTCGTCAATGACCCGCTGGGCGGCGAGCCGGTCGCGGTGGTCGCTACCGCGCCGCCCGCGGGAAGCGCTCATGTGGACGCCGCAGCCGCGCTTGAGCAGCATTATCGTCACGATGGCGCGGCGACGACCGCGCCCAATACTGCGGCGGTGGCCAAGATCGCCGCCGATACGCCGCCCGGAGCCAAGACCGTCACCATCATCGACGGCTCCAGCGGCAAGAGCCGCGACGTGCTCATTCCCGGCAACGGCAATGGCGGCGCGCCGAAAGCAGCGGTCGATCCCAAGATGCTGGAGCCGACGCGGCACGGCGCCATTCCCAAGGTCGGGCCGGATGGCACGCGCGCCTTCGCGCTCTACGCCCAGAAGCGCGACGTGCCGGACAACAAGAAGGATTGGCCGCGCATCGCCGTGATCGTCGGCGGCCTCGGCATCAGCGCCTCAGGCACCGCCGACGCGCTCGCGCAACTGCCGGCGCCCGTCACGCTGGCGCTGGCGCCTTACGGTACCGAGCTCGAAAAACTGGCCGAACAGGCGCGCGAGAAGAAACACGAAGTGCTGCTGCAGGTGCCGATGGAGCCATTCGACTATCCCGACAACGACCCCGGCCCGCAGACGCTGCTCACCTCGTTGTCGCCCGAGCAGAACGTCGACCGGTTGCACTGGCTGATGAGCCGCTTCCAGGGCTATGTCGGCGTGGTGAGTTACATGGGCGGCAAATTCACCGCCTCCGAGGCGTCGCTGTCGCCGGTGCTGCGCGAGACCGGGAAGCGCGGGCTGATCTATGTCGACGACGGCGCCTCGACGCGCAGCATCGCCAGCCAGCTCGCCGGCAGCCAGAACCTGCCCTTCGCCAAAACCGAAATCGTGCTCGACGCGGTGCCGACGCCGACGGAGCTCGATCACGCGCTAGCGCGGCTCGAGCTTTCCGCGCGCGAACATGGCACCGCCGTCGGCCTCGCCACGGCGTTGCCGGCGACGGTCGCGCGCATCGCGGAGTGGGCGAAGACGGTGGAAGCCAAAGGCTTCGTGCTGGTGCCGATCACCATGGTGGCGGTGAAGGCCAAATCGTCATAATCAAGTCGTCGTAGCCAAGTCGCGCGATTGTGCGTTATGTCATCGTCCGCACAACGGATGATAGACAATGGCTGACGTCGAACCCCTCCCCTACCGCCCTTGCGCCGGCATCATGGTGCTCAACCGCGAAGGCCTCGTCTTTATCGGCCGCCGCAACAGCGGGCCGGAGCACATCGACACCAAGAACGACTGGCAGATGCCGCAAGGCGGCGTCGACGACGGCGAAAACACCTACAAGGCCGCGTTGCGTGAACTGTACGAGGAAACCAATATCCGCTCGGTCGAAAAGCTCGGCGAGATCGCCGGTTGGCTGCATTACGACATCCCGCGCGATCTTGTCGGCCAGGCCTGGGGCGGCAAATACCGCGGACAGAAGCAGAAATGGTACGCGCTGCGCTTCACCGGCGATGACAGCGAGATCGATATTGAGCATCCCGGCGGCGGGCACGACCCGGAATTCATCGATTGGCGCTGGGAAAAGATGAGCGCGCTGCCGGATATCGTCGTGCCGTTCAAGCGGCCGACTTACGAGCGCGTGGTGCAGGAATTCAGCAAATTCGCGGGCTAGCTTCACGCGCGCTGTGTGTTCTCTTCGCCTCTCCCTAGGGAGAGGCCGGCGCGGCGATGCAAGATTTAGAATTTTATGCGCTACTAGTACTTCGCAGGCACAAAATGCCGCCCCTGCAACGTACGCTGGTCGTTGTGCTTCTGCCCACCGGCACGTTTGGGCAATTTAGGCTTTTTGGCATGGATCGTCTTGTGAGGTATCGACGATAGAATATGCGAGATGCAATTTAAGCGCGCCCGCCGCTTATCGTCAGAACGAATAATGTACCATGGCGCGTATTTGGTGTCAGTCGCCTTTAGCATCATGTCGCGCGCTTCTGAATATTCGTTCCAACGCTTATACGATTCCAAGTCCATAGGGCTGAGCTTCCATTGACGCAGAGGATCATTGATGCGCGCGAGGAAGCGGCGCTCTTGCTCATCCTTGCCGACCTCGAGCCAAATCTTGATGAGGATAATTCCAGCGCCGATAACGTTTTTTTCAAACCACGGGCACAAATCTAAAAAGCGCTGATATTCCTTTTTAGAAACAAACCCCATGACGCGCTCAACGCCGGCGCGGTTATACCAACTGCGATCGAAAATCACGACTTCACCGGCCGCTGGAAATTGCTGGATATATCGCTGGGCAAAGAGCTGTGTCCTCTCGCGTTCAGTCGGCGCGGGAAGCGCGACGATACGGAAAACCCTTGGACTCACTCGCTCGGTAATTGCTCGTATTGTTCCGCCTTTGCCCGCGGCATCGCGGCCCTCGAAAGCAATAATAACGCGAAGCCCCTTTGCCTTGACCCATTCCTGCAAACGGCAAAGCTTGACCTGAAGCTTGCGCAACTCGGTCTCGTATTTTTTGCGTTTCATTTTTTCAATTTTGGAGCCGACAATTTTATCTTTTTTCATCTGTCAAACGTCCCATGAAAGCGGCGTGGCCCGGCGCGCCGTAAATTCGCACAAGTGCTGAAAACGAAACCAGGAACACGCCATAGTGCCGTTGACCTAAATCAAAAATGCGAGGATTACTCGTGAGTTGGCATGCTTGACCTAGGTCAAGGGGTGACCGTTTCGATCGTGGTTTTTTGCCTCTCAACGGTAAGCGCACGCTAGATCGTTTGGAGACAGAGTCGTGGCGAACATTCTCGAAGACCTGCTGCCCAGCGCGGCCGAGTGCAATAAACGGATGGTCGAAGCAGAGGCGGAAAAGGCTTCCGATTACTTGCGCAAGCAGGCGGCGGCAGATGCCGAAAAGAAAGCGCTGCTCGATCGCCTTCAGCAGCCGTCCGGCGTTTCCGATGAAGAGCGGTTAAAGCGCGCTGCGGCGATCATAAACCGCGCGGTGAACAATGGCCGGCTTGAAGTCGAAGTTGGGCGTTTCCCGAATGTGCTCTGTACCGACCACGGACGCGCCATCAATCAGCAGGAGCCTGGCTGGGAAAATACGCTGACGGGATTGCCGAAGGAGCTTTTCGAGTTTTGGAAGGAGTACCTGCAGCCGAAAGGCTTCCGGCTAAAGTTTCAGATCGTGGATTGGCCCGATGGGCTGCCGGGCGATATCGGCGTCACACTGATGTGGGGCCAATCGAAAAATACCTAATTCTCGAATCGCAGGTGCTGGAAGGCGCAGCAAAGAAAACCGAGGCGCGTTCAAATGATCGGCGATCCGTTTCTAAACTATTTTGCGCTTTTTTTGCTGGTTTTTGTCGTCGTCGTGATGTTCTACGCGATCATCGCGATCCACGACATCCCTTACATGATTGCAAAATCACGACAGCATCCTCACCAAGATGCAATTCACGCCGCCGGATGGGTGAGCCTGTTTACGCTGCACGCGCTGTGGCCGTTCCTTTGGATTTGGGCAATGGCCTATCGTCCGGATCGCGGCTGGGGCATCTCGCATGGTTCACCATCGGGTATCGAGTCGGCCGACAGTCAAAGCGTAATTGAAAATCTGCAACAACGCGTCGCAGAGCTTGAGCTCAGCCTCCGTAAAGGAGGCAAATAATGGAACTGCTGCTGATCCTACTTTACCTTTCGATCTGTTACGTGGTCTTCAAGGCTTTCCGGATATCCGTTAATCAATGGTCACTCGCCACGGCGGCGCTTGGCGGCATCATTGGCATTTCGCTCCTGCTTCTAACGATGAACTACAATCATCCCTTTACGACCAATGCCCGTATCTACTTTTCGGTGACGCCAATTCTGCCCACCGTGAGAGGGCGCGTCATCGAGGTGCCGGTCAAGACGAACACACCGCTCCGGCAAGGGGATGAGTTGTTTCGGATCGATCCGAAGCCATACGAATATGTCGTCGAACAGAAGAAAGCAGCCCTCGCCGAGGCTGAACAGAATGTAAAACAGCTCAAGGCCGCGCTTGATGAGGCGACTGCGGATTATGAAAAGGCCAATGCACAGTTCCGGCTCGCGCAACAGAATTACGATCGCCAAGCCGAGCTCTTTGAAAAGAAAGTCATCGCGCAGGCAACGCTCGATACCTTTGCACGCAATCTCGATACATCGAAACAGGCTCTCGCGGCGGCCAAGGCCGACGAGGAACGTGCGCGGCTCGCCTATTCATCGAATATAGACGGCGTCCACACCGCGATCGCCCGCTCGCGCGCCGAATTGGCTGACGCCGAGTATGATCTCGATCAAACGGTAACGCGGGCGCCGGGCCCTGGGTTCGTCACTCAGGTCGCCTTGCGTCCCGGAATGTACGTGGTCCCCGCGCCTTTGCGTCCGGCGATGGTCTTCGTAAATACGGCTGAGCGCGACAAGGACTTTTCAGCCGCCTTCCAGCAAAACGCGCTGCAGAGGGTCAAGGCCGGTGACGAGGCTGAAATCGCCTTCGATGCGGTGCCTGGACGGGTGTTCAAGGGCAAGGTGCGCCTGGTACTTGATGCCATTGCGGCCGGTCAGATCCAAGCAACCGGAACGCTCATGGATCTCGGAGCGCCGACGTCGGCCGGTGGCCGGGCGGTGGCCGTTATCGATATCGAGGATAGCCTCTCCGGATATCAAATTCCCCTCGGCGCCGCCGCGCAGGTCGCGATTTATACAGAACACTGGCATCACCTTTCGCTATTGCGAAAGATTCTGTTGCGAATGCGAAGCTGGGAGAACTACATCTACCTAGAGGGGCACTGAGAGACAATCGTCTCCGCGAGTGCAAGCGGCGATCTGCGCGGATTAGTGGATCGCCGTGCCGGTGAGGTGGCGATCGACTTCCTTGTAATGATCGAGCCGCGTGATCAGTTTGTCGAGCTCGGAGCCGGCCTCGGTCTTGGCGATGCGCTGCTCAAGCTGCCCGATGCGGTCGGTGACCATGCCGCGGTCGATGCCCTCTACCGCCTCGGCGACGTCGGCCAGCACGGTCAACCCGTTCGCGGAAACTTCGGCAAAACCGCCGAGCACGACGATCTTCTGCGCGCCGCCCGCGCCGTGCACGGTGAGGATGCCCGGGCGTAGCGTCGTGACCATCGGCGCGTGGCCTTCGAGCACGCCGAAATCGCCCTCGACGCCGGGCACGTCAACCTGCTCGACGTCGCCCGAAAACACGAGCTTTTCCGGCGACACCAATTCGAAATGGAAGCTTGCCATACTCAAATCCTGAACCTGCCGCTCTTGACCCCGTAACCGAGCGCCAACCCGAGCGCTCCGCCGATCAACGTCACCATCGCGATGTAGCGCACCTGGCTGCCGGTCAACGGTCCGCCGCCCTGGGCGACTTGATTGCCGGTGACCTCGATGTTGACCGGCCCAAGCCGGATTTCGGCCAACTCCGGCCGCGTCAGATAGCCCGCGATCGCGCCGACGAATAATCCGATGGCCGCAAAAACGACCAGGGGACTCGCCTGCTTCTTGCGGGCCATCGCGTTACATCGCCTCCGCCGCCAGCTTCTTGCCCTTCTCGACCGCCTCTTCGATGGTGCCGACCATGTAGAAAGCGGCCTCCGGCAGGTGGTCGTATTTGCCTTCCACCAGTCCCTTGAAGCCGCGGATGGTGTCCTGCAGGTCGACCAGCTTGCCGGGCGAACCGGTGAACACTTCAGCGACGTGGAACGGCTGCGATAGGAACCGCTCGATCTTGCGCGCGCGTGCGACTGCGGTCTTGTCGTCTTCCGAAAGCTCGTCCATGCCGAGAATGGCGATGATGTCCTGCAGCGCCTTGTAGCGCTGCAGCACTTCCTGCACGCGGCGCGCCACGGCATAGTGTTCCTCGCCGACGATCAGCGGCGACAGCATGCGCGAGGTGGAGTCGAGCGGGTCGACCGCCGGATAGATGCCCTTGGCGGCGATGTCGCGCGACAGCACGGTGGTGGCGTCCAAGTGCGCGAACGAGGTCGCCGGCGCAGGGTCGGTCAGGTCGTCGGCCGGGACATAGATCGCTTGTACCGATGTGACGGAGCCCTTGGTGGTGGTGGTGATGCGCTCCTGCAGCGCGCCCATATCGGTAGCGAGCGTCGGCTGATAACCCACCGCCGACGGTATGCGGCCGAGCAGCGCCGACACTTCGGAGCCTGCCTGCGTGAAACGGAAGATGTTGTCGACGAAGAACAGGACGTCCTGACCCTGGTCGCGGAAGTGTTCGGCGACGGTGAGGCCGGTGAGGCCGACGCGGGCGCGCGCGCCCGGCGGCTCGTTCATCTGGCCATAGACCAGCGCGCATTTCGAGCCCTCGACCGAGCCCTCGTGCGGATCCTTGTTGACGCCCGACTCGATCATCTCGTGGTAGAGGTCGTTGCCCTCGCGCGTGCGCTCGCCGACGCCGGCGAACACCGAGTAGCCGCCATGCGCCTTGGCGACGTTGTTGATGAGCTCCATGATCAGCACGGTCTTGCCGACGCCGGCGCCGCCGAACAGGCCGATCTTGCCGCCCTTGGCGTAGGGCGCCAGCAGATCGACAACCTTGATGCCAGTGACGAGGATCTGCGCCTCGGTCGATTGTTCGGTGTAGGTGGGCGCTTCCTGATGGATCGCGCGCTTGGCCTCGCCCTTGATGGGGCCTGCTTCGTCGACCGGATCGCCGATGACGTTGATGATGCGGCCGAGCAGGCCGGGCCCGACCGGCACCGAAATCGGCGCGCCGGTATCGGCGACGTTCTGGCCGCGCACCAGACCTTCGGTTGAGTCCATGGCGATGGTGCGCACGGTCGACTCGCCGAGATGCTGGGCGACTTCCAGCACCAGCCGGTTGCCATGGTTCTTCGTTTCGAGCGCGTTCAGGATGGCGGGAAGGTCGCCCTCAAACTGAACGTCAACCACGGCGCCAATCACCTGAGTGATCTTGCCAGTTACGTTTGGAGTGTTGGCCATATCGTCCTCGTTGTGGAACTAGAGCGCCTCGGCGCCGGAGATGATCTCGATCAGTTCCTTGGTGATCATCGCCTGTCTGGTGCGGTTATAGGTGAGCGTCTGCTTGCGGATCATCTCGCCGGCATTGCGGGTGGCGTTGTCCATCGCGCTCATGCGCGCACCCTGCTCGGAGGCGGCGTTTTCCAGGAGCGCGCGGAACACCTGCACCGACAGATTCCTTGGCAGAAGTTCGGCGAGAATTTCCTCTTCCTCCGGCTCGTATTCGTAAGCGGCCGAGGTCTCGGCCTTCTCGAACACCGGCGGTATGATTTGCTGCGCAGTCGGGATCTGCGCGATCACCGACTTGAAGCGCGAAAAGAACAGCGTGCAAACGTCGAATTGGCCTTCGTCGAACAGGGCGACGACCTTCTTGGCGATCATGTCGGCCTGCTCCAAGCCGATCACGCGCACGCCGCGCAGTTCGATCGTCTCGACGATCTGCTTGGCGAACTGGCGGCGCAGCTGGTCGTAGCCCTTGCGGCCGACACAGAGGAACTTGACCTCTTTGCCTTCGCCACTCAGTGCATTCGCCCGCTCGCGCGCCAGCCGCACGATCGAGGAGTTGAACGGGCCGCACAGGCCGCGCTCGGCGGTGCACACCACAAGCAGATGCACCTGGTGCTTGCCGGTGCCGGCCAGCAGCTTGGGCGCCGAATCGCTGCCGGCGACCGCCGAGGCGATCGAGCCCAGCACCTTGCTCATTCTTTCCGCATATGGACGCGCCGCTTCGGCGGCCGCCTGCGCGCGGCGCAGCTTGGAAGCCGCCACCATCTGCATGGCCTTGGTGATCTTCTGCGTCGCCTTGGTGGAGGCGATGCGGACACGCATGTCCTTGAGCGAAGCCATCGCGGATTAGTCCGTTACTCGCGTCAGGTGAACGTCTTAGCGTAGCCTTCGACCACGCTCTTGAGCTTGGCAGCGTCGGCGTCGGAGAGGTCGCCGCTCTTGCGGATGCTGTCGAGCAGATCGGCATGCTTCGAGCGCAGCAGCGTGAGCAGCCCGCTCTCGAACGGGCGCACGCGATCGACCGCCAGCGGGTCGAGATAACCGTTGGTGCCGGCCCAAATGACGCAGACCTGCTCTTCCATCTTGAGCGGCGAGAACTGCGCCTGCTTGAGCAATTCGGTGAGGCGGGCGCCGCGGTTCAACAGGCGTTGCGTGGTGGCGTCGAGGTCCGAGCCGAACTGCGCGAAGGCCGCCATTTCGCGGTATTGCGCGAGCTCGCCCTTGATCTTGCCGGCGACCTTTTTCATCGCCTTGGTCTGCGCCGC
The DNA here is from genome assembly GCA_963710705.1 of uncultured Pseudomonadota bacterium. Lineage (GTDB taxonomy): Bacteria > Pseudomonadota > Alphaproteobacteria > Rhizobiales > Xanthobacteraceae > Pseudolabrys. The sequence continues at coordinate 495,065 of CAVQBI010000002.1, forward strand.
GGAGCCGACGCGCGACACCGACAGGCCGACGTTCACCGCCGGACGAATGCCCTGATAGAACAGATCGGTTTCCAGGAAGATCTGGCCGTCGGTGATGGAAATGACGTTGGTCGGAATGTAGGCCGACACGTCGTTGGCCTGGGTTTCAATGACAGGTAAAGCGGTCAAGGAGCCCGCGCCATTGTCATCGTTCATCTTGGCGGCGCGCTCCAACAGGCGCGAGTGCAGATAGAACACGTCGCCCGGATAGGCTTCGCGACCCGGCGGGCGGCGCAGCAAGAGCGACATCTGGCGGTAGGCGACGGCCTGCTTAGACAAGTCGTCGTAGAAGATCACCGCGTGCATGCCGTTGTCGCGGAAATATTCGCCCATGGTGCAACCGGCAAACGGCGCAAGATATTGCATCGGCGCCGGCTCGGACGCGGTCGCCGCCACCACGATCGAGTATTCCAGCGCGCCCTGCTCCTCCAGCACCTTGACGAATTGCGCAACGCTCGATCGCTTCTGGCCGATCGCGACATAGACGCAGTAGAGCTTGATCTTCTCATCCGGCTGCGCGTTGAGCGGCTTCTGGTTGAGGATGGTGTCGAGGATGATGGCGGTCTTGCCGGTCTGGCGGTCGCCGATGACCAGTTCGCGCTGGCCGCGGCCGATCGGGATCAGCGAGTCGATGGCTTTCAGGCCGGTGGCCATCGGCTCGTGCACCGACTTGCGCGGGATGATGCCCGGCGCCTTCACGTCGACGCGGGCGCGGGCTTCCGCCTTGATCGGGCCCTTGCCGTCGATCGGGTTGCCGAGCGCGTCGACCACGCGGCCGAGCAGGCCCTTGCCGACCGGCACGTCGACGATGGCGCCGGTGCGCTTGACCGTCTGGCCTTCGGCGATCTCGCGGTCGGAGCCGAAGATGACGATGCCGACATTGTCGTTTTCGAGGTTGAGTGCCATGCCGCGCGTGCCGTTCTCGAACTCGACCATTTCGCCGGCCTGCACGTTGTCGAGGCCGTAGACGCGGGCGATGCCGTCGCCGACGGACAGCACCTGACCGACTTCGGAGACTTCGGCTTCCTGGCCGAAATTCTTGATCTGCTCTCTCAGGATGGCGGAGATTTCTGCGGCGCGGATATCCATCAGCGGGCCTCTTTCATCGCGAATTTTATCGCATTCAATTTGGTGCGGAGTGACGAGTCGATCATGCGACTGCCGACCTTGACGATCAGCCCGCCGATGATGGCGGGCTCGACCTTGACGTTAAGGTCGATGTCCTTGCCGCCGGTCACGGACTTGAGTGCGCTCTTGAGCGCTTCGATGTTTTTGTCGTTGAGTTGCTCTGCGACGGTGATCTGCGCGGTGACTTCGCCGCGGTGGCGCGCCACCAGCATGCGGAAGTCGCGGATCATGTCGCGCACAGCGAACAGGCGGCGGTTGGTGGTGATGACGCGCAGGAAATTGGCAGCGAAGCCCTTGATGCCGGCCTTGTCGAGGATGGCGGAGAGCGCCTTGAGCTGCTCGTCGGCGCCGAATACCGGGCTGCGCACCAGCCGCGCCAGATCGGGATTGGCGCCGATCAGGCTGTCGAATTGTTCGAGGTCTTTTTTGACCGCATCGACGGCTTTCTCTTCGAGCGCGAGCTCGAACAGGGCGGTGGCGTAACGGCCAGCCATGCCGGATACGATCGGGTCTTCGCCTGCCAAGGAGGACGCTCGTTCTGCTACTTCGTTCACAAGCCGGACGCCGTCGCGGGGGCGGCGCAAACTCTTGGAATTCAAGAGGGAATTCCGATTCCCAGGGACGTCGCGGAAGCCCGCGGAAACCCCCTGAAATCGAGGGCTAGCTAACACAGGGCAAAAGGCGGCGCAACACGACGCGGTGGCGCAGGCTGCGCAGCCGCGCCCGCCAAATTGCGCGCGGCGATGGCATTTTTGCATGCCCGGGATACCTCGCCACCGCAGCCCGCGCGCTATAGCGTGCACCGCGCCGGATGTCGCATTTCCACGCCAAAGCCTCCGATGTCGCCGGCACGGCCAGGATGCTGGTCGTGCTGCTTGCGTTCGCCTGGGGCTTCAACTGGATCGCGGCGGCGGTGGCGCTGCGCGCGATATCGCCCTGGACCCTGCGCGTCGCAGGTTCCGGCATCGGCGCAGCGACGCTTTTCACCGCCGCCTTGCTCACCGGCCACCGGCTGAAAGTGCCGCGCGGCGAATACCTCCACATCATGGTGGCCGGCTTCCTCAACGTCGCGGGGTTCCAGGTATTTTCGGGCTTCGCGCAAATGAGCGGCGCGACGTCGCGCGCCATCATCATCACCTATTCGATGCCGATCTGGACCACGATTTTAAGCCGCGTTGTCCTGGGCGAACGGCTCAACGCAGTCCGCATGGTGGCATTTGGCCTGTGCGTGGCCGGCTTGGCGATCCTGGTGTGGCCGCTGTTCGTCAATGGATTTCCGCCCTTCGTGCTTTACTCGCTCGCCTGCGCGCTAAGCTGGGCGGCGGCCACCGTTTATATCAAATGGGCGCGGGTCACGGTCGAGCCGCTGGTCAACGCCGCGTGGCAATTGATTTTTGGCTTTTTCTTCATCGTCGCCGGCAGTTTCGCGTTCGAGGGTTATCCGCATTTGTGGCCGCTCCGTCGTGAAACATTCCTGGCCGTGCTCTTCGTCGGGTTCTTCGGTGTTGGCCTGGCGCATTTTCTGTGGTGGTCGATTGTCGGACGGCTGTCGACGATCACGGCCTCGCTCGGCGCGCTGCTGGTGCCGGTGATCGGCGTGTCGGCATCCGCGATCATGCTGGGCGAGCGGTTGACGTTGCCCGATATCGTCGGCTTCGTGATGATCTTCGCGTCAGCCGCCAGCGTGTTGCTGCAATCGAACATCACGCGCACGGAGATGCCGGAGTGAGCGCACGGCGCGACGCGGCGGGCAGCGCCAAGCTGCTGGTCGTGATCATGGGCCTCGCCTGGGGCTTCAACTGGATCGCCGCGCGCATCATTCTCACCGCGCTGCCGCCGTGGACGATGCGCGCGCTCGGCATCGGGCTTGGCGACCTGACGCTGTTCGCCGCCGCCGCCGTGACCGGCGTCAGCCTGAGCGTGCCGCGCGGCGAGCGGCGCAAGATCCTGATCGCCGGATTTTTCAACGTGGCGGTCTTCAACGTCTGCTCGGCCTATGCGCAGGTCTACGGCACCACCTCACGCGCCATCGTCATCGCCTATTCGATGCCGATCTGGTCGGCGCTGCTTGCGCATTTTGTGCTCAAGGAAAAGCTCACGCCGGTGAAGCTGGCGGCGCTCGCTTTGTGCGCAATCGGGCTGGCGATTCTGATTTTCCCGCTGGCGCGCGCGGGCTTTCCGCTCGGCGCGCTGCTCGCGCTCGGCTGCGCGTGGACCTGGGCCGCCGGCACCATCTATCTCAAATCGGCGAAGATCCGCGCGGCGACCTTGGCGGTGGCGGCGTGGCAATTGCTGTTCGGCTGGCTGATGCTGGCGGCCGGCATGCTGATCTTCGAGGGCGTGCCGCAACTCTGGCTGCTGCCGATCAATGTCGTGGGCTGGATTGCCTATAACGGTCTGATCGGCATGGGCCTCGCTTATTTCCTCTGGTTCGTCGTGATCGGCAGATTGCCGGCAACGACGGCATCGCTCGGCTCGCTGCTGGTGCCGGTCGTCGGAGTCATCGGTTCCGCCTGGCTGGTGGGCGAGCGGCCGAATGTTACCGACATTGTCGGCTTTACCTGCGTCTTCGCCTCCGCCGCGAGCGTGCTGCTGCAGCCGACGGTGCGACATGATGAAATGCCGGAGTGAAGTTGATTGAGATTGCTGTCATTTATTCAAACTTGCTTCCATTCATCATCCGATAGTCGAACACGCAAATTCAGGACGCTGACCTGCAGGACGCGGGACACGTGCGGCCTTCATTTATCGCGGCAGAAGGTTATTTCCGATTCGACCGGACGAGCGGGATTTCGCGAACGGAGCAAAGCATGACAACTCAGAGCACAATCGAAACCACCCAGATTCCCGGCACCGACTTGAAGCCCTCGCGCGTCGGCCTAGGCACCTGGGCGATCGGCGGCTGGATGTGGGGTGGCAGCGACGATGCCAAATCGATCCGTACCATCCAGGAAGCGGTCGACCGCGGCATCACGCTGATCGACACCGCGCCGGTCTACGGCTTCGGCCATTCCGAGGAAATCGTCGGCAAGGCGCTTGCCCAAGGCGGGCGGCGCAAGAAGGTCGTGATCGCCACCAAGGTCGCGCTCGACTGGAAGGACGGCAAGCCGTTCCGCAATGCCAGCCGCACCCGCATCATGAAGGAGATCGACGATTCGCTGCGGCGGCTGCAGACCGACGTCATCGACCTTTACCAGGTGCATTGGCCCGACCCGAACGTGCCGATCGAAGAAACCGCCGGTGCGCTCAAGGATCTGCTCAAGGCCGGGAAAATCCGCGCCATCGGCGTGAGCAATTTCTCACCGGTGCAGATGGACAAGTTCCGCGCTGTGGCGCCGCTGGCGACGGACCAACCGCCCTACAATCTGTTTGAGCGCGAGATCGAGCGCGACGTGTTGCCCTATTGCCAGCGCAACAAGATCGTCACCCTCGCCTATGGCGCGCTCTGCCGCGCCCTGCTCGCCGGCAAGATGACGGCAGACACAAAGTTCTCCGGCGACGATCTGCGCATCCATGATCCGAAATTCCAGCAGCCGCGCTTCGGGCAATATCTCAAGGCGGTCGCGGCACTCGACCAGTTCGCGCAGAGGCAGTTCGGCAAGCGCGTCGTGCATCTGGCGGTGCGCTGGATCCTCGACAAGCAGGGCGCGGGCTTTGCGCTCTGGGGCGCGCGCAAGCCGGAGCAGCTCGATCCGGTCGCGGACGTTTACGGCTGGAAGCTGGATGACAGCGCGATGAAGGAAATCGACCGCATCCTCGCCGCCACCATCAAGGCGCCGGTCGGCCCCGAATTCATGGCGCCGCCGGAAAAGGCGGCAGCCTAAAGGAAACTCATCGGATCGACGTCGACCTCGAGCCGCACGTTGCCGCGGGGCTTGGGCGCCCCGCCGAGCCAGTCGCGCAAATAGGCCGACAGATCGAAAGCGCGCGGCGCTTTCACCAAGAGCCGGAAGCGGTGGCGGCCGCGCACCACCGCGATCGGCGCTTCGGCGGGACCGAGCACGCGCACGTCGTCGTTCTTGGGCGCGTGCGAAACGAGCGTGCGGCCGTAGCTTTCCGCGCCGTGGCGGTCGTTGGCGCTGATGACGAGGCTGGCGAGCCGCCCGAACGGCGGATAATGCGTGCGCTCGCGTAGTTCGATCTCGCTCGAATAGAACGCCTCGCGGTCGCCCAAGATCAGCGCTTTCATCACCGGGTGTTCGGGCTGGTGCGTCTGCAAAAAGCCTACGCCCCTGCCCTCCTCGCGGCCGGCGCGGCCAACCACCTGATGCAGAAGCTGGAACGTGCGCTCGGCCGCGCGCGGATCGCCGTTGCCCAGCCCCAGGTCGGCGTCGACGATGCCGACCAGATTGAGCTTGGGGAAATGATGCCCCTTGGCGACCAGCTGCGTGCCGATGACGAGATCGAAGCGGCCTTCCGCCACGTCATCGAGCTCCTGGCGCAGGCGCTCGACCGATTCGACGAGATCGCTCGACAGCACCAGGATGCGCGCCTGCGGGAACAATTCAGCCGCCTCCTGCTCCAACCGCTCGACGCCCGGGCCAATGGGCGCGAAGCTTTCAGTGGCTTGGCAGTTTGGGCACTCGGCCGGCGGCGGCATGGAGAAGCCGCAGTGGTGACAGACCAGCCGCTTGCGGAAGCGGTGATCGACCAGCCAGGCATCGCAATTCGGACATTGCAGACGGAAGCCGCAGGCCCGGCAGAGCGTGAGCGGCGCATAGCCGCGTCTATTGAGGAAAAGCAGCGCCTGCTCTTTGCGTTCCAGCGTCTGCTGCACGGCCTCCGCCAGACGCGGCGAGATGAAACGGCCGCGCGGCGGGCCCTCGCGCCGCATGTCGATCGCCTCGATCGAAGGCAGATGCGCGCCGCCGAAGCGCTCCGGTAAATGCAAATGCCGGTAGCGGCCGCGCCGCGCGTTCACTTCCGATTCGACCGAGGGCGTGGCGGAAGCCAACAGCACCGGGATCTTGGCGATCGATCCGCGCACAACCGCCATGTCGCGCGCGTGATAATGCGCGCCGTCTTCCTGCTTGTAGGCGGGGTCGTGCTCCTCATCGACGATGATGAGGCCGAGATCGGCGTAAGGCAAAAACAACGCCGAGCGCGCGCCGACCACCACCGAGACTTCGTTGTCGGCCACCGCCGCCCAGGTGCGCTGACGGATGCGCGGCGACAACTGCGAATGCCATTCCGCCGGGCGCACGCCGAAGCGCGCCGAAAAGCGGTCGAGGAATTGCGCGGTGAGCGCGATCTCCGGCATCAGGATCAGCGTCTGATGCTTGCGGCGGATGTTTTCCGCCACCGCCTCGAAATAGACTTCGGTCTTGCCGGAGCCGGTGACGCCGTCGAGCAATGTCACGGTGTAGCCGCCTTGCGCCACTGTGGTGCGCAGGTTGTCGGCTGCGGCGAGCTGGCCCAACGAGAATTCCGGCTTGGCAAAGTCCGGATCGGGCTGTTCCGCCACCGGTTCGGGCGGCAGCACGATCGTCTCCAATGCCCCGGCATCGATCAGCCCGTCGATCACGCCGGCAGAGACGCCCGCTTCGCGCGCTGCGTCGCCTTTGGCGCGCGTGAGGCCGTCGCGGAATAGGTCGAGCGCACGGGCGCGCGCCGCGGTCATGCGTTGTGGCGCAGGTCCGGCGAGCCGCACGCCGACGCGCTTGCGGCCCGGTCCGAGATGTTCGCCCATGCGCAGCGACATGCGTAAAACCATGCCGCGCGAGGCCAGCGTGTAGCCCGCGACCCAGTCGACGAAGCTGCGCAACTCGCTCTTGAGCGGCGGCACATCGAGCTTTTCCGAAACGTCCTTAAGCCGGTTGTGCAGGCGCGGATTTGGGTTTGGATTGTCGGCCCAGACCACGCCCAAGGCTTCACGCGGCCCGAGCGGCACCGCCACCACGTCGCCCGGCGCAAGGTCGACGCCCTCCGGCACGCGGTAGGAATAGGCCTGATCGAGTGCCACCGGCACGAGGACATCGACGACACGCATGAATAAGGTCTGGCCGATTCCGCAGCTTTAAGGAAGGGTGAAGGATCGGATGGCACTTTGGCGGCCATGGACGAATTGGCCGTCAGCCCGGACGTCAAAGCCGAGATCGCGCGCTGGCTCGGTTATCTTGGCGCCGAGCGGCGCATGTCGCCGAAAACGGTGGAAGCCTATGAACGCGATGCCGGGCAATTGTTATCCTTTCTCGCCGAACATATGGGCGGCGCGCCCACACTCAAGCAGCTCGCGAAACTCAAACCCGCCGACGTGCGCGCCTTCATGGCGGCGCGGCGCGCAGCAGGCGCCGGCAACCGTTCGCTGATGCGGGGCTTGGCGGGCGCGCGCTCCTTCGCGCGCTTTCTGGAGCGCAACGGCAAGGGCAAAGTGGCCGCGCTCGTTGCCGTGCGCGCGCCGAAGCTGCCCAAGACCCTACCGAAGCCGCTCACCGCCGACGCCGCCAAGCGCATGACCGAGATCGAATTGCGCGCCGGCGAAGTGCGCGAGCTGTGGGTGATCGCGCGCGACGCCGCCGTGCTCGGCCTGCTCTACGGCGCCGGCCTGCGTATCTCGGAAGCGTTGGGCTTGAAGCGCAAGGACATCACCGGCGGCGACGCGCTCACCGTCACCGGCAAGGGCAACAAGACGCGCATGGTGCCGCTGCTGCCGCAGGTCGCCAAGCTGATCGCCGATTACATCGGGCTTTGCCCGCTCGATCTGCCGAGCGATGGCGTACTGTTCATCGGCAGCCGCGGCGGGCCGCTCAGCCCACGCGTCGTGCAATTGACCATGGCGCGCTTGCGCGGCGCGCTCGGCTTGGCCGACAGCGCGACGCCGCACGCGTTGCGCCACTCCTTCGCCACCCATCTGCTCGCGCGCGGCGGCGACCTGCGCGCGATCCAGGAGTTGCTCGGCCACGCCTCGCTCTCGACCACGCAAATCTACACCGCGGTCGATGCCGAGCGTCTGCTCGACGTCTACAAAAGCGCCCATCCGCGCGCGTAATAAAGCCGTCGCATTGCGGCGCGAGTGCCTCTTGCGCGCGGCCGCACTTTGCTATCATCGTGGCTGCGAAATTTGGAGGCCGCGATGAGCGCACACGAAAATCTCGAACACGCCGAACATGCCGAACACGCGTCGCACGGCGGCAACAAGAAGATCGCGCTGCTGATCGCGGTGCTGGCGCTGTTCCTGGCGTTTTCCGAAACGCTCGGAAAGAGCGCCCAGACCGCCGCGATCACCTTGAACGTCGCGACCAACGACTTGTGGTCGTTTTTTCAGGCCAAGACCATCCGCATGACCGTGCTGAGCACGGCGGCCGAGCAGATGCAGATCGAGGCCGACCGCACGGCCGATGCCGACGCAAAGGCGCGGCTGCTGAAGGCCATCGACGGCTGGAAGAAGACGGCCGCGCGCTACAACGACGACCCGCAAACCAACGAGGGCCGCAAGCAGCTCGCCGAACGCGCGAAAGAGGCCGAGGAGAAGCGGGAACTGGCGCTTGCCCGCTATCACCAGTACGAATTTGCCTCGGCCGCATTCCAGATCGGTATCGTTCTGGCCTCCGCTGAGGTCATAACCAGCATGGTGGCGCTGGGCTGGCTATCCGGCCTCGTCGGCCTGGTCGGGCTCGGCTTCATGGCGCTCGGACTTTGGGCGCCGCACGCGCTGCATTTGGCCTGATCAGGACCGCACCCGGCCGCCATCGACGTTGAGCGTCTGCCCGGTCATGAAGGCGGCGTCGTCGCTAGTCAGGAACGACACCGCGCCGACCAGATCCTCCGGCACTTCCACGCGCTTGATCGCCTGCATTTGTGCGACTGCGTTGAACTCGTCATCCATGGTTTTGAAGCCGGGGCGCGGCGCGCGGATGAGCGTTCCGGGCGAACGCGTCAGCCCCGGCGCGATGGCGTTGACCGTGATGCCGTGCGGCGCAAGATCGGTCGCCAGCCCGCGGGTGAAGCCGACGATGCCGCCTTTGCTGGCGACGTAATGCGTGAAACCGGTGACCACCGAGCCGAGCGTCGACGACGCCATGTTGACCACGCGGCCCCACTTGCGCGCGCGCATGCCGGGCACGAAGGCGGCGGTGACCAGGAAGGTGCCGTCGAGATTGATCGACAGTACCTGGCGCCATTCGGCGAAGGTCATCTCGTCGAAATTCTTCTGCGGGAAGATGCCGGCGCAGTTGATGACGATGTCGACGCGATCAAACTTTTTGCCGACCTCTTTGGCCATCGCGGCAACGGATTGCTCGGAGGCGACGTCGCATTTCACCGCGATGGCCTTGCGGCCGGCGGCTTCCACCATTTTGACGGTCGCCGCGCCGTCGCCCATGTCGGCAATGGCGATGTGGACGCCATCTTCGGCGAGCCGCTTGGCGAAGGCCTGCCCGATGCCACCCGCCGCGCCGGTGATGACGGCGACTTTGTCCTTGTGACCTTTGGCCATTGTTCCCCCTTTTCTTTATCCCTCCCCTGAAAGGGGAGGGTCGGCGAGCGAAGCGAGCCGGGCTGGGGGTCTCACTTCGCAGCACCCCACCCGGCCGCTCGCGATGCTCGCGGCCACCCTCCCCTTTCGGGGGAGGGATAAGCAAGTCTCACATATGAATCGCGCGTTTGCCCACCGCCATGGCGGCTTCCTTGACCGCTTCGGGCAACGTCGGATGCGCGTGACAGGTGCGCGCGATGTCCTCGGCGGACGCGCCGAACTCCATGGCGAGCACGGCTTCCGCGATCATGTTGCCCGCGTCGGCGCACACCATGTGCACGCCGAGCACACGGTCGGTCTTGGCGTCGGCGAGGATCTTGATGAAGCCGTCGGCGGTCATGTTCACCTTGGCGCGGCCGTTGGCCATCATCGGAAACTTGCCGACGTTGTAGGCAACGCCCGCGGCCTTCAGGTCCTCTTCGCTTTTGCCGACGGTGGCAATCTCCGGATAGGTATAGACCACGTTCGGGATGGCGTCGTAGTTCACGTGGCCGGCCTGCCCGACCAGGATTTCCGCCAGCGCCACGCCTTCGTCTTCCGCCTTGTGCGCCAGCATCGGCCCGACGATGACGTCGCCGATCGCCCAGATGCCGGGCACGCTGGTGGCGTAATAATGATCGACGGCGATGCGGCCGCGCTCGTCGAGCTTGACGCCGATTTCTTTCAGCCCGAGCCCTTCGGTGTAAGGCACGCGGCCGACGGCAACGAGCACCACGTCGGCTTCGATTGATTCGGCGGCGCCGCCTTTGGCCGGTTCGACCGTGGCTTTCAGGCGCTTGCCGGAAGTGTCGACCGCCGTCACCTTCGACGACAGCTTGAAGGTCATGCCCTGCTTCTCGAACAGGCGCTGCGCCTGGCGGCGCACTTCGTTGTCCATGCCGGGCAAAACGCCGTCGAGGAATTCCACCACCGTCACCTGCGCGCCGAGCCGCCGCCACACCGAGCCGAGCTCGAGCCCGATCACGCCGGCGCCGACGACGAGCAGATGCTTCGGCACTTCCGGCAACACCAGCGCGCCGGTCGAGGAGACGATGCGCTTTTCGTCGATGTCGATGCCCTTGAGGCGCGCGACGTCGGAACCGGTGGCGATGACGATCGATTTTCCATCGAGCGTCTGCGTCTTGCCGTCATTGCCTTTAACTTCGACCTTGCCGGGGGCGGCGATGCGCGCCGTGCCCTGAAAGGTGTCGACCTTGTTCTTCTTGAGCAGGAACTCGACGCCTTTGACGTTGCCGTCGACGCCCTGATCCTTGAACGCCATCATCGCCGGCAGCACCAGTTTCGGTGTGGTGATGCCGATGCCCATCTTCGAGAAATTATGTCCGGCTTCCTCGAACAGCTCGGACGCGTGCAGCAGCGCTTTCGAGGGAATACAGCCGATGTTGAGGCAGGTACCGCCGAAGGTGGCGCGCTTCTCGACGACGGCGGTCTTCAGGCCGAGCTGCGCCGCGCGAATAGCGCAGACATAGCCGCCCGGGCCGGTGCCGATGACGATGAGGTCGTAGTTAGCCATAGCAATCACCCATCCATCGTCATGCCCGGCCTTGTGCCGGGCATCCACGCCTTTCTTAGCTTAAAGGAAGCAAGACGTGGATGGCCGGGACAAGGCCGGCCATGACGGAGAAACTTAAAGATCCAGCACCATGCGCGCCGGGTCTTCCAGGCCTTCCTTCACCCGCACCAGGAAGGTGACCGCCTCGCGGCCGTCGACGATGCGGTGATCGTAGGAGAGCGCGAGATACATCATCGGCCGCGCCTCGACCTTGCCGGCGACCACCACCGGCCGCTCCTGGATCTTGTGCATGCCGAGGATGCCGGATTGCGGCGCGTTGAGGATCGGCGTCGACATCAACGAGCCATAGACACCGCCGTTGCTGATGGTGAAGGTGCCGCCCTGCATCTCGTCGATCTTGAGCTGGCCGTCGCGCGCGCGGCGGCCGAAATCGGTGATGGTCTTTTCGATCTGCGCCAGCGACATGAAGTCGGCGTCGCGCACCACCGGCACCACCAGGCCCTTCTCGGTGCCGACGGCGACGCCGATGTGATAGTAGTTCTTGTAGACGATATCGCTGCCGTCGATCTCGGCGTTGACGGCGGGGATTTCCTTCAGCGCCTGGATGCAGGCGCGCACAAAGAAACCCATGAAGCCGAGCTTCACGCCGTGCTTCTTCTCGAACAGATCCTTGTATTCGTTGCGTAGGGCCATGACCGCGCTCATGTCGACCTCGTTGAAGGTCGTGAGCATGGCGGCGGTGTTCTGCGCGTCCTTCAAGCGGCGCGCGATGGTCTGGCGCAGCCGCGTCATGTGCACGCGCTCTTCGCGCGCGGCGTCGTCGGGCGGAGAGGGCGCGCGCATCTGCACGCTGGCGGCGGGCGTTGAAACGGGGGTCGGCTGGGCGGCGGCGCGCTCGATCGCGGCCATCATGTCGCCTTTGCTGACCTGGCCGCGCACGCCGGTACCTTCGACCTTGCCGGCGTCGACGCCGCTTTCGGCCGCCATTTTGCGGACGGAAGGCGGCATCGGCATCGACGACGGCGCGGCCGCGGGCATTTCGCGCGGCACCGGATGCTCGGGACCCGCGCCGACCGGCTTGGTCTTGGCGGTCTTCTCGTCGGGCGCCCCAGTCGCACTGGCGGCGGGTTTGGTGGCCGTGGCCGGTTTGGCGGCAGCACCGGCGCCGTCCTTGATCTGGCCGAGCAGCGCGCCGGGCGCGACGGTTGAGCCTTCCTTCACGGCGACGTCGGACAACACGCCGGCGGCGGGCGCTGGCACTTCCAGCGTGACCTTGTCGGTTTCCAATTCGACCAGCGGCTCGTCGACGGCGACGGCGTCGCCCGGCTGCTTGAACCATTTGCCGACGGTCGCTTCGGTGACCGATTCGCCGAGGGTGGGCACGCGGATGTCAGTCATGACGCAATCTGCCTTTGACGGAAAAACGACTTAGCCCAACGCCTCATCGAGCAATTGCTTCAACTGCGCGAGATGCTTCGACATCTGTCCCACCGCGGCGGAGGCCGACGCCGGACGGCCGGCATAGCGCATGGTGCGATGCTTGGCGCCAATCTGGTTGAGGATCCACTGCAGGAACACGTCGACGAAGAACCAGGCGCCCATGTTGCGCGGTTCCTCCTGGCACCAGACCATCTCGGCCTGCTTGAAGCGCGACAGCTCGGCGACCAGCGCCTTGGTCGGGAACGGATAGAGCTGCTCGATGCGCAACAGGTAGATGTCGTTGATGCCGCGCTTCTCGCGCTCCTCGTACAGGTCGTAATAGACTTTGCCGGTGCACATGATGACGCGGCGCATCTTGTCGTCCGGGACGAGCTTGATCTTCTCGCCCGGCATCTGTTGCGCGTCGTCCCAGAGCAGGCGATGGAACGAGGTGCCGTTGGTCAATTCGTCGAGCCGCGACACCGCGCGCTTCTGGCGCAGCAGCGATTTCGGCGTCATCAGGATGAGCGGCTTGCGGATCTCGCGCTTCAACTGGCGGCGCAGGGCGTGGAAATAGTTGGCCGGCGTGGTCAGGTTCGCAACCTGCATATTGTCTTCCGCGCACATCTGCAGGAAGCGCTCGAGACGGGCGGACGAATGCTCCGGCCCCTGGCCCTCGTAGCCATGCGGCAGCAGGCAGACGAGGCCCGACATGCGCAGCCATTTGCGCTCGCCGGAGGAGATGAACTGGTCGAACACGACCTGCGCGCCGTTGGCGAAGTCGCCGAACTGCGCCTCCCACAGCGTCAGCGCATTCGGCTCGGCGGCGGAATAGCCGTATTCGAAGCCGAGCACGGCCTCTTCCGACAGCATCGAGTTGAGCACTTCGAAGCGCGCCTGGCCCTGGCCGAGATGATTGAGCGGCGTGTGGCGCTCTTCCGTTTGCTGGTCGAACAGCACCGAGTGGCGCTGCGAGAAAGTGCCGCGCTCCGAGTCCTGGCCGGACAGGCGCACCGGGTGCCCCTCTTTCAGCAGCAAGCCAAAGGCCAAAGCTTCCGCGGTCGCCCAGTCGATGCCTTCGCCGGTTTCGATCGCCTTGGCGCGATTGTCGAGGAAGCGCTGGATGGTCTTGTGCACGTTGAAGCCGGACGGCACCACCGTGATTTTCTTGCCGAGGTCGTGCAGTAGCGCGGCGTCGACGCCGGTATTGCCGCGGCGCGGATCGTCGGCATCGCGCGCGGCCTTCATGCCCGCCCAGCGGCCGTCGAGCCAGTCGGCCTTGTTCGGCTTGTAGCCCTGCGCCGCCTCGAATTCCGCGTCGAGCCGCGCGCGCCAGTCGGCACGCATCTTTTCGACTTCACCTTCGGTGACGACGCCCTCGCCCACCAGCTTCTTGGCGTAGATTTCCTGCGTCGTCGGATGCGAGCGGATCTTCTGATACATCAGCGGCTGCGTGAACGACGGCTCGTCGCCTTCGTTGTGGCCGAAGCGCCGGTAACAGAACATGTCGATGACCACCGGCCGCTGGAATTTCTGCCGGTATTCGGTCGCCACTTTCGCGGCGAACACCACCGCCTCCGGATCGTCGCCATTGACGTGGAAAATGAGCGCCTCGACCATCTTGGCGACGTCGGACGGATAAGGCGACGAGCGCGAATAGCGCGGATAGGTCGTGAAGCCGATCTGGTTGTTGACGATGAAGTGGATGCTGCCGCCGACGCGATAGCCCTTCAGGTCCGACAAGCCGAAGCATTCCGCCACCACGCCCTGGCCGGCAAACGCCGCGTCGCCGTGCATCAGTAGCGGCATCACCATCGTGCGCTCTTCCGGCGTCGCGCCATGCTGATCCTGCTTGGCGCGCACTTTGCCGAGCGTCACCGGATCGACGATTTCCAGATGCGACGGGTTGGCCGTCAGCGACAAGTGCACCTTGTTATTGTCGAACTCGCGGTCGGACGACGCGCCTAAGTGATATTTTACGTCGCCGGAGCCTTCGATTTCGTCCGGCGTGGCCGAGCCGCCCTTGAATTCGTGGAACAGCGCGCGGTGCGGCTTGCCCATCACCTGCGTGAGCACGTTCAAGCGGCCGCGATGCGGCATGCCGATGCAGATTTCGCGCACGCCGAGATTGCCGCCGCGCTTGATGATCTGCTCGAGCGCGGGGATCAATGACTCGCCACCGTCGAGGCCGAAGCGCTTGGTGCCGGTGTATTTGACGTCGAGGAATTTCTCGAAGCCTTCCGCTTCGATGAGCTTGTTGAGGATGGCGCGCTTGCCCTCGCGCGTGAACTGGATCTCCTTGTCGCGGCCTTCGATGCGCTCCTGGATCCAGGACTTTTGCGCGGCGTTCGAGATGTGCATGAACTCGATGCCGAGCGTCTGGCAGTAGGTGCGTCGCAGGATGGCGACAATCTCGCGCATCGACGCGAATTCGAGGCCGAGCACCATGTCGAGGAAGATGCGGCGGTCCACGTCGGCTTCGGAAAAGCCGTAGGACTTCGGGTCGAGCTCTTCTTCGTTCGGCTCCTGCTGAATACCGAGCGGATCGAGCTTGGCGTGGAAATGACCGCGCATGCGGTAGGCGCGGATCAGCATCAGCGCGTGGATGGAATCGCGCGTCGCCTGCATGACGTCGGCGGACGTCAGCTCGACGCCTTTGGCCTGCGCCTTCGCGGCGATTTTTTCGCCGAGCTTCTTCTCGGTCTCGGCCCACTGCCCATCGAGGGCCGACACCAGATCGCCGTCCGGCCGCAATGGCCAGTTTGGTTTTTTCCAGGAGGCGCCCTGCGCACTCTTGGCGACGTCGGCGGGCGTGTCCTTCAGCGCCTGGAAGAATTCACGCCATTCGGCATCGACCGCGGCCGGGTCTTTCTCGAAGCGGGCGTAGAGGTTTTCGATGTAGGCGGCGTTGCCGCCATAGAGGAAGGAAGTACGGGCAAATACGGCGTTGGCGTCCTGGCGGGACATGGGTCTCGATCCTTGCGGGGCCGAAAGCCCCGCGGCTGCGGTGGCGGGCCCAAATAGCCCGCTATCGCCCGGCGATTGCTGTTTTAACTCTATTTATGACGCCTGTAAGTCTACGGAAGGCCTAGCACTGAATCAGGATTTCAGCACTTCTACCAGGGTCTTCCCGATTCGCGCCGGCGACGGTGATACCCGAATTCCGGCCGATTCCATTGCCGCAATTTTGGACTCAGCGTCGCCCTTGCCGCCGGAAATGATCGCGCCGGCATGGCCCATGCGGCGGCCCGGGGGCGCGGTGCGGCCGGCGATGAAGCCGACCATCGGCTTCTTGCGGCCGCGCTTGGCCTCGTCTTTGAGGAATTGAGCCGCATCTTCCTCGGCCGAACCGCCGATTTCGCCGATCATCACGATCGACTTGGTGGCGGCGTCGGCCAGGAACATCTCCAGCATGTCGATGAATTCGGTGCCCTTGACGGGATCGCCGCCGATGCCGACGGCGGTGGTCTGGCCGAGGCCTTCGCGCGAGGTCTGGAACACCGCCTCGTAGGTCAAGGTGCCCGAGCGCGAAACGATGCCGACGGAGCCGGGCTTGAAGATGTTGCCCGGCATGATGCCGATCTTGCACTCGCCCGCCGTCATCACGCCCGGGCAATTTGGCCCGATCAGCCGCGACTTCGAACCGGAGAGCGAGCGCTTCACCTTCACCATGTGGCTCACCGGAATGCCTTCGGTGATGCAGACGATGAGCGGGATCTCGGCTTCGATCGCTTCGGCAATGGCGTCGGCGGCGCCCGCCGGCGGCACGTAGATCACGCTCGCGGCCGCGCCGGTTTTGTCCTTCGCCTCCTGCACAGTGTCGAACACCGGCAGATTGAGATGGCTGGTGCCGCCTTTGCCCGGTGAAGTGCCACCGACCATCTTGGTGCCGTAGTCGAGCGCAGCTTGCGAATGGAAGGTGCCGTTCTTGCCGGTGAAGCCCTGGCAGATGACCTTGGTGTTCTTATCGATGAGGATGGACATCAGGCAGCCTTCTTGACAGCGGCGACGATCTTCTGCGCGGCGTCATCGAGGTCGTCGCCCGAGGTGACGTTGAGACCCGACTCTTTGATGATCTTCTTGCCGAGGTCGACATTGGTGCCTTCGAGGCGAACGACCAGCGGCACTTTCAGGCCGACCTCCTTCACCGCCGCTACCACACCCTCGGCAATCACGTCGCACTTCATGATACCGCCGAAGATGTTGACCAGAATGCCCTTCACGTTCGGATCGGAGGTGATGATCTTGAACGCCGCCGTCACCTTCTCTTTGGTCGCGCTGCCGCCGACGTCGAGAAAGTTGGCCGGTTCCATGCCATAGAGCTTGATGATGTCCATGCTGGCCATGGCAAGGCCTGCGCCGTTGACCATGCAGCCGATGGCGCCGTCGAGCGCGATGTAATTGAGATCGTACTTCGAGGCTTCGATTTCCTTCGGGTCTTCCTCGGTCTCGTCGCGCAGCGCTGCGATCTTGGGGTGCAGGAACAGCGCGTTGTTGTCGAAATCCACCTTGGCGTCGAGACAGATGAGCTTCTTATCCTTGGTCACGACCAGCGGGTTGATCTCGAGCAGCGCCATGTCGGTCTCAACGAAGGCGCGGTAGAGATTGCTCAGCAGCGGGCCCATCTGCTTTTGCAGATCCGCGTCGAGGTTGAGCGCCTTCGACAGGCGGCGCACGTGATGCGGACAGATATTGGAGACCGGGTCGACCGTGATGGTCGCGATCTTTTCCGGCGTGTCGTGCGCGACCTTTTCAATCTCCATGCCGCCTTCGGTCGAGGCGACGATGGCGACGCGCGAGCTTTCGCGGTCGACCAACATCGACAGGTAAAGCTCGCGGTCGATGGCCGAGCCTTCCTCGATATAGAGGCGGTTGACCTTCTTGCCGTGCGGGCCGGTCTGATGCGTGACCAGTGTCGAGCCGAGAATGCGGGCCGATTCTTTCTTCACTTCGTCGATCGATTTGACGACCTTGACGCCGCCGGCCTTGCCGCGGCCACCGGCGTGGATCTGCGCCTTTACCACCCAGACCGGGCCGCCGAGCTTCTGCGCGCCGGCCACCGCCTCATCGACGGAAAACGCCGGCTCGCCGCGCGGCACCGGTACGCCGAATTCGCGTAGCACCGCTTTGGCCTGATACTCGTGGATGTTCATTCAAATACTCCCGGCGGGGATTGGGCGGCTTAGCCGCCGAGATTGGGCGCGATTTTCTTGCAGGCTTCGACCAGACCCTGCACCGACTTGGCGGAACTTTCGAATGCCGCGCGCTCGGAACCGTTGAGCTCGATCTCGACGATACGCTCGACGCCCTTGGCGCCGATGACAACCGGCACGCCGACGTAGAGATCCTTGATGCCGTATTCGCCATTGAGCCAGGCGGCACACGGCAGCACACGCTTCTTGTCGAGCAGATAGCTCTCGGCCATGGCGATGGCGGAGGCGGCCGGCGCGTAGAAGGCCGAGCCGGTCTTGAGCAGGTTGACGATCTCGGCGCCGCCGTTGGCGGTGCGCTTGACGATCTCGTCGATGCGCGTCTGCGTGGTCCAGCCCATCTTCACAAGGTCGGGCACCGGAATGCCGGCGACCGCCGAGTAGCGCGTGAGCGGCACCATGGTGTCGCCGTGGCCGCCGAGCACGAAGGCGGTGACGTCTTCCACCGAGACGTTGAACTCGTCGGCGAGGAAATAGCGGAAGCGCGCCGAGTCGAGCACGCCGGCCATGCCGACGACCTTCTGCTGCGGCAGGCCGCACGACTTCTGCAGCGCCCACACCATGGCGTCGAGCGGATTGGTGATGCAGATGATGAAGGCGTTCGGCGCGTACTTTTTAATGCCGGAGCCGACCTGATCCATCACCTTCAAATTGATGTCGAGCAGATCGTCGCGGCTCATGCCCGGCTTACGCGGCACGCCGGCGGTGACGATGCAGACGTCGGCACCTTCGATCGCGTCATAGGTGTTGGTGCCGGTGACGCGGGCGTCGAAATCGTTGACCGGCGAGGATTCGGCGATGTCGAGCGCCTTGCCCTGCGGGATGCCTTCCATGACGTCGAACATGACGACGTCGCCGAGCTGCTTGAGGCCGATGAGGTGAGCGAGCGTGCCGCCGATCTGGCCGGCGCCGATCAACGCAATCTTCTTACGCGCCATGACTGGAAAACTCTTCTTCAGGATTGCCGCGGAGCGCGGCCATGCGTGGTTAAACGCTCTGGTGCGCTGCGACAAGAGACCGGCGGGTCTTGCGATGTCTTGTATACATTATACCAGCATCCTCGGGACCGGGAGTCCAGAGAGTTTAGGCGCAATGTGCTCCTCCCCCGCTCACCCCCGCGAAAGCGGGGGGGTCCAGCGCATTTTGCAAAAGCATCTCTGGATTCCCGCTTACGCGGGAATGAGCGGAATGGGCGTGATGCCTCACGTCTCCACGATCTTGCCGGTCTCGATGCCGGGGCCGGTGCGCGGGCCGTGCGGCAGACCAAGATAAGATTGCGACCGCATCTCGATCAGGCGCGAGGCGGTGCGCTTGAATTCGAGCATTTCGAAGCCTTGCTCGCCGGTGTAGAGCGCGTCCGGCTGCGCCGCGGCCGACCCGAGCAGCTTCACCGAATGATCGTAGAGCGTGTCGATCAGGATGATGAAGCGCTTGGCCTCGTTGCGATGCGCGTAATCCATCACCGGAATGCCGTCGACAATCAGCGTATGGAATTCGCGCGCGATCTTCAGGTAATCGGTGGCGGCGAGCGGCTGCGCGCAAAGATCCGCGAACGAAAAACGCGCCACGCCCATGGCCGCTTGCGGCACGCGCACGGCATGGCCCTTCACCATCAGCTCATGCGGCGTGCCGGCATGGCCGCCGGCCAGCCGCCGCCAGGCCTCGTCGAGCGCCTTTTTGGCGCGGGCGTCCGGCGGCACGTACCAGACCGGCATGCCGGTCAGCTTCTCCAGCCGGAAGTCGGCGCGCGCGTCCAGCCGCACCACCTCGCAGTGTTTTTCCAGCAGCGCGAGGAAGGGCAAAAACAGCGCGCGGTTCAGCCCGTCTTTGTAAAGGTCGTGCGGCGGCAGGTTGGAGGTCGCCACCATGACCACGCCGAGCTCGAACAGCCGCGTGAACAGGCGGGCGAGAATCATGGCGTCGGCAATGTCGGTGACGTGAAATTCATCGAAGCAGAGCAGCCAGCTTTCCTCGGCGATGGCCGCGGCGGCGCGGCGGATCGGATCCTCGCCCTCGCCGTTCTTGGTCTCATTCTTGGTCTCTTGGCGATAGACGTGCACGCGCTCGTGCACATCGGCCGTGAATTCGTGAAAATGCGCGCGGCGCTTGCGCTGCACCGGGCTGGTGGCAAAGAACAGGTCCATCAGCATGGTCTTGCCGCGGCCGACCTCGCCGAAAATGTAGAGGCCGTTGAGCGGAGCCTCCGGCGTCTGGCGGCGGCCGAACAGCCAGCCGAGCGAAGAGGACTTCTGCGCCAGCCGGAAGCGGTCGAGCCGCAGCGCCAGATCGGTCAGGTGCTTGGCGAGCAGCGCCTGGCCGGGATCGGCTTCGATCTCTCCGGCGGCAACGAACGCCGCGTAGCGCGTTGAGAAGATTTCCGACATTGGGGACTAGAGGGGGACTGGCTGGTCGGCGGTAGGTCAGTAGAGCCGCTGCGGCAGACCTAGGGGCATATCCGCCGCCTGTAAATCAGCCGTCCGGACCGGTTAATTTATGCTGCGCAAAAAATATGCGGTAAGTTCCTGTTAGTTATGCATTTTTCGCTGATGAGCGTCCCGTTTTACCACCGCACCGTCGCTATTTTGCTGCAATGCACCATATAGAGTGCCAGAGGCGATTCGCGAGAAACCGCCAAAGGGAAACGCAGCCAAGCGGGCGTGACAATGCCGAGGAGACTGGACATGCAAGACCATCTGCCCGAGGGCGGCGCCGTCCGCAAATTATGGGTGGGCGAGACCGACGCCTATCGCGACCATCTGCTGCGCCTCGATCCCGAGAGCCGCGCCCGGCGTTTTTCCGGCGGCGTATCAGACGAGTTCATCGCCCGCCACGCGGCGAGCATTGGTGATGTGGGCGTCGTGGTGCACGGCTTTTTCGTCGACGGCACCTTACATGGCGCCGCCGAGCTACGCCCCTATGGCACGGCCTTCGCGCGCGAAGGCGAGGCCGCCTTCAGCATCGAGCAGCCCTGGCAGAGCCAGGGCATCGGCAGCGTACTGCTGGAGCGCACCCTGCTGTCGGCGCGCAACCGCGGCATCAAGTCGCTGCACATGCACTGCCTCGCCTCCAACAAGCGCATGCAGCAGCTCGCGCGCAAGTTCGAGGCCGACCTGCACTTCGATTTCGGCAGCGTGGTCGGCGAGGTCGATCCGCCGCGCTCGACCGTTTTGTCGCTGATGCGCGAGGCGATGGCCGACGCGCACGGCGTCACCAGCTCGATCCTCGAAGCGCAGTCGCGGCTGCTCGGAGCGGCTTAGCTCTCTCCCGCTCGTCGCCGCGAAAGCGGAGACCCAGTATTCTTGCGAAGAACTGGATTCCCGCTTACGCGGGAATGAGCGGAATTGCGGCCTAAGAGCTCAGCGGATAGCTCGCCTCCACCACGTAGGGCCCGCCGCCGATCGAATTGCGCGAGGAAAACAGCACGAAGCGCGAGACCTTGAACCGCGAGGTGCGGAAAAAGCCGCGCGCCGCCAGATAATCCGCGACGTCGCGGCTGGAGGATTCGCGCAAGCGCGCGAGTGTGACGTGCGGCGTGTACTTGCGCCCTTCCGGCTCCAGGCCGATGCGCTGCATCAGCCGCTCCTGCTCCGCCTGCACGTCGAGCAAAGCCTGCGCCGGCGATACGTTGGCGACGACCGCGCGCGGCTTGCGGCCGCCGAACGAGGTCAACCCCTCCATGTGCAGCTCGAAGGCGCCGCGCTTGACGCGGCCGAGCAGCGAGGCGACCTCGTGCGCGGTGATATCGTCGACGTCGCCGATGAAACGCAGCGTCAGGTGATAGTTCTCCGGATCGATCCAGCGCGCGCCCGGCAGGCCGCCGCGCAGCGAGGACAGCGCCTGTCCGACATCGGAGGGAATTTCGAGTCCGGTGAAGAGACGCGGCATGGCAGTCACTTTTTTTCTTTACGACCCGCGCGCGGCACGTACGCGGGCAATCAGCGTCTCAACCTGCGGCAGGATACGCGCCACGATCACGTCCACGCCGGCCGCGGTCGGGTGCAGGCCATCGGCTTGATTGAGTTTCGCATCGGTGACCACGCCGGCGAGGAAGAATGGATAAAAGACGACCGGATGAGTCGAGGCAAGCGCCGGGTAGATGGCGTCGAAGGCATGGTCATAGTCGGCGCCCAGATTGCGCATCGCCTTCATGCCGGCGAGCAAGACAGGAATGTGACGGCTCGCGAGCTTGCCGAGAATCTGGTCGAGCGCGGCCTTGGTTGCCGCAGGATCGATGCCGCGCAACATGTCGTTGGCGCCGAGCTCGACGATCACCGCATCGGTTCCGTCCGGCACCGACCAGTCGAGCCGGGCCAGCCCGCCCGCAGCGGTATCGCCGGACACCCCGGCATTGGCGATCGTCACCGCGCTACCCTTCTTCTGCAGCGCGCGCGCTAGCTTGGCCGGAAAAGTGGCATCGGCCGACAGACCGAAACCGGCGGTGAGCGAATCGCCGAGCGCCACGATCTTCACCGGCCGGTCGGCTGCCCGCGCGAGCGCGGGGGCGAGCAGGCAAAAGGTTGCGACCAGCAGGGCAGCCAGCCGCTGGACCGGGGCCCGCCTGTTCCCATATGAGGGTGCGGAACGGTGAACCGACATGAATAAAAACTCCCAGGCGGGACCGGCGATTGCGCTTGCCGGCGTCAATCTCTCGCTCGGGCAAGGCGCCGCCCGCGTCCATATCCTCAAAGACATCGGTCTCAATATAGGTGCTGGCGAAGCGGTTGGCTTGGTCGGGCCTTCCGGTTCCGGCAAGTCGACGCTGCTGATGGTGATGGCCGGACTGGAGCGGCCCGACAGCGGGACGGTGACGGTTGCCGGCGAGGACTTGCGTGCACTCGACGAGGATGCGCTGGCGCGCTTCCGCGGCCGCCAGGTCGGCATCGTGTTCCAGTCGTTCCACCTGATCCCGACCATGACGGCGCTGGAAAACGTCGCGGTGCCGCTGGAACTGGCGGGCGTCGATGACGCGCAGGCGCGCGCGCAGGAGGAACTCGCCGCCATGGGTTTGGCGGATCGCTTGCAGCATTATCCAGCGCAGCTTTCCGGCGGCGAGCAGCAGCGCGTGGCGATTGCCCGCGCGCTCGCGCCCAATCCGGCCATCGTGGTGGCTGACGAGCCGACCGGCAATCTCGACGAGGACACCGGCCAGCAGATCATCGATCTGTTGTTCGCCGGGCACGCGCGGCGCGGCTCGACGCTGGTGCTGGTGACGCACGACGCGGCGCTGGCCGCGCGCTGCGGACGCGTCGTGCGGCTGCGCTCGGGGCGGATCGATTCTTCTTCTACCTCCCCCTGGGAGGGGGAGGTCGGCGAACGAAGTTCGCCGGGTGGGGGTCAGCATGCGAGATGACCCCACCCGACCCGCCGTCGCCTACGCGCCGGCAGGCCACCCTCCCCTTTCAGGGGAGGGAAAAGGAAGAGGCGGGCATTGGCTGCCGTTGCGCTTTGCCTGGCGCGAGATGCGCGGCGGCTTGCGCGGCTTCTACGTGTTCGTCGCCTGCATCGCGCTCGGATCGATGGCGATCGCCGGCGTCGGCTCGGTGGCGGCAAGTCTTGCGGATGGTTTGTCGCGGCAGGGCCAGGTGATCCTCGGCGGCGACCTGTCGTTCGAACTGGTGCAGCGCCAGGCGTCGCCGGACGAATTGGCGTTTTTTGACAGCCACGGAAAAGTTTCGAGTGCCGCCACCATGCGCGCCATGGCACGTACCTCGGCGCGCGCCGCGGGCGGCGACGCCGCGCTGGTCGAGATGAAGGCGGTCGACAATGCCTATCCGCTGTTCGGCACGGTCACGCTCGATCCGCCGCAAGCGCTCGACTCCGCGCTGGCGCAACGCGACGGCGCCTATGGCGCGGTCGCCGACCCGACGCTGCTGACGCGGCTCAACATCAAGCCGGGCGCGCGGCTGATGATCGGCGACGCCACGTTCGAAGTGCGCGCCGCGCTGACCAGCGAGCCCGACAAACTCGCCAGCGGCATCGGCTTCGGCCCGCGCCTGCTGGTCAGCCAGGCGGGCCTGCGCGCCACCAGCCTGTTGCAGCCGGGCAGCCTGGTGCATTGGCATTACCGCCTGCGGCTGCCGGAAAACGACACGACCAATCAGGCGGCGCAGAACGTGTCGACGCAAGCGCATGCGCAGTTTCCGCAAGCCGGCTGGGACATCCGCACGCGCTCGAAAGCCTCGCCGCAACTCGAGCAGGACATCGAGCGTTTCACGCAATTCCTGACCATCGTCGGCCTGACCGCGCTTTTGGTCGGCGGCGTCGGCGTCGGCAACGCGGTGAAGAGCCATCTCGACCGGCGGCGCGACACCATCGCTACCATGAAGGCGCTGGGCGCCAGCGGCGCGCGGGTGTTCAGCATATATCTCACACAAGTGCTGCTGCTTGCCGCCGTTGGCGGGGCGATCGGCATGATGCTAGGCGCCGTGCTGCCCTACCTCGTGCATTGGAGCTTCGGCAAGTTGATCCCGCTGCCGATCGTGCCGGCGGTGCATGCCAGCGAGCTGGCGCTGGCGCTGGTCTACGGCCTGCTCACCGCATTGGCGTTTGCGCTGTGGCCACTCGGCCGCGCACACGATGTGCCGGTCGGCGAGCTGTTTCGCGACACGGTGGCGCCACAGCCACGCTGGCCGCGCAAGATCTACATGGCCCTCACGGCCGCCGCCGTGCTCACATTGGTCACGCTTGCCGTGCTGCTCGCCTATGACCGGCGCGTGGCGCTCATCTATGTCGGCACGGCCGCGGCGGTGTTCGTGCTGCTGCGGCTGGTGGCGGCGCTGCTGATGTTTATCGCGCGCCGCGCGCCGCGCGCCAGCTCGACCGCCCTACGCATGGCGGTTGCCAATATCCACCGGCCGGGCGCGCTGACGCCGACCATCGTGCTGTCGCTGGGCTTAGGGATAGCGCTGTTGGTGACGGTGATCGAGATCGACGGCAATCTGCGCCGGGAATTCTCCGCCGAGCTGCCGGCGAAGGCGCCGTCGTTCTACTTCCTCGACATTCCGTCCGACCATGCCGCCGCGTTCAACGACTTCCTGCGCGCGCAGGCGCCCGGCGCCAAAATGGAAGAAGTGCCGATGCTGCGCGGCCGCATCATCTCGGCCAATGGCATCCCTGCGGAGAAAATCAAGCCGAGCGACGACGCCGCCTGGGTGCTGCAAAGCGACCGCGGCATCACCTATGCCGACGATGTGCCGAAAGGCTCGCGGCTGGTCGAGGGGCAATGGTGGAAGCCGGACTATGACGGGCCGCCTTTGGTGTCGTTCGAGAAGAAGATCGCCGACGGCCTCGGCCTCAAGCTCGGCGACGAGGTCACCGTCAACGTGCTCGGCCGCGACATCAGCGCCCGCATCGCCAATATGCGGAGGGTCGATTGGCAAAGTCTGAGCATCAATTTTGTGATGGTGTTCTCCCCCCACGCCTTCCGCGGCGCGCCGCACTCGCGGCTCGCTACGCTCACTTATCCGAACGGCGGCAATGCTGCGCAGGAAGGCGCACTGATCGGGGCTGCCGCCAAGGCCTTCCCCATGGTCACCACGCTGCGCGTGAAGGACGCGCTGGAAGCGATCGGCTCGATCGTCGCCAACCTGGTGCTGGCGATCGACGGCGCCAGCGCCGTCACGCTCATCGCCGCCGCGCTGGTGCTGGGCGGCGCGCTGGCCGCAGGCCACCGTCATCGCGTCTATGACGCAGTGATCCTGAAGACACTGGGCGCCACGCGCGCGCGGCTGATCGGCGCCTACACCATCGAATATCTGCTGCTGGGCGTCGCCACCGCGCTGTTCGGCGTGTTGAGCGGTTCGCTCGCCGGCTGGCTGATCGTGACCGACCTCATGCATCTGCGCTTTGCCTGGCTGCCGCTGCCCGCGCTCGCCGCAGCCGCCGGGGCGGTCGCGGTGACGGTCGCGCTCGGGCTCGCCGGCACCTTCAGCGCGCTCGGGCAAAAGCCCGCTTCCGTATTGAGAAATCTATAGTTTTGCGGCATTCCGCCGCCCCCCGGCATGGGCTATAGTGGCGTCACTTGATCATTAACGATCCGCAATCATGCCAGGTCATGATCGCGCCATATCTGGCACCAAGGCTCAGCGCACACTAGATTCCGCCCATGCGCGCGACGGTTCAGCCGGCGCGCCGATCTGACCACCCCCAGGGGGGACAAGAGAGGTAACTTCGATGTCGGACTTCGACCGTAACATTTCCGCCCGCCGGGGCTTCGGCGCCCAGCAGGCCGCCGCGATCGATGTAGGCCTGCGCGCCTACATGCTTCGCGTCTATAACTACATGGCCGCGGGCGTGGCGCTCACCGGCGTCGTGTCGTGGCTGACTTACAGCGCCGCCGTCGTGACCGACGCGGCCGGCCATATCACCGGGCTGACGCCGTTCGGCCAGGCGATCTTCGGCGGACCGCTGACCATCGTGCTGTTCCTCGGCACGCTCGGCATCGTGTTCTTCATGAGCTTCCGCATCAACACGCTGCAGCCGAGCACCGCGCTCGCCCTGTTTCTGCTCTATGCCGGATTGCTCGGGCTGATGCTGTCATCGGTGTTCCTCGCCTATACCGGCGCGTCGATCACCCGCACCTTCTTCATCTCGGCGGCCTCGTTCGGCGCGCTTAGCCTCTACGGCTACTCGACGCAGCGCGATCTCTCGCCGATCGGCTCGTTCCTGGTGATGGGCCTGTTCGGCCTGATCCTGGCGATGATCGTCAACATCTTCCTCAAGAGCACCGGGCTCGATTTCGCGATCTCGGCGATCGGCGTGCTGATCTTCGCAGGCCTGACCGCCTGGGATACCCAGCGCATCAAGGAGATGTACAGCGCCAACGACGACGGCACCATCGCCGGCCGCAAGGCGGTGATGGGCGCGCTCGCGCTCTATCTCGACTTCATCAACCTGTTCCTGTTCCTGCTGCGCTTTATGGGCGACCGCCGCTAAGCGTAAGCCGACAGCAACGAAACGAACGCCCCGGCCTAGTGCCGGGGCGTTTTGTTTTGCTAGCGTGCGCGGCGCATGGGCCTTGTCATTCGTCCCGCCACGACCGCCGATATTCCGGCCATCACCCGCATCTACGCGCATGCGGTCGAAACCGGCACCGCCTCGTTCGAGCTGGAGTCGCCGGACGAAAGCGAAATGCGCAAACGGATGCAGACGCTGCTCGACGGCAAGTTTCCGTATTTCGTGGCCGAGATCGACGGCATGGTCGCCGGCTACGCCTACGCCTCGCCCTACCGCACGCGGCCGGCCTATCGCTACACAGTCGAGGATTCCGTCTATGTCGCGCCGCATAGCCATCGCCGGGGTGTCGGCAAAGCCCTGCTTCTCAAGCTGATCGAGGTCTGCACCGCGCGCGGTTTCCGGCAAATGATCGCGGTGATCGGCGATTCAAACCAGCCGGCATCGATCGGCGTGCACAAGGCCTGCGGCTTCGAGGCCGCGGGCAACCTCAAGAGCATCGGCTGGAAATTCGGCCGCTGGCTCGACACGCCGCTGATGCAGCGCGCGCTCGGCCCCGGCGCGACGACGGAGCCATAAAATTTCCGCTCATTCCCGCGTAAGCGGGAATCGAGAGCCACAAGAATTGACTCTGGAAATTGCCCGCCCCTGGGTCCCCGCCTTCGCGGGGACGAGCGGTGGAGATCAGTTCACCACCATCAGCTGCGATTTATCGATCGCGCGCAGCACGCGGTCGAGCTCGTGGCCGCGGCGCACGATCAGACCGGTGGCCGAAATCACGCTATAGGCGCCCTGGCGGCGCGACAGCTTCGGATTTTTTTCGATGCGGTAGAGCGGGACTTCGGAACTGCGGCGGAACACCGAAAATACCGCGCGATCTTTCAGAAAATCGATGGCGTAATCGCGCCATTCGCCGGCGGCAACCTTGCGGCCGTAAAGATCGAGAATGCGCTTGAGCTCGCGGCGGCTGAAGGTCACTTGGTTTGCGGGGGCGGGAGCGACACGCGCCGGGGCTCCACCCCCGAGGGACTGGCTGGGATCGACTTCGCCGGACTCGTAGGTCATACGGCGCCTCCTTTGCTTAATTGTCATGATCGCGCCATGTGGCGGGGACGGCAAGAGCCTCGCGAACCGGGAAAAATGCGCGAAAACGCAGCAAAAACAGAGGTCCGGCGATCACGAAGACGTTAAAGGGCCCCACAATAACGCCCAATTTCGGTCAATCGCCCGACATGCTGGGGACCGATAACGGCACCGTTGCCTCAAGGCCCGGTCCGGTTTGGGACCCGGATTCCTCAGCCCCCCAGCCCCCCGGGGCTCAGCCGACCGGGCCAATTGAGTTCCGCGTAACGGTTCAATCCCCTGATTACCCTCCGGGCCGGCTTGTATCGCCGGCCCAATTTTTTTGGCGAAACGGTAACGCCTCGATCCGTCATCCTGAGGTGCGAGCCAACGGGTCCGCGCGAAGCGCGGCCCGATGATAAACTCCGCGAGCCTCGAAGGATGAACGGCCAGGGCTGTCGCCCTTCGAGGCTCGTCGCATTCGCGACGAGCACCTCAGGGTGACGAACTAAGTCGGAATTCTTTGATGCTAATGCAGCGTTGCGGTGGCGGCGCCGAGCATCACGCCGGGCTCGGCGGCGACGCCGCTTTGCACGATCACCGCGAGATGGTCGACATCACTCAGTGAAAAACTGCCGTTAGCCACCTGGCTGACCGGCAGCGTGAACGTCTGCGCCTGCCCGTTCCAGTCGCCGAGCTTCACCCAGCGCCGCACCACGTTGTAGTAGTTCAGCGTGTGCCCGCTGTTTTCGCCGCGCCCGACGGCGACGCTCGTCTTGTCGGTGATCGGGCACAGCCAGACTTCGCCGCTGGTGTGGCTATCGCTGGCGGCCGGCACCTGCACGGTCACTTTGCCGTCGGCCACCGTCATGGACACCGGCAAAGTGAGTGGCGCGTCATCGCGGCGCGTGCGCGCGATCGCGCCCTCGATTGCCGCCTTGTCGCTGCCCAGCACGTGCGCGACGCCGTTGACCACGACCTGCGGCGTATAGACTTCGCGGTCGCCGCGCGCGTTGGCGTAGGCGCGCTCGCGGCTGGAATGGCCGTGCAGCGCCAGCGTGTCCTTCCAGCCGAGATAGTCCCAATAATCGACCGGCAGGCTCATCGTCACCAGCGACGGATCCTTCGCCAGCTCGCCCATCAGCCGGTCGGCCGGCGGGCAGGACGAACAGCCTTGGCTGGTGAACAGCTCGACGACGGCCCGCGGCTCGCCCGCGAGAGCCTGCGTCGTGAATGCGGCGCCGGCAAGCGTGGCGGCAAGCGCGATGTGTTGGGCGATGCGGCGGTAGCTCATATTTGCACTCACGGGCCCCCTTGCCCGACGGCGCAACTTATAGGCTGCGCCGCCGATCACCCGCCACTCACTTCGCGGTGAGCAAAAACCTCAACCCGCCAAATGCCGCAATACGTATTGCAGGATGCCGCCGTTCTTAAAGTAATCGAGCTCGTCCAGCGTATCGATGCGGCAGATCAGCGGAACCCGCTTGAGCGTTCCGTTACCGGAGACGATCTCGGCGATCAGCTTCTGGCGCGGCTTGAGCTCGCCGTGCAGGCCGCGGATGGTGACCTGCTCGTCGCCCTTCATCCCAAGCGTCTGCCACGTGGTGCCTTCCTCGAATACCAGCGGCATCACGCCCATGCCGATCAAATTGGAGCGGTGAATACGCTCGAACGACTGGGTGATCACCGCGCGCACGCCGAGCAACACCGTGCCTTTGGCGGCCCAGTCGCGCGACGAGCCGGTGCCGTATTCCTTGCCGCCGAAGATGACGAGCGGGACGTTGTCCTCTTTGTACTTCATCGCCGCGTCGTACATCGTCATGCGCCTCTTGGACGGGTAGTGGATGGTGAATCCGCCCTCGACGCCCGGCACCATCTGGTTCTTCAGCCGGATGTTGGCGAAGGTGCCGCGCATCATGACCTGGTGATTGCCGCGGCGCGTGCCGTACTGGTTGAAGTCCTTCGGACGCACCTGGTGATCGCGCAGGTATTCGCCGGCCGGGCTTGCTTCCTTGATCGAGCCGGCCGGGGAGATGTGGTCGGTGGTGATCGAGTCGAGCAGCAGCGCCAGCACACGCGCGTCGACGATGTCCTCGAGCGGCTTCTGACGCTTTTCCATGTGCTCGAAGTACGGCGGATTCTGCACATAGGTCGAGCGATCGTCCCACGCATAAGTCAACCCGCCTTTGACGGCGATCTTGCGCCAATTGGCGTCGCCCTTGAAAACGTCGGCGTACTTCTTGGTGAAGATCTGCTTGGTAACGTTCTTCGCAACGAAGCTGCCGATCTCCTTGTTCGACGGCCAGATGTCCTTCAGGAACACCTTCTTGCCCTTCTGGTCGGTGCCGAGCGGCTCTTTCGCGACGTCCACTTGCATGGAGCCGGCGATCGAGTAGGCGACGACAAGCGGCGGCGAGGCGAGATAGTTGGCGCGCACGTCGGCGTTGACGCGGCCTTCGAAGTTGCGGTTACCCGACAGCACCGCCGCGGCCACCAGATCGTTCTTGTTGATGGTGTCGGAGATCTCCTCCGGCAGCGGACCGGAATTGCCGATGCAAGTGGTGCAGCCGAAGCCAACGAGATTGAAGCCGATCTTGTCGAGGTCCTTCTGCAGGCCCGATTTCTCGAGATACTCGCCGACGACCTGCGAACCGGGCGCGAGCGACGTCTTCACCCACGGCTTGGCCGTCAGGCCTTTGGCCGCCGCCTTGCGCGCCAGCAGACCGGCGCCGATCATCACATTCGGATTGGAGGTGTTGGTGCAGGAGGTGATGGCCGCGATCACCACGTCGCCGTGGCCGAGATCGTAGTTTTTGCCCTCGACATTGACGCGCTTCTTCATCTCGGAGGCTTTGTTGAATTCTTTTTCCATCGAGTGCGCAAAGCCGGACTTCACGTCCTTCAGCGCAATGCGGTCCTGCGGGCGCTTGGGGCCGGCGAGCGATGGCTCGACGGTGGCGAGATCGAGCTTGAGCACGTCGGTGAACATCGGGTCCGGCGTGGTCTTCACGCGGTACATGCCCTGCGCCTTTGCGTAAGCGGCGACCAGCGAGATCACCTCGGCGGGACGGCTGGTGTCCTTCAGGTAGCGCATGGTGTCGTCGTCGATCGGCGAGAAGCCGCAGGTCGCGCCATATTCCGGCGCCATGTTGCCGAGCGTGGCGCGGTCGGCGATGGTCAGATGCGTCAGGCCGGGGCCGAAGAACTCGACGAATTTGCCGACCACGCCGCGCTTGCGCAGCATTTCGGTGGCGGTGAGCACGAGATCGGTGGCGGTGACGCCTTCCTTCATGCGGCCGGTGAGCTTGAAGCCGATCACCTCGGGCAGCACCATCGACAGCGGCTGACCAAGCATGGCCGCTTCCGCTTCGATGCCGCCGACGCCCCAGCCGAGCACCGAAAGCCCGTTCACCATCGTGGTGTGCGAGTCGGTGCCGACCACGGTGTCGGGATAGGCGACCTCCATCGTGCTTTCTTTGCCGTCGGTCTTGACTTTGTCTTTCTTGCTCCAGACCACGCGCGACAGATATTCGAGATTGACCTGATGGCAGATGCCGGTGCCGGGCGGCACCACGCTGAAGTTATCGAACGAGCGCTGCGCCCATTTCAGGAATTTGTAGCGCTCCTGGTTCTGCCGGTATTCCTCCTCGACGTTCTTCTTGAAGGCCTGGTTGTTGCCGAAGAAGGTGACCGCCACCGAATGGTCGATGACGAGATCGACCGGCACCTGCGGATTGATTTTCTTGGGATCGCCGCCGAGCTGCTCCATGGCGTCGCGCATGGCGGCAAGGTCGACGACGGCGGGGACGCCGGTGAAGTCCTGCATCAGCACGCGCGCGGGGCGGAAGGCGATCTCGCGGTCGGACGACTTGGTCTTGAGCCAGTCTGCCACCGCCTTGATGTCGTCCTTGGTGACGGTGCGGCCGTCTTCATTGCGCAGGAGGTTCTCGAGCAGGACCTTCATGGAGAAGGGCAGGCGCGAGATGCCTTTGAGGCCGTTCCGTTCCGCGGTGGGGAGGCTGTAGTAGGCGTAGGTCTTGCTGCCGGCTTTGAGGGTTTTGCAGCAACGAAAGCTGTCGAGCGAAGGCATGGTGAACTGTTCCATTCCCCGGCGCGGGGAGATCGGCGGGTCTGGGCATAAGCGATTGAAAAGACGGGGGTCTTTTTGGCGGCGCCCCTTACGCCCGAAAACCTTTTCGTAACACCGCCGACGCGGGCTTATAAGGTCTTTTCGTCGCGGACGCCACTTTTACCGGGTCGTTGCCAAAGATGCGCGGAAATTCGGGGTTTTTAGCGCCAGGCCCGGCCGGGCGGCCGGCCTGATGCGGCTCTCGGGCGAAAACCTCACCTGCGTGCGTGGCGGCCGCGAGGTGTTCCGCGGGCTGAGCTTCAGCCTCCACTCCGGCGAGGCGCTGCTGGTGACCGGGAGGAACGGCGCCGGCAAATCCTCGCTGTTGCGCATGATCGCCGGACTGGTGCGCATCGACGCGGGAACGCTCGCGCTCGAAGGCGCCGAGCAGGAGGCGCTGATCGGCGAGCAGTCGCATTACCTCGGCCATCTCGACGCGCTCAAGCCGGCGCTGACGGTTGCCGAAAATTTGCAGTTTTGGGCGGAGTTCCTCGGGCCCGCAAGCGGCGATGTCGCGCCCGCTTTGGCGGCGGTCGATTTGGCCGCGCTCGCCGGACTGCCGGCGGCCTATTTGTCGGCGGGGCAGCGCCGGCGGCTGTCGATCGCGCGGCTGGTCGCGGTGCCGCGCACGATCTGGCTACTGGATGAGCCGACCTCGGCGCTCGACGCCGCTTCGCAGACGCGGCTCGCCAACCTGATGCGGCGGCATTTGGGCTC
Source organism: uncultured Pseudomonadota bacterium (assembly GCA_963710705.1). Lineage (GTDB taxonomy): Bacteria > Pseudomonadota > Alphaproteobacteria > Rhizobiales > Xanthobacteraceae > Pseudolabrys. The sequence continues at coordinate 527,707 of CAVQBI010000002.1, forward strand.
CGGCGGCATGATCGTCGCCGCGGCGCACGGCGCCATCGGGCTTGAGCGCGCGCGCGAACTGCAGATGGGGCAGCAATGACGGCATTTGTTGCGCTGATGTTGCGTGACATGCGGCTCGCAGTGCGCGTCGGCGGCGGCGCGTTGATGGGAGCGTTGTTCTTTTTGATCGTGGTGGTGATGGTGCCATTCGCGGTCGGACCCGATCTCAATCTCTTGGCGCGCATCGGCCCGGCCATCCTGTGGCTGGGCGCGCTGCTGGCGAGCCTGCTGGCGCTCGACCGCCTGTTCGCGACCGACTACGAGGACGGCTCGCTCGATCTGCTGATGACGTCGCCGATGCCGTTGGAACTTGCGGTGGCCGCAAAAGCGATCGCGCATTGGCTGACGACGGGATTGCCGCTGGTGGTGATCGCGCCGCTGCTGGGGCTGATGCTCAATGTCGAATTGAACGCCATGGGCGCGCTGATGCTGACGCTCGCCGCCGGCACGCCGGCTTTGACGTTCATCGGCCTGATCGGCGCTGCGCTGTCGGTCGCGTTGCGGCGCGGCGGTCTGCTGCTGGCGGTGCTGGTGCTGCCGCTGACGATCCCCGTGCTGATCTTCGGTGTGGCGGCGGCGGGCGCGGCGATCACCGGGCCCACGCCCTTCGGCCCACCTTTCACCATTCTTTGCGCGCTCAGTTTGATGAGTTTCGTGGTGGGGCCGTTCGCAGCGGCGGCCGCGCTGCGTTACGGACTGGAGTGAGCGTCATGTCCGCATTGCCCCATCGCCGGCGCCAGACTAGATAACCGCCATGGCCGTCATCGATCTCGCCAACCCGACGCGCTTTTTAACGCTGGTCGACCGCGTGCTGCCGTGGCTGGCGGGCGCGACGCTGATCCTATTCGCGATCGGGCTTTATCGCGCGATGGGCGCGCCCGACGACTACCAGCAGGGCGCGACCGTGAAGATCATGTTTCTGCACGTGCCGGCGGCCTGGCTCGGCATGCTGGGCTGGAGCCTGATGAGCGCGGCTGCGCTCGGCACGCTGGTATGGCGGCATCCGCTGGCAGACGTGGCAGGCAAGGCAGCCGCGCCGATCGGCGCGGCCTTCACCTTCATTTGTCTCGTTACCGGCTCGCTGTGGGGCCGCCCGACCTGGGGCACCTATTGGGTCTGGGACGCGCGGCTCACCTCGGTGCTGGTGCTGTTCCTGCTCTATCTCGGCGTGCTCGCGCTCTACTGGACCGCGGAGGACCCCGGCCGCGGCTCGCGCGCGGCGGCGGTACTAACGCTGGTCGGCGCGGTCAACCTGCCGATCATCAAATTCTCGGTCGACTGGTGGAACACGCTGCACCAGCCGGCTTCGATCATGCGCATGGGCGGCTCGGCCATCGACCCGTCGATCCTCACGCCGCTGCTGATCATGGCAGCGGCGTTCACGCTGCTGTTCTTTACGTTGCATCTGGCGGCGATGCGCAACGAGATTTTGCGGCGGCGCGTGCGGGCTATGAGACTGATGCAAGCACAGGAAGTGCACGCATGAATCTCGGACCGCATGCCGATTTCATCGTGGCGGCTTACGGCGTGACCGTGTTCGTGGTCGCCGCGCTGGTCGGCTGGGTCGTGCTCGATCACTCCGCGCAGCGGCGCATTCTCGGCGACCTCGAGGAGCGCGGCGTGACGCGGCGGTCGCAACGGAGCGTATCATGAGCGCAACGCCGGGCGACGCGCCCGCCAAGCGGCGGCCCAATCTCCTCATCCTGCTTCCGCTTATCGTTTTCCTCGCGCTGGCGGGCTTGTTCCTCTACCGGCTCGGCAGCGGCGACCCTTCGCTATTACCCTCGGCGCTGATCGGACGGCCGGTGCCGCAAACCGAATTGCCGCCGCTGGCGGGCGTCGAGCATGACGGCAAGCCGGTGCCTGGGCTCGACAGCAATACGTTCAAGGGCTCCGTGACGCTGGTCAACGTGTGGGCATCATGGTGCGTTCCCTGCCACGACGAGGTGCCGTTCCTGGCGGAGCTCGGAAAGGACAAGCGCATCCAGCTCGTCAGCATCAATTACAAGGACACGCCCGATAACGCGCGCCGCTTCCTCAACCGCTACGGCAACCCGTTCGCCGCCACCGGGTGCGACGAGAGCGGCCGCGCCTCGATCGACTGGGGCGTCTATGGCGTGCCGGAGACTTATCTGGTCGGCCGCGACGGCCGCATCGCCTACAAGCTGGTCGGCCCGATCACCGCCGACAATCTGCAAAATACCCTCGAGCCGGAAATCGCGAAGGCGCTCAAGCCGTGAAGCCGCTGCCGCTCGGCAAGGTCTACCAATTGCTCGAGCCGGGACCGGTCGTGATGCTGGCCACCGCGCGCAAGGGCCGCGCCAACGTCATGACCATGTCGTGGCACATGATGGTGGAATTCGAGCCGCCGCTGATCGCCTGCGTCTGCAGCGGCGCCAATTACAGCTTCGAGGCGCTGCGCGCGACCGGCGAATGCGTGATCGCGATCCCGGCCCGCAGACTGGCGGCGACCGTGGTGAAGGTCGGCAATTCGACCGGGCGCGACATCGACAAGTTCAAGGCATTCAAGCTGACGCCGGTTGCGGCCGGACAGGTGCAGGCACCGCTAATCGAGGAATGCTTCGCCAATATCGAGTGCAAGGTCGTCGATCGCGCCATGGTCAATCGCTACAATTTATTCATTCTGGAAGGCGTGCAGGCCTGGATCGATCCGGCGCAGAAGAATCCGAAGACCATCCACCACCACGGCTACGGCAAGTTCGTGGTCGACGGCGCAACCATCAAATTGAAATCGGCGAAAGCCTAGAGCACGATAGCATTGGATTGAATCAATTGGGGATTCCCAAATCGGCGCGTTTCTGATTCAAGATGCTGGCTGGAATGGAGGCCAGCATCTGATGGCCCGAGCCTATTCCTTGGATCTGCGCGAACGCGTGGTTGCGGCGGTGGCGGCTGGCGAGAGCTGCCGGGCGGTTGCGGCCACTTTCAAGGTCAGTGTCGCCAGCGTGGTGAAGTGGTCGCAACGGTTCCGCGCGACCGGCAGTGCGGCGGCACGACGGATGGGCGGGACGCGGGCCTATGCGCTTGCCGGGGAGCGCGACTGGCTGCTGGGACGTCTCGCGGAGAAGCCGGATGTGACCTTGCGAGCACTGCTGGCCGAGTTGGCAGAGCGCGGGATCGAGGTGAGCTACTACGCGGTCTGGCACTTGTTCGAGCGCGAGGGCATCAGCTTCAAAAAAAAGCCTGCACGCCAGCGAGCAGGATCGCCCCGACGTGGCCAGGCGGCGGGCACAATGGAAACGGTATCAAGGCAGGCTTGACCCGGCCCGCCTCGTCTTCATCGATGAGACCTGGGCCAAGACTAACATGACACGCAGCCATGGCCGCGCGCGGCGAGGCCAACGGCTGGTGGCCAAGGTCCCGCACGGCCGCTGGCAGACGCTCACCTTCCTGGCCGCGCTGCGCAGCGATCGGATCGATGCCCCTTGCGTTATCGACGGGCCGATCAACGGCCAAAGCTTCCTGGCCTATGTCGAGCAAATCCTCGTGCCGACACTCAAGCCTGGCGATATCGTGATCATCGACAATCTTGGCAGCCACAAAGGAAAGGCTGTGCGCCGGGCCATTCGCGCCACCGGCGCCAAGCTGTTCTTCCTGCCGCCCTACAGTCCCGATCTCAACCCGATCGAGCAGGTCTTCGCCAAGCTTAAGACACTACTGCGCAAAGCCGCCGAGAGAACCGTCGAGGCCACATGGAAGCGCATCGGCGCCCTGCTCGAATGCTTCACGCCACAGGAATGTGCCAGTTACTTCGCCAACGCCGGATACGCTTCAGCGTGAGACAATCATGCTCTAGGTCTTCGGCTCGGCGTGATATTTGGTGAGCAGCGGATATTGCAGCGCGCCGAACAGAAACGTCAGCGGCACCACGCCGAACAGTTTGAAGCTCACCCACACGTCGGTCGAGAAATTGCGCCAGACGATTTCGTTGAGCACCGCGAGCGCGAAGAAGAAGAACGCCCAGCGCCAGGTGAGCTTGCGCCAGCCCTCCTCGGTTAGATCGAACACAGAATCGAACAAGATGCCGAGAAACGACTTGCCGAAGGCGAGCCCGCCGATGAGCGTGCCGCCGAACAGCACATAGATGATGGTCGGCTTGAGCTTGATGAAGGTGTCGTTGTGCAGGAAGAGCGTGAGGCCGCCGAAAATGAAAACGATAACCGCGGTGACGAGCGGCATCACCTCGATACGGCGCGTCTTCGCGTAAGCGACGGCAAGCGCGATCAGCACTGCCGCCATGAAGGCGGCGGTGGCGGTGAAAATGCCGAAGCGGGCATTGATGGCGAAGAACAGCACCAGCGGCCCGATATCGAGCACGAGCTTGAGGAAGGGATTGAGTTGTTGCTTTTCGGCCATGTTATTCTAGTCCGACGACGGCGCGGGAGAAGTCGCGCGCGGTGAAAGGGGCGAGATCGTCGACGCCTTCGCCGACGCCGATGAAATGCACCGGCAGCTTGAAGCGCTCGGCGAGCAAAACCAGAATGCCGCCGCGCGCGGTGCCGTCGAGCTTGGTCATGACCAAGCCCGTGACGCCCGCAATCTTGCCGAAAATCTCGACCTGGCTTAGAGCGTTCTGTCCGACGGTGGCATCGAGTACCAGGAGCACCGCATGCGGCGCGGTCGGCTCGACCTTGCGGATCACGCGCAGCATCTTTTCCAGTTCGTCCATCAGCTCGGCGCGATTCTGCAAGCGCCCGGCGGTGTCGATGAGCACAACGTCCACGCCCTGCGCCTTGGCGGCAGTGATGGCGTCGAAGGCCAAGCTCGCCGCATCGCTGCCAGGCGCGCTTGCCTTGACCGCGGCGCCGGTGCGCTCGCCCCATATTTTGAGCTGATCGATGGCGGCGGCGCGAAAGGTATCGCCGGCGACCAGCATCACCGACTTGCCTTCGGCGCGAAAGCGGGCGGCGAGCTTGCCGATAGTGGTAGTCTTGCCTGAGCCGTTGACGCCGGCGATGAGGATGACGAAAGGCCGCGCTGTGGTTACTTCGAGCGGCTTGGCGACCGGCGCCAGCACGTTTTCGATTTCGGCCGCCAGCACCGTCTTGACCTCGTCGGGCGTGATGCCGGCCTTGTAGCTCGAGGAATCGAGCACGGCGACGAGGCGGCTGGCGAGCTCCCCGCCGAGGTCGGCGCGGATCAGCTCGGCCTCCAGACCCTCGAGCGTCTCGCGCGTCAGCGGCTTGTTGGTCAGCGCCGCGACGATGGACGAGCCGAGCGAGGACGAGGTGCGCCCGAGCCCGCCGCTCAGGCGATTCCACCAGCTGCCGCTCTGTTCATTGTCCGCCATGGCGCGCCCGTGATAGCCGTTTCGGCATGACACCGGAAGAGATGCTTGCCCGCCTGCTCTACCGTGACGGGCTGATGCTGGTGATCGACAAACCGGCGGGCTTTGCCGTACATCGCGGGCCGAAAGGCGGCGAGGCGCTCGACGCGCATTTCGACGCGCTGCGCTTCGGCCTGCCGCGGTCGCCTGCCCTTGCGCATCGGCTCGACAAGGACACCTCAGGCTGCCTGGTGCTCGGCCGCCACCGCAAGGCGCTTGCGCTGCTCGGCAAGCTGTTCAAGCAGGGCAAGGTCGGCAAGCTCTATTGGGCGGTCGTCGAGGGTTCGCCCAATGCCGACGAGGGCCGCATCGACATTGCGCTTTCCAAGCGCGACGAAGCACGCGGCTGGTGGATGAAGCCGAACGCGCACGGCCTACCCTCAGCAACCACATGGAAAGTGATGGGGCGCGGGAACGGCGTGACCTGGCTGGCGCTCGAACCGCTCACCGGGCGCACGCATCAACTGCGCGTGCATTGCGCCGAGATGGGCTGGCCAATCGTCGGCGATACCATCTACGGCGGCGCGCCGCGCCAGGGCGGCCCGCCGCTGCATCTGCATGCGCGCGAAGTGACGGTGCCGATTTTCAAGAACAAGCCGCCGGTGAAGATCGAGGCGCCAGTGCCGGCACGCATGCGCGAGCTGCTCAAGGCTTGCGGCTGGAAGGAAGGCGCCTAATCCGCTCATTCCCGCGCCGGCGGGAATCCAGGGGAGACAAATTCTAAGTTTACTGCTCTGGGTCCCCGCTTTCGCGGGGACGAACGGCTTAATAGAGCATCGCCTTGTGGCGCTCCGGCAGTTCCCGGTCGTATGTCTCGCCGCCGAGCTTGCCCTGGCTCAACTCGGCGATGATGGTGCCGGTCGAAGGCAGGCTCTTGCGCTCGATCTTGCTCGCCTCGTCCCACAGCTTGGAGCGCATGATCGCTTTCGAGCAGTGGAAGTAGACGCTCTCGACATGCACGATGAGCACACAGCGCGGCAGCTTGCCGTTGACCGCGAAGCTCTGCATGAGCGCAGGCTCGATCGAAATGCTGGCGCGGCCGTTCACCCGCAGCGTCTCGCCGACGCCGGGGATCAGGAACAGCAAAGCGATGCGGGGATCGCGCACGATGTTGCGAAAGCCGTCGAGCCGGTTGTTGCCGGGCCGGTCGGGAATGGCAAGCGTCTTGTCGTCGAGGATGCGCGCGAAGCCGGGCGCATCGCCCTTGGGTGAGCAGTCGAGACCTTCGGGGCCAGAGGTGGCAACGGTCACGAACGGCGCGGCTTCGATCAGCTTGCGGTAATGTGGGGTCACGTGATCGATCTCCTTGATCACCGATGCCGGCATCCGCTCGCCGTAGAGCGCTTCGAGCTGCTGCATGGTCGTTATCAGATGATCGCTCATAGTGCCCCCTTAGGCCGCCAATAATTGCCGCCCGTTATGATCGGCAATGGTGAGATCGAGAAAAATGCCCGGCGCCACCGGCGCATTGAGCAGCACCGGTGTGAATTGTTCGGTGCGGCCGATGCCGCCGCGTTCGGTCAACACCAGCCGGTGCGCGCCAATCTGTGGATCGAGATGGCCTCTCAGCGCGGCCTCACCCTTCTCGCGCAAGCGACGGGCGCGGTCCTTGATTGTCACGCGTGGCACCTGTGGCATGCGTGCCGCCGACGTGCCGGGCCGCGGCGAGAACGGGAAGACGTGCAGCGTCGCCAGCCCGCATTCGTCCACCAGATCGAGCGAGCGCGCGAACATGGCTTCGCTTTCGGTCGGGAAGCCGGCGATGATGTCTGCACTGAAAGCGACGTCGGGACGCAGGCGGCGCACCTGATCGCAGAAGGCGATGGCTTGGCTGCGCGAATGGCGGCGCTTCATGCGCTTGAGGATGAGATCGTCGCCGGCCTGCAACGACAGATGCAGATGCGGCATGAAACGAGATTCATTGGCGAGCGTGTAGAGCAGATCGGCATCGGCCTCGACCGAGTCGATCGACGACAGGCGCAAGCGCGCGAGCTCGGGCACTTGGCGCAGGATGCGCTTCACTAGCGCGCCCAGCCGCGCATCGCCGCTGCGGTAGCTGGTGATATCGACGCCGGTGAGCACCACTTCGCGATAGCTGTTTTCGACCAGGCGGCGGACTTGCCCCACAACATCGGCCACCGGCAGCGAGCGCGAATTCCCGCGCCCGAACGGAATGATGCAAAAGGTGCAGCGGTGGTCGCAGCCGTTTTGCACTTGGACAAATGCCCGCGTGTGCCCTTCGACGCTGTCGACGGCGTGCGGCCGCATGTGCGTCACCGCCTTGATGTTGGCGACCGCAACTTTCTCGTTGGTCTGCCACAGCCGCGCGTCGAGCTTTTCCTCATTGCCGACGATACGATCGACTTCCGGCATGGCCGCGAACAATTCCGGCTCGACCTGCGCGGCGCAGCCGGTCACCACGATGCGCGCTGTCGGCCGTTCGCGCTTGATGCTGCGGATGTTTTGCCTGGCTTGGCGCACGGCTTCTGCCGTCACCGCGCAGGTGTTGATGACCACAGCGTCGGCAACTCCGGCAGCGTCCGCCCCGCGCCGGATCACTTCCAACTCATAGACATTGAGCCGGCAGCCGAAGGTGACGACGTCCACGCTCATGGCACCGCCGCCTTCGCAAACGCCGCGGGGTCGAACTTGCCTGCGAACTCGAACGCCACCGGCCCGGTCATCAGTACGTGGTCGTCGCTCTCGCGCCATTCGATGGTCAGCTCGCCACCCGGCAGCGTCACTTTCACCTTGCGGTTGGTGCGCTTGAGCCGCGCGGCGGCAACCGCGGCCGCGCAGGCAGCCGAGCCGCAGGCCTTGGTCAATCCGGCGCCACGCTCCCAGGTGCGAATGACGATGTGCTCGCGCGAGACGATGTGCGCCAAAGTAATATTCGCCCGTTCAGGGAAGATCGGATGATTTTCCAACAGCGGCCCCAAGCGATGGAGATCATGGGCGTTCACGTCGTCCACCCAGAAGATGGCGTGCGGATTGCCGACGTTCACCACCGATGGCGAGTGCAGCACCGGCTTGTCGATCGGCCCGATCTGCAATTCGATGGCGCGAGTATCGCGGAATTCCTCCGCCAGCGGGATCTCGTTCCACTTGAAGCGCGGCGCGCCCATGTCGACGGTGAACAGCCCGTCGTCGCCCTGCCAGCAATTCAAGATGCCGGCGGTGGTCTCGAAGGTGAGCGCCGCCTTGCCGGTTTCCTTGGCGACGATGTCGGCGACGCAACGCATGCCATTGCCGCAGGCGCCGGCCTCCGAGCCGTCATTGTTGTAGATGCGGACGAAGGCATCGGTGCCGGGCGTGCGCGGCGGATAAAGCGCCATCAACTGATCGTAGGGCACGGGCTTGGCGGCGGCGCGCGCTTCCTCCGGCTCGATCTTCGTCCCCTCGGCCGCGCCCTGGCGCAGATCGACCACGACGATCTCGTTGCCGATGCCGTTCATCTTCACGAATGCGTGGTTGGCGAGCGCGCCCATCGTTTTTCGCAAGCCTGCCTTGCCGGGGTTGTGCCCGGTTTATATGGCGAAGAGACGCGGATTGACCAGTGGCCATGCTAGAATGCGCCTATGCCGGGATGTGCCAAGCAGGGAGGGACGATGGCACGGCGACGCTTGCTTCCCTTGGCGCTGCTGTTCGTTTTCGCCTTCGCCGCCCGTCCGGCCGCGGCCCAGAATGTGCCGCAGCCCGGCATAGACGCGCCGGCGCCGCTCAAGCCGGGCGATGCCTTCGGCGAAGAGGTGACGCTGCCCGAGCGCACCATCATTTACCTGCAAGGCCGCAGCAAATGGGACAGCGCGCTCGATACACTGGTCGATGCCTTCAAGACGCTCAACGAATACATGGACAAGCACGAACTCAAGGCGGCCGGCCCGGCCATGACCATCTACACGCAGACCGACGATACCGGCTTTGCCTTCCGCGCCGCGGTGCCGATCACCGAAGCGCCCAAGGACCCGCCGCATGGCGATCTCGCGGTCGGCCAAGCGCCCTCCGGCAAGGCGCTCAAGTTCATCCATCGCGGCTCTTACGATGCCATGGACGAGACCTACGAGGCGATTACCAATTACCTCGACGACAAAGGCATGGACGCCAAGGACACGTTCATCGAGGAATATACCGGCGGGCCGCTGAAGGCCGGGGACGATAATCTGCTGGTCAGCGTGTTTGTGCCGGTGAAATAGCCGTTTTCGGGCGGGTTGACTTGCCCCGGCGCCATCCCTAGGTTCCGCCCGTCTTCGCTTAAGACGTGACGACTGACCCCGCCGCCCGGTCCTTTGAGGCCGGAGGCCACCGCCCGACAGCGCAATGCGCCCTCGGGCGCTAAGGTGTTTTTGAGATGTTCGACAGTCTGTCGGAAAAACTGGGCGGCATTCTCGACGGCCTGACGCGCCGCGGCGCGTTGCAGGAAGCCGATGTCGACGCGGCGCTGCGCGAAGTGCGGCGCGCGCTGCTGGAGGCCGACGTCGCGCTCGATGTGGCGCGCGAGTTCACCGAGGGCGTGAAGAAGAACGCCGTCGGCGTCGAGGTGACGAAATCGGTCACGCCCGGCCAAATGGTCGTGAAGATCGTGCACGACCAGCTCATCCAAACGCTGGGCGCGCAAGGGCAAGGCATCGATCTTGCCGCCGCGCCGCCGGTCGCCATCATGATGGTCGGCCTGCAGGGCTCCGGCAAAACCACCACCACCGCCAAGATCGCCAAGCGCCTCACCGACCGCCAGAAGAAGAAAGTGCTGATGGCCTCGCTCGACGTGCGTAGGCCGGCGGCGATGGAGCAGCTCGCCGTGCTCGGCCGCGACACGCACATCGACACGCTGCCGGTAGTCGAAGGCCAGACGCCGACACAGATCGCCAAGCGCGCGCTCGAAGCCGGCCGGCTCGGCGGCTACGACGTCGTGCTGCTCGACACCGCCGGCCGCACCACGCTCGACGAGGCGATGATGAGCGAGGCGGCCGAAGTCAAACGCGCCGCCGATCCGCACGAGGTGCTGCTGGTGGCCGATGCGCTCACCGGCCAGGACGCGGTCAATCTCGCACGCGCCTTCGACGAGCGTGTGGGCCTCACCGGCATCGTGCTGACGCGCGTGGACGGCGACGGCCGCGGCGGCGCCGCGCTGTCGATGCGCGCGGTGACCGGCAAGCCGATCAAGCTGATCGGCACCGGAGAAAAACTCGACGCGCTAGAGGAGTTCGAACCCTCGCGCATTGCCGGCCGCATCCTCGGCATGGGCGACGTGGTGGCGCTGGTCGAGAAAGCCGCCGCCACCATCGATGCCGAGAAGGTGATGCGCGCCGCCGAGAAGATGCGCAAGGGCGCCTTCGATCTCTCCGACCTGCGCGAACAGCTCACGCAAATGCAGGCCATGGGCGGCATGGGCGGCCTGATGGGCATGCTGCCGGGCATGGGCAAGATCAAGAACCAGATCGCCAACGCCAATATCGACGAGACCATGCTCAAGCGGCAGGTGGCGATCATCGACTCGATGACGGCGCAGGAACGGCGCAACCCCGACATCCTCAAGCACAGCCGCAAGAAGCGCATCGCCGCGGGCTCCGGCACACGCGCCGAAGACATCAACAAACTGCTGAAAATGCACCGCACGATGGCCGACATGATGAAGGCCATGGGCGGCGCCAAGCGCGGCCCGCTCGCCGGCATCGCGCAGGCGATGGGCTTCGGCGCCGGCATGCCATCGCCGGAAGAGATGAAGAAGCTCGCCGAACAAATGCCGCCCGGCGGATTGCCGCCGAATATGCCGGCCATGCCGGGTCTGCCGAAGCTGCCGAATATGCCTGGCGCCCCCGGTTTCCCCGGCTTGGGCGGAAAGTTTCCTGGATTGCCGGGCGGCCTGCCGCCCGGTCTCGGGAAGAAAAAGTGAAATAGGTTTAGTCAGAAAGGAAAACTGAAATGTCTCTCGTTATCCGCATGGCTCGCGCCGGAACCAAGAAGCGGCCGTTCTACCACATCGTGATCGCCGACAGCCGCGCGCCGCGTGACGGCCGCTTCATCGAACGCATCGGCTATTTCAATCCGCTGCTGCCGAAGGAAAAGACCGAGCGGCTCAAGCTCGATCTCGACAAGGTGAAAGACTGGGTGAAGAAGGGCGCGCAGCCGTCCGACCGCGTGATGCGCTTCCTCGACGCCGCCGGCATTATGAAGCGGCCGAAGCGCAACAATCCGGAGAAAGCAATCCCGCGCAAAGAGCGCAAGGCCAAGGAAGCGGAAGAGACCAAGGCCAAGGAAGGCGCCGACGCAGCCGCCAAGACCGCAGCGACCGCCAAGGCCGCTACCGACAAGGCCGCCGCCGCCAAGGCCGAGAAGCAGGCCGAGGCCGCGGCGAGCTGATCTTCTTCACCCTCTCCCCTCGTGGGAGAGGGTGGTCGAGGGAGCGAAGCGACCGAGACCGGGTGAGGGGGGCATTTCATGAGAAAATCCAAGCGTGAGATTTCCCCCTCACCCGCCTCGCCGCCTGCGGCGGCTTGGCACCCTCTCCCACAAGGGGAGAGGGGAAAGAAAGTCCGCGTCGCCCGCATCGGGGCCGCGCACGGTATCCGCGGCGAGGTGAGGATGTGGCCGTTCACGCAGGATCCGATGGACGTGGCGAACTACGGCCCGCTGGAAACTGAGGATGGCGCGCGGACGTTCGAGATCGAGACGCTGCGCGCGGCCAAGGATTTCCTGGTCGCGCGCATCGCCGGCGTGAGCGATCGCGACACCGCGGAGACGCTCACCAATCTCGAGCTGTTCGTGCCGCGCGAGCGGCTGCCGGACATCGAGGAAGCCGACACTTACTACCACGCCGACCTGATCGGCTTGGCGGCGGTGACGGCTGAGGGCGCAGTGCTCGGCACGGTGACGGCGATTCATAATTTCGGGGCTGGCGACATTATCGAGATCACGCCGAAAGAGGGCGCGCCGCTGATGCTGACGTTCACGGAAGCGGCGGTGCCGAAAGTGGACTTGCAGACGCGACAGATCGTGGTCGTGCCGCCGCCGGAGACGGAGTAGTGACTATGTTGTGCGCAACACACACGCCGCTCATTCTCGCGCAAGCGGGAATCCAGAGCAAACGATTTGAGCGTTTCGTTTCTGACCCCTGGGTCCCCGCTTTCGCGGGGACGAGCGGTTGGGGTTAGCCATGTGGCGCGCGAGCGTGCTCACCATCTTCCCGGAGATGTTTCCCGGCCCGCTGGCGCAAAGCCTGGCCGGTAAGGCGCTCGCCTCCGGCATCTGGTCGCTCGACACCCACGACATCCGTGCCGCCGCAACCGACAAGCATCGCACGGTCGACGACACGCCGGCCGGCGGCGGGCCCGGCATGGTGATGAAGGCTGACGTGCTAGCAAGAGCTTTGGATAATCTTGCGCTCGATACGGTGCCGCACGACACGCGCTTTCGCCTGCTGATGAGCCCGCGCGGCAAACCGCTGACGCAAAGGCGCGTGGCCGCGCTAGCGCACGGCCCCGGCGCCGTCATCGTGTGCGCACGCTTCGAGGGCGTGGACGAACGCCTGATCAAGGCGCGCAATCTCGAGGAAGTTTCACTCGGCGATTTCGTGCTCTCGGGCGGCGAGATCGCGGCGCTGGCGCTGCTCGATGCCTGCGTGCGGCTTATGCCTGGCGTCATGGGCAAGGAGGCGTCCGCCGCGGAGGAAAGCTTCGCCGACGGCCTGCTCGAATACCCGCAATACACGCGGCCGCCGGTGTTCGAGGGCAAGCCGATCCCCGAGGTGCTGATTTCGGGCGACCACGCCAAGGTTAAGGCCTGGCGCCGGGCGCAGGCCGAGGCGCTCACCAAGGCGCGCCGGCCGGACCTGTGGGCCGCGTACCAGGCCCGGAAAAAGCCCTAAATCCGGGCAAAACCGGAGGGTGACAAGGGATGAGCTTTGTAATACAAGCTCGCCGACCCATTCAGGACAGCAATAAGCGCGCGCCGGATGCTGGCGCTGCCGACGGAGATTTCGCCATGAACATTATTCAGCAGATCGAAAAAGAGCAGGTCGAGAAGCTCTCGGCCGCCAAGGACATTCCCGACTTCGCGCCGGGCGACACCGTGCTCGTGAACGTGAAGGTGGTCGAAGGCGACAAGAGCCGCGTGCAGGCCTACGAGGGCGTCTGCATCGGCCGTTCGGGCGGCGGGATCAACGAGAATTTCACCGTGCGCAAGATTTCCTACGGCGAAGGCGTCGAGCGCGTGTTCCCGCTCTACTCGCCGATGATCAACTCGATCAAGCTCATCCGTCGCGGCAAGGTGCGGCGCGCCAAGCTCTATTACCTGCGCGGGTTGCGCGGCAAGAAGGCGCGCATCACGGAAGCCGCCGGCGCCGCCGGGCCGGAAGTGGCCGAGGCCGCCGCCAAGGAATGAGCGGCTGCTTCTGCAGTGCATCAAGGGGCCATGTTCCGGCCCCTTTTTCATTGGCGCTGACCTTCGTTGTCGGGTGCGCCGCAAATGGCTATATATCGCCCATGGTCTCCAAGGCTGAACGGATCATTCTCGCCGACCATACGCGGCTGCCCTGGCGGTTCTTTGGGCGGTTGACGATGTGCGCGCAAGCCGCGCTTTGACGGCTGCCGCCGGCGCATGCCGGCGCATGCGAGCCGTTTTCCATTTCAATCAAGCCAAGGCCTTCACGTCATGAAACCGCGTACGCTCTACGACAAAATGTGGGACGACCATCTGGTGGACGAGCAGCTGGACGGTACCTGTCTCATCTACATCGACCGCCATCTGGTGCACGAGGTGACCAGCCCGCAAGCCTTCGAGGGCCTGCGCACCGCCGGGCGTAAGGTGCATGCGCCTGACAAGACGCTCGCCGTCGTCGATCACAACGTGCCGACCACCGACCGCTCAAAGCCCAATCCCGATCCGGAAAGCGCCGAGCAGATCGCGGCGCTGGCGCAGAATGCCAAGGATTTCGGCATCGAATATTTCAACGAGTTCGACAAGCGTCAGGGCATCGTCCACATCATCGGCCCCGAGCAGGGCTTCACCCTGCCCGGCACCACGATCGTGTGCGGCGACAGTCACACCGCGACGCACGGCGCCTTCGGCGCGCTCGCCTACGGCATCGGCACTTCCGAAGTCGAACACGTGCTGGCGACGCAGACGCTGATCCAAAAGAAATCGAAGAACATGCGCGCGGCGGTCGACGGGCAACTGCCGCAAGGCGTCACCGCCAAGGACATCATCCTCGCCATCATCGGCGAGATCGGCACCGCCGGTGGCACCGGCTACGCGCTCGAATATGCCGGCGAAGCGATCCGCGCGCTGTCGATGGAAGGGCGCATGACCATCTGCAACATGTCGGTTGAAGGCGGCGTCAAAGCCGGCTTTGTCGCGCCCGACGAGAAGGCATATGCCTATCTCAAGGACAAGCCGAAAGCCCCCAAGGGCAAGGCCTGGGACGAGGCCATGCGTTATTGGCAAACGCTTAAATCCGATGACGGCGCGCATTTCGATCGCGAGATCAGGCTCGATGCGGCGAAGCTGCCGCCACTGGTGACCTGGGGCACCAGCCCGGAGCAGGTCATCTCGATCACCGGCAAAGTGCCGGTGCCGTCCGAGATCCATGACGAGAACAAACGCCAGGCGGCCGAACGCTCGCTCGGCTACATGGGGCTGAAGGGCGGCGAGAAGATCACCGACATCAGGATCGACCGCGTATTCATCGGCTCCTGCACCAATGCGCGCATCGAGGACCTGCGGGCAGTGGCGAAAGTCGTCGACGGCAAAAGTGTGAACGCCAACGTCAATGCCATGATCGTGCCCGGCTCCGGCCTCGTGAAGGAACAGGCGGAAGCCGAAGGGCTCGACAAGATCTTCAAGGCCGCCGGCTTCGAATGGCGCGACCCGGGCTGCTCGATGTGCCTCGCCATGAACCCGGACAAGCTGGCGCCGGGTGAGCGCTGCGCCTCGACCTCGAACCGCAACTTCGAGGGCCGCCAGGGCTACAAAGGCCGCACGCATTTGGTGTCGCCGGCGATGGCGGCAGCGGCGGCGATCGCCGGGCACTTCGTCGACGTGCGCGAGTGGAAATAGCGCGCGTTTAAAATTGAAACAAAAAGGCCCGCCTCATCGGCGGGCCTTTCCTTTTTTGCTCGACAGTCGCTTCACCAGCCGAATTGCAGATAGATGCCTGGGCGCCGGTAATAGTACGGATAGTAGCCGTACGGATAATAATAACGCGGGCCATAATAATAGGGATAGGGACGATAATAGTACGGACGATAATAATAGGGCGCGCCGTAGTGGCGGCCATAGTAGCGATAGTGCCGTTGATAATAGTAGTGCCGATAATAGCGGCGCGCGCTCAGATCCATCTGAACGGACTGTGCGTTCGCAACGCCAGCCGCCTTGCGCGTTGCCGCATCTGCCGGCGCGGGTACTGCGAACAGACCGAAAGCCGCAACCGCTGCAGCCAGCATGAAAAACTTTCTCATGTCAGCCTCCTCACGGCTTCATCAAGAAAACGGCGAAGGTCATATTTTTGTTCGCCACTTGAGCATTGCATGCGCGACACGCTCAGCGGTGCGCCGACGTGCCCGATCAAAAATTCGATAGCATCAAACTGTCGGGCGATTTTGACCTAGATCAGAAGCGACGCTTGTCGCTATCGGATCGGACGTTACTGCCACCAGCATTGCATGCGCGGCACGATCACCGGCCCGCTCACCCGGTATTCCTGAACCAGCCAGGAGCGGCAATAACGTTTGGCGTTCGGCCCGGGCTCGCCGGTCCGCGGATGGATGGTGATGCGCGGACGCGGGCGCGCCGGGGCGTCCGAGTCCTGCGCGGCGGCAGGCAGCGTGCCGGTCAAGAAACCCGCCAGCGCCAAGCCAAATGCAAACTTATGGATCGGTCGTGTCATGACGACCAAACCTACCATCGCGTATGGTCGTTCCAATAGTGGCGCGAGGCGGCAAAATAGGTGGCGTGCCTCTGGTCGCTCCGCCGGTAAGACTGCGCGGAGTAATCGCTGCTGGAGCGGCGGCTGTAGCTGTGGCTGCCATAGCCGCTCGGGCTGCCGTTGTAGACGGCCAGAACCTGGCCCGGCCGGTCGTGGCAGGTGAACATCTCGGCGGAGGCGGACGTGATTACGCTCAGGGCCAAAACCCCCGCCAGAAGGCCAAAGCCAACGACGCGGCTACGCATGGACACTCCTTATTCGCCTTACGCAACAATGACTAACATGGTTAACGGTCGCCTATCTGGCGGGTTCCGTCAATGGCTTGGTTCCGGGCCAGTTGACCCTAAATGGCGGTCATGAGAGCCGAATTCGACGATCCGCGGGCCTTTCGCGGGCAGGCGGTGTCGCTCGCCGAAGTCGAGGCGCTGGCCGCACGGGCCTTTGGCCGGCTGCCGGCCCATTTTCGTGCGCTGTGCGAGGACCTGGTGATCCGGGTGGAGGATTTCCCCACTTCGGAGGTGCTCGACGCCATGGGCCTGCGCAGCCGCTATGACCTGCTCGGGCTGTTCCAGGGCATCGGCCTGCCCTTCC
Organism: uncultured Pseudomonadota bacterium; assembly: GCA_963710705.1. Taxonomy (GTDB): domain Bacteria; phylum Pseudomonadota; class Alphaproteobacteria; order Rhizobiales; family Xanthobacteraceae; genus Pseudolabrys. The sequence continues at coordinate 544,602 of CAVQBI010000002.1, forward strand.
GCCAAGAGTTGACCGGCACCATGCCGAACATGATCTGGCTCTACCGGAGGCCGATCCTGGCCTATTGGACCGAGCACGAAGAAAGCCTGGCGGCGATCGTCACCCATGTGCTGGTGCACGAGATCGGCCACCATTTCGGCTTCTCGGACGACGATATGGCGGCAATCGAGGCGGACGCCGGCTGATCAACGAACGCGATGATACCCATCGCATCGCCACATTCGAATCGAACGACGCGCATGGCAGCCCGGTTGCGCGCGGCTATTGACCGGAATGGCCGAGGCCTTAAACAGACGGGCCAACGGGCCCGGAGTTTAGCAACCATGCGGAAATTTACCGTCCTCGAAGGCGTCGCGGCGCCCATGCGCATGATCAATGTCGACACCGACATGGTGATCCCGAAGCAGTACCTGAAGACGATCAAGCGCACCGGGCTCGGCAAGGGCCTGTTTTCGGAGATGCGCTACAAGGACGACGGCAGCGAAAACCCGGACTTCGTGCTCAACAAGCCGGCCTACCGCAAGTCCAAGATCCTGGTGGCCGGCGATAATTTCGGCTGCGGCTCGAGCCGCGAGCACGCGCCCTGGGCGCTGATGGATTTCGGCATCCGCGCCGTGATCTCGACCTCGTTCGGCGACATCTTCTACAACAATTGTTTCAAAAACGGCGTGCTGCCGATCCGCGTGTCGCCGGATGACTTGGAGAAGCTGTTCGACGACGCCGACCGCGGCGCCAATGCGACACTGACGATCGACCTCGAGAAGCAGGAGATCCGCGGGCCGGACGGCGGCGTGATCAAGTTCGACATCGATCCGCACCGCAAGCACTGCATGCTCAACGGGCTGGACGACATCGGCCTCACCAAGCAGAAGACCGCGAAGATCGCGAGCTATGAGGAAAAGACCCGCGCGGCGCGGCCGTGGGCTTAACAATTGTCCCAACTAATGCATATCGACGTTTGACTGCGAGGCCGGTGTTACCGGCATAGCATTGGCGGTGCGCTCGCGATTGCGCCGATGCGAATGCGCCGATAGCACATGTCTTGTTGTCGAATGCTGCGCGATTTGCATGGCGGGCTTGCGTGACTGTGCCACGCAGAAGCTGTCGACCGCATCGACCACCGCCGCGCCGATCAGCTTTTGACGCTCGGGCGTCTCCATCTGTAATTCCTCGTCGCGATTGGAGATCGAGCCGGCTTCGAGCAGCGCGGCCGGCATGTGCGCCTTCTTCAGCACGAACAACGTATCGTAGCGATAAACGCCCGCATCGTTGTCCAACAGCGTGCGCCGCCAGCGGCCCATGAAGCTTTCGGCGTAATGCGGTGTGTATTGCAGGCCGCGCGCCTTCAGTTGCTCGCCGAGCATGCTGCCGAACAGCAGGCTGTCCTTCGGATCGATGTTATCGTCCGAGACGAAGATCGCATGGCCTTTGAAGCGGTCGCTGAACGTTTCCGGCTTGCCGTTGTAGTCCCACTTTTCCAGAAACTTGTCGGGCACCGAATCGTGATGGATCGACAGCAGCAGATTGGCGCCGAGCTCGTTGGCGTGCGCTACGCGCACATACATGCTGCGGACACCGGGGCCGTCGGTCACCATCAAGACGGTCTTGGCAAAGCCGGCAACGAGCAGCGCCTGATCGATCACTTTGGCGAGCCGCCGGTTGAAATCGAATTCGTCGGCGCCGCGCGCGCTCTTCGCGCCAGGCGATTCGGCGGTGTGGCCGACGTCGAGCACGACACGAAAATCTGCGCGAGCGCAGCTTGAGGGTTTCGGTGCAAAGTTTTCCGGTGGTTCGGCCAGGGCAATGCCGAACGACAGCGCGGACAAGACGGCCGCAATCGATACCGCGAGGATGCGCCGGGAGCGGAGCATGCCGCCATCCTGTGACATTTCCCGCCGGCAGACAATTCGGCCAAAGCGGACCTGTGGACTAGCCCCGCGCCGCGATCGCCTCGGCAATCGCCACGGTGCGGCGCGCCATGTCGGCATGCAGACGCTCGACCATGCGGCCATCCATCGAGACCACGCCTTTACCCTTGTTCTCCGGCAGGTCGAAGGCCGCGATCATCTTGCGCGCCTGCCCGACCTCCTCGGCCGAGGGCGAGAAGGCCTTGTTGCAAGGCTCGATTTGATTGGGATGGATCAGCGTTTTGCCGTCGAAGCCGAGCTCGACGCCCTGCTGGCATTCCTGCACGAAGCCTTCGGCATTGCCGATGTCGTTGTAGACGCCGTCGAGAATGTCGATGCCGTAAATGCGAGCGGCCGCCAGACAGGTGGTGAGCCATGCCAACATCGGCACGCGGCCGGGCACCAGGCGCGCACGGGTGTCCTTGGCGAGGTCGTTGGTGCCCATGACAAAGCCACTGAGCCGCGTCTCGGAATCGCGCGCCACGGCCGCAATCGACAGAATGTTGAAGATGGCGAGCGGCGTCTCGATCATCGCCCACACCCGTGTCTTGTGCGGCGTGCCCATGTCGAGCAACCGGCGCCCGATCAATTCCAGCGTGTCGGGATTGGCGACCTTCGGCACCAGGATGGCGTCGGGCGCGGCGTGGGCGGCGACGACAAGATCGTCGGCATGCCAAGGCGTATCGACGCCATTGACGCGGATGAACACCTCGCGCGCACCGAAGCCGCCGGCTTTCACCGCTGCGGCCACCTGGGTCCGCGCCGCTTCCTTGGCGTCGGGTGCGACGGAATCTTCCAGGTCGAGGATGACGCCGTCGGCAGCCAGGGTCTTGGCCTTCTCCAGCGCGCGGGCGTTGGAGCCCGGCATGTAGAGCACGCTGCGGCGGGGACGGATGGTCATACCGGCCACTCTATCGGCCGGCCGAAATCGTTCAAGGGTTCGCGCGCGCGTATTGCGGGTTGACGATCTTATAAAGCTGGAAGCGGTCGCCGTCGGCGATGAGCTTCAGGCGCGAGGGATCGGGGTTGGGCGCGTCATCCTCGGTGAACAGCACGTAGAGATAATCGAACTTCGTCCAATTGAGCCAGAATGCCGGCGTGCCCGGCATCGGATGGCTGGCGGCAACGAGCAATTGCGTGATGGACGGCGGCGTACCGTCGAAGCGGTCGACATAATCGTTGTATGCGGGCTTCACGTGCATCACTTGCTTGCCGGACACCGTGAACGCAGTGGTGACCAGTGCCGAGCGCTCGATCATGGCGATACAAGCGGCATGCACGAGGCCGAGGTCGCGCACGTCTTCGCCGAGCGAGCGGTCGGCATAGGCGACGAACACCTTCGAACCGGGCGCGATGCGCTTGACCGACGAGCGGAACTGGCTAGTCGAATCCGACAGCTGCGACCAGTTGTAGTCGATCTCCATCAAGCGCATCGAAACCATGACGATGAGGATGGCGACGAAAGCGCGGCGGACCAGACGCCGGCGCAATTCGAGATCGCCGCAGGCGAGCAGCATGAAGGCAATGCCGAGCGGCACGCGCTGGTCGGTCATGTAAGTGTCGAACATGATGCGCGGCAGAGCGAAATAGACCGCGCCGCCGACCCCCATCAGCACGAAGACCAGCGGATGAAACCGCAGCACGCGGTGGCGCACCGCCCAAACGATGCTGGCGATCATCGCTGAGATGATGGCGAAGGCGACGATGTCGGAATAGTCGCTGATGACGTACATCAGGCCGTCGAGCTTGCCGTGCTGGTCCCACCACACTTTGCCGACGAGATCCATGGTCGGACTTGCATAGAGCAGCGGGGCAACCGCGAGAAACGGCACTCCGCCGGCAACGAAGTCGACGATACGGAACGGCCACGGCTCGTGGCGCCGATCCCACAGCCGCCAGATCTCGAACGACAGCACGCCGATGCCGTAAATACCGAGCGCCGACAGATGGCAGAAGAACAGCACGATGGCGCAGGCGGTCGACAAGATCATGCGGATCGGCCAGGCGCGCTCGCGCACCGCAACCCAGCCGGCCAGCGCCCACAGCGCGACGCCGATGCCGAAAATGTAGTTCATCAGCCCGACGAGGAAGTCGTAATTATAAAGCAGCGGAATGGCGAACAGCGGCAGCGCGGACCAGCGGCCGACCAGCGCGCGGTTGAGCGCAAGCGTGCCGGAGATAATGAGCGCGAACATCGCGACCACGAAGACCTGACCGGCAAGATAGATCTTCATCACCTTCGCCAGCAGCGGGACGATCAGGTCCATGGTCAAATTGGGAATGACCTGCCACTGAATTTGATAGTAGTTGGCGAGCTGCGGATCCTGCGCCAGCGTCGCCATCGCGTTCATGCGAGCGAGATGATTGACGTAATCCGACAGCGGCGGCAGTGGATGTGTCCAGATCGGAATCGAGATCAGGACGGTGAAGGCGGCGGCCATCACCGCGATATGCGCGCCGGAGAAGCCGCCGGTGCGGAGGCGCGGGATCGACGTCTCTGGCGCAATGATCGGTTTGTTGGGCGACAGCATGTGTTTGATTTGATTCGATTCTCAATTACGCATCGTCCAATTCACCTGAATGGGCGATGAATATTCGGCTTTTTCGGGTTCCATGGGCGGGCGACGAGGTTGTGGCACGCGCAAAATTACGGGCTTTACCTTAATGAATGCTCCACTTTGGCTGGCCGGAGTCGATGGCTGTAGGGAGGGCTGGATTGCGGCCTTCGTAGGGCCCGCCGGCGGCGAGGGGTCGATAGCGGTGTTTGGGCGATTTGCCGACGTGTTGGCAGCACCGCAACAGCCGGCAATCGTGGCAGTCGACGCGCCCATCGGCCTGCCGGAGCAGAGCCCACCGAAAGGTCGATCGGCCGAAAGTGCCATAAGACCATTATTGGACGGTCGTAAATCAAGCGTCTTTCGTATCCCCTCACGGGCAGCCGTTTATGCGAGCGTGCCCGACGAAATTAGCGATGAACGGGAGCGATTTTTTCGAGCGAGCAAAATTGCTCGTGAGACGTCCGAAGATAGAAAGGCATTCTCGAAACAAGGCTTCTATATTCTTGATAAGGTCGTCGAGGTCGACAGCTTCCTGCGCGAAAATCCCAAATACATTGCGCGTATTTATGAAACGCATCCCGAACTGGCTTTTTGGCGGCTCAATGGCGAGCGGGCGTTGAGCGAGCCGAAGAAAGTGAAAAACCGCCCCTACCCGGCCGGGCTTGCTTTGCGCCGGCAGCTCTTGCGCAGCGCCGGCCTGCCGGCCGAATTGATCGATGCAATGCCGCCCCAGGGCGCCGCGCCCGACGACCTGCTCGATGCGCTGGCCTGCGCGGCCATAGCGCGCCGGATCCATGCCAAGACGGCGCGGCCGTTTCCGGACCCTGCGCCGCGCGACGCCTACGGATTGCCAATGGCGATCTGGGCGTGATTGTGTGATCACCTCACTGGGCTTCGACGATGTCATTCCCCCAGCAATTGATCGACGGCTATCGCGCCTTCCTGATCAGCCGCCTGCGGCACGAACAGGATCGCTATCGCGCGTTGTCGGAAAGCGGGCAGTCGCCGCAGATCATGGTGATCGGCTGCTGTGACTCGCGCGTGTCGCCGGAGGTGATCTTCGACGCGCGGCCGGGCGAGTTGTTCGTGGTGCGCAATATCGGGAACCTTGTTCCGCCTTACACGCCGGACGGCGCGCAGCGCGCGGTCTCCGCCGCACTCGAATTCGCCGTGCAGGCGTTGAAGGTGAAGGACATCGTGGTACTCGGCCATGCGCAATGCGGCGGCATCCGGGCCTTCGCGGAAGAAGGCTCGCCGCTGTCGCCAGGCGATTTTATCGGACACTGGATGGCGCTCATTGCGCCAGCGGCGAAGGCGGTCGGTCCGCGCGGCGAACGGCCGCTTGAGCAATACTTGGCGGAGCTCGAGCAGACGTCAGTCGTCAAGACGCTCGACAACCTGATGACGTTCCCCTGCGTGCGGATTCTTGTCGAACGCGGCAAGCTTACGCTGCACGCCGCCTATTTCGGCGTGGCCACCGGCCAGCTGTCAGTGTGGGACAGGGCAACCGGACGGTTTTCGGCGGTCGCAGCCGACGATCACGCGCGGCTGTTCGGAAGCGCGAGGTTTTAGGCCGCCTTCTTCTTGGCCTGGATCAGCTTGCGGTTGATCAGTACTTCGGCGATCTGCACGGCGTTCAACGCGGCACCCTTGCGCAGATTGTCAGAGACCACCCACATCTCGAGGCCATTATCGACCGTCGCATCCTCGCGGATGCGGCTGATATAGGTCGCGTCCTCGCCGACGCATTCATACGGCGTGACGTAGCCACCCGGTTCACGCTTATCAATCACCAGGCAGCCGGGCGCGTTGCGCAAAATCTCTCGCGCTTCGTCCGCCGTGATCGGATTCTCGAATTCGATATTGACCGCTTCGGAATGGCCGACGAACACCGGCACGCGCACGCAAGTGGCGGTCAGCTTGATTTTGGGATCAAGAATCTTCTTGGTCTCCATCATCATTTTCCACTCTTCCTTGGTGTAGCCGTCGTCCATGAACACGTCGATCTGCGGGATCACGTTGAAGGCGATGCGCTTGGGAAACTTCTTCGTCTCGACCTCGTCGACTGTGAAGATCGCCTTTGTCTGCGAGAACAGCTCGTCCATCGCCTCCTTGCCGGCCCCCGACACCGATTGATAGGTCGCCACCACCACGCGCTTGATCTTGGCCTTGTCGTGCAGCGGCTTGAGCGCGACCACCAATTGCGCGGTCGAACAGTTCGGGTTGGCGATGATGTTCCTCTTGGCGAAGCCCTTAGCCGCGTCGGCGTTCACCTCCGGCACGATCAGCGGCACGTCGGGATCCATGCGCCAGGCGCTCGAGTTGTCGATCACTACGGCGCCGGCGGCCGCAATCTTCGGCGACCATTCCTTCGACACGGCACCGCCCGCCGACATCAGGCAAATGTCGACGTCGGAGAAGTCGTAATGGTCGAGCGCCTTCACCTTCAGCGTCTTGTCGCCGAAGGAGCACTCGGTGCCCTGGCTACGGCGTGAAGCGATCGCCACCACTTCGTCGGCGGGAAATTCGCGCTCGGCCAGAATGTCGAGCATTTCGCGCCCGACATTACCGGTGGCGCCCACCACGGCGACTTTGTAACCCATTGTTAACGCTCCAAAAACTTTATCCGGTCAGGACCGCGCCGGTATTACCGGATGGCAGGGCTTCTAAGCGAGAACTGTCCGCAAGACAACGGGAGCTTGCGGGACGATAAGGCCATGCATCCGGCCCTTTATTCCTGGCGCGAACAGCTGCCTGCCACCCTGGTGCGCATGCTCGCATATCTGGGGGGAATTACGCTGCTGTCCATAGGCGCGGCGCAAATCTTCCAATCGCGCCCGGCGATCAATCCCATCGAGACGGATGATCGGCCGCAATGGATCGAGATCGAGAAGCCGTTCCCGGCTTTCGCGCTCGCGATTCCCGAAGCCGCCGCCGCGCCATCGCACTACACGGTCCTGCGCAATCGTGCGGGTGGCGGGCGCAAGGACATTCTCAGCCTGGGTGAGCCGGATAGCGCGGAGCCCTACCTACAAGTCGAGATTTACCGGCCGGGCAGCGAGATCCGGCATTTTGCCGGGGCAGCGGCCGAAATCGCCTTATCGGCGGCAGGACTCGGTCCCGCGCAAACGGGCGGCAAGCAGACGCTCGACAGCAAGTTCGGGCCGCTGGCAATCGTCCCGTTCGAAACGACGAAAGGCATGCCGCGTCACTGCCTCGGCTTCGTGCGCAGCTATGACGATCCAAGGCTGCAAGTGTCCGGCTGGTTCTGCCAAGGCGGCGCCGACTTCATCGACCGTTCGACGCTCGCCTGCGCGCTCGACCGCCTGACGCTATTGTCGGCCGGTAGCGAGCCGAAAGTCGGCGCGTTATTCGCGGAAGCCGAACTGCACCGCAGCTTCTGCGGCCAGCACGATCCGATCCTGGCGCCCACGCCGAAATATCAGCTGTTATGGAAGGCGGCCGCGAGCCGCCCGGAGCTGCGCCGCATCGGACGTTAGACTTCGATTAGAATCTCATCCAATGAGATTGCTGCGGCGCAGGAACGCTTTCGCGCGACCTTGCAAGATTTGCAATTGACCGCTCCGCCAAATCGTCAGATCATATTCCAATAAGAATATCTGAAGCCGCGGCGATGGCCGCAAAGCTTCGCAAAACCTCTGGGGAGAGGAACAATGATCACACGACGTCATGTGCTTTCGACGGCTGGCGCGGGTGCCGCGCTTGCCTTGTCTGGAGGTTTACCGCGATTTGGCGAAGCCTTTGCCGCCGCGCCGACATCGCCCGGCGTGCCGGATGGCATCGGCAGCTACATCACCATGGGGACGCTGCCCGGCAAGAAGCCGCTGATTATGCTCTCGGACAAGCCGCCGAACTATGAAACGCCGCTCGAGTACCTGCGCACGCCGATCACGCCCAACGACGAATTCTTCGTGCGCTATCACCTCGCCGACATTCCGGAGAAGATCGATCCGGCGACCTACAAGATTGCGGTCGGCGGCGACGGCGCCAACGGGCAAGCCGAGATCACACTCGACGACCTGAAGAAAATGCCGGCGGTGGAATTGACCGCGGTGAACCAATGCTCGGGCAACCGGCGCGGTCTGTCGAAGCCGCATGTCGCCGGCGTCGAATGGGGCTACGGCGCCATGGGCTGTGCGCGCTGGAAAGGCGCCAAGCTCAAGGACGTGCTCGACAAGGTCGGCCTCAAGAAGGAAGCGATCGAAATCGCCTTCAACGGCGCCGAGGGTCCGGTGGTCGACAAGACGCCCGACTTCATCAAGAGCATTCCGGTGTGGAAGGCGCTCGATGAGCACACCATCATCGCTTACGAAATGAACGGGGCGCCGCTACCGCATTTCAACGGCGCGCCGGCGCGCGTCATCGTACCGGGCTGGACCGGCACCTACTGGATGAAGCACGTCATCACGATCAACGCGCTGACCAAGCCGCAAGGCGGCTTCTGGATGAAGCCGGCCTATCGCATTCCGGTCGGCAAGTTCCCGGTGCGCGACCGCTTCATCACGCAGGAGGACGCCACCTCGACGCCGATCACCGAGATCGTCGTCAACTCGTTGATTACTAGCCATCGCGATGGCGCCAAGGTCAAAGCGGGCAAGGTCGAAGTCAGCGGCTTGGCTTGGGATGGCGGCTACGGCATCCGCACGGTCGAGGTGTCGACCGACGGAGGCAAGAGCTGGGAAAGCGCGTCCTTGGGTAATGATCTCGGCCCTTACGCGTTCCGGTCGTGGAGCTTCAACCTCGCCGCCAAGAAGGGCAAGAACACGGTCATGGTCATCGCCATCAATAACATCGGCCAGACCCAGACCGCCGCCTTGATCTTCAATCCGGCCGGCTACCACAACAACGTGATGCAAAACATCACGCTCATCGCCTAAGGGAGCGGACCATGCGGACATACGTATTCGTCTTCGCCGCCGCACTGATCGCGCTGCCCACCGCGGCCAGCGCGGAGCAGGCGATCAAACTCAAGCCGGGGGCTGGCATGGACAAGGTGGAAAGCAACTGCCAAGCCTGCCACAGCCTGTCCTATATCCCTATGAACTCGCCCTTCCTGGGGGCGGCGGGATGGGATGCCGAGGTCAACAAGATGATCAACGCCATGGGCGCGCCGATCGACGCCGCCGACGCCAAGGCGATCAAGGATTATTTGGCTAAAAACTACTGAAACGCGAAAAAGGCCCGCAAATCTGGCCCCGCCCGCGCGGCGGGGCCTTTTTCTATGTGTCGCATTTATGTGCCGCCGGACACTTGGCTGTGATCGGGGCCTATTGCAGCGAACCAAAGCCCGCTACACTGCATTGCAATAGGGTTTTGCGAGGAAGTCATGCGGTTGAATAAGTTAGCTGTAGCGTTTGCTTGCGTCGTCGCTGCCGCCGGCCTGCTGTCGGTGCCGGCCAATGCGCAACAGACAACGACCACCAAGCAGCGCGTCTACAACAACCGCGACCACACCGTATTCACCAGCCGCGACGAAAACGGCCGTACGCACACCAAGATCATCGTGCAGAAGCGCTCCTATCTCGATCCGGGCACCGAACCGCTGCCGAGCGAGCGCAATACGCTCGACTACGTGCAAGGTCCCGATCAACGGGCGAACAGCGTGCTCAACCACACGATTTTCGGCAGCGATATGACGGCGCTGCCCGGGCCGTTCGATTTGCCGAGCAGTTACAATCCCTGGCTTCGCTGAGGGCGGACATTGGCCCCAGCGCGAGACGCGGCCTTTAGGGCCGCGTTTTTATTTTGTGCGCCTCAGGCCGCGAGCTTTTCCAGCTCTTCCAGGATCGCCGAGCCCATCTCCTCGGTGGACACGACTTTCGTGCCCTCCGACTTGATGTCGGCGGTGCGCAGGCCCTTGGCGAGCGTTGCGGCGATGGCCTGATCGATCATGTCCGCCTGTTTGCCGAGATTGAACGAGTAGCGCAGCGCCATGCCGAACGACGCAATCATGGCGATCGGATTGGCGATGCCCTTGCCGGCGATGTCGGGCGCCGAGCCGTGCACCGGCTCATAGAGCGCCTTGCGCTTCTTGGTCTTGGGATCGACCTCGCCGAGCGAAGCCGACGGCAGCATGCCGAGCGAGCCGGTGAGCGTGGCGGCGATATCGGAGAGCATGTCGCCGAACAGGTTGTCCGTGACGATGACGTCGAACTGCTTGGGCCAGCGCACCAGCTGCATGCCGCCGGCGTCGGCCAGCATGTGCTCGAGCTGCACGTCCCTGAACTCGCGGTCGTGCACCTGCTGCGCCACCTCGTGCCAGAGCACGCCCGACTTCATGACGTTGCGCTTCTCCATCGAGGTGACCTTGTTGCGCCGCTTGCGCGCCAACTCGAAGGCGACGCGCGAGATGCGCTCGATCTCGTAGGTGTCGTAGACTTGGGTGTCGATAGCGCGCTTCTGGCCGTTGCCGAGATCGGTGATGGTCTTCGGCTCGCCGAAATAAACGCCGCCGGTCAATTCGCGCAGGATGATGATGTCGAGACCTTCGATCACTTCGCGCTTGAGCGAAGATGAGTCGGCGAGCGCCGGATAGACGATGGCCGGGCGCACATTGGCATAGAGGTCGAGATCCTTGCGCAGGCGCAAGAGGCCTGCCTCCGGCCGCACGTCGTAGCCGACTTTGTCCCATTTCGGTCCGCCGACCGCGCCGAAGATGACGGCGTCGGCGGCTTTGGCCTTGTCCATGGTGGCGTCGGTAATAGCGACGCCATGCGCGTCGTAACAGCAGCCGCCGACGAGGGCTTCCTCGGTGGTGAATTTGTCGGAGCCATTTTTGTTGAAGAAGTCGATGACGCGTTTTGCCTGCGCCATCACTTCGGGGCCGATGCCGTCGCCGGGGAGCAGAAGCAGATTATGGGTCGCCATGTACGCCTCGCTAATACATTTTTTTGTCATTCCGGAAGCCGAGCGCAGTGAGGCTATCCGGAATCCATAACCCCCGGTGTCGAGATCACGGATAAACAGGGGTTATGGATTCCGGGTTCGCGCTGCGCGCGCCCCGGAATGACAGAGGAAAGGAGTGCTAAAGGGCCGCGCGCGGAATAGCAAGGTATGCGTCTTCAGAGCCGGTAGTCCGCCTCGACCGTTTGATCCGCTGCCTGGCCCGCGCTCATCGCGTTGAAAATCGGCGTCAACACGATTGCGAGCGCAAGATTGAGGATCAGCGTGTAGAGCGCGCTGTAGCCGGGGAACGTATAGCCTACGAGCGCCAACGGATAAGTCGGCGTGAGATTGGTGGCGACCGCCATCAGGGTGCCGGCGAGCGTTCCGGCGGCCCAGCCGATCAGCAGCGCCCAGGAATTGAACCAGCGGGTAAAGGCGCCGAGCATCACCGACGGCATGGTCTGGATGATCCAGATGCCCCCAAGCAATTGCAGGTCGATGGCGAATTTCGTCGGCACGAAAAGAATGAACACGAGCGCGCCGGCCTTGATGACGAGCGACACCCACTTCGCCATCTGGGTTTCCTCGGCGTGCGTGGGCGCGCTGTTGATGAACTCGCGATGGATGTTGCGGGTGTAGAGATTTGCCGCCGCGATCGACATGATCGAGGCCGGCACGAGCGCGCCGATACCGATGGCGGCGAAGGCGATGCCGACGAACCAGTCCGGGAAGCTGTGCATAATGAGGGCCGGAATAGCGAAGTTGTTGCCGAATTGCTTGAAGCCGGCGGCGTATTCGGGAAGCGTCGCGACGCCCGCCGCGATGGCGAAAAAGCCGAGCAGCGCCAGCAGCCCGAGCATGAACGAATAGCCGGGCAGCAGCGCGGCGTTGCGGCGCACGGCGTGGCTGCTGCTGGCACTCAGAATGCCCGTCATCGAATGCGGATACAGGAACAGCGCAAATGCCGAGCCGAGCACGAGCGTCGCATAAGCGCCGTAAGCGCCGGTCGTGTGCGGTCCGGGCGCGGCAAGCAGAAGCTTCTGCATCGGAACGGCCGCGAAAATCTTGCCGAAGCCGCCAAGCCGAACCGGAATGATGATCACAGCGGCGAATGTCGTGAGATAGATCAGGATGTCCTTGACGATCGCAATCGACGCCGGCGCGCGCAGGCCGCTCGTGTAGGTGAAGGCGGCAAGGATGAGGAAGGCGATGATCAGCGGCAGATCGGCGGCGAGCCCGCTGCCGCCGATGCCGAGGGCGCCGACCACGACCTGCACGCCGACGAGCTGCAGCGCGATGTAGGGCATGGTCGCGACCAGACCGGTGATGGTCACCGCGAGCGCGAGCCAGCGGTTGCCGAAACGCCCGCGCACGAAATCGGCGGCGGTGATGTAACCATGCTTATGGCAGACCTGCCAGATGCGCGGGAAGACCAGAAACAAGATCGGATAGATCAAAACGGTATAAGGCACCGCGAAAAACGCCAGCGCGCCCGCGCCGAAGGCGAGCGCCGGCACGGCTATGAAGGTGTAGGCGGTGTAGAGATCGCCGCCGATCAAAAACCAGGTGATCAGCGTGCCGAAGCGGCGGCCGCCCAGACCCCACTCGTGCAGCTGCTCGAGATCGCCCTTGCGCCAATGCGCCGCGGCAAAGCCCAACCAGGTAATGAAGCCGAACAGCGCCACGAAGATGATGAGCGCGACCCAGTTCACGTTCTGCATTATCGCATTCCTTGAGATCAGCGCGCGCTAAGCATCGGTCGCGACGTAGACGATGGCGGTGAAGATCGCGCCGACGACGACCAGCAACAGCTGGAACCAATAGAAAAAGGGAATACCGATGAAATAGGGGTCGGCCCTGTTGTAGAGCGGCGGCCAGAGGCACACCACCAACAGGATCGCGAAGAGCAGATACCACCAGCTCCAGCCGCTTCGCCGCTCTCGCAATTCACTCATCAGGGGCACTCGCCGAAATTCCCGGACGTCAATGCTGCCGGGAGGCGCGGTTGATTACATACAACCGCAGCCAACCCAAGAGGGTTCCGAGTCAGACCTGCAATGCGCGAATGGAGGTATTAAAGTCCGCCGAACCAGTTATAGCCCTGGTTCTCCCAGTAGCCGCCGCCGTCGGTGTTGGTGACTTCCATGGCGACCACGTATTTCGGGTTCTTGTAGCCGAGCTTGGTCGGCATGCGGACCTTCATCGGGAAGCCGTAGGCGCGCGGCAGCAGCTTGTTGTCGAACTTGAAGGTCATCTGCGTCTGTGGATGCAGCGCGGTCGGCATGTCGATGGTGTTGGTGTAGCCCTCGGCGCATTTGAACCAGATATATTTGGCGCGCGTGTCGGCGCCGATACGATGCAGGAAATCGGACAGCCGCGCACCCTGCCAGGAGCCGATCGCACTCCAGCCCTCGACGCAGCAATGGCGGGTGATCTGCGACACTTCCGGTAGCGCGTGTAGCTCGTCGAGCGTCCACGGCTTCTTGTTGTCGACCAGGCCGGCGACCTCGAACTTGTAGGTGGCGGGATCGACCACCGGCGCCTCGTCCTCATCGTAATAGGCGTTGAACGGGAACGGCCGGGTGATGTCGCTCTCCTTGAAGGTCGGCGCCAGCTTGGTTTGACTGAACAGCAGCGCCTGCGCGCCGTCATTAAACTTGGACACCTGGCGCAGCACGCTTTCGGCGGTATCGCCGTCGATAATGTTGCAGCCGGTGAGAAACGTGAGCGCGCCGAGGCTCGCCGCGCCGCGCAGGAACTGGCGGCGCATCGGATCGGGCATGACCTTGGCCGCATCCTTGAGCAGCAATTTGGCATCGACGCCGGGGATGGTTTTGCGCTGTTTCATGGTGCGCTCCTACGTGCCCGTGATCATCGCACGCAGGCTCTTCGGCACCAGCAGCGCCAGCGACACATGCACGACCAGGAAGCCGACGATCGCCGCCATCGCGAAGAAGTGCACGTAGCGGGCAACGTCGTAACCGCCGTAGAAGGCGGTGATCTCCTGAAACTGCACCGGCTTCCAGATCGACAGGCCGGAGGTCACGATGACGACGCCGGTGAGGATGATGCCGATGTAGAGCACCTTCTGCACGGCGTTGTAGTGCGAAAGATCCTCGTGCGAGAGCTTGAAGGTGAGCGCCGCCTTGATGTCGGCAATCACCTGCGACGAGTAGACCGGCAGCAATTTGCGGCGGAAGCGGCCGGTGACCAGGCCGAGCGTGACATAGACGATGGCGTTGATCACCAGCACCCACATGGCGGCGAAATGCCAGAGCAGCGCGCCGCCCAGCCAGTTGCCGAGGGCGTATTGGCGCGGGAACGTGAAAGGAAACAGCGGCGAGGCATCGTAAATCTGCCAACCGGAGCCGATCATCACCAGAATGGCGATGGCGTTGATCCAATGGCAGAGACGCACCCACGCCGGATGGATGGTCGCCGCAGCAGCCGGCGCATCAATCGTTACGGTGGTCATCGCGAACCTCGCCCGTCACCATCGCCCCAAGCCAAGTCAATCATAATACGAAACGGCCGGACCCGCGGATGGGCGAGCCCGGCCGCGCGCTGCGACTACTTCTTCATGTTGTCCTTGGACATCGTATCCTTGGACATGCTGTCCTTCGACATCGAGTCTTTGGACGTGGTGTCCTTGGACATCGAGTCTTTCTTCATCGCGTCGTCTTTCTTCATGCTGTCTTTCGACGACATGGTGTCCTTCTTCATGTCGTCGGCATAGGCGGCCGGCGCCAGCGGGGCGAAAGCCAAACCGGCAGCGATCAGCGTTGCAAGCAGAATGCTCTTTTTCATCGTGGGTTCCTCCTGAGGATTGCCTTGCAACCAACCGGCTATCACAGCATTCCCACACGTCCTCATCAGTTTCCCGTTGGGCCAAGCTGGCGTTCGGCTCACGGTTTTGTGAGAATGGCGGCGCCGGCAACCGCGGACAAAGGAGCCTGTTTTGTGAGTAACCCCTCGGCGACCAAGACCAATCCGGGCAATTTCTTCGAAGACTTCCGCCTCGGCCAGGAAATCCGCCATGCCACCCCGCGCACCGTCACCGTTGGCGATGTGGCGGTGTATCAGGGCATTTTCGGCCCGCGCTTCGCCGTGCAGTCGTCCGATGCCTTCGCGCGCAAAATCGGCTACCGGCAGGCGCCGCTCGATGATCTGCTGGTGTTTCATGTGGTGTTCGGCAAGACGGTGCCGGACGTCTCGCTCAACGCGGTGGCCAATCTCGGCTACGCCAATTGCCGGTTTCTCAAGCCGGTTTATGCGGGCGCGACGCTCAACGCGGTGTCGGAGGTGATCGGTCTGCGCGAGAACGCCAACCGCAAGACCGGCATCGTCTATGTGCGTTCGCGTGGCTTCGATGAGACCGGTGATTGCGTTCTCGACTACGCGCGCTGGGTGATGGTGCGCAAGCGCGATGAAAACGCGCCGGCGCCGGCCGAAAAAGTGCCCGAGCTGCCGAAGGCCGTGGAGCCTGCGCTGCTCGACTCCGCCTGTCCGAAGATCGACGCCGCCGCCTACGACAACGTCCTGGCCGGCAGCCCACACCGCTTCGGCGATTACAAAGCCGGCGAGAAAATCGATCATGTCGACGGCATCACGGTGGAAGACGCCGAGCACATGATCGCGACGCGGCTTTATCAAAACACCGCGCGCATTCATTTCAACCATTTTGCCGAGAGCAAAGGCCGCTTCGGCCATCGGCTGATCTATGGCGGCCACGCCATTTCGCTCGCGCGCGCGCTGTCGTTCAATGGGCTGGGCAATGCCTTCCACGTCGCGGCGATCAACGGCGGCCGGCACGTGGCGCCGCTGTTTGCCGGCCTCACCGTGTTTGCCTGGTCGGAAGTGCTGGCAACGGCGGAGTTGCCCGGCCGCAACGATGTCGGCGCGCTGCGCCTGCGCACCGTCGCGACCAAAGACAGACCGTGCGCGGATTTTCCGTTCAAGACCGACGACGACTACGACCCCGCAGTCATCCTCGATCTGGATTATTGGGTGTTATTGCCGAAGTGAGGCTTGGTGGACGTCATGGATCGCAGGATTTTCGCGGTGGCTTTGCTCGCGTTGTGTTTGAGCGGTCATGCGCCCGCGCAAGCTGCCGACGACGCGCCGGTCACGGATTGCGACAAACACGCTGCGAATTCGCTCGATCCTCAGCGCAAGGCCGACGGCGTGAACCTGATCGAACTAAATCCGACGCTCGCCATACCGGCTTGCGAAAACGCGCTGCAAAAATATCCGGGCACCGCTCGCTTCATGTATCAGCTCGGCCGCGGCTATCACCGGTCGGACAATTATGCGACGGCCGCGCTCTGGTATCGCAACGCCATGGAGCATGGCTCGGCCTTCGGCGAGGCCACATTAGCCATGCTTTACATGAGCGGACAAGGCGTGCCGAAGGATATGTCCAAAGCCGCAGACATGACCCGCGACGCCGCGGAAAAAGGCGTGGTGATCGCGCAGAATGCGTTGGGTTACATGTATGCGAACGGGATCAGCGTGCCGAAAGACAACGGTCAGGCGCTGGTCTGGTACCGCAAGGCCGCGGAGCAAGGCGCGCCCAACGCCCAGCTCAATCTCGGCATCGCCTATGAAGAAGGCGCCGGCGTGAAGCAGGACCTCGAGCAGGCGGCGATGTGGTACCGCAAAGCCGCCGCTTGGGGCCTCGAAGACGCCAAGAAGCGGCTGGCAGGCGTCGAGGCCAAGCAAAAATCGCAAGCGAAATAAAAAGTCACGCGCTGGCGCGCAGATGATCGACCAGCTGCCGCGCATAAGGCGGCAATGCGTCCTCGTTACGCACGCAAATGGTCAATTCGCGCAGCGCCCAGGAATCCGACAGACGCACCGACGTGATCGCCATGCTGCGCTCGGTGCGATGCACGGTGGTTTCCGGCACGATGCCGACGCCGACATGGCATTCGACCAGGCGGCAGATGGCGTCGAAGCTGCGCAACTGCACGCGCAGGCGCAAGGGGCGGCCGATGCGGCTCGCCTTGTCGGCGAGGAAGCGCTGGATCGCACTGGCGCGGTCGAGCCCGACCATGTCGTAGTCCAGCACCTCGGCAAAGCCGATGCGCGAACGGCCGGCGAGCGCATGATCGCGCGGCACCACCAGCACGAAGCGGTCGCTGCGGAACGGGAACGTCTGCAGGCCACCGTAATCGACGGTGCCGGCGACGATGCCAATGTCGCCAGTGCCGTCAGCAATCAGTCCGACGATCTCGTCGGACAGGCGTTCCTCGAGGTCGACGCTGACGTCGGGATAGGCGGTAAGAAAGGAGCTCAGCGTCTCGGGCAGGAACTCGGTGAGCGCGTTGGTGTTGGACAACACGCGGACCTGGCCGGCCAGCCCGCGCGCGTAGGGCGTGAGGTCCTCCTGCAACCGCTCGCTCTGCGCGAGGATGGTACGGACATGCTGCAGCAGGGTGCGGCCCGCCTGGGTCGGGGTGACCCCCTGGCGGCCGCGCACGAGAAGCTCGGCGCCGAAAGCCAGTTCCATCTTGCGGATGCGAGTCGAGGCCGCGGCCAGCGCCAAATTCGAGCGCTCCGCGCCATGCGTGATGCTGCCCGCCTCGACGATGTGGCGGAAAAGGTTGAGGTCCGTGAAGTCGAAGCGCATGACCGTTGGGCTACCTTCTTATTTTACGAAGGCAGACTACGCAAAACACAGATTGCGCCGAGCGAATTGGAGGCTCAAGCTTCGTTTTCATTAAACTAGCTGGTTTCGCCACGCCTGTCCAATGAGGCGCCCTGGAGACTGACGATGGCCGAACTTGACGCGGGATCGCCCCGAACGCGCCCGCTGTCCCCGCACCTGCAAATCTACCGGCCCATGCTGACGATGATGATGTCGATCGTGCATCGCATCACCGGCGCGGCGCTTTATTTCGGCACGCTGCTGCTGGCCTGGTGGCTGATCGCGGCGTCCTCCGGGCCCAACGCCTATGCCAATGTCGAATGGTTCATGGGCACGCTGATCGGCAAGCTTATTTTGTTCGGCTACACCTGGGCGCTCATGCACCACATGCTCGGCGGCGTCCGCCATCTCGTCTGGGACACCCTGCACGGCTTCGAACCGGCCGAGCGGGAGTTGCTGACGCTGGCGACGCTCATCGGCTCGGTCACGCTCACGCTGCTGATCTGGGTGGTCGGCTATCTCGCCATGGGAGGCCCGCGATGAACGCGCCTTCGCACATGCGCACGCCGATGCGGCGCGTGCGCGGCCTGGGCGCGGCGCATTCCGGCACCGGGCATTTCTGGCATCAGCGCATCACCTCGATCGCGGGCATACCGCTGAGCATCGCGCTGGTGGTGATCGTCGTCGCGCTGCTCGGGCGCAGCCATGCCGCGGTCGTGCAAATTCTCGGCTCGCCGCTGATCGCCATCATCATGCTGCTGTTCATCGTGAACAGCGCCTACCACATGTGGATCGGCATGCAGGAGATCATCCTAGATTACGTGCACGACGAAAAGTGGAAGCTCGCAAGCCTGATGGCGAACACGTTCTTCGTCATCGTGGTCGCTTCGGCCTCGTGCTACGCGATCTTCAAGTTGTCGTTCGGGGTCTAGCATGGCGGGCAACGGACAAGGCGCACCCAAGGTCAATGGCCGCGCTTACCCGATCGAAGACCACAGCTACGACGTTGTGGTGGTCGGCGCCGGCGGCTCCGGCCTGCGCGCCGTGGTCGGCTGCAGCGAGGCGGGCTTGCGCACCGCCTGCATCACCAAGGTCTTCCCGACACGGTCGCACACGGTCGCAGCGCAAGGCGGCATCGCCGCCGCACTCGGCAACATGGGCGAGGACGACTGGCGCTGGCACATGTACGACACGGTCAAAGGCTCCGACTGGCTCGGCGACCAGGACGCCATCGAATATCTCTGCCGCAACGCGCCCGACGCGGTCTACGAGCTCGAACACTGGGGCCTGCCTTTCTCCCGCCGCGAGGAAGACGGAAAAATTTATCAACGCCCATTTGGCGGCATGACCACGCATTTCGGCAAAGGCACCGCGCAACGCACCTGCGCCGCCGCCGACCGCACCGGCCACGCCATGCTGCACACCATGTACGGTCAGGCGCTGCGCCACGCGGCCGAGTTCTACGTCGAATATTTCGCCATCGACCTGATCATGGATGACGACGGCCGCTGCCGCGGCGTGGTCGCGCTCAACATGGACGACGGCTCGATCCACCGCTTCTCCGCCAACATGACGATCATGGCGACCGGCGGCTACGGGCGCACCTATTTCTCCTGCACCTCGGCGCACATCTGCACCGGCGACGGCAACGCCATGGTGCTGCGCGCCGGCTTGCCGCTGCAGGACATGGAATTCGTCCAGTTCCATCCGACCGGAATCTACCCGGCCGGCTGCCTGATCACCGAAGGCGCGCGCGGCGAAGGCGGCTATCTGGTCAATTCGGAAGGCGAGCGCTTCATGGAGCGCTACGCGCCGTCGGCCAAGGATCTCGCCTCACGCGACGTCGTTTCGCGCGCCATGACCATCGAGATCCGTGAAGGCCGCGGCGTCGGCAAGGCGAAAGACCATCTCTTCCTGCATCTCGACCATCTCGATCCGGCGGTGCTGCACGAGCGGCTGCCGGGCATCTCTGAGACCGCGCGCATCTTCGCCAATGTGGACGTGACGCGCGAGCCGATCCCGGTGCTGCCGACCGTGCATTACAACATGGGCGGCATCGCCACGAATTATCACGGCGAGGCGCTGACCAAGAAGAACGGCAGCGCCGACACCGTCATCCCTGGCTTGATGGCGCTGGGCGAAGCCGCCTGCGTTTCCGTGCACGGCGCCAACCGCCTCGGCTCCAACTCGCTGATCGATCTCGTGGTATTCGGCCGCGCGGCCGCGCACCGTTGCGCGGAATTGCTTACGCCCGGGGAAAAGAAGGGCGAGCTGCCGAAGAATTCCGCCGACATGGCGCTGGCGCGGCTCGACAAGCTGCGCAACGCTTCCGGTGGCACGCCGACCGCGCAACTGCGGCTGAAGATGCAGCTGGTGATGCAAGAAGATTGCGCCGTGTTCCGCACCGGCGAAGTTCTGGAGCAAGGCCACAAGCGCATTCATGAGGTTTATGCCGGCCTGGCCGACCTACGCGTCACCGACCGCTCGCTGATCTGGAATTCCGATCTGATCGAGACGCTCGAGCTCGACAATCTGATCGCGCAGGCCGTCGTCACCATGGATTCGGCCAAGAACCGCACCGAAAGCCGTGGCGCGCATGCGCGCGAGGATTTCCCCGAGCGCGACGACAAGAACTGGATGAAGCACACGCTCGCCTGGATGGACGCCAAGGGCAAAGTGACGATCGACTACCGCCCCGTGCATGCCTACACGCTCACCAACGACGTCGCCTATATCGAGCCAAAGGCTCGCGTCTATTAGGAACCGGCCATGGTCGAATTCACGCTGCCGAAAAATTCCAAGGTCACCGAGGGCAAAACCTGGCCGCGTACGGCGCACGCCACGCACGTCACCGAGTTCCGCATCTACCGCTGGAACCCGGACGACGGGCAGAACCCGCGCGTCGACACTTACAGCGTCGACCGCGACGATTGCGGGCCTATGATTCTCGACGCGCTCATCTGGATCAAGAACACCATCGATCCGACGCTGACGTTCCGCCGCTCCTGCCGCGAAGGGGTGTGCGGCTCCTGCGCCATGAACATCGACGGCACCAACACGCTCGCCTGCACGCGCGCGATCGACGAGACCAAGGCGCCGGTGCGCATCTATCCGCTGCCGCATCAGCCGGTGATCAAGGACCTGGTGCCCGACCTCACCAACTTCTATGCGCAATACGCCTCGATCGAGCCCTGGCTGCACACCACGACGCCGGCGCCGGAAAAGGAATGGAAGCAGAGCCACGAGGATCGCGCCAAGCTCGACGGCATGTACGAATGCATTCTGTGCGCGTGCTGCTCGACCTCGTGCCCGAGTTATTGGTGGAATTCCGACCGCTATCTCGGCCCGGCCGCATTGCTGCAGGCGAACCGCTGGGTCAGCGACAGCCGCGACGAGGCAACCGGCGAGCGGCTCGACAATCTCGAAGACCCGTTCCGGCTCTACCGCTGCCACACCATCCTGAATTGCTCGAAGGCCTGTCCGAAAGGGCTCAATCCGGCCAAGGAAATCGCCGAGCTGAAAAAGGCGATGGTGGACCGGCAGCTTTAGCGGCTCGATGGACGAGCCTGCGCTCAGCTTCGAAGGCGTCACGCTATCTCCGCAGAAGGAAGTGGTGCGCGCGTTCTACAAGGAGATGTGGGACCACGCCGACAAGAGCCTCATTCCGCAAATCTTTCATCCCGGCTTCACGTTCCGCGGCTCGCTCGGACCCACGCTTGTCGGCTACGACCAATTCGCCGGCTATGTCGATTGGGTCACCGGCGCATTCGGCAACTACACCACCGACATCCTGGCGCTGATCGAGGAAGGCAACCGCGTCAGCGGCAAGATGCGCTTCCACGGCATCCATCGCAAAGAGCTGTTCGGCGTGCCGCCGAGCGGACGCCATGTCTGGTGGACCGGCATGCCGATCTTCACCTTCGAAGGCGGCAAGGTGCGCGACCTCTACGTGCTCGGCGACATCTACGGCCTGATCGGCCGGCTCAAGGGCTGAGCATCTGCCCAACAGTTCGGCTTGATCGAACCGCACGGCCAGTGCAATCTAGGGATGTATTGGGTTGTAGCGTGGCGTGGGGTCGTTGCGCGATCGCTATGATGGGCGCGTTGCTATGCGCCAGCTGCGCCATTCCGGTTTCCAAGCTGCCCGACTTGCCGGCCGACGCGGTTGACGCCGAACACCGTCGGCAGCAGCTCGCGGAAATGCGCGAGTACTACACGCAGCTCGCGCGTCGACACGGTCGCTTTCCGTCTGCGCGTCGCCAATCGCGAGTTCTGCGAGAACGTCGGCGCGCAGGCTGGCATGTACGTCGCGACGGTGCAGAGCCTGCCGCGCAAATACCGCTCCTACGCCAACGAGGCGCTCGACCTGAGCTGGACGCATCCGACGGTGATTTCGGTGGTCGAGGGGTCGCCAGCAGCCTATGCCGGGCATTAAGGCCGGCGACCAGATCCAGTATCTGGACCAGGATCCCGTCCCCGCAACCGCGACCGCCGGTTTCGGCGCCGCCTATTTGCGCTCACGCGGCGAGCAGCCGGTGCGGGTGGCGCTCAAGCGCGACGGTGTCGATCAGGCACTGATGGTGACGCCGGTGATGACTTGTGCGATTCCGATCAATTACGTCGTCACCGACGAAGCAAACGCGGTGACGACGGCCGACAAGATCGTCGTCAACTCCGGCACCGTGACGCTGGCGCGCACAGATGCGCAACTCGCCGCCGACATCGGTCACGAAATGGCGCATGCGAATTTGGGACATCTCGACAAGAAGGGCATCAACATGGTGCTCGGCTGGGTCGGTGGCGCCGCGATCGACGGCGGCTTCGCGCTCGGCGGTGTCTATACCAACGGCACCTTCGCCCGCCATCTCGGCGAGGCGAGGGCGATGGCGTATAGCGTCGAATTCGAACGTGAGGCCGATTATGTCGGCGCCTATTACGGCCGCGCGCGCGGACTACGATCTGACCGGGGTTGAGAACCTTTGGCGAACCATGGGCGAGGCTCATCCCGACAGCATCCGCTTTGCAATAACGCACCCGACCTCGCCCGTGCGCTTCGTGCAGATGCGCGAGGTCGCCGCCGAGATCGCCGACAAGAAGCGCCGTCATCTGCCGCTGCTGCCGGAATTGAAATTCCCGCCCGCGCCCGCTCCTGCGGACAGCAATTACTGAGCCTATTTGCAGCCGACCCCGATGCAGAGTTGGTTGAGCTCGGGGAACGGCTTATAGGCGGCATTGCCGCACTCTTCCTTGGTCGCCTCGACCAACTGATTGAGATGGCCGCCGTAGAAATAGGCGATGCGTTCGGCATTGGCGACAATGTTGTAGATCGTGCCATGTGCCGTGTAGCGGACGCAAGCCGCGTAGTGCTGCTCGTTGTCGACGGACCGCAAGACCGGATCGGAGATCATGGCGTCGGCGACCGTCGCAGTATCGTTCTTCTGGAAGATCGACCGCAATGACTCGATGATCTCTTCTTTGTATCGCGCCGGGAACGCGTTGCTATCCGCCAGCTTCGGCGTCTTGTCGTTCGTGCAGGCGGCGGCCGCCGCTGCCAGAGCGGAAAGCAGGACCACGCTCGCCGCGGTTTTGCGCATGACGGCGTCCGTCAATCGAGCTTGAGCTTGCGCCGCCGCTGGCCGAGCGTGCGCAGCCGCAACGCATTGAGCTTGATGAAGCCTTCGGCGTCGCGGTGATCGTAAGCCACCCCGCCTTCCTCGAAGGTGACCAGATCCTGGTCGTAGAGCGAATATTTGCTCTCGCGGCCGATGACACCGACATTGCCCTTGTAGAGCTTGAGCCGCACGCGGCCGGTGACGAACTCCTGCGACTTGTCGATCGCGGCCTGCAGCATTTCGCGCTCCGGCGCGAACCAGAAGCCGTAATAGACGAGCTCGGCGTATTTCGGCATCAGCTCATCTTTGAGATGGCCCGCGCCTCGGTCAAGCGTGATCTGCTCAATACCGCGGTGCGCGGCGAGCAATATGGTGCCGCCCGGCGTCTCGTACATGCCGCGCGACTTCATGCCGACGAAGCGGTTCTCGACCAGGTCGAGGCGGCCAATGCCGTTGGCCTTGCCGAGATCGTTAAGCTGCTTGAGCAGCGCGGCCGGCGACAATGTCTTGCCGTCGATGGCCACCGGATCGCCGCGCTCGAAATCGATCGCGATGACGGTCGGCTTGTCGGGCGCCTTCTCCGGATCGATCGTGCGCGAAAAAACGTAGTCGGGTACTTCCTGCGCCGGATCTTCCAGCACCTTGCCTTCCGACGACGTATGCAAAAGATTCGCGTCGACCGAGAACGGCGCTTCGCCGCGCTTGTCCTTGGCGATCGGAATCTGATGCTTCTCGGCGAACTCGATCAGTTTGGTGCGCGAGGTCAGGTCCCATTCACGCCAAGGCGCGATCACCGTCACATCCGGCTTGAGCGCGTAATAAGTGAGCTCGAAGCGCACCTGGTCGTTGCCCTTGCCGGTGGCGCCGTGCGCCACCGCATCGGCGCCGACTTTTTCGGCAATCTCGATCTGCTTCTTGGCGATCAAGGGCCGCGCGATCGAGGTGCCGAGCAGATACTGCCCTTCGTACACCGTGTTCGCCCGGAACATCGGGAACACGTAGTCGCGCACGAATTCCTCGCGCAGATCCTCGATGAAGATGTTCTGCGGCTTGATGCCGAGCAGCAGCGCCTTCTGCCGCGCCGGCTCGAGTTCCTCGCCAGGCTCCTGACCTTGGCCGAGATCGGCGGTGAAGGTGACGACCTCGCAGCCATAGGTCGATTGCAGCCATTTCAAAATGATAGACGTGTCGAGGCCGCCCGAATAGGCGAGCACCACTTTCTTGACGTCTTTTTTGTCGGCCTTGGCCATGCGCGCGCGTCCTGAACTTTCAGCCTGCGTTGCATCCCCTACCGGCGATGCCGGGTCAAGTCCGCTCCGGCTTTAGCGAATTCGCGGGATCCATGCGTCTTGCTGCAACGGATGCATTGCATCAGTCTTTATTACAACTTTTCCGAGCGTTCGTTCGAGGGGGTTGCCATGACATGTCGAACCGCCCGGTTCATCCCGGCGCTGACCCTGCTTGCCTCGTTATTCGTATCCGCACCGCCCGCGCTCGCCGCCGATCATGCCGATCCATTGCACCTCACCGACCCGAACTCGAACATTACCGGGCTGTTCTTTTTCCCGAAGGGCGACCAGTACATCCTCATCTTCAACGTCCGGAAATCGCTGGTCGGCCCCAAGCCCTATGAGCTCAGTCCGTGCGACTACGTCGTGCACATCGACCTCACCACGCCCGTCACGTTCACGAGCGAGGAGGATCGCAAGCGCTACGGCGGCACGGTCGTCACCCCCGAGAAAATCCACGACGATGCCACCATCACCATGCGTCTGAACGACGACACGACGCTGAAAGGCATCACCTACACCGGGCTGAAGAATACCGAAACGCCTGGCACTTGCGGCGACGCTGCTGCTCGGCGCGGGCACGGCATCGGCGCACGATTTTTGGATTCAGACATCGACTTTCCATCCATGGCCCGGCCAAATTGTCATGGTCGGGCTGCGGGTCGGACAAGATTTCATCGGCGAGCCGGTGCGCCGCTACTCGCCCGGGATCGCGGCTTTCTTCGTCCGACAGGGCGGCACTCGTGAAGACATCGAAGGCGCCGATGGCATCAATCCGGCTGGCGTGATGCGCGCTGCTGGGCAAACAACGGCCATTATCGGCTACGCCAGCACCGGCAACGACATCGAGCTGCCGGCCGGCCAGTTCGAGGACTATCTGCGGCTCTACGGGCTTGACGCCGCCCTCGCGGATCGCATCCAGCGCGGCGGGCACGCCAAGCCCGGCAAGGAGCGCTTCTACCGCTACGCCAAGGCATTGCTCGCGGGCGCAAAAGCAACGCCGATATCAGCAAGCCGCTCGGGCTCGCTTACGAAATTGTCCCGGACGCCGATCCGACAGTGCGGCTTGGCCCGTTCCGCGGCCACATCCTCTACGGCGGCAAGCCGCTCGCCGGCGCGCTGGTGGAAGCGCTGCTGCACGGCGAGCCATCTGTCCGGCTCAAAGCTTACAGCGACGCACAAGGGGCCTTTGCCTTCGATCTGCCGGGCGCCGGCGTGTGGCTGATCAAGTCCGTGCACATGGTGCGCGCGCCGCATTTCTCCAGCGAGGACTGGGACAGCCTGTGGGCCTCGCTGGTTTTCGAAGTGCCCGCGCCACGGCCTTGAGCGGATTAATGACTATGACAGCGTAAACGGCGCGACGCGCGCCGGCCCATTAACCGATTAACCCGAACGCGCTACTGCGCCTGCATGCGCGCGGCTACGTTGCGCCATCCGTTTCATCAAGCGAGCGCAACACATGTCGAAAGCCAAAGCCACCGTCGCCGCCGTCCTCGCGGGCGCCGTGCTCACGACCGCCGCGCCAGCCTTGGCCGCACAGTGCAACCCCAAGGGCGGCTTTCCCGCCTTCATCGCCGACTTCAAGAAAGAAGCCGCACACCAGGGCATCTCGCCGCGCGGACTTGCCGCGCTCAACGGCGTGACGCTCGATCAGCAGGTGCTCGCCGCCGACCGCAAGCAGGGTGTGTTCAAGCAGAGCTTCGAGCAGTTCTCCAGCCGCATGATCTCGCGCGACCGCCTGACCAAGGGCGCCAAGCTGATGCAGCAATACGCCCCTCAGCTCAAGCACATCGAGCAGAAATACGGTGTGCCGGGCGCGGTCGTGGTCGCGATCTGGGGGCTGGAGACCGACTACGGCGTCAACCAGGGCAAGCTCAACGTCGTGCGCTCGGTGGCGACGCTCGCCTACGACTGCCGCCGCAGTGACAAATTCCAGGCCGAGCTGACCGACGCGCTGCGCATCGTCGATCGCGGCGAGATGGCGTCGGCCGACATGCACGGCGACTGGGCCGGCGAAATCGGGCAGACGCAATTCCTGCCGAGCTCCTACGCCAAATACGCCGTCAGCTATGACGGCCGCAGCAAGCCGAACTTGATCCACAACGCGCCGGACGTGCTTGCCTCCACCGCCAATTACCTCAAGAACCACGGCTGGCAGCGCGGCCAGGGCTGGGGGCCGGGCGAGCCGAATTTCGACGCGATCAAGGAGTGGAACGCGGCCGAGGTCTACGCCAAGACCATCGCGCTGTTCGCCGACAAGCTCAACGGCAACGGATCCAAGGCCGAAAGCGAAACGCCGCACACCGTTGGCGCTGGCGCTCATCTCGAACGCCGCGCGAAGCGCTGATCACCACCAGCCGCGTTCGCGGCGCTTGAACTTCTCGTCATTCTCGTCGTCGCCGGCCTCCGGGCCGGCGATTTCGTTTGCGGTCCGGTAGCCAAGCCATTCCAGCGCGACGTGGCAGGCAGTGCCCATGCGCGCGATGGCGTCTTCGATCTTTTCGTCGGACAGTTGCGTGCGCGGCCAGCGATAGATCAGCGCATAGACGAGCCAGATGATCAGGAACGTGAACACGCCAGCAAAAATGACATCGCTGGCGAAATGCGCGCCCGCCATCATGCGGAAGGCGGCCATGCCGGTGCCGAGCGCGAGCGCCGCGCCATAGGCGAGCGCACGCCATTGCGGCGGCGCCAGCGCCGCCGGCGCGATCGTCCAAAACGCACCCGCCACGTCGCCCGAGACGAACGAGCAATTGCTCGGGCAATCGCCGCGCGTATCCCACCAGGCTACGAAATGCTGCGTGCCGCCCAACTCGGCGACGTCGATCGGACGCGGCCGGCCCCAGTGATCCTTGAGCAGCACGTTGACCATCAACCCGGGCGCCAGCACCAGCGTGGCGATCAGAAACACGATGGCGCGGCCGGAGATGAGCATCTTGCGCTCAGGCAAGATCAGCTTGACCACAAGCGCGGCGACTGCCGGGGCGATCAAAACGGTGCCGACCCAAAGCCCGACATTGCGCGCCAGCATCAACGGCGGGTAGATGCGCCAGGCGAAGACATTGTGGCCGGCGTCGATGTCGTCGTGGAAATGCTGCGCAATGCGCAGATCGAGCTGCGGGAAGAATCCGAACACAAGGCCGGCCACAACGGCGATGGCGAGCGCGATGATCAGTCCGGTGCGGTTCATTCCTACGTCCTTGCGCGCGCCGGTCTAGCCGACGCTCATGAAAATGGAAAGGCAGGCGCGGCCAAAGCCGCTATAGTTCGTAAATGACCGGTCTGCCGACGCTCGATTTCTGGTTCGAATTTGCCTCGACCTATTCCTATCCGGCCGCCATGCGGATTGCGCCGTTGGCCGCCGCGCGCGGCGTGACGGTGCGCTGGCGGCCGTTTCTGCTCGGACCGATCTTCAAGGCGCAAGGCTGGGACAATTCGCCGTTCAATCTTTATCCGGCCAAAGGCCGCTATATGTGGCGCGATCTGGAGCGGATCTGCAGCGATCTGGCGTTGCCCTTCATGCAGCCTTCGCCGTTTCCGCAGAACGCACTGGTGCCTTTGCGCGTCGCGTTGGTGGCGCTCACGCAAGACTGGGGCGAACCTTATTGCCGCGCGGTCTACGCGTGCGAATTCGGCGAGGGCCGCAACATCGCCGACCCGGCGACGATCGCCGCTGTGCTGACCGCGCTCGGCCAGAACGCCGAGCAGGTCATGCAACAAGCGCGAGGCGACGCGGTTAAAGCGGCATTGCGCGCGCAGACCGAGGAGGCGCAGCGGCTAGGCATTTTCGGCGCGCCGAGCTTCGTCACGCAAGACGGCGAATTGTTTTGGGGCAACGATCGGCTGGAAGCGGCGCTCGATTGGAATTCCGCTCATTCCCGCGCAAGCGGGAATCCAGAGCCACAATCTTAGTCGTCGAAATTTCCTTCGCTGGGTCCCCGCTTTCGCGGGGACGAGCGGTTACGAGGACGGCTGCGCCGGCTCGCGCCAGCGCGCGGCATTGCGGCCGGCGAGCAACCAATAGGCCAGTCCGCCGACGATCCCCGCCGCGGCCGCAAGCTGCAGCGGATGGAAGACCGGCGAAACATCGGTGGTGTTTTCCAGCCGCAGTTCGACGTTGGAGCCCAAATAGGACGTAAGCCCGACGACAGCACCGGCAGCCGCGTAGTAGAGCAGGCTGCGCAGGCGCGCGACTTCGGCGAGAATGATCAACAGCACGGCCGGCACGAACGCCGACGCGCCGACGAAGCTGGTGGCGAAGAACGACACGACGAAGAATTGCACCCGCTCGACCGGATCGGAATCGAGCCAGGGCCAGTCCGGCGCGATGATGCCGATGGCGAGCACGATGCCTGAAACGAGCATCGCTACGATCAGGGCGAACGCGATGACAAAGATGCGGCCGAGCATTGTACCTAGTCCGTCATGGCCATGGCGCGTAGCGCCATGCGTTCGCGGGCAGACAATTTTTCCGTGGCGCTCTTGAGCTGACCGCAGGCGGCAAGGATATCGCGCCCGCGCGGCGTGCGCACCGGCGAAGCATAGCCGGCATCGAACACGACTTGGGAGAATTTCTCAATCTGCTCCCAGTCCGAGCATTCGTATTTGCTGCCCGGCCAGGGGTTGAATGGAATGAGGTTGATCTTGGCCGGAATGCCCTTGAGCAGCCGCACCAATGCCTTGGCGTCCTCGATCGAATCGTTGACGCCTTTGAGCATGACGTATTCGAAGGTGATGCGTTTGGCGTTGGAGACGCCGGGATAGTTGCGGCAGGCCTTGAGCAGCGCGGCAATCTGGTATTTGCGGTTGAGCGGCACCAGCTCGTTGCGCAAGTCGTCGCGCACGGCGTGCAGCGAAATCGCCAGCATGCAGCCGATCTCGGCTCCGGCACGCTCGATATTCGGCACCACGCCGGAGGTCGATAGCGTGATGCGGCGCTTGGAGATGCCGATGCCTTCGCCATCGGCCATGATCAAGATGGCGTCGCGTACTGCCTCGAAATTATAGAGCGGCTCGCCCATGCCCATCATCACGATATTTGTGATGCAGCGCTCGCCGGTGGGCATCACGCCGTCGGTCGGCCGCACACCGCCCGGCCAGTCGCCGAGACGATCGCGCGCCGTCATCACCTGGCCGACGATCTCGCCAGCGGTGAGATTGCGCACGAGACGCTGCGTGCCGGTGTGACAGAAGGTGCAGGTGAGCGTGCAGCCGACCTGGCTGGAGACGCACAGGGTGCCGCGCTCGGTGTCGGGGATATAGACGCATTCGACTTCGTGCGGCAGGCCGCTGTCGGGATCGCCCGGCAGCCGCAGCAGCCATTTGCGTGTGCCGTCGACGGAAATTTGCTCGGCCACCACTTCGGGACGCTCGAGCATGTAGTGCGCGGCCAGTTCGGCGCGCAACTCCTTCGACACGCTGCTCATGGCCTCGAACGAGGTGAAACCGCGGAAATAGATCCAGTGCCAGAGCTGCTGCGCGCGCATCTTGCGCTGCGCCTCCGGCACGCCCACGGCGCGAAGCGCATCGGCAAGTTCGGCACGCGACAGCCCGATCAGCGGCGGCTTGGCCGGCGCCACATAGCGCTCGAGCGGCGTCTTCTCGACGAAGGCCGCCGAGGCCGGTGTCATTTCGATTGTGCTTGCCATCGGATCAGGCCGTCATGTCCGACGGCAATATAGGATGCCGCCGGCCTACTTGCACTCCGCCGCGACTTTGTCGAGCGCTTCGGCGATGCCCTTGAGCGAATAAGTGTCGGTGGTCTTGGTGCCGCGGCCGGATTCGCTCTTGATGACCAGATCGGCGCCTTTCTTCATAGCGTCGACCATCTGCGCCTCCTCGGCCGCGTTCTTCACCCAGGCGCCGTCGTTCTGGGTGTACATCACGTAGCTGGCCGAGCCGATGGTGGCGGTGGCGTCGATGCCGGGCTTCTGCGGATAGCCGACGATCACCGAGACCTCGTTTTTGACCTTCTCGGCCGGACGCGTGGAGACGAAGGCATAAGAGGCGTCGCGTGGGCGGCCAGCCGGATCGGTCACCGCCGTGGTCGGCTTGGAGAGCGCGAAGCAGACCGTCTTGCCGGCGGGGCTCGCTTTATAGGCGCCCCAATCGCCGAACTGGCCGAGCAGCGTGGCCTGGTCGGTCGGCGAGGCTTTCGGCTGCGCTGAGGCGGAGCTGAAGGCGCAGGCCCAAGCCGTTAAAGCGATAAGCGCGGTACGAAGCACAAAGGTCATATCCATCGGGTCCTACCGGTCGAAACGACGGTTGTGAGAGCGCCCCCAAACGTACGTGAGTTTAGCCGATTAGGAGCGAATATCGGCAATGTGAAGGCGGCAACCGGTGCGAGCGCGGCACATTAGCTGTCAATCCTTAATGGTTCCAGCCCTTTGCCCACGTGCTAGAAAGCGCGCGCCACGCATGACCCCGCCGAGGCCCATGAAAGCCCTGCTCTGCACCCGCTACGGCACAGCCGACGACTTAGAGCTCGCCGACATTGCCATCCCGGAGCCGGCCGCCGGCGAAGCGCGGGTGAAGATCGCGGCGGCAGCATTGAATTTCTTCGACACGCTGATCATCGCCGGCAAGTACCAGACCAGGCCGGCGATGCCGTTCTCGCCGGCGGCGGAATTTGCCGGGACCATCGAGAAGCTGGGACCGGGTGTGAGCGGCTTCAAAGCCGACGACCGGGTGCTCGGCTATGCCGGCTACGGCGCGGCGCGCGAACAGATCACGGTCGCCGCCGAGCGGCTGGTGAAAATTCCCGACAGCGTCGATTTCGACCGCGCCGCGGGCCTATGCGTCACCTACGGCACCACGCTGCACGCGCTCAAGGACCGCGCCAAGCTCAAATCCGGCGAGACGCTGGCGGTGCTCGGCGCCTCCGGCGGCGTCGGACTGGCGGCGATCGAACTCGGCAAGCTGATCGGCGCGCGCGTCATCGCCTGCGCCTCGTCGGCGGAGAAGATCGCGTTTGCGCGCGCGCACGGCGCCCATGACGGCATCGATTACGGCAAAGAGGATCTGAAAGACGCGCTGCGGCGCGTCACCGACGGGCGCGGCGCCGACGTGATTTATGATCCGGTCGGCGGCGCCTATAGCGAGGCGGCGCTGCGCTCGATTGCCTGGCAGGGGCGCTTTCTGGTCGTCGGCTTCGCCGCCGGCGAGATTCCGAAGCTGCCGCTCAATCTGGTGCTGCTGAAGGGCTGCGACGTGCTCGGCGTGTTCTGGGGCTCTTGGATCGAGCGCGACAGGCAAGGCCACCGCGCCAACACCGAACAACTGCTGGCCTGGGTCAAGGACGGCAAATTGTCGTCACACGTTCACAAGGTTTATCCGCTGGGCGAAGCCGCGGCGGCGCTCAAGGCGATTGCCGCGCGGCAGGTGATGGGCAAAGTGATTTTGCGGCCCTAATCGGCCGCGGACAATTCCGCGAGCTTGATCTTGGCCTGCTCGCGATGGCGCGGCGTGATGTGATTGGTGACCAGCTTGATCGCGGTTGCGACAACCGCCGCGTCGTCGGTGAAGCCGATGACTGGCAGGAAGTCCGGGATCGCGTCCACCGGCAGCACGAAATAAGCGATGGCGGCGACCAGCGTGGCTTTCACGTGGGTCGGCGTGGTGCGGTCGAAAGCGCAGTAATATGCCGCCAGCAAATCCTCGGCGAACGGAATCTGCGCGACGACGCGCGCGAGCTTGCGCCAGAAGTCGCGGCGCAGCCCGTTCTCGCCGCCTCCATCGTCGTCGCGTCGCCAGAATGCCGTGCGGGCAAATTCCATAAACTTAATTTGGGGAGCGATTTCGTGGGGCACAAGGGCGCCCTCACCCCGCGATTTTATTCATCGCCTCGGCCAGCTTGACGTCGAGCTCGGTCAATCCGCCGGCATCGTGCGTGGAGAGCGTCACCTCCACCGTCTTGTAGACGTTGAACCATTCCGGATGGTGATCCATTTTCTCGGCCACCAGCGCCGCCCGCGTCATGAAGCCGAAGGCCTCGTTGAAATCCTTGAACACGAATTTCCGGCTTATGGCGTCGCGGCCGGCAACCTCCGACCATCCGGAAAGCCGGACCAAAGCAGATTTTCGTGCTTCTGCGGTCAATTTCTGCGCCACGGGTACCCTCACCAATAGAACCGGCGACCCTCGCAAATAGAACCGGCGACCCTCGCAATAGGTCCGTCCCGGTATTACGTTCCCAGTGATATCCCGACCATACGAGGCATCCATGTCCTGGTCATTGAATATCGGCAGGGTGGCCGGCACGATGGTGCGCATCCACCTGACATTTTTGCTGTTTCTCGCCTGGATTTTCGCCGCCAGCTACGCCTCGAACGGTGCGCCCGCCGCCTGGGACACGCTTCTCTTCGTGGTGCTGCTGTTTCTCTGCGTGCTGCTGCACGAGTTCGGCCACATCTTCACCGCGCGCGCCTTCGGCGTGAACACGCCCTACGTCACGTTGCTGCCGATCGGCGGCGTGGCGCAGCTCGAGCGCATCCCGGAAGAGCCGTGGGAGGAATTTCTCATCGCCATCGCCGGCCCGATGGTCAACGTCTTCATCACCATCCTGCTGGTGTATGTCGGCGGCGCCACCTTGCAAGGCTACGCCGCGACGGCGCTCGACAATACGCACATTTCGATGATCGACCGGCTGGCGGCGGTCAATTTGTTCCTGGCGCTGTTCAACCTGATCCCGGCCTTCCCGATGGACGGTGGCCGCGTGCTGCGCGCATTGCTGGCGAGCCGCTTCGGCTATGTGCGTGCGACCGAGATTTCCGCGTCCATCGGGCAGTTCGTCGCCTTTGCGCTCGGCTTCATCGGGTTGATGTACAACCCGATCCTGATCTTCATCGCCATCTTCGTTTATCTCGCCGCTTCGTCGGAGGCGCACATGGTGGCGCTCCGCGCGGCCTCGCACGGCGTGCCGGTGAGTCACGCGATGATGACGCATTTCGAGACGTTATCGCCGGACGGCCATCTCGACGGCGCGGTGCAGACGCTGCTGCAAACTGGCCAGGGCGAATTCCCGGTCGTGGACGGCGCCGGCAAGCCGGTCGGCGTGCTCGACCGCGGCGCGCTCATCAAGGCGCTCAAGACGCTCGGACCCGATGCGCGTGTCGCCGACGCCATGAGCCCGCAATTCCCCACCATCGGCCATCGGATGACGCTCGAGCAGGCCTTCCGGCTGATGCAGGAGAAATCGGCGCCCGTGGTGGGCGTGACCGACACCGCCGGCAAGCTCACCGGGCTGATCACCGGCGAGACCATCGCCGAGATGATGATGCTGCAGGAAGCGCTGCCGCGCGGGGTGCGGATCGGGCCCTGGGGCCGCGCGGCGGGCGCTTAACCCTCGCCTTTACTCGGTAAAAGGCGCGGTTGCGTTCCGCCTTTCGCTGACTATATTGCGCCGCAATAGCGTTCGCGTCGCGGGCCCCCAAAGGCCCGCGATTGGCTTTCAGGAACATCCATGAACCTTCGCAACGTCGCCATCATCGCCCACGTCGACCACGGCAAGACCACGCTGGTCGACCGGCTGCTGCAGCAATCCGGCGTATATCGTGCGAATGAGCGCCAAGTCGAACGCGCCATGGATTCCAACGACCTGGAGCGCGAGCGCGGCATCACCATCCTGGCCAAAGCGGCCTCGGTGGAATGGAAGGGCACCCGCATCAACATCGTCGATACCCCCGGCCACGCCGATTTCGGCGGCGAGGTCGAGCGTATCCTCAACATGGTGGACGGCGCGCTGGTGCTGGTGGACGCGGCCGAAGGTCCGCTGCCGCAGACCAAGTTCGTAGTGTCGAAGGCGCTCAAGATGGGGCTCAAGCCCATCGTCGTGATAAACAAGGTCGACCGCTCCGACGCGCGTCCCGTCGAAGTCATCAACGAAGTGTTCGACCTGTTCGCCGCGCTCGACGCCACCGACGAGCAACTCGATTTCCCAATCCTCTACGGCTCGGCCAAACTCGGCTGGATGGCCGAGAAGCTCGACGGTCCGCAGGACCAAGGCATGAAGCCGCTGTTCGATCTGGTGCTCAGCCACGTCAAGGCCCCGGTCGTCGAACAAGGTCCGTTCCGTCTGCTCGGCACCATCCTGGAAGCCAATCCCTATCTCGGCCGCATCGTCACCGGCCGCATCACCTCCGGCGCGGTGAAGCCGAACCAGCCGGTGAAGGTGCTCGACCATGACGGCAAGCTGATCGAGAGCGGCCGCATCACCAAGGTGCTGGCGTTCCGCGGCATCGAGCGCGTGCCGGTGGATGAAGCGGAGGCCGGCGACATCGTTGCGCTCGCCGGACTGCCGAACGCCACCGTGGCGATGACGATTTGCGACCCGTCGGTGGAAACACCGCTGCCGGCGCAGCCGATCGATCCGCCGACACTGGCGATGACGTTCCGCGTCAACAATTCTCCGTTGGCCGGCACCGAAGGCTCAAAAGTCACCGGCCGCATGATCCGCGACCGGCTGCTACGCGAATCGGAAGGCAACGTGGCGCTGCGCGTGCGCGAATCCGACGACAAAGACGCCATGGAGGTGGCCGGCCGCGGCGAACTGCAGCTCGGCATCCTCATCGAGACCATGCGCCGCGAAGGCTTCGAGTTGTCGGTATCGCGCCCCAAGGTTCTGCTGCGCGAAAACGCGAAGGGCGAAACCGAAGAGCCGATCGAAGAGGTCGTGATCGACGTCGACGAAGTTCATTCCGGCATCGTCGTGCAGAAGATGGCCGAGCGTAAAGCCGAGATGATCGAGATGAAGCCGTCCGGCGGCGGGCGCACACGCATGGTGTTTTACGCGCCGACGCGCGGCTTGATCGGCTATCAGGGCGAGCTGCTCACCGACACGCGCGGCACCGCCATCATGAACCGGCTGTTCCACGGCTATGCGCCGTACAAGGGCGCGATCCAGGGCCGCCGCAACGGCGTGCTGATCTCCAACGACCAGGGCGAGGCAGTCGCCTACGCGCTGTGGAACCTGGAAGACCGCGGGCCGATGATGATCGAACCGGGCTGGAAGGTCTACAAAGGCATGATCGTCGGCGAGCACACCCGCGACAACGACCTCGTCGTCAATGTGCTCAAGGGCAAGCAGCTCACGAACATCCGCACCACGTCGAAGGACGAGGCGGTTCGCTTGACGCCACCGATCAAGATGACGCTGGAAAAGGCGCTCGCCTATATCGAGGACGACGAACTGGTCGAGGTCACGCCATCCTCGATCCGGCTGCGCAAGAAGCTGCTCGACGAGACCGACCGCAAGCGCGCCGACCGCGCCAAGGAAGCCGAGACGGTTTAGACATCAGGCGGCGGAACAAAACGGAATCGAATCAGCAATTCCGAATCACGAAGCGCCGCGTCATAGAGTCCCAAACTGAGACGGTAACGGCATGCGAGCGCGCAGGCGCGCCGAAAAAATCGTCCGTGCGCGTAAATTTCCGGCACCAAACGTGCACTATTTCCCGGTTCTGTGTCCAGTAATCCACACCGTTTACCGATCATTAATTATAGGGCTTGAAGGGCGCAAAGTTCGTTGCTTCTATTCGCACATGTCGACGACCCTGATAGAGATTCGCCGCGCCAAGGCGTCCGACGCGACCGACGTCGCGGAGACCCATGACGAGGCCTGGCGCACCGCCTATCAGGGCATCATCCCCGGCAACGAACTCGACAAGCTGATCAATCGGCGCGGGCCGGATTGGTGGGACAGCGCCATCCGCAAGGGCAGCCGCATCACCATCCTGCAATTCGGCGAGCAGATCGCCGGCTACGCGAATTACGGCCGCAACCGCGCGCGCAGCCTGTTTTATGACGGCGAAGTCTACGAGCTTTATCTGCGCCCCGAGTTCCAGGGTCTCGGCTTCGGCCGCCGCCTGTTCTCCGCGGCGCGCAAGGATCTGATCCAGAGCGGGCTGAAAAGCCTGGTGGTCTGGGCGCTGTCCGACAACGAGCCGGCGGTGGAGTTCTATCGCGCGCTCGGCGGCCGCGCGGTCGCGCGCTCCTCGGAGCGCTTCGGGCCGAAGACGCTCGACAAGGTCGCTTACGCCTGGCAGAGCTGAGTTTTCCTAAAACTTGAAACTTTCGTCCTCATGGCGAGGAGCACAGCGAAGCTGCGCGTCTCGAACAATGAGGATCAAAAGTTCGGCGGCGGCAGACCCTTCTGCGCGCAGGCCGCGTGCAGGGTATTCAACAGCAGACAGGCGATCGTCATCGGCCCGACGCCGCCCGGCACCGGCGTGATGGCGGCGGCGACGGCCTGCGCTTCCGCAAACGCCACGTCGCCGACGATGCGCGATTTGCCGCCCTCGCCCGGAACGCGGTTGATGCCGACGTCGATGACGGTCGCGCCGGGTTTGATCCAGGAGCCGCGCACAAGCTCCGGATTGCCGATGGCGGCGATCAGCAGATCCGCGCGCCGGCATACGCCGGCCAAATCGCGCGTCTTGGAATGACAGATGGTGACGGTGGCGTTCTCCGCCAGCAGCAATTGCGCGACCGGCTTGCCGACGATGTTGGAACGGCCGACCACCACGACCTCCATGCCGGCGAGCGATGAATGCACGGTCTTTGCCAGCAGCACGCAGCCGAGCGGCGTGCACGGCACCAGCCCCGGCAAGCCGCTCGCCAGCCGGCCGACGTTGAGCGGATGGAAGCCATCGACGTCCTTGGCCGGATCGAGCGCCGCCATGATTTTTTGCGCATCGATCTGCCTGGGCAGCGGCAATTGCACCAGGATGCCATTCACCGATGGGTCGGCATTGAGCTCGGCGATCAGCTTGAGCAGCTCGGCTTCGCTGGTCGTTGCCGGCAACTTGCGGTCGGACGTATGCATGCCCGCCTCGGCCACCGCCTTCGATTTGTTGCGGACATAGACTTCGCTCGCCGGATTTTCCCCGACCAGCACCACCGCGATCCCGGGCGTGAGCGCGTGCGCGCTTTTTAGCCGCGCGACCTCGCCGGCGATTTTGCTGCGCAGGTCCGCCGCGATTGCTTTGCCGTCGATGATGCGTGCCGTCATGGCATTGTCCTAGCGCGCCGCCGCAATCTTCTCCAGCGCCGCAATCAAGCTGGCCGGATCGCCGGCAATCGTGAGCCGCTTGATGCGGGCAGTCGCCCCGCCGGCCAAAGTCACGTCGCGCGGTGGGACGCCCACGGCTTTGGCGACGAGCCGGATGAGCGCATCGTTCGCCTCGCCTTCGCTCGGCGGCGACGCGACGCGCGCTTTGAGCACCGCGCGGCCGTCGGCCATCCGTTCGATGCCGTCGATGGCGTCGCGCCCACCTTTGGGCGTCAGTCGCACGACGAGCGTGACACCGCCGGCCACGACGGCCCACGGCTTGGTCACGTCAGAACACGTTGGGATAGATGTAACGGACGATAACGTTTTCGAGGAACAGGATGATCAGAATCAGAATCACCGGTGAGATGTCGATGCCGCCGAGATTGGGCAACATGTTGCGGATCGGGCGCAGCACCGGCTCGGTGATGCGGTAGAGGAATTCGCCGACCGAGGACACCACCGGGTTGCGCGTGTTCACGACGTTGAAGGCGATCAGCCAGGACAGCACCGCCGCCGCGATCAGCAGCCAGATGTAGACCTGCAGCACCAGCATGAGGATATCGAGAACCGCGCGCATGAATGTCCATCCGCTCAAAAAACCGGGCGGAAATTAGCGGGTCGCATGAACTTGAACAAGGTGACCTGCCCCGCCCGCATCCTTGACAGGCCGCGACCCTAGCCCTAAATGGCGCGAACTCGCCGCACATTTCCACGCAACGACGTTAATTTGTTGCGATTCGGCGGGGCCGTAGCTCAGTTGGGAGAGCGCCTCGTTCGCAATGAGGAGGTCAGGGGTTCAAATCCCCTCGGCTCCACCAGTCTCCGCCAGGGTTTACTCGCTCAAATCACCCAATCCTGCGCCGCACTTCGGCGGCGCTCGCTTTCTCCCGCCGCCGCCGCCTCCAGCGGAATGAGCATCTCGCAACACAAGCCTTCCGGCGCGAACAGCAAGCGGGTGCTGCCGCCGAGTTCGGCGGCCACACTGCCTTCGATCAGCTTGGAGCCGAAGCCGCGCTGCTGCGGCTCCGCGACCGCTGGCCCGCCCTGCTCCACCCAATCGATCTGCAACAGGCCGCGCCCATCGCCGCCCTCCAGCCGCACCGGCTGCCAGCGAATCTCGATGCGGCCGCCGGGCGCCGACAGCGCACCGTATTTGGCCGCGTTGGTGGCGAGCTCGTGGAACGCCATGGCCAGCGTGAGCACGGCGCGCGGCCGCAGCACGACGTCTTCCCCGCGCAGCACCACGCGCTCGGCGCCGGCATAAGGCGCGAGGCTGCCGGTGACCAGCTCGCGCAAGTCCGCGCTCTCCCAGTGATGCGTGGTGAGCTGGTCATGCGCCTTGGACAGCGCGATCAGCCGGCCCTCGAAGCTCTCGCGGAACGCCATCGGAGAGTGCGCGCCGCGCGCGCTCTGCGAGGCGAGCGACTGCACCGTCGCGAGCGTGTTCTTCACGCGGTGGTTCAATTCGTCGATCAGCAATTTCGCACGCTGCTCGGCTGCCTTGCGCTCGGTGATGTCCTGCACGACGCGCACTAGATACTGCAGCCGCCCATTGGCATCGCGCACCGGCGAGGAGCGCACCGACATCCAGATGGTGCGGCCGTCCTTGCGCACGAAGCGCTTTTCGATCGAGTAGAATTCCAGCTCGCCGTTGACCTGCTTGCGGAAGCCCTCGCGGTCGGCATCGATGTCGTCGGGATGGCTGTGGCGGAACAGCCAGCCCGACAGCAGCTCGTCGCGCGAATAGCCGGTGATGCCGCAGATCGCCTCGTTCACCCGCAGGAAGCTGCCGGCGGGCGCAACCTCCGCAATGCCGATCGCGGCGTGCTCGTAGGTCGCCGCCAGCCGCTGTTCCTGTTCGAGCGCGAGCAGGCGCGAATGCTCCAGCGCGGCGTCCATGCGCTTGCGCTCGGTGATATCGAGAAAGCAATTGACCGCGCCAATGACCTCGCCCTTGGCGTTGCGCAGCGGATCGATGTTGAGCGACACGATCACGCGCGAGCCGTCGGCCCGCTCGACGATGCGCTGGACGTCGCGCGCCGCGCGCCCCGAGGCCATGACATCGGCGAGGCCCGAGCGCTCGAGCGGCTTGCCGTCGGTGTCGAAGAAGCGGGCGCCGGAGGTGAAGTCCTCGTGCGTCTGGCCGGGCCTGGGGGTGCGGCCCCAGATCTCCACCGCCGCCCGGTTATATTGCAGGATGGTGCCGGCGGCGTCGCAGACGAAAGTCGCGATCGGCAGCATGTCGAGGATGCCGTCGGACGCCCGCAAGATCGTGCCCAGCGTGTTTGAATCCGGCTGGGTGCGCCGCGTCTTGTCGTCCGAACCAAGCATCCGCACGCCTCCACGCGTCGGTCGCAACTCCCCCTTGCCCTGAACCATCGGGCATGAACGGGCGGGGCGTTGTCAAGCGTTCGCGAAACACCGCTCAGGACGCGGCGTCGGCCGCTTGTTGCGGCTGCTTGCGGCCGATCCAGTGGTTGATGAAGGCGGCGAGCCAGTTGCGCGAGGCGTAATCGTGCACGGCGCGGTCGGCGATGTGCTCGTGCCGCTGCTTGGTGCCCGGCAGCTGCATGCGATGGGCGCCGCGCACCAGCCAGCGATACATCATCGCGTGCGTGACTTCCGGGTGGAACTGCAGCGCGTAGCCGGTGTCGTGGCGGAAGGCCTGCACGGAGAATGCATCGCCCTCGGCCAGCATCTCGCTACCGGCCGGCAATTCGAAACCTTCGCGGTGCCACTGATAGACATGGTCGGGCCACTCGGCGCAGATCGCGCGGCCCGCTTCGGTCGGGCGGATGGGATAGTAGCCGACCTCGGCGTGGCCTTGTGGATGCGGATAGACGCGGGCGCCGAGATGGCGCGCCATCATCTGCGCGCCGAGGCAAATGCCGAGATAAGGCTTCTTGTCGCGCAGCGGCACGCCGATCCAATCGATCTCGCGCTTGACGAAGTCTTCCGCGTCGTTGGCGCTTTGCGGACCGCCGAAGATGGCGGCGCCGGCGTGCTCGTCCATGGTGTCCGGCAGCGGATCGCCGAAGCGCGGACGACGGATGTCGAGCGGATAGCCGAGCTTACTCAGCACCTGACCGACCCGGCCGGCCTGGGAGTGTTCTTGGTGGAGGACGATGAGGACCGGCTTCAACATGGCTGGCGCGGTACCGAGTACTAACCGCTTTGCCGCATTTTGCAAAGTTTTGGCGGCTATGTGCTTTGCGCGGACCTGCGCGCGCTCTGCCGTAAACTCACCGCCCGCAGCAGCCAGCGGCGCGGAACAAGCGGGATGATGAAGGTGATCAGCTTGTTGGCGAGCCCCGGCACCACCAGCCGGCGGCCCGCCATCAGCCCGCGATAGCCCGCCTCGGCCACCGCGCCGGCGCTTACGCTCAGCAAGCCTGGTCGCCGCGTCCCGGCCACGCCGGCGCGCTCGGCGAACTCGGTCGACACTGGACCTGGGCACAGCACGGTGACGCGGATGCCGCGCGACTTGAATTCGCTGAACAGCGCCTCGCTGAACGACAGCACGTAGGCCTTGGTGGCGTAGTAGATTGCGCTGCCCGGCCCCGGCAGGAAACCGGCGACCGAGCCGACGTTGAGCA
This sequence comes from uncultured Pseudomonadota bacterium, assembly GCA_963710705.1. GTDB lineage: Bacteria > Pseudomonadota > Alphaproteobacteria > Rhizobiales > Xanthobacteraceae > Pseudolabrys. Next base: position 586,167 of record CAVQBI010000002.1, read on the forward strand.
CGCCGCCTTTGTAGCGCGCGACTGAGTCGACGAAGGCGAGCGACAGTTCGGTGAGCGCGCGCACGTTGACGTCGATCATTTGCAGCGTTTCGTGGTGGTCGCGCGAACCGGCCAGGCCGACCAGCCCGAAGCCGGCATTGTTGACGACGTATTGCGGCTCGGCGCCGTGGGCGCCTAGCTCATCGGCGATTTTTTTCGCCGCGCCGGGGGCAGCCAAATCCGCGACGATGACGATCGGCCGGCGCGGGCCGATGGCCGCGATCTCGTCGGCGAGCGCGCGCAGGCGGTCTTCGCGCCGCGCCACGATCGCCAGCTCGTGGCCGTGGCGGGCGAACACGCGCGCAAGCTCGACGCCGATGCCGGCGGATGCGCCTGTGATGACGGTAACGGGGCGAAGGTTGCTCATGCCGCCAATATATAGCCGCTCGTCCCCGCGAAAGCGGGGACCCAGGACAAAAAATTAGAAGCCCTGCTTTTTAGCTCTGGACGCCCGCTTACGCGGGAATGAGCGGAGCTTGCGACGGTGCTTTTCGGCCTTATTCCAAATTCTTGCTCACCGGGAAGTCGCGCGAGAAGATCGGCTGCTTCACCGCTTCCTTCGGATCGGTGGTCCAGAACTGGCTGACCTGCGGATAGGTCTTGATGATGGTGTTGGTGAGCTTGCCGTCGACGCGCGCGACCTTGCGGATGTGGATATCGAGGATCGGCGTGCCGTATTCGTCGAGCTTGACCGGGCCGATGGGGCCGTGGGTGAGGCGCACGTCGTGCATGGCCTTGAGGAAAGCCGCCGCGTCGTCGGTCTTGCCCTTGGTGGTTTTTAGCGCCTCCTCGATGATGAGCAGCGCGGTGTAGGGGCCGGCGGTATAAAAGCCGGGATCGTGCTTGTACTCGGCATTGATGCCGGCGACGAACTTCTTGTTGTCCGGCGTGTCGAGGCCGGCGGCGTACCAGCCGGCGCTGTAGACGCCGACCGCTTCGTCGCCCATCACCTTGAGGATGCCCTCGTCGGTCATGGTGGTGTTGCCGAGCACGGCGACTTTGCCCTTCAGCCCGAAATCGTTGAACTGCTTGAGGAAGCGCAGCGGATTCGAGCCGGCAAAGCCGGTGTAGATCGCGTCGACGTCGGACTTGATCTGCGCCAGATAGGGCGCGTATTCCGGCGCGTTGAGCGGCGGCCACAGCTTTTGCACGATCTTGCCGCCGGCCGCCTCGAAGGCGAGATGGAAGCCGCCGGCGCCCTCGTGGCCGTAAGTGAAGTCCTCGGCGACGATGCAGACCTTCTTGAATTTCAGATCTTTCGCCGCGTAGTCGCCGAGCGGATAAGTGACCTGCGGCGCGGTGCCGAAGGCGTGCAGCACGTAGGGGTGCGGCTGGCGCGCCTTCAGGTCGACGGTGGCGGCCGACGTGGTGGTGATGAGCGGCACCTTGGATTCGCGCACGTAGCCGTCCATGGCCAGCGCCTCGTTGGTCGCGAGCGGGCCGATCGACACCTCCACCTTGGAGCGCTCGATCAGTTCCTGCAGCTTGGTCCTGGCGAGCGCCGGATTGCCGGCGGTATCCTGGGTGATTAATTCGACCTTGCGGCCGGCGATCATGCCGTTGCGCTCTTTGAGGAAGAGCGCGGCGCCCTCCTCCTGCTGCTTGCCGCCGGCGGCGAGCGGGCCGGTGAGCACCGTGAGGAAACCGATCTTCAGCGGTTCCGCCGTTTGCGCGAGCACGGCCGGCGCCGGAAAGAGGCTCATCGCCGCACCCGCCTTTAGCAGCGTGCGGCGCGACAGGCCGGATTTTCTGGTGATCGTTGACATTGCGGCGTCCTCCCTGAAAGGGCCGGTCTTCGATGCCGGCTCGGGCGCGGACTCTAGTCGAGGGCGATGGGTTCGCGCTACCGGGCTATCTCTTTCCGCTCATGCCCGCGCAAGCGGGCACCCAGCGCTGGATTCCCGCTTTCGCGGGAATGAGCGGGTGTTGAGGCCGATCCAAATTTTCAAACAGCCTTAGCCAACGCTCCGCCACCCCTATTCTTTGCGGCGCGGGGTACGCCGTTAGTCCATCCTGTCCCTCGCATGCAATGCGAGGGGGGCGGAGCGCCGAAAGGCGCAGTCACCAACTTCCCGCCTTTCAGACTTACTTGCGCAGACTGCGCAAGCTTGTCTGCGGCGGGCGCGCCCATGACGCGGGCGCGTCGCCTTCCGGCGCTCCACCGCGGCGATTTCTGTCCTCGGGTCGGTGCTTCCTGGGACGAGGCCAAGGTCAAAACCTTGCACCAGTCCCAGTCCAGCTGGCTCCCAGCAGAGCGGTCTCAGTGCCGCCCGGCCCGGGCCCGAAGCGGGAGAATCACTCCACCTGCTTGCCCTGGCTCACGCTCGCTTCCAAGAGCCGCATGTTGTTCGCCACGTATTTGTTGCCGGGGTCCTTGCGGTCGGCGGCGATGAGCTTTTGCCGCGCGCGCCTGAAGTCGCCGCGCAGCATGTAGGAGTAGCCCTCGTTGTTGAGAATCTCGACCGTCTCGCCGACGATCTTGCTCGCCTCGCCATAGGCGCGGTCGGCAAGATCGAAGCGGCGCAGCCGGTCGTAGCTGGCGGCCAAGCCGAGCCAGGCCTCGGCGTCGCGCGGATGTAGCTCGACCGCCTTGCGGAAATGCTGCTCGGCCAGGCCGAAATTGTTGCCGCGGTACATCTTTTTGCCGAGCGACAGCTCGTCGTTCGGATCGCTGCCGAGCAGGCCGGGCGTTTCCGATTCCGGCGGCACGCCGAGCGGCGGCGGTGTCTCGTTCGCCGAGGCGAGCGCGCTGGCGGCGTCACCCGCTTGCGTGCTGTCGCCGGAGGCCGGCGTGGCGGATTGGCTTAAAAGATTGTCGGTCGTGTTGCAGGCGGCGAGCGCACTGGCCGCGGCCGCAAAAATCAACGCTCGGGCAATTCCTGTACGCATACGCACCTTGCACGGAATACGCCCGCACCCCCCGGGAACGGTATGAGGCTAGGGGGAGAAAGTTAAGAAGTTGTTCATCTTCGGGGGCGGCCGTCATTCCGGGACGGCGCGGCGGCGCCGGACCCGGAATCCAGAGCCAAGCATGAGGTGCTGAATATGCAAGCCCTGGATTCCGGGTTCGCGGGCTCAGGCCCGCGCCCCGGAATGACCCTCAGAAATAATGCCCCACATGCAGCTTCACGAACACCGGCAGCAAAATCACCACGAACAGCACCGGGAAAATGCACACCATCATCGGCACCGACAGCTTGGCCGGCAGCGCATAGGCTTTCTCCTCGGCGTAGGACAGCCGCTTGTGCCGCATGTCGTCGGAATAGACGCGCAGCGCGTCGGTGATCGACGAGCCGATGTCGATCGACTGGTTGATCAGCGTGGCAAAGGCGCGAGCCTCGTCGAGCGCGAGCCGGTTGGCGAGCCGCTCGAGCGCGTCCTTGAGATTGCGGCCGGCGCGGATCTCGAGATTGGTCATGTGGATGTTGGCGGTTAGCGAGGGGTAGCTGTCGCCGAGCTCGCGGCCGACGCGCTCGAGCGAGGCTTCCATCGACAGGCCGGAGTCGGCGCACACCACCAGCAAGTCCATGAAATCGGGAAAGCCCATGCGGTGCTCGAAGCGGCGCGTCCTGATGCGGTGGTCGATATACATCGAGGGGCCGACGTAACCGGCGATGCCGCCCGCCACCACCACCAGCCAGAAGGCCGAGCCGCCCTTCGACATGATCGTCGGCCCGAGCACGAACAGCGCGGCGGCGAGGCCAACGGCAAGCGCGGTGCGCGCGATGAAGAAGAAGGCGACCGCGCGCGGATCGAAGATGCCGGCCTGGATCATGCGCTGGCGCAGCACCTTCATGCTGTCGCTCTCGGTCGAGGCGTAGTGCTTGGTGGTGTATTCGATGAGCTGCGTCACCGCCGAGAGGCTCTTGTAGCGCAGCGAGCGTTTCGGGTTGGCGCGCCCGCCCTCCTCCATCACGCGCTCGGTGCGCCGCTTGACCGCGCCGCGCACGCGCACGAAGGCCATCACCGTAAACGCAAGCGTGCCGGCGGCGAGGAAGACCAGGAGCGCGGTCAGCAGGCTCTGCTGGTCGTGCAGCACGTTGGCGATGAGGTTCATGACGTTCACTGCATCCACACTCCGCTCATTCCCGCGCAAGCGGGAATCCAGAGATGCAATTTCCGCCCGAGACTGTTGCCCTGGGTCCCCGCTTTCGCGGGGACGAGCGGATGATTGCATGGCACCGCTTGCTTCATTTTCTAAATCCGAAAATTCACCAGCCGCCACATGATGAGATTGCCGATGCCCATCCAGCCGCCGGCGAGCACCAGCGCGATCTTGGTCATGTCCTCGTGCCAGACGCTGGCGTAGAAGTCCGGCACCAGCAGATTGATGGCGACGAACATGCCGATCGGCAGCGACGACAGAATGAGCGCCGAGGCGCGGCCTTCGGCGGCGAGCGCCCTTATTTTGCGCCGCATCTTGAAGCGCTGGCGGATGACGCCCGACAGGTTCTCCAGGATTTCGCCGAGATTGCCACCTGTCGAGCCCTGGATGGCCACCGCGGTGACGAACAGCGGCAGGTCGTCGCCGCCGACGCGGAAATAGAGATTGCGCATGGCGGTTTCCAGATCAGCGCCGTAGGTGATCTCGTCGGTGACGATGCCGAATTCGGTGCCGATCGGGTCGGGCAATTCGCTCGCCACCATGGCGATGGCGACCGGCACCGGATGACCGGCGCGCAACGAGCGCACGATGATGTCGATGCCGTCGGGGAACTGCGCGCCGAATTTCTTCTGGCGGCGGGCTTTGAGGAATTTCAGCACCAGGAGCGGCAGCACGACGCCGGCGAACAGCGTGGCGAGGGCGGCGTGCGAGAGACTGCCGTCGAAGGTCATGGCAGCGGCGAAGGCCGCGATCATGCCGATGACGATGCACAGAATCAGCTTGCCGAAGCCGATGCTCAAGCCCGATTGCAGCACGAGCTGATTGAGATTGATCAGCGGCAGCCGGTAGTCGCCGCCGCTGGTGAGGCCGCGCTCGCGCCGGAGCTGCGACAGCACGCTCTCGCGGTCGGTCTTGTCGTCCATCACCTTGAGGCGGCGGTTGATGTTCTTGCGGTAGGAGGCCTTGTTGTAGAACAGCAGATAGCCCGCCTCCGCCACCATCGCCGCCGACAGGCCGATCAGCAGATAGAAGATGTAGACCGGGTTGAAATTAAGAAGGCTCATAGCGGCTGCGACGGGTCGAAGTAGCTGCCGGGAATCTTGATGCCCTGGGTGGCGAGATGGGCGAGGAAGCGCGGGCGCACGCCGGTGGCCTGGAAGTGGCCCTGCACGGTGCCGTCCGGCGCGGTGCCGGTGCGCACGTATTTGTAGATTTCCTGCATCTGGATGATGTCGCCTTCGAGGCCCGTGACCTCGGCGATCGACGTCACCTTGCGCTTGCCGTCGGACTGGCGCGACAGCTGCACCACCAGCTGCACCGCGTTGGCGATCTGGCCGCGGATCGAGGCCACCGTCATCGGCAGGCCGGCCATGCCGATCATCTGCTCGAGGCGGGTGATGGCGTCGCGCGGCGTGTTGGCGTGGATGGTGGCCATCGAGCCTTCGTGGCCGGTGTTCATGGCCTGCAGCATGTCGAAGGCTTCCTCGCCGCGGCACTCGCCGAGGATGATGCGGTCGGGCCGCATACGCAGCGCGTTCTTGACCAGGTCGCGCTGGCGGATCTCGCCTTTGCCTTCGATGTTGGGCGGGCGCGTTTCCATGCGGCCGACATGCGGCTGCTGCAATTGCAACTCGGCGGCGTCTTCGATGGTGAGCAGGCGCTCCTTCTCCGAGATGAAGGCGGAGAGCGCGTTGAGCATCGTGGTCTTGCCCGAGCCGGTGCCGCCGGAAATGATCGTCGAGATGCGCGCCCGCACCGCCGCGGCCAGCACCTCGGCCATCGGCGGGCGCAGCGCGCCAACCTCGACCAGCTTGCTCAGATCGAGCTTCTTCTTAGAGAATTTGCGGATCGAGACCAGCGGGCCGTCGACGCCGATCGGCCGCACCGCCACGTTGACGCGCGAGCCGTCCTGCAGGCGCGCGTCGCAGAGCGGATGGCTTTCATCGACGCGGCGGCCGACCGCCGACACGATTTTATTGATAATGCGCAGCAGGTGCTGCTCGTCCTTGAAGCGCACCGCCAGCGGCTCGAGCACGCCGCGGCGCTCGACATAGACGCATTCGTGGCCGTTGATGAGGATGTCGTTGATGCTTTCGTCCTTCAGCAGCGGTTCGAGCGGGCCGAGACCGGTCATCTCGTCGAGAATTTCCGAGACGAATTCGTCGAGCTCCTGCGCGTTCAGAGCGAGCCGTTCGGTGAGCACGTATTGCGAGACGAGCTGCTGCACGTGGCGGCGGATTTCGTCCTCGGGCAGTTTCTCCAGCGCGGAAAGATTGATCTCCTCGATCAGCCGCCGGTGCAGCCGCACCTTGGCGTCGAGCAGCTTGTCGCTTTGCAGTAGATTGGCCTGCGGCGCGGCATCGGGCGCCGGGGCGTCGGGAAAAACCGTGAAGGTCATGGCGTCCAGCGCCGCCGGCGGCGCGTCGATCACCGGCAGTTCGGGGGCGCGTCGGGCGGTAAAACGGCCGGCCATGGCTACCTGGCCATCGACAGTTTCAGCTTCTGCATCATCGGCGCGGGCTTGGCTTCCGCCTTCGGCATGTCGGCAAGCACCAGCTTCTTCAGCTCAGCGGTGATTTTGTTGCCGGGCTTGACCTCGTCGAGCGGCACGCCGCGGTCGATCGCCTCGCGCACCAGCGGATAGTCGTTGGGGATGACGGCGGTGAAGGCGTCGCCCAGCACTTGGCGCAGATCGTTGAGCCGCAAGCCCGCGGCGAACATTTTCGACTGGAACCGGTTGACGATCACCTGCGGCTTCGGGCCGTCGCCCAGCCGCTCCTTGATCGCCGCCACCAATTGCTTGCCGTGGCGCAGCGCCGGCACCGTGGTTTCGCTAACGATGAACAGCTTGTTGGAGCCGAGCAGCACGCTGTCGGTCCAGGAGAACCAGGTGCGCGGCATGTCGAATACGACGTAGTCAAAATTGCTCGACACCAGATCGAGCAGCCGCGTCACCACGTCGGGATCGAACGAGCGCATCTCGGCCGGCCGGTTGGGCGCGGCGACCACCGCGAGACCGGAGGCGTGATAGGACAGCATCACTTCGAGCAATTGACGATCGAGGCGGTCCGGACGCGGCTCGATTTCCGCCAAGTTCAGGCGCGGCTCGAGATCGAGATAGTCGGCGACCGTGCCGTGCTGGAAATCGAGATCGACCAGACAGGTCGAGGTCTTGACGCGCGGGCCGCCCGAGTTGAGCAGCAGCATCGCGGTCTGCACGGCGAGCGTGGTGACGCCGGCGCCGCCGACCGCGGGCAGGAAGGTGTAGATCTTCGCTTCGGTCGGCTTTTCCGTGCCGGGCACGCCGCGGGCGACGCGCGCGCAGGCGCGCACCAGATCGATCGGCTTCACCGGCTTTACCAGGAAATCCGCGACCCGCATCTGCATCAGCGTGCGGGCAAGCTCGGCGTCGAAGGCCTGCGTGACCGCGATCACCGGCGGCCAGGCGCCGACGCGCGCCGTCAGCCGCGCCAGCGCCGCCATTTCGTCGGCGCGGCCGGCGTCGAGATCGACCACCACGACGGTGGCATCTTGCAGCGCGAGCGCGTCGGAGGTGTCGGCGATGCGGCCGGCGACCAGATCGAGCGCAATCGCGCTGGAGGCGCCGAAGGTCGAGCGCGCGGCGCGCTCGAACTCGGCGTCGGCGGTAACCACCACCACGCGGGTCCGGCTCGGATCGGAGTTGCGGCCGAGGCGCATGCGCCCGCCTACTTCACCGGCGCGGCCGGCTGCGTCACCGTCGGGCCGAGCGGCGTCGTGTTGTTCGGCTGCGCCGGCTGCTGCGAATAGGTCGCCGACGTGCCGGTGCCGACGGGCTCATAGGTGCGGTTGGTGCGGTAACGCTCCATCGCCGTTTCCATGCGCTCGCCGCTGAAACCGATGTTCTTTTGCGCGCTGGCCGCCGGCCAGGGATCGACCATCTGCGTCACCTTGTCGGTGGCAACTGCATCGCCGCCGTGCAGCGAAATGGTGTCGCGGCGGTCGAGGTATTCCGAGCAGCCGCTGAGCGCGGCGAGCACGAGCCCGAGCGCGATCGCGCGCATGGCCTTACTGAACGGACGCATCGGAGACCCCCCTCGGCATGTCGATCATGTGACCGGTGAACGGCTGATTCTCGGCGGTCGCGATAAGGGCGGCGGCCGGCGTCCACCGTTTCGCCTGCGCGCGCGAAACTTCGGTCTTACCCATCAAGAAGAAGTCGACGTCGTTGGGCGGCACGGTGTCGTCGAGCGGCGTCTTGACCAGATCGCCGGGCCGCGCCGGCTGCACCACGTGCGGCGTCACGATGATGGCCAGATCGGTTTCGTTGTTCTGATAGGACTTCGAGGAGAACAGCGTACCCAGCACCGGCACGCTGCCGAGCCAGGGCAGCTGCTCGATCTGATGCTGGTTGTCGCTTTGCAACAGCCCGCCGATGACGAAGCTCTGGCCGTCGCGCAATTCGACCGTGGTCGAGGCGCGGCGCACGATCAGCGCCGGCACCGAAATGCCGTTCGCCACCGCGATCGTGTGGTTGGTGTCGATCTGGCTGACCTCCGGCTCGATCTTCATGTTGATCAGGCCGCGGCCGAGCACGGTCGGCGTGAAGGCAAGGCCGACGCCGTATTTCTTGTAATCGACGGTGACCTGGCCGAACGAGCCGGCCACGGGAATCGGGTATTCGCCGCCGGCGAGGAAGCTCGCGGTGTCGCCGGACAGCGCCACCAGGTTCGGCTCCGCCAGGCTGCGAGCGACGCCTTTTTGTTCCAGCATATTGATGAGCGCGTCGGCGGACATGCCGTTAGAGACCATGCGAGCGATCAGGAAGCCGAAGGGCGAGGCGCCCGAAATCACGCCGGCCGCGACCGCCGCCGAGCGCAGCACGCTGGTGTCGTTGATGCCGCCGGAGGTGACGCCCGGATTCTGGAACGTATTGTTGCCGCCGGCGGGCGTGATCGGCAACGCGCCGGCAGGCTGGCGGTCGCCGATATTGGCGAGCGTGTGGCCGCCGAACTGGTTCCACTGCACGCCGAGCTCGCGGCCGGCGGTGCGCGACAGTTCGACGAAGCGCACTTCCAGCAGCACCTGCTGCGGCGACATCACCGACACCGAGTTGATGATCTCGGGGCCGAACTGGCGCGCGATGGTGACCGCCTTGTCGAGCGTGGCGGCATCGGCGACTTCGCCGGCCAGCATGATGCGGCCGTTGACCGACGAGGCGCGCAGATGCGAGCCGGGGAAGCGGCGCGCGAGCTCGTTGGTCAGCCGCGTGATGTCGTAAGACACCTCGACGTCGAAAATGCCGATCAGCTTCTTGTCCTCGGCGTAGACCGAAACGCGCGTGGTGCCGATCTTCTTGCCGAGGATCGAGAGCGTGTGGTCGGTGAGCGGGTTGACGTCGGCGACCTCCGGATCGCCGACCGTGACGTCGACGAAGCTGTTGTCGGTGCGCACGTCCTGCGACTTGCCGATGGTGACGGTCACCATGGCGGTGTGGCTCGCGCCGCCGATGCGCACGACGCGCTCCTGCGCGTGCGCGTCGCCGATCATTAGCAGCAGCGCAGCCGCCAGCGCGATGGCCAAGGCGATCGCGACATCACGCAGCCACGCGCCGCGCACGCCGCTCCTGTCCGGGCGCCGCCATGAGAAGCCAGCGGCGCATTCGTTGTTGTTGTTCACGACACTCTCCCCCACCCCTGAATGATGTGCGCCCGCCCCTAACGGGCGCTGCTCCGTTCCGCTTCGGCCAAGGCGCCTTGGCGCTCGACCGGCACGGTGTATTCCTGCTTGGCCGACGGCCGCGTCACCACCACGGTGGTGGTCGCGATCTTGTCGGTGTTGACTGGATCGTTGCTGCCAAGATCGTTGAGCGTGATCTTGCGCGTCTTTGTTTCGGCGGTTTCACCGGCCCGGCGCAGCAGCAGCGACAGGTTGCCGACGGACGAGGCCAGCCACACCTTCTGCGCCTCGACCGTGTTCACCTCGAGCGTGACCGATTTGGCGACCGTCGCCTTGGCGGCGCGGTCGTCGGCGATCTGGTCGACCGCCAGCACGCGCGCGTTCTGCAGCACGACCTCGGTGGTGGCCGAGCCCTTGTCGATCTGGCGCGTCAGCACGACGTCGACGCGGTCGCCCGGCAGCACGAAGCCGCCGACGCCTTCGACGTCGTTGACGCGGATGGTGACCGCCTTCATGCCCTTATGCACCAGCGCCGACAGCGTCGCGCGCTCGCCCGCGCCGGTGATCTTGAGCGCCAGCACCGGCTCGTTGGCCTCGATCGCGGTCAGCACGACGCGGCGGCCGGTCAGCACATCCTTGATCTTGTGGAAAGCGCCGGCCGGCAGTTCGTCTTGCGGCCACGGCATTTCCTTCAGCATCGACGCGTTGAGTTCGGCGCCGAAGCGCAGCGGCTGCGCCGCCACCACGATGGTTTGCGTTGCGACCGGCTTGGTCTCCGCCTGCATGCTCTTTGCGCGCATGGCGGCCTGGTTGTTCAGCCACACCTGCGCGATGAACACCGCGAGCAGGCCGAACACCACGGCGAAGCCGATCATGACGATGGTACTGGCACGCACGGCGGTTTGCCTCGTTTGACGCGACCCGAAATTGGTTTTCGGTCTTTTCGAAAAACGAGACTACGGGCGAGGCAGTATTCAATTACTAACGGGTCGCACGCACTTGCGCCTATGCTGAAGAGCTACTGAATACCTATTCTTTACGAGCGGTTTCCGAAGTGAGATCAACTTTCGGCTAACCCTGCGCATCGCGCTGGCGGGCTCGGCCGCGTGTAAGGATCGAGAAAGCCTAACGGCGTCTTCACTCCCCGGGCGTGGCGGGAGTTCGCCCACCGCGCCGGCGCAGCCGAATTCATCAGGCCGGCAATGAGGTTAATGTGACATTCCGCGGCGTTGCCCCTGCCGCCCGGTTGCGGCAACATGCCGGCAACCGTCGATCAAGACGGGCGCGCCTTGGGCGCGCTAAAAGCCTAAAACTGCGGGAGAAATCCGCCCCAATGCCGAAACCTCGCATTAGCTATGTCGATCCGGCGACGGTCAAAGACCCCGCCATGATCGCCGAATTCGAGCGCTGCGCGCGCGAAGGCACGCCGCGGCCGGAAAGCCAGGCGGTGCGCGCGCATGTGCCGGCAGCGTTCTGGTCGTTCGCCAATACCTGGCGCGACGTGTTCAAGAACGGCGTCGCCGACCACAGCATCAAGGAACTGTGCCGCGTCTATGTCTCGCGGTCGGTGCTGTGCGAATTCTGCGGCAACCAGCGCTCGATCAAGGCGGCAAAGTCGGGCCTGAAGGAAGATGACTATTCCGACCTGATCAATTTCGAGTCGTCGCCGAACTACGATGACCGGCAGAAGGCGGCGCTCGCCTATGCCGAGACCATCACCTGGGATCTGCCGGCGACCGACGAATTGTGGGAGCGCCTGCACAAACACTTCAGCGAGCCCGAGCTGGTCGAGATCGGCTATTTCGTCGCCATCACCATGGGCCAGCAGCGCTGGCTGCGCACGCTCAACATCGAACATCACCAGATCCTGGCCGGCACCGACGGGTCGATGGCGCCCGGCTTCGAAACCGAAGAGGCGCTCAAGCGCTCCAAGCAAGCCGCCGATTATTGGGCGAAGATCGCCCCCAAACCCGCATCACAGGCAGCCGAGTGACACAACAAGTGACACAGCAACAAATGGCAACCGCCACCCGCCCCGCTTCCGCTCCGGCCAAGGGCGAGACGCGCATCCGCGTCAAAAATCTCGGCAAGCACTACGGCAAACTCGAAGTTTTCAAGGGCATCGAGTTCGACGTCGGCGAGCGCGAGATCGTCGCCATTGTCGGGCCGTCCGGCTGCGGCAAGACCACGCTGCTGCGCTGCATCGACGGGCTGTTGCCGCACGATAACGGCGAGATCCGGGTCGGCAACGAGCGCGTCACCGAGCCGATCGCCGGCGTCGCCATGGTGTTCCAGCACTTCGGCCTGTTCCCGTGGAAGACGGTGTTCGAGAACGTCGCCTACGGCCTGCGCATGGCCGGCGCGCCGAAGGCCGACATCGAGCGCAAGGTGCCGGAGTTCATCAAGCTGGTCGGGCTTGCCGGCTTCGAGCGCGCCTTCCCCTATCAGATGTCGGGCGGCATGCAGCAGCGCTGCGGCCTGGCGCGCGCGCTCGCAGTAGAACCAAGCGTGCTGCTGATGGACGAGCCGTTCGCCGCGGTCGACGCGCAGACACGCGAGATCCTGCAATTCGAATTGCTGCACATCTGGGAGCAGCGGCCGACGGCGATGATCTTCGTCACGCACTCGATCGAGGAAGCGGTGCTGCTCGGCCATCGCGTCATCGTGCTCAAGGGCAGGCCGTCGAGCATCCACGAAACCATCAGCATCGATCTGCCGCACCCGCGCACGCGCGACACGCTGCGGCTGCCGCGCTTCGCCGAGCTGCGCGAGCGCGTCTGGGGCACGCTGATGCGGGAGGCGCGCGAAGCCGAATTCGTTCTCGAACGCTAAAGATCAAAATGCAAAATCTGAAAGGGAGGGTTGGATGTTTAGCAAAATAACAAAGCTGATGGCGGGTGCCGCACTGTTGACCGCGCTCGCCGCAGCCGGGCCGGCCGCGGCCGCAGGCAAGAAGATCGTCGTGGCGATCCCGGGCATTCCGCCGATCTATTCGGTGACGATCGCCTTCGTCGCCGAGAAGCAGGGCTTCTTCAAGAAGTACGGCGCCGACGTCGAGATCAAGCCGTTCGACAACGGCACCGCCGCGGCGCGCGCGGTGGTCGCCGGCGACATCGACATGGCCTGGTCGCCGACCCCGCCAGTGATCGTGCAGGTCTCCAACGCCGACGTGCCGCTGGTCGGCGTCTACGGCATGCCGAACCCGGACTGGGTGATCGGCACCACCGAAGAGGGCAAGACCTGCAAGGATCTGGCCGGGCAGGACATCGGCGTCGATTCGATCAACGGAGCGCGCTCGATCGCGCTGCGCTCGATGCTGGCCGGCGGCTGCAAAGAGGTGAAGATCGAAGAGACCAAGCAGATCGCGCTCGGCTCCAGCCCGGGTCCGGCGCTGCTCGCCGGACGGCTACACTATGCCGTGCTGCATCTCGACGATCTCGCCGAGATCGAGCATCAGGGCAAGAAGCTCAACATCCTGCTGGCGATGAAGAACACCAATCCGACCAGCCACTATCTGACGCTGGTGGTGCGCAAGGACAATCTGGCGAAGAACCGCGACGCCATCGTGCGCACCGTCGCCGGCATGATCGAGGCCGCGAAGTTCATGCAGGACCCGAAGAATGCCGATGCGGTGGCTGACGCCGCTGCGGTGACCGGCCACAATAAAGAAGTGAACAAGGCCGCGCTCAAGGCCTTCCTCGGTATCGACTTCTGGGCGGCCAAGGACGACGGCATGCCGCAGAAGAAGATCGAGGCGGTCGCCTCGCTGATGAAGAAGATCGGCTCGATCAAGCCCGACAAGGAGCCGGTGACTTATGCGAATTTCGTCGACGGCAGCGTCTGGAAAGACGCCAACGCGATGGTGAAATAATGCACCGCCTCACGCGCGCTTCACCTCTCCCATCGGGAGAGGTCGGCGCGCGAAGCGCGCCGGGTGAGGGGTTACGGACTATCGAAAAGTCACTTGCCCCCTCACCCCAACCCTCTCCCCCAAGGGGAGAGGGAGCCTGCTGCGAATGGTATGACGGCCTTCGTAACCGTTGAGTGGTGAAAGACGCTAACTTGCAAAACACTATCCGCCGCTACGGGCCGGTCTGGCTCAGCATTCTCGCAGGGCTGGCGCTCTGGGAGATCGCCGGGCGTTCGACCAGCAAGGCCTTCATGGTGCCGTTCTCGGAGACGCTGGTGCGGCTCTGGCAGCTCATCGCGCACGGCGAATTCATCACCCAGTTCCTCGACTCCGCGCAACTGTTCCTCACCGGCTTCCTGCTGGCGCTCGCCGTCGGCGCGCCGCTCGGCCTGCTGCTCGCGCGCGTACGCGCGCTGCGCATCGGCATCGAGCCTTATTTGATGATCCTTTATGCCACGCCGATGGTGGCGCTGATCCCCTTCATCCTGTCGATGATGGGCTTCGGCTTCGCTCCCAAGGTGCTGGTGGTGTTCTTGTTCTCCGTGTTCCCGGTGCTCTACAACACGGTGGAAGGCGCGCGCAGCATCAAGCCCGAGCTGATCGAAGTGGCGAAGTCTTATCGTTCCTCGGAATGGGCGCTGTGGCGCGAGGTGATGCTGCCCTACACGCTGCCCTATCTGATGACCGGCGTGCGCCAGGCGATCGGCCGCGCGCTGGTCGGCATGATTGCCGCCGAGTTCTTCCTGTCCTCGACCGGCCTCGGCCAGCTCATCATGGGCGCCTCGCAGGATTTCGACACCGCCGGCGTCTTCGCCTCGATCTTGGTGATCGGACTGATCGGCGTGGCGCTGACGCGGCTCGGCCTGAAGATCGAGCAGCATTATGCGCGCTGGAGGCAATAGCCATGGCCGACACCACAATCGGCTCAGCGCCGCTTCCTGACGCCGGCGCGCCGGCGCGCCCGGCCTGGCTCAGCGGCACTTTCGTGCCGCGCTTTCTGACCGGCGCGGCCATCCTGCTGGCATGGGAAGTGCTGGTGCGCGCCACGGCGCCGGCTTACGTCGCCAAGCCGAGCACCGTGCTGCTGGCAATCCCGCGCGTGATCGTCGATCCGGCCTTCCTGCAGGCGCTCGGCGCAACGCTAGGGGCGGTCGCCGAAGGCCTCGCCATCACCATCGTCGCCGGCACGATCATCGGCGTGCTGATGGGCCGCAGCGTCATCGTCGACCGCATGATCCGCGTCTACATCAACGGCTTCAACGCCCTGCCGATGATCATCGTGCTGCCGCTGTTCTCCCTGTGGTTCGGCTATTCGAGCGGGGCGCGCATCGCCACCATCATCTTCGCCGCCGTCTTCGCCATCACCATGAACGTCGCCGACGGCGCGCGCGCCGTGCCGCGCGAATATCTGGAAGTCGCGCAGTCGTTCCGCTCCGGCCGCCTGCGCATGCTGACCGACATCGTGCTGCCGGCATCGATGCCCTATCTGCTCGCCGGCTTCCGCCTGGCCGCCGGCCGCGCGCTGATCGGCGCGGTGGTGGCGGAGTTTTTCCTCTCGATCGGCGGCCTCGGCTATTACATTCTCTATAATTCGCGCTCCTACCACCACAACGAGGCCTTCGTCGGCGTGCTGCTGCTCGCCGCCTTCGGCGTCGGCTTCGAGCTGCTAGTGCAATGGCTGACGCGGCGCTTCATGCCTTGGTACCGTCGCGACGAAAAGGCGAACTGACAAGGAACTCTCCATGCCCGCAACCGACCCCCGGCTCAAGGCCGCGATCGCCCATTGGGGGCCGCGCTTCGTCGCCAACGGCGTGGTGCTGACCGACTTCGAGGAAGTCACCGCCGCGCTAAAGAGTTACGACGAGTGGTGCGCGGCCTGGTCGAAGCGCGCGGCGCATCACGAAGAGCTCGGCCGCGAGGCGCTCAAGCGCGGACACCAGCTCACCGCCGGTGAATGTCTGCAGCGCGCCGGCGTCTATTATCACTTCGCGGCATTCCTGTTCGTCAACGACGTGCCGCAGATGAAGGTGGCGCACATGAAGGCGGTCGAGTGCCGGCAGGCGGCGCTGCCGTTCCTGCGGCCGCCGGGCGAGCGCCTGCGCATTCCTTACGAGGGCAAGATGCTGGCCGGCATTTTGCGCAAGCCTTTGGGCTACGACAAACCGCCGGTGGTGGTGATGGCGGTTGGCCTCGACTCGACCAAGGAGGAAGGCGACGCCTACGAGGCGCCGTTCCTCGCGCGCGGCATGGCGACGCTGATCTTCGAAGGCCCGGGTCAGGGCGAGGCGCAATACGATCTTGCCATCCGCGGCGATTACGAGACGCCGGTGAAGGCGGTGCTCGATTTTGTGGCGAGCCGGCGCGATCTGGATACAAGCCGCATCGGCATGTGGGGCGTCAGCCTCGGCGGCTATTACGCGCCGCGCGCGGCCGCCTTCGAGAAGCGCATCAAGGCCTGCATCGCGCTCGGCGGGCCGTTCAACTGGGGCGCCAACTGGGACAACCTGCCGGATCTGACGCGCGAGGCCTTCCGCGTGCGCAGCCACTGCGCGACGCAGGAGGAGGCGAAGAAGAACGCCGCGACGCTGTCGCTCGAAGGCGTCGCGCAGAACATCACGTGTCCGATTTTCATCGTGAACGGGCGGCTCGACCGCATCGTGTCGGCGGCCGACGCCGAGCGGCTGGCGCGCGAGGTCAAGGGGCCGGTGACGCTGATGATGATCGAAGACGGCAACCACATCGCCACCAACCGCGCCTACCGCTGGCGCTCGCAGAGCGCGGACTGGATGGCGGAGCAACTAAGGTAGCCGGGCAGAGACTCGCGGCGAACTCTCTTTCCCTCTCCCCTGGGGGGAGAGGGAAAGCGTGGGCGTGGCGGCGCTCAGAGCACAACAAACCCCCGCGGGATCGCGTGGAAGCGCTCGATGCCGGTGTCGGTGATCAGCACCATCTCGCCGGTCTGCACGCCGGCCTTGCGGTCGGGCGTGACGACGTTGGGCTGGATCACCACCGTCTGTCCGGCGCGGAACGGCTCTTGCGGAATGGGGCCGGACGGCCGGCTCTTGCAGCCGAGCACGGGCGGCAGATAGCCGCCACCATAGCCGTGCAACAGGTCGTCGATGATGGTGAAGCCGGCCGCTTCGATCACGCCTGAGGCCTCGATCACTTGCGCCGGCGTCGCGCCCGCTTTCAGCACCGCAGCGATTGCATCGAAGGCGCTATCTGCCGCCGCGTGCAGATCGCGGTAAAGCTGCGTCGGCTCTTCACCCAGCGCAAACGAGCGCAGCACCTGGCCCGGATAATCCCAGAAGGTCGCGGTGATCTCGGCGACCACGACGTCGCCTTTTTGCACGCGGCGCATCGAGGGAAACTGCCGCGGCACGCCGAGATTGGGCGCATGCATTGGCGTGACGCCAATGTAGTGGATGAAATTGACGGCGCCGTGCTTGACGTAGGCGCGTTCGACCAGATCGTCGAGCTCGCGCTCGCTCAGCCCCGCCTTGAGCCCGTCGCGCAGGCCCGCCATGCCGAGATCGGTGAAATGCGCGCCGATGCGCATCCAGTCGATCTCTTCCTGCGATTTCACCAGCCGATGGCGCGTGTAAGGACGATTGAGATTTTTCGGCGCGCCGAACGACGCGGCGATGACGGCATGCTGCTCGGCGGAGAGCGGCCCGATGCTGGCGACGCGGTCGCGGCGCGCGCCGCGCTGTTGCAAGACTTTGACCGCGGCCGCGATCGAGGACTCGCCGCCCCAGGCGACGTCGGCCTGATCGGCGAGCAGCGACGCCTGCGGCTGATGATTGACCCATTGCACGAACAGCGCGTCGCGCTTTCCCGGCGTGAACACGCCGACTGCTTCGGCGGTCACCGGCCACTGCGTGAGGTACTGCACGATGGAGCCGACGCGGTTGGCGCCGCAGAAAATCAGGTGATCGCATTGCGCCTCAGCGAGCAGCGCCTCGACCGCCGCGCGGTGGCGCGCCATCTCGGCGGGCGAAAAGCGCGGATAGTCGGCGTCGACGATGCGCTGAAGCTGCGGAGGAAGCGCCATCATGCTTTCTTCGGCAGCGCCACGATCATGTCGAGCTCGATGCGTGCGCCGGGCGACGACAACTGGTTGATGCAGACGGTGGTGCTCGCCGGCCGCCAATCGGCGAAATACTTCGCCATGGTCTTGTGCATGGCGTCGGCGTCGCGGAAATCGGTCAAGTATTTCGTCACCTTCACCACGTCGCGCCAGCTGGCGCCGGTCTCGTCGAGGATCGACTTGATCGCCGCCATCGCGCGATCGGTCTGCTCCTCGATCGAATGCGGGTGCACGTGCTCGGCGTCGACATGCGGATGCTTGTGGTAGAGCGGCGACGGCGTCGCGCCCGACAGAAACATGAGATCGCAGGCGCCGACGATGCGCACCGCCGGCGCGTAAGGCATGGTGTGCGCCTCTTCCGGCTTGGGATGCACCGGCTCGAGCTTGAAACTGGCTTGCGGCTTGCTCATCACGGTCATGGACGCCCTCCTACTCAGACTGTCATGGCCGGGCAACCGGGACCGGCCCTTGGCCGGCCCGGCCGTGACACTTGACCCGGCCATCCCGCTTAAGATGGCACATTGCCTAAGCGGGATCACCGGGTCACGCGCCTTCGGCGCGGCCCGGTGATGACAGGATAGAAAATTGCGCTAAGGTCCGCCCGCCACGACAGGAGCCGGCAATGCCCTCGACCATCCTCGATTCCGCGGTGTTCCGCGACATTTTCACCACGCCAACAATGCGCGCGGTGTGGTCGGACGAGAACCGAGTGCAGAAATATCTCGACTTCGAGGCGGCACTGGCGAAGGCGCAGGCGCGGCTGAAGATCATCCCGCAGAACGCCTGCGACGAGATCGTCAAGCATTGCGACGCCAAGCTGATCGACATGGCGAAGCTCAAGGAGGCGACCGAGCGCATCGGCTATCCGGTGCTGCCGGTGGTGCAGCAGCTGGTGAAGCTGTGCAAGGACGGACTCGGCGAGTGGTCGCATTGGGGCGCCACCACGCAGGACATCACCGACACCGCGACGGTGATGCAGATTCGCGAGGCGCTGGCGATCCTCGAAAAGGAAATTGACGGCATCTGCGACGCGCTCGCGGCGCTCGCCAAGAAATACCGCGACACGCCGATGGCCGGGCGCTCGAACCTGCAGCAGGCGGTGCCGATCACCTTCGGCTACAAGATGGCGACGATGCTGGCGTCGTTCGAACGGCACAAACAGCGGCTGAAGGAACTCAAGCCGCGCGTACTGGTCGGGGAATTCGGCGGCGCCGCCGGCACATTGTCCTCGCTCGGCAAGGACGGGCTGCGCTGCCAGGAAGAGCTGATGAAGGAGCTCAAGCTCGGCCAGCCGGCGATCTCCTGGCACACGGTGCGCGATTGCATCGCCGAAGTCGGCTGTTTCCTCGGGCTGGTCACCGGCTCGTGCGGCAAGATCGCCTTCGACGTGAAGCTCTTGATGCAGACCGAGGTCGAGGAAGTTTACGAGCCGTTCCACGCCGGCCGCGGCTCGTCCTCGACGATGCCGCAAAAGCGCAATCCGATTTCCTCGGTCTACATCACCGCGCAGACCGCGATGGTGAAGCAGCTCGCCGCGGCGTTGCTGGAAGCGATGATCGAGGACCACGAGCGCGCGACCGGCCCGTGGGAGATCGAATGGATCGCGCTGCCTGAGATCTTCATGCTGTCGGCGGGGGCGCTTTCGCAGACGCGCTTCGTCTGCGAGGGCATGCAGGTCAACGAGAAGAAGATGCGCGAGAACCTTGACATCACCAACGGGCTGATCATGTCGGAGGCGGTGATGATGGGCTTGGGCGCCGCCATGGGCCGCAACCGCGCGCACGATGTCGTTTACGATATCTGCCGCGAGGTGGTGAAGACGGGACGGCCGTTGATCGACCTGCTGGCAGAGGACAAGGGAATTTCCAAGCACGCCGACCGCAAGACGCTTGAAGCGCTGGTCGACCCGGCGAACTATCTCGGCGTCGCCGGCGAGATGGTCGACCACGTGCTGAAGATGCGAGGGAAGTGATCTTGTCGTCCCCGCGAAGGCGGGGACCCATACGCCGTGCCGTCTCGATAAGCTGCGGAGTATGGGTCCCGGCCCTCGCTTCGCTCGGCCGGGACGACGGTCATTGAGTCTTCGGCATCGTCTTCCAGATCGCCAGCGCGACCAGCGCCGTGGCCGCGCCGATCGCCAGAAACAGCATCGGCACGGTCGCGCCGAATTTCTGCAAGGTCGCCATCAGGATGGTCGCGGCCGTCATGAAGGCGGCGTTGAGCACGTTGACCGCCGCCACCGTGCGCGCGCGGTAGGCGGCGCCGGCCCAGGCCTGCACCGCGGCGAAGGCCGGCACGATGAACAGGCCGCCGGCAATGGCGAGGCCGGCGAGATCGATCGCCGCGCGGATGCCGAGCGCCGAGGAGAACACGGCGTCCGGCCCTTGCGGCTCGGCCGCCTGCGCAACGCCAAATGTCGCCGCCCCGAGATCGAGCGCGAACACCGCGATCAGCACGCAGCCGGCGAGCGTCGTGTTGAGCACGATGTGGCCGCGCGCGATGAGCGCCGCCAAGCCCGAGCCGGTGCCGACCGCGACGGAGAACAGCGCGAGATAGACGGTGACGGTATTCTCGTCGCCGCCGATCAGCAGCTTTATCAGCGGCGGCAGCAGCGCCAGCGCCACGATGCCGACCAGCCAGAACCAGCTCGTCACCATGGCGCCCCACCACAGCCGCGGGTCGGCGCGCAGGTGACGCATCATGGAGGCGGTGGAGGCGGCGATATTGCCGGTGAGCTTGAGGCCCGGCGCGCCCTCGCCGGTCGGCGGGATGAGCAGCGCCGAGAGCCAGCAGGCGAGCGCAAAGCCGATCAGCAGCGGCGCGAACGCCATGACATCGTGCCCACGCGAGGCCAGCCCGCCGACGATGGTGCCGGTGAGGATCGCAATAAAAGTGGCGCCCTCGATCAGCGCATTGCCGCCCGGCAACTGCTCGCGCTTGAGGTGGTCCGGCAGGATGCCGTATTTGATCGGGCCGAACAGCGCGCCGAGCACGCCGAAGCCGAACAGCGCGACGAATAAAATCGCCAGCGAATGGCGCGCATAGCCGAACACTGCCAACGCGGCGACGAACATCTCGACGAATTTGACCCATTGCGCCACGCGCGCCTTGTCGTAACGGTCGGCCAGTTGCCCGCCCAGCGCGGAGAGGAAGAAGAAGGGCGCGATGAAGATCGCGCTCGCCGCCGTAATCAGCACCTCGGCGTCGGCGCGCCCGCCGAACAAGATCAGAAAGACCAGCGCGGTTTTTAGGAAATTGTCGTTGAAGGCCGCGAAGAACTGGCAGCAGAACAGCGGCGCGAATTTCCGCGACAGCAGCAGCGGTGTCACGAGCCCAACCCGATCGAGGATTGCAGGTCGGCGAGCAGGAGGCGCAGATCGAGTTCGCGGAATTCACGCCAGACGCGGCGCAGCCAATTTTGCAATTCGACCTGCACCGCGAGCGGGATGCGGCTGGCGGCGAGCGCCGCATCGGCAAAGGAAAACGGCGGCGTGTCGATATATTTGCGCACGCCGGGGGCGAGCAGCGGCAAATTCACCACGGCCTCGCCGTGGCCGGTGAGCTCATATTTGTCGCGATGCTGCGCGGCGCCGAAAATCTCGTTGTGCACCGGCGTCAGCACCGCTTGCGGAAAGCGCGCGCGCAAGGAGCGATAGCCCTCGACCGCGGTCGCATCCGGCGTGATCACGTAAAGGATGGCCGGCGCGATCGCGCGCCGGTGCGCCTCTTCGATAAAGCCGATCTGGCCGGCCAGCGCGAAGAAGCCCGCGAACGATTCATGCCCGAGATCGACCACCTTGGTGACGCCGTCGTCCGCGATCAGCCGGTCGAACAGCGCGATCTGGCCTTTGATGTCGGCGATTTCGGATACCGTCGTGCGCTCGGGCGCGAATGCGGCCAGCGTGTCGCCGCCCGAATTGAGGTCGAAGGCCGCCACCGCGCGGCCTTCCTGCGCGTGGAAATCGACCAGCAGCCGCGCCAGCAGCGTCTTGCCGACGCGCGAGCGCGGCGAGGCGACTATGGTGACGGAATGGCGGAATGACATCAGTCAGCCGCCCGCGCGCACGCGTTAGCCGGCGGCTTGCTGGCGGACGTTATCCACTTTCGGCGCGACGAGGTCGATCAGCTTCACCCGGTCGTACTCAGCCCAGACATTGCCGAGCCAGTGCCGCACATAGCCGCGCAGCACGAAGGAATAATTCGCGGTCTGACCCTTGGCGTCCTTATTGGCGATGAACGAGACGAAGGGCTGGCTGGCCACTTCCACCTGCTCGCAGGCCATCTCGTTGAGCTTCGGGACCGAGATCTCGGCCGCGCCTTTGATCTGCTTGAAGTAGGAATTGTAGGTCTTGGGGTCCCACTCGAAGAAAGTGGTGTCGTTGATGCGGTTCTTCACCAGGAAATAATTGGCGTCGCCGACAAGCTTCGTGGTCTCGGCGATCTCGTTGAGCGAGGCGATGGAAGGGCCGAGGATGTGAAACACCGCGAAGGTGATCTGGCCCTTCTTGGCCGATTCGAGAAAGCCGATTTCGGAAAGCGCCTGCAAGGTGGACGACAGCAGGCCGGCGCGCACGTCGATCACCGTGACCTGGGCGGCCGCGCTGCCGAGCGTGTCGAAGATCTTCATCTGATCGGCGACCTCGGTCATGTCCACCACCTCGGTCAGATCGGGGTGGAAGCGCTTGAGCGTGCCGCGCGGGGATTCGGTGTCGAAGGCGCGGGTCGGCGTCTGGTGGGCGCCGAAATAGTCGAGCAAGGTGCGGGCGACGGTGGTCTTGCCTACGCCGCCCTTGTCGGCGCCGACGAGAATGACGGTTGGTTTGGCCATGACGCTACTCTTGGCAGTTGGCTGCGGGCTTCGATTTCACCCACCTTACTACCTTATCGCCCGCGGAACATGACAGGATTTGTTTTGTAAAAACCGGCAGGTTGCGAGGTTGTAATGTTTCGGACCGCGTAATCCTTGCGGATTCCCACGCCTTTGCGAAGATAAGCGGCCGGGAGGGCGGATATGGCGACGATATTCAACCAAAGTTCGGTCGCTGGAGAGGACGCCGGTCCCGGCGTCCGCCGTCAGCGCCTGCTGACGGATGCCCGCGTGCCCGGCACCGCCATTCTGCTGGACCGCCTGACCGTCGCGCCCGGCGGCGAAATGCCGCTCACGGTGGCGGCCGGCAGCGTCGCCTGGCTGCAGGTGCTGGAGGGGCAAGCGGAGCTTATTCACGGCGAAAGCCGGGAAATGCTCACCGAGGCGCATGTCGCTTTCCTGCCGCCCGGCTTTGCGGGCGTGTTGCGCACGCAAAGCGGTACCGCGGTGCTCTGGGGCGAGATCCCGCAGGCGGCGAAGCTCGATCCGGGTTTCACGGCGAACATCCCGTTCCGCCTGGCCGACTGGACGCGGGAGCCGGTGCTCGATTCCGAGCACGACGCGCGCAAGCGCATCTATCTGGTGACGCCCGGCCTGTTCGGCACCAAGGCGGTGAAGGGCGAGATGATTATCTATCCGCCCGGCACCGCGGCCGCCAATCACCATCACGAGGGCGCCGAGCACTTCATGTACGTGCTGCGCGGGCGCGGCACGGTCTACGCCAATGAAAAGCCGTTCCCGGTGCACGCCGGCGACGTCATCTATTATCCCGACCGCGAGCGCCATTATCTCGAAGCCGCCAAGGACGAGGAACTGGCGTTCGCCGAATTCTTCGCGCCGGCCGAGTTCAAGACCATCTGGGTGAACGAGAACGAGATCTGCACCTGGAATCCGACCGGACGTGATATCCGCGGACGGCTGCCGGTGCGCGAGATCAAGGCGCACTCGTCGGCAGAGGTGGAAAGCCCGGCGGATGTGTGAGGGTGCCGTCTCGCCCGTCTTCGCCCTGCGGGCTACGACGGGCAACCTTCGCGGAGCGAAGGCTAGCTTGCCAACCGAAGCGGCGGTAGCCGCGAAGGTTGGTGCCGGCGGAGGGATTTGAACCCCCGACCACCCGCTTACGAAGCGGATGCTCTACCGCTGAGCTACGCCGGCTGAAGGCGCCTTAGTATCGACGGTGGGCCATATTGGCAACCTGTCATTCCGGGACCGCCCGAAGGGCGGGGCCCGGAATCCAGGGGCCACACGTCGTGTCGCTCTGGATTCCGGGTTCGCTCGCTTCGCTCGCGCCCCGGAATGACGAGTTAACGAAACAGCCCCCGGATGCGCTGCCAGGCGTCGGGTGCGGGCGCCGTCGTGGGTTCCGGCACCGGTTCGGCGTCGAGCCCCAGCTCGGTGCCCGGATCGTCGGGGGCGTGCACCAGCGGGATCATCGGCTCGACCGGCTTGGCCTTGGCGGCCCGTTCGGGCGTTTTCTGCGCCTTGCGCGAGCGCGCCGGCTCATTTACGGGCCGTTCGACGGATTTCGTCTCGACCGGCTCAGGCGCAGGCGGCGGCGCGGATTCGATCACCGGCCGACTGACGCCGAGCTCGGCCAGCGGCAGTTTCCATTCGAAGCCGTCGAGCCGGCCGTTGGGCGTCACCGGCAGCCAGCGCTCCGACACCACGCCGTCCGCGGTCCACACCGGATCGGGCGCGGCGCGCACGGCGCGGCTCATCCATTCGCGCACGCGGCCGGTGTCGCCGTGCTCGGCTTCCTCGATCTCGGCCATCAATGAGGCGATACGTTGCGTCGGCGCCGCGAGATAAGGCGCCAGCGCATCGCGCGCGATCTTGAACTCGCGCGCATCGAGCGCGGCGCGCGCCACCGCCAGCGCACCCTCGCGCTGACCCTCGACCTTGGAGGCGAGCTTCTGCATGCGCATCAGCCGCTCGCGCGCCGAATCGCCGAAGCGCAAGTTGCCGTAAGCCTCCGCGATGTCGGGATGCGGATTGGCCGTCCAGGCTGCTTCCAGGATTTTGCGCGCCTTGCGCCAGTCGTTCGATTCCGCCAGCCGCCGCCCGGCGAGCGCCGCGGCCGGCACCAGATCGGGCGCAAGCTTGACCGCCTCCAGCACCGCTGCGCGCGAGCCGTCGCGGTCGATCTCCTCAAGCGCTTGCGCGCGCGCCGTGAGTAGCACCGCGCGCTTGCGGCGATACTCCGCCTTCGCCAGCGCGCTCTTCATGTGATCGAGCGCAGCGAGCGCGCCGGCCCAATCAGAGGCGGTGCAGCGGTCGTCGAGCACGGCCTGCCCGGCCCAGGCGAGACCGGGCGCGGCCTTCGCCGCTTCCTCGGCCACGCGGCGCGCGCCCTGTGCGTCGTTGCGGCGCTGCGCCTCGATATAAAGTCCGCGCAGGCCGAGCAGTTTGGTGTCGTCGCGCTTGGTCATGTCGCGGAAGGCGCGCTCGGCGGCCTCGCGGTCGCCGGCCATCTGCGCCGACTGCGCGGTCAGTAGCAGCGTCAGCGGATCGCCGGGCGCGAGCCGCGCCGCGTCGTCGGCCGAGCGGCGCGCAAGTTTCAAGTCGCCGGCGCCGATGGCGATAAGCCCGCGCGTGAGCGCGAGATAGCCTTTGACGGCTCGGCGGTGGCGGAAGAACAGCGACACCTGCTCCGGCGAGCGCAAAATGCCGCGCACGAAGGCCCAGATCAGCGTAAGCGCGAGCACCACAACGACGAGCGCGAGGCCCGCCACCATGACGGACGTTTCGAGGTGGTAGCCGAGCCAAGTGACCACCACCTCCCCGGGCCGGTCGGCAAGCCAGGCAAAGCCTGCGGCGAGGACCGCAACCGCCAAGAGGAACGTGACGACCCGGATCATCGCGGCCTCATGGCTGCAGCGCGCGCGCCGTATCGGACGCGAATTGGCGCGCGGCGGCGAGCGCCTTCTGCCGCGCCACCGCCGTGGTGACCCAATCGGCCGCCTGCTGACGCGCTTTCTCCGGCAGCTTGCCGATGTCGTTCAGCGCAGAGGCGAGGTCGGCGTGCGCGGCGGCAACTTCGATGCGCGCCAGCACATCGGGCGCCTTGTCACCGGGCGGCGCGTTCACAGGACTGATGCGGACCAAGCTGCTGGCGTTGGCCTGCAGGCGTTCGAGGAAGCCCGACGGCGCGTCCGGCACGCCGGCGGCCTTGATCACCGACGGAATAAGGTCGTTGAGTTGCTGCGCGAGCGCTTGCTGGCTTGGCACACCATGTTCTGCAAACGATGCGAGCGGTGCAAGCGCGGCCTCGCCGGCACCGAGCGCCTTGGCCTGCGCAAGCTCGGCTTGATACGGCGCGCCGCTCGCGACGGCGTTGCGCAAGGCCGCCGCGCTCAAAGCCAGCCGCGCGGCCTTGTCGGTGGTCGTGTTCTGCGCGATCTGGTCGCGCGCGTCTTTCACGGCTTGTTCGAGCGCGGCGATACGCTGCTGCACGGCGGCGAGCTGGCCGGCATCGACCGCGCTGGACGCCTGCTGCTTCGCGCTCTGCACGCTGTCGCGCAATTCGTTCACGGCTTTCTCGGCGGCGGCGGCGCGCTCTCCGGCCTGCTGCGCGTTGGCGGCGGCATCGTCGTTGCGCTTGTTGAGCGCGGCGAGCGCGATGCCGAGCGATTTCATGGCGCTGTCGGCGGCGGTCAAACGGTCGGCAATCGTTGCGTCGCCGGGCGGCAGATTCGCGATGTCGTGCTCGATCTTGCCAAGACGCTGGCGCAGCGCATCGACGGCTTGCGTGTCGGGCGCGGGCACCGGACGATTTTGCAGACCCTGAATCTGCTTCTGCAGCGCCGCGATCTGCGCGCCGTCGCTCGACGACCCCGGCAGCAAGGCCCAGACGACCGCACCGCCGACGATCGCGCCAATGAAAGCGGCGGCAACCGGCGTGGCATAGATCTTGATGAAATCGTGCGGCTGCGGAGCCGTCCTTTCTTCGTGACGTGGCGGCTCGGGCGGAGGAGGCGGCGGGGCGGCCTGCTCTGGCGCGGGCGCACTTTCCGGCGCGGCCGGCTTCGGCCCCGGCACCTCGGTCGCCTTGAGATCGATGGTCGGCGCCGCGCGCTTGCGCTTGTCAGTCATCGAAGATCCTGCCGAATCGCCCTTGGCCGCCAAACCCCGAAATAACGCAATTGGCGCGGGCGCGCCACGTTAAGCCGGCGAAAGCGGCAGAAGTTCAATCAGCGCCGCCTCTTGCGGGCGCGGCGCGATCGCCACCCGCTGGGCGCCGACGGCTTGCAGCGGCTCAGCGACCTGCGCCGACAGGCAATAATGCTGCACGGCCAAGGCTTGCCCGGCGATGCCGGCGGCGCGCGCGCCTGCGACATAATTGTCGGCGCTGCGCCTGGAGAAATGCAGCACCGCCTGCACGTCGCCCGCTTCCAGCGCCGCCACCAATTCGGGCGGGAACGGCGCAGTGGCGGCGCGGTAGACCACGCGCATCTCGGCGGCGATGCCGTGCGCGGCGAGCTCGCCGATCAGATCGGCGGCGCGGTCCTCGCCGGCGAGATAGAGTAAGGGCGCCACTTTATCGAGGCGGCGCGTGGTGAGCGCGCGCAGTAGATCGCGCACGTCGCCGCCGGCCGAGGTCACCTCGCTGAAGCCGGCCGCGCGCGCCGCGTCGGCGCTGCGCTGTCCGACCGCGAGCAGCGGCAGCGCCAGCAGCGCGTCGCGCGCCGGGTTATCGGCAATGGCGGCGGGCGCATTGGCGCTTGTGATAATGACGCCGCCCCAGTCGCCGGACAGATCGGCACCGACCGGCTCGACCTGCATCAATGGCACCACCCAGACGTCGTGGCCGCGCGTGGCGAGCGCGGCTGCGGTGCGCTCGGCGGCAGGTTGCGGGCGGGTGATGACGACGCGCATGTCAGAAGAAGCCCGGACCGGCGCGGTGCTTGAGCGTGCGGCCGGAGTCGGTGCCGATCGTAACCGCATCCTGGCGGCGGCCAGTGCCGGAAATGTCGTGCGCGGCGCTGCCGTCCGGCCGCGCGATCAGGCCGCGGAACTGCACCGTCTCGCCCGACACCGTGGCGTGGCCGGCGATCGGCGTCTTGCACGAGCCGTCGAGCTCGGCGAGAAAGGCGCGCTCGCAGGCGACCGCCACCGAGGTGTCGGCGTGGTCGATGCGCGCCAGAATGTCGCGCACGCGTGTGTTGTCCGCGCGCGCTTCGATGCCGATGGCGCCCTGCCCGGCTGCCGGCAGGAATTCCTCCGCGTCCATAATCTTGGTCGCGTGCGCGACCAGCCCGAGCCGCTTCAGGCCGGCAAGCGCGAGAATGGTGGCGTCGACCTGGCCGTCGTCGAGCTTGCGCAGCCGCGTCTCGACGTTGCCGCGCAGCGGCGTCACGGCGAGATCGGGGCGCAGGCGCTTGGCGATCGCTTGCCGCCGCAGCGAAGCGGTGCCGAGCGTGGCCCCGCGCGGCAGCTCGGCGAGCGATTTGGCCTTGCGCGAAATGAACACGTCGCGTGGGTCCTCGCGCTCCAGGCATGCGACCAGCATCAAGCCCGGCTGCGAGAACGTCGGCATGTCCTTGGCCGAGTGCACCGCGAGATCGACGCGCTTGTCGAGCAGCGCGTCCTCGATCTCCTTGGTGAACAGGCCCTTGCCGCCCTCCTCCGCCAGCGGCCGGTCCTGGATGACGTCGCCGGAGGTCTTGATGACCATCAACGCAATGTCTTCTTCTCTTGCACCCAGCGCACCGGCGAGCCGCGCCCGCACCGTGCGCGCCTGCACCAGCGCCAGCGGGCTGCCGCGCGTGCCGATACGCAAAAGGGCGGTGGATTGCGCCATATGACCTCTCGATGCTAGGGCACCTTTTAGTTCACCCTTCCGGGAAAGGGGAGAGCCGGAGCCCGCCATGATCGTCCTCGGCATCGAGACGACCTGCGACGAGACCGCGGCGGCGGTGGTCGAGCGTTCCGATGACGGTCGTGGCCGCATTCTGTCCAATATCGTGCTCAGCCAGGTCAGCGAGCATGCCGCCTTCGGCGGCGTGGTGCCGGAGATTGCCGCGCGCGCCCATGTCGAGGCGCTCGATCATGTCATTGCCAAGGCCATGACCGAGGCCATGCGCGACTATGACGCGCTCGACGGCGTCGCCGCCGCCGCCGGGCCGGGGCTGATCGGCGGCGTCATCGTCGGCCTCACCACGGCGAAGGCGATCGCGCTGGTGAAGAACAAGCCGCTGATCGCGGTCAATCATCTGGAAGCGCACGCGCTCACCGCGCGGCTGACCGACGCGACGCCGTTTCCCTATTGCCTGTTCCTCGCCTCCGGCGGCCACACGCAGGTGGTGGCGGTGCGCGGCGTCGGCGATTACGTGCGCATCGGCACCACGCATGACGACGCTATCGGCGAGGCCTTCGACAAGACTGCCAAGCTGCTGGGCTTAGGCTATCCCGGCGGCCCGCAGGTCGAGCGCGAAGCCATGCGCGGCGATGCTACGCGTTTTGCGCTGCCGCGGCCGATGCAGGGACGCAAGGACGCCGACTTCTCATTGTCGGGCTTGAAGACCGCGCTGCGTCTGGAGGCCGAGAAGATCGCGCCGCTGTCGGATCAAGACGTGGCCGATCTGTGCGCCTCGTTTCAGCAGGCGATCGTCGACGTCGTGCTCGACCGGCTGCGCGCGGGCTTGCGCATGTTCCGCGCGCAATACGGCGCGCCTTCCGCCCTGGTCGCCGCCGGCGGCGTCGCCGCCAACCAGGCGATCCGCAAAGTGCTGCATCGCTTGGCGTTTGAGGTCGGCACCGTGCTGGTGGCGCCGCCGCTCGAACTGTGCAGCGACAACGGCGCCATGATCGCCTGGGCGGGCTGCGAGCGGCTCGCGCTCGGCCTCACCGACACGCTTGACGTGGCGCCGCGCGCGCGCTGGCCGCTCGACGAGAACGCCGTCGCCAAGGGCGCGTTGCAACGCACGGCGGCGTACAAATGAGCGTACAAGATAATTCTCTTTCTTCACCTCCCCCCTTGAGGGGGAGGTCGGATCGCGAAGCGATCCGGGAGGGGGGGTATCCTTCTTTATACTCAGCGCACTGAAGCTACCCCCCTTCCCATCCCTCCCCCTCAAGGGGGGAGCGAGCACATTGTTGCACCGTCCGTGTCCATCGGCCTGTTGTGGAATTCTGCTGCATGACCATTCAAAATATCGCGGTACTCGGCGGCGGCGCCTGGGGAACGGCGCTGACGCTGACCTGCGCGCGCGCCGGCCGCGACGTGACGCTGTGGGAGCACGATGCGGCCAATGCCGAGAGCCTGGAGCAGAAGCGCGAAAGCAAATTCCTGCCGGGCGTGAAGCTCGACAGCAAAATCAAGGTCACGCGCGATTTGAAGGCGGCTGGTGTGGCCGACGCGATTTTGCTGGTGGTGCCGGCGCAGCATGTGCGTTCGGTCGTCAAAGCGCTCGCGCCCAGCGCAGGCACGCCGATCATCGCCTGCGCCAAGGGCATCGAACACGGCACACACAAATTCATGTCGGAGATCATCGCCGAATGCGCGCCAAAGGCGCTGCCGGCGATCCTCTCCGGCCCGAGCTTCGCCGCCGACGTGGCGCGCGGGCTGCCCACCGCGGTGACCATCGCCGCAGCGGACGACGTCGTCGCGCGCGAGCTGGCAAGCGCGCTCAACACCGGCACGTTCCGCCCCTATCACTCCAACGACGTGCGCGGCGTCGAACTCGGCGGCGCCGCCAAGAATGTGCTCGCCATTGCCGCCGGCATCGTGCATGGCCGCGCGCTTGGCGCCAGCGCCGCCGCGGCGCTAATCACGCGCGGCTTCGCCGAGCTGACGCGCTTCGGCCGCGCTTACGGCGCCAGGACCGAGACGATGATGGGTCTGTCCGGCCTCGGCGATCTCATTCTCACCTGCTCGACGCCGCAGTCGCGCAACTTCTCGTTCGGCGTCGCGCTCGGCAAAGGCGAGGCGCCGGACAGCGCCGCCCACGGCAAACTGGCGGAAGGCGTGTTCACCGCGCCGGTGCTGCTGGAAATGGCGCGCGAGAAAAATATCGACATGCCGATCTCTTCCGCGGTCGCCGCCGTGCTGGCGAAGAAGCTGAGCGTGGACGACGCCATCGTTGCGCTGCTGACGCGGCCGTTGAAGGCGGAATGACACCTCACCCGTCATGCCCCGCGCAGGCGGGGCATCCAGTAACCCCGGTCTTTGATATATAAGTGAGGCTTGCGTTTACTGGATCGTCCGCCTTCGCGGACGATGACATTGAGGGTGCCATGGCCTACTGGCTGATGAAATCCGAGCCCGGGTCCTGGTCGTGGGATCAACAGGTGAAAAGCGGCGCCAAGGGCACCGCCTGGACCGGCGTGCGCAACCATCAGGCCAAACAGAACCTGATGAAGATGAAAAAGGGCGACCGCGCCTTGTTCTATCACTCGGGTGAGGAGAAGGCCTCGGTCGGCATTATCGAAATCATCCGCGAGGCCTATCCCGATCCGACCGCCAAGGCGGGCGAGCCGTGGGTGGTGGTCGACGTCAAAGCGGTGGAAGCTCTGCCCAAGCCTGTGACCATCGCCGCCGTCAAAGCCGAGCCGAAGCTGAAGGCAATGGTGCTGATCAACAACACGCGCCTGTCGGTGCAGCCGGTGACGGCGGAAGAATGGACGACGGTGTGCAAATTGGGAGGCGTCAAATGACCTTTGCCGGCATCAATTACATCGCCGTGCTGGTGGCCGCGGGCGTGGCCTGGTTCTTCGGCGGCCTATGGTACCGCCTGCTGGCGAAGCCCTGGATGGGCGCGCACGGCTTCACCTCCGAGCAGGTCCGCGCCCACCACGGCAACGGCGCGGCGATGTGGCCGCTGGTCGTTTCCTTCGCCGCCGACCTGATCATGGCTTGGATGCTGGCCGGCGTGGTCGGCCATCTCGGCGCGGTGAGCCTGAAGAACGGCGTGATCTCGGCCGCCTTCCTCTGGTTCGGCTTCGTCATCACCACGCTGGCGGTCAACAATATGTTCGGCATGCGCCGCCACATCCTCATCGTCATCGACGGCGGTCATTGGCTCGGCGCGATGCTGATCATGGGCGCGATCGTCGGGGCGTGGGGCGTCTGATCTTAATCCCTCCCCTGAAAGGGGAGGGTCGCTCGCCGAGCGATAGCGAAGGCGAGCGGGGTGGGGTCATCCTTCCATCAGAATTCTGTCCCCACCCGACCGCTCGCTGACGCTCGCGGCCACCCTCCCCCAAGCGGGGGAGGGATGAAGAGCCCCGCCGAAAGTGGGACAATCCGCGCCAATCGCACGCCTTGTCGCCCCTGCAAGGCCCGTCGCATAATGGGCTAAAGAGATGAAAAACCGCCTGCGGGACAGCCGCGGGACAGGGAGGAGTTGCGATGTCCGACAAGCTCTATGACGTGCCGGCCGAGTGGAAAAAGCGCGCCTACGCCGACGACGCCAAATATCAGGAAATGTACGCGCGTTCGATCAAAGATCCGAACGGCTTCTGGGCCGAGCAGGCCAAGCGCATCGACTGGATCAAGCCGTTCACCAAGGTCAAGAACATCTCGTACGATCCGCACAACGTCTCGATCAAATGGTTCGAGGATGGCACGCTCAACGCCTGCTACAACTGCGTCGACCGCCATCTCGCCAAGCGCGGCGAGCAGACCGCGATCATCTGGGAAGGCGACGACCCCAAGCACGACAAGAAGCTCACCTACAAGCAGCTGCACGCCGAGGTCTGCCGCTTCGCCAATGTGCTGAAGGCGCGCGGCGTCAAGAAGGGTGACCGCGTCACCATCTACATGCCGATGATTCCGGAAGCGGCGGTTTCGATCCTCGCCTGCGCCCGCATCGGCGCCATCCACTCGGTGGTGTTCGGCGGCTTCTCGCCGGACTCGATCGCCGGCCGCATCGAAGACTGCAAATCCACCTGCATCGTCACCGCCGACGAAGGCGTGCGCGGCGGCCGCAAGATTCCATTGAAGGCCAATGTCGACGCGGCCTGCGACAAAGCCGGCGGCGTCACCTCCATCATCGTCGTCAAGCGCACCAATGCCGCCGTCAACATGAAGGCCGGGCGCGACGTCTATTACGACGAGATCGCCAAGACCGTGCCGGCCGATTGCCCGTGCGAGGAAATGAGCGCGGAGGATCCGCTGTTCATTCTTTATACGTCGGGCTCGACCGGCAAGCCGAAGGGCGTGCTGCACACCACCGGCGGCTACTTGGTCTACGTCTCGATCACGCA
This sequence comes from uncultured Pseudomonadota bacterium, assembly GCA_963710705.1. GTDB lineage: Bacteria > Pseudomonadota > Alphaproteobacteria > Rhizobiales > Xanthobacteraceae > Pseudolabrys. The sequence continues at coordinate 619,042 of CAVQBI010000002.1, forward strand.
TCAATACGTGTTCGACTACCACGACGGCGACATCTACTGGTGTACCGCCGACGTCGGCTGGGTCACCGGCCACAGCTACATTCTTTACGGGCCGCTGTCGAACGGCGCCGTCAGCATGATGTTCGAGGGCGTGCCGAACTATCCGACCACCTCGCGCTTCTGGGAAGTGTGCGACAAGCACAAGGTCAACATCATCTATACCGCGCCGACCGCGATCCGCGCGCTCATGCAGGGCGGCAACGATCCGGTGAAGAAGACATCGCGCAAAAGCTTGCGCCTGCTCGGCACCGTCGGCGAGCCGATCAATCCGGAAGCCTGGGAGTGGTACTACCACGTGGTCGGCGAGGACCGCTGCCCGATCGTGGACACCTGGTGGCAGACCGAGACCGGCGGCATTCTGATCACACCGCTGCCGGGCGCGACCAAATTGAAACCGGGTTCGGCGACGCGGCCGTTCTTCGGCGTGGTGCCGGAAATCGTCGACGCCGAGGGCAAGGTGCAGCAGGGCGCCACCAGCGGCAATCTGTGCATTGCCAATTCTTGGCCGGGCCAGATGCGCACGGTCTACGGCGATCACGAGCGCTTCGTGCAGACGTATTTCTCGACCTACATCGGCAAGTATTTCACCGGCGACGGCTGCCGGCGCGACGCCGACGGCTATTACTGGATCACCGGCCGCGTCGACGACGTCATCAACGTCGCCGGCCATCGCCTCGGCACCGCCGAAGTGGAGAGCGCGCTGGTGGCGCATCCGAAAGTGTCGGAGGCCGCCGTCGTCGGCTATCCGCACGACATCAAGGGCCAGGGCATCTACGCCTATGTCACCTTGATGGCGGGCGAGAAGCCGACCGAAGACCTGCGCAAGGAATTGGTCGGCTGGGTGCGCAAGGAGATCGGCCCGATCGCCTCGCCCGATCTGATCCAGTTTGCGCCCGGCCTGCCGAAGACGCGTTCCGGCAAGATCATGCGCCGCATCCTGCGCAAGATCGCCGAGGACGAGTACGGCAATCTCGGCGACACCTCGACGCTGGCCGATCCGGCCGTGGTCGACGATCTGGTCAATAACCGGCAGAACAAGAAGGCGGCCAAAGCGGGGGCGTAAGTTCCCTCTCCGCGAGGTTAAGGAGTGGGCGTTTACGTTAACTTCGACCTTTCGCCCGCCGCCACGGTGGGCCGTTTTAAGATTGCGTCCGTTACGAACTGGGGACGGACCATGGTTCTGGTGCTGAGGCGGACGGCGATCTTCGTCATGATCGTGATGCTGTGGGCGTTGTTGGCCGCGGCGGTCGCGCGCGCCCAGCAGCCGCAACCGGCGCCGTCACAGCAAGCCGCGCTGCCGCAGCAGGCGCAACCCCGGCAGCCGCCGCAGCCGCCGAGCATCGTGCCGCTCACCGGCTATCGTCCGGGCACCATCGTGGTGAAGACCAACGACCGCCGTCTCTATTACGTGCTCAAGGGCGACAAGGCGTGGGAATTTCCGGTCGGCGTCGGCAAGGATGGCTGGCGCTGGTTCGGCCGCGCCGCCGTCGAAGCCAAATACATCAAGCCGGCCTGGCAGGCGCCGCCAGAATTGGCGCACGGCCATTACGGCGCGGTCATTCCCGGCGGCTCTCCGCGCAATCCGATGGGCGTTGCCGCGCTCACGCTGCGCAACGGCGAGTACGCCATCCACGGCACCAACAATCCGAAATCGATCGGCGGCTTCGTCTCGCACGGCTGCATCCGCATGTACAACAAGGACATCAGCAAGCTTTACGCGATGGTGAGCGTCGGCACGCCGGTCGTCGTCGAGAAATGAAATTCACCCGCTCCTGCCTGAGCGGTCTGCTCGCGGCCGCGTTGCTGTTCGCACCGGCGCTGGCGCGCGCCGGCGAAACGGTGCCGTTCAACGCCGGCTATCGCCCCGGCAGCATCGTGATCGTCACGCATTCACGCCAGCTCTATTACGTGCTCGGCAACGGCAGCGCGATCCGCTATCCGGTCGGCGTCGGCAAGGCCGGCATGGCCTGGCACGGCCGCGCGTCGGTCGAACTCAAACGCCTGAGCCCGGCCTGGCAGGCGCCGCCGGAAATCGCCGGCCGCTACAATCCGGTCATCCCCGGCGGCTCGCCGCAAAATCCGATGGGCGCCGCCGTGCTCGGCCTCGACAACGGCAATTACGCCATCCACGGCACCAACAATCCCGGCTCGGTCGGGCAGTTCGTCTCGCACGGCTGCATCCGCATGCATAACGCGGACATCCTCGATCTTTATCGCCGCGCCCAGATCGGCACCGAAGTCACCGTGCTGCAGTAGCCGCTGGCGCCGTTCCGGCGCCCTCAAAATTGTGAGTATTTCGGGTTTTTCCGGCCCGATTCGCGCCTCAGCCACATTTCGTGGCAATGATCGTGGGCCATGGCGCGTCCGCGCACCTCTCCCCAGCCGGAAGTCCCCGGCCTCACCGCCCGAAAAATCGCCGCCGACATTCTCGACGGCGTGCTGCGGCGGAAGATCGCGCTCGACGAGCAACTCTCCGGCAAGATCGCGCATCCCGGTCTCGCCTCGCTCGCCGATCGCGACCGCGCGCTGATGCGCAGGCTGGTCGCCACCGCGCTGCGGCGGCTCGGCACACTGCGTCATCTGCTTGGCTCCTATCTCGAGAAGGGATTTCCCGCCGACGCGCCGCGCACCGAAACCATTCTGCTGATCGGCGCGGTGCAGATTTTGTGGCTCGACGTGCCCGACCATGCCGCAGTCGATCTGTCGGTGCGCTTGGCGCAAGCCGACCGGCGCGCTTCGCGCTATGCCGGCCTGGTTAACGCCGTGCTGCGGCGCGTGGCGCAGAACCGTGAGGCGCTTGCCGCGACCGAGTCGATGCGCGACACGCCGCAATGGCTGCTGGAGCGCTGGACAAACACTTACGGCAAGGACGTTGCGCGCGCGATCGCGCTTGCCAACGGCCACGAGCCGGCGCTCGATCTCACCGTGAAAGACAACGCCGGCTCATGGGCCGAGCGGCTGCATGGCCGTGTGCTGCCGACCGGCAGCGTGCGCACGCTGGCACAAGGCGCGATCTCGCTGCTGCCCGGTTTCAACGAAGGCGCCTGGTGGGTGCAGGACGCCGCCGCCTCCTTGCCGGCACGGCTGCTCGGCGACGTGCGCGGCTTGAGCGTCGCCGACTTGTGCGCGGCGCCCGGCGGCAAGACCGCGCAGCTGGCGTTCGCCGGCGCACGCGTCACCGCGGTCGACCGCTCGCCGGCGCGCCTCAACCGGCTGCGCGACAATCTCGAACGCCTGGCACTCGAAGCCGAATGCGTCGCCGCCGACGTGCTGGAATGGCAACCTAACTCGTCAAATGCGGGACCGTTCGACGCCGTGCTACTCGACGCGCCCTGCTCCTCGACCGGCACCATCCGCCGTCACCCCGACGTGCCCTGGCTCAAGGGCGAAGCCGACGTCGCGGCGCTCGCGGCGCTGCAGCCGAAATTACTCGACCGCGCCGTCGCGCTGCTCAAGCCCGGCGGCGTGATGGTTTATTGCGTCTGTTCGCTCGAGCCGGAGGAAGGCGCCGAGCAGATCGCCGCTTTGTTGGCGCGCAACGCAAGTGTCGCGCGCAAGCCGATCGCCGCCGCGGAGCTTGCCGGCCACGCCGAATTCTTGACCTCCGATGGCGACCTGCGCACGTTGCCGCTGCACTTGCCGGACCCCGATCCGCGCTGGGGCGGTATCGACGGCTTCTACGCCGCGCGGCTCGTAAAAACCGCCTAATCCTCGGGCCGGAAACGCATATTGGCCGTCCCCCGTCCCTTCGCTATCGTGGACAATCGCGCGCAGAATCGAGCCGCGCCGCAGGGGACGAACGCCTTCATGATGCGTGTTTCGATCGCGGAGCGGGCCAGGCTCTCCGTGCTCATCGCACGCCGCGCGTTCCGTAGCGTCATCGCCCGCATCAACGCGCATCCGCTGCTGCGCTGGCGTTTTGCCTCCACCACGACCGACCGGCTGGTTATCGCGCCGCAGGACCTGCGCACCGCCGACGCCACCCGCGTCGCCGAAATCTATGCCGGCCGTTTCGCCTTCGCCGGCAAGGTGGTGATCTGCGACCGGCGCTCGCCGTTCGAAATGACGCCGCCGTCGGACGAATGGGCGGTGATCCTGCTGAATTTTTCCTGGCTTCGCCATCTGCGCGCCGCCAATTCCGCGATCACGCGCGCCAACGCCCGCTCACTGATCGACGAATGGATCAACGTGCAGGGCAGCTGGCATCCGCTCGGCTGGCGGCACGATATTCTGTCGCGCCGCCTGATCTGCTGGCTGAGCCAGGCGCCGTTCGTGCTGCAGGACGCCGACGCGCGCTTCTACCGCCGCTTCATCCGTAGCCTGTCACGGCAGGTGCGCTATCTGCGCCGCTCGCTCAAAGAGACGCGCGCCGGCTACAGCCGGCTGCAGGCGCTGATCGCGCTCAATTACGCAACGCTGTGCATGCACGGCCAATCCGGCGCGCTGCGCGGCGACGTACTCCACCTGATGGAGGAGCTGCGCTACCAGATCTTACCGGACGGCGGGCATGTCAGCCGCAATCCCGGCGTGCTGATCGAACTGCTGGTGGATCTGTTGCCGCTGCGGCAATTGTTCTCGGCGCGGCAATTACAGCCGCCGGCAGCGCTCAACAACGCCATCGACCGCATGATGCCGATGCTGCGCTTTTTCCGCCACGCCGACGGCAACTTCGCGCAGTTCAACGGCATGGGACCGACGCCGGTCGATCTGCTCGCCACCGTGCTCGCCTACGACGACGCGCGCGGCGCGCCGGTGTCGAACGCGCCGCATTCGGGCTATCAGCGCATCGATGCCGGCCACACCGCGCTGCTCATGGACACCGGCAAGCCGCCGCCGCTGGCGGCGAGCCAGGAAGCCCACGCCGGCTGCCTGTCGTTCGAGCTATCGTGGAAGCAGCACCGGCTGGTGGTCAATTGCGGCCTGCCGGCGGTCAACAAGGAGAACTGGCGGCAGGTCGCACGCGCGACGCCCGCGCATTCGACCGTGACGTTCAACGACAAATCGTCGTGCCGGTTTTTCGAGGGCGCGCGGCGCCTGCTCGGCGGTATACCGATCGTCAGTGGCCCGCACAATCTCGAAATCGCGCGCGACGAACAGGCCGAGGGGGTGACGCTGCGCGCCTCACATGACGGCTACGCGCCCGATTTCGGCGTGGTGCACACGCGGCTCGTACGTTTGAGTCCGGACGGACGCTCGCTCGATGGCGAGGATAGCTTTGCGGCCGCCGGAGGCGGCGCGCGGCCACGGCCCGGCAGCGACGAATACGCCATCCGCTTTCACCTGCACCCGGCGATCAAGGCCAACCGGTTGTCGGACGGCCGCGGCGTCATCCTGCTGCTGCCGGACAAGGAGCTGTGGTCGTTCGCGACCTTGGCCGAAAGCGTGCAGATCGAGGAAAGCGTATTCCTGGCCGGCCCCGACGGGCCGCGCCGCACCGCGCAGATCGTGATTTATGGCAAGATCGGCGACAAGCCGGCAGTGCGCTGGAGCCTGCGCCACACGCCGCCGGCCGCGCCCGGCGCCCGACCCGGCCGCACGGAAGAGCCGGAATTGCCGCTGTAATTTTTTACGCAACCGACGCCACAAACTCGGTTCACCTCTCCCCTGGGGGAGAGGTCGGCGAGCGAAGCGAGCCGGGTGAGGGGGCAAGGGCTTTTCGAGAAGTCACTTGCCCCCTCACCCCCAACCCTCTCCCCCAGGGGAGAGGGAGCAGGCCGCGTTTGTCGCACCGCTTGCCGCCTGTGGATGCACTGAGCAGTCGCAAGACTGCCCGATACACTTCCACCTCGCTCTTGTGCTAGCCCGTTGCCCATGGCCAGCCACCCGCGCCGCATCACCCGCGCTTTGCTGTCGGTATCCGACAAAAGTGGGCTGACGGAATTTGCCCGCGAGCTTGCCGGCTACCGCGTCGAGCTCATCTCGACCGGCGGCACCGCCAAGGCGCTGCAGGAGGCCGGGCTGAAAGTGACCGACGTGTCCGCGCTCACCGGCTTCCCCGAGATGATGGACGGCCGCGTCAAGACGCTGCATCCGAAGGTGCATGGCGGCTTGCTCGGCAGCCGCGGAAATAAAGAGCATGCCGACGCAATGGAGCAGCACGGCATCAAGCCGATCGATCTCCTGGTGGTGAACCTCTATCCGTTCGAGGCGACGGTCGCGAAGGGGGCAAGCTTCGACGACTGCATCGAGAACATCGACATCGGCGGCCCGGCGATGATCCGCGCGGCGGCCAAAAATCATGCCGATGTCGCCGTGGTAGTGGAGCCATCCGACTATGCCAAAGTGCTGGCGGAGCTAGCGGCGCACAGCGGCATGACCACGCTCGAATTGCGCCAAGCACTTGCCGCCAAGGCCTACGCGCGCACGGCGGCCTATGACGCGGCGATTTCCAACTGGTTCGCCGATACGCTGCATGACAACGCGCCAGACTACCGCGCCTTCGGCGGCAAGCTGATCGAGGCGCTGCGCTACGGCGAGAACCCGCACCAGAGCGCGGCGTTCTATAAATCTGCGGGCGACCGCTTCGGCGTCGTCACCGCGCGGCAGCTGCAAGGCAAACAGCTGTCCTACAACAACATCAACGACACCGACGCGGCCTACGAATGCGTCGCCGAGTTCGACCCCAAGCGCACGCCCGCCTGCGTCATCGTTAAACACGCCAACCCGTGCGGCGTGGCGGAAGGCGCGAGCCTGGTCGAAGCCTACAAGAAAGCGCTGGCCTGCGATCCGACCTCGGCCTTCGGCGGCATTGTCGCGCTCAACGGCAAGCTCGACGCGGAAGCGGCCAAAGCCATCACCGAGATATTCACCGAGGTGATCATCGCGCCGGAGGCGAGCGAGGAGGCGATCAAGATCGTCGCAGCGAAAAAGAACCTGCGCCTGCTGCTGGCCGGCGGCCTGCCCGATCCGCGCGCCATAGGGCTGACCGTGAAATCTGTCGCCGGCGGGCTGCTGGTGCAGTCGCGCGACAACGCCGTGGTCGACGAGATGCAATTGAAGACCGTCACCAAGCGCGCGCCGAACGAGACGGAGCTGGCTGACCTGCGCTTCGCTTTCCGCGTCGCCAAGCACGTCAAGTCGAACACCATCGTCTACGCCAAAGATCGCGCCACGGTTGGCATCGGCGCCGGGCAGATGAGCCGAGTCGATGCCGCGCGCATCGCGGCACGCAAAGCGGAAGATGCGGCGAAGGAAATGAAATTGTCGGCGCCGCTGACCAAGGGCTCGGTGGTCGCCTCCGATGCCTTCTTTCCGTTCCCCGACGGTTTGCTCGTAGCGATCGAAGCCGGCGCCACCGCGGTGATCCAGCCCGGCGGCTCGGTCAACGACGACAAGGTCATCGCCGCCGCCGACGCGCACAATGTCGCGATGGTGTTCACCGGCGTGCGGCATTTCAGGCATTGAGGCTGCTTTTCCCTCCCCCGCAGGGGGAGGGTGGCGAGCGAAGCGAGCCGGGTGGGGTCGCTCGCCAAATATAATCGGCGTAACCCCACCCCCGGCGCTTCGCGCCGGACCCTCCCCTTTCAGGGGGGATAAAAACTACTGCCGCGCCAAGTCGCCCAGCAAACTCGCCGCCACCGACAGCTTCGACAGCGTCAGCCCGGAGCCGGCGATCTCATGGATGGCCGAGCGGATGCGCTCGACTTCCGCCTGCCGCGGCTTGACCCATTCCTCGACCGCGCCGGCGCCGGCGTGGCCGTTGCCGACCATGGCGGCGGTGAGCCGCCGCTCGGCGTCGCCGATCGAATCGAGCGCGCGGTCGAGCGCCAGCCGGTCGAAATAATCCGACACCACGATGTTGCCGACCGCGCCGGCGACGCGGTCGAGCTGGAAGAAGGCTTCGGTGGCGAAATAAGTGGCGGTCACCTCGCCCACCGCTTTATTCGCCCGGTCGGCCACCAGCACGATGTCGGGCGCGGCTTTCAGCACCCCCAGGCTGGCGAAGCGACGCGCCAGCGCGTCCGGCACGCCGGCCTTGCTCAGTGCGGAGACGCGCGCGCTGCGCGCGGCCATGGCTTGTTTCGACAGCGCGCGGTCGAGCGCCGCTTCCACCTGCGCGATGCCGTCTTTGTAATGCGCGACGATCTTTTCCAGGCCCTGCGTGAGATCGACATGGCGCAGGAACCAGACGATACGGTCGAGCAGCAGGTCCTGCACCGCGGCGTAGAGATCGAGCTGCACCGCGCCGGCAAGCTTGTTGTCGAGCGCGTCGATCTCGGCATTGAGCTCGATCATTTGATAACTCTGCCGCACGGCGGCGAAGGCGGCGGCGATTGTCGAGGCCGCGGCGCCGGTCTGGTCGGCGATGCGCACGATCAGCGTCGCGCCGCCGCGGTTGATCATCGAATTGGTGAGCTGCGTGGCGATAATCTCGCGCCGCAGCCGGTGCTGGTGCAGCGCGTCGGGGAAGCGCTCGGTCATTTCCTTCGGAAAATAGCGATCGAGCTCGCGGCCGAGATAGGGATCGTCCGGCACAGCGCAGTCGAGCAATTCGCTGTAGAGCGTCAGCTTGGCGTAAGCCAGCAGAACCGCGAGTTCCGGCCGCGTCAGCGCTTCGCCGCGCTTGCGCCGCTCGGCGAGCGCCATCTCGTCGGGCAGAAATTCCACCGCGCGGTCGAGCTGACCGTGCATCTCCAGCGTCTGCATCAGCCGCGACTGGAAACCGAGATCCTCCAGCCCGCGCCGCTGCGCCAGCGAAAGCGCCAGCGTCTGCTGATAGTTATTGCGCAGCACCAGGCGCGCCACTTCGTCGGTCATCTCGGCGAGCAGCGCGTTGCGCGCCTCGATTTTCAATGCGCCGGTGTGCAAGAGAGGACTGAGCGCGACTTTGATATTCACCTCGACGTCGGAGGTGTTGACGCCGGCCGAGTTGTCGATGGCGTCGGTGTTGAGCCGGATGCCGGCCTGCGCCGCTTCGATGCGGCCGCGCTGCGTCATGCCGAGATTGGCGCCCTCGCCCACCACCTTGCAGCGCAAATCGGCACCGGTGACACGAATGGCGTCGTTGGCACGGTCGCCCGCCGCCTCGTCACTCTCTTGCGACGAGCGCACATAGGTGCCGATGCCGCCGAAGAACAGCAGATCGACCTGCGCCTTCAGGATCGCCTTCATCAGCTCCTGCGGCGCCACGCTTTCGCCGACGCCAAACAGCGCGCGCGCTTCCGCCGACAGCGCAATTGATTTCGACGAGCGCGGATAGACGCCGCCGCCATTGGAGATCAATGCCTTGTCGTAGTCCTGCCAGCTCGAGCGCGGCAGGCCGAACAGCCGCTTGCGCTCGGCGAAGGCCTTCACCGGGTCGGGGTCGGGATCGATGAAGATATCGCGGTGGTCGAAGGCGGCCAGCAGCCTGGTCGTCGTTTCGCGCAACATGCCGTTGCCGAACACATCGCCCGACATATCGCCGACGCCGACGGCGGTGAACGGCGTTTCGTGGATGTTGACGTCCATCTCGCGGAAGTGCCGCTTCACCAACTCCCAGGCGCCGCGCGCGGTGATGCCCATGGCCTTGTGGTCGTAGCCGGCCGAGCCGCCCGACGCGAATGCGTCACCCAGCCAATAATTGTGTGCGAGCGAAATCTCGTTGGCGATGTCGGAAAAGGTGGCGGTGCCCTTGTCGGCGGCGACGACGAGATAGGGGTCGTCACCCTCGTGCCGCACGACGTTCGGCGGCGGAATGATCGATGCGTCGTGGTGAATATTGTCGGTGATGTCGAGCAACGTGGAAATGAAAAGCTTGTAGGTGGCGACGCCTTCCGCCTGCACGACCTCGCGCGGCGCGCCCTTCGGCATCAGCTTGGGCACGAAGCCGCCTTTGGCGCCGACCGGCACGATCACCGCGTTCTTGACCTGCTGCGCCTTCACCAGGCCGAGCACCTCGGTGCGGAAATCCTGCGGCCGGTCCGACCAGCGGATGCCGCCGCGCGCCACCTTGCCGAAGCGCAGGTGCACGCCTTCCACGCGCGGCGAATAAACGAAGATCTCATAGAGCGGACGCGGCAGCGGTAGGCCGGTGAGCTTGCCGCTCTCGAACTTGACCGAGATGATTGGTTTCGCGTGACCGTCTTTGTCGGTCTGGAAGAAATTCGTTCGAATCGCCGACTGCACGGCGTTGACGAACTGCCGCAGGATGCGGTCCTCGTCCAGGCTCTCGACCGCCTGCAAGGCCTGTTCGATCTTGCCATTGAGCGCCGCCTGCTTCTCGTCGCGGCCTTCCGCCGCCGCCGGGCGCGGATCGAAGCGGGCGTGGAACAGCTCAACGATATTGCCGGCGATGCCGGCATGTTTCGTCAACGTCGCCCACATGTAGTCCTGCGAATAGGGCACGCGGATCTGGCGCAGGAAGCGTGACAGCGTCCGGATCAGCGCCACGTCGCGCCAGCCGAGGGAACCGGCCAGCGTGAGCGCGTTATAGCCGTCGTTCTCGGCGGCGCCACGCATCACCATCAGGAAGGCGGCTTCCAGCCGCGCCTTGTCGGCGTCGAGATCGATGAAACTGCCGTCGCTGCGCTCGAGCAGCATGTCGTGCAACCACAGGCGCTCGCGATCCTTCGGCGCGATGCGATAGGTGCGCTCGTCCACCACGCGGAAGCCCATGTTCTCCAGCACCGGCACCCGTTCCGACAGCGGCAGCGGCCGCGCCAGGCTCCACACCTTCAGGCTGACCTGATTGCGCTCCTCCGAATTGCGGTGACGGAAATCGACGCCGAGCGGGCGTTGCTCGCTGAGCGCCTCGATCGCGCGGATGTCGCTCGCGGCGGCGGCCGGCTGATAGTAGTCGTGGAAACCGAGCGAGAACGCGTCGCGGTAACGGTTGAACAACTGGTGCGCGGACGCCGGATCGTGCGCGAGCGCAAGCGCATCGCTTAGCCCGTCGGTCCAGGTGCGCACGATTGCACGCACTTCGTGTTCGAGCGTTGCGCGCGTCACCTGCGGCGGCGAGCCGCCGGAGCGGCCGATGATGAAATGCACGCGCACCATCGGCCCTTCCGGGAAGAACGGATAGAAGGCCGACACGCGCCCGATGAAAGCGCGCGCCAAGTAGTCGCCGATACGGGCGCGGATCGCGCTGTCGTAGCGTTCGCGCGGCACGAACACCAGCACCGAGACGAAACGGTCGAAGCGGTCGAAACGCGCGAGCACGCGCACGCGCGGGCGCTCGTCGAGCTGCATGATGGCGAGCACGAAGCGCTGCAACGTTTCCTCGTCGGCCTGGAACAGCTCGTCGCGCGGATAGTGCTCCAGCACGTTGGCCAAAGCCTTGCCGGAATGGCTGTTCGGATCGAAGCCGGCGCGCTTTTCCACCGCCGCGATCTTGCGGCGCAAATACGGAATGCCGTGCGCCGAACGCGTGTACGCGGTGGAGGTGAACAGGCCGACGATGCGGAATTCGCCAGTGAGATTGCCGGCGGCGTCGAAGCGCTTGACGCCGATATAGTCGAGATAAACGCGCCGATGCACATGCGCGTGGATATTGGCCTTCGCGATGATCAGCGGCCGCGGCTCCTTCAGGAAGGCCATGATCTCCGGCGTGAACTCCAACAGCTCTTCGCCGCGCTTGAGCACCTTGAGCTCGCGGTCGCGCATGATGCCGAGCGCGCTGTCGAAATCGGGAATGAGCCCGTGGCCGTCGAATTTATATTCGCGCACGCCGAGGAAGGTGAAGTGATCGGCCGACAGCCATTGCAGGAACTGGATGGCTTCCGCGATCTCGTCGACCGGCAGCGGCGGCGGATTGGTCTTCAGATCCGCGATCACGCCGTTGACGCGGTCGAGCATCGCCCGCCAGTCCTGGACCGCCAGGCGCACGTCGGCGAGCACGACTTGCAGCTTGCGCACCAGATCGGCGCGCGCGGGTTCATCTTCGATCGGGTCGATGTGGATGTGAATGAAGCTTTCGCGCGCGCTATCGGCGGCATCGGGCGCGCCGAGCGCCATGAGCTTGCCGCCCTGCCGCTTCACGCCCAGGACCGGATGCGCCACCAGCCGCACGATCAGCTTGCGCTCGGCGAGCTCGCCCATCACCGAATCGACCAGGAACGGCATGTCGTCATTGGCAATTTCGATCACCGTGACCGAGGCGTGCGAGGCGTCGAGCTCCAGCGTGTCGCAGGAAATTTTCGGGCTGCCGGCCGGCCGCTCGGACAGGAAATCCCAGGCGCGTCCAGCGAGCGTGGCGATGTCGGCGGCGGCGTAGCGCACGACGTCTTCCGGCACCGCGCCCGTAAAAATCTGCGTGACGAAGGTCGGCGGCACGTCGCCGCGCCGCTCTTGCAAAGCGGCGGTGGCCTGCGCGATCGCCTTGCGCGCGGCGATTTCTTCCTCGCTGCCGGGAGGCTCAACGGCCATGTCGTTCTCGCCAATTGTGTTTCTGGGGAATCAACCGCGGCACCGGACCGGAGTGTTCACCTTCCGCACCGGCCCGTCGAGAGCAACCCATCTTTTGGTGACGGGATCGCGACAAGGCTTCAAAGTTCCGTGTTGCAGCGCTTTAAGCGCCTGAAAGGAAAGGCGAAAGCTCGCCGCGCCGGTATATCGCCGCGCACCGGAACATTGTAATCTTGCGCTTAGTCCGGGGCACGGATCAGGGGCGAGGGATTATGGGCAAGGCCAATAAGTTGAAACCTGCCGGCAAGACGGCGCCGGGCCGGGCAAAGCCGGCGTTGCGCGCCATCAAGGGCGGCAAAGCGCCCGTGCCGAAACTGCCGACTGCCAAACCGGCTGCTGCCAAGACCGCTGTGAAGCCTATGCCGCTCAAACCGGCACCGGCGGTGGCCGACGACGTGCCGGTGATCGCGCTCAATCTGCCTCCGGGGAAGCTATCGCCGGCAATGACCGCCTATTTCAAGAGTTGCCAGGACAAGCTCGGCTTCGTGCCCAATGTGCTTGTCGCCTACGCCTTCGACAACGCCAAGCTGGAAGCCTTCGTCGCCATGTACAACGACCTGATGCTGGGCGACAGCGGCCTCACCAAGCTCGAGCGCGAGATGATCGCGGTCGCGGTATCGTCGCAGAACCGCTGCTACTATTGCCTGACCGCGCACGGCGCGGCGGTGCGGCAATATTCCGGCAAGCCGCTGCTCGGCGAGCAGATCGTGATGAATTACCGCGTGGCGCGGCTGTCCAAGCGCCAGCGCGCGATGCTCGACTTCGCGGTGAAACTCACGGCCTCGCCCTGGAGCGTGGAGGAAGCCGACCGCGAGCGCCTGCGCCGCGCCGGATTTTCCGACCGCGACATCTGGGATGTTTCGAGCGTCGTCGGCTTCTTCAACATGTCGAACCGTGTCGCCAGTGCGACCGACATGCGGCCGAACACGGTCTATCACGGGCAGACGCGGTAGTTCCCTCCGCCGTCATGCCCGGCCTTGTGCCGGGCATCCACGTCTTATTAGCTGTGCCACGCCAAAGACGTGGATGGCCGGGACAAGCCCGGCCATAACGAGTTAGCAATGAAGCGCTCCGTCCTCATCATTTCATTCTTCATCGCGCTCACCGCCCTCGCCTATGCGCAGGTGGCGCCGGTTACGCACGCGCCGGCAATCCCGCCGGCGCAAAGCGTGCTTGCGCACAATGGCATGGTAGTGGCGCAGGAGAGCCGCGCCGCCCGCATCGGCGTCGAGATTCTCGACCGCGGCGGCAATGCGGTCGATGCGGCGGTCGCGACCGGCTTCGCGCTCGCCGTCACTTATCCGCGCGCCGGCAATATCGGCGGCGGCGGCTTCATGATGATCCATCTGGCGAAGGACAATCGCGATATCGCGATCGATTATCGCGAGACCGCGCCGTCCGCCACCACACCGACAATGTTCCTCGACAGCCAAGGCAATCCCGATCCGGCGAAGTCGCGCAACTCCGGGCTCGCAATCGGCGTGCCCGGCACCGTCGCCGGCCTGGCAATGGCGCTGGAAAAGTATGGCTCCGGCAAATTTACGCTCGCCGACCTGCTCGCGCCCGCGATCGATCTCGCGCAGGAGGGCTTTCCGGTCGAGGACGATCTTGCCGATTCGCTGCCTGGCGCGCGCGCGCGGCTTTCGCGCTGGCCATCGTCAGCGTCCATCTTTCTCGACGGCGGCGACGTCCCGCACGAGGGCGACCGACTGATCCAATCAGACCTAGCCGACACGCTGAACAAGATCGCAAAAAGCGGCCCGCGCGCGTTTTACACAGGGCGTACCGCGGAAAAGATCGCAGCGGCCGTGCAAAAAGCCGGCGGCATCATGACCGCGGACGATCTCGCGCGTTACACCGCGGTCGAGCGGCCGGTCGTGCGCGGCAGCTACCGCGGTTACGACATCGTCTCGATGCCGCCGCCGTCCTCGGGCGGCGTGGCGCTGATCGAGATGCTCAACATCCTCGAAGGCTTCGACCTCGGCAAGCTCGCCCGTACCGAGGCGCTGCACGACGAGATCGAGGCGATGAAGCGCGCCTATGCCGACCGCGCCGTCTACATGGGCGATCCTGACAGCGTGAAGATGCCGATCGCCCGGCTGACCTCGAAGCCGTACGCCGCGCGCCTGCGCGCGCAGATCGGCCCCCGCGCGACGCCCGCCGCCGAGATCCGCACAGGCGAGGCGGCGCAATCGGAAGGCCGCAACACCACACATTTCTCCGTCATCGATCGCGATGGCAACGCGGTGTCGAACACGTATACGCTGAATTTCGGCTACGGCCTCGGCCTGGTGGCCGACGGCACCGGCGTGCTGCTCAACAACGAGCTCGACGATTTCACCGCCAAGCCGGGCACCGCCAATGCCTATGGGCTGCTCGGCTTCAACGCCAATCTGCCGGGCCCGAACAAGCGTCCGTTATCGTCGATGACGCCGACCATCGTATTGAAGGACGGCAAGCCGTTCCTCGTCACCGGCTCGCCCGGCGGCAGCCGCATCATCACCACGGTGCTGCAGGTGATCGTCAACGCCATCGACTTTCACATGCCGGTCGACCAGGCGGTGAGCGCGCCGCGCTTGCATAACCAATGGATGCCGGACGAGACTTTTGTCGAGCCGGGATTCGACCCGTCGCTGCTCGATGCTCTGCGCGCGCGCGGCCACACCCTCGTGCCGACCGCGCCGCACACGTCGGCGAATACAATTGAGGTGATCCCCAAGACAGAATTCACGCCGCAGGGTTATGCCGGCGCCGCCGACCGCCGCACCCGCGGCGCGCTGGCGGCGGGGTATTAGCGGCACCGCTCCGTTCATTCCCGCGTAAGCGGGCATCCAGATTTAATTGAAAAGCATTTGTTGCTCTGGGTCCCCGCTTTCGCGGGGACGAGCGGAAAAATTTGCTCACACGAAACAGGCGATCTCCACGAACGTCTTCGCCACCGGATAGCCGGTGACCTCGACGCCGGCGGCGTCGAGCCAGGCATGCGCGTCGAGCGGTTTGTCCTGCCCACGCGCCGCGCCGAAATGCATCGCGCTCGACACGCCGCGCCGCTTGAGCATGACGCGCGCCGCCATCGCCTGCGGCAGACAAACCGCCTTGAACGGCACATAGCGCGCCGAGCGCGTCACCGCCCAGCCGATTTCCTCGGCGAGCGCGGCCTGTGCCCCAGCCTCGCGCGCGGCCAAGGCGCGCGGATCGTTCGGCGGCACGAAGTCGCCGAGCCGGCGCGCCAGTTTGGGGAACGAAACGACGATCAGCCCGAGCCGCGCCAAAGGCAGCAAGGCCACCGCTTCGATCACCAGCGCGCGACGGCGGCTGTCGACTTGCGCAAACCTACGCAGCGGCCGGCGGATCGAGCGCGACAAGGCCATGCTTCACCTAACCCGTCAGCGCCAAGGCGGCCATCGACGTCAATGGGTAGCCCATGCGCCGCATCATGTTTGCGTGGTCGCTCTCGATACGCGCGGCCTGTTCGGCGGAAAGCTCGTCGCGCCAGCCGCCCGCTTCGCCGCGGCGGAAGAAATTGCTGGCCGTCCACGGCCGCGGCGCTTCGTGAAAACCTTTGTCCTGTTCCTGTTGGCGCAACTGCGCGAAATCGGCAAACGCAACGGCGCGCCGCATGTCGTCCTCGCTCGCCGGCCGGCCGGCGAAGTTCAGCGCGCGGCGCAGCGTGCCAAGCGTGTCCGCCTGCAAATCTTCGTAGCGGATCAGGTGTATGGGAATATCGCTTTGCTCAAGCCAGCTCGCGACGTGGCCGCTCCACCCCGGAAGTTTCTGGCGGAGCTGGCTGTGCTGACCGTCGCCGGCCTCGGCGCCCGGCGCCGGCTCGAAAAGGATTTCGCGTCCGCCGCTGAGCAGGAAACGCGCGATGCGAGGCACCTGAAACAGGAATCGGTCGCCGGCGATCTGCCACGTAACGCCCTTGTTCGCCGCGTCCTGCAAGGTTGCTGGCACCGGCGCCGCCCGCACGGTGACTGCGGCGCGCTCGTGGGCTGCGCGGGAATCGCGCCGGGCAGTTCGATCTCGCTTGCGACGGCCAGCCAGGCGACGCGATAGGAATGCACGATTGCTCCGGTTCCCATCCAACCGCCGCGCGTTGCGGCCGCGCGGTTATTCTCGCATCCTACAACCTGCGAGCGAAGTGTTTTTGATGACCGGAATTGGCTTGCCGTGGCCTTGCCAAAAAGCCGCGGATTTAGGGGTTTTTGGGCGCGAGGGGGACGGCGGCTGCTTGATGCGCATCAACGGCCATACGCGCCGTTGATAGCTTAATCTGGCTCCGCGTAACGGCTTCGGATCGGCAGCACGACATTGACCAAGACCGCTCAGCAAACGCCCGCCGCCACGAATGACACCGCATCCGGGGCAACGGCTACGCTTGCCGACAAGGTCGCCTTCCTCGGCCGGCCGGAAGCCTATCCGCATTCCCCGCGCGAGGTGGCGAGCAAACAGACGCATATGTCGTGGGTTTTTCTGGCCGGCGACAAAGCCTACAAGCTGAAGAAGCCGGTGCGCTTTCCTTATCTCGATTATTCGACGCTGGAAAAGCGCGAGGCCGCCTGCCGCGCCGAACTGACGCTCAACCGCCGGCTGGCGCCCGATGTGTACGAACAGGTGGTGCCACTGACGCAATCGCCGCGCGGGCTCTCGCTCGGCGGAGCGGGCGAGGTCGCCGATTGGCTGGTGGTGATGCGCCGGCTCGATGAAGGCCGCACGCTCGAACAAACGATCGCTTCCGGCACGCTCGCGGCCTGGCAGCTCGACCGCGTGGTTGCCACCTTGGTCGCGTTCTATCGCCGCGCCCCCGCCGCCTTCGTGCCGCCGGAGATCTATCTCGCCAACTGGCACAAGAGCCTCGCCTACAACAAACGCATTTTGCTCGATCCACGCTTGGCCCTGCCGTCTGGGCTGATCGGCCGCATCGATGCCGCGCAACGCGGCTTCCTCAACGCGCGCGCGCGGCTGATCGCGGAGCGCGTGCGCGGCCGCCAGGTCGTCGACGGCCACGGCGATCTACGGCCCGAGCACATCTGGCTCGGCGATCCCGTCATCGTCATCGACTGCCTGGAGTTCAACGCCTCCTTACGCGCCGTCGATCCGTTCGACGAGATCGCCTATCTCTGCGTCGAGTGCGACCGCCTGGGCGCGCGCTGGGCGAGCCGATACATCAGGCGGCGCGCCATTCATGCGCTGCGCGATCATCTGTCGGACGAGCTGTTCACGTTTTACCGCTGCCACCGCGCCACATTGCGCGCGCGCTTGAGCATCGCGCATTTGCTCGAGCCAGAGCCGCGCACGCCGGAAAAATGGCCGCGGCTGGCGCGCACCTATCTGCGCATCGCGGCGGCCGATGCCATAAAACTTGAACGATTGGTCAGAACACGAGCAAGTCGGTAAGCGCGCGGCCTTCGTGCAAGCGGCGGATTGTTTCCGCCAACAGCGGCGCCACCGCGATGGTGTCGATCTTGCCGCGCACGTTCGCTTCCAGGCGGAACGGCGGCACGCTGTCGGTAACGACGAAGCGGTCGATGGCGGGATCGGCGATCACCTGGCTGGCGCCCGGCATGAACAGGCCGTGCGTCACCAGCGCGATCACCTTCCTGGCACCGGCCTTGCGCGCCGCTTGCGCCGCCCGCAGCAGGGTGCCGCCGGTGCTGATCAGGTCATCGACGATGAGCGCGGTAGCGCCCGCGACCTCGCCGACGAACAGATCGCCGGTCACCACGCCGCTGCTGCGATGCTTTTCGGCGAAGCCTTTGCCGACCGGCTTGCCGATCTCGGCCTCCAGCGTTTCGCGCAGCAGCTCGGCGCGCTTGCCGCCGCCGAGATCGGGCGACACCACGCAGAGTTTGTCCCCGGCGCCGGCGAGCGTCTTGGCATAGGCCACAAACAAGGGCGTGGCGGTGAGTGCGACCGTCGGGCAGCGGAACGCGTTCTCGAATGCGGCCGGATTGTGCACTTCCAGGGTCACCATCATGTCGGTGCCGACCGCCTCGAACAGGCTCGCCACGTAGCGCGTGGTCACCGGATCGTTCGGCTTGGTGCGGCGGTCCTTGCGCCCATAGCAGAGATAAGGCGCCACCACTGTGACGCGCGCGGCGCCGGCATCCTTGAGCGCGCCGATGAAAAACAAAAGCCGCACGAGCTTGTCGTTGGCGCTTTCGGCGGGGCCGCCGTGTAGACTTTGGATCACATAGAGGTCGTGGCCGCGCACCGAATCGAGCGGACGCATCTTGTGCTCGCCGTCCTCGAAGTCGCGCTCCTCGTGTGCCGCCAGCGGCTGGCCGATCGCCTCGGCGATTGTCCTGCCAAGCTCCGCGCTGGCCTTGAGCGCGAACAGTCGGAGCTGGTTGCGTTCGTCACTCATCGGGGCTCATTTCGTTGGCGCCGGCGCAAAGCGCGCCAGCGTAGCGATGACCTCCTCGTCGGAGGTCTGCCGGAAGTCCGAGTAATAATAGCCGATGGCGCCAAAAGCCTCATAATCTTCAAGACAAACGACCTCGTCGGCCTCCTTACGCATCATCGCGAGGCTTTCGGTGGGCGCGACCGGCACGGCGAGAACGAGTTTGTTCGGCTTGCGCGCGCGCGTGGCGCGCAATGCCGCCCGCGTGGTCGCGCCGGTGGCGATGCCGTCGTCGACGACGATTGCGATGCGGCCGGCAACCTCGATGCGCTCGCGGCTGCCGAGATAGAGCTTGCGGCGGCGTTCGATTTCGGCGAGTTCTTCGTCGCACACGCGCTTGAACTCCGCGTCCTCGATGCCGGCGAGTTGGATGACGTCCTCGTTGCGCACGATGAGCGGCGTCACGCCATCGACCACCGCGCCCATCGCCAACTCAGGCTGCATCGGCACGCCGATCTTGCGCACCAGAATGAGATCCATCGGCGCTTTCAACGCCGCAGCAACTTCGGCAGCCACCGGCACACCGCCGCGCGGCAGCGCCAGCACCACGACGTGCTGCTCCTTGTAGGCTGCCAGCGCTCGCGCAAGTTTGCGCCCGGCGTCCGTGCGATCGGCGAATGGCATTGAAGTCCCTCGCCTGACGCGAGCCTCAATAATGACCGCTCAGGCTCATACCTTCAAACTGTGCTTCCCCATCAGCTTGACGGTGCTTGCCTGCGGACCCTTATCGCCGACTTTTTCGGCGAAGGTCACGCGCGAGCCGACGCTCAGCTTGGCAAACTCGTCATTGAGCACGCTGTTGCGGTGGAAATAGATCTCGCGGCCGTCGCCGGTTTCGATCAAGCCGAACTCGCCGAGCGGATCGAGCTCCGACACCGTGCCGATCGGCGGGCCGTCATGGTGCTTCACTTGGCCTTGCATCTTGCGCACCTCGTCCTGCAAATGCCGGCGCGCGCGCTTGAAGGCGTCGTTGAGCGCGAAGTCGATGTCCGAATAGCGTTCGTCGTTCTGCGGCGTGTGGCCGACGTTCACCTCGCGGCCTTCCGGCAGCGCAAGGTGAATGCTGATCTCGAACAGCCCGCCGGTGCGGTGATGACCGCTCGGCGCTTTTACGACGACGCGGCCGGCAGTGATGCGGCCGGAACGTCCCTCGAGCTCGGCGACGTGCTTGGTAATGGCGGCGCGAATTTTGTCCTTCGCATCCACGCCCTGAATATCGATTTGCAGTGGGGTTTCCATGGTTCCGTTCCAATGTTCATGAACTCGCAAGTAAAACTCGCGCGCCCGCCTTCCGGTTGCCTTGATATGGCTCAAGCGGGCTGCAAAGCCCGCCGTTTCAATAACTTACGCAATTCGGCGAGCGAGCGCGTATTGATGACGTCATCCGCCGTCAGCCAGGCGCGCCGCGCCTGATCGATGCCAAAGCGGATGTATTTGAAGGCGTGCACCGAATGGGCGTCGGTGGAGACCGCGATTTCGACGCCTTTGCTCTTGGCGGCATGGGCGTGCAGATCGTTGAGATCGAGCCGGTCCGGTTCGGCATTGATCTCGACACAGCATTTCAAGCTGGCTGCGGCCGACAGTACGCGATCCATGTCGATCTCGTAGGGCTCGCGCTCCCCGATCAGCCGGCCGGTCGGGTGGCCGAGGATGGAGACGTGCGGGTTCTGCATGGCGCGGATCACGCGCTCGGTCTGTTCGTCGCGCGTCAGATCGAAGAACGAGTGCACCGAGGCCACCACGACATCAAGTTTTTCGAGCGTCGAGTCCGGCAGGTCGAGGCCGCCGTCCTTGAGGATGTCGACCTCGATGCCTTTGAGGATGGTGAAGCCTTTGAGCTTGGCGTTGATCTTGTCGACCTCGTGGAGCTGCCGCGTCACGCGCACGGGATCGAGGCCGTGCGACATGGTCTGCCGGCGGGAATGGTCGGTGAGCGCCATGTACTGGTAGCCGCAAGCCTGCGCGGCGGCCGCCATTTCTTCGATGGTTGCGGTGCCGTCAGTCCAGTCGGAATGGACGTGCAGATCGCCGCGGATATCCGGCACGCCGACGAGTTTCGGGAGTTGGTTGGTCTTGGCGAGCGCGATCTCGCCGCGGTCCTCGCGCATTTCGGGCGGGATATAGGCGAGGCCGAGTTTCTCATAGACTTCTTCTTCGCTGCTGCCTGCGATGCGCCGCTTGCCGGAAAACAGCCCGTATTCGTTGAGCTTCCAATTGCGGGCACCGGCGATGCCGCGCAGCGCGATGTTGTGCGCCTTTGAACCGGTGAAATAGAGCAGCGCAGCGCCGTAGCTTTCCTCCTTGACCGCGCGCAGATCGACTTGCAGCCCCGAGCGCAGCACCACGGTCGCGCGCGTCGGCCCGTGCGCCAGCACTTCGGCGACGTTCTCGTAGACCGTGAGCTTGTCGCAGGCGGCCGCCGCGTGCTCGGACGTGACCAGGATATCGAGATCGCCGACGGTCTCGCGGCGCCGACGGTAGCTACCCGCCACCACGACGCGGCCGCCGTCGCGCAAGTAAGCGACCAGCGCCTCGGCCTCGGCTTCCGCCACCGCCAGCCTGTGGCGCTTGGCGGCGACCGGCTTTTCCAGCGCCACGGCTAGCCTTTTCTCGATCGCGGGACCGAAACCTTTGGTCCGGTGCAGGCGTCCGGCCTGCACCGCCTTGCGCAGATCGTCGAGCGTGCGGACATGCAGCTTGGAATAAAGCAGCTTGATACGCTTCGGCCCCAGGCCCGGCAAAGCCGCCATCTCGCCGAGTTCGCCTGGCAGTTTCTTTTTCAGTTTATCGAGCAGATCGAAATGCCCGCTGGCAACGATGGCCGCGATCTTGCCGGCGAGATCCTTGCCGATGCCCGGCAACTCCGACAGATCGGCTTGCGCGGCCAGCATGCCGCGCACGCTTTGCGGCAGGCCCTCGATCGTGCGCGCGGCGCGGCGGTAGGCACGCACGCGAAACTGGTTCTCGCCCTTGATCTCCAGCAGATCGGCGGTCTGATCGAACATCACCGCAATTTCGGCATTCTGGACCGGCATCGCTCATCCTTCGGTCGGATGACAAACGCTTAAACGCGTTGCGGCGAGCGGGCCTTGATCCAGATCAGGGAACTTAAGCCCCGTGCCTTCAATTGGTTAGGGTGAATTGCGTTAGCTCAAAGGCGCGCTTGCGCCGCTCGGGCAGTATGCCTTTGTCCCGCAACGAGAGTGATGGCCATGCCGACACCGATGACCCCCGCGACTGCGCCAACGGACGACAACGACAGACTGACCATCTCGCCGGAGAAGGTCTGTTTCCTCATCATCAAGGCGCGCGAATTCGACGCCAAGGAAGAAGTAGAAGAGCCCGATCCTGGCTCAAATCCGTCCGACGACAAGGACATCGAGATTCTTGAAGATTATCCCGACGATCCGGTGGTCGAGGAGATCACCTCATTCGTCAATTCGTTATCCGTCGACGAGCAGGTCGATCTCGTCACGCTGATGTGGCTCGGCCGCGACGACTATACCGCCGCCGACTGGGACAGCGTGCGCGAGGAAGCCGCGAGCGCCCACAATACCCGCACCGCTGCATACCTGCTCGGCACGCCGAACGTCGGCGATTTGCTGGAGGAAGGACTTTCGATGCTCGGCTATTCCTGCGAGGATTTCGAGATCAACCGGTTGTGACGGCATGAGCAAATACGGCGAGCGCGACGTTCTGCTGGTCGTCGATATCCAGAACGACTTTTGTCCGGGCGGCAATCTGGCGGTGCCGCGCGGCGACGAAGTGGTGCCGCTGGTCAACGGCCTGGCGGAAAAATTCCCACATGTGGTGCTGACGCAGGATTGGCATCCGCGCGGCCATCTCTCCTTCGCCTCCTCGCACCCCGGCAGCAAGCCCTATCAGGCCATCGAAGTCGCCTATGGCACGCAGGTGCTGTGGCCGGACCACTGCGTGCAAGCGACCAAGGGCGCGGCCTTCCGCGACGACCTGAACATCCCCCACGCCGAGCTGGTGCTGCGCAAGGGCTATCACCGCCAGATCGATTCCTATTCGGCGTTCTACGAGAACGACCGCACGACCCACACCGGTCTTGCCGGTTACCTGCGCGAGCGCGGCTTCAAGCGTGTGTTCCTCGCCGGCCTCGCCTTCGATTTCTGCGTGCGCTATTCGGCGGAGGACGCGCATCGCGAAGGCTTCGAGGCGATCGTGATCGAGGATGCCTGCCGCGCCATCGATATCGACGGCTCGGCGGCGGCCACGCGCGCGCTGTTTGCAACGCTCGGTATCCGCTGCGTCGCGGCGGGCGCACTGGCGATGGCTTGAAAATATTGGAGCGGGCGAAGGGATTCGAACCCTCGACCCCGACCTTGGCAAGGTCGTGCTCTACCCCTGAGCTACACCCGCATCCGGCAGATAGTTAGTGTTTGACCGGCAATATTGCGACACCGGCCGCCAAAGACAGCAACAAGCCCGTTCCTATAGGAAAAGCCTACGCTTATTGCAACCGCGCTGAACCCGGTTCCGTTAATCGTGCCGGACGTGATGGCGGCGGCGGGTATAATGCGTCCGGCGCGTCTCTACCGGGCCCTTATAGGCCGGGTTCTCGTTGCAGAAGCCGCGATTGCCGGCCAGAATCACAGGATAGCACCGCTCGAACGAGGCGTATTGGCAGTCCCAGTACACATCGCGCCCCTGATTGATGACCGCGCACCAGGGGGCTGCGCCGGAGGCGTGTGCCGGCAGTGGCGCTAAGGCCGCGATGGAGATAGTCAGGACGGCAGCCGATATGATGCGTGTCATCGTCATTTCCTCGTTCACCCCCGCGCATATTAACACCGCAGCCGCCCCGATGCTGCCCTGATGGCCAAGACCCCCGACGGAATCTTTGCCGCGCTCGACGCGCTTGGCATCGCCCATACGACGGTCAAGCACCCGCCGCTTTTTACCGTCGAGCAAAGCCAGGCCCTGCGCGGGACGATTCCCGGCGGCCATACCAAGAACCTGTTCCTGCGCGACAAGAAAAACGCGCTCTATCTGGTCGTGGCGGAGGAAGACGCCGAGATCGAGCTCAAGGGCCTGCACCGGCGGCTCGGCGCCACAGGCCGGTTTTCGTTCGGCTCGGCCGACCTGTTGCGTGAGGTGCTGGGGGTAGCGCCGGGAGCGGTCACGCCATTCGGCGTCATCAACGATACCGAAGGCCGCGTCACCGTGGTGCTCGACGCCGCGCTGATGGAGCACGACACCATCAACTGCCACCCGCTGGTCAACACCATGACCACCTCGCTCAAGCGCGCCGATCTAGTGAAATTCCTGCAATCCACCGGCCACGAGCCTCGCATCGAGCGGATTTCCGCCGGCAAGGCAGAAGCGGGCTGACCCGGTTGCATCGGCGGCCCGGATGACCCATTTAATCCGCCAGGGAACGCCGAACGGGGCGTATAGCGAGGCATTAATGCTGCAAAACGGCGGGGCGGTGACGGCGGCGCCTGACGTGGTCAAGGACGTAACCACGCAGAGCTTCATGAAGGACGTAATCGAGGAATCCAAGCGCCAGCCGGTGCTGGTGGATTTCTGGGCGCCCTGGTGCGGACCCTGCAAGCAGCTCACGCCGGTCCTGGAAAAGGCGGTGAAGGCGGCTAAGGGCAAGGTCAAGCTCACCAAGATGAACATCGACGAACATCCGGCCATCCCCGGCCAGATGGGCATCCAGTCGATCCCCGCCGTGATCGCCTTCTCCAACGGCCAGCCGATCGACGGCTTCATGGGCGCGCTGCCGGAGAGCCAGGTCGTCGCCTTCCTCGAACGGCTCACCAAGGAAAAAATCGGCGGCGAGGAAACCGACCTGTTGAAGGCGGCGGACGCCGCTTTGGTCGGCGGCAATCCCGCGGCGGCCGCCGACATCTACGCGCAATTGCTGGCGCAGGATTCCGCCAACGTGCACGCGCTCGCCGGACTTGCGCGCTGCTACGTCGAGACCGGCAACATCGAGCAGGCCAAGAAGACGCTCGCCATGGTGCCGGAAGCAAAACGCAACGAGGCGCCGGTTGCTGCGGCGCGCGCGGCGATCGAGCTCGTCGAGAAGGCCAAATCGGTCGGCCCGCTCGACGAGCTGGAGAAGAAGGTCGCCGCCAATCCGCTCGATCATCAGGCGCGCTTCGATCTGGCCACCGCTTTGAATGCCGCCGGCAAGCGCGCCGACGCCGCCAATCATTTGCTCGAAATCGTCAAGCGCGACCGCAAATGGAACGACGACGGCGCGCGCAAGCAGCTCGTGCAGTTCTTCGAAGCCTGGGGTTTTGCCGATCCGGCGGCTGTCGAAGGCCGCAAGCGGCTGTCGTCGATTTTGTTTTCGTAATTCTGTGGTGATCCACGGCGCGACGGTTCGGAGTGCGCCATGCCGATGAACGCTCAGTATCGGGGACCGATCGATTTACCCGAAGTGATCCCGGTGTTTCCGCTGCCGGGCGCGCTGCTGTTGCCGCGCGGGCAGATGCCGCTCAATATTTTCGAGCCGCGCTATCTCGCCATGATCGACGATGCGCTACGCGACGGCCACCGGCTGATCGGCATGATCCAGCCCGACGTCACGCAGCAAGGCTCCGCCGAGAAACCGGCGCTGTTCAAGGTCGGCTGCGCCGGCCGCATCACGCAACTCGCGGAGAGCGGCGACGGCCGCTATATGCTCGAGCTCACCGGCGTGGCGCGCTTCCATATCGAGGCGGAGCTGCCGGTGAAGACGCTCTACCGGCAATGCCGCGTCACCTACGCGCCGTTCGCCGACGATTTCGTCGCGCGCAAGGGCGAGCACGCGGTCGACCGCGCGGCGCTGTTGCGCGCGCTCACCGATTTCATGAAAGCAAACAACTTGCAGGCCGACTGGGAGGGAATCGACAAAGCGCCGAACGAGGCGCTGGTCAACGCGCTGGCGATGATGTCGCCGTACGGACCGGCCGAGAAGCAGGCGCTCTTGGAAGCGCCCGATTTGAAAACCCGTGCCGAAATCCTCATCGCCATCACCGAAATCGAGCTCGCCAAGAAGAACACCGAGGGCGAGCCACAGTTGCAGTAAGTTTTTTCTGTCGTGCCCGCGAAGGCGGGGACCCATACGCCGTGACCCATCGATAGGCTGCGGAGTATGGGTCCCGGCCCTCGCTCCGCTCGGCCGGGACGACAGACTATAGAGCCATGCTATAAAAGCCGCCGAACTCGGGAGCCAGCCATGCCCACCGAACCCACCACCGAACGCCCCGCCGGCAGCGTCGATCCGAAGCTGTTGGAAATCCTGGTCTGTCCGCTGACCAAGGGCCCGCTCGAATACGACGCCGCCAAGCAGGAGCTGATCTCGCGCAAGGCCAAGCTCGCCTATCCGATCCGCGACGGCATTCCGATCATGCTGCCGGAGGAAGCGCGGCGACTGGAGTGACTTTCAATTCAACAAGAACACTGACTGCGTAGGGAGAAACGAATGATCAAAATCTGGGGCCGCAACACGTCGTCCAACGTGCAGAAGGCGATGTGGGCGGTGGGCGAGCTCAAGCTCGAGCACACGCGCATCGATATCGGCGGCGCCTTCGGCATGAACAAGGAGCCGAAATATCTGGCGATGAACCCGAACGGCCTGGTGCCGACGCTGGAAGAAGAAGACGGCTTCCTGCTGTGGGAGAGCAATTCCATCGTGCGCTATCTCGCCGGCAAGCACGACAAATCAGGCGTGCTGGAGCCGAAGGATGCCAAGCAGCGCGCGCTCGCCAGCCAATGGATGGATTGGCAGCTCTCGGTCTGCGGTCCCGCCATCACGCCGGCGTTCTGGGGCCTGATCCGCACGCCGCCGGAAAAGCGCGACGCGGCCGCGATCAAGGCGTCGCAAGAAAAGACCGTCGTGGCGATGCAGATGCTCGAAGGGCAATTGGCGAAGACGCCGTTCGTCGCCGGTCCTGCGTTCTCCTACGGCGACATCCCGGTCGGCGTCATGTGCTACCGCTACCGGCAGCTCGTGCCCGGCCGGCCGTCGACGCCGAACCTCGACCGCTGGTACGACGCGATCGCCAAGCGCAAGGCGTTCCAGGATCACGTCGGCAGCGTGCCGCTGTCGTGATGCCTCGTGTCCCGGATGCGGTGCAGCGCGCTTGCGGTGCACCGCTGATCCGGGACCCAGCTTTCTTCACAAAGTAACCGGGGTCCCGGATCTGCAGCGCACCACTTCGTGCTGCGCTGCGCCCGGGACACAAACCTCTATAGCGCCTCGCCGCGCATCAGTTTCGGCACGTCGCCGGTGAAGCCCGCCGCCTCGCCGATGAACATGCGCTTGAGCGGCGGCAGGCGGTCGACCAGCCCGAGGCCGACATCGCGCATCAGCCGCAGCACGTCGGAGCGGTTGGAGAACAAGCGGTTGAGGCTGTCGGTGGCGACGCCCATCATCGCCGTGTCGAAACGCCGCCAGCGCTGATAGCGCTCCAAGACATCGGGCGCGCCGATGTCGAGCCCGAGTCGCGCAGCATCCGTAACCGCTTCGGCCAGCGCCGCGACGTCGCGCAGGCCCATGTTCAAGCCCTGCCCGGCGATCGGATGAATAATGTGGGCGGCGTCGCCCACCAGCGCGAGACGCTCGCCGATGAACTTGCGCGCGGTGAACAGCCCTAGCGGGAAGGCGCGGCGCGCGCCGACGACTTTCAAGTCGCCGAGATGCAGGCCGAAGCGCTTCTCCAGTTCGTCGTGGAATTCATTGTCGGGCAGCGCGACGACGCGCTCGGCCCCCGCTTCGCGTTCGGTCCACACGATGGACGAGCGGTTGCCGGTAAGTGGCAAAATCGCGAACGGCCCGGCGGGCAGGAAATGTTCTTCGGCGCGGCCTTCGTGATCGCGCTCGTGCTCGACCGTGCAGACGATGGCCGACTGGCCGTAATTCCAGCCATGTGTGGCGATGCCGGCCTGCTCGCGGATTTGCGAGCGCGCGCCGTCGGCGCCGACCAAGAGCCGCGCCGCAATCGTGCCGCCGTCGGCCAACGTCACGTGGATGCTATTGGGCGCATGCGCAAACCTGGTCACCGCCGTGCCGCGCAGATTGATGTCGAGCGCTCTGGCTTTCTCAACCAGCGCGTCGACCAGCAGCCGGTTCTCGATCATGTGCGCGAAGGCCTCGCCCTCCTCGACCTCGCCGCCAAAGGTGAGGAACGTCGGGCGCACGGCGTCGTCGAGCTTGGAATCCGTCACCACCATGTCGAGGATCGGCTGCGCTTCGTCCTCGACCGTCTGCCAAACCTCGATCGCCTCGAACAGCCGCCGCGCGGCCGCTGCGATGGCCGAAGCACGCGGATCCTTCGACTGCGCGTTTTTAAGCGCCGGATCGGCAACCGTCACCGAAAAGCGCTCGCCCAGCGCCTGGCGCAACGCAATCGCCAGCGCCAGGCCGGCAAAGCCCGCCCCGCCGATCACCACGTCGCATTTCAGCTCCGCCATGCCGCTTCCTTGTAAATTCCCGCTCAGCATAGCAGGTTGAGGCCGAACTTTGACCCTTTGCAGGCCTGCCAAAATGCCCACTGCCGTTGAAGATCTGCTCTCTATCCTCGATCTCGAAGAACTCGATTTGAACCTGTTCCGCGGCCGCTCGCCGCAGGCCGGCTGGCAGCGCGTGTTCGGCGGCCAGGTGATCGGGCAGGCGCTGGTCGCGGCGGTGCGCACGGTCGACGCCAGCCGCTCGCCACATTCTATGCACGCCTATTTCCTGCTGCCGGGCGATCCCAAGGTGCCGATCATTTACGACGTGGATCGCATGCGCGACGGCAAGAGCTTCACTACGCGGCGCGTCACCGCGCGCCAGCACGGCCATCCGATCTTTTCCATGCTGGTGTCGTTCCACACCGACGAGCCGGGCCTCGACCATCAGGCCAAGATGCCGAACGTGCCGCCGCCGGAGGAGCTGCCGAACGAGGCGCAGATGCGCGAGAAGCTGCTGCCGACCATGCCCGATCCGGTGCGGCGCTATTACGAGCGCGAGCGCCCGATCGAATTGCGTCCGGTCGAGTTCGATCGTTACGGCGGCAAGAAATATCCAGACGGCCGTTTTCACGTCTGGATCAGAACGACCGGCCGCTTGCCGGACAATCTGGCGATCCACCAATGCGTGCTGGCCTACGCCTCCGACATGACGCTGCTCGATGCCGCGCTGGCGCCGCACGGGCGCACGCTGTTCGAAAAGGAATTCATGGCCGCCAGCCTCGATCACGCGCTGTGGCTGCACCGGCCGTTCCGCGCCGACGACTGGCTGCTCTACGCGCAGGATTCGCCCAACCTGCACGGCTCGCGCGGCTTCTCGCGCGGACTTATATTCACCCGTGACGGCACGCTGGTCGCTTCGGTCGCCCAGGAAGGCTTGGTGCGCAAGCGGCGTGAATAGCGCATGATCCCGAAAAGTGGGAACCGGTTTTCGGATAAGATCATGCGCCCCGCAAAATAGTTTTATGAAAAAGTCGATCGCCGCATTGGTCATTCTTTTCCTTGTGACGGCGGCAGCGTTAGCCGCCTCCGGCCGGCAACCGGCGCCGCCCGGCGCGTTCGAAGGCGCGCCGCCGCAATACACGCGCTTCTCGACCGCCGAACTCGTGCGCGGCTTTCTCGCCCTCGCCTTCGGCTCCGATCTGCGCATCGGCGCGCGCCCGCGCGGCGTCCGCCGCTACGATCATCCGATCAAGGCGCGCGTGATCGCCGGCGGCAGCATCGACCGCGTGGTGGCGATGCAGCGCATCATCGAAGAATACGCCCGCGCCGTGCCCGATTTGCATTTGAGCCTGGCGGATGGGCCACCCGCCGATATCGAGGTGCGGCTGATCGACGAGAAGGATTTTCGCTCGGCGCTACGTGCGGCCTTCGGTGAAGACGTGGCGCAGACCTTCATCAGGCGCACCGACCCGCAATGCATGACCAGCGTCAAATCGAGCACCGAGGGCGACATTTTGCGGTCGGTCTCCTTCGTCATCGTCGACAAGGGCGACGACGTCTTCCTCGACTGCGCCTACCACGAGCTGCTGCACGCCTTCGGCCTGTCCAACCACGACCAGCGCAACCCGTGGACCACGCTCAACCAGAAACGCATGGTCGGCTATCTCACGGTCTATGATCGCGCGCTGCTGACCCTGCTCTACGACCCCCACATCATCCCCGGCACGACCCCGCGCCAGGCGCGCATCGCGCTGCCGCGGCTGATCGTCGAACGCGGCTTGGCCAGCCCGGCGCGCCAATAAGGATAAGGCAATATCCCTGTCCTAAAATGCCCGTTTGGACGGCGATTGCCTGTGGGTGCGGCAAGAATCGCGCTTAATCTTTAGGCGCGCCCTGCTAGCTTGCTCCCCGCTGTCATTGCGGCGTCCCGTGCCGGGGGCCGAATTCGCCGGGAAGGAAGCCAATGAAGCTGATTATTGCGGTCATCAAACCGTTCAAACTCGACGAGGTGCGCGATGCCCTCACGCGCATCGGCATTCACGGCATGACCGTGACCGAGGTGAAAGGCTATGGGCGCCAGAAGGGCCACATGGAGATCTACCGCGGCGCCGAATACGCCGTGAATTTCCTGCCCAAACTGCGCATCGAGGTCGCCATCGCCAGCGAGCAGCTTGATCAGGTCATGGAGACGGTCGTCGGTGCCGCCAAGACCGGGCAGATCGGCGACGGCAAAATTTTCGTCATGCCGCTCGAGCACACCGTGCGCATCCGCACCGGCGAAACCGACAGCGATGCACTTTAGTAAATTCCGGGGGGAATGACATGACACGGGCGCACTTACGCCTCGCCATGGCCGCTGTTGCGACGCTGGCCGCTTCACCTGCTTTCGCGCAAACCGGCAAGATCGATGCTGCCGATACCGCCTGGATGATCGGCGCGACCGGCCTGGTGTTGATGATGACCATTCCGGGGCTCGCGCTTTTCTATGCCGGCATGGTGCGCAAAAAGAACGTGCTCGCCACCATGGCGCAGTCGCTCGCCGCCACCTTCTTGGTTTCTATCCTGTGGGCGTTCTTCGGCTATTCGCTCACGTTTTCGGGCGCCGGCGCGTGGATCGGCAACCTCGACCGCGTGTTTCTTTACGGCATGACGGCGGATTCGATCTCGCCTTTTGCAAAGACGATTCCGGAAGCGCTGTTCATGATCTACCAGATGACCTTCGCCATCATCACGGTAGCGCTGGTCGCTGGCTCCGTTGCCGACCGTCTGCGCTTCTCGGCCTATCTCATTTTCTGCGCGCTCTGGCTGCTGCTGGTCTATGTGCCGATTGCGCATTGGGTCTGGGGCGGCGGTTTTCTCGGCAGCTATGGCGTGATCGATTTTGCCGGCGGCACCGTGGTGCACCTCAATGCCGGCGTCGCGGGACTGACCGCTGCCTGCATCATCGGCGCGCGCCGCGGCTACGGCCACGAGAACCTCGCGCCGCACGATCTCACGCTGGCCGTCATCGGGACGGGCCTGTTGTGGGTCGGCTGGTTCGGCTTCAACGGCGGCTCCGCGCTCGGCGCCAACGGCCGTGCGGTGATGGCAATCGTCGCCACGCATCTCGCCGCCAGCGCCGGCGCCATCACCTGGATGACGCTGGAGTGGTGGACGCGGGGAAAGCCGTCCGTGCTCGGAATGATCTCCGGCGCGGTGGCCGGGCTCGGCACCATCACGCCGGCCTCGGGCTTCGTGATGCCGATGCAAGCCGTGCTGATCGGCGTGATCGCGGGCACCATCTGCTTCTGGGCCTGCACCTCGCTGAAGCTGAAGTTCGGCTACGACAACTCGCTCGACGTCTTCGGCGTGCACGGCATCGGCGGCTTGACCGGCACGCTGCTCGCCGGCGTCTTCGCCGT
The DNA here is from genome assembly GCA_963710705.1 of uncultured Pseudomonadota bacterium. GTDB lineage: Bacteria > Pseudomonadota > Alphaproteobacteria > Rhizobiales > Xanthobacteraceae > Pseudolabrys. The sequence continues at coordinate 650,689 of CAVQBI010000002.1, forward strand.
CGGCGCGCTGTCGGCAAGCCCCCAACTGCCGAATGGCGTGCGCGGGCTGCTGGAAGGCAACCCGCATCAGCTGCTGGCGCAGGCCTATGGCCTCATCGTCACGGGGCTGTGGTCTGGCATTCTCACCTTCATCATCCTGAAGGCGGTCGGCGCCCTCGTTCCACTGCGCGTGAAGCAGGAAGACGAGGTCATGGGTCTCGACGTCAGTCAGCACGGCGAAGCGCTGCAATAGCGGGTGTTGTAGGCCTGCCTGCAAAATAGGCCGCAAGGGGTGTCTATTTTTTGTGCAGACCCCCCAAAGGCTGACCGCTCTTTGGGCGGCGGCCCCAAGCGGTACCTAGGTCGGATTCGCGGCCCAGCAATTCAGGTAATCGAATCAACTCGCTAGCGCTTCAAAGATGAGTTGGCACGGCAATTGATTCCCTCTCCGCGGCTATGCCTGCGAAGCGAGCTTTGCAGGTCCGGCTCAGTGACCGGCTCGCACTGCGTGAATGCATAAAACGGGCTCAAGCGGGGATCGAAAATCCATGAAAATCGTCATGGCCATTATCAAGCCTTTCAAACTCGACGAGGTCCGTGACGCTCTGACCTCCATCGGTGTGCAAGGACTGACTGTTACTGAAGTCAAAGGTTACGGGCGTCAAAAGGGGCACACGGAAATCTACCGTGGGGCTGAATACGCGGTGAGCTTCCTGCCGAAAATCAAGGTGGAAGTCGCGGTCGACACCAACCAAGTCGACAAGGTCATCAGCGCCATCACCGGCGCTGCCAAAACCGGACAGATCGGCGACGGCAAAATCTTCGTCTTCGGGCTGGACAGCGCCGTGCGGATCCGCACCGGCGAGACCAACTCGGCTGCGCTGTAAGTCACCGCAAACAATACGGACAGGAGTAAACCATGACGTTGAAGAAATCCTCCCGTGCGGGGCTTGTAGCTCTCGCCTTCGGGGTAATTCTCGGAATCGTTCTGTGCTTGGGGCTGAACACCGCCTCGGCACAAGCGCCCGCTCCGGGTGCGGCACCCGCGGCTGCGGCGGCCGCTCCGGCGGCACCGGCTCCGACACCGGCTTGCGCCAACGATCCGGATCCCAAAAAGGCCGTGCTCACCAAGTGCTCGCCGAACTCCGGCGACACCGCGTGGATGCTCACCTCGATGGCCCTCGTGCTCATGATGACCGTACCGGGCCTCGCCCTGTTCTACGGCGGCATGGTGCGCAAGAAGAACGTCGGCGACACCGTGATGACGAGCTTCGCCGTCACGTGTCTGGTCACGATCGTTTATTCGATCTTGACCTATAGCTTGGCGTTCACGCCCGGCTCGCCCTACATCGGCGGTCTCAGTCGCGTGTTCCTGCAAGGCATGCTGAGCGATATCGGCAGCGGCGCGGGCAATCCGAATCCGCTCGCGGCGACGATCCCTGAAACCGTCTACATGTGCTTCCAGATGACCTTCGCGATCATCACTCCTGCACTGATCGCGGGCGCCTTCGCCGAACGCATGAAGTTCTCGGCGATGCTCTGGTTCATGGGCCTGTGGTCGATCTTCGTCTACGCGCCGGTCGCGCACTGGGTGTGGGGTTCCGACGGCATGCTGTCGTCGGGCAACTCCGACGCCATGATCAAGGTGCTCGACTTCGCCGGCGGCACCGTCGTGCATATCAACGCGGGCGTTGCCGGCCTGATGTGCGCGATCATGCTCGGCAAGCGCAAGGACAGCGGTCCCGGCCACAACATGGTGCTGACGCTGATCGGCGCCTCGCTGCTGTGGGTCGGCTGGTTCGGCTTCAACGCCGGTTCGGCCGTCACCGCCGGTCTGCAGGCGGGCATGGCGATGACCGTCACCCAGATCGCCACCGCGGTCGCGGCCTTCACCTGGATGCTAGTTGAGTGGGCCTGCCGCGGCAAGCCGACCGTCATCGGCATCTGCTCCGGCGCGGTCGCCGGTCTGGTCGCCATTACTCCGGCTTCGGGCTTTGTCGGTCCGGTCGGCTCGATGGTGATCGGCGTCGCCGCCGGCGTGGTCTGCTACTGGGGCGTCACCGGCCTCAAGCGCATGCACGGTATCGACAACTCGCTCGACTGCTTCGGCGTCCATGCGGTCGGCGGCATCGTCGGCGCGCTGCTCACCGGCGTTTTCGCGATCAACGAATACGGCGGCACCCCGGGCCTGATCGAAGGCAATGCGCACCAGGTCATCAACCAGATCGAAGGCATCTGCATCGTGCTCTTCTACGATGCCATCGTTTCGCTGATCCTCTTGAAGATCATCGACATCATCATCGGGCTGCGCGTGACGCCCGAGGTGGAACGCGATGGTCTCGACCTCGCGCTGCACGGCGAGGTGGTTCAGTAAGCAAGCTAGCGGTAGGGGCGGAAACCCGGCACTGTCCCTTCCGTCGAGGCCCCGGTCCAGCAATGGGCCGGGGCCTCTCTCTTTTACGGCGAACCGCTCGTGACCGCCGGCGGTTGCCACGGCTGCAGAAAGCGCTTCGCATCGCCGCCGATTTTCGGATCGTGTGGATCGAGGAACGTGATCGTCGCGCCGGGACTGAAATCGGCGGTCTTCAAGTCGAGCCAGAACAGGCTCGGGACCGTGGCGCTGTTGACGTAATAGATGTCGTTGGTGACGTCGGCCGCGCTCACCCAATTGGTCTGCACGCCGGCCATGCCTTGTCCGCCGGCTGGCACGCGCGCCGGATCGCGGAACGGCACTTGCGCGATGCGCAGCAACGACATCGCGCCGGCCACCGCCTGCGTGTAGTCCGCCGGATCTGGCAGATATTGGTAGTAGGCGCTGAGCCGCGCGAAGCGATTTTCCGGTGTTGCTGCGCCCGGCAATTCGACGGTGCCGCCAAGTTGCTTGTACTGCTGGATGCGCGCCAGCATCTCGTCGAGCGGCGGATCGTTGGTCATGATGCGGAATTCGGGGCCGTGATGGATGACCAGCTTGCCGCCGACATATTCGAAGATCGCGAAATCGCCGCTGCTATCCTCAACCGCCAGATGCAGCCCGAGCGGCTGAGGCATTCCCAGATCCGTCGACCATGCGCCGACCACACGGAACTTGCCGGACGTGTGCGCATCGACGACGTCTTTGACGCTCGCGAAATTCTCCAGCACGTATTGCACCCAGAGCGCGTCGGGCAATTCGGGACGGCCGTCCGGCGGCTCGTGCTGCGACACGCCGAGCACCAACACGTGCGCCGCGAGACCTTTTTCGTTCAGGCCATCGGTGGCGCCGCCGTCGAAGCCGACCATCGCGGCATTGCCATATAAAGATGTCCAACCCAGCGTATTGGCGCCGACGCCGTCGAGCCGCGCCTTGATGCCCGGCAGGACGCTGCTCTTGCCGTCACGCGCCATGCCGCGCGGAAACACCAAGAATTTCGGTCGTTCGGGGAAGCTCGCCGGCAGGTCCATCGAGCGGACCACGATCTTGGCGAGCTTGCGGTCGTTGACGAAAACAAGTGAGCAGGCCCGCGCTTTGTCGGCCCAAAGGGCGAAGGGCGTGGCCGTCAGCCCCGCCAGAAACGATCGCCTGTGCATGATGCGGCTCCTTTTGCGGTGGAGAGCCGATCAGGCGCGCGCGGGCGCGCGAATTATTGATGCGGATCAAGCAAAAGCAGGCCGTTACCGCCGGCCTCGTTTCATTGGTTAACGGGGTCTTAACCTCGCTTTATCTATTGTGACGATCTGCCGTATCGCGGGCCCTCCCGCTCTATCCGCATGTTTATGATGACCGCCAAGCGCGAGCCTTCCACAGTCCCTGCTCCGGCGGTCGACAGCCGCTCGCCGTTCGTGCGGCTGACCGAGCTGATCGCCGGCATCGCGCCTGCCAAGCCCGTCATCAATCTCTCGGTCGGCGAACCGCAGCACGCGATCCCGCCGTTTGTCGGCGACGTGCTGGCGGCGCATTTGAGCGACTTCGGCCGTTATCCGGCCAACAAAGGCATCGAGCCGTTTCGCAAAGCGGTCGCCGCCTGGCTCGGCCGCCGCTACAAGCTGCCGCGCGCGGTCGACGCCGAGCGCGAAGTGCTGGTGCTAAACGGCACGCGCGAAGGTCTCTTCCTTGCGGCAATTGCTGCCCAGCGCTGGGTCAAGCCGCGCGCCGGCAAACCCGCCGTGCTGATCCCCAATCCATTTTATGCGGCTTACGCCGCCGGCGCGATCGCCGCCGGTTGCGAGCCGATCTATCTGCCGGCGACGCGCGCGAGCGGCTTCCTGCCCGACCTCGACGCGCTCGACGACGCGCTGCTGGCGCGCACGGTCGCCTGCTACATCGCCTCGCCGTCGAACCCGCAAGGCGCGGTCGCCAGCCGCGACTATCTCGCAACGCTCGCCGCGCTCGCGCGCCGCTTCGGCTTCCTGGTGTTCGCCGACGAATGTTATTGCGAGATCTACAGCGAGCGCGCACCGCCCGGCATGCTGGAAGCCGCTGGCAGCGACTTCGCCAACGTAATCGTATTTCATTCGCTGTCGAAGCGCTCGAACCTGCCCGGCCTGCGCGTCGGCTTTGCCGCCGGCGACCGGCGCTTCCTTGCCGCCTATCTCGAGTTGCGTAACGTCGCTGCGCCGCAAGTGCCGACACCGATGCAGCAAGTCGCCATCGCCGCCTATGGCGACGAGGCGCATGTCGAGGAAAACCGCAGGCTCTATTCCGCCAAGTTCGATCTGGCCGACGAGATCGTCGGCCAACGCTACGGCTACGAGCGGCCGGATGGCGGCTTCTTTCTCTGGCTCGACGTGTCGAAATTCGGCGGCAGCGAGATCGTGACCAAGCGCCTGTGGGCGGACGCCGGCGTGCGCGTGGTGCCCGGCCGCTATCTCGCGCGCGAGCAGGCCGACGGCTCTAACCCCGGCGCGGACTATATCCGCGTCGCCATGGTGCAAGACAAAGCCACGACCGCTGAGGCGCTGCACCGCCTCGTGGCCGTATTGCGGTGAGATACATGCCGGCAGCCGATCGCAGCCTCGACATCGTCGCCTTCGTCTCAGAGCATTTCCGCGACATCGTGCGCCGGCGCGTGCGCGAGCTGGTGGGGATCGCCTTCCTCACGCTGGCGCTGCTCGGCGCCATCGCGCTCGCCACCTGGTCGGTGCAGGACCCCTCGCTCAGCCACGCCACGCAAAAGCCGATCCACAATCTGGTCGGCTTCCCCGGCGCGATCTTCTCCGATCTCGCCATACAGCTGTTGGGGCTTGCCTCCATTCTGCTGCTGCTGCCGGAAGCGATCCTCGGCTGGCGGCTATTGTCACATCGCCCGCTCGGCGAGAAATGGCGCGGCCTGGTCTGGATTCTCGCCACCTTCCTCGCCGCCGCTTTCGTCTCGACGCTGCCGCGCAGCCATGCCTGGCCGCTGCCGACGGGCCTCGGCGGCGTGTTCGGCGACGCGCTGTTGCGCGCGCCGGCGTTCGTCATGGGCGCGCCACTGGCCGGAGTCACGCTGCTTGCGGCGGCGGCGCTACTGTGTCTCGCGACGCTCCTTACGCTCGCGATCGCCATCGGCTTGCGCCGGCCGCGCGCCGGCGAAACGCCAGCCATCCACGTTATCGAAGATGAAGAGATGGCCGATGAAGAGGCCGAGGATGACCATGCCTCCGCCTGGCGCGGCATGATCGTGCACGCGCTGCTGAGCTGGAAGGCGCGGTTCTTCCTGCTATTCCGGCGCACGCCGCGTTCGCCGCTGCCGGTTGCCCGAACCTCCAGCGCACGCATGGAGCCGCGCTTCGAGGGCCTCGGCCGCGTGGCGGCGCCGAGCATGGCGCCCGAGCCGGCCTACGACGAAGAAGACGCCCAGCCCGCGCCGCGCCGCCGGCCAGCGCCGCGCGCGCCGCTCCGTCGCGGCGGCGGCTTCACGCTGCCCTCGCTCAATCTCTTGGCCGCGCAGCGAGCCTCCGAGCGCACCACGCTGCCGAAAGACGTGATCGACGCCAATGCCACGGCGCTCGAAAGCGTGCTGCAGGACTTCGGCGTGCGCGGCGAGATCATCAACGCGCGACCCGGCCCGGTGGTCACGCTCTACGAACTCGAGCCCGCGCCCGGCATCAAGTCCTCGCGTGTGATCGGGCTGGCCGACGACATCGCCCGCTCGATGAGCGCGGTGTCGGCGCGCGTCGCCGTCGTCTCCGGCCGCAACGCCATCGGCATCGAATTGCCCAATCCGACGCGCGAAAAAGTTTATCTGCGCGAGCTGTTGTCGGCGCGCGACTATAACGAAAGCGCCGCCAAGCTGCCGCTCTGCCTCGGCAAAACCATCGGCGGCGAGAGCGTCATCGTCGACCTGTCGCGCATGCCGCATTTGCTCATCGCCGGCACCACCGGCTCCGGCAAATCCGTTGCCATCAACACCATGATCCTGTCGCTGGTCTACCGCCTGCGCCCCGATCAGTGCCGGCTGATCATGGTCGACCCCAAGATGCTCGAACTCTCCGTCTATGACGGTATTCCGCATCTGCTCACGCCCGTCGTCACCGATCCGAAGAAGGCGGTGGTCGCACTGAAGTGGGCGGTGCGCGAGATGGAAGAGCGCTACAAGAAAATGTCGAAGCTCGGCGTGCGCAACATCGAGGGTTACAACGTGCGCCTCGCCGAAGCCAAAGCGAGCGGCGAGAAGCTCACCCGCACGGTGCACACCGGCTACGACAAGGAAAGCGGCGAAGCGATCTACGAGAAAGAAGAGCTCGAGCTCGATCCGCTGCCCTTCGTCGTCGTCATCGTCGACGAAATGGCCGACCTGATGATGGTCGCCGGCAAGGACATCGAAGGCGCCATCCAGCGCCTGGCGCAGATGGCGCGCGCCGCCGGCATCCACGTCATCCTCGCCACCCAGCGTCCCTCGGTCGACGTCATCACCGGCACCATCAAAGCGAACTTCCCGACCCGCATCTCCTTCCAGGTCACCTCGAAGATCGACAGTCGCACCATCCTGGGCGAACAGGGCGCCGAGCAACTGCTCGGCCAGGGCGACATGCTCTATATGGCCGGCGGCGGCCGCATCAGCCGCGTGCACGGACCTTTCGTGTCGGACGACGAAGTCGAGAAGGTCGTGCGGCATCTCAAGTCGCAAGGCCAGCCGGAATATCTCGACGAGGTGACGGCGAGCGACGAACTGGAAGAAGGCGAGGACGGCACCGTGTTCGACGCGACCGGCATGGGGCTCGCCGAAGGCGGCGACATCTACCAGCAGGCCGTCGCGATCGTGAAGCGCGACCGCAAGGCCTCCACCTCCTACATCCAGCGCCGGCTGCAGATCGGCTACAACCGCGCCGCCACCATCATGGAGCGCATGGAACAGGAAGGCATCGTCGGCCAGCCCAACCACGCCGGCAAGCGCGAGATCCTGATCCCCGAGGACGGCCCCGAGCGTTTTTGACGCCGTCCGCCTGCGTTAACAGTATTGAGAATCGCGTTGTCCGCGACTAAGCCGGAAGGCGGGGTCGCGAAATAGCCACACAGTCCTATAAGGTTACGGCAGAGTCGGAGGACGGCAATGGCGGAACTTAGCAAGGCGCGCAGGCTCGGACCCACGGCGGCGGTCTGCTTGCTCGCCTGCCTCGCGGCCGCGCCGGCCTTCGCCCAGGGTGTTCCGCTGCCGAAGCCGCGCCCGAGCGCGTCCGCCGCACAGCAAGCGGATTCCACCGGCGCGATTGCCGCCAAGCCGGCACTGCCGCCGACCTCCAATGTCGAGCCGGCGCAGCAGGCGCAGGCGCCCAATCCGATCTCCAATCCCTTCGCCGCCTTGCTCGGCAAGCCCGAGCCCTCGGCCACGCTCAAGCCGGAGCAGCGCGCGATCATCGAGCGCGTCGAGAATTACCTCTCCAACACGCAGCTGCTCTCCGGCCAATTCGTGCAGGTCGGCCCCGACGGCCGCCGCACGCAAGGCGAATTTTACATCCAGAAGCCCGGCAAGGTGCGCTTCGATTACGATCCGCCGAGCCCGATCGACATCGTCGCCGACGGCGAAACCGTGGTGGTGCGCGACCGCGATCTGGCGACGCAAGACGTCTATCCACTGTCGCAAACGCCGTTGCGCTTTTTGCTCTCCGACCACGTCAACCTGATGAAGGACACCAATCTGGTCGCGGTCTATGCCGACGACGTGTTCATCACCGTGGTGGTCGAGGAAAAGACCGCCATTGTCGGCACCAGCCGATTGATGATCATGTTCAGCGCCAAGGACATGCAGCTTAAGCAGTGGACCGTCACCGATCCGCAGGGCTTCGACACCACGGTCGCGGTGTACAATCTCGACACCAGCAAGCGGCCGGACCCCGGCATGTTCAAGATCGACTATACGAATTATAAAAACTGATGGCCGTCATCGCCCGCGAAAGCGGGCGATCCAGTAATCACTGAACAACCGGTGGATACTGGATGCCCCGCCTTCGCGGGGCATGACATGCCGAGTATGTTGCGCCTGATGCCCCTCAAGATCGCCACCTGGAACATCAACTCGGTCCGCCTGCGCATCAACCTGGTTGCGCGGTTCCTGCGCTCCGCGCAGCCGGACGTGCTCTGCCTGCAAGAAACCAAGTGCCCGGACGACGCCTTTCCGCTCAAGCGCTTCAAGCAACTCGGTTACGAGCACGCCGCACTCAACGGACAGAAGGGCTATCACGGCGTCGCCGTGCTCTCGCGTGTGCCGTTCGAGACAACCGACACGCAGAACTTCTGCGGCAAGACCGACTGCCGCCATATCTCGGTGGTGCTGGGCGAACGCGCCGGATTAGGCGATCCGATCACGCTGCATAATTTCTACGTGCCGGCCGGCGGCGACGAGCCCGACCCCGAGCTCAATCCGAAATTCGAGCACAAGCTCTCGTTCCTCGACGAGATGCGCGGCCATCTCGGTCTGCGCCCGGCCGCCGGTCAGCGCGCGATTCTGGTGGGCGATCTCAACGTCGCGCCGCTCGAGCACGACGTTTGGAGTCACAAGCAAATGTTGAAGGTCGTCTCGCACACGCCGGTCGAATGCGAGAAGCTGACCGCCGCGCGCAAGGCCGGCAACTGGATCGACAGCATGCGCGTGCTCACACCGGAGCCGGAAAAGCTCTACACCTGGTGGAGTTATCGCGCGATGGGCAACTGGAAAATCGCCGACCGCGGCCGGCGGCTCGATCACGTCTGGAGCTCGCACGCGATCGCCGACCGCATTTCAACGATCGACATCGCCAAGTCGTATCGCGGCGCCGCGCGTCCCTCCGACCACGTGCCGGTGACGGCGACGATCGAAGTCTAGCGCTTCGGCTCGAGCACGCTTTTCACGGCGTTCAAATCGCGCGTCCAGTTATCGACGCGCTCGGCCATGATGTCGCGCATGCGCTGCGCGGCGCCCGGATAGCCTTCCAGCATTTTGCGGAACAGGCCGCGCGAAATGCGGATCAGCACCGTCGGCTCGCGCGCGATCGCGGTGACCGGGCTCACCGTGTCGGTGAGCAGCGCGAGTTCGCCCAACAGCGTGCCGGGGCCGACATTGTATTCCTTGCCGCCCGACGGCGTCGCAGGTTCCAGCGTCAGCGAGCCCTCCTGAATAATGTAGCCGCCGTCGGCGAGTTCGCCGGCATAGAACAGCACCGCGCCGCTTTGCAGTTGCCGCGTCTCGGCGCCAATGGCGAGCACGCGCAGCGCCTGCTTGCCGAGCGCAGCCAGCGTCGGCACTTTCTCGAAGAACGCGATGTCGTCCTCGATGGCCATCACACACCCGCTCGTCCCCGCGCAAGCGGGGACCCAGGGCAGCAAATTGATGACGCGGAATTTGTAACTCTGGATTCCCGCTGGCGCGGGAATGAACGGAGAGTGGTACGAGGCGCGCTCACGATCACGGCACCAGCTTGTAGCCGCCGGCTTCCGTCACCAGAATCTGCGGCGCGGCGGCGTCCTTCTCCACCTTCTGGCGCAGGCGGTAGATGTGCGTCTCCAGCGTGTGCGTGGTGACGCCGGAATTGTAGCCCCACACCTCTTGCAGCAGCGTCTCGCGCGACACCGGCTTCTGCCCGGCGCGGTAGAGGTAACGCAGGATCGCCGTTTCCTTTTCGGTCAGCCGCACCTTGCTGCCTTTGGGCGTGAGCAGCAGTTTCGACGACGGCCGGAACATGTAGGGCCCGATATTGAAGACGGCGTCCTCGCTCGCCTCGTGCTGCCGCAGCTGCGCACGGATGCGCGCCAGCAGCACGGCGAAGCGGAACGGCTTGGTGACATAATCGTTGGCGCCCAACTCCAGCCCGAGGATGGTGTCCGAGTCGGTGTCGTGGCCGGTCAGCATGATGATCGGCGCCTTGAAGCCGTTCTTGCGCAAGATGCGCACCGCCTCGCGGCCGTCGACGTCGGGCAGCCCGACGTCCATGATCACCAGATCGATCTGACCGCCCTTGGCCGCCTGCACCGCCTTGGTGCCGCTGTCGACCGCGACCGCCTCGAACTCCTCGTGCAAGGCGAGCTGCTCGACCAGCGCCTGGCGCAGCTCGGCGTCGTCGTCCACGATCAGAATGCTGCGCTTGTTGGCCATCGCGGAAAACCGCCCCTTCCGTGCAGTTTATAACGCCCCAACTGCAATATTTGCGCGAAATAGAGCATTCAGGGCAAAAAGCGCAAGCGGGAACTGGTATTTAGAGCGAATCGGACGAACGCCTATGCGCAAATGCACATTGTCGCGAATGACCGTGCGCCGCCGGGCGGGCAATCCCCGCCAGGGCTGGCTGAGCGCGGGCCCTTTCGCGTTGCCGGTCGCGCTCGGCCGCGCCGGCATCAAGGCCAACAAGCGCGAAGGCGACGGCGCAACGCCGCGCGGCACGTTCCGCCTCAAGCGGCTGTGGTGGCGCGCCGAGCGGCATCGGCGTCCGCCGACCCTGCTGCCGGCGCGGCCGATCAAGCAAGACGACGCCTGGTGCGAGGACCCGGCCGACCGCCATTACAATCGGCCGGTCAAGCTTGCGCCGGACAGCAATGCCGACCGTCTCGCGCGCGCCGACACCCTCTACGATTTCATCGTCGAGATCGATCACAACACGCGGCCGCGCGTGAAAGGCCGCGGCAGCGCGGTGTTCATTCATGCGGCGCGGGAAAACTTTACGCCGACCGCCGGCTGCGTCGCGCTCGATCTCAAGGCGCTTCGCCACTTGCTGGCGCGCCTCGGCCCGCGCACCAAGATCGTCATCGCGTAGCGTTACGTCGGGTTGTCGAGGCTGAAGGTCTCGGAGCGGGCGTCGTAAGCGAAAGCTTCCGAGAAACGCGCCCAAGCGACCACCGACCGCAACGTGTGCAGGGTCGAATCCGCAGTCATGTGGTCCTGCAGCTCATCGCGGAACCGGCTCCGCGGCGCCGTGTGATTGGCGCGTTCCTGCAGCACGCGGCGGATATGCGCGGCCAGAGGCACGCAGGCGAGAAGCTGGCGCTGGAACAGCTTCTTGCGGTCGTCGACGCCGGAGCCGGCGAACTGCTTGCCGATATCGGTGAGCTTGATGTCGCCGCCTTCGACCTCGGCCATGCGCAACAGTTGCAGCGCTTCGGCGACCGGAAACAGATCGTCCACTTCCATCTGCAATTGACTGGCGATCACCGGCAAGTCGGCTTTGCCGTTGTACGGCTCGCCGGCGACCGCTTCGATCAAGCCCGCCATCGCATTGGCCGAAACCCGCGGCAGCTCCATGTCGATGCCCATGCCTTGGAAGCGATCGGGCGCTAGCCGCGGCGCCGGTGCCGGACGCGCGGTCAAGGCCACGTAGATGCGCTCGACCAGATCGCGGAAGGCGGGCTCAAGACGGCTGCGCGGCTGCGGCAAATCGACCTTGATCTCGTCGATGATATGTCCGGGATTGCGCGAGAACACGAGCACGCGGTCGCACATCAGCACCGCTTCCTCGATGTTATGCGTCACCAGGATCACGCCCTTGATCGGCAACTTGCCTTCCATCCAAAGATCGAGAAAGTCGGTGCGCAGCGTTTCCGCGGTAAGCACGTCGAGCGCTGAGAACGGCTCGTCCATCAGCAAAATATTTGGGTGCACGACCAGCGCGCGGGCAAAGCCGACGCGCTGGCGCATGCCGCCGGACAATTCGCGCGGATAAGCCGAACTCGTAGCCGTCGAGGCCGATCAGGTCGATGCCGGCGAGTGCGCGTTGGCGGATTTCGGCCTCGGGCAGGCCGAGCGCTTCAAGACCAAGCTGCACGTTTTCCAGCACCGTCAGCCAGGGAAACAGCGCGAAACTCTGGAACACCATGGCAATGCCGGGCGCCGGGCCGGTGACCGGCTTGCCGCGGTAATTGACCTGGCCGGAGATCGGCTGCGCCAAGCCGGAAATCAGCCGTAACAAAGTCGACTTGCCCGATCCGGAGCGGCCGAGCAGCCCGACGATTTCGCCTTCCTTCAGCGTGAGATTGATGTCGTTGAGGACCAGGAGGTCTTCACCATCCGGCTTCGGGAACGCCTGGCAGCACGACTGAATTTCGAGCAATGCGTCGCTCATGACTCTGACCTCTTATCCAAGCCGGAATTTCTGCTCGGCGTACCAATAGAGCGGGCGCCAGAACAGGCGGTTGACGATCACTACGTAGAAGCTCATCACCGCGATGCCAAGCACGACACGGTGCATGTCGCCGGCCGCGGTCGCTTGCGCAATATAGGCGCCCAGGCCGTAGGCGCGCAGGTGCGTATCGCCCCAGGATGCGACCTCGGCAACGATGCTGGCATTCCAGGAGCCGCCAGAGGCGGTAATGGCGCCGGTTACGTAATAGGGAAACACCGCCGGCAAAGCGATCTTCTTCCACCACAGCCAGCCGCCAACCTGCAGGTTGGTGCCGACGTCGCGCATCTCCGACGGGATCGCCATCGCGCCGGCCACGACGTTGAACAAAATGTACCACTGCGTGCCTAGGATCATCAGCGGGCTGAGCCAGATGTTGGGATTGAGGCGGAACGCAACGATCGCCACCACGACGACCGGAAACAGCACGTTGGCCGGAAACGCCGCGAGGAATTGCACGAGCGGCTGAATCAGTTGCGCGAGCCGCGGCCGTGTCCCGATCATGACGCCGATCGGTACCCAGATAATGCTGGCGAGCGCAATCAAGACGATGACGCGCGTGAGCGTGGCCAGGCCGAACAAGCTGGCTTTGGCCGCTTCCGGCAATGAGATATTGACGGCGACGAACTGTCCGACCTCCCAAAGACAGACAGCGCAGCCGATGACGACGATGCCGATCCACACGCGGTCGCCCCAGCGCGAACCTTTTCCGGAAAGTTGGGCTGGAGCGGCGCCGGCGACGTGGGCAAGCATCGGCAGTTGATAGCTGCGCTGCCAAAGCCGCGACAGCGGCACGACCAGCGTTGCGACGATGCGCGAGCGGCGCAGCACGTCGAGCACCAGCGACTGCGGCGGCGCGACGCCGGTCTGCTGCTCGAAACGGAAGCGGTCGGCCCAGGCCACCAGCGGGCGGAACAACAACTGGTCGTAAAGCAAGATGACGATCAGCATCGCACCGATGGCCCAGCCCACCGCGGCGAGATTCTTCTGCTCGATGGCCAGCGCGAGATAGGCGCCGATGCCCGGCAGCGTCACGGTGGTGTTGCCGACGCTGATCGCTTCCGAGGCGACGACGAAGAACCAGCTGCCCGACATCGATACCATCATGTTCCAGATCAACTGCGGCATGGCGAAGGGCACTTCCACGCGCCAGAAATGCATCCAGCTCGACAGCCGGAAGGTGCGCGAGGCCTCGGTCAGCTCGACCGGCACCGTGCGCAGCGATTGGTAGAAGCTGAAGGCCATGTTCCAGGCCTGGCTGGTGAAGATCGCGAAAATAGCGGCGAATTCCGCGCCCAGCACCCGGCCGGGCGCCAGCGACATGAAAAACACGACCGTCACCGAGATGAAGCCGAGGATCGGCACCGACTGGAGAATGTCGAGCAGCGGCACCAGCAAAACTTCGGCCCGCCGGTTCTTGGCGGCCGCGGTCGCGTAGGTGAACGTGAAAACCAGCGACAGCGCCAAGGCCACCAGCATGCGCAGGGTGGTCCGTGCGGCGTATTCCGGCAGATGATGCGGATCGAGCGAGACCGGCGCCTGCTGCAATTCCGCCAGCGGCTGCAGCAAGTGGCGGCTGGCCTCGCCTAGAAAAACCAACAATCCGAGCGTGAGCAGGATGGCAAGTGCATCCCAGCGCGTAAAGGCGCGGCCGGCTTGTTCAACGGAAATGGGGACGAAGGAACGCATGAGGGAATCCAGCGGAATATCGTGGTTGATCAAAACTTACTGCAATAGGCAACCATTAATTAAGCACGGCCCGTGACCGCTCGACGAATATATGCCGTGTTAACGGGACGGAATTGCTTCGATGATACCCATGTCAACCGGTGCCGTGTGTCAGCGTGGCGCCCGATAAGAAGACGGTTTGCGACAGGGGCGATCATGGATCTTGCGGCCACTACAAACGCGCGTGCACCGGCGCCGTCCGAAACGATCGGACGTGTAGCCACCGTCACCGGCGCGCAGGCGAGCGTCGAGCTCAACGCGCGCGCCGCCGAAGAGGCAACGGTCGGAAAATTCGTCGGCCTGTTGACGGACAAGTCCGTCATCATCGGCTTGATCACCGAAGTCGGCGAGCAGCCCTTCGCCGCAGCCGGCGCGACCGGCGGGACGCCGAGTTACCGCAAAGTGGCGCGGCTCGACCTGATCGGCGAGTTGCGCAGCGACAACGGCAAGGCGCGCTTTCAACGCGGCGTCACCGAATATCCCAATATCGGCGATGAGGCCCAGCTTTTGCCGGACAGCGCGTTGCGCACTGTTTACGGCCTCGCCGACGCCGACCGCGCGCACATCGGCGATCTGCAGCAAAATCCCGAAATTCCGGTGCACATCGACATCGACCAGCTGGTCAGCCGCCACTTCGCCATCCTGGGCGCCACCGGCGTCGGCAAGTCGAGCGGCGTCGCCATCATTCTGCAAAAGATTCTCGACTCGCGGCCGAACCTGCGCATCTTCCTGGTCGATCCGCACAACGAATATGCCAAGTGCTTCGGCGACAAGGCGCAGGTGTTGACGCCGCGTAATTTGCGTTTGCCGTTCTGGCTGTTCAATTTCGAAGAAACCATCGACGTCTTCTTCGGCGGCCGCCCCGGCGTCGACGAGGAGATCGAAATCCTCTCGGAAGTCATTCCGCTCGCCAAATCCGCCTATCTGCAATACCGGCAGAATTCGCAGAGCACGCTGAGCAAGCGGCGCGATCCGCGCGACGTCGGCTTCACCGCCGACACGCCGGTGCCCTACCGCATCGAGGACCTGATCACACTGCTCGACGAGCGCATGGGCAAGCTCGAGAACCGCAACTCGCGCATGATGTATCACAAGCTGATCGGGCGCATTCAGACCTTCCGCAATCATCCGCGCTACGCCTTCATGTTCGAGAACGCCAACATCGGCGGCGACACCATGGCGGAAATTCTCGGCAACCTGTTCCGGCTGCCGACGCAAAACAACCCGATGACCATCATGCAGCTCGCCGGCTTCCCGGCCGAGGTGGTGGATTCGGTCGTCTCCGTGCTGTGCCGCATGGCCTTCGACTTCGGCCTGTGGAGCGACGGCGTGGCGCCGCTGCTGTTCGTCTGCGAGGAGGCGCACCGTTATGCGCCGGCCGACAAGAAAGTCGGCTTCGGCCCGACCCGCCGCGCGCTCTCGCGCATCGCCAAGGAAGGCCGCAAATACGGCGTGTTCCTCGGCCTGGTGACGCAGCGGCCGGCGGAGATCGACCCGACCATCATCTCGCAGTGCTCGACCTTTTTCGTCATGCGGCTTGCCAACGACCGCGATCAGGAGCTGATCCGCTCGGCGGTGTCGGATGCCGCCGCCAATCTCTTGTCGTTCATTCCCTCGCTCGGCACGCGCGAAGTGTTCACCTTCGGTTCGGGCGTCGCGCTGCCGACGCGCATGCGCTTCCAGGAATTGCCGGTGGCGCTGCGGCCGAACAGCGAGGCCTCCGGCAATACCCGCTCCGACGCCGGCAACAGCATCAACAAAGATCTGCTTTCGTCGGTGATCGAGCGCTGGCGCAGCGCCAGCATGAGTCACCGCGCAAGCGAGGAAGACGGCGTGCCGGACTACGGCTCGCCGCTCGATGCGCCGTTGGCACCTGCGGCGCCCGCGATGCCGGCCGCGCCGGTGCCGCCGCCGCCGTCGGCGCGCGGCGAAGCGTTGCGCTCAAGTCTCCTGAAAAAGCCGCTCGATGCCTCGATCGGCGGTCCGCCGGCGAGCCCGCCGGGCTATCCGCCGCGGCGCTTCTAGCCGGGCCGCGCCCCGAAAATCGCACTGCCGACGCGCACATGCGTGGCGCCGAGCTGAATCGCGGTGATGTAGTCCGCGCTCATTCCCATCGACAATAATTTCAGACCGTTGCGGCGCGCGATCTTGGCGGTGAGTGCGAAATGCGGGCCCGGCGCTTCTTCCAGCGGCGGGATGCACATCAGCCCGGAAATCGTCAGGCCATATTTGTCGCGGCAGGCGGCCAGAAAGCTATCGGCGTCTTGCGGCAGCACGCCCGCCTTTTGCGCCTCGGCGCCGGTGTTGATCTCGACGAACAAGAGCGGCCGCCGCTTTTGCTTGGCAGTCTCCTTCGCCAAAGCCTCGCACAGGCTCGGCCGATCGACCGAATGAATGGCGTCGAACAGCGCCACCGCTTCTTTCGCCTTGTTGGATTGCAACGGGCCGATTAGATGCAGCTCGATGCCCTGGTGCTTCGCCATCAGCGGCGGCCATTTGGCTTTGGCCTCCTGCACGCGGTTCTCGCCGAACACGCGCTGCCCGGCCGCGATCACCGGCTCGATCGCCTCGGCGCCGAATGTCTTCGACACGGCGATGAGCGTCACCTCGGCGGCATCGCGCCCCGCCTCGCGGGCTCCGCGCGCGATCTCGGCGCGGACATGGGCAAGGCCGGACGGTGGGTCGGTGATAGCGGTCATGCTTCTAATGCCAGCGAACAGGGCCTTGCCGTCAAGCCACCCGTTGACGGCTGAGCCCCTTCCCTATCCTGTTCTGGGTCCTTAATAAGACGCACAAATGACCGCCGAATCGCAAAAAAAAGAGCGCTATAACGCCGGCGAGGCCGAGAAGCGCTGGCAGCGCGTATGGGACGAGCGCGGCATCTTCTCAACCGCGAACGACGACCCGCGCCCGAAATACTACGTGCTCGAGATGTTCCCCTACCCGTCCGGGCGCATCCACATGGGCCACGTGCGCAACTACACCATGGGCGACGTGCTCGCCCGCTTCATGCGCGCCAAGGGCAACAACGTGCTGCACCCGATGGGCTGGGACGCCTTCGGCATGCCGGCCGAGAACGCCGCCATGGCCGGCAAGGTGCATCCGAAGAAATGGACCTACGAGAACATCGCCGCTATGAAGAAGCAGCTGCAGTCGATGGGGCTGTCGCTCGACTGGGCACGCGAGCTCGCGACCTGCGATCCGTCTTACTACAAGCACCAGCAGAAAATGTTTCTCGACTTCCTCAAGGCCGGGCTGGTGAAGCGCGAATACCGCAAGGTGAACTGGGACCCGGTCGATCAGACCGTGCTCGCCAACGAGCAGGTGATCGACGGGCGCGGCTGGCGGTCGGGCGCGCTGGTCGAGCAGCGCGACCTGTTCCAGTGGGTGTTCAAGATCAGCGACTATTCGGAGGAGTTGCTGGAAGCGCTCGACACGCTCGACCGCTGGCCGGACAAAGTGCGGCTGATGCAGAAGAACTGGATCGGCCGTTCGGAAGGCCTGCTGATCCGCTTCATGCTCGATGTGGCGACCACGCCGAATAAAGAGGGCGAGCTGGAGATCTTCACCACGCGGCCGGACACCTTGTTCGGCGCCAAGTTCATGGCGATTTCGCCCGATCATCCGCTGGCCAAGGCCGCCGCCGCAAAGAATCCAAAGCTCGCGGCGTTCATCGAGCAGGCGCACCATTTGGGTACCTCGCAGGCGGCGATCGACACCGCCGAGAAGATGGGCTTCGACACCGGCATCAAGGCGGTGCATCCGTTCGACCCGAGCTGGAAGCTGCCAGTCTATGTCGCCAATTTCATTCTGATGGATTACGGCACTGGCGCCATCTTCGGCTGCCCGGCGCACGACCAGCGCGACCTCGACTTCGTCAATAAATACGGCCTTGGCAATACGCCGGTGGTTTGCCCGCCGGGACAAGACCCGAAAACTTTCGTCATTACCAATGTCGCCTATGACGGCGACGGCACAATGATCAATTCGCGCTTCCTCGACGGCATGACCATCGCGCGGGCGATAGAGGAAGTCGCCAAGCGGCTGGAAAAAGAAACGCGCGGCAACCGGCCGGTCGCGCAGCGCCAAGTCAATTACCGCCTGCGCGACTGGGGCATTTCGCGCCAGCGCTATTGGGGCTGCCCGATCCCGATCATCCACTGCGAGAAGTGCGGCGTGGTGCCGGTGCCGGCTGCCGATCTGCCGGTGACGCTTCCGGAGAACGTCACCTTCGACAAGCCGGGCAATCCGCTCGACCGCCATCCGACCTGGAAGGACGTCAAGTGTCCGCAATGCTCAGGACCGGCGCGGCGCGAGACCGACACCATGGACACCTTCGTCGATTCGTCCTGGTACTTCATCCGCTTCACCGATCCGTGGAACGAAAAATCTGCCACGACACCGGCCATCGCCAACGCCTGGATGCCGGTGAACCAATATATCGGCGGCATCGAGCACGCGATTTTGCATCTGCTCTATTCGCGCTTCTTCACCCGCGGCATGCGCAAGTGCGGCTACGTCAACATGGACGAGCCGTTCGCCGGCCTGTTCACGCAGGGCATGGTGGTGCACGAGACTTATCGCGCCAAGAACGGCGACTGGGTCGAGCCGGCCAAGGTAAAAATCGAAACGGTCGGCGATCAACGCAAGGCCGTGCTGGAAACGACCGGCGAGCCGATCGAGATCGGCGCCATCGAGAAGATGTCGAAGTCGAAGAAGAACACGGTGGACCCCGACGACATCATCGCCGCCTACGGCGCCGACACCGCGCGCTGGTTCATGCTGTCGGACTCGCCGCCCGACCGCGACGTGATCTGGACCGAGGAAGGCGTGCAGGGCGCCTGGCGCTTCGTGCAGCGGCTGTGGCGGCTGGTCGGCGAAATCTCGGACATCAAGGCGCCGACCGCGCGTCCCAAAGAGTTTGGTCCGGCAGCGCAAAAAGTTCGCAAGGCGGCGCACCGCGCATTGGCCAATGTCTCCGAGGACATCGCCAAGCTGCGTTTCAACCGCTGCGTCGCCCACATCTACGAATGCGCCAATGCGCTGTCAGACGCCATCGGCGACGCTGAGACCGCCCCTAGCCCGGATTTCGCCTGGGCCCTGCGCGAATCAGGCGACATCCTGGTGCTGCTGTTCCACCCGATGATGCCGCATCTGGCCGAGGAATGCTGGGCGGCGCTGGGCCATAAAAACCTCGTATCGACCGCGGCCTGGCCGCAGGTGGAGGCCGATTTGCTGGTAGAAAACACCATCACCTTGCCGGTCCAGGTCAATGGCAAAAAGCGCGCCGAGGTCACAATTGCCCGCACGGCCGCAAATAACGAGATTGAGGCTGCCGTTTTAACCCTTGATGAGGTAAAAAAGGCCCTCGACGGCAAGAGCCCGAAAAAGGTCATTGTCGTCCCGCAGAGGATCGTCAATGTGGTGGCCTGAAACCCTGCGTCTGACCCGCCTTTTGGCCGTTTTTGCGCTGACCGGCCTGACCGCCGGCTGCTTCCAGCCGATGTACGGCGACAGCAGCGTGGTGCACACCGCCGGGCTCGACACCCGGCTCGCTGGCGTGCGCGTGCTGCCGATCAATACGCCGAACGGCACTCCGGTTGCCCGCATCGGCGTTGGCGTGCGCAACGAGCTGATATACGACCTCACCGGCGGCGGCGACCCAGGGACCGCGACGCACCAGCTCACCATCAGTTTGAGCTCTTCGCAGCTGCAGGTGATCGTCGACGTCACCACTGCGCGGCCCGAGATCCAGAATTTGGGCATTGACGCGACCTACACTCTCACCGACCTCGCCACCGGCAAGGTCGTGGTGACGGGACAGACGTTCTCGCGCGTCTCTTACGACATCCCCGGCCAGCAGCAGCGTTTCGGCGCCGCGCGCGGCAAACGCGATGCCGAGAACCGCGCCGCCAAGGTGATCGCCGACAATATCAAGTCGCGCCTGGCGTCTTATTTCGTGGCGGGGTCGTAAAGCTTCGCAGCGCCCTCGCTTTCCCTCTCCCCCGGTGGGAGAGGGTGCCCGAGCGGAGGCGAAGCCGAGCGAGGGCGGGTGAGGGGGCTAGTGCCTCACGAGAGACGATAACCCCCTCACCCGGCTCGTTGCTCGCAATTGCTCGCAACTCGCCACCCTCTCCCACAAGGGGAGAGGGTTAAGAGGTGTCATGACCGCCATCAAATCATCCGACGTCGATCGCTTCATCGCCAAGCCCGATCCCGATCAACCGGTCGTGCTGATCTACGGCCCGGACGCCGGGCTGGTGCGCGAGCGCGTCGACGCTTTGGTGCGCGCGTCGGTGGACGATCCCAACGATCCGTTTGCGTTGGCTCGCCTCGAGGGCGAGGAGCTGTCCGCCAATCCGTCGCGGCTGATCGAGGAGGCGCACACCGTGCCGCTGTTCGGCGGCCGCCGCGCCGTGCTGGTGAAGGCGGGCGCGCGCAACATTGCCGCCGCGCTCGAACCGGTGCTCGCATCGCCGTCGAGCGACTGCCGCGTCATTATCGAGGCTGGAAACTTGAGCAAGTCGGCGCCGCTGCGCGCGCTGTGCGAGAAAGCGAAAGTTGCCGTCGCGCTGCCCTGTTACGCCGACGGCGAGCGCGACCTGGCGCGGCTGATCGACGACGAGCTGCGCGCCGCAAATCAATCGATCGCGCCCGATGCGCGTGCGATGCTGCTGCCCCTGCTCGGCGGCGACCGGCTCGCCTCGCGCAACGAGATCCGCAAGCTCATCCTTTACGCCCAGGGCAAGGAGCGCATCGAGCTCGCCGATGTGATGGCGGTGGTGTCGGATGCCTCTGAGATGGCGCTCGACGGTGTGCTCGATGCGGCGTTTGCCGGACGCACCGGCGATACCGAGACCGAATTCGCCAAGGCGCGCGCCGGCGGCTCCTCGCCCGCTGCCATCGTGTCGGCGGCAATCCGCCACGTGGCGAATTTGCACAAAATGCGGCTCGCCATCGATGGCGGCGACAGCGCCGAATTCGCCATGAAGCGCGGCGCGCCGCCAGTGCATTTCACGCGCGAGAAGCTGGTCGGCGAAGCCTTACGCGCTTGGAGCGCACCGCGGCTGCTGCGCGCCATGGCGCAACTGGCCGAAGCCTCGCTTGAAGCGCGCCGCAACGCGCCGCTCGCCGAGACGATCGCGCAGCGGACGCTGCTGGCGCTGGCAGTGAGCGCCAGGCGAAGAGAGAGTTAAATCTGTCGTCCCCGCGAAGGCGGGGACCCATACGCCGTGTGCTCTCGACAGGCTGCGGAGTATGGGTCTCGGGTCTCCCTCGCTTTCGCTCGGTCGCCCGGGACGACGGGGTATATTACAAACTCATCTGATAGCTGTGCGGCACCCAGCGATAGGCTGAGCCCGCGCGCTCGACATAGCCGAGGCCGGGGAACGGCATCATATGGAAGCCCGCCACCAGCAGGCCGTCCGTCGCCACCATATCGAAGATGCGCTTGCGGCTGGCCGCCGCCTTTTCCTTGTCGTCGTCGACGTCGAGGTGGAGATCGGGCCGTTGCAGCGACACCGCGTAATGGCCGGCGGTGTCGGCCCAGTTGATCATGCGTCTGGCCTCGCTCTCGATGGTGAAGGCGAGCAGACCCGGCGAATGGCCGAAGGCGTCGACCGCGCGGATGCCCGGCACCACCTCGTCGCCCGGCTTGATCATGGTGGCGTGGTTGGCGAGCGGCACCACGATCTTCACGTAGAGCTCGCGGTTGAACTTGCGCGCCTCGCGCACGTTCTCGCCCTTGTTCCAGAAATCGAATTCCGCGGCGCCGAACGCGTAGCGCGCATTGGGGAACACCGGCTGGCCGGCTTTGCTCAAGCCGCCGATATGGTCGGGATGACCGTGCGTGATCACCACCACATCGACGTCTTCCGGCTTGTAGCCGGCCTGCCCCATGCGCGCGACCAGATTGCCCGGCGGCAAGCGGCCCTTCATCTGCTCGTATTCGGCGCTCAGCGAGCCGTTGCCGGTATCGAACAGCACCAGCTCCTTGCCGGTGTTGACCAGCAACGGAGTGAAGGGATGGAAGTAGCGGTCGGAATCGATGCGGTTGGCCTTGGCCAGCGCCTTGACCTCGTCGGCCTTCGCCTCGCCGCCGAAGGACGGCGTCAGCCCCGGCCGGATCACGTAACTATCCATGATGGGCGTGACTTCGAATCCGCCGAGCTTGAAACGGTAGGTGTGCGGCAGCATTTCGCCTTGCATTGACGCGGGCACTGGTGGTCCTCCCCTGTTTGGCGCGAATTCCTTAGCAGGCGGCGGGGGGCGACTTCCAGCCTGCTGGCGCGCGCCGCCGGCTGCGCTTATGCTCCATAGACTGGGTGTTCCATGGCCAAGAAACCTCGCAAAAAGTCGAAGGCGCAGTCCGTCAAGCGCGCCAAGCGGCCGCGGGTCAAGAGGGCCAAAAAGGCCGAGAAGGCCAGGCGCGGCAAAACGCGGCGCACCAAGGCGCGCAGCAAGTCGCCGGCCAAGGCCGCCAGCGCCTTCCAGGTCATGATCGACACGATCAACGAGACCGAGCGCATGCGCGCGCAAGCCGAGCCGCACGACAGCGACTAGCGGGAATGGGCGGCTTCGCCGCGGTTTGATCTAGCGCAATCGATCCCAGCCCGATCCATGCGAGAGAGTTCCGAACTTCGCTATGGAGGGCGCGATGCACGACATCGATGTTCAGAAGCCGGCCCGCCCGACGGCCGACACCGTTTTTAGCGCCATTGCCGACTGGGTCAACCGCCACCGCGGCCGCGCTAATGGCGCATTCTGGCGGACTAGCCCGGATGAGGTGCAGCAGGTCGCCCACGATCTCGGTATTTCAGTGAGCGAGTTGCGCGACGTCGTGAGCAAAGGGCCGCGCGCCGCCGACCTGTTGCAGAAAATGCTGGCGGCGCTCGGTCTCGATGCCGCCGCCATCGCAAAATCAGACCCCGCCACCATGCGCGACTTGCAGCGGCTGTGCAGTGCCTGCCGCAGCAAAGGCCGCTGCGAGCACGAGCTGGCCAAAGGCAGCGCGGCGGCGCAATTCCGCAAATATTGCCCGAATGCCTTCACGCTCGACGCTCTGGTCGAGCAGAAGCACCTGCCGTTCCAGCACTGACCGGCCGCTTCGGCGACTGGATCCGGCCCATCAGCACCAGGACGCTCAGAACGATCAGGACCCGTCGAGCACCTGGCGGATTTTGCGCGCCACGATGGCCTCGATCAGCGGCTTGGAAATCAGCTCGGCGCCGCGGTCGAGCCGGCCCTGATGCACGATCGCGTTGCGCGAATAACCGGTCATGAAAACCACTTTGACGCCCGGGTAACGCCGCACGACCTCGTCGGCGAGCTCACGGCCGTTCTTGCCCGGCAGCACCACGTCCGTCAGCAGCAGGTCAAATGTCTTGTCGGCATTCAGCAAGCGCAACGCGCTTTCTGTGTCCTTCGCCTCGATGACCTGATAATTGAGATCGCGAAGAATCTCGGACGCGTATTGGCGCACCCCCTCGTCGTCCTCGACCACCAGAATGGTCTCGCCGCGTCCTTGCTCCGTACCCGTCAACGCCGGCACTTCGTGCGCGGAAGTCAACTCTTCGCCATCGTGCCGCGGCAGATAGAGTTTGATCGACGTGCCCTGCCCCGGCTCGCTGTAGATTTTGACGTGGCCGCCCGACTGCTTGATGAAGCCGTAGACCTGGCTCAGGCCCAGGCCGGTGCCCTTGCCCGTCTCCTTGGTGGTGTAGAATGGCTCGAACGCGCGCTCGAGCGTCTGCGGCGACATGCCGACGCCGCTGTCCGACACCGCGATCAGCACGTATTGGCCAGGCGTGAGTCCGGCGTTGTGGCGGCAATATTCGTCGTCCAGATAGGCGTTGCTGGTTTCGATCGTCAGCTTGCCGCCGTTCGGCATGGCATCGCGTGCATTGAGCGCGAGATTGAGCAGCGTCGCTTCCAGTTCGGAAACGTCGGCCTCGACTTTCCACAGCCCGGCGCCGCTGATCGTTTCGAGCGCGATGTTCTCGCCGAGCGAGCGGGTCAGCAGATCGGACATGCTGAGGATCAGCTTGTTGGCGTCCACCGTCTTCGGATCGAGCGGCTGCTGGCGCGAGAACGCGAGCAGGCGTTGCGTCAGTTGCGCGGCCCGCTCGGCGCCGATGAGCGCGTTATTGAGCGCACGTTCCGCCCGCGCCTCCACCACGCCGCGCTTGGCGATGCCGATATTGCCGATGATGATGGTCAACAGGTTGTTGAAGTCATGCGCGACGCCGCCGGTCAATTGGCCGACGGCCTCCATCTTCTGCGACTGCCGCAACGCCTGCTCGGCCTGCTCGCGCCGCGCCCCCTCGGCGTAGAACTCACGCGTCCGGCGCATGGTCATCATCACGAGACTGAACAGCACGATGGTGGCGGGAATGCCGAAATAGAGATGCGGGACGAGCGAGTGAACCCACCCTGCATAGATCGACCGGGTGCTCAGCCCGTCGGAGACATACAAATTGGCATAGCCCAACTTGCGAAAGCCGATACGGCGCTGGACGCCGTCGATCGAATTATCGGTGGTGACGATGGTGCCCTCGGGAAATCTCGCGACATTGATCACAAATCCGCTTTGCGGTCCGAAGCGCGTGATTCCCCCGGGCGCCGGCGGATAACGAGCGAGAATCGCGCCGTCGCTGCGGGCGAGCGAGAAGCCGCCGCCATCGTTCGCGGCGAGTTCCCGGTAGAATTCGGTGAACACCTTGGGCGTCACCGACACCATGATGATTCCGGCGAACTCGCCGGCGGCGCCGGCACGGCGGCGGCTGACGCCGAAGAAATCCTCGTTGCGGACGCGCGGATGCAAGACTGCGCCGACATAGGTGCCGGCATCGTGGTCTTTCTGCGCGAGGAAGTAGTCGCGGTCGGCAACACCGACGGTCGGCGGAATTGGGTAGATCGCCGACGACGCCAGCGTCTTGCCGTTGCGGTCGATCACCAGAATGCCATCGACCGCGACCAGTGCCTTTTCAAGCTGGCTCAACTTGCCGTGCAGGTCTTGCTCGACGGCCTTGATCTGGTCGTCGGACATCCCGGCGGTCAAGGCCTCGACGGAGGCAAAGGTCAGATCGACCGATTGTAAGATCTTGAGAGCCTGCTCGGAGATGACGTTAAGCCGCGCCGACAATTGCTCGTCGGCATGGGCAAATGCGTTGCGGTAGGCGACCCAGCTGGCATAGGCAAAAACCGTTGCCGGAATGCAAAGCGACGCCACCAGCATCAGCCGCAGCAGGTGGAGAGCAGCGTCGCGTCTGGGGCGCATTCACCCAACCCAAAGCCGATAAAAACGGCTCCGTCGACAGTAATGGGAGGGCAAACGGGTGAAAAGGCGGAAATGGGCGCTCGCCCGGATTTAAAAGGACGGAACCGGCGCGGTCACTTCTGCCTCACCATCATGATAAGCCCGCCGGCGAGGGCGGTTAGACCGCCGGTGAGGAAGGCGTATTCCAGGAAGCGGACGGCTGCCGGCTGCGCCTCGCCGCCCGCCGTTATGTTGATGAAGGAGAGCACGGTCGCCGCCGCGCCGAGCAGGATGACCTTGCTCGGGGTGGAATAAGTCATTTTCGGCTTATTGCCTTGATCGTCGCTCATGGAAATCTCCGCAAATTTGGCTCTGGCCTACTATGAGTATGCTTGCAGGGAAAGGGTTCAAACAATGCGCGAGTCGTCGTCGCGCGCGCTATGATGGACATGCAGGACTTCAACTCGGCCGGGCAGCACTCGATAAAAAAGTCTGTATGGATAGCGGATGAATGGGACGCTACGCACGGTCTGCCGCTGATCGATTTCTTGCGCGCTTTCCGGCCAGGTGCCGATACGTGTCACGATGGTCCGAAGACGTTTTTCGAACGAACGAAAAACGTTTGGGTAGTTGCTGAAATGTACTGGAGAAGAATCTCGTCAAGATCGCGCAGCGCGTGTTCCGTGAAGACAACCTTCATGCCGGCCGGTGTTTGGCGATAACCGCTTCAACTTGCTCGTCGGTCGCAAACCGACCCTCACGCGCCGCCTTCAGGCCGCGATCAATGCCGGCAAGCTCTGCCGGCGTCGCATGATATTTGCCTTCGCGCATTTCTAGGTCGATTTCGAGCGCGAACTCGGCAAGCATGTCTTGTGCATGCTCAGGCCAAGTTTCAACGCGCAGCAGTGTGTCCTTAAGTGCTTTCGCCGTCATAAATAAAATTATATTCCATCCAGCGTGGGCTTGCCACTACCCCCGGAACTAGCGCCCCAACTTCCTCAGCACCGCATCCAATTGATCCAAATCCTTGTACTTAATATGCAGCGTGCCGCCGTCGCCGCGCTGCTCGATGCTGACGGCTAGCCCAAGCGCATCGGATAATTTCTTCTCCAGCGCACGCGTGTCGGCGTCCTTGCCGGCTTTCGATCGCGCCGCCGCTTTGCCCAGCTCCGGGACTGCGTGACGCTCGCGGTCGGTGCGCATCTCGGCTTCGAGCGCGCGCACGCTCAGGTCGAGCTCCATCGCGCGCCAGGCGATCTGCTCGGCGTCGGGCACGCCGACCAAGAGCCGCGCGTGGCCGGCCGACAATTTGCCGGAACGCACGAAATGCTGCACCGGCGGCGCCAGCTTCAACAGCCGCAGCGTGTTGGCGATATGCGGCCGGCTCTTGCCGACGATCTGCGCCAGCTCGTCCTGCGAATAGCCGTGCTGCTCCATCAGTTGCGCGTAGCCGCCCGCCTCTTCCATCGGATTGAGATCGGCGCGCTGCACGTTCTCGATGATGGCGAACTCGAGCGACTGCTTGTCGGTTGCCTCCACCACCGCGATCGGCACGTCGTGCAAGCCGGCGCGCTGCGCCGCGCGCCATCGCCGCTCGCCGGCGATGATTTCGAAATTGTCGCGCTCGCCCGGAATGACGCGCACCACGATCGGCTGGATGACGCCGCGCTCCTTGATCGAACTGGCAAGCTCGGCCAGTTCGGTTTCGGTGAAATTCTTGCGCGGGTTGCGCGGATTGGGCCTGAGGTTCTCGATCGGCGCGCGCCGCGGCTTGCGCCCGGAATCGGACGCGGCCGTGCTTTCCTCGCCGACCTCACCGATCAGCGAGGCCAGGCCGCGTCCCAAGCGCGAATGATCCGCCATCGCCGCCGCTCCTGAACCTCTCGCCACGCTATGCCTTTCCGTATTCTCTGTCGCTTCTTTCTTGATCCCTCCCCTGCAAGGGGAGGGTCGATCCGAGCACCGCGAGGATCGGGGTGGGGTTTACTCTCGATCGGACGCGACCCCACCCGGCTCGCTACGCTGCCACCCTCCCGCTTCGGGGGAGGGATAAAACTCAACTCGCCTTCAGCTCTTTCTCGCGCTGGATGATTTCGGTGGCGAGGCGCAGGTAGGCTTCGCTGCCGACGCATTTCAAATCGTAGACCAGCACCGGTTTGCCATACGACGGCGCTTCCGAGATGCGCACGTTGCGCGGAATGACCGTGTCGTAGACCTTGCGGCCCATGTGCTGACGCACGTCGGCGACCACCTGGTTGGCGAGATTATTGCGCGAAGTCGTACATCGTCAGCACGATGCCGTGGATCGACAGTTTCGGATTGAGCGTGGTCTTCACCTGCTCGACCGTCTTCATCAGCTGCGACAATCCTTCGAGCGCGAAGAATTCGCATTGCAGCGGCACCAGGATGGAGTCGGCCGCGGCCATCGCGTTGACCGTGAGTAGATTGAGCGACGGCGGACAGTCGACCAGCACGTAAGTGAAATCGTAAGCACGCTCGCCGCTGTTGAGTGCGTTGAGCGCGCTGCGCAGACGGAAGGCGCGGTCGCGCGCCTGGCCGATCTCGAGCTCGAGGCCGGAGAGATCGAGCGTCGAGGAGGCGATGAAGAGCTGCGGCACCGCCGTCGGGATCACCGCGTCGCGCATCGGCGCCGCGCCGGTGAGCACGTCGTAGGTCGAGGTGCGGCGGGCGCGGCGTTCGATGCCGAGCCCGGTCGAGGCGTTGCCCTGCGGGTCGAGGTCGACGATCAGCACATGCTCGCCGATGGCGGCGAGCGCGGTGCCGAGGTTGATGGCGGTCGTGGTCTTGCCGACCCCGCCCTTCTGGTTGGCGATGGCCAGCACCCGCGGACGCCCGGCCTCGCCCCGGATGGCCGGCTTCAAGGGGATGACTTGGGGGTCTAGGGCTTTGTCGGTTGGGGGCGCGTCAGTCATGGGGATGTCCGGTTCGAGGGGTCCTCGGAGGCGAATTTCGGGTCGTCAGGGCCGAGTTTCGGGGCTTCTACGAGCATGAAGGCCGCGGATAACGACGATGCAGCCTTCCGGACTCGTCTTACTGGGCACTTTTTGGCCTTCGATGCTCCAATATTTAGCGGCCTCAGTCAATTCAGCATCTACATCTTGTCCCTTCGGGAAGATTCCGACTGCGCCGCGCGCGATCAAAGGAAATGCCTGATCGCACAGGGTTTTCAACGGTGCCAAAGCTCTGGCCGTCACGGCATGCACCGTTTCCTTGCAGCTTTCCCCAAATTTCTCGGCGCGCTTCTGGTGCACTTGCGCCGGCACACCGGTGAGGCGCACCGCCTCGCGCAAAAACGCTGCCTTTTTTCCATTGCTTTCAATGAGATGGACAACGGCACCCGACTTATCCACAAGCGCGCATGCAATTGGAATTCCGGGAAAGCCAGCACCCGCTCCGAAGTCCACCCACACCCTCGCCGCCGGCGCTAGGTCGATGAGCTGGAGCGAGTCGGCGATATGCCGCGTCCAGATCCGAGCAACGGTAGAAGACGCAATCAAATTCGTTGTTCGCTGCCAGAGCAACAGTGCTTCTACGAACATGTCCAAGCGCTTTTCCGTTTCACGTGAAACGGGGGTGAGCTGCAAAGCGCGCGCTTTATCGGCGGTAAGATCGAGCGCGCCCTGCCCGCGTTTGCTCACGCGCTTTTCGCGGCCGGTTTTTTTCCGCGCCTCACATGCGCAACGAGCAGCGTCAACGCCGCCGGCGTCACGCCATCGATGCGGCTGGCATGTCCGATGGTGCGCGGACGATGCATTTGCAGTTTCTGTTTCACTTCGTTCGACAGTCCCGGCAGCGCCGCGTAATCGAAATCGTCGGGCAACGTGAAATTCTCGTCGCGCCGATACGCGGCGACGTCCGCCGCCTGACGCGAAAGATAAACTTGATACTTCGCGTCGATCTCGATCTGCTCGACAATCTTCGCGTCGAGCTCGCCGAAGCGCGGCCAGATTTTTGCGAGGTCCGCGATCGCGATGTTCGGGTACGACAGCATTTCGAACGCCGTGCGCCGTTGTCCGTCTTTATTGAGCGACACGCCGTGACGCTCCGCTTCCTTCGGCGTGAGCGAAACTGAGTTGGCAAATTCGCGCGCGTCTTTCAGCGCTGAACTTTTCTTCGCATGGAATTGCGTACGCTCAGCGCCGACACATCCAATCGCAATTCCATTTTGCGTCAGACGCTGATCGGCATTGTCGGCGCGTAGCTGCAAACGATATTCGGCGCGCGACGTGAACATACGATACGGCTCGCTGACGCCGCGCGTGACGAGATCGTCGATCATCACGCCGATGTATGCCTGCGCACGATCAAGCACGATGTCATCGCTGTTTCCGGCGAGCGCCGCCGCGTTGAGACCTGCAAGAAGTCCTTGTGCCGCAGCCTCTTCGTAGCCTGTGGTGCCGTTGATCTGGCCGGCCAAGAACAATCCGCGCAGACGTTTCGTCTCAAGTGTGGCTTTCAGTTCGCGCGGATCGACGAAATCATATTCGATGGCGTAGCCGGGCCGGATGAATCGCGCGCGCTCCAATCCGGGAATTGTCGCGACCAATGCGTGCTGCACCTCTTCCGGCAGCGACGTCGAAATGCCGTTCGGATAAACGGTGTGATCGTCGAGGCCTTCCGGTTCCAAAAATATTTGGTGTCCGTCGCGCTCGCCGAATTTTACGATCTTGTCTTCGATCGAAGGACAATAGCGCGGACCGCGGCTGGCGATCTGTCCCGAATACATTGGCGAGCGATGCACATTGGCGCGAATGATTTCGTGCGTCTGGGAAACTGTACGCGTAATGCCGCATTCGATTTGCGGGTTCGTAATGCGTGATGTGAGTACAGAAAACGGTTCCGGCGGATTGTCGCCGGGCTGCATCTCGAGCGCGGACCAATCGATGCTTCGGCCATCGAGACGCGGCGGCGTGCCGGTCTTCAAGCGGCCGAGCGCAAAGCCTGCGCGTTCGAGCGTCGTTGAAAGCCCCATTGCCGGCGCTTCGCCGACGCGGCCGGCAGGAATTTTCTTTTCACCGATATGGATGAGGCCGCGCAAAAAAGTGCCGGTGGTGAGCACCACTGCAGCTGCAGAAATTTCGCGGCCATCGGGGAATTTGACGCCGCAGACGTGGGCATCCTTGAGAACGAGGTCGTCGGCTTCGGCTTCGATCACTTCGAGATTGGGCGTCGCGCGGATCGCGGCCTGCATGGCCTGGGCGTAGAGTTTGCGGTCGGCCTGGGCGCGCGGGCCGCGCACGGCCGGGCCTTTGCGGCGGTTCAGCACGCGGAATTGGATGCCGCCAGCGTCGGCGATGCGGCCCATGAGGCCGTCCAGAGCGTCGATTTCCCGCACCAGATGGCCTTTGCCGAGCCCGCCAATGGCCGGATTGCAGGACATGGCGCCGACGGTCGCGAATCGGTGCGTCACCAGCGCCGTTTTCGCGCCCATGCGCGCGGAAGCGGCCGCGGCCTCGCAGCCGGCATGGCCGCCGCCAATGACGATGACATCGCATCCGTCCATGCGGCGGGTATGTACCGAAGCGGGCAGGGCGGGTCAAAGAAATCGCGATTTTGCGAAATGTTTCACGTGAAACATCGCCCTGAACTGGTATCCAGATACTAGTCCTCTGGCGATTCGTCGGGCCCGATGAGCCTTACTCGGCCCGCGACGACCCGATCCTCGGAAGCGGACCGACCGTCACTTGCCGATGCAGAAGTCGCGGAAGATCACGTCCAGGATATCCTCCACATCCACCCGCCCGGTGAGGCGCCCGAGCGCGCGGGCCGCGACGCGCAGCTCCTCGGCCAGCAGATCCTCGCGACCGGCCAGTTCAGGCTTCAGCGCCCGCCGCAAGGCCGCCAGGGCATCCTCCAGCGTCCGCCGGTGGCGTTCACGGGTAACTAAAGCCGGCTCGGCCCCGGCCAAAAAGCCTTCGGCGTGGCGGGCGAGGGCGGTTAGAAGGGTCTCAAAGCCCTCACCCGAAGCCGCCGAAAGATTGAACTCTTGTTCACCAAATGTGGAGCAAGATTCATTACTTGGCGTTAACCTTTTGTTAACCACGTTGCCTAAGGTCTCATTAGTTCGCGCTTTAGATTCATCTCTACGAATACTTTTACTTCGTAGTTCATTTCTTCGCGATGCCATAACCAGGTCGATTTTGTTGCGGATCAGCCAAGTCGGCGGGGCAGGGGTTATGGATTCCGGGTTCGCTGCCATAGCGCGTCGAAGACGCGCGTAAACGCGCTTATGGCGGCGCCCCGGAATGACGGGGGAGGTGTCATCAGCTTCCGCCGCATCCACCACCCACAGCACCAGGTCGCCCGCCGCCGCCCGCTCGCGCGCACGCCGCACGCCCTCACGCTCCACCGGGTCGTCGCTGTCGCGGATGCCGGCCGTGTCGAGCAGGGTCACCGGCCAGCCCTCGAGGTCGAGGTGCACCTCGATCACGTCGCGGGTGGTGCCGGCAAAAGGCGAGACGATCGCCGCTTCACGGCGCGCGATGCGGTTGAGCAAAGTCGACTTGCCGGCATTGGGCGGCCCGGCGATGGCGACGACCATGCCCTCGCGCAGCCGCTCGCCGCGTTTGTCATCGGCGAGCGCGGCGGCGATCTCGCCCTCCAGCTCGCGCGCGATCGCCAGCGCCGGGGCGATCAGATCCTCCGGCACGTCGGCCTCGTCGGAAAAATCGATGCGCGCCTCGATCAGCGCCAGCGCGCGGATGAGCCGCTCGCGCCAGGCCTCGGTGCGCGCGCGCAGCGCGCCCCGCATCTGCCGCAGCGCCTGGCGGCGCTGGCCTTCGGTTTCGGCCATCACTAGGTCGGCGAGGCCTTCCACCGCGGTCAGATCGAGCTTGCCGTTCTCGAAAGCGCGACGGGTGAATTCGCCGGCCTCGGCCGGGCGCAGGCCCTCAAGGCGCGACAGTGCCGCAAGCGTCGCCGCGATCACCGCGCGACCGCCGTGCAATTGCAGCTCGGCGACATCCTCGCCGGTCTCGCTCGAAGGCTGCGGAAACCACAGCGCCAGCGCTTCGTCGATCGGCTCCAGCGTTTGCGGATCGCGCAGGCGGGCGAACGCCGCCTTGCGCGGCTCGGGGATTTTGCCGGCGAGCGCTTTGAGCGCCTCGCCCGCGCGCGGGCCGGAAATGCGGATGACGGCAATGGCCGCGGGCGGACGGCCGGACGAGAGGGCGAAGATGGTGGGGCGGTCAGGCATCGCGGCGCAGGTGAGCGCCGGCGGGAGGGTGGGTCAAGGGGCAGACGGGCTGCGCTCAGGCGCACGGGTGTACCGCCTTCCGGCGATTGTCGGCAGCACCTATAAACACTGGGCAAGCCCCACGCTGGCGGTTGGGTCTTGCATCAAGGAATCCCAATGGCCCGCCCACGCATTGGCATAGCGCTTGGAAGCGGATCGGCGCGCGGCTGGTCGCATATCGGGATTCTCGAAGCGCTCCATAACGCCGGAATTGAACCCGACGTCGTCTGCGGTTCCTCCATCGGCGCTTTCGTCGGCGCCGCCTATGTGACCGGCCGGCTCGCGGCCTTGAAGGACTTTGCCGAGGCCCTCACGCTGCGCAAAATCGTTGGCCTGCTCGATGTGCGCCTGACCGGCGGCGGATTGATCAATGGTGCCCAGATCATCAAGCTTCTGCACAGGTTGAAAATTGCCGGCAAAGTTGAAGCGTGCGACAAGCCCTTTGCCGCGATTGCCACCGATCTCGAAACCGGCCGCGAGGTCTGGCTGCGCGAAGGCCCGATCGACGCGGCGGTGCGCGCGTCAATCTCGCTTCCGGGCATTTTCAGTCCTGCCCGCCATGACGATCGCTGGCTGGTCGATGGCGGTCTGGTCAACCCGGTGCCTGTGTCGGCTTGCCGCGCGCTCGGCGCCGACATCGTGATCGCGGTCAATATCAACGGCGATATTGTCGAGCCTTTCGAAGCGCGCGCGACCAAGCGCAGCATTCGCGCAATGACCCATATGCCGCCGGACTTCGTGCGCCGCCTGCTCAGCCAGGTGCCCGCCGGGCTCAGAGAACAGGCCTCGGCGATTGCGCCGAAATTGTTGCAGCCGGCGCCGGCGAGCCCCGGCTATTTCGATGTGCTCGCGAACTCGATCAACATCATGCAGGATCAGATCACGCGCGCGCGGCTGGCCGGAGAACCACCGCACATTATGCTGATGCCAAGGCTGCGCGATATTGGACTGATGGAGTTTCATCGCGCGCCCGAGGCCGTCGCGGAAGGCCGTGCCTGCGTCGAACACGCACTGCCGACGCTGCGCAGATACATTTGACATCGAGCGCTTAGGGACAAACTCTGCGCCGTCACTGCCGAGCTTGACCCGGCAATCCATGAGGCCGCCAAACAAGTGCGGCCTTACGTAAGGTTATCGCCATCGGAGATGCATCATGGATGCCCGGGTCAAGCCCGGGCATGACAAATTGAGAATGCCTCTGGTCTTCCCTGCGAACGAAAGTCCTGCGCGCCTTGGCCAGGACGACAACAGCAGAGCCTCGATAGACACGCCCGACCGCCGCCTGCAATAATGCGCGGGACGCGCGTAAAAACGAAAATCAGGGAAGAACAAATGTTCAATCACTTTCATACCGCGGCGCTTGCCGTGGCGTTTGCCACCATCGGCCTGGCTTCCGCTCCGGTCATCGCTCAGGACTATCCGACCCGCGCAGTAGCGATCATCGCGCCGCAGCCGCCCGGCGGCGGCACCGACATCATCACCCGCATTGTCTCGGAGCCGCTGGCGAAGGAGCTCGGCCAGACCGTCGTCGTCGAAAACAAGACCGGCGCCGGCACCGTGGTCGGCACGGTCGCGGCGGCGCAGGCCGCGCCCGACGGCTACACGCTGGTCACCGGCCTCACCGCCAACATGGCGGTGAACCCGAGCCTGTTCAAAACGCTGAACTACGATCCGATCCGCGACTTCACGCCGGTCGGCATGATGGCGGAATTTCCGTTCGTGCTGGTGGTGAACAAGGATTTCCCGGCGCATTCGGTGAAAGAGCTCATCGACATGGCCAAGGCCAAGCCCGGCGAGATCAACTTCGCCTCCGCCGGCAATGGCAGCGGCCAGCATCTGTCGATGGAGCTGTTCAAGCTGATGACCGGCACCAATCTCACGCACGTGCCTTATCGCGGCGCCGCGCCCGCCTATACCGACGTGATCTCGGGCCGCACGCCGGTGTTCATCGACAATCTGTCGAGCGCGCTCGGTCAGATCAAAGGCGGCCGGGTGCGCGCGCTCGGCGTCACCAGCACCGAGCGTTCGCCGCTGTTGCCCGACGTGCCGACGATTGCCGAAACGGTGCCGGGCTATCAGAACTATGTCTGGTTCGGCATCTGGGCGCCGAAAAAGACGCCGCCAGCGATCATCGCCAAGCTGCACGCGGCGATCGCAAAATCCGTCGCCGATCCGTCGGTGCAGGAACGCATCAAGAAAGACGCCGGCGTGCCGATGACGACGCCGCTCGCCGATATCGAGCCGATGGTGAAAAAAGAAATCGCCAAGTGGGCAGACGTGGTCAAACGCGCCAATATCCAGGTGCAGTAGCGGCTAGTTTCTATCGCGCTCGGGCAGGCTGATCGGCGCGCAATTGCGCCGGCCGGATTCCATGCATTCCTCGCTCTTGCGCGCGTCGACCAGCGCGTTCACCAGCCAGATGCCGCCGCCGACGATGAGGATAGCGGCCACCAGCAGCACGATGTTGGTGGTGCGGCGCTCGCTCTCGGTTTCCTGATCGTCGGGCTCCATGGGCCTCTCGCTTACGCAGCGGGCGCGGCCGTGGCAAGGTGGATGTCTGAGCAATAATGGGGAAAGCCGTGCAGCCGAGTTTCAAGGACAAGACCGTTCTCATCACCGGCGGCAGCCGCGGGCAGGGGGCGGCGGAGGCGCGGATGTTCGCGCAGGCGCGCGCCAAGGTCGTAATCGGCGACGTGGTGGAGGATGAAGGCCAGGCGCTGGCCAAGGACATCCGCACGGCCGGCGGCATTTGCGAATTCCGCAAGCTCGACGTGGCGAACGAAAAGGATTGGGACGACGCCGCTGCCTTCGCGCAGCAGAAATTCGGCGGCCTCAACGTGCTGGTCAACAATGCCGGCGTCTCGCTGCGCGGCATCGATATCGCCCACACCACGCGCGAGCAATGGGACCGCGTGCTCGGCGTCAACCTCACCGGCTGCTTTCTCGGCATCCGCGCCGCGGCGCCGCTGATGAAGGCGGCGGGCGGCGGCGCCATCGTCAATATCGGCTCGACCGCCGGCATCAACGGCCACTTCGCCGCCGCCTACAGCGCGGCGAAATGGGGCCTGCGCGGGCTGACCAAAGCGGCGGCGATGGAATATGCCGAGTCCAACATTCGGGTGAACGCGGTGCATCCGAGCATCCTGGAGACGCACATGACGGCGGGCTCGCAGAGCTTCGTCGACGCCATGGTGGCGGTGACGCCGCTCGGGCGCGGCGCCAGCGTGGAAGACGTCGCGCAGACGGTGATGTTTCTTGCGAGCGAGGAGGCTTCGTTCCTCACCGGCATCGATCTGCCGGTCGACGGCGGCTTCACCGAGCTTGGCCTCTACCGCACGGTGTGGCGGCGGGCAACCGGGAAAGCGTAAGCCTCAGCGGAACGCAGCGGCGTGCGCGACGACTTCGCCGTCCAGCCCCAAAAAGCCATGATGCGACTTGGCCTGGCAGGGATCGCCCTGCGCCTGGCCGCCATCGAGCCAGACTACGCGCGCCTTGCCGCCGGCCCAGGCAATGAAGGGCGCGACACCGGCCGGCTGCGTGAAGCGGCATTCGTCTTGGCGATGATGGATGATCAGCGTCTTCGGCAGCCGGTCGGGCGTGCCGAGGATTGCCTCGACGTTTTCGTTCGGCTTGCCGGAGGCCGCGCTCAGGAACCCCGAGGTCGGCACCAGCCGCTTGATCGCCGCCATGTAATCCACCGCCTTGGCGAGGTTCACATCGGCATCGACCACCAGCACGGCGAGGCCCCTCGCCAGGTAAGCCTCGCGCGTGCGCACGAGCTGGTTGTTCT
This sequence comes from uncultured Pseudomonadota bacterium, assembly GCA_963710705.1. GTDB lineage: Bacteria > Pseudomonadota > Alphaproteobacteria > Rhizobiales > Xanthobacteraceae > Pseudolabrys. Next base: position 687,238 of record CAVQBI010000002.1, read on the forward strand.
TGAGGCGGCCGATGATGCCGCCGGGACCGGCTGCGATGCGGCCGTCGCCGCCCGCCATCAGTATCACGCTGGCGACCGGGGACGCCGGCCGCAACAAAACGGCCTGCGATCCGCCGATGCTCACCGTCTCGGCGGCGCTTGCACTCGCGGCGGCGGCAAGAAAAACAAGCCCGCAAAGCGCGAACCGGCAAAACGCGGACCTCATGCTGGTACCTCCCGACGGGTCCGGAAACCTAACGGCCGGCGCGCTCGGAGGGAAGCAAGTTCGCATTGCCGGACCGTCCCGACAGCCGCGCACGCGGCGTGGGCAACCGCGCGCGATCGGCGCTATGATCGCGCTCCGCCCGCCCGGAGCTGCATGACCTTCACATCTGCATCCTTGCCGTCATGACCACCAACCGCCTCGCCGGCGCGACCTCGCCCTATTTGCTGCAGCACGCGCACAATCCGGTCGCCTGGTGGCAGTGGGGGCCGGAGGCGCTAGCCGCGGCAAAGCGCGACAACAAGCCGATCCTGCTCTCGGTCGGCTACGCCGCCTGCCACTGGTGCCACGTGATGGCGCATGAGAGCTTCGAGGACGAAGCGACCGCGCGCGTGATGAACGAGCTGTTCGTCAACATCAAAGTCGATCGCGAGGAGCGGCCGGACATCGACCAGATCTACATGAATGCGCTGCATCTGCTGGGTGAGCAGGGCGGCTGGCCGTTGACGATGTTTCTCACGCCCAATGCCGAGCCGGTGTGGGGCGGTACCTATTTCCCCAAGGACTCGCGCTTCGGGCGGCCGGCCTTCGTCGACGTGTTGCGCGAAGTGTCGCGGCTCTTCAAAGAAGAACCAAACAAGATCGAACAGAACCGCGTGGCACTGTTGGCGCGGCTCGCCGAGAAGGTGCGGCCGCACGGCAAGGTGACCATCGGCATGAAAGAGCTCGATGCCGCGGCCACGCAGGTCGGCAACATGTTCGACCAGGTCAATGGCGGCTTGCGCGGCGCGCCGAAATTCCCGCAGCCGGCGATCATGGAGATGCTGTGGCGCGCCGGCATCCGCACGCACGATCACCGTTTCTTCGAGACGGTCGAACATTCCCTGGAGCGAATGAGCCAGGGCGGCATCTACGATCATCTCGGCGGCGGCTTCTCGCGCTACTCGGTCGACGAGAAATGGCTGCTGCCGCATTTCGAGAAGATGCTTTACGACAACGCGCAATTGCTCGAGCTCTTGGCGCTCGCCTGGCAGCACAGCGGCAAAGCTTTGTTCGCGCAGCGCGCGCGCGAGACGGTCGGCTGGCTGGCGCGCGAGATGACCACGGCTGACGGCGCCTTCGCCGCGTCGCTCGATGCCGACTCGGAAGGCGAGGAGGGCAAGTTCTACGTCTGGAGTTACGACGAGGTGCTGCAAGCTTTAGGCAGCGAGGACGGCGAATATTTCGCCCGCCATTACGACGTGACAGCGCATGGCAATTTCGAGCACCACAATATTCTCAACCGGCTGGCCGAGCGCGAGCACAGCGACGCCGACGAAATCCGACTGGCAAAACTCCGCCAGGGGCTGTTGGCGGTGCGCGCTCAGCGCGTGCGGCCGGGGCTCGACGACAAGGTGCTGGCCGACTGGAACGGCTTGATGATCGCGGCGCTGGTCAATGCCGGCGTGCTGCTCGACGAGCCGTCCTGTATCGCGATGGCACGGCGCGCTTTCGATTTCATCGCGCGGGCGATGACCCTGGGCGCCCGGCTCGGCCATTCCTTCCGCGCCGGACGGACGTTGTTTCCGGGGCTCGCCTCCGACTATGCCGCCATGATCCGCGCGGCTCTCGCGCTATATGAGGCAAGTGGAGACGGCGTGTTGCTCGAACAGGCTGTGACCTGGCAGCATGCGCTCGACAAACACTACGTCGATGCCGACACCGGCGGCTATTACCTCACCGCGGACGATGCCGGCGACCTGCTGCTGCGCCCGCACGCGACCGCCGATGACGCCACGCCCAATCCGAACGCGGTGGCGGCCGCCAATCTGGTGCGGCTGGCGGCGCTGACGGGCGACGCTGCCTGGCGCGCCAAGGCCGACCGGCTGATCGAAGGCATCCTGTCGGCGGCGGAACGCAATCTGTTCGGCCACGTCGCGCTGCTCAACGCGCTCGATCTGCGCCTGCGCGCCGCCGAAATCGTCATCGCCGACCGCGGCGAAAGGCTCGTGCAAGCCGCGCTCAAGCTGCCGTACCTCGACCGTATCGTGCTGCGCGCTCCCTCCGCCGCCGCTTTGCCGGCAGCGCATCCCGCGCAGGACAAGCTCAAAGCCGCGGTGGGCCCCGCCGCCTTCATCTGCGTCGGCGAGCGCTGCTCCTTGCCGGTGAATGAACCGGCGCAAATCGCGCAAACCGTATTGGCCATGCGGCGGGCTTGATCTTACACCGGCATCGTTCACAATCGGCGCTGCCGGGGGCGTTTGACCGGAGCGGACCCATGCGGATTTGGACGGGATTGTTCGGGAGCTTGGCGATCGCGGGGGCGATCGCCTTGCCGCAGGCTGCAAGCGCGCAAGATTGGTGCGGCTTCCTCGATAAGGCGAACGCGCAAATAAAATGCGGCTATTCCAGCTTGCAGCAATGTCAGCAGGCGCTGGGCGAGAAGAAAGAGCCCGACAAGAAGGACGCCGAGAAAAAAGACGGCGATAGCAACACCGCCGTTTGTCTGCCCGACCCGTCAAACGGCTAGCCGGCGCGGCGCAGTTTTTCCTTCGGCAGCCAGCGGCTCCACGGCTCGGGCGCGAGCAGGCCGTCGCTCATCCACACCGGCCAGATCCCGTTGTGCTCGTCGAAGCGGCCGATCACCGCCGGCTTGTGCAGATGCTGGGTCTCGGCGTCGAGCACGACGTCGAAGCCGCTCGGCGCGCGGATGCTGCGGCCTAAAAGCGCGGCGCGCACCGCCGCCGGCTCGGTGGTTCCGGCCGCGGTCACGCCTTGCGTCCAGAGCTGGAAGCCGATCCAGCTTGCTTCCATCGGATCGTTGGTCGTCGCCTTTGGATCGCCGGTGAAGGCGCGCCATTCGCCGATCAGCGCGCGGTTCTCCGGCGTATCGATGGTGTGCAGATAGCTCCACGACACGATGTGGCCGATCAGCTTGCGCTCATGCAGCGCGGGCAGCTCAGCCTCACCCAGCGACAGGCTCATCACCGGCAAGATGTCGGCGTCGAGACCCTGGCGGGCGCGCTCGCGGAAGAATAGCGGCCGACCGACGAGGTAAGCGATTGCGCGCGCACGATCAGATCGTCGGCGGTCGAGAGCACGGCATCGCCGGCCATGGCGACATCGGCCACCACCGAGCGGATGCCGGCCAGCGCCTGGCTGACGGTGGCGGCGACCTTCTCCGCCTCGCTGCCGATGACGTCGAGCTGCGCGATTTGCTGCTCCATCAAGCGGGTGATGGTCTCGTTGACCTGGCCCATGTCGGCGACGCTGCGGTCGACCGCGACGATCGCTTCCGCCGTTTCCTTCACCGCCTCTTGGATGCCGTGGATCTGGGCGCCGATTTCCTTGGTGGCCTGATCGGTGCGGCGGGCAAGCTCTTTCACCTCGGCGGCGACGACGGCGAAGCCTTTGCCGGATTCGCCGGCGCGCGCGGCTTCGATGGTGGCGTTGAGCGCGAGCAGCGAGGTCTGCGCCGCGATCGCATGAATGAGCTTGATGACCTCTTCGATGCGGCCAGCGGCAGAATCGAGATTGCGCATGGTCTCGTCGGCGCGGGCGAGGTCATTCACGGTGCGCTTGGTGGCGGCGCGGGTTGCCTCGACCTGACGGCCGGAATCGATCACCAGGTTCTGCACGTCACGCGCGGGCTCGGCGACGCCGGCGACGTCGGCCGCCGCGCGGCCGGCGGCTTCGGTGGATTCGGTGACCTGCTGCGCCATCAGCTTGTTGGTCTCGGCGAGGTCGGCCGCGGTCGCCCGGATGCGTTCGCCGGCGCTGGTGAAGGTGTTCACCACGTCTTCGACCCGCTCACGAAAGTTGCCGGTGAAGAACACGCGGCCGGCATGATGCAGCCGCGCTTCGGTCTCGCACCGGCGCTGGTCGACCCACAGCGTGTCGGCTTCGATCAGCGCCGAACGGATGGTCTCGGCGGTGTCGCCGAAGGCCTGGATGGCGCCGTCGCCGATCAGCGGCGGCAGGGACAGGTAGCGGTCGCCGCCGGCGATCTTGCTGATGGAGCGGATGATGCGGGCGAGCCGCGTCTCGGCGAAGCAGCCGACCGCCAAGGCGCCGCAGGCGGCCAAGCTCAGCGCGAACGTGAGCGAGGGCAGCAGCGTCAGCGTAACGGCCACGAACAACGCGACGGCGAACGTCGGCACCGCTATCCACAGCGCCGGGCGCGGGAATCGGGAGCGTCTCAGCGGCGGCATTACGGGCTCGTGCGGCGAATTCCGGCTTCGCAAATTCGCCTGAAACTGGTTTCCAATTCCTTTCGACACGCCCGGAAACCCGCATCAAATAAGGGCAAACGCGCCCAAACTTTGTGCGCATCAAAAAGAAATGGCCGGCGCAATGCGGCCGGCCATCACTATTGAGAGTCCTTGAGCGCGCTACACGCTTTAGGTGTTCATGCTCTCGAAGAACTCGGCGTTGTTCTTGGTGTTGCGCAGCTTGTCGAGCAGGAAGTCGATGGCGTCCATGGTGCCCATCGGATTGAGGATGCGGCGCAGCACGTACATCTTCTTGAGCACGGCCGGATCGGTGAGCAGCTCTTCCTTGCGCGTGCCGGATCGCGTGATGTCGATTGCCGGGAAGGTGCGCTTGTCGGCCACCTTGCGGTCGAGGATGAGCTCCGAGTTACCGGTGCCCTTGAACTCTTCGAAGATGACTTCGTCCATACGGCTGCCGGTGTCGATCAGCGCCGTGGCGATGATGGTGAGCGAGCCGCCTTCTTCGATGTTGCGCGCGGCGCCGAAGAAGCGCTTTGGCCGCTGCAGCGCGTTGGCGTCGACGCCGCCGGTGAGCACCTTGCCAGAGGAGGGGACGACGGTGTTGTAGGCGCGGCCGAGACGGGTGATCGAGTCGAGCAGGATCACCACGTCGCGCTGGTGCTCGACCAGGCGCTTGGCCTTCTCGATCACCATTTCGGCGACCTGCACGTGGCGCGAGGCCGGCTCGTCGAAGGTCGAGGAGATCACCTCGCCTTTGACCGAGCGTTGCATGTCGGTGACTTCCTCCGGCCGTTCGTCGATCAGCAGCACGATCAGGTAGGTTTCCGGATGATTGGCGGTGATCGAGTGCGCGATGTTCTGCAGCAGCACGGTCTTGCCGGTGCGCGGCGGCGACACGATCAGCGCGCGCTGGCCCTTGCCGATGGGCGCGACGATGTCGATGACGCGGGCCGATAGATCCTTCTTGGTCGGATCGTCGTATTCCATCTTCAGCCGCTCGTCGGGATAGAGCGGCGTCAGGTTGTCGAAATTGATCTTGTGGCGCGCTTTCTCAGGGTCCTCGAAGTTGATGGTGTTGACCTTGAGCAGCGCGAAATAACGCTCGCCCTCTTTCGGGGAGCGGATGTGGCCTTCGACGGTGTCGCCGGTGCGCAGGCCGAAGCGGCGGATCTGGCTGGGCGAAACGTAGATGTCGTCGGGGCCCGACAGGTAATTCGATTCCGGCGAGCGCAGGAAGCCGAAGCCGTCCGGCAGCACTTCGACGACGCCTTCGCCGATGATGTCGACCTCTTGCGTCGCGAGCTGCTTGAGGATCGCGAACATCAGCTCCTGCTTGCGCATGGTGCTGGCGTTCTCGACCGAATGCTCTTCGGCGAAGGAAAGAAGATCGGCAGGCGCCTTGGATTTCAGGTCTTGTAATTTCATTTCCCGCATGCGGGTGGAGTCCTATTTGGAAATAGACCGGCGGCGTGTTCGAAAGACGAAAATGACGACGCTGGTGCTAAGGAGAGGCAGGGATCGCAGGTCTGGAGAGGCGTGTTCGGAAGGTATCCCGGAACCCGATGCTGCAACCGGACCCGTACTCATGGGCCGGAACGCGACTGCATCCGCCTGCGTTCGGTGGGATCGCGATCAAGATAAGTTGAGCCGGCCTTTCGCGCAAGGGGCGACGCCGGCGGCCTTGTGGAGCGGCGTGGTTAACCGAACGGCTTGACGGTTGCCAGGATCACGATGACGATCAGCAACAACGTCGGTATCTCATTGGCAATACGATAGAATTTGGCCGAGCGCTGGTTACGGTCGTAGGCGAAATCGCGCACCCATTGGCTGAACAGGCCATGCAGCACGGTCATCGCCAGGACCAGCGCGAATTTAATGTGGAACCAGCTGGCGGTGAGATATTGGCCCTGAATCACCAGCGCGATGCCGAGCAGCCAGGTCGCGATCATCGCCGGCGTCATGATGAAGCGCAACAGGCGCCGCTCCATCGTCTTGAAGGTCTCCGATTGCGCCGAGCCTGGCTCCGCGCTCGCGTGATAGACGAACAGCCGCGGCAGATAGAGCATACCGGCCATCCAGGCGACGACCGCGATGATGTGGAAGGCTTTGATCCAGGGGTACATGAGACCTGCTCTATCCCTCCCCCGAAGGGGAGGGTGGCCGCCGAAGGCGGCTGGGTGGGGTAGCGTCTCGTTTAATGCCGCGTCGATCGTTTGCAGCACGCCGGCAAGATTGCGATCCACATCGCTATTCCAAAACCTCAGAACTCGAAAGCCGGAATCGTTAAGCTTCTCGTCGCGGCGTACATCTCGGACGGCAGCACCCTAAAAATTGTGTTGGCCGCCGTCGATCTCGACCACAAGCCGATGTTTCATACAAATAAAGTCTACGATGTAGCCCTTACGCGGCGATTGCCGCCGGAAATGAAATCCGCGTTTCCGCCACGACCGCAAGTGAACCCATATCTTCACTTCCTGCGGCGTCAGTGTCTTACGAAGCCGTCTTGCGATTTGGTTGGCCATCCCCACCCGGCTCGCTTCGCTCGCCACCCTCCCCCTGTGGGGGAGGGATAAGAAACTCACCCGCGCACGCGCTTTAGCATGGCCTCGACGTACGCAATTGGCGTGGTCGGCAGAATACCATGGCCCAGATTGAAGATCAGTGGACCCTGCCCAAGCTTGTCCAACACGTCGTCCACTTCGCGCGCGAGCGCGTCGCCGCCTTCCATGAGCGCGAGCGGATCGACATTGCCCTGCACCGGCACCCGGGTCTGGATCTGATCGCGGGCAAACGCGCGCTCGATCTCATTGCCGAGGCCCACCGCGGTGACTCTGGTCTCCTCGACATAACGCGGGATGTTCTTGCCGGCGCCGCGTGGAAAGCCGATTACCTTGGCGCCGAGTTTTTTTGTGCGCAGCTTTGCAACGAGCTGCTTGGTCGGCTGCACGCACCAGCGCTCGAACTCGTCAGCCGGCAGCGAGCCGGCCCAGGTATCGAAAATCTGCACCACATCGGCGCCGGCTTCCAATTGCCGCGATAGGTATTCGACCGAAGCATCGACCAGACAATCGACCAGATGCTGAAAGGCTTGCGGCTCGCGCGCGGCCATAGTTTTCGCCGGCGCCTGATCGGCGGTGCCCTGGCCGGCGATCATATACGTTGCCACCGTCCACGGTGCACCGCAAAATCCGATCAGCGCCGTTTCCGGCCTGAGCGCGGCTTTTACCCGCCGCACGGTCTCATAGATCGGCGACAGAACTTTCTCATCCGCTTGACGCCGCACCGATAGCAACGCCTTCGCGTCGCTCAACGGCTCCAGCCTGGGTCCTTCGCCCTCGACGAACCAGACCTTGCGGCCGAGCGCCAGCGGCACCACCAGAATGTCGGAAAACAAAATCGCGGCATCGAACCCGAACCGCCGCACCGGTTGCAGCGTTACCTCGGCCGCAAGGTCGGGATTAAAACAAAGATCGAGAAAGCCGCCCGCTTTCTCCCGCACCGCACGATATTCCGGCAGATAACGTCCCGCTTGCCGCATCATCCACACCGGAGGAACTGCCTCGCGCTTGCCTTCCAGCACGCGCAGCAGAGGCTTTGTCCCCATGCGTCCGGTTTGAACGGCTTCTTCCATAACTCCTCTAAGAATCTTTGATGTGGTTATTGTTAGCGCGTGGATTGGACTCATGCCTGCCGATCAACAGTCTGTCCACCGGCGGAGCGGAAGCGATTCAGAATCCCGCGTAATTTCCCACTTTGCTGTCCACATCGATACCGGCCGTTTTACGGGCTTTTTTGCGCGTTCTCCCGTGCTTTCCCCAATGCGCTGTGCACATGGCCGCGCAGCGGAGGCTTTCAGGGCAAAGCCTTCTCCCGAAGGCAGCGATGTGGACGGTTATTGCGCTCTTGCGGCTGCGCCGCTTGCGTGGAGCCAAAAGCCGTGGCCTTCTCCCGTGCGATCCACAGGACGATCTGCACTTATACCGATGCCCGACACAGGCTATTTCCATCTGCATCTCGTGTCCGACGCGACCGGCGAAACGCTCATTACCGTCGCGCGCGCGGCCGCGGCGCAATACGCCAATGTCTCGCCGGTCGAGCATCTCTATCCAATGGTGCGTTCGAAGAAGCAGCTCGATCACGTTTTGGCCGAGATCACCGAGTTGCCGGGTCTCGTGCTCTACACGCTGCTGGAAGAGGACTTGATCGAGGGGCTGGAGAAAAAATGCCGCGATCTGGGCTTGCCCTGCATGTCGGTGCTGGGCCCGATCCTGCGGTTGTTCCAGTCCTATCTTGGCACCGAAACCATCCATCGCGTCGGCGCCCAGCATGTGCTCAACGCCGAATATTTCCAGCGCATCGACGCGCTCAATTTCAGCATGATGCATGACGACGGCCAGCACGTCGAAGGTTTGGAGGACGCCGACGTCGTGCTGGTCGGGGTGTCGCGCACGTCGAAGACGCCGACGTCGATTTATCTCGCCAACCGCGGCGTGAAGACCGGCAATGTGCCGCTGGTGCCGGGCGTGCCGCTGGCGCCGCAGGTCGAGAAGTTGACGCGGCCGCTGGTGGTCGGTCTCTTCGCCAGTCCGGAGCGCATTGTGCAGATCCGCGAGAACCGGCTGCTCGGCCTCAAGGCGCATCGGGACGACGACCAATATATCGACAAGACGGCGGTGGCGGAGGAGGTCGCGTATTCGCGCCGTCTCTGCGCCAAAAACAATTGGCCGTCGATCGACGTGACGCGCCGCTCGATCGAGGAAACCGCCGCCGCCGTGATGCGGCTCTTGACCGAACGCCGGCGCGCGCCGGCGCGATGATATCCCTCCCCCGAAGGGTGAGGGTGGCTGCGAGCGAAGCGAGCAGACGGGTGGCGACTGTTATGCTGACAATAATTTTAGGTAACCCCACCCCGCCCGCCTTCGCTTGCGCTCAGGCGGGCGACCCTCCCCTTTCAGGGGAGGGATAAGGAAAAAGCCATGCCGCTTTGGCTCGCGCCCCAGCCGCTGGTGCTCGCCTCCAAAAGCGACGTGCGCGGTAAAATGCTGGCGGCGGCGGGGCTGCGTTTCGAGATCCGCCCCGCCCAGCTCGACGAGCGCGCGGTGGAAGCACAAGCTGGCCCGCTCGATGCCGCCGCGGCGGCGCGGCTTTTGGCGCGCAAGAAGGCGGGAAGCGTCGCTGCCACGCAGGCCGGGCGGCTGGTGCTCGGCGCCGACCAGACGCTGGCGCGAGACAACAAACGCTTCAGCAAGCCGGCCGGCCGCGCGGAGGCCGCCGATCAACTGCGCGAATTGCGCGGACGCACGCACGAGCTTCATTCCGGGTTGGCCCTGGTGCGCGACGGCGAGACGTTGTTCGATTGCGTCGATACCGCGCGCTTGACCATGCGCGATTTCTCCGATGGCTTCCTCGAGGATTATCTCGACATGGCGGGGGGCGCGGCGCTGACGAGCGTCGGCGGCTATCAGCTCGAAGGCGTCGGCGTGCACCTGTTCGAACGCGTGGACGGCGACTATTTCACCATTCTCGGTCTGCCGCTGCTGCCGCTGCTGGCGTTTCTGCGCAAGGAAGGCTTTATCGCCGGATGATCATCCTCGGTCTCACCGGTTCGCTCGGCATGGGCAAATCCACCACGGCGAAAATGTTCGCCGAGGAGGGCGTGCCGGTGCACGACGCCGATGCAGCGGTGCACCGGCTTTATGAGGGCGAGGCCGCGCCGCTGATCGAGGGGGCGTTTCCGGGCACGACAGCCGGCGGCAAGGTCGATCGCCTCAAGCTAGGCGAGCGGGTGATCGGCGACGCGGCCGCCATGCGCAAGCTGGAGACAATCGTGCATCCTTTGGTGCGCCAGGCCGAGGAGCGCTTTCTGGCCGAGGCCGAGCGCAAGGGCGCGCAAGTCGCGGTGCTCGATATTCCGCTGCTGTTCGAGACTGATGGGGACAAGCGCTGCGACGCTGTTGTAGTCGTGTCGGCGCCGCCCGGCACGCAGCGCGCGCGGGTGCTGGAACGGGCGGGCATGACCGAGGAGAAGTTCCGGGCGCTGGCAGGTAAGCAGATGCCGGACGCCGACAAGCGCGCGCGGGCCGATTTCGTCGTGGATAGCGGGCAAGGCTTCGAGGCGGCGCGACAACAGGTGCGTGAAATTCTCAAAGCTGTGGCTAAGATGCCGAAACGGCGAAAGTGATTCTCTAAAGATGCGCGAAATCGTCCTCGATACCGAAACTACCGGCCTCGATCCCGGCCAGGGCCACCGCCTGGTCGAGCTCGGCTGCATCGAATTGCTCAACCGCATTCCAACCGGCGCGACCTTCCACGTCTATCTTAACCCGGAACGCGAGGTGCCGGCGGAGGCGACCGCGATCCACGGGCTGAGCACCGATTTTCTGAAGGACAAGCCGCGCTTTGCCGAGATCGTCGACGACTTCCTCGCCTTCATCGGCGAGGAGGCGCCGCTGGTCATCCACAATGCCAGCTTCGATCATGGTTTTCTCTGCGCCGAGCTCAAGCGCATCGAGCGCGCGCTGATCGCGCGCGAGCGGCTGGTCGACACGCTGATGCTGGCGCGCCGCAAGCATTCGGCGGGGCCGTATAATCTCGATGCGCTGTGCGCACGCTATGGCGTCGACAATTCGCGCCGCACCAAGCATGGCGCGCTGCTCGACGCGGAAATCCTGGCCGAGGTCTATGTCGAGCTGATCGGCGCGCGTCAGGCGACGCTCGGGCTTGCCGAGCACAGCGCGCGGCCCGCCAACGGCGAGAGCGCCGTCGCGCTGCGCACGCGGCCGAATGCGCTCGCTCCGCGCATCAGCGCGGCCGAACGCACCGCGCATCGTGAATTCGTGGCGGGCCTGGGCGAAGCGGCGGTGTGGCGGGAATATCGCGCGGACGAAGCCTGATCAGCTCGGCATCGCTTCGTCGGCCGGCTGCATCTGGCTCATACGCTGACGGTAGAGGGCGACGAAATCCACCGGATCGAGCAGCAGCGGCGGGAAGCCGCCATTGCGCACGGTGGCCGCGATGATCTCGCGCGCGAACGGAAACAACAGCCGCGGGCACTCGATCAGCACCAGCGCGTTCATGCTTTCCGGCGGCACATTGCGGACGCGGAACACGCCGGCATAAGTCAGCTCGAAGGCGAACATGACATTGCCGCCGATCTCGGCATTGCCCTCGAGCTTGAGCGCGACCTCGATGTCGGTGTCGGATAGCGGCGCGGCGTCGACCTTGATCTGGATGCCGATCTGCGGCTGCTGGCCGGCGGACATCAGCGAGCGCGGCGCGTTCGGATTCTCGAACGAAAGATCCTTGATGTATTGCGCAACGACGGTGAGTTGCGGCGCCTCCTGCGCGGCTTCGTCTGCCGGGCCGCCATTGGTCGTGCTCATGAATTCTCCTTCGCGCTCGCGCGCGGTTGGCTAACACAGCGTCCGGAGGCGAACAAGGATCGCGGGCACTTACGATTCGCGTGCGTTATTGCGCCGGTCGGGCAGCTCGGGGTCAGGCACCCGGCGCCATTGCTCGGGCGGCAGATCGACCACGCCGTCGGCGCGTTGTGCCCGCTGACCGCGTCCGAAGGCCGCGCCGATCGCCTGACGCAGCGGCGTGATCAGCAGCAAAAGCCCCAGGACATCGGTGATAAACCCCGGCATGGCCAAGAGAATCCCGGCCAGCAAAATGAAGCCGCCACTGCTGTCGGCCTGCAAGGCGGTGAAGCTGCCCTCGCCGAGCGCGACCTTGACGCGGGCGATGTGATTGCCGCCGGCGTGGCGCAGGATCAGCACACCGGCGAACGAGCCCGCCGCGATCAACGCCAACGCCGGGAAAAAGCCGATCTCGGCGGCCACCGCGACGAATGCCGCCAGTTCCAGGACCGGCAGCAAAAGCACCGCCAATATCGTGCCCAAGAGCAGGCTTTTTGCCACATTCATCGGTGCTTCTAGTCCTTTGGCCGGTTGGCGGTGACGGCCCGATCGTTTAAGGTCGCTCAAGCGAAGCAAAAAAGCGCGCAAATCTCCGGCGCGACGCCTATGGATCGGTGCGGCCCCCGGCTTACATAGACATTATAGGGCCGTCCGCCACGACGCTTAACCGGCGAGAGGCCGCGGGCTGCCCCGCCGCGCGGGACTTTAGAAAGCATGCGAGACGTGTTCGACATTTACACGATCATTTTTCTGGCGCTCGCAGTGTTCATTTTCCTGCGCCTGCGTAGCGTGCTGGGCCAGCGCACCGGCCGCGAACGGCCGCCTTATGATCCCTATTCCGCGCGCGAGCAGGTGCGGCCGGCGCCTGAGAAAGTCGTGGCGCTGCCCAACCGCACGCCGGACGCGGTGAGCCAGAAGCCGGCGGAAGAGCCGGCCGCACCCGGTGAGCGCTGGAAGGGCGTGGCCGAGCCGGGCACGCCCTTGGCCGCCGGGCTCGATGCGATCGTCGCCGCCGACGCCGAATTCGACGCCAAGCATTTCATTGCCGGCGCGCGCGCGGCCTACGAGATGATCGTCAATGCCTATGCGGAAGGCGACCGCCGCACGCTGAAGAATCTTCTGGCGCGCGAAGTCTTTGACGGCTTCGACAGCGCCATCGGCGAGCGCGAGAAGAAAGGCGAGACGGTGGAGAACAAGTTCGTCTCGATCGACGAAGCCGAAATCACGCAGGCCGAAATGCGCGGCCGCAGCGCGCAGCTCACCGTGCGCTTCCACTCCAAGCTGGTGTCGGCGACGCGCGACAAGAACGGCAACGTCGTCGACGGCAGCGCCGACAAGGTGACCGACGTCACTGATGTGTGGACGTTTGCGCGCGACACCTCCTCGCGCGATCCGAACTGGAAGCTGGTCGCCACCGAAGCCGGGCACTAAAACGCATGCGGGGGCCTCGCGCGCTGTCTCAGAAAAGTGTCACGGCTCTGGCGGCGCTCTGTATGCTGGCGGGTGCACGGGCGCAGGCGGTCGAATTCCGCCACGCCCAGGTCGAGCAACTCAGCTTCGACAAACTCGACGGCTGGAAGGATGACGATCTCGCCGCCGCCTTCGCGACCTACATGAAAAGCTGCGGGGCCATCCTCGAAGGCAGCAAGGCCATGCGCAAGGCGCGGCCGATCTTCGGCGGGCTTTACAATGCCTGCGCGAAAGCGAAGATCGTCGCCGCGGCGGGCGCGGTCGACAGCGCGCAGGCGCGCAAGTTCTTCGAGGACAATTTCAAGCCGGTCCGCATCTTGCCGGAGGTCCACACCTACGGCTTCTACACCGGCGCCGACGGCTTCTACACCGGCTATTACGAGGCTGAAGTCGCCGGCTCGCGCACGGCGACCGACGAATACAAGGTGCCGCTCTACAGTCCGCCGAAAGCTCTGATTGGGAAAAGGAGCACGATTTTCTCGAAATTCGACCGCAAGGAAATCGAGGACGGCGCGCTCAAGGGCCAGGGCCTGGAAATCTGCTACGTGAAGGACCCGGTCGACGCCTTCTTCGCGCAGATCCAGGGATCGACGCGCGTCAAGCTCGATGACGGCACGCTGCTGCGGCTCAACTACATCGCGAGCAACGGCAAGCCCTATACGCCGGTTGGCCGCATCCTGATCGACGAGGGCGTCTACACGCCCGAAGAAATGTCGATGGACAAGATCCGCGATTACATGGAGGAGCATCCGGACGAGGGCGAGGCGCTGCGCCTGAAGAACCGGTCCTTCGTGTTCTTCTCCGAGACGCAGCTCGGTCCGAAAGACGAATGCATCGGCGCCCAGGGGATTCCGCTGACGCCCATGCGCTCGCTGGCGGTCGATCCCGCGCTCCACGTCTTCGGCACGCCGATCTGGATCGACGCCAAATTCCCGCTCAAGAGCGAGGTGCCGCAGGACACCTTCCAGCATCTGATGTTCGCGCAGGACACCGGCTCGGCGATCAAAGGGGCGGCGCGCGCCGACATCTATTTCGGCCACGGCGACGACGTCCCGCACATCGCCGGGCGCATCAAGCAGTTCGGCAAATTCGTGATGCTGGTGCCGACCGACGTGTCGGTGACCGGTAGCGACGCGCCTGCCGTTCCGCTGCCGCTGCCGCGGCCGAAGGAGATCGGCACGCAGGAGGCGATGGCCAAAGGCAGGGACGCCGCGCCTGTGGCGGCGGCCGATGCGCCGGCCGCGACCGCGTCAACGCCGCGCCCGTAACGGGCGGCCGTCATGAGCAAGCGCGACGGCAGCAGGCGCCGCGTACTGTCGCAAGACGAGCGCGTGCTGTGGACGACGGTCACGCGTTCGATCGCGCCGCTGCGTGACGGCGTTGAGCCTGAGCTCGAAACGGAACCGGGGTTCGCCGAAAAGTCGCGTCCCTCCGCGCGCAAAGCCAAACCGATCGAAGCGCCTGCGCCGGCCAAGCCCGCGCCGCCGCCGTCGTTGACGCCGCTCAGCCGCCGCATGCGCCGCAGCGTGGCGCGCGGCAAGGAGGCGATCGACGCGCGGCTCGATCTGCACGGGCTGACGCAAGCGCAGGCGCACTCCGCCCTGCTGCGCTTCCTGCGCGACGCCAGCACGCGCGAGGCGCGGCTGGTGCTGGTCATCACCGGGAAAGGCGCGCGCGGCGACGGCGAGCGCGGCGTGCTCAAGCGGCAGGTGCCGCACTGGCTGGCGCTGCCCGAATTCCGTAGTCTGGTGGTCGGCTTCGAGGATGCCGGCGTCAGGCACGGCGGCGAAGGTGCGCTTTATGTGCGTCTGCGGCGCCCGCGCGAGTAGATCGGAGGCAATGTCATGGCAAAAAAAGGCAAAAAGCAGCGCAAACAGAAGGTCAAAAAGAAATTGAAAGCCAAGCACCGCAAACCGGCGCGCAAGGCGGCCAAGCGGTCAAAGCCCGCGAAGAAAAGCAGGCGCATTGAGCGCGATCTCGATGAGGGATTGCGCGAGACATTTCCCGGCTCGGATGCGGTCGCGCTGACCGACCCGACGCGCTCGATCAAAGAATAACGTTACATTTGCGTGCCCAGGACGCGGCGCAGCACGAGCGCAAGCGAAGTGATGCGACGCTGATCCGGGGCCGTTCCAAGCGCCGAATTTAGAAAGGTCCCGGGTCTGCAGCGCACCGCTATCGCGCTGCGCTGCGCCCGGGACACAGAGTCAGAGAATAAAGCGGCTCAGGTCCGTGTTCTTGGCGAGATCGCCAATGTGTTTCTCGACGTAAGCCGCGTCGACCTTGACCGACTCGCCGGAGCGGTCGGGCGCGGCGAACGACACCTCGTCGAGCACGCGCTCCATCACCGTCTGCAAACGGCGCGCGCCGATATTTTCCACGCTCGAATTGACCGCCACCGCGATGTCGGCGATGGCGTCGATGGCGTCCTCGGTGAAATCCAGCGTCACGCCTTCGGTCGCCATCAGCGCGACGTATTGCTTGATGAGCGAGGCTTCCGGCTCGGTCAAAATGCGGCGCATGTCGTCACGCGTGAGCGCATTCAACTCGACGCGGATCGGCAGGCGGCCTTGCAGCTCGGGCAACAAATCCGACGGCTTGGAAATATGGAAGGCGCCGGAGGCGATGAATAGAATGTGGTCGGTCTTCACCGGCCCGTGCTTGGTGTTGACGGTGGTGCCCTCGATCAGCGGCAGCAGATCGCGCTGCACGCCCTCGCGCGACACGTCGCCGGTCATGCGGCCCTCGCGCACACAAATTTTGTCGATTTCGTCGAGGAAGACGATGCCGTTCTGCTCGACCGTGCGGATCAATTCCTGCACCAGCAAATCGTTGTCGAGCAGCTTGTCGGATTCCTCGGCGATCAGCAGATCGTGCGACTCCTCGACGGTGACGCGGCGCGTCTTGGTGCGGCCGCCGCCGAGCTTGCCGAAAATGTCGCCGATCGAGATGGCGCCGACCTGCGCGCCCGGCATGCCGGGGATCTCGAACATCGGCATGCCGGAGGAGCCTTGGCTCACCTCGACTTCGATCTCCTTGTCGTTGATCTCGCCGGCGCGCAGCTTCTTGCGGAAGCTCTCGCGCGTTGCAGGATTGGCGCCGGGCCCGACCAGCGCGTCGAGCACGCGCTCCTCGGCGGCCTGCTCGGCTTTCGCCAGCACGTCCTTGCGTTTGCGCTCGCGCGTGATCGCGATGGAGATTTCCACCAGATCGCGCACGATCTGCTCGACGTCGCGGCCGACATAGCCGACCTCGGTGAACTTGGTGGCTTCGACCTTGAGGAACGGCGCGCCGGCGAGCCGCGCCAGGCGCCGCGAAATTTCGGTCTTGCCGACGCCGGTCGGGCCGATCATCAGGATGTTTTTGGGCAGCACTTCCTCGCGCAGCCTGTCGTCGAGCTGCAAGCGGCGCCAGCGATTGCGCAGCGCGATGGCGACGGCGCGCTTCGCGTCGCTTTGGCCGACAATATAGCGGTCGAGTTCGGATACGATTTCGCGCGGGGAGAAGTCGGCCATTACTTTAGGTCTTCAGGCTTTCGATCGTCACGTTGCGGTTGGTGTAGACGCAAATGTCGGCGGCGATGTCGAGCGCCGTCTTCACGATTGCCTCGGCGTCGAGCGCGCCATCGAGCAGCGCGCGGGCGGCGGCGAGCGCGTAATTGCCGCCGGAGCCGATGCCGGAGACGCCGTTCTCCGGCTCCAGCACGTCGCCGGTGCCGGTGAGCACCAGCGAGACTTGCTTGTCGGCGACGATCATCATGGCTTCCAGGCGGCGCAAATAGCGGTCGGTGCGCCAGTCCTTGGCGAGCTCGACCGCGGCGCGGGTGAGCTGGCCGGGATACTGCTCGAGCTTGGCTTCCAGCCGCTCGAACAGCGTGAAGGCGTCGGCGGTGGCGCCGGCGAAGCCGCCGATCACGTCGCCCTTGCCGAGCCGGCGCACCTTCTTGGCATTGGACTTGACGATGGTCTGGCCGATCGAGACCTGGCCGTCGCCGCCGATGACGACGGTGCCGCCCTTGCGGACGGTGAGAATGGTGGTGCCATGCCAAAGAGAACTTGGGGGAAGCTCGGAGGACGCCATACGTTAACCTCTTGAAGGCCGTGATCTATGCACGTCGCGGCGCACTTGCAAACGGGGGGCGGCGAGAGTGGCTTATCCGGCAAACCCCTGATAAAAGGCGCGCGAATAAAGGGAATTCGCAATGCGCAAGGGCAGCGTCACGCGCAAGACCAAGGAAACCGACGTCGCGGTCGAGATCGACCTCGACGGCACCGGCCGCTCGCAGATTGCGACCGGCATCGGCTTCCTCGACCACATGCTCGATCTGCTGGCGCGCCACGCGCGCATCGACATTACGGTCAAGGCCAAGGGCGACCTGCACATCGACCACCACCACACCACCGAGGACGTGGGCATCGCGCTCGGCCAGGCGGCGAAGCAGGCGCTCGGCGACATGAAGGGCATCACGCGTTATGCCGACGTGCACGTGCCGATGGACGAGGCGCTGACGCGCGTCGCGCTCGACATTTCCGGGCGGCCGTTTCTGGTGTTCAAGGTGGAGTTCGTGCGCGCCAAGATCGGCGAGTTCGACACCGCGCTGGTGCAGGAATGGTTCCAGGCCTTCGCCACCAATTCCGGCATTACGCTGCACGTCGAGACGCTGTACGGCACCAACGATCACCACATTGCCGAGTCCTGTTACAAAGCGCTGGCGCGCGCGCTGCGGGCCGCGGTGGCGATCGACCCGCTCGCCAAGGACGAGGTGCCGTCCACCAAGGGCTCGCTGGGCGGGTGACTTTTCTTATACCTCCCCCTGCAAGGGGGAGGTCGCGCGCGTAGCGCGCGGGTGGGGTCGTTGCAATTCACCCCACCCCGGACCGCTTCGCGGTCCGACCCTCCCCTTTCAGGGGAGGGATAAGTAAGTAAGCAAGCAAGTGCGAGTAGAGAAACATATGCCCACCTACACCGTGCACGCGCCGCCGCCGAAAGCGGGCGAAACAGCGAGCGATCCGCAGCGCCTCCTGTTCGTGCGCGACGGATTCCATGGCTGGGCTTTCCTGCTGGCGCCGATCTGGCTGCTGTTCCGGCGGCTGTGGCTTGTGCTGCTCGGCTACGTGATCGCCAATGCGCTGCTCGGCGGCGTATTTTTTCTCGTGGCGACGCCCGCCTGGATCAGATTTCTCGGTGGCCTGCTGATCGCATTGCTGCTCGGCTTCGAGGCGGCGACGCTGTGGCGCTGGACGCTCGATCGGCGGCGCTGGCAGATGCTCGGTTTCGTCGTCGCCGACGACGAGGAAAGCGCGGAGCGGCGATTTTTTGCCGAGTGGGCGAAGCGCGCGCCGTCTCAGCCGCTTGCGCCTGAGCCGCAATATTCCGCGCCCGTGCGGCGCGGGCCGCCTTCGGGCTCCGACGTCATCGGCCTGTTCCCGGAGCCGGGAGGCCAACGGTGAGCGTCGCCATCGTCGATTACGGCTCGGGCAATCTGCACTCGGCGGCGAAAGCCTTCGAGCGCGCTTCGCGTGATCTCGGCTCGCCCATGCCTATCAAGGTTACGAGCGATCCGGCGCAGGTTGCGCGCGCGGATCGCGTGGTGCTGCCGGGCGTCGGCGCCTTCGCCGATTGCCGGCGCGGGCTCGACGAGATCGACGGCATGATCGAGGCGCTCAACGAAACCGTGCTGCAACGCGGGCGGCCGTTCTTCGGCATCTGTGTCGGCATGCAATTGATGGCCGAGCGCGGGCGCGAATATCAGGTAACGCCGGGACTGGGCTGGATCGCCGGCGAGGTGGATCGCATCACGCCGAAAGACGTGTCGCTGAAAATCCCGCACATGGGCTGGAATACGCTCAACATGCTGGCCCCGCATGCGCTGCTCGACGAGATCCCGCTCGGGCCCGACGGCTTGCACGCTTATTTCGTACACTCCTATGAGCTCAAACCGGCAAAGCGTTCCGATCTGGTGGCACAGGCCGATTACGGCGGTCCGCTCACGGCCATCGTCGGCCGCGATAACATGGTCGGCACGCAGTTTCACCCGGAGAAGAGCCAGCGGCTGGGCTTGAAGCTGATCGCGAATTTTTTGCGGTGGACGCCGTGAAAAATTTCCGCGCAATTTCTTTCTTTACCTCCTCCCTTGTGGGGGAGGTCGGCCGCGCAGCGGCCGGGTGGGGGGTGGCTATGGTCGCAATCACGCCCACCCCGCTCGCTACGCTATCGCTCCGCGAGCGACCCTCCCCACAAGGGGGAGGGTAAAGATGATCCTGTTTCCCGCCATCGACCTGAAGGAAGGCCTCGCCGTGCGGCTGGAGCAGGGCGACATGGCGCGCGCGACCGTGTTCCATCGCGATCCGGCGCAACAGGCGCATGCATTCCAGATGCAGGGCTTCAAGCACCTGCACGTGGTCGATCTCGACGGCGCCTTTGCCGGCAAGCCGATGAACGTCGCGGCGGTCGAGCGAATCCTCGAGACCGTCGGCCAGTGCGTGCAGCTTGGCGGCGGCATTCGCGACATGGCGACGGTGGAAGGCTGGCTGGAGAAGGGCGTCAATCGTGTCATCATCGGCACGGCGGCCGTGCGCAATCCCGCTCTGGTCAAGGAGGCGGCGCGCAAGTTTCCGAAGAAGATCGCGGTCGGCCTCGACGCGCGTGACGGCAAGGTGGCGGTGCAGGGCTGGGCGGAGACGTCGGAATTGTCGGCGCTCGACATCGCGCGCCGCTTCGAGGATGCCGGCGTCGCCGCCATCATCTACACCGACATCGCGCGCGACGGCTTGCTCAAGGGCCTCAATCTCGACGCCACCATTGCGCTGGCCGATGCCATTTCAATTCCAGTGATCGCGTCGGGCGGATTGGCGTCGATCGACGACATCAAGGCGTTGCTGGAGCCGCGCGCGAAAAAGCTGGAAGGCGCTATCGCCGGCCGTGCGCTCTATGACGGACGGCTCGATGCCGCGGAAGCGCTCGCGCTCATCCGCGCGGCAAGGACGGCGTGATGTTCAAGGTCCGCGTCATTCCCTGCCTCGACGTGAAGGACGGCCGTGTGGTCAAGGGCGTCAATTTCGTCAATCTGCGCGACGCCGGCGATCCGGTGGAGGCGGCGATTGCCTATGACGCGGCCGGCGCCGACGAACTCTGCTTCCTGGACATCACAGCGAGCCACGAGAACCGCGACACCATTTACGACGTGGTGACCAGAACGGCCGAGGCCTGCTTCATGCCGCTCACGGTCGGCGGCGGCGTGCGCTCGATCGACGACATCCGCAAGCTGCTCACCTGCGGCGCCGACAAGGTGTCGATCAACACCGCGGCGGTGGCACGGCGCGGTTTTGTGAAGGAAGCGGCGGAGAAGTTCGGCGACCAGTGCATCGTGGTCGCGATCGACGCCAAGAAAGTGTCGAAAGATGGCACGCCCGACCGCTGGGAAATCTTCACCCACGGCGGCCGCAACCCGACCGGCTTCGACGCGGTGCATTACGCGCGCGAGGTGGTTTCACTCGGCGCCGGCGAGATTTTGCTGACTTCGATGGACCGCGACGGCACCAAAAAGGGCTACGACATCCCGCTTACTTGCGCGATCGCCGACGCCGTGCCGGTGCCGGTGATCGCTTCCGGCGGGGTCGGCACCTTGCAGCACATGGTCGAGGGCATCCGCGACGGCCACGCCACGGCGGTGCTAGCGGCCTCGATTTTCCATTTCGGCGAGCACTCGGTGCGCGAAGCCAAGCAATACATGGCCAAAGCGGGCCTGCCGATGCGGCTCGATCCGTGATAATGGTCGACTCATGAGCAAGTTCACGCTGGCCGACCTGGAAAAGCGGGTGCATGCGCGCGCCAACGCGAGCGCGGGCGAATCCTACACGCGCACGCTGTTGGACAAAGGCGTCGATCACTGCGCCAAGAAGCTGGGCGAGGAAGCCATCGAAACCGTGCTGGCTGCCTTGCAAGACGACAAGGGCAAGCTGATCGCGGAGGCGGCCGACCTGCTTTATCATCTGCTGGTGCTGCTGGAGGCGCGCGGCGTCACGCTCGCCGAGGTCGAGACCGCGCTGGAAAAGCGCACGGCGCAGAGCGGCCACGAAGAAAAAGCGTCACGGTAATAGGCGCATGATCCCGAAAAGTGGGCACCGGTTTTCGGATAAGATCATGCGCAAACGAAAATGATGGAACAGCGCACCGACAATATGTTGTCGCCCTATCGCACGTTCAGCCGTGCGCAGTGGGCGGCGTTGCGCGCCGATGCGCCGATGACGCTGACCAAGGACGAGGTCGCGAAGCTGCGCTCGTTGCACGACCGGCTCGACATGGCGGAAGTGGAGGACATTTATCTGCCGCTGTCACGCCTGCTGTCGATGTACGTGGCGGCGACCCAGCGGCTGTTCGTCGCGCAACAGCGCTTCCTTGCCACCGAAGACGCCAAGATGCCTTACGTCATCGGCGTCGCCGGCTCGGTGGCGGTGGGCAAGTCGACCACGGCGCGCGTGCTGCAGGCGCTGCTCGCGCGCTGGCCGAACGTGCCCAAGGTCGATCTCATCACCACCGACGGCTTCCTCTACCCCAACGCCGTTCTCGAGCGCGAAGGGCTGATGGAGAAGAAGGGCTTTCCCGAGAGCTACGATCTGCCGTCGCTCTTGCGCTTTCTCACCGATGTGAAAGCCGGGCGGCGGCCGGCGCGTGCGCCGATCTACTCGCATCTGATCTATGACGTGATGCCGAACCAGTCGATCGAGATCGACCGGCCGGACATCCTCATCGTCGAAGGCTTGAACGTGCTGCAAACCGGGCGGCTGCCGAAGGACGGCAAGGCAATCCCGTTCGTGTCGGACTTTTTCGACTTTTCGGTTTATCTCGACGCCGACGAGGATGTGCTCAAGGCCTGGTACGTCGACCGTTTTCTCACGTTGCGCAGCACGGCGTTCCGCGATCCGAAATCCTACTTCCATCGCTATTCGAATTTTTCGGATAAGGAAGCCATGGAAACCGCTTCATCGATCTGGGAACGCATCAATCTCGTCAATCTGCACGAAAATATTTTGCCGACGCGCCAGCGCGCCGATCTGATCCTGAAGAAGGTTGCGAGCCACCAGGTCGAGGACGTATCGCTGCGGCGGTTGTGAGTTAATCCGTCACCCTGAGGTGGCCGCCGGAGGCTCGCTTCGCTCGCACCTCAGGATGACGGCTAAGGGCCTACGCCGCGCGGCGGCTCAGGTCGAAGTGGTCGAAATAACGCTGCTTGATCTCGGAGAACGGCAGCACGATCAGCACGTCGGTGGTGCCGAATTCGTGGTCGACCACCGCGCCGTCGCCGATCAACGCACCCAGCCGCAGATAACCCTTGATCAACGGCGGCAACATGCGCAGCGCCGCCTTCGGATCGATCGCCTCTTTCGACAGCCGGTTCATCTCGATGTAGCGGTGCGGCAGCGCCCGCGCGCGCCAGCTTTCCGGCGCCCGCGCATAGTGGTGCAGGAACGACAGCGGTAGCGCAAGCCGCTTGGGCTCGGTGCCGTCGAGGCTGGCGCAGCCGATCATCACGTCGCAGCCGTTCTGCAAGATGTACGCGTGGATGCCGTGCCAGAGCAGCTCGACGGTGCGCTTGTTGCGATACTCCGCCAGCACGCAGGAGCGGCCGAGTTCGAGGAATTGCAGATTGGTGTGGCGGCCGATCAATGCGTCGACGTCGAATTCGCCGGCGCTGTAGAAGCCGCCAAATTCCTCCGCCAGCGGCTGGCGCAGCAGGCGGTAAGTGCCGACCACCGCCGGCCGGTTGCTGAGCGGATGGGCGTCGCGCTTGGCGTGATCGATGACGAGCAAGTGGTCGCAGACCGCGTCATAGGCGTCGACGTCGCGGCGCGAAAACAGCCGCGCCGGGTTGGCGATGGCCGGACCCTCTTGATAGAAAACGCGGTAGCGCAATTTCTGCGCCTGGCGCACTTCGGCGGCGGTTTGCGCCAGCCGCACCTCGAGCGAGCCGACGCGGCCGAGGCTTTGCGACGGGCGGTGTGCGCGCGCGGCCCAGGCTTGCAAGCCGCCATAGGCTTGCAGCGCCGAGATCAGTCCGGGAACGCCGGCGCCGGGCGGCTGCGGACGGAAGCGCTCGAACAGGCCGCGGGGAGGAATGAGGATGTTGCTGGGGCGTGCCATGGGGTTTGCTTCGCGCAAAACAATTTCGCGTTGGCCAAACGCATTTCGCGAATCATCGCGCGCGGGCCACCCCCCAGACACCATGAGCGCAACACGATTTTATGACAATGTGGGGGGAAAGCCGCGTCAAGCCGCAAGCGAACCGAGACCGGGCGACGCCGCGATCGCTTCGCGCAGGCGCTCGGCGTCGAGCGGCTTAACCAAGAATCCATCCATGCCGGCGGCGAGCGCCGCCTCGCGGTCTTCCGGATAGGCGTTGGCGGTGAGCGCCAGAATGCGCGCGGGCTTTGCCGTGCCGCTTTCGGCTTCGGCCGCGCGGATGCGGCGCGCGGCTTCGAGCCCGTCCATCACCGGCATCTGCACATCCATCAGCAGCAGGTCGTAAGGCGCGCCCGCGGCGCGCGCGGCCGCACACGATTCAACCGCCGCTTCGCCGTTGGTCGCGATGGTCGGGCGATGACCGAGCTTGGTGAGCAGCGCGCGCATCAACAGCGCGTTGATGTCGTTGTCCTCGGCGACAAGGATCGACAGGCCCTTGGCGGGCGCGGCAGTCTCACCGTCGCGCGCGATTTCTGCGGGCGCGTGCTCGAACGCATCGCCGTCGCGCAAGCGCGCGGCGAGCGAAGCGGCGCGCACCGGCTTGACCAGATAGCCGGTGAAGCCGCGCTCTTGCAGCGACGTGAGCTCGTGCCGCTCGCTCGGGCGGATCAGCACGATCCGGCGCGCGGCGGGGCATGTATCGAGCGCGTCGCGCATTTGCGCAGCGAGCGGATAGTCGATCAGCAGCGCGTCCCATTGGCGCTCCGGCAGCAGCGCGCGCGCGATATCCGGCTCGGTCACGGCGCAGGAGCGCGCGCCCCAGCGCCCGAGCCGGCGCGCCAGCAGCGACGCCTCGATTTCGGCTGACGCAACGATCATTACCGACATGTCGCGCAGATCGGGCGCGGGGAACTCGCTTTCGCTGCCGGGCGCCGCCGGCAGCGGCAAGGTCACGCTGAACGTCGCTCCTTCACCCGCGGCGCTCTCGACCGCGACAACGCCGCCCATGCGCTCGACGATGCGCTTGGAAATGGCGAGGCCCAGGCCGGTGCCGCCGTATCTGCGGGTGGAGGAGCCGTCGGCCTGCTCGAAGTCGAGGAAGATGCGGACCTGGTCTTCGGCCTTGAGGCCGATGCCGGTGTCGCGCACCACAAAACGCACTTCGCCGTCGCGATCGGTCTCCTCGACGATCACCGCGACGCCGCCCGTCTCGGTGAATTTGATGGCGTTGCCGGCGAGATTGAGCAGCACCTGGCGCAAGCGCGCGGCGTCACCCACGAGCTTGGCGGGCAGGCGCTCATCGACGAACGACGCGATCTCGACCCCCTTGGCCTGCGCGCGCGGCGCCAAGAGTTCGACGGCTTCCTCGACCATCGGCGCAAGCGCAAAGGGCCGTGCTTCGAGATCGAGCCGGCCGGCTTCGATCTTGGAGAAGTCGAGCACTTCCTCGATCAGCGACAGCAATGTTTCGCCCGACGTTTTCGCCGCCTTGGCGTAAGTGCGCTGCTCCGGAGTCAGCGACGTGTCGAGCAGCAAATCGGCCATGCCGAGCATGCCGTTGAGCGGGGTGCGGATCTCGTGGCTGACCATGGCGAGGAAGCGCGATTTTGCTCTGCTCGCCGCTTCCGCCTGGTCGCGCGCGGCGCCAAGCGCGCGCTCGGCTTCGGCGCGGTCGGTGACGTCGCGGCCGACGCCTTGCGTCTCGCTGCCGCTGTCGCTGCGCACGGTGACCTCGCGCCAGGCGATCCAGCGCGCGGCATCGCCGGAGGCGATCTTCTGGTCGTGCGCGCGCGTGCCGTCGGCGAGCACGGTGATGTCACCTTGCGCGACGACGTTGAGCGCGACCGGTTTGCCGATCAGCGCGTCCTCCGTCTTGCCGGCCAGATCGCAGAAGGCATCGTTGGCATAGGTGATATTGCCCTGCGCGTCGCGGCGCACGATGAGGTCGCCTTGCGCTTCCAGGAGGCTGCGCGCGCGCTCTTCCGCTTCGCGCAGCTCCCAATTGCGGTCGGACAATTCCTCGGCGCGCGCCTCCAGTGCCTGCAGCTTTTCCTTGAGTTCGCGGCCGCGGATCAGCAGGAAAGCGATCGTGGTGCAGGCGGCGGCGAACAGCGAGCCGACGCCGCTGGCATAGGCGTACGGATCGTAATTGGCGCTTTGCAGGCGGATGCCGACGAAGAAGCCGATGGCGCCCGAGCAGACGGCGAGCGTCGTCCAGGCGGCGCGCCCGAACAGGATCAGCGCGCGCTTGTTGCGCGCGGCGTTGCGGCTTGACCGCACAATGGACGCTGCAGATTTCTTTCGCATGGCTTTGACGCCATTTGGCGCCGGGAACCCTTGCGATTCCATTCCCCGCGGCCGCCGCACAGCGGCCGCTCGCGCCGACGTGGTTAAGGCGCGGTTAACTTCCATGACCCCTAGCGAAAGAAAGGCTTTAGCTGCCGAGGTCAGGCGGGCGCATCACGCCCGCGCCGAAGCGGAAGACGCCTGTTGCGAGCTTGAGGAATTGCTCTGGGAGGCCCGCCATCCGCGCGCCTGGCGGCGGCTGGCGCAGGTCGACGACAGGGAGCCCGTGCGGCTAGCGGGCTGATTTCCGCATCGCCTCGATCTTGTCCCAAATCAGCGCGGCGATGTCGGCGCCGCCCAGATTCTTGATGGCGCGAATCCCCGTGGGGGACGTGACGTTGATCTCGGTGAGATAGCCGTCGATGACGTCGATGCCGACGAACAACAGGCCGCGCTGGCGCAGCGCCGGGCCCAGCCGCTTGCAGATTTCCGCCTCGCGCTTGGTCAATTCGGTTGCGGCTGGGGCGCCGCCACGCACTATGTTGGAGCGCAAGTCGTCGCTCGCCGGAACGCGGTTGACCGCGCCGGCATAATCGCCGTCTACCAAAATGATGCGTTTATCGCCGTGTTTGATCTCGGGCAGGAATTTCTGCACTACCCACTGTTCGCGGAAGGTATTGGCGAACATGTCGTAGAGCGAGCCAAAATTGAGATCCTCGCGCGTGATGCGGAAAACCGCGCCGCCGCCGTGGCCGTATAGCGGCTTCATCACGATGTCGCCGTGCTTGTCGCGGAACGCCTTGATCTCGGCGAGGTCGCGCGACACCAGCGTCGGCGGCATCAATTCAGGGAATTCGGTGACGAACACTTTCTCCGGCGCATTGCGCACGCTCGCCGGGTCGTTGATCACCAGCGTCTTCGGCTGAATGCGTTCGAGCAGGTGGGTGGTGGTGACGTAGGCGAGATCGAAGGGCGGGTCCTGCCGCAGCAGCACCACGTCGAATTCGGTCAATTCCACCCGCCGCGGCTCGTCGAGCGTGAAATGGTCGCCGACCACGTCGCGTACCGTCAGGCTCTCGACCGTGGCGAAGACCTTGGCGTCGAGCAGCGCCAGCCGGTCCGGAGTGTAATAGGAGAGAGTGTGGCCGCGCTTCTGCGCCTCCAGCAGGAGGGCGAAAGTGGAATCGCCCTTGATGTTGATCCGCGCGATCGGATCCATCTGCACCGCGATTTTCAGGCTCATAAGCGCCCTTCCGGCAACGGAAACTTAAGGAAAACAGATCGTTAACATATTACCGCCATTGTCGCCGGTCGAGAAACCTCTGCGCCCGGGGTGGGGCTGGCCGTGACTTTGCCGAAGCTTTCGATTGCCGCCAAGCTCTATGTGATTTTCGCATTGATGGCGGCGACTACCTTGGCGCTGTCGACGGTGGCCGTGCACAACGCGCGCGATCATGCCGCGCTCACCGACGAGTTCGAATCGGCCAACAACGGCAGTTTGAACGTCGAGCGCGTCAATGGCCTTATCTATGCCGTGCAGGCCGCCGGGCGCGGCGTGGCGATGTCGCCGGATATAAAGGCCGCCGCGCCGTATCTGAGCGACCTCAACAAGTTCAACAACGCAATCGATTCAGTCATCGCCGAATGGCAGACGAGCGTGCGAGCGGAGGACGCCAAGTATTTCAGCGAATTCTCCATTCGTCTCTCGGATTTCCAGAACTTTGCGCCGGAGCTTGCGCGGATCGCCAGTGAATTGGGCCCGTCCGCCGCGCGCGCCTGGGCGGACAAGAATTTTCCCGCGGGTACGCGCAACCAGTTGACCCGCGATCTCGATGCGCTCACCGGCCATTATGCCGAGCGCGCCGCCGCGACTTATTCCAAGATGAACGATGCCATCGCACGCACCGGCCTGCTGTTGTCGCTGCTCGCGGCATTTTCAGTGATGCTGGCGGTCGCCGGCGCGCTGATCATCTCGCGCGGCGTGGCGCGCCCGATCGTCGCCATCACGCGGGTGACCGAAGCGGTGGCGGCCGGCGAGGCAAAAGTCGATGTCCCGTTCGCCGAGCGGCGCGACGAGATCGGCGCATTGGCGCGTTCGATCGCGGTGTTCCAGCGCGCCATGCGGCACAACGAAGAGCTCAACCGCACCGTCGTCGACGACGCCGAGGCGCGCACGCGCCGTCAGGAACAGATGTCGGGCGAAATCTCGCGCTTCTCCGCCGAGGTCGAAGCGACTTTGGCCGAGCTCGGCCGCATTTCCGATCAGATGCTGGCGGCCTCGAGCCAGCTCGGCGGCGCGGCCGACGAAGCCTCCGCCAAGACCGCGCGCGCGTCGTCGGCTTCCGCCGAAGCCTCCAGCAATGTGCGCGACATCGCCTCGGCCGCCGACGAGCTGTCGGCTTCGGTCAACGAGATCGACCGTCAGGTGGCGCAGTCGAACGCGATCGCCACCAAGGCGGTGAGCGAAGCCGGCCGCACCAATATCGCGGTGCAAGAGCTCGACGAGGCGGCCGCGCGCATCGGCGACGTCATCAAGCTCATCACCGACATCGCCGAGCAGACCAATCTCCTGGCGCTCAACGCCACCATCGAGGCGGCGCGCGCCGGTGAAGCCGGCCGCGGCTTTGCCGTGGTGGCCGGCGAAGTCAAAGCGCTGGCCGGGCAGACCAGCCGCGCCACCGAGGAGATCGCCGCGCAGATCGCCGGCATGCAACGCGCCACCACGCGCTCGATCGAGGCAATCACAGCGATCGAGGCCATCATCCGCGAGATCGGCGAGATCAGCAGCGCCATCGCCGCCGCCGTCACCGAGCAGGGTGCCGCCACGCAAGAAATCGCGCGCAGCGTCGAGATCGCCGCCAAGCGCACGGTCGATACGGCCTCCGAGGTCAATCTGGTCGGCAGCGCGACCGAAGATACGCGCGCCAGCGCCGGCACTGTGAAAGCGGTGGCCGACGATCTCGGCAACGTGGCCGGCCGTATCCGCGCGCAGGTCGACCAATTCTTCGAGCGGCTGAGCGCCTAACTCAATTCGCTTCGAATGCCGCCGGGATATGGCGCGGCAATTTGCCGGGCGCGACCAGAATTGCATCGATGCGAATATCGCGCAGGCTGTCGTCCGGATTGGCGGCGAGCCAGACTTCCGCGGCGGCGGCGATGCGGCGCTGCTGACGCGCGTTGACCGACTCAGCAGCCTCGTCGAGATTGGCGCGCGCCTTCACTTCCACGAAAATCAGGAGATGGCGCCGGCGCGCGACGATGTCGATCTCGCCGAGCGGCGATTTCCAGCGCCGCGCCAGAATGCGGAAGCCCTTGGCGATCAGCAGCGCGGCGGCACGGCTCTCGGCCGAAATGCCAAGTTGAAAAGCCACTTGCCGTTCCGGCCGAGGAGCCGGCTTCAGCGGCGCAGCCTTCGGCAAACCGTCACCGCGCCGTGTCATCGCCGCCATTTTTCGTCAGCTCAAGCGCGCGCTGATAGACCTCGCGGCGCGACCGGCCGCTGGCGAGCGCCACTTCGCCGACCGCGTCTTTCAGCGACACGCGCGCGAGCGCTCGCCGCAGCATGGCATCGACGTCGGTGTTCTGCGTTTCGGTTTCCTTCGGCGGCGCCACCACGATGACGATCTCGCCGCGTGTCTCGCCGCCTTGCGCGTAATCGCGCGCCAGCGTCGCGAGATCGCCGCGGCGGACTTCCTCGTGCAGCTTGGTGAGTTCGCGGCAGAGCGCGGCGGCGCGCGGCCCCAGCCCTTCCGCCAAGTCGGCGAGCGCGTCCGCGAGCCGCGGACCGCTCTCGAACAGCACCAATGTCGCCGGAATGTTTGCGAGCGCGGCGACACGCTTCTGCCGAGCGGCTTGCTTTGCCGGCAGGAAGCCATCGAAAAAGAAACGGTCGGTCGGCAAGCCGGCGACATTGAGCGCCGTTAGCACCGACGACGCCCCGGGGATCGCCGTCACCGTAAAGCCTGCGTCCTGCGCCGCGCGCACCAGCTTATAGCCGGGGTCGGAGATCAGCGGCGTGCCGGCGTCCGATACCAGCGCCACCGCTTCGCCGTTGGCGAGCCGCGCCAGAATCTTCGGCCGCGCTTCGGCGGCGTTGTGCTCGTGATAGGGCGTCAGCGGTGTATCGATGCCGTAGCGTTCGATGAGC
The DNA here is from genome assembly GCA_963710705.1 of uncultured Pseudomonadota bacterium. GTDB lineage: Bacteria > Pseudomonadota > Alphaproteobacteria > Rhizobiales > Xanthobacteraceae > Pseudolabrys. The sequence continues at coordinate 717,151 of CAVQBI010000002.1, forward strand.
TTGCGGGTGACGCGGGTGTCTTCGCAGGCGATGACGTCGCAGCCCGCCAGCACTTCGAGCGCGCGCAGGGTTATGTCGGCGAGATTGCCGATTGGCGTTGCCACCAGATAAAGGCCGCCCGGCGCCTTGGCCGCCTGCATCGGAACCCCCGCCGGGGCACAGCGGCGGGTGCGGGCGCCGGTCGCCGTTTTACTGTCTTTGGCCATGCAAGCGACTTTAAACGGAGCGCTTGTTGCCGTCATTTCGCGCCAAATTCTCTTTCATTTTCATTGCCTTAACTTTTGCGCGACAAAATCGCTCTTTATCGCTAGGACTTAAGACCCTAATCCGCTGCCTGGGGACAAATGTCGGGGATGCCACTTAAACCGGGATCGCTCACGCGCAGACGTATGCTGCGCGCGGCGCTGAGCGCAAGTACGGCGCTGGCGTTGTCGGCCTGCGCCGGCGGCAATGTCGACCTCGGCAGCTTCGGCAAATTCGGCGGCAATACCGAACCGCCGCCTGCGCCGCCGGCACCCGGCGCGCAGATCGGCGAAGGACAAGTGCGCGTCGGCTTGATCTTGCCGTTGTCGGGACAAGGCGGCGCCGGTGTCGGCACCTCGCTCAAGAATGCCGCCGAGATGGCGCTGTCCGATTTCAAGAATCCCAACATCCAGCTGCTGGTGAAAGACGACGGCGGCACGCCGGAAGGCGCGCAAGCCGGCGCGCAGGCGGCGATGAACGAAGGCGCCGAAATAATTCTCGGACCGTTGTTTGCGCAATCGGTGCGCGCGGTGGCGCAGGCGACGCGCTCGCGCAACATTCCAGTGATCGCCTTCTCGACCGACGCAAGCGTCGCCTCGCAGGGCGTCTATCTGCTGAGCTTCCTGCCGGAGACCGACGTCCGCCGCATCGTCGAATACGCCGCCTCGCGTGGCAAGCGCTCGTTCGCGGCGCTGATTCCGGACAACGCCTACGGCGCGGTGGTGGAGGCGGCGTTCCAGCAAGAGGTGCCGCGCCGCGGCGGCCGCGTGGTGGTGCTGCAGAAATATCCGCTCGACCCGAGCAAGCTCGCCGAGCCGGTGCACGCGGTGGCGCAGGCGGCGACGCAGGTCGACAGTGTCTTCATTCCCGACAATGCCGACTCGGTGGTGCAACTGGTGCAGGCGCTTGCCGCCGATCACGTCAACCTGAAACGGCTGCAGTTGCTTGGCACCGGTGTTTGGGACGATCCGCATATTTTCGCGACGCCGGCGCTGCACGGCGCGTTGTATCCGGGGCCCGATCCGAACGTGTTCCGCAATTTCTCGGCGCAGTACCGTGCGCGCTACGGGCAGGACCCGGTGCGGGCCGCGACGCTCGCCTATGACGCGGTGGCGCTGGTGGCCGCGCTCGTGAAGACGCAAGGCCCGCAGCGTTTCAGCGAGCAGGTGTTGACGACGCCTTCGGGCTTCTCAGGCAAGGACGGACTTTTCCGCTTCCGTCCGGATGGCACGAATGAACGCGGCCTGGCGGTGCTGCGCGTCGGTCCGACCGGTCCGCAAGTCGTGGCGCCGCCGCCGCGCTCCTTCGGGCCGGGGGCTTAAGCGGCGAGATCGGCAACGACCGCGTCGAGCAGCGGGAAGCCGCTCTGCGTCACGCGCAAGCGGCCGTCGGCGGTGGTTTCAACCGCGCCTTCCTCATGCAGCACGGCGACGCGTTGCGGGTCGATCTCGCGCCCGCTCAGCGCGAAATAGCGCGCAGGCTCGATGCCTTCGGCGAGCCGCAAACCCATCAGCAGATATTCGTCGGCGCATTCGCCGGGCGTGAGCGTCTCATCGACGGTCAGTCCGGTGCCGCGGGCCTCCACGCGCATCAGCCAGCTTTCCGGCCGCCGCTCGGTTTCCGTCGCATAGCGGCGTCCGCCGAAGTTGAGCCGGCCGTGCGCGCCCGGTCCGACGCCGGCATATTCGTGGCCGCGCCAATAGATCAGATTGTGCCGGCACTCGGCGCCCGGCCGCGCGTGATTGGAAATTTCGTAAGCCGGCAGGCCGGCGTCGGCGCAGACTACCTGCGTGAGATCGTAGAGATCGCGCGCGAGATCCTCGTCGGGGATCGCGAGCTTGCCGGCGGCGTGCAAGCTGAAAAAGGGCGTCTCAGGTTCGATGGTGAGCTGATAAAGCGAGAGATGCTCGGCGGCTTCGCCGATGGCGCGCTTGAGCTCGGCGTCCCAGGTGCCGAGTGTCTGGCGCGGGCGCGCGTAAATGAGGTCGAACGAGTAGCGGTCGAAGATCGAACGCGCGACGGCAACCGCGTCGAGCGCTTCTTGCGCGCTGTGCAGGCGGCCGAGCTCTTTCAGCGCGGCGTCGTCGAGCGCCTGCACGCCGAGCGACACGCGATTGACGGCGGCGGCGCGATAGCCGCGGAAGCGCGTGGCCTCGACGCTGGTCGGATTGGCTTCCAGCGTCACCTCGGCGCCGGGCGCGATCGGCCAGTGCTTGTCGATTGCCGCGAGGATCGCCTCGACCGAAGACGGCTGCATCAGCGAGGGCGTGCCGCCGCCGAAGAAGATGCTCGCGGTCGCGCGCGCGCCGATGCGTTCGGCCGTTGTCGCGATCTCGCGCTCGAAGGCGCGCACGAAGCGCGCCTCGTCGACGCCGCCGTGGCGGACGTGACTGTTGAAGTCGCAATACGGACATTTCGACAGGCAGAACGGCCAATGAACGTAGACCGCAAATGGCGCGCTCGGGGAGACTGTCATGTTAACCATACTAGGCCGCTTCGCGCTTGGGTTTCCAGAGTGCAGGCGATTTCGCTGCGGAGAACTCATTAAAATTGTAATGAATTTTCGCGGCGCAAGAGGGCGCGTCAATTGCGGCGCAAGCAAGCCTCGGCCAGGGTGACGAAGGCGCGAGCGCGATGCGAAAGGCCTTGGCCCTTGGGTGGCAGCCCATGCTTCTCCTGCGCGCTCATCTGCCCGAACGTGCGATCGAACCCGTCGGGCAGAAACAATGGATCGTAGCCGAAGCCGGCATCGCCGCGTGGCGGCCAAGCGACGACGCCATCGACGCAGCCCTCGAACTCCTCGACATGGCCGTCGGGCCAGGCAAGGCATAGCGCGGCAATGAAATGGGCGCGGCGTTGTTCCGGCGTGCGTGCGTTGCGTTCGATTAAAAGTGTCTGGATCCGGTTCATGGCGGCGCGGAAATCTTTGTCGGGTCCGGCCCAGCGCGCCGAATGAATGCCCGGCTCGCCGCCGAGCGCGTCGACAACCAGACCGGAGTTGTCGGCGAAGGCGGCTTTGCCCGTCGCCTTCGCCGCGGCAAGCGCCTTGATGCGCGCATTCTGCGCGAAGGCCTTGCCGGTTTCCTTTGGCTCGGCGAGTCCGAGCTCGCCGGCCGATTGCGCCTCGATGCCGTAAGGCGCCAGCAGCTCGCGCATTTCTTTGAGCTTGCCCGGATTGTGGGTCGCGATCACCACCGGGCCGGTGAGTTGCCTGCTCATGTCACCGCCAGCTTTTGCAAACCGACCAGCTTCCCGACGCCTTTGCGTGCGAGCGCGAGCAGCGCCAGAAACTGATCCTCGCTGAACGGGGTCTTCTCGGCGGTCGCCTGCACTTCGACGATGTTGCCGTTGCCGGTCATGACGAAATTGGCGTCGGTCTCGGCTTCCGAATCCTCGGCGTAGTCGAGGTCGAGCACGGCGGTGTTCTTGAACACGCCGCAGGAGACGGCGGCGATGTGATCGCGCAGCACCTGGTTTTTGACCATGTCGCGCGCCTTCATCCATGTCAGGCAATCCGCAAGCGCCACCCAGGCGCCGGTAATGGAGGCGGTGCGGGTGCCGCCATCGGCCTGGATCACGTCGCAGTCGAGCGTGATCTGCCGCTCGCCGAGCGCGACCAGATCGACCACCGAACGCAACGAGCGGCCAATGAGCCGCTGGATCTCGACGGTGCGGCCGCCTTGCTTGCCGGCGCTAGCCTCGCGCCGGGTGCGCTCGGAGGTCGCGCGCGGCAGCATGCCGTATTCGGCGGTCACCCAACCGCGCCCCTGGCCCTTAAGCCATGGCGGCAGCCGCTCTTCCAGACTGGCGGTGACCAGCACATGGGTATCGCCGAATTTCACGAAGCAGGAGCCTTCGGCGTATTTCACCACCCCGCGCTCGAGCGAAACCGCACGCAATTCGTCGACTTGTCGCCCGCTCGGCCGCATGAGGCTGATCTCCCTAGGGCGCTCACCATACCCATACGCATGGCTTGAACAAGGTGGGCGTAATGGTCAATTGTGGGCTGGATTTAAGGAGTTAGATGGTGGCCTCCCACGACGTGCCGATCGGTTCGACGCAAGTGAGCCTCGCTTCGCTCAACGAGCGCTCGCGCGAGATTTTCCGGCAGATCGTCGAAAGCTATCTGACGACCGGCGAGCCGGTGGGCTCGCGCAATCTGTCGCGCATTCTGCCGATCCCGCTGTCGCCGGCCTCGGTGCGCAACGTGATGTCGGATCTCGAGCAGCTCGGCCTCATCTACGCGCCGCACACCTCCGCCGGCCGGCTGCCGACCGAGCTCGGCCTGCGTTTCTTCGTCGACGCGCTGATGGAAGTCGGCGACCTCACCGAGAGCGACCGGCGCAATATCGAGGCGCAAGTGGCGGGCTCAGGCAGCGGCAAGTCGCTGGAGACGATCCTCACCGAAGCCTCGCAGATGCTGTCGGGCCTGACCCGCTCGGCCGGCATCGTCCTCACCGCCAAAACGAACGTGCGGCTCAAGCACATCGAATTCGTGCGGCTGGAGCCGGAACGCGCGCTCGCCGTGCTGGTGGCCGAGGACGGCCAGGTCGAGAACCGTGTGCTCAACGTGCCGGCCGGCGTGCCGACCTCGGCGCTGGTCGAAGCCGGCAATTTCCTCAACGCGCGCATTCGCGGCAAGTCGCTGGCGGAACTTCGCAACGAGATCGAGACCGCAGCGAAGGAAGGCCAAGCCGAGCTCGACGCGCTCACCCAGAAGATCATCGCCGCCGGCCTTGCCAGCTGGTCGGGCGGCGATACCGAGGACCGCCAGTTGATCGTGCGCGGTCACGCCCATTTGCTCGAAGACCTGCATGCGGTGGAGGACCTCGAGCGGGTGCGCGCGCTGTTCGACGCGCTGGAGACCAAGCGCGGCGTCATCGACCTGCTCGGCCGCGCCGAGCGCGCCGAAGGGGTGCGCATCTTCATCGGCTCGGAAAACAAGCTGTTTTCGCTGTCGGGCTCCTCCACCATCATCGCGCCCTACCACGACACCAAGGGCAGCATTGTCGGTGTGATCGGGGTCATCGGGCCGACCCGGCTCAATTACGCCCGCGTCATCCCCATGGTCGATTACACGGCGCGGGTGGTGAGCAAACTGCTATCTCAGTGATGTTTGCGCATGATCTGCTTCCGAAAACCGGTACCCACTTTTCGGGATCATGCGCCATAACCGCTTGATTTTTGGGCTGGGAATCCTGATATCCCGGTCATCCGACCATGATCGAGGTTGATTGACGATGACGGACCCGACCGCTCGCCAGGGCGAAGATGCTGTGGCCGAGACCGAAAACGGCCAAGGCAATAGTCAAGGCAAACCTGCCGGCCAAAACGATCCGGTAACGGAGGCCGATCCCGTCGCCGAAGCCAAGCGCGAGGCCGCCGAATACAAGGACCGGCTGCTGCGCACGCTGGCCGAGATGGAAAACCTGCGCAAACGCACCGAGCGCGAGGTCGCCGACGCGCGGCTTTACGGTATCGCCAGCTTTGCCCGAGAAGTGCTGGCGGTCGCCGACAACATGCACCGCGCGCTGTCGACCATTGGCCCCGAACTGCGCGAGGGCGGCGACGCCCAGGTGAAGGTGCTGATCGAAGGCGTCGAACTGACCGAGCGCGAATTGCTCAAGGCGCTGGAAAAAAGCGGCGTCAAGAAGTTCTCGCCGCAAGGCGAAAAGTTCGATCCCAATCTGCATCAGGCGATGTTCGAGATGGAAACCTCAGAGGGGCCGCCTGGCTATGTCGCACAGGTGATCCAGGCCGGCTACATGATCGGCGACCGCGTCCTGCGCCCGGCGATGGTCGCGGTGTCGAAAGCTCCGAAGTCGCCGCCCGCCAACGACAACGTCAACTGAATTTCGCCATTGGCAACTTGCGGCGCGCGCAAGTCCTCTTTGGACTAATTTCAAACTATTGAAATCAGTAATTTTTTCTTGACGCTGTCACTGCGCCGCATACGGTCTTCGGACTGCGCGCGTAGGGGCGGTGATGCGTCGCGATCGAACAAGTGCGAAGTCGCGGTGGTGGGTGGGCCTGACTGTCTTGGCGGGACTTGCCGCCGCGTCCGGCGCGCAAGCCGGACAGAAAGCCCAGCCGCAGTCGATCTGGGAGCAGGATCAGTTGACCGGCGATTAGGGCGGCGCGCGCACCGCCCTGAAGAACAAAGGTATCGATGTCACCCTTGAGTACACGAACGAAGTGTTCGGCGTCGTCTCCGGCGGTCTGCAGCAGCAGGCGAGTTATGAAGGCCAGTGGGATTTTGCCGTCAACACCGACCTGGAAAAATTGATTGGCTGGACCGGCGGCAAGACGCACGTCACGATCTTTCAGATTTACAACAGCGGCCGCGACGTTATCGACAATGCCGGCAGCATTTCCGATCCAAGCAACATCGACGCGTGGTCGACGACGCGACTCTACACCGCCTGGTTCGAACAAGACTTCGGCGGCTTGTTCTCGGTGCGCCTAGGCCAGATCGTCGGCGACGGCACATTTTTCACCACCGATACCGCCGGCGGCTTGATCAACGGCACGTTCGGTTGGAACAGCCTGCTCGGCGCGAACTTGCTCAGCGGCGGCCCCGCTTATCCGCTCGGCACGCCCGGCGTGCGGTTGCAAGCCAATCCGGGCGGCGACGTCACCCTGCTTGCCGCGGTGTTCTCCGGCGATCCGGCCGGCGATAATTGCAACGATACGAACCGGCAGAAATGCGACCGATACGGCACCAAGTTCAGCTTCGATGGTGGCGTGCTGACGATGGCGGAGGTGCAATACGCCGTCAATCAAGGCAAACAGGCCGTCGGCCTGCCGGGCACCTACAAGCTCGGCGTCTGGTATGCGAGCGCGGATTATCGCGACCAGCACTACGGCCTCAACGCCGCCGGTGCGCAGGTTTCGCTCGCCGATCCGACGGTCGCGTTCGCGCTCACGCACCAAGGCAACGGCGGCGTCTATGGCGTTGCCGATCAGATGGTCTGGCGCGCGGCGGCGAGCAGCGTGAATTTATTCGCGCGCGCTGGCGTTGTGCCGTCCGACCGCAATCTCGTGTCCACCTACGTCGATGGCGGCGTCGGCCTCAAAGGGCCGCTGCCCGGCCGCACCGACGATACGCTCACCTTCGGTGCCGCCTATGCCAAGCTCAGTTCCGCGGCGGTGGCGCTCGACCGCGATTTCCTCGCCGTCAATGGTCCGCCTTACGCCGTTCGCGACGCCGAAACCGTGTTCGAAGTGAGCTACGCGGCGCAAATCGCGCCCTGGTGGGTCGTGCAGCCTGACCTGCAATACATTTGGCATCCGAGCGGCGGACAAAATCCGAACAATCCGACGCTGACGCTCGATCACGCCTTCATCGCCGGCATCCGCAGCACGATCAAGTTCTAGCCGCCGTTACCCAGATCGACACCGTCGCGCACGGCGCGAAAGCGCGGGAAAAGCTCGTCCCAGTTTTCTTTGTGCACGGCGCCGATGACGCGCACGAAGCCGCCGCCGGTAAAACGCAGCCATTGCACCAATGCCAGCGGTTTGCCGTCATAGCCCACGGCGGTTGCGCGCACTTCGTAGCCCGGCTGGCCGTCGATCCGGATTGCCTCGGCATATGTCACGGCAAGGTCGCGCAGCGGCGCCGAATTCAGCAGCTCGCGCGCAAAGCGGGCGCGGTCGTCGGCATTGTCCGGCCCGCCGCGTCCGACCGAGACGATGACATATGGGTTCTTGATCATGTCCTGGCTCGACCCGTCGATCAGGATCGCGCCGTCGTTGGCGACGACCCTCATCACACGGAAGCCGGCCAGATCCTTGAGCCTGAAGGGCAACAAACTGAGCTGCTCATCGACCGGCGGCGCGCGGAAAGTCACGCTCTCGAGCGCCTTGTGGATCGCGGCATCGGAATAGACCGCGCTGGCGGCATCCGGCACGTCGACCTTAATCAGCATGGCGAGATCGGCGAACTGCGGTCCTGACCCAGTGGCGGCCAAAAACCATTTGTGCACGTCGACGCCGTTTTCCTTTCCGTGGCCGCTGATCAGAAAGCCGATGCCGCTTTGGAACGGGAAGCTTTGCCGCTTCACGTCGGTCAAGCCGGTCTGGTTTTTGGCGAAGATCGATCGTTCGATGCCCTCATAGGCGGACAAGGGCAATTGCAGGATGCTAACGGTGACCTTGCGCTCGGGGTCCTCGAAGCCCGGAAAACGCGTGCTGAGCTTGAGATCGCCGGGCGGCGTCAGCCCGATCGACGAGCCCTTGGGAAAGACCGGATCGGCGGCCGCTCCCGCCGCAAATGCGGCGAGCCCAGTCACGACAAACATAAAAGCGAAGAACGTTCGCAACATGCCGGGCCTTCGGGTCCGTTTGAGGAAATGAGCGGTTGATGCTGGATTTTGGCACTTTTGCACCGTGGTGCCAAAGCACTGGCGAAAGGGCTTGTTAACGCCGCCCCGCTAGCTTTCCCAGGGATCCATGTTGACCGGGGTCGCCATGACTGCCCTCGATGCAGGCAATGTTCAGTACAGCATTGTTGTTCCTGTTTTCAATGAAGAAGCCGTACTGCCAGTTTTGTTCAAGCGCCTTGACGCGCTCATGGACGCGCTCGATGCACCGGTTGAAACCATTCTTGTCGACGACGGTAGCACGGATTGCGGCTCGATCGTGCTGCGGGCACGCGCCAAGGACGATCCGCGTTATCGCTACATTGGCCTGACGCGAAACTTCGGACATCAGATCGCGATTACTGCCGGCCTGGAAGCAGCTAGCGGCAAGGCGGTGGTCGTCATGGATGCCGACCTGCAAGACCCTCCCGAAGTCGTGCAGGAAATGATCGCGCGCTGGAAAGACGGCTATGACATCGTCTACGCACGCCGCGTTTCGCGCGAGGGCGAAAGCGTATTCAAACGCTGGACCGCCGCCGTTTTCTACAAGCTGTTGAGCCGCCTTTCGTCTATCGAAATTCCGCAGGATGTCGGAGACTTCCGCCTGGTCGATCGCAAGGTACTCAATGCCTTTCTTGCGATGCCCGAGCAGGACCGCTTCGTGCGCGGCATGTTTGCGTGGCTCGGTTTCCGCCAGACGGCGGTCGACTTCCATCGGCCTGCGCGCGCGGTCGGCGATACCAAGTATCCGTTTTGGAAAATGCTGCGGCTTGCCGTCAATGCGGTCACCAGTTTTTCTGATGCTCCGCTGAGGATGGCGATCTGGCTTGGTCTCGCCGTGTCCGGCTTCGCATTGTGTATCGGCCTCTATGCGATCGGCCGCTATCTGGCCAACGAGGTCGTGACCGGATGGACCTCGACAGTCGTCATCGTGTCCTTCTTTTCCGGCATCAACCTGTTGATGAGCGGCGTCATCGGCCTTTATGTCGGACGTATTCATGCCGAGGTGAAGCGCCGTCCGCTCTACGTAATCGAGCAGCGCATTGGTTTCGAATCGAGACAGGCGCAGGCGGAACCTCAGGCGGCGGCTCGCCGGGTGTCCGGATGACCTCGCTGCCTGTTTCGGCGCGGGCTGCACCGATGACGTTGGCGCGCTGGGTGCCTCTGCTGCTCGTGTTGCTTTTGGCAGTAGTTCTGCGGCACTTCGTGGTCGCCAATTCCGACGTGAGCTGGGACCTTACGGTCGCGGACAAGATGCTCGACGGCCAGCGTCTCTATACCGACATCATCGAGGTCAACCCGCCGGCCACCGTCTATCTGTATTTGCTACCCGCGATGCTGGGCCGCTTATCGGGATTGCCAGCGGAGCTGTTTGTCGATGCGCTTGTGTTTCTTGCCGCGGGCCTGAGCTTGTGGCTGTCGAGCATCATCCTTGCCCGAACGGAATTGCCGCGCGGCATCGATGCAACAGAGCTAGCGGCGGTGGCGGCGGCGGTGCTCCTCATCATCCCCGCTCATACCTTTGGTGAACGCGAGCACATTGTGCTGATTGGCTTTCTTCCGTTGCTCGCGGTTGCCATCTTGCGTGCCGCGGGCAGACGGCCGGATCTTTGGATGGCGATCGTGGCTGGAGTCTGCGGCGGTATTGTCGCGATCATTAAGCCGTTTTTTGTCGCTCCGATCATCTGCATAGCGGTAACGGCCGGCCATTTTTCTCGCTCCTGGCGTCCCATCTTTGCGCTGGAAAATTGGATAGCTGGCGCAATGCTCGCCGCCTATTCCGTCGCTATAGCGGCCATTTTCCCGCAATTCATCTCCGATGTGATGCCGCTCGTGCTTGCGGTTTATGTGCCGGCCAAGCTGCCGTTTTCAAGGATGCTCGTGCAGTACGCCACGCCACTATGGCTGGCTGCCTGGACGCTGATCGCCCTGCTCAAGCGCCGTGAGATATTTGCGCCGCCATTGTGCCTGCTGCTTGCGGCCTCTCTCGGCTTTGCCGTGGCATTTTATATCCAGCAGAAAGGCTGGCCCTACCAATCCTATCCGATGCTGGGCCTCGCACTGATCGGGTTCGTGCCCATCTTTCTTGAGCGCTGGCGGCGCGAGGTGTCCGCCGAGCGCAGCGATCGGCAGAAACGAATGACCATCGCACTGGCGGCCGGCCTGCTCATTGGCGGCTCGTATTCCTGGATGAACAGCTCACTCGTGATCTCGGATTTGGCGCGGGACATTCGCGCGATCAAGCCGCACCCGAAAATCTTGACCTTATCGATCGACTTGTCGGTCGGATTTCCGCTGACCCGTGAGGTGGAAGGGACTTGGGTTGGGCGCGTCGCCTCCCTATGGATCACCGCCGATGTCTGGCATCAGGAGCTGACGGCGAAGCTCAAACCGGAGACTTTAACCAGGCTCAACGCCTATGCCGACCGCGACCGGCTGACGTTTACCGAAGATCTTGCCCGTGGCAGGCCGGACGTCATCCTTGTGGACAACCGGCAGCAGGTCCCCTGGACGGCATGGATTAACTCATATGAGCCGCTCGCCGAGCAGATGAGGGCCTACCAAAAGGTCCAAACGGTGGGCGAAATCGAAATCCTGCGCCGACGCTAGCCCGCCCCGCGCTCGCGCCGTCAAAACGTGGCCACTTGCGGGTCAATGCGGCCCTCCTATATGAGCCATAAGCCGCGGAAAGCCGCGGCGAATCGCGTATCCAGGGGGCTGGATCAGGGGGTTAAGCGGATGAGCCGCATATCCCCCTCGGGCGCCAAAAGGCCCGGCCGGCCTGCCGCAAATTGAGAGGAAGAACCATGGGCAAGGTCATCGGCATCGACCTCGGCACCACCAACTCGTGCGTCGCCGTCATGGAAGGCAAGACGCCGAAAGTCATCGAGAACGCCGAGGGCATGCGCACGACGCCTTCGATCGTCGCCTTCACCGACGACGGCGAGCGTCTCGTCGGCCAGCCGGCCAAGCGCCAGGCGGTCACCAATCCGGAAAAGACCATCTTCGCGGTCAAGCGCCTGATCGGACGGCGCTACGACGACCCGATGGTCGAAAAAGACAAGAAGCTCGTCCCCTACAAGATCGCCAAGGCATCGAACGGCGATGCCTGGGTCGAGGCTGAAGGGAAAACCTATTCGCCTTCGCAGATCTCCGCCTTCATCCTGCAAAAGATGAAGGAGACGGCGGAATCCTATCTCGGGCAAAAGGTCGAGCAAGCGGTCATCACCGTTCCCGCATATTTCAACGACGCGCAACGTCAGGCCACCAAGGACGCCGGCAAGATCGCCGGCCTCGAAGTGCTGCGCATCATCAACGAGCCGACCGCGGCCGCGCTCGCTTACGGTCTCGACAAGCAGAAGACCGGCACCATCGCGGTCTATGACCTCGGCGGCGGCACCTTCGACATTTCGGTGCTGGAAATCGGCGACGGCGTGTTCGAGGTGAAGTCGACCAACGGCGACACCTTCCTGGGCGGCGAAGACTTCGACATGCGCCTGGTCAACTATCTCGCCGACGAATTCCAGAAGGAGCAGGGCATCGACCTGCGCCGCGACAAGCTCGCGCTGCAACGGCTGAAAGAGTCAGCCGAGAAAGCCAAGATCGAGCTGTCGTCGACGACGCAGACCGAAATCAATCTGCCGTTCATCACGGCGGATGCGTCCGGTCCCAAGCATCTCACGATGAAGCTTACCCGCGCCAAGTTTGAGGCGCTGGTTGACGATCTCATCCAGAAGACCATGGAGCCGTGCCGCAAGGCGCTCAAGGACGCCGGTCTTTCGGCGGCTGAGATCAACGAGGTTGTGCTGGTCGGCGGCATGACGCGCATGCCGAAGGTGCAGGAAGTCGTGAAGCAGTTGTTCGGCAAGGAGCCGCACAAGGGCGTCAACCCGGACGAAGTGGTCGCCATCGGCGCCGCCATTCAGGCCGGCGTGCTGCAGGGCGACGTCAAGGACGTGCTGCTGCTCGATGTGACGCCGCTGTCGCTCGGCATCGAGACGTTGGGTGGCGTCTTCACCCGCATCATCGACCGCAACACCACGATCCCGACCAAGAAGAGCCAGGTCTTCTCCACCGCCGAGGACAATCAGAACGCGGTCACCATCCGCGTCTTCCAGGGCGAGCGCGAGATGGCGGCCGATAACAAGATTCTCGGCCAGTTCGACCTGGTCGGTATCCCGCCGTCCCCGCGCGGCATGCCGCAGATCGAGGTCACCTTCGACATCGACGCCAACGGCATCGTCAACGTCTCGGCCAAGGACAAGGCCACCGGCAAGGAGCAGCAGATCCGCATCCAGGCCTCCGGCGGTCTGTCGGAGACCGACATCGACAAGATGATCAAGGACGCCGAGTCGCACGCCGAAGAAGACAGGAAGCGCAAGGCGGCGGTCGAAGCCAAGAACCACGCCGAGGCGCTGGTGCACTCGACCGAGAAGGCGCTCGCCGAACATGGCTCCAAGGTCGGCGACGCCGAGCGCAACGCCATCGAGAACGCCATGGCGGATCTTAAAGAAGCTCTCAAAGGCGACGACGCCGATGCGATCCAGCAGAAGACCAACACGCTGGCGCAAGCCTCGATGAAGCTCGGCGAAGCCATGTACAAGCAGCAGGCTGAAGCGCAGAGCGCGCAGCCGGGCGGCGAGGCTCCTGGCGGCGAGCAGAAGAAAGAAGACGTTGTCGACGCGGAATTCACCGAAGTCGACGACGACAAGAACAATAAGAAATCCGCCTAAGGCGGAGCGCTGCTCGTGCGCAAGCCGTTACAAGTCGTGTCACCCCCGGGCGGTACCCGGGGGTGCGCATTTCCGGATACCGAGCGCAGCCGAATCGCGTACCGCTGTAACGGCGTTCTGAACTGAGGGCGGGAAGCGGCATGTCCAAGCGCGACTACTACGAAGTCCTGGGCGTTCAGCGCACCTGCACCGAGGTCGAGCTCAAGGCTGCCTTCCGCAAGCTCGCCATGCAGCATCATCCGGATCGCAATCCGGGCGACAGCGAGTGCGAGCACAAATTCAAGGAAATCAACGAGGCCTATGACGTGCTCAAGGACGGCGACAAGCGCGCCGCCTATGACCGTTTCGGCCACGCCGCCTTCGAGCATGGCGGCCCCGGCGGCGCGCACGGCTTCAGCGCGGACTTCGGCTCGACCTTCGCCGATATCTTCGAAGGCATCTTCGGCATGGCCGGCGCGCGCGGGCGCTCCTCGGGCGGCCGCGAGCGCGGCTCCGACCTGCGCTACAACATGGAAATCAGCCTCGACGAGGCTTTCAAAGGCAAGACCGCGCAGGTCCGTATCCCGACCTCGGTAACCTGCGAGGTCTGTTCCGGCTCGGGCGCCAAGGCGGGCACCAAGCCGAAGCAATGCGCGACCTGCGGCGGCGCCGGCAAGATTCGCCACGCCCAGGGCTTCTTCACGCTTGAACGCACCTGTCCGGCCTGTCACGGCCGCGGTCAGGTGATCGACGACCCCTGCCCAAGCTGCTCGGGCGCGGGCCGCGTCATGCGCGAGCGCACGCTGTCCGTGAACATCCCGGCCGGCGTGGAGGATGGAACCCGCATCCGGCTGGCCGGCGAGGGCGAAGCGGGCTTACGCGGCGGACCGGCGGGCGATCTCTATATTTTCCTGTCGATCGAGCCGCACGAGTTCTTCCAGCGCGACGGCGCCGACCTGCATTGCCGGGTGCCGATTTCGATGGTTTCCGCCGCCGTTGGCGGTGAATTCGAGGTGCCGGCGATCGACGGCAGCAAGGTACGGGTGAAAGTGCCGGCGGGCACGCAGACCGGGCGGCGCTTCCGCCTGTCGGGCAAGGGCATGCCGGTGCTGCGCGCCAAGCAAACCGGCGACATGTACGTCCAGGTGGTGGTGGAAACGCCACAAAACCTGACCAAGCGCCAACGCGAGCTGCTGGCGGAGTTCGAAAAGCTGTCGTCCGACACGACCCAGCCGGAATCGGCGGGTTTCTTCAGTCGAGTTAAGGAGTTTCTGGATGGGCTGGGAAATCGTGACAGCCATTCCGAGTGACGCCTTGACCCCCCACTTGGCGACCTATACGCAACTTTACTAGAACTTTGGTCTTGCTGTCCCGCACGCGTGACCCGCATCAATGCCTCCGCAGTCCATCGCCCGCGTCGCTAAAAAACCGCTGCGTCTCGACGACGAGATGCAGTTCATCCGCACGTGGATCGAGAAGCCGCTGTCGACCGGCGCCGTCATGCCGTCGAGCAAGGTGCTGGCGCGCACCATGGCGCGCTATGTCGACCCCAACGCGAGCGGCCCGGTGATCGAGCTCGGACCGGGCACCGGCCCGGTGACAGAAGCTCTGGTCAAGCACGGCGTCGATCCGGCGCGGCTGATCCTGGTCGAATTCAATCCCGATTTCTGCCGCCTGCTGCGCACGCGCTATCCGCGCGCGACCGTGGTGCAAGGCGACGCCTACCGGCTGCGCCGGCTGCTGGAAACCTATGTGCGCTCGCCGGCGAGCGCGATCGTCTCCGGCCTGCCGCTGGTGACCAAGCCGGTGCGCACGCGGCTGCGGCTGATCTCGGATGCCATGGCGCTGCTCGCACCCGGCGCGCCGTTCGTGCAGTTCACTTACGCGATGGTGACGCCGATCCCGAAGGCGCTCAACGGCATCAAGGCCGAGGCTTCCGAGTTGATCTGGCTGAACGTGCCGCCGGCGCGCGTATGGGTCTATCGCGGGGAGTAGAACATTCCTCACGCGGTTGTTTTATTCCGTCATGCCCGGCCTTGTGCCGGGCATCCACGTCTTTAGGGTAGGCGTGGATGGCCGGGACAAGCCCGGCCATGACGACGACTGAATGGCCGCCGATGGCGAACCCGAAGATCCTGGTGATTCCCGGCTCGACCCGCACCGGCTCGCACAATGTCAGGCTGGCGGCGCTGGCGGAAAAGGAGCTGACGCTGCTCGACGCCGACGTCACGCGCATCTCGCTGCAGGATTATCCGCTACCGATTTACGAAGCCGATGTCGACGACCGCAGCGGCCAGCCGGCAAGCGCGGTGCAGCTCAAGCATATGATTACCGCGCATCACGGCGTGTTCATCGCCAGCCCCGAATACAGCGCTTCCGTCACGCCGCTGCTGAAGAACGCGATCGACTGGGTTTCGCGCGTGCGCGAGCGCGGCGATCCGACTTACGCAGCGTTCAAGAGCCGCGTGTTCGCGATTGCGTCGGCTTCGCCCGGTCGCGCCGGCGGCTTGCGCTCGCTGATGGCATTGCGGCAAATCCTCGAGCTCGGCTGCGGCGCGCTGGTGATCCCCGAGCAGGTGGCGATCGCCAATGCCGAGCAGGCCTTCGACGCCATGGACAATATTGCGGATACCGGCCTCGCCAATCTGCTGCGCGCGGAGCTCGCGCGCTTGGTCGATGTGGCGCGGCTAATGATGTGAGGAGATGCGCTTGGCTCTCGATGCGCGCGAAAGACTGATCGTCGCTCTCGACCTGCCGTCGGTGCGGGCGGCCGAGAGCATGGTGTCGCGGCTCGGCGAATCCGTGCTGTTCTACAAGATCGGCTATCAGCTCGCCTTTGCCGGCGGGCTGCCTTTCGCGGCCGGCTTGATCGCCGCCGGCAAGCAGGTCTTTCTCGACCTCAAGCTGCACGACATCGGTAACACGGTCGAGAAGGGCGTCGAGAGCGTGGCGCAGCTCGGCGCGACCTTCCTCACCGTGCACGCCTATCCGCAGACCATGAAGGCGGCGGTCGAAGGCAAGCGCGGCTCGTCCTTGCGCATTCTCGCCGTCACCGTGCTCACCTCCTATGACGACGCCGATCTCGCCGCCGCCGGCTATGACATGAGCGTGGGCGAGCTTGCAGCGGCGCGCGCGCAGCAGGCGCGCGACATCGGCGTCGATGGCTTGGTTTGCTCGGCGGAGGAGGCGGCGAGCTTACGCGACATCGCCGGTCCCGGCATGGTGCTGGTGACGCCGGGCATCCGACCGGCGGGCAGCGCCAGCGGCGATCAGAAGCGCGTCATGACGCCGGCCCGAGCGATCGAAGCCGGCGCCAACTATCTGGTGGTCGGGCGGCCGATCTTGGAAGCGGCCGATCCGAAAAAAGCGGCCAACGCGATCGTGGCCGAGATCGAGCGAGCGACGACGAAATAAGGAGGAGTAGATGGCGAAGGGCTACTGGATCGTCCGTGTCGATGTGAAAAACGACGAGGGCTACAAGCCCTATGCGGCGGGCAATCCTGCCATCTTCAAGAAATTCGGCGCTAAATTCGTGGTGCGCGCCGGCAAGTCCGAAAGCGTCGAGGGATCGTCGCGCGCGCGCAATATCGTGATTGAATTTCCCGATTACGCCGTCGCGCTCGCCTGCTACCGATCGCCGGAATATCAGGCGAACCTGAAGCTGCGGCTGCCCCATGCGACCGCGGATTTTCTCATTATCGAGGGCTACGACGGCCCGCAGCCTTGATTGTGTTCGCGGCCAAGCCGCGATCGCGGCGCGATCCCTCTCCCCGCGCGCGGGGAGAGGGTCGGGGTGAGGGGGCGTTTCCAAAGGCTCAGGCTCGTCGATAAGCCCCCTCACCCGGTCGCCTTCGCTTCGCTCCGGCGACCGACCTCTCCCCGCAAGCGGGGAGAGGTGACAGAGAGTGCATCCGCCCGCTATACCCGTGCCAATTCCGGGAGCCGGACATGGCCGAGATGCGCTTGATCGTGGCGGGGGCGGGCGGGCGCATGGGGCGCACGCTGGTCAAGGCCATTGCCGACGGCAAGGGCTTTGCGCTCGCCGGCGTGCTGGAAGACGCGCGCTCGCCGCTGATCGGCTGGGACGCCGGTACGCTTGCCGGCACGCCGGAGAATGGCATCAAGGTGACCGGCGACGCCAGTCCGCTTATCGACAAGGCCGACGGCATCATCGATTTCACCGCGCCGGTGGCGACCGTCGCCTTCGCCGCGCTAGCGGCCAAGAGTTGCAAGGTGCACATCATCGGCACCACCGGTCTCTCCGCCGCCGACGAAGCCAAGATCAAGGACGCCGCCACGACGGCGGTGATCGTGAAGTCGGGGAATATGAGCCTCGGCGTCAATCTGTTGGCCGCGCTCACGCGGCGCGTCGCCAAGACGCTCGACAACTCCTTCGACATCGAAATTCTGGAAATGCATCACAACCAGAAAGTCGACGCGCCGTCCGGCACCGCGCTGATGCTCGGCCGCGCGGCGGCGGACGGCCGCGGCATCGACCTCGACAAGCATTCGGTCAGGAGTCGTGACGGCCATACCGGCACGCGTAAGTCGGGCGACATCGGCTTTGCCGCGCTGCGCGGCGGCAGCGTGGTGGGCGAGCACAGCGTCATCTTCGCCGGTCCCGCCGAACGGCTCGAGCTGGTGCACAAGGCCGAGGACCGCATGATCTTCGCGCGCGGCGCGCTGCACGCCGCGCTTTGGGCGCGCACACAAAAGCCGGGGCTTTATTCGATGATGGACGTTCTAGGACTGAAGGATTTCTGAGGACCGCGATGACCGACCGCCTACTCGTACTCGTGCGCCACGGCGAAAGCGACTGGAACAAGAAAAACCTGTTCACCGGCTGGCGCGACATCGACCTCACGCCGCAGGGCATCAAGGAAGCGCGCGACGCCGGCCGCAAGCTCAAGGCGCAAGGTTTGAAGTTCGACGTGGCCTTTACCTCGGCGCTCACGCGCGCGCAGCGCACGCTCGATTTGATGCTGGAGGAGCTCGGCCAGACCGGCATCCCGGTGTTCGAGGACCAGGCGCTCAACGAGCGCGACTACGGCGACCTGTCCGGCCTCAACAAGGACGATGCCCGCAAGAAATGGGGCGCGGAGCAGGTGCACATCTGGCGGCGCTCCTACGATATCGCTCCGCCGGGCGGCGAGAGCTTGCGTGACACCGCCGCGCGCGTGCTGCCTTATTACATTCAGGAGATTTTGCCGCGCGTGCTGCGCGGCGAGCGCGTGCTGGTCTCGGCGCACGGCAATTCCCTGCGCGCGCTGGTGATGGTGCTCGACAAGCACACCACTGAAAGCATCACCAAGCTCAATCTCGCGACCGGTGTGCCGATGATCTACCGGCTCAACGCCGATTCAACGGTGGCCTCGAAGCTCGATCTGGCGGCGTAACTTACGCCGCCGCCATGCCGGCTTCCCAGCCGAGCATCGCGCGCTTGCGCGTGAGGCCCCAGTGATAGCCGGTGAGCTCGCCGCTCTTGCCGATGACGCGATGGCAGGGAACCACGAAGCAGATCGGATTCTTGCCGACCGCGGCGCCGACCGCGCGCGCGGCTTTCGGCGCTCCCGCGCTTGCCGCCAGGTCGGAATAAGTGGTGAGCTTGCCCATCGGCACGCTGAGCAGTTTCTCCCACACGCGCACTTCGAAATCGGTGCCGATCAGCACCACGCGCAGCGGCTGATCCTTGCGCCAGAGCGCGGCATCGAAGATGCGACGCGCAGTCGCCGCGGTGGCGGCGAAGTCCTCGACGTATTTTGCCTTCGGCCAGCGCGCGCGCATATCGCGCAACGCCGAACGCTCATTGCCGGCGTCGGCGAGCGCGAGGCCGGCAAGCCCGCGCGGCGTCGTCATCACCAGCGCCATGCCGAACGGGCAGGGGTGGAAGCCATAGGTGATGGTGAGGCCTTCGCCGCCCGCCTTCCATTCGCCCGGCGACATACTTTCGTGGGTGACGAACAGGTCGTGCAGCCGACCGGGGCCGGACAGCCCGACTTCGTAGGCGGTATCGAGCACGCTTGCAGAAGAGCGCAGCAGGTCCCGCGCATGGCTGAGCGTGAGCGCCTGCAGGAATGCCTTCGGCGTCAGCCCGCACCAGCGGCGGAACAGATGATGCAGATCGGTGGCGGATACGCCGGCGGCGTCGGCGATCTGCTCGATTTCGGGTTGTGCCCGCCAATTGCCGCGGATGTGGGCGATGGCGCGGCGCACGATGTCGTAATCCGCCGCCGCAGTCGCCAGCGGTGAGATCACGTGCAGACGGCTGCTGTTGGCCGTGGTTTCAAGGGTCATGGTCATGACCAGTATTTAGGGCCGGGCGGGAGGCTGAGCCACCCGATTTCTGGCTAGCCTAGCACCGTGCGGGTTACCCCGCGCTTGGCCTCGCTGATCGCCGCGCCCAGCGCCCTGGCAAAGCTCGCCTTCTCGTCGGGGCCCAAGAAGCTGGCGATTGCCAGCTGCTTGCCGCGCGACACCAGAAACAGGCGTTCGATGCCGAACTCCTCGTGCACGACTTTTTCAAGCCGCACCCAGAGCGGGTTGAGCGCCCATTCGCGCGCGATGCCGCGGTGGCTGACCTTGCGCACGGTGAGCGCGACCGGCGTCACCTTCACCTCTTCGTAGGCGGCGGCGTGCCGGTAGTTGAGGCGGAACGCCCAATACAGCAGCAGCACGTCGAGCCCGAAAAAGCCGAACACCGGCCAGGCGCCCATCAGCAGAAAGGCGACGCCGGCGACGAAGCTCACCGCGCCATAGGCGCCGATCAGGATCCAGAAGCCGGTGCGGTTGAGCGAACGGTGCGGGGTGATCACCGCGGAAAAAATGGTCGGTTCGAGTTCGCCGGCGTTGTCGGATGTCATGGCCGTCAGTATACCCGAATTCATGGCGAAGAAAGGCAAGCGCAAGAAAGCGGCGCAGGCGCGCAAGGCGAAGGTCAAGGGCCCGCCGCCCTGGACCAATGCGCAGGTCGAAGAGGCGTTCCGCCGCTTCAAAGCCGCCAATCCAGAGCCGAAGACCGAACTCAAATACGTTAACCCGTTCACGCTGCTGGTGGCCGTGGTGTTGTCGGCGCAGGCGACCGATGCCGGCGTCAACAAGGCGACGCCGGCGCTGTTCGCGCTCGCCGACACGCCGGCCAAGATGGCGGCGCTCGGCGAAGCCAAAGTGCGCGATCTGATCAAGACCATCGGCCTGTTCCGCACCAAGGCGAAAAATGTCGTCGCGCTGTCGCGCAATCTGGTCGAGCAGCACGGCGGCCAAGTGCCGCACACGCGCGAGGCGCTGGAAGCGCTGCCCGGCGTCGGCCGCAAGACCGCCAATGTCGTGCTCAACGCGGCCTTCGGCGAGCCGACCATCGCGGTGGACACGCACATTTTCCGCGTCGGCAACCGCACAGGTCTTGCCCCCGGCAAGACGCCGCTCGAGGTCGAGATGAAGCTGGAGCAGGTTGTGCCGGCGCACTACAAGCGCCAGGCCCACCATTGGCTTATTCTGCACGGGCGCTACACTTGCCTGGCGCGCAAGCCGCTGTGTGAGAAGTGCATTATTGCGGACTTGTGCCAATGGCCGGGCAAAACGGTCGTGCAAAAATAAGCGTGCAGGGAGTGCGTCATGGAAGGCTCCGGGGCGAAGCGCAGTCTCGTCGATCGCAGCGATCCGAAAGTTATTTTCGGGGAAGCAGGGTTGTCGCCTCAAGCTGGCGCGGCCTGGATGAAGCGGCGCGAATTCACCGGCAACTACAAGCGCGACGTCGCGGCGGCCGGTAAGTTCTGGCGCGAAGGCGCTGCGTTTCTGACGAAGCTGCCGAAGAAGTTCCAGCGAACGCAAGAACAAGCGATTGCCGCCGATATTATTCAGGGGCAGGCTCGCGACGCACGCGAGCGCTTTCTCGCGCGACATGCCGACACGATCTACCGCAAGCTCACAAAGAACCACGAGCGCTTCCTGCGCGTTGACGAGCTTGCCTATGAAGCCGCCGAGCTGGTCCCGGGTCTGACGCCGGCCCGCAAGCAGGTCGACGCCGAAAGCACGTTGATGCAATCCGAAAAGGATGGCGTCGAGGTCGATCAAGGCATCTTCCTCGCGCACGTGCTGGCCGACGCGAGCAATGGCATGCATCTTTGCCACGCCATGTTGCGGCCGAAGATGGAAGCGATCGAGCGCATGCCCGAATTTTTGAAGACGGGCGTGATCGATTTCGGCCCAGCAAAGCTCGAACGCAAAGGCAAGACCACGATCCTCACCATCCAGAATCCGCGCTTCCTCAACGCCGAGGACGACGACACGCTGGCCGACACCGAAACCGCGGCGGATATGGCGATCTTCGATCCCATGAGCGAAATTTGCGTGCTGCGCGGCGGCGTGGTCGACCACCCGAAATACGCGGGCCGCCACGTGTTCTGCAGCGGCATCAATCTCACGCATCTCTATCGCGGAAAGATACCGTTCCTCTGGTACATCCTGCGCGATATGGGCGTGGTCAACAAAATGCTGCGCGGCGTCGCCTCTGGCGGTGTGAGTCCTGATGAGACAGTCGGCGGCACGCACGAAAAGCCGTGGGTGGCGCAAGTCGACGTCTTCGCCATCGGCGGCGGCTGCCAGTATCTGCTGGCGATGGATTACGTGGTGGCGGGCAGCGACGCCTACATGACATTGCCGGCGCGCAAGGAAGGCATCATCCCGGGCGTCGCCAATTTGCGCTTCCCGCGGTTCGTCGGCCCGCGCATCGCGCGCCAGGCGATCATGATGGGCAAGCGGCTGGACTGCGATTCGCCGGAAGGCCGCATGGTCTGCGACCTCGTCGTGCCTCCGAACGAGGTCGGGCAGGCGGTGATGAAAGTCTGCGACGATTTCACCTCATCCGGCGTGGTCAGCGCCGCCAGAAACCGTCGCGCCTTCCGCGTCGGCGAGGAGCCGCTCGATACCTTCCGCCGCTACATGGCGGTCTATTGCCGCGAGCAGGCCTATTGTCATTTCAGCCCGGCGCTGATTGCCAACCTGGAAAAGCACTGGAACGCCGCGCAGCGAAAGATTTGACCCCCGTGCCGGGACTATTTCTCAAAGGCGCCGACCTGACGCCGCGCCGCGACACCTTCGATCCGATCGAGATCGCTTCGAGCGACGAGATCGCCGCGCTGCAGCTCAAGCGGCTGAAATGGACGCTGGCGCATGTCTATAAGAACGTCGCACATTACAAACGCGCGTTCGACAAAGCGGGCGTGCATCCCGACGATCTGAAGACGCTCGAGGATCTGCGCAAGTTTCCCTACACCACCAAAGCCGAGCTGCGCGACAACTATCCGTTCGGGCTGATGGCGATGCCGCGCGAGCAATTGCTGCGCGTGCATGCTTCGTCGGGAACGACCGGCAAGCCGACCGTGGTCGGCTATAGCCGGGGCGACATCGAGACCTGGGCCGACATCATCGCGCGCAGCATGCGCGCGGCCGGTTGCCGCCCCGGCATGCTGGCGCAAAATTCCTACGGCTACGGCCTATTCACCGGCGGCCTTGGCTTCCATCACGGCGCCGAAAAACTCGGATTGACGGTCGTTCCGGTCTCCGGCGGGATGACCGAGCGGCAGGTCAAGCTGATCGGCGACTTCAAGCCGGACATCATCTTCGTCACGCCCAGCTATCTTCTCGCCATCCTCGACGAATTCCGCGCGCAGAAGGTCGATCCACGCTCGAGCTCGCTCAAGATCGCCATGTGCGGCGCTGAGCCATGGACCAACGCCATGCGTGAGGAGATCGAGGGCGCCTTCGATCTGCACGCCGTCGACAATTATGGGCTGTCGGAGGTGATCGGCCCCGGCGTGTCATGCGAGTGCATCGAGAGCAAGGACGGCCCGCACATCTGGGAGGATCATTTCTATCCGGAGGTGATCGATCCGGCGACGGGCCAAGTTCTGCCAGATGGCGAGGTCGGCGAGCTGGTGTTTACCTCGCTCACCAAGGAGGCGATGCCGGTCATCCGCTATCGCACGCGCGATCTGTCGCGCTTGCTGCCCGGCACCGCGCGTTCGATGCGGCGCATGGAAAAGGTGATCGGCCGCTCCGACGACATGATGATCATCCGCGGCGTCAATGTGTTCCCGAGCCAGATCGAGGAGATCATCCTCAAGGACGAGCGGCTGGCGCCGCATTTCGTGATCGAATTGCGCCGGGTCGAGCGGCTCGACGACATCAAGGTGATCGTGGAAGCGCGCGCGGATGTCACCGAGGCCGAGTGGGCGAAAAGCGCGCACGCGCTTGCCCATCACATCAAGAGCCTGATCGGCGTGACCGCCGAGGTGGAAACCGTCAAGCCTGGTGGCGTCGAGCGCTCGGCGGGCAAGGCTAGGCGCGTGATCGACCTGCGCGCGAAGGGCTAGAAATATTTTTTTGTCATTCCAGGGCGCGTCCGAAGGACGCGAACCCGGAATCCATAAGCCCGGCGCTGCGGAGTATGGATTCCGGGTCCGCTCGCCATAGCGCGTCGAAGACGCGCGTAACCGCGCTTATGGGTCGCGTCCCGGAATGACTAGTTATTTTTCTAACGGCCCTCGATCAATTCCGCGCGCTTGCCGCTCATGCGCTTGTGCACGTGCACCATGAAGGCCATGGCGAAGATCGGTGTCGCCAGATTAACGACCGGGATCGACACGAACACGGCGATCGCCATGCCGGCGAGGAAGATGTAGGCGGCATTGGCCTTGCGCATCGCGCGTGCCTCGTGGACGGAGCGAAAGCGCATCGCGGCGAGTTCGAAATATTCCCGGCCCAGCAGGTAGGAATTCGCCAGGAACAGAATGATCACGCCGAGCCCGGCGAAAAAGATGAACGGCAGCGCGCAGAAATAGACGGTCAGCGACAGGACCGCGATATTGATGCCTTCGATGAGCGCGCGGAAAAACGGCAGCGCGTGGTCGGCCGGTTCGGCCGGATAATATTCGCGCTCGACGGCGTCGCCGACCTCGTCGACGAAGAAGCTACCGATGAAGGCGGCAATCGTCGGCATCAAAAACAGCGCGCCGGTGACGATGCCGAGGCTGGCCATGATCGACAGCACCCAGGCCAGCGCGCTCCACGCGGCGTGCGGCGCGAAGCCGGACGCTTGTTCGGCCCAATCGGCGCCGTGCTGGGCCAGCGTGGACAGCACGCGCTGCAGGATGATGCCGATGATGACGATCAGAATGAGCGCCAGCCCGACGGCCTTCAGCAGCACCGCCCGCAAGGCGGGCGTGACCATCTGCGCAAGCGCTTTGACGGCGGCGTCGATCATGCCAAGGAGAGGTAAGGCCCTCGAACGCCGAGGGCAAGGCCACGCTTACGCGACCTCTTGCTCCAGCGCCGTCTCATCCGCCGGCACCAGGCTCACCATTTCGTCGGCGTCGGGCGCCGGAGTGTCGGCCCAAGCCATGGCCTTATAGTCGAAGCCGCGGCGGATGGTCGGCTTCACCACCTCGAAATAGGGCGAGATATCGAAATCGCGCGGCGCGTAGAGCGAGGAATGGCGGATTTCCAGTATCTCCTGGCGCGCCGCCTCGCTGTCCAGCCGCGTCACCTTGGGCAGAATCGGATAGCGCACGCGTTCGAAGGCTTGCGCGATGAGCGCCGAGCAGATGATGCGCGTGGGGTGGCCCGAACCGAGCGCGATCATGCGGCGGCGCCAGCGCTGCGGCACCGGCAGCGGAAACAGGTAGCGCAGCAGGTCGATGATGTTCTTGAGGTCGTAATCGAAGCCAATGCGCTCGCTGGCATAAGCGCAGACGCGCGCGCGGTCCTCGTCGGTGAGGCCGGTCGGCCGGCAGATGCGGGTGTGGAAGCGCGTATATTTCGACAACGGCGAGGCAACGACGCCCTGGCCGATATTGGCTTCCACCAGCACCAGCGGTTCGCCGTCGGCTGTTTCGCGGTCG
The DNA here is from genome assembly GCA_963710705.1 of uncultured Pseudomonadota bacterium. GTDB lineage: Bacteria > Pseudomonadota > Alphaproteobacteria > Rhizobiales > Xanthobacteraceae > Pseudolabrys. Next base: position 742,363 of record CAVQBI010000002.1, read on the forward strand.
CCGATCGGCCCGACATAAAGTGCCGCATGCGACCAGGTGGACTGCGTGAGGTATTTGATGACGCCGGAAATGTGATTGCTGCCTTCGACCAGCAGCACGTCGCCCGGCATCAGCGCCGCGCGCAAGGCGTCCGGATCGCTCGGCGTATACGGCTCGTAGCCGTGCTCCGGCTTTTCCAGATAATGGGCGATGAAACGCCCAACGCGATCGACGACAAAGCCCATACGGCTCCCCCGGCGCCATTTCTTGGCGCCCTCCCTCGCGCGAAATTTAACCGGAACTCATTGCAATTTGGTTCACCGCTGACACAGGACTGTTACCGATCGTTAGCCATGAAATTTGCGGGCGCGCGTGCCATCGGGCAATGTTGCGGTGCGGGTCAATCATTCGGATACCATGTCGAGGCTTAGCCGCCGTTCCTTCCTTGCCGGGTCGAGCGCCGCGCTGGCAGCGCCCGCGCTGCGCGCCTCCGCGCAGGCCGCCGACGTCGATGTGGCGATCATCGGCGCCGGCGCCGCCGGCATTGCCGCCGCGCGTAGAGCGTTGGCCGCGAAAGCGCGCGTTGCGGTGTTCGAAGCGGGCGCGCGCATTGGCGGCCGCTGCGTCACCGATACCGCGCTGTTCGGCGTGCCGTTCGATCTCGGCGCGCATTGGGTGCATTATCCGGACGGCAATCCGCTGGTCGCGCAGGCGTCCGGCGTCGAGGCTTATGCGGCGCCGCGCGGGCAGACGATCCGCGTCGGGCCGCGCAACGCGCGCGACGCCGAGCTGGAGAGTTTCCTCGCCGCCTTGTTGCGCGCGCGTCGCGCCGTCGACGAAGCGGCGCGCGGCAAGGCCGATATTTCGGTCGCGCAGGCCCTGCCTGCCGATCTCGGCGCTTGGCAGCCGACAATTTCCTTCGCGCTGGGTCCTTTCTTCTGCGGCCAGGACATCGACCATATCTCCGTGCAGGATCTTGGCCGTGCCGGCGACCGCGAGCGCTCAGCCTTCTGCCGTCAGGGCTATGGCACGCTGCTCGCCCAGCTCGCCGCCGGCCTGCCGGTGCGGCTCTCGACGCCGGTGACGCGCATCGACTGGTATCGCGACCGTGTCGAGATCGCCAGCGCCAAGGGCCGTCTGATCGCGCGCACCGCGATCGTGACCGCCTCGACCAATGTGCTCGCCGCCGACAAGATCGAGTTCGAACCGGATTTGCCGCGCGACATGCTGGCGGCGGCGGAAAACCTCGCGCTCGGCAGCTACGACCACATCGGCCTGCTGATGCCGCGCAATCCGTTCGATCTGCAGCGCGACGATCTGGTGTTCGAGCAATCGAAAGGCGAGCGCACCGCCGCACTGCTCGCCCGCGTCGCGGGCAGCGATCTGCATGTGGTCGAGGTGGCGGGCAGCTTCGGCCGCGAACTTGCGGCCGAGGGCGAGCCGGCCATGCTCGATTTCGCCAACGAGTGGCTGGGGGCGCTGTTCGGCACCAACGCCAAAAGCCTGATCACGCGCGCGCATGCCACGCGCTGGAACGACGAGCCCTATGTGCTCGGCGCCATGTCGGCGGCGGCGCCCGGCAGCGCTGTTGCGCGCGATGCCTTGGCGGAACCGGTCGGTGGCCGCTTATGGCTCGCCGGCGAAGCGGTGCACGCAACCAAATGGGGCACGGTCGTAGGGGCCTGGGAATCGGGCGAGCGCGCGGCGGAAGCCGCCCTGCAGCGCATGGGTCTGGTAAAAGAGCCGGGCGAGGAGCGGCGTCCGCGCCGGGAAGAACACGAGCGTCCGCGTCGTCGGCGCCGCCGCGAGGATGACTGATGACACAACCTAAAGCGCTGATCGCCTGGTCGAGCGGCAAGGACAGCGCCTGGGCGCTGCATGAGGCGCGCCAGACCGGCGAGCTCGACATCGTCGGCGCGTTGACCACGGTGACCGACAGCTTCGCGCGCGTCGCCATGCATGGCGTGCGCGAGGAACTGCTGCATGCGCAGCTCGCAGCCGCCGGCTTGCCGGCCATCGTCGTGCGGATTCCGTTTCCCTGCCCGAACGAAATCTACGAGCGCGAGATGGCGGCGGCGATCGAGGACGCCAAGGCGCGCGGCATTTCGCATATGATTTTCGGCGACCTTTTTCTCGAAGACGTGCGCGCCTATCGCGAGCGGCAGCTCGCTGGCACCGGCATCGCGCCGGTGTTTCCGCTCTGGCAGAAGCCAACCGCGGCGTTGGCGCGCGAGATGATCGCCGCGGGCGTGCAGGCGCATCTTTCGACGGTCGATCTGAAGAAATTGCCGGCGTCGTTCGCCGGCCGCCGTTTCGACGCGGCGCTGCTCGACGCGCTGCCGGCGAGCGCCGATCCTTGCGGCGAAAACGGCGAATTTCATTCCTTCGTGTCGGCCGGGCCGATGCTGAAGGGCAGGATCGCCGTTAAAGTCGGCGAGACCGTGGAGCGCGAAGGATTCGCCTTCGCCGATTTGCTGGCGGCGTGAACTTATCCGCTCGTCCCCGCGAAAGCGGGGACCCAGATTGGATTCCCGCTTGCGCGGGAATGAGCGGAGTTTGGGCTACGCCCGCAATACCCCGCCGGTGCGCTTGCTGACCTCGGCGACGAGCTTTTTGCCGATTTCGTCAATCTCGGCATCGGTCATGGTCTTCTCGCGCGGCTGCATGGTGACGGCGATGGCGATCGACTTCTTGCCGGGTTCGATGCCTTTACCCTCGTAGACGTCAAATACCGTCACATTGGCGATGAGCTTGCGGTCCACGTTCTGCGCCGCGCGCACGAGATTGGCGGCCTTGACGGTGCTGGCGACGACAAAAGCGAAATCGCGTTCGACCGGTTGGAACGGCGACAATTCAAGCAGAGGCTTGGCGCGCGTCGGCTTGGCCTTCGGCTCGGGGATTTTCTCAAGCAGCACTTCGAAGGCCACCAGTGGGCCTTCGGCCTTGAGCGCGGCGAGCACGCGCGGATGCAATTCGCCGAAGTGTCCGAGCACGTTCTGCGGCCCGATCTGGATGGTGCCGCTGCGGCCGGGATGAAACCAGGCCGGTCCACCGGGCACGACCTGCAACGCCTGCATCGGGCTGCCGGCGGCGGCGAGCACGGCCAACGCGTCGGCCTTGACGTCGAAAGCGTCCACCGGCTCCGGTTTGCGCGACCAATGGCGGCCGATGCCGTCGGGACGCGCCAACGCGCGGCGCACGCCGCTCGCGGCGGTCAACTGATCCTCCGGCTTGTCGCCCTTGAAAACTTGTCCGACCTCGAACAGCGCAACGTCCGGATAGCCGCGGTCGGAGTTCTTCTGCGCCGCCATCGCCAGACCGGGAATGAGGCTCGGCCGCATGTCGGATAGTTCCGCCGCGATCGGGTTGGCGAGCGCGAGCGCAGGCTGGCCGCCGCCGAACGATTCCGCCTCGCGGTGCGACACGAACGACCAGGTCACCGCCTCGGTCAGGCCGCGCGCGGCGAGCGCACGCTTGGCCTTGCGCGTGCGGTTCTGGATCGGCGTGAGCACCGGTTTGCGCGCGTGCTCGCGCGCAAACGGCGTCGAGGGTACTTTGTCGACGCCTACGATGCGTACGACTTCCTCGACGATATCGGCGCGGCCATAGACGTCCGGCCGCCACGACGGCACCGCCACTTTCACCTTCTCGCCTTGGCCGGCTGCGAAGAAGCCAAGCTTCTCCAGCGTGCGGCGCACATCGTTCAACGGCAGCTTCAGCCCGGCGAGCCGCGGCAATTCGCTCAAGGGGAAGTCGATGACTTTTTCCTTCGGCGTCGGGTCGCCGGCCAGCACGATCTCGGAAGCCTCGCCGCCGCAGAGTTCGAGCACCATCTGCGTCGCCAGCTCGAGCCCTGGCACCATGAAGGCGGGGTCGACGCCGCGCTCGAAGCGGTAGCGCGCGTCGGAATTGATGCCGAGCTTGCGCCCGGTCTGCGCGATGTTGAGCTCGTTCCACAGCGCCGACTCGATCAGCACGTCGGTGGTGTTGGCGTCGCAGCCGGATTCCTCGCCGCCCATGATGCCGGACAGCGATTCGACGGCCTTCTCGTCGGCGATCACGCACATCGCGGCGTCGAGCGTGTAGGTCTTGCCGTCGAGCGCCAGCAGCGTCTCGCCGTTCTTGGCGCGCCGTACGTTAAGATTGCCGCGCACCTTCTTGGCGTCGAACACGTGCAGCGGGCGAGCGCGGTCGAAGGTGATGAAGTTTGTGATGTCGACCAGCGCGTTGATCGGACGCAGCCCGATCGCGGTGAGCCGCTTCTGCAGCCAGTCGGGCGACGGCCCGTTCTTGACGCCGCGCACCAGCCGCAGGCCGAAGGCCGGGCACAGCTCAGGATTTTCGATCGTCACCTTGACGGGGCAGGGGAACGCGCCCTTCACCGGCTTGGGCGGGCGGTCCTTGAACGTGCCGAGCGAGGCCGCGCCCAGATCGCGCGCGATGCCGGCAACGCCGGTGCAGTCCGGCCGGTTCGGCGTGAGATTGATCTCGATGACGGGGTCGGCGAGCCCCGCCCAGTCGGCGTAAGATTTGCCGACCGGCGCGTCGGCCGGCAGCTCGATGATGCCATCGGCGTCGTCGGAGACCTCGATCTCGGCGCCTGAGATGAGCATGCCGCGGCTCTCGACGTCGCGAATCTTGCCGATGCCGAGCGTGATCTTCTTGCCGGGAATGTAAGTGCCCGGCGGTGCAAACACGGCCTTCATGCCGGCGCGCGCGTTGGGCGCGCCGCACACGACCTGGACCGGCGCGCCAACACCAATGTCGACCATGCAGACGCGCAGCCGGTCGGCGTTCGGATGCTTCTCGGCCGAGACCACCGAAGCGATGACCAGCGGCTTGAGCTGCGCCGCCTTGTCCTCGACGTTCTCGACCTCAAGCCCGATCATGGTGAGCTTGTCGACGATCTCGCCGAGCGAAGCGTCGGTGTCGAGATGCTCCTTCAGCCAGGGCAGCGTGAATTTCACGTGCTCAATCCCCCCGCCAGCGTCGGGAAGTCGAGCGGCCGGAAGCCGTAGTGGTTGAGCCAGCGCACGTCGGCCTCGAAGAAAGCGCGCAGGTCGTGCATGCCGTATTTCAGCATGGCGATGCGGTCGATCCCTAAGCCCCAAGCAAAGCCCTGGTATTCGTCGGGATCGAGCCCGCAGTTGCGCAAGACATTCGGATGCACCATGCCGCAGCCGAGAATCTCCAGCCAATCCTCGCCCTCGCCGAAGCGGATCTCGCCTTTGTCGCGCCGGCACTGGATGTCGACTTCGAGCGACGGCTCGGTGAACGGGAAGAACGACGGACGGAAGCGCATCTTGACGCTGTCGACCTCGAAGAAGGCCTTGCAGAATTCTTCCAGGATCCATTTCAGGTGGCCGAGATGCGAGCCCTTGTCGATGACGAGGCCCTCGACCTGGTGGAACATCGGCGTGTGCGTCTGGTCGCTGTCTGAGCGATAGGTGCGCCCTGGACAGATCACGCGGATCGGCGGTTTCTGGCTCAGCATGGTGCGCACCTGCACCGGTGAAGTGTGCGTGCGGAGCAACCGCCGCGAGCCGTCGGGCTTTTGCGGGAAATAGAACGTGTCGTGCATCTCCCGCGCCGGGTGGCCTTCGGGGAAATTCAGCTTGGTGAAGTTGTAATCGTCGGTCTCGATGTCGGGGCCTTCCGCTACCGCGAAACCCATGTCGGCGAAGATGGCGGTGAGCTCGTCGATCACCTGGCTGATCGGATGCACGCGGCCGGTCTCGGCCGGCGGCTCGCACACCGGCAGCGTGACATCGACGGTCTCGGTGTTGAGACGAGCATCGAGCGCGGCGGCGCCAAGCTCGTCCTTGCGCGCGGCGATCGCTGCCGTGACGCGATCCTTCAAGCCGTTGATCGCCGGACCTTGCACCTTGCGCTCATCCGGCGTCATGCCGCCGAGCGTCTTCAGCAGCGCCGAGATCGAGCCGCTCTTGCCGAGCGCGGCAACGCGCACCTGCTCGAGCGCCGCCTCGTCTTTGGCTGACGTGACGGCGGCGAGCAGGTCTTTTTCCAGTTGCGCGACGTCGGACATGGGCCGACCTCAATCAGGCCGGCAGCGCGGCCTTGGCTTTCTCGACAATCGCCTGGAACGCCGCCGGCTCGTGGATGGCGAGATCGGACAGCACCTTGCGATCGACCATCACGCCGGCTTTTGCCAAGCCGTCGATGAAACGGCTGTAGTTGAGGCCGAACGGCCGCACCGCCGCATTCAGGCGCTGGATCCACAGCGCGCGGAACGAGCGCTTGCGCCGCTTGCGGTCGCGGAAGGCGTATTGGCCGGCCTTCTCCACTGCCTGCTTGGCGATGCGGATCGTGTTCTTGCGCCGGCCGTAATAGCCCTTGGCGGCCTTGAGGACTTTCTTGTGCTTGGCGTGACCAGTGACGCCACGTTTGACGCGGGCCATGACAAATCTCCTTGCAGTCTAATGGGTATGAAGACGACGACGTACTGCGGATATGAAAACGACGACGTACGTACCGGTCAGCCGTTCGGCATCCAGTATTTCTTGACGTTGTCGCCGTCGGTCTTGAACAGCACGGCTGTGCCGCGGTGCTCGCGGATCGTCTTGGTGGTCCGCTTGATCATGCCGTGGCGCTTGCCGGACTGCTGGTATTTGACCTTGCCGGTGGCGGTGATCTTGAAGCGCTTTTTGGCGCCCGATTTGGTCTTCATCTTGGGCATTTGGCTCTCCTCAATCGGCGCAACAGCGGGCAAGCCCGCGCGGCCAGTAAATGCTCGAAATTGAGCGTAAAATCACCGCCACGGCAGCCCTTAATCAGCCGGGCGGCGAATGGGCGGCGTTATGGCAGAGGCGGCGCGCCCTTGCAACCATGCGACATTTCACCCTTTACCCTGACGCCAAGACGCCCTGGCAAGTCGCGCCATATGCCACTATCCCGCTTTGGGCCGTCCTCGTGTTCCGGCCGCCGTCGGACGGACGCCAAATGGGGGAGCACTTCGTGGTGCGAGGGGTCAAGACGATCGCGGTCGCCGCCGCCCTGTCGGGCTTGGCGATTGCCGCTGGGCCAGCCAAGGCCGCCGCCGCCTATGACGGCGAATGGACCGTGCTATTCACCACCGAAAAGGGTAAATGCGACCACAGCTACCGCTACGACGTCAGCGTGTCGCAGGGCAAAATTCATTACACCAGCTACACCTCGGTCACCCTCAACGGCACGGTTTCGCCGCTGGGCGGGGTCATGGTGAGCATCAGGCACTTCGACGATGTCGCTAACGGCAGCGGCCACCTTGCGGCTCATGCCGGCAGCGGCGGCTGGCGCGGAACCGGCAAGGACGGCGCTTGTTCCGGCCTCTGGAAAGCGCAGCGCCGCTGAACTGAAAAGCGCCACCCGCGGCATGCGCGAGCGGCGCTTGCAGAAAAGGCGCCACAGCCGTTAGCGCGGCGCCAGCATCATCACCATTTGGCGGCCTTCGAAGCGCGGCTCCGATTCGATCTTGGCGATCGGCGCGGTGTCTTCCTTCACGCGATTGAGCAATTTGTAGCCCAGTTCCTGGTGCGCCATTTCGCGGCCGCGGAAGCGCAAGGTGATCTTGACCTTGTCGCCTTCCTCGAAGAAGCGCTTCATCGAGCGCATCTTCACCTCGTAATCGTGGTCGTCAATCATCGGCCGGAGCTTGATCTCCTTGACCTCGACGACTTTCTGCTTTTTGCGGGCTTCGGCCGCCTTCTTCTGCGCCTGGAATTTGTATTTGCCGTAATCCAGGATTTTGACGACGGGCGGAGTGGAGTTCGGGGCGATCTCGACGAGATCAAGCCCGGCGGCCTGCGCCATGTCGAGCGCGGTTTGGATCGGGGTGGGGCCGTGATTGTGGCCAGTGGCATCGATCAGCTGTACCTCGCGGACGCGGATCTCCTCGTTTATGCGCGGGCCGTCTTTGGCGGCGGGCAGCGCGGACTTCATCGGACGACGAATGGCTAGTTTCTCCTCATGTTGTTCCAACGAGTGCTTTGGCGCTCAGCGCCTCGGCTCAGGAAAGATTGGTAGAAACGGCGAATAAGTCAACGCGGTCCCCGCCGTTTCAACGGCGGAAATCCGCAAAACGCGGTCAAATCGTTCAGATTCCACTAATTTCGTCGCGGCTGCGGTACCAGCGCGAGCGCTTTCTCGCGCCGGCCGGTGATTTTGCCGTAGAGCGCCAGCGTCAGTTCGGAGACATCGCCGGCGTCGAAATGACCGAGCACCCAGTCGCGCCCGCGCGCGCCGATGGTCGCGCGCACCGCCTCCGGCATGGAGAACAGCCGCAGCAACGTTGCCGCCAGCGCCGCGTCGTCACCGGCCTGGAAACGCAAACCGGTGATGCGGCTCTCCGGCACCGCCGGTGGCGTAAGCACCACCTCGGGGCCGGCGGCGAGATCGGACACAATCACCGGACGCGCCATCGCCTGCGCCTCCACGATCGCGCGCTGCAAGCCTTCCGGCTGCACCGCCGCCGACACCACCACCGAGGCGCAGGCGTAAGCGGCGGGCATATCGAAGACCGGCGCCGCCATGCGGATCACGTCCATGGTGCCGGTGGACAAGACCAGATCCCACAATTCGCCGGTGTAGCGGGTATGACCGCGATCCTCGCCGACGAACACGCAGAGAAAATCCTTCAGCCCCATTTCTTTCAGACGTTTTGCCGTCTTCACCACCACATGGTGGCCTTTGCGGCGCAGGATGCGGCCGGTGATCAAGATCACTTTCGTTTCCGGCCGCACGCCCCAGGCCGCGCGCATCGCCTCGACCCGCTCGCGCGACACGCTCACCGGATCGAAGCGGGCAAAGTCGATGCTCGACGGCAGCACCGCGATGCGCTCCCATGGCGTGCCGTAGCGGTCGTTGATGAGCTGCGCGATCTGCTCGCTCTGCGCCACCACGCGGTCGCCGCGCGCCATGATGCCGTTATAGGCGTGCTTGAAGACATTCTGGTCGCGGAAGCCTTTGTACCAGCTTGTCACAAATGGAATGCCGCGCAGCCTGGCGGCGAGCCACGCGCTCCAGGCGGCGGCGCGTCCGAGCGCGTGGATCACGTCGCATTTCTGCTCGCGCGCGATGCGGATCAGCACGCCGGCATTGCGCAGCATCACGGCCGGATTGTTGCTGGCGACATCGAGCGGCACGAATTCGCCGCCGGCCGCGGTCACGTCGGCGACCAGGCGGCCGGCGCACGAGGCGACGATGGAGCGATGGCCCGCAGCGGCGAGCACGCGCGTCAAGTCGACGGCGCCGGCATCGGCCGCGCCGGCATCGAGGCTGGGCACGACGATGAGTACGGTGATCGGGTCGCGCGCTAGCCCGGGTTGCGCAAAGGCCGCGCGCGCGGAACGCGTCTCGGCGGCCGGCATTTCCGACGCGGACGAACTCGACATTACAGTTGCGACCTCAATGCGTTACGTGATGTGCAAGACCCGGCACGGTCAGGAGTCGCGTGCGAGCAGCGAGGTATAGACCCCGCGGATAGCTTCGGCAACGCTTTGCGGCGAAAACATGAATTCGGCGAACTGGCGGGCGCGGGCGCCGAGCGCCTCATAAGCGGTAACGTTAAGCGACAATGCCGCGCCGATCGCGCGTGCGAGCTCGCCGACATTGCCCGGCCGCACCAGCCAGCCGGTGCGCAATTCATCCTTCATGCGTGGCGGAGTGAGTACGTTCTCCGGCAGCATGCCGACCGTGGTGGTGACCAGCGGCCGCCCCATGGCTTGCGCTTCCGCCGCCGCGCGGCCCGACAGCGGCGGCTCGAGCGCCGCCACAACTACAACATCGGCCGCGCCCAGCGCCGCCGGCATGTCGGCGCAATGGCCAACGAAGCGGCAGAGCGTGTCGATGCTGTGCATGCGCGCCTGTTTGCGCAACACGCGGGCGTAACGCGGGTGGCGCATTTCCTCGCCGGCGAACACGAAGGCGATGTTGCGGTTGCCGTTGGTGACGATGAGCCGCGCAGCGTCGATCACGTGCATCTGTCCGTTCCACGGCGCAATGCGTCCTGGCACCAGCACGACGCGCATCTCCGGCAGCACGGCCCAAACGCGGCGTAAGCTCGCGATGCGGTCGGCGCTCACTGCCGCCGGGCTGAAGGCGGCGGTGTCGACCGCGCGCGGGATGACCGTGATGCGGTCGGCGGGCAATTTGTAACGTTCGATCATGGCGCGCGAGACATAAGTTGACGGCGCGATCACGCGGTCGCCGCGTGCCAGCGAGCCGCGCACCATGTTGCCGAAATAGGAATGACCCGGCAGCCGGTCGGGAAACGATGTCACCAGAAAGACCGGCTGCTTGTGCGTAGCGGCAAGCGCGCTCCAGGCGCCGCCAACGCTTTGCGCATGCACGATGTCGATGCGCTCGCCCGCAATCAGATTCGTCAAGGCGCGCGCATTGGCGCGGATGCGCAGCGGATTGAGCGTGTCGTTGATCATCGGCAGCCACTCGCCGCCGAAGGCGCGTAACTCGCCGACCAGCGGGCCGCCATCGCCGGCCACCATGGCGCGCGCGCCGGCTTGCAGCAGCGTGAGCGCGATATCGACTGCGGCGTGGCCGGCCGGATCGTCGCGCAAGGCCGGCACCAGCTGCAAAATGGTGGCGCCGGCGAGTGAGCGCGGATGCGCCGGGCTCATCGCGCCCCCCTTGCGTCCGCCGCCCGCTTGCGGCGAGAACGATGCACCCGGAATGTGAGCCCGAACCGCATGAGCGAAGCTCGCCTGACCTCCCTGACGATAAAATCGCCGCCGTCCCCGCGGACCATCGCTGTGCGCGCGCGCGAGGGCAAGAGCCCAAGTTCTGGACCAGGTCTGTTCTGGCTCGGCGGCTTCAAGTCCGACATGAAGGGCACCAAGGCGGCGGCGCTCGATCAATGGGCGGCGGGCCAGGGCCGCGCCTCCATCCGTTTCGATTATTCCGGTCACGGCGAATCGGGCGGCGAATTCACCGAGGGCACCATCGGGCGCTGGCTCGAGGAAAGCCTCGCGGTCTACCGGCATTTCGCGCAAGGCCCGCAGGTGGTCATCGGCTCGTCGATGGGCGGCTGGCTGGCATTGCTGCTGGCGAAGGCTTTACGCGAAACGAAAGGCGTGGCGCCGATCGCTGGCATGGTGCTGATTGCGCCGGCGGTCGACTTCACCGAAGAGCTGATGTGGAAGCAGTTCCCCGACTCGATCAAGCGCGAGATCGCGGACAAGGGCGCCTGGCTGCGGCCGTCGGAATATTCGGAAGCGCCGTATCCGATCACCAAGGGCCTGATCGAAGAGGGCCGCAAACACCTTCTGCTCGGCGACATGATCGAGACCGGCTGTCCGGTGCACATACTGCAAGGTGTCAAGGATCCGGACGTGCCGTGGCGGCATGCCGAACAATTGGTGACGCGCTTTGCGCGCGACGACGTGGTGCTGACGCTGATCAAGGACGGCGATCACCGTCTGTCGCGGCCGGAGGACATCGAGCGCCTGATCGCCGCGGTGAAGGAGTTCTAGGAAAGCGCCGCCGCCCACTCGTCGTTCACCGACGCGTCGCCGTCGAATTTTTTTAGCGCAGCGAATTTATCGCGCGGCGTGAGCCGCGACAGCGCCCACACCGCAGCGCCGCGCACCAGAGGCGAAGCGTCGTCGAGCAGGCGCTCAGCTTCCACGCTCAGCGACGCATCGCCGGAATTACCGATGGCGATCAGCACATTGCGCACGAAGCGATCGCGGCCGATGCGCTTGATCGCGGTCTTGGCAAACAATTTGCGGAATTGCGCATCGTCGAGCCGCGCCAGCTCGGCCAGCACCGGCGCGCGCAGGTCGTCGCGTGCTGCGAGCTTGGCCTCGCGTCCTTGCACCGCAAACTTGTTCCAGGGGCATACCGCGAGGCAATCGTCGCAGCCGTAGATGCGGTTGCCGACCTTCGCGCGCAACTCGCGCGGGATCGGTCCCTTGTGCTCGATGGTGAGATAGGAAATGCAGCGCCGCGCATCGAGCCGGTAGGGCTCCGGGAACGCCGCGGTCGGGCATACGTCGAGACAAGCGCGGCACGTCCCGCAACTGTCCTTGATCGCACCGTCGGCCGGCAGATCGAGCGTGGTGAAGATCGAGCCGAGAAACAGCCACGAGCCGAATTCGCGCGACACCAAATTCGTGTGCTTGCCCTGCCAGCCAAGGCCAGCGGCAGCCGCCAGCGGCTTCTCCATCACCGCCGCGGTGTCGACGAAAACTTTCACCTCGCCGCCCGCATTGGCCACCAGCCAGCGCGCAAGCTGCTTCAGCCGCGCCTTGATCAGCTCGTGATAGTCCTCGCCTTGCGCGTAGACGGAAATGGCGCCCAGAGAATTTTCTTTCAGGATTGCGAGCGGGTTGTGGTCGGGACCGTAATTCATGCCGAGCATGATGATCGAGCGCACGTCCGGCCACAGCGCGGACGGCGCGCCGCGCCGTTCGGCGGTCGTCTCTATCCACACCATGTCGCCATGCGCGCCGTCGGCGAGAAAACGGTCGAGTCGCGCCTTCGCCTCCGGCACCGCATCGGGCCTGGTGACGCCGACAGTGTCAAAGCCAAACTGTCGCGCCTGCTGCGTCAGCGCGGCCCTGATCTCGCTTGCGTTCAGAAGTCGAGGTCGGCGTAGCTCTTCGACGGCGGCAGCCCCGCCAACGCGTCGGCCAGCAGCGGACGGAACGCCGGCCGCGACTTTACCCGCGCGTACCAGCTCTTCACGGCTTCGTCGTCGCTCCACGGCACCTCGCCCAGATAGTCGGACACCGACAGATGCGCGGCGGCGGCGAGATCGGCGAGGCTCAATCGCTCGCCGGCGAGCCAGTCACGCGTTCGCACCAGCCATCCGAGATAGGCCAGATGATAGCGGATATTGCGGCGGGCGGCGCGTAAGCTCTCGGTATCGGGCGGACCGCCGCCTTGTTCCTTGGTCATGTGGCGCTTGAACGCACGCTCGGTGACCAGCGGCCCGCTCACTTCGGCGTAAAACTTGTCGTTAAACCAGCTCGCCAGCCGCCGCACTTCGACCCGGTCGATGGCGCCGGGCGGCAGCAGACGGTCGGCCTCTTCCGAGGGCGGCTGCGTCTCCTCGATATATTCGGCTATGATGGCAGCGCCCGGCACCGCCGGCTGGCCATCGGCCACCAGCACCGGGATCGTGCCGGCCGGATTGAGCTCGAGGAACTCCTCGCGCCGCTCCCAGAAGCGCTCCTCGGCCAGCCGCACCGCGATGCCATATTCGCCCAAGATCAGCCGGACGTAACGCGACAGCGGGCATAGCGGTTGATGCAAAAGTGTCAGCATTCAGGGCTAATCAATTCGGCTGAGGCGCCATGGCGAGAATCGGAAAACGCACTATAGAAAGCCAACTATAGGAAGACTTGGCCGCCGAGCAACTTGTTGATCGCCCCGGATTTTTATTTGCTCGAAAGGCGGCCACGCGCCACAAGCGCTCGACCGCATCCTGCCTGGAACAGAACGCATGGACTTCATCAAGCACGTCTTCGCGGCCATTAGCCCGGCCCATCTCGATCTGATCAAGGCCGCAGTGCTCGGCATCGTCGAAGGCCTCACCGAATACCTGCCGGTGTCCTCGACCGGCCACCTGTTGTTGATGGAGGATCTGCTCGGCTGGGGCGACGACGCCTTCGGCAAGTCGTTCGCGGTCCTTATCCAGCTCGGCGCCATTCTGGCGCTGCTCAGCATTTATTTCGGGCGGCTGTGGAACCTGGCGAAAAATATGTTCACCGACTGGGCGGCGGCGCGCTTCATCATCGGCGTGCTGATCGCCTTTTTGCCGGCGGCGGTGATCGGCGCGCTCGCCTATCACATTATCAAAGACACGTTGTTCGACGTCCGCATCGTCTGCATCTCGCTCATCATCGGCGGCTTCGTGCTGCTCGGCATCGACCGGCTCAACTTGCAGGCGCGCTACCACGAGTCGACTGGCTTTCCGCTATGGATGTATTTCGGCATCGGCGTCATCCAATGCCTGTCGATGGTGCCCGGTGTGTCGCGCGCCGGCGCGACCATCGTCGGCGCCATGGTGTTCGGCGCCGATCGCCGCTCGGCGGCGGAATTCTCATTCTGGCTCGCCATGCCGACCATGGTCGGCGCCTTCGCTTATGAAGCATTCAAGAACCGGCACGATCTCGCACACGGCAATATCACCGCCATCGCCGTCGGCTTCATCTTCTCGTTCATCTTCGGCTGGATCGTGGTGAAGACGTTCCTGCACTACGTGCAGCGCCACAGCTTCGCGCTGTTCGCCTGGTGGCGAATCCTCGTCGGTACGCTCGGCATCTACGCAATTTATTTTTGGAAGTGACGACGTCTTCGTTGTCATGGCCGGGCTTGTCCCGGCCAACCACGTCTTGACTAGGCGACGCGGCTTCTGAACTGCCCGGTCTTGCGGAAACGCCAGAGATAAGACGGCACGATCGCTTCGATCGGCTCCGGTTCGATCCCCAAGCCTTGCAGCGTGCGGCCTTCGCTCTGCGCCGCCTGCGACACGACATTGTCGACGCGCAGCAGCTCGACTTGATCGGGCGTCAGCAGCGGCTTGGGCATGAATTGCAAGATCATCGCCTGCAGCTTGGCGACGAAGAATGGCAGCGGAAGCAGGAGGCGCTTGCGCTCGGTCGTCTTCAGCACGAACTGCATCAGCTCCTTGAACGTGCGCACCTCCGGCCCGCCCAATTCGTAGATCGTGCCGGCGCGCGCATTGCCCGCGACTGCCTCGGCAATCGCTGAGGCGACGTCGCCCACGAAAACCGGTTGGAATTTCGTGGTGCCGCCGCCGATCAGCGGCAGCGCCGGCGACATACGCGCCATCGCGGCAAAGCGGTTGAAGAAATCGTCCTCCGGGCCGAACAGGATCGACGGCCGCATGATCACGGCATCGCTCTGCGCCGCCAGCACCAGCTGCTCGGCTTTCGCCTTCGTCCGCGCATAAGCGCTCGGCGAATTCTCGTCGGCGCCGATCGCCGAGACATGCACTAGCCGCGCGCCGTGCGCATGCGCGGCGAGCGCGACCTGCTCGGCGCCAACCGCGTGTACCGCCTCGAAGCGCTGGCGGCCGCGCTCGAACAGGATGCCGACCAAATTGATGAGCACGTCGGCGTCGCGCGCGGCGGCGTCCACGGAAGCCGCGTTGCGGATATTGGCCTGTACCGCATGGATCTGGCCGACCCGGCCGAGAGGCTGCAGATGGCCGGCCAGCTCCGGCCGGCGCACCGCCACCCGGATGCGGTAGTCGCGCTTGGCCAGCGCGCGCACCACGTGGCGGCCGAGGAAGCCGGAGCCGCCGTAGACGGTAATGAGGGTGTCGCTGTTGCTGCGGATGGGCATGGCGGGTTCGTCGAGGCCTTCTGCGCCAAATAACAGGATCGTTCGACGCCTGTACAGGGGCCAAAGGGTCGCTTTTGGCCTTCAATTGACAAGGCGAAAGCGGCTCAATACCTAGTCGCCACGAGCCCAGGTGGCGGAATTGGTAGACGCACTAGTTTCAGGTACTAGCGCCGCGAGGCGTGGAGGTTCGAAGTCCTCTCCTGGGCACCAGCAGTCTCGAGCCGGGATTTAAATGACCATCCGCCTGCACCGCGGCGACCTGCCGGACCTGTCCGCCTACAAAGGGTCGGTCGCGATCGACACCGAGACAATGGGGCTCGATCCTGCCCGCGACCGGCTGTGCGTGGTGCAGCTTTCCCCCGGCGACGGCTCGGCCGACGTGGTGCAGATCGCGGCCGGACAGCAGAAGGCTCCGAATATCGAGCGCCTGCTCGCCGACAAGAACGTCGTCAAGATCTTCCACTTCGCCCGCTTCGATCTCGCCGCGCTGGCGAATGCTTTTGGCGTCATGGCCGCGCCGGTCTATTGCACCAAGATCGCCTCGCGCCTCGCCCGCACCTATACCGACAAGCACGGGCTGAAGGATCTCGCGCGCGAGGTGCTCGGCATCGACCTCTCCAAGCAGCAGCAATTGTCCGATTGGGGCGCCGACGACTTGACCGACGCCCAAGTGGCCTACGCGGCGACCGACGTGCTGCATCTGCACGCGCTCAAGGAGAAGCTCGACGCCATGCTGGCGCGCGAAGGGCGCAGCGAGCTTGCGGCGGCCTGCTTTCGCTTCCTGCCCGATCGCGCCCGGCTCGACCTTGCCGGCTGGGCGGACGAGGACATCTTCTCGCACGGCGTCTGAGTCGCAGCGTAAACCACTGTTTTTCGGGCGTTATTGGTTAATTCCGCGCGGTTTTCGGCTTTCGCCTTTGCCGCTTGTGGGCCATATTCGCGCGGCATGTTGCGTCGTGGGGCGTTAGCCGATTTCGCAAAGCCGCTTTAACGCGCGGCATCACCTGACTGGGCATGAACCGGCCGATCATCGCCAAAGCCGATCCTCAGACCGCGCGCGCCTATTGGACCATGGGCCGCGGCGAGAGCGCACGCGCCTTTTACGCGGCCCGCCGGCACAGCCGGCTGGTGCGCGTGCTGCGCATCGCCGTTCCTGCCGCGATGGCGGTGGTAGTGATCGCCGCCTTTCTGATCAGCTATTTCAATCCGCTGCGCTATCTCGCCAAGCTGCCGATCAATCTCGGCGATCTGGTCGTCTCCGGCACCAAGATCACCATGGAACACCCGCATCTCTCGGGCTTCACGCGCGACGCGCGCGCCTACGAGCTGTCCGCCGAAGCGGCGGCGCAGGATCTCACCAAGCCCGACATCGTCGAGCTGCACAATATCCGCGCCAAGCTGCAAATGGGGGACAAGAGCACAGTCGAGATGACGGCGACGCTCGGGCTCTACAACAGCAAAGGCGACATGCTGAAGCTCGATCGCAACATCGATCTGTCGTCCTCCACCGGCTATGCCGGTCATCTGAGCGAGGCGACGGTCGATATCCGCAAAGGCGACGTGGTGTCGGAAAAGCCGGTCGAGGTGAAACTGCTGCAAGGCGTGCTCAATTCCAACGGATTGCACATTGAAAATTCCGGCGACCTCGTTCGCTTCGACGGCGGCGTTACGATGACCCTGATGCTCAACCAAACGGCTAACGGTAGCGTGCCCGCGGCGGCACCAGACAAGGCCGGCGGACAATGACGATG
The DNA here is from genome assembly GCA_963710705.1 of uncultured Pseudomonadota bacterium. Taxonomy (GTDB): domain Bacteria; phylum Pseudomonadota; class Alphaproteobacteria; order Rhizobiales; family Xanthobacteraceae; genus Pseudolabrys. The sequence goes on from CAVQBI010000002.1 coordinate 759,420, forward strand.
TCGCGCAGCCTTATGTTGTTTGCCGCGTTCGTGGCGCTCGCCGTTCCTGCCGCGGCTGGCGCGCAGCCGAAAGCCGCGCCGCCCGCCGCCGCTCCCGCGCCGGTGTCGAAAGGTCCGCCCAACGCCTTGCAGGGCTTTTCGCAGAACCGCGATCAACCAGTGCATATCGAGGCGGCGACGCTCGAGGTGCGCGACAAGGATAAAGTCGCGACCTTCAGCGGCGACGTGAAAGTGACGCAAGGCGACACCGGATTGCGCTGCAAGTCGCTGGTCGTGTTCTACGAGCAGGGCAGCGAGGGCGACCAAACCAACAGCACCAACACGATGCCGGCCGCCGAAGCCGGTCCCGGCGGCCAGCAGCGTATCAAGCGGCTGGAGGCGAAGGGCGGCGTGGTGGTGACGCAGAAAGAGCAGACCGCTACCGGCGAGCTCGGCGTATTCGACATGAAGAGCAATACCGTCACCCTGAGCGGCAACGTGATCATGACGCAGGGTAAGAACATCCTGCGCGGCGACAAATTAATCGTCGACCTCACCAACGGCGTATCGCGGGTGGAGGCGGGCAAGAGCGCCAACGGCCGGGTGCAGATGCTATTGCAGCCCGGTAGCGGCCCGGTCGACATGCCTGGCGGCGGCCAGTCGCCCCTGCAAAGCAACCGCCCTTGATCGCAAGGGAATCAGATAGGTTGGCGCGCCGAATGGCGGACCATTGCACCATGCGCGGCGAGGCAGAACGGTGAACATCCTTTCGCTGTTTCGCCGCCGTCCGCCGCCGCAGCGCCGGCCCGGTCAGCCCGGTCCCGGCCAGGCACGGCAACCGGGACAAGCGCCTGGTCAACCGCGTCAGCCAGCGCAGCCGCAAATCGTGCAGCGCCGCCGCGAGGCCGACCCCCGCCAGCAGCAAACGCAGCGCGCCTATCTCGCCGCCCACGCCGTCGAGAAGAGCTTCGGCGGCCGCATGGTGGTCAAAGGCGTCACTCTCTATGTACGGCGCGGCGAGGCGGTCGGCCTGCTCGGCCCCAACGGCGCCGGCAAGACCACCGTGTTCTACATGATCACCGGCCTGATAAAGGCCGACCGTGGCCGCATCGAACTCGACGGCTACGAGGTCACCGCGCTGCCGATGTATCAGCGCGCGCGGCTTGGCATCGGCTATCTGCCGCAGGAAGCCTCGATCTTCCGCGGCTTGAACGTGGAAGAAAACATCCGCTCGGTGCTCGAAGTGGTGGAGCCCGACCGCCGCCGCCGCGAGGCCGATCTCAACGCGCTGCTGGAGGAATTTAACATCGCGCGGCTGCGCAAGACGCCGACCATCGCGCTGTCCGGCGGCGAGCGCCGCCGCGTCGAGATCGCCCGCGCGCTGGCGACCCGGCCAAGCTACATGCTGCTCGACGAGCCCTTCGCCGGCATCGACCCTATCGCGGTCGGCGACATCCAGGCGCTGGTGCGCCATCTCACCAATCGCGGCATTGGGGTGCTGATCACCGACCACAATGTGCGCGAGACGCTCGGCCTGACCGACCGCGCCTACATCATCTATTCGGGTGAGGTGCTGATGGAGGGCCGCGCCGACGACATCGTCAACAATCCGGACGTCCGCCGGCTGTATCTGGGCGAGGAATTCAGGCTTTAACGGCGAGCGCGGTGATTATCCCCGCTAATCCCCGCCTAAATTTTATGCAATGCTGCGACGCGGAATCGCATTCCAACGCGCCGTAGAAGCTGGTATACGTAAAAACAAGCAAGAATCGGACCAGTTTCCGCCGGGAAATCTCGATGGCTTTGTCGCAACGACTGGAGTTCCGCCAGACCCAAGCGCTGGTGATGACGCCGCAGCTGATGCAGGCCATCAAGCTGCTGCAGCTCTCCAGCCTCGATCTGGCGGCCTATGTCGAAGGCGAGCTCGAGCGCAATCCGCTGCTTGAGCGCGACGACGAGGACGGTCCGGCGGCCGTTGCCGCGGAGCCGGAGCCCGCCGCCGCCGAAGGCGGTGACGATGGGGCGCCCAATGCCGATTGGATCGGCGACGACCTCGAGACCAGCCGCAGTTCGATGGAGCAGGGGCTCGGCACCGAGCTCGAAAACGTTTTCCCCGACGACAGCACGGCCAAGGCCGCCGCACCCGAGGCCCCGCAACCGGCCTATTCGGAATGGTCGGGCGCCGGCAGCGCCACGGCCGGCGACGACTACAATCTGGAAGCCTTCGTCTCAGCCGAGACCACGCTCGCCGATCATCTTGCCGAGCAGTTGGCGCTTGCGGTTCCTGTTCCGGTCAACCGCATGATCGGCCGCTACCTGCTCGATATGGTCGACGAGGCCGGCTATCTCAGCGGCGATCTCGCCGCCGTCGCGGAGAAACTCGGCGCGCCGCTGTCGGCCGTCGAAGCGGTGCTCTCCGAATTGCAGGCGTTCGATCCGCCCGGCGTCTGCGCGCGCAATCTCACGGAATGCCTCGCCATCCAGCTCAAGGAGCGCGACCGCTTCGATCCGGCCATGCGCGCGCTGGTCGAGCATCTCGATCTTCTGGCCAAACGCGATCTCGCCGGCTTGCGCCGCGTGTGCGGCGTCAACGACGAGGATCTTGCCGACATGATTGCCGAGATCCGCAATCTCAATCCCAAGCCCGGCCTCGCCTTCGGCTCCACGGTGGTGCAGCCGATCGTGCCGGACGTGTTGGTGCGCGCGGCGCCCGACGGCAGCTGGCGGGTCGAGCTGAATTCCGACACCCTGCCGAAAGTGCTCATCAATCAGCGCTATTACGCGCAGGTCTCCAAGGGCACGCGCAACGAAAGGGAGAAATCCTATATCGCCGAATGCCTGCAGACCGCCACCTGGCTGGTGCGCGCGCTCGACCAGCGCGCCAAGACGATCCTCAAAGTATCGAGCGAGATCGTGCGCCAGCAGGACGCCTTCTTCGAGAACGGCGTGCAGCATCTGCGTCCGCTCAATCTGAAAACCGTCGCCGACGCCATCAGCATGCACGAGTCGACCGTCTCGCGCGTCACCGCCAACAAATATATGGCGACGCCGCGCGGCATCTTCGAATTGAAATATTTCTTCACCTCGTCGATCGCCTCCGCCGACGGCGGCGAGGCGCATTCGGCAGAAGCCGTGCGTCACCGCATCAAGCAGATGATCGACGGCGAAACCGCCGAGGGCGTGCTGTCCGACGATACGATTGTCGAAAAGCTGCGCGGCGCCGGCATCGACATCGCGCGCCGCACCGTCGCCAAATACCGGGAAGCCATGCGCATCCCGTCCTCGGTGCAGCGCCGGCGCGACAAGCAGGGCGCCGGCTGAAAACGAAGTCCCGCGCACATTGACCTTTGCCGCAACAATCCTAAGCTTGCGACGTTAGCCGGGGCGGTCCATGGAGGTGGATATGCCTTTGCGCGTTTCGGGCAGGAATATCAGCGTCGGCCCCGCGTTGCGCGAGCGCATCAGCGGGCGCGTCGAGGAAGCGACATCGAAATATTTCCGCGGCGGCTATTCCGGCCACGCCACCGTCGGCAAGGACGGGTTCGGGTTCCGCACCGAGTGCGTTCTGCATCTCGATTCGGGCGCGCTGCTGGAAGCGGAAGGCACGGCGGCCGATCCGTATGACAGCGCCGATCAGGCCGCGATCCACATCGAAAAACGGCTGCGGCGCTACAAGCGCCGCCGCAAAGGCCATCAGGCACAGCGAGGCCGTTGAAATCATTCAAAACTGCATAGAAAAACGGCGGGTCGCGACCGGCCGCAGCCATTGACGCCGCCGCGGACCGCTCTTATAACCCGCCGCTTCCAACACCCCCTGCAACTCGGCGCCTTCATTTCCGATCATCGGACATGTCCATGACTCTCACCGATCTTGTCGCGCCGAATGCGATTCTGCCTGCGCTAAAGGTGAATAATAAGAAGCAGGTGATTCAGGAACTCGCCGCGCGGGCGGCCGAGCTCACCGGGCAGAACGAGCGCGCGATACTCGAAATCCTGACCCAGCGCGAGAAACTCGGGTCCACCGCCGTCGGCAGTGGCGTCGCGATCCCGCACGGCAAGTTGCCGAAGCTCGGGCGGCTGTTCGGGTTGTTTGCGCGGCTCGGGCGGCCGGTGGATTTCGAAGCGCTCGACGGGCAGCCGGTCGATCTAGTATTTCTGCTGCTGGCGCCGGAGTCAGCCGGCGCCGACCACCTGAAGGCGCTGGCGCGCGTGGCGCGTCTGCTGCGCGATCCCGAAATCGCTCGCAAGCTGCGCGAGTCCAACGACGCTGACGCGCTCTATGCCGTGCTGGCGATGCCGCCGGCGTCGAGCGCCGCGTAACCGGTTTCCGAAATTTGCGAGCTTAACCTGGGTCTCCGCCATCGTGGGGACGAGCGGGGAAAAGACCTACCCAGAACCGCTCATTCCCGCGCAAGCGGGAATCCGGCTATTTCAGTGCACACTCACTGCCTCGAGCTCTTGACTCCAGGCATTGGCAACCGCCGCTTCGCGCGTGTCGGTCAGCATGATCGGCGTACCGTCGGCGGCGTGCAGCGCGAACAGCACGATGCCGGGCGCCATTTCCGGCGCTTGCGGAAACTGCTTGGCGACGTCCTCGGAACGGATCGGTTTCACGTAGGCCAGTTCGCCGTCGCCGAGTTGCGCCAGTGCTTCTTGCGTGATCGCCGGATGCGGTAAGTTCTGTTCCGTCATTTTTTCCTTCATGGCCCTCGACTCCTCTTCTTGTTAACGTTTGACGCGGTCGAGTCCTGTTTCACGAATACGTCATTCCTGCTCGTTGATGGCGATGCTCTTCACGATCCGCTCCGCCTGCGGGCGGATGAGATCGATCGACAGCAAGCCGTTCTTCAAGTCGGCGCCCAGTACCTCCATGCCGTCGGCCAGTACAAAAGTGCGCTGGAACTGGCGCGCGGCAATGCCGCGGTGGATGTACTGCCGGTCCTTGTCGTCGTGCTGGCGGCCGCGGATCACCAGCTGATTTTCCTCGACGCAGACGTCGAGTTGGTCGCGGGTGAAGCCAGCGACGGCAAGCGTGATGCGCAAGCGTTCCGGGTTCTGGGCGTCGCGCGCCAGCCGTTCGATGTTGTAGGGCGGATAGCCGTCGGAGCCCTTAGTGACGCGGTCGAGCAAACGCTCGATCTCGTCGAAGCCCAACAGGAACGGGCTGGAGAGTGACGGAACTCGTGACATGGTCCTCAAAGTCCTTAGTGCGCAGCGACTTTGACTGGGCCCTTGCGGCACCCGCGCTGGCGGGCAACCGCCTGACAGCACTCCTAATATGGGCGGCGGCGGTTAAAGGTTCAAGAACGCCGGTTTTCGCGGCGTTACGCGCTATAGTGCCCGCCGTCCGGGGGTTTTATGTCCGATCCGTTAGCCTGGCCTGCGCTGACCGTGCGGGCGATCCGCTCAACGCCAGTCGAGGTGCCGCCCAATTTCATCCTTGGCACCACCATGGGCGCCTTCCGGCAGGTGCCGCTGCTGCTGATCGATCTGGAAACCGAGCAAGGCGTCACCGGCCGCACTTACGTGTTCTGCTACATGCGCGCGGCGGCGGCGGCGATCGCGAGCTTGCTTGGCGAGGTCGCGCGCGTGACCAAGGGCGAGGCGGTCGATCCGCCGGCGCTGTGGGCGAAGCTCTCGCGACGCTTCACGCTGATCGGCGTACAGGGCGTGGTGCGTATGGCGATGAGCGGCTTCGACGTCGCCTGCTGGGACGCGCTCGGCGTTGCCGCCAAGCAGCCGTTGTGTCGCTTGCTCGGCGCCGAGCCGCGGCCGATCGCGGCCTATAATAGTTGCGGGCTCGGCCTGATGTCCGATCTCGGCGCGCTTGCCGACGAGGCCGAGAAGCTGCTGGCCGCCGGCAACTTCCGCGCGGTCAAATTGCGCCTCGGTTACCCGACGCTTGCCGGCGACATTGCCGCTGTCAAGACCGTGCGCAAGCGCATCGGCGACGATGTCGCGCTGATGGTCGATTACAATCAGGCACTGTCGCTCGACGCGGCGCTGGAGCGGGGTCGCGCGCTCGATCAAGAGAAAATCTATTGGCTGGAGGAGCCGATCCGCCACGACGACTACGCCGGCGCGGCGCGCCTTGTGCGCGAGCTCAAGACGCCGCTGCAGATCGGCGAGAATTTCTCGCTGCCGCTCGGCATGGCGGCCGCGCTCGAACAGGCCAAGCCGAAATACGTGATGCCCGATCTCGAGCGCATCGGCGGAGTCACCAGCTGGCGCGAAGCGGCCAAACTCGCCGCCGTTAACCGTGTGCCGATGTCGTCACATTTGTTTCCGGAGGTGAGTGCGCATCTGCTCGCCGCCACGCCGACGTGTCATTACCTCGAATATGTCGATTGGGCGGACGTAATCGTGCAAGAGCCGCTTGCGATCGTAAACGGCGAGGCGCGCGTTCCCGATCGTCCCGGCAATGGCATGGTCTGGAATACGGACGCGGTCGCGCGTTATCGCTTCGATTGACGCGTTAACGAATTTAACGCCGCAAACACGGCGCGCACTTGGTTAAAATTAATCATGCGTGTTTGCCTTGTTTGGTCAAAAAATTCTTAACACCCGCCGCATGCGACATTTCGCCCGATAAGATCGCCGCGCTGAGAGAAAAATTCACGCGGCGATATCGGGGGAGCCTCACGTGTTGACGCGCAGCATCGATCTCGACGATCCGTTCGATCTGTCGTTCGAGGAGCGACTTTTCGACACCGCCAAGCGGATCTGCGTCTGCTTTGCAGCCGTTGCGTTGTCGATCAGCGGACTCGACCTGATGAATATTCGCCCGCTCGAACGCGCGGCCGAATTTGCTCAGTCGCATCACGCAACCCGCGTCGCCGAATGGCCCGCGCTCATCCGCTCCGGCATCGAGCAGATTTCGTTTTCGGTGCCGCCATCGGCGGTCGCCGTGATCCCCGCCGATGATGTCGCGACAGCGTCGCGGCCGGCTGCGACACTCGCCGCCTTCAAAGGCGATGTCTCTCCGGTCTCCGAGCTCGCCGCCGCGCGCAAGCAGGACGCAGTCGAGGTGGCGATGGAGCCGCCGGCCGTCTATGCCAAGGCGAACGCCGCCGACATGGCGCAGCAGGCGCAGGACCTATTGCAGCACTCGCGCGATGAGATCGCCGCCGAGCCGTCCGGCAATTCCGACGACATGCAGCTCGCCAGCGTCGATCCGGACGCGGTGCGGCAGTCGGCTGCGCCGCAGCCGGCCGTCATGCAGATTGCGCTGCCGGCGCACATCGCTGTGCTGCCGCCGGCCGCGCCCGGCGTTCCGCCGTTGTCGCCCGCGCAGCGTTTGCATCTCGAGGGCAAGGAGCGCGCCAAGGCCGAGCACTGCCTTGCCAACGCGGTCTATTTCGAAGCGCGCGACCAGCCCTATATCGGCCAGGTCGCGGTCGCGCAGGTGGTGATCAACCGCGTCTTCTCCGGCGTCTATCCGCGCGATGTCTGCGGCGTGATCTACCAGAACGCCAGCCACCATCTCGCTTGCCAGTTCACTTTCGCCTGCGACGGCAAGCGCAAGACCATCGACGAGTTCGGCGCTTGGGCGCGCGCCCGCCGCATCGCGCGCGAGACGCTCGACGGCCAGCTCTACGTGCAGGCGGTCGGCACCTCGACGCATTATCACGCGACTTACGTGCATCCGAACTGGGTGCACGAGATGCACCGCTTCGCGCGCGAGGGCATCCACCTGTTCTATCGCCCGATCGCCTGGGGCAACGGCTCGAACGAGCCGATCTGGTCGCGCGCGCAATTGGCGGCGAACAAGCAGGCCTCGGTGAAGCGGTAACTAGAGCTTCAGCTTGAACAGCTTGATGGCATTATCGCGGCCGATCTTCACACGATCGGCCGCGCTGATTTCGGCCTTGTCGAACCAGGCGCAGCCTTCCTCCACAGCCTCGAACGGCCAGTCGACGGAGAACATCAAGCGCCCGGCGCCCATCTCGGTCACGGCATTGATCAGCGCGGGCGTGCTGAAATTTCCCGACGTGGTGAGATGGAAGTGCTTGCGGAAATAATGGCCGACGCCGTGCTTGGCCGGGTAATTGTGCCGCGCCTTCATCCAGCCGTTGCGGCCGTCGATGCGCCAAAGATAGATCGGGATGCCTTCGCCCATATGGCCGAGGATCATTTTTAAGTTCGGGCACTCGTCGAACAGCCCGCTGCCGATTAGCCGCAGCGCGTGTACGCCGGTCTCGGCGTGGAACGCCCAGTTCGGCCCGAGCAGCCAGTTGTGGCCTTCGTAGAATTTGCTCCAGCTCGGCAGCGGATTGCGCGGGTGTAGGTAGAACGGCACGTCGAGCGCCTCGACCGTGCGCCAGAACGGCCGGTACTGCGGCAGGTCGTAATAGAGCACATTGTCGGGCGTGCCGGCCTGCGAGAAGCCGTTGACCAGCGCGCCGACGAAGCCGAGCTCTTTCACGCAGCGCGTTAACTCGGCGGCGGCAGCTTCGGGGTCCTGCATCGGCAGCGCGGCGAAGGCCGCAAAGCGGTCGGGGCGCTTGCGTACCTCTGCGGCGAGTGCATCGTTTGCTTCGTGCGCAACCGCGACCGCCCGCTTGACGTCGTGGATCGCCTGCACCGCCGGCGCGTTGAGCGACACGATCATCAGCTCGACGCCGTGTTTGTCCATTTCCTTCAGGCGCATGTCCTGAATGTCGAGCAGGCGGGGTCCGAGCTTTTCCCACACATGCGAGCCGAACACTTGCGAGTCGCCGAGCGTCGCTTCGATGGCGAAATGTTCTTCGAGCGCGATCTTGCCTTGCATTGCTTGTCCCCGGACTGATTGCGGCGGTGGCAGTGTCTGCCAGCAGGCGCGCTGAACGCAACAAAAAAGCCGCCCGAGTGGGGCGGCTTGCCGAGCCGTAGCTCGCGAAGCGAGCGAAGGCTGGTGGAGCCAGGCGGGATCGAACCGCCGACCTCGTGAATGCCATTCACGCGCTCTCCCATCTGAGCTATGGCCCCAATCTCGAAATTCCAATGCCGCTTATGGGAACCGCGAGCGGTCGCGCGTGCGCCTCAGGTCTCCTCTTCCTTCTCGACGCCTTCGCCGATGATGTCGCTGACGTCGGCGTCACCTTCCTCTTCTTCCTCGATGAAGGCCGCATCGTCGAGGCTCTCGTCGATCTCGACTTCTTCTTCCTCGCCCGCGGCGGGTGCGCCCTCGGCGCCAGCCGCGGCGGCCGGCTTCTTGCCCTGCTGCTCGGCCTCGGCGTCCTCGAGCGAAACCAGTTCGACGTCGGCCGCCTCCGGCACAACGGCCTCGACTACTTCGACCGGCGCCGGCCGTGCCGGGGCCACGGGTTCGGGCCGCGCGCGTGTCGGGGCCACGGCGATCGGCACCACTTTGCCGGTATAAGGCGAGATCACCGGGTTCTTGTTGAGATCGTAGAATTTGCGCCCGGTGTCGGGGCAAACGCGTTTCGTGCCGAGATCAGGTTTAGCCATCGGTTCCTCGGAAAGCCGCTAAATCGGTGCTTCACTTGGCGAGCCGCGCGGGTCCTGTCAATAGCGGGAAAAGCCGACTGAGCGCGGGATGACGGGGTCGCTTAGCGCATGGTAGGACGGCGCGTCTTTTTAAGGATTAACGCGTGCACACCGCCGTTTCGACGCCACTGACCGCCCGCCGCAGCGGCCCCTTGCAGGGCCGCGCCCGGGTTCGGGGCGACAAGTCGATCTCGCACCGGGCACTGATTCTGGGGGCGCTGACGGTGGGTGAGACTACCGTCGCCGGCCTGCTGGAAGGCGAGGACGTGCTGCATACCGCCGACGCCATGCGCGCGCTGGGCGCGCAGGTGGAGCGCGGCGACGATGGCGTCTGGCGCATTCACGGCGTCGGGGTCGGGGGCTTTAGCTCGCCGGCGGGCCCGCTCGATTTCGGCAATTCCGGCACCGGGGTGCGCCTCGCCATCGGCGCGGTGGCCGGCTGCCCGGTGACCGCCTCATTCGACGGCGACGCATCGTTGCGCAAGCGGCCGATGCGGCGCGTGCTCGATCCTTTGGAGAGGATGGGTGCGCGGGTGATCGACGCGGCGGAAGGCGGCCGGCTGCCGCTGACGATCCAGGGCGCGCGCGATCCGATCCCAATCGTCTATGAATTGCCGGTGCCGTCGGCGCAGCTGAAATCCGCGGTGCTGCTCGCCGGCCTCGCCGCGCCCGGCGAGACCATTGTGATCGAGGCGGAAGCCACCCGCGACCACACCGAGCGCATGCTCAAGTATTTCGGCGCCAAGATCGTGAGCAAGCCTATGGGCGAGCACGGCCGCCGAATCACGCTCACCGGCCAGCCCGAGCTGGAGCCTGCCAACGTCGTGGTGCCGGCCGATCCGTCGTCCGCCGCATTCCCGCTGGTGGCGGCGCTGATCGTGCCGGGCTCCGACGTGACGCTGGAAGCGGTGATGACCAATCCGCTGCGCACCGGGCTTTATGCGACGTTGAAGGAAATGGGCGCCAAGATCGAAACGCTCGCCACGCGCGACGACGGCGGCGAGGAAGTCGCCGACCTGCGTGTCACCGCTTGCGCGCTGAAAGGCGTCGATGTGCCGGCCGAGCGTGCGCCGTCGATGATCGACGAATATCCGGTTTTGGCGGTGGCGGCGTCGTTTGCAGAAGGACAAACGCGCATGCGCGGCTTGAAGGAGCTGCGCGTTAAGGAATCCGACCGGCTGGAAGCGACCGCCGCCATGCTGCGCGTCAACGGCGTCACCGTCGACATCGACGGCGACGACATGATCGTCACCGGCAACACCACCGTCGCCGGCGGCGGCGAGGTGACGACGCACATGGATCACCGCATTGCCATGTCGGCGTTGGTAATGGGGCTTGCGGCCAACAATGCCGTGCGCGTCGACGATTCCGCTTTCATCGCCACCAGCTTCCCGGGCTTCGTCGAGCTCATGCGCTTGCTCGGCGCGGATCTCACATGATCATCGCCATCGATGGGCCTGCAGCATCGGGCAAAGGCACGCTCGGCAAGAAGCTCGCCGCGCACTACGGACTGCGCCATCTCGACACCGGCTTGCTTTACCGGGCGGTGGCGAAAAGCGTGCTCGCGGCCGGCAGGCAACCGGACGATGCGGCGGCCGCGGTCGAAGCCGCCAAAGCGCTCGACCCGACGCGTTTCGACGAGGCCGCGCTGAAGGCGCCCGCGATCGGCGATGCCGCTTCGATCGTTTCCGCCTTTCCCGACGTGCGCGCCGTCCTCGTGACGCTGCAGCGCAGCTTTGCGGCCAAGCCGCCCGGCGCCGTGCTCGACGGCCGCGATATCGGCACCGTCATCTGTCCCAATGCCGACGTTAAGATTTACGTGACGGCGGCGCCCGAAGTCCGCGCCCGTCGCCGCGCCCTAGAATACCGTGCCGCGGGGCGTGAGATCGAAGAAACCGCGGCCCTGGCCGACATCAAAAAACGCGATGAGCGCGATATGGGGCGCGCCACGGCGCCCCTAAAGCAAGCGCCGGATGCACACTTGCTCGATACCACCAATATGGATATATCCACCGCCATCCGGGCCGCCATCGACATCGTCGAGGCCACCCGAGCGGGCCGAGGGCGCGACTAACGCCCCTCGCTGTTGGAGGACAAAGCCCCGCTCGCGCCTCGTCGTTAAGGCGGCCTGATCGAAACCATAGTTCCAAAAGCACGGTCATAGCGCCGGCCATCCGGTATTCCGGGGGCTGCCGTTGCTCTTGCGGGAGCTTCGGCCCGCGCTTTTCGAACGCCACATTCAACCCGCCGGCGCACCGCTTACAGGAGACCACATGGCCACCGCTGCAGCACCCTCGCGTGAAGACTTCGCCAAGATGCTCGAAGAGTCCTTTGCAAAGGGCGGCACACCCTCGGAAGGGACCGTCGTCAAGGGCAAAATCGTCGGCATCGAAAAGGACATGGCCGTCATCGACGTCGGCGCCAAGACCGAAGGCCGCGTCGCGATGCGCGAATTCGCCGGCCCCGGTCGGCAGGCGGCGCTCAAGGTTGGCGACGAGGTCGAGGTCTATCTCGAGCGCGTCGAGAACGCGCTGGGCGAAGCGGTGCTGTCGCGCGACAAAGCGCGCCGTGAGGAAAGCTGGGGCAAGCTGGAGAAGGCGTTCAACGCCCAGGAGAAGGTCCAGGGCGTCATCTTCAACCAGGTCAAGGGCGGCTTCACCGTCGATCTCGACGGCGCCGTGGCCTTCCTGCCGCGCTCGCAGGTCGACATTCGTCCGATCCGCGACGTCACGCCGCTGATGAACACTCCGCAGCAATTCCAGATCCTCAAGATGGATCGCCGCCGTGGCAATATCGTCGTCTCCCGCCGCACTGTGCTGGAAGAGACACGCGCCGAGCAGCGCCAGGAACTGGTGCAGAACCTTGAAGAGGGTCAGGTCATCGACGGCGTGGTCAAGAACATCACCGACTACGGCGCCTTCGTCGACCTCGGCGGCATCGACGGCCTGTTGCACGTCACCGACATTGCCTGGCGGCGCGTCAATCACCCGACCGAGGTGCTCAACATCGGCCAGCAGGTAAAGGTCAAGATCATCAAGATCAACCACGAGACCCACCGCATCTCGCTCGGCATGAAGCAGCTGCTCGACGATCCGTGGCAGGGCATCGAGGGGAAATATCCGGTCGGCGCCAAATTCAAAGGCCGCGTCACCAACATCACCGACTACGGCGCCTTCGTCGAGCTCGAGCCGGGCATCGAGGGCCTGATCCACGTCTCCGAAATGTCGTGGACCAAGAAGAACGTGCATCCTGGCAAGATCGTCTCCACCTCGCAGGAAGTGGAAGTGCAGATCCTCGAAGTCGATCCGGTCAAGCGCCGCATCTCGCTCGGCCTCAAGCAGACCATGCGCAATCCGTGGGAGGTCTTCGTCGAGAAGCACCCGCCCGGCTCGGTGGTCGAAGGCGAGGTCAAAAACAAGACCGAGTTCGGTCTGTTCCTCGGCCTCGACGGCGACGTCGACGGCATGGTCCACCTGTCCGATCTCGACTGGAAGCGTCCGGGTGAGCAGGTGATCGAGGAATACAAGAAGGGCGACATGGTGAAGGCGCAAGTGCTCGACGTCGACGTCGAGAAGGAGCGCATCTCGCTCGGCGTCAAGCAGCTCGCTGGCGACCCGATGGCTTCGGCCGGCGACCTCAAGAAGGGTTCGGTCGTCACCTGCGAAGTCACCGAGGTCAAGGAAGCCGGCATCGACGTCAAGATCGTCGGCACCGAGCTCTCCGCCTTCATCAAGCGCGCCGATCTTGCGCGTGAGCGCGGCGAGCAGCGGCCGGAGCGCTTCGCGGTCGGCCAGAAGGTCGACGCGCGCGTCACCCAGTTCGACCGCAAGACCCACAAGGTCGGCGTCTCGATCAAGGCCCTGGAAGTGGCCGAGGAGAAAGAGGCGATCGCGCAATACGGCACCGCCGATTCCGGCGCTTCGCTCGGCGACATCCTGGGCGCCGCCCTCAAGCAGCGGGGCGACAAGGAAGAGGTCGAGGAAGAAAAGGCCGGCGAATAAGGCGTCTCAAGCTGAAAAGCCCCGGGCCTGCCGCCCGGGGGTTTTTCTTTCGGACATGAACGTGCCAAAAATTGCGCGGATAAGCCCCTGACCGGGTTCCAAAGGAGCGCATCCCATGTCGCTCGATGCCGATGCCATCGTCGACCGCCGCCGTATGCGGCGCAAACTCACCTTCTGGCGCGTCAGCGCGATCGTCATTGCGCTTGTCGCCGTCGCCGGCGCGGCCTTCGTGCTGGCGCCGCGCAACCGCATCTTTCCGGCCCGCGCGTATATCGCCCGCATCAAGGTCGAAGGGTTGATCCGCGGCAACCGCGACCGCGTCGAGGCGCTCGATCGCTTGTCACGCTCGGGCGCGCGCGCCGTGATCGTGCACATCGACAGCCCCGGCGGCACCACCGCCGGCTCGCAGCAACTCTACGATTCGTTACGCGCGCTGCAGGCCAAGAAGCCGATGGTGGTGGTGGTGGACGGCATGGCCGCGTCAGGCGCTTATATCGCCGCGCTCTCCGCCGACCATATTATCGCGCATGACACGTCGCTGGTCGGCTCGATCGGCGTACTGTTCCAGTTCCCCAATTTCACCGGCGCGCTGAAGACGCTCGGCATCCAGGTCGAGTCGATCAAGTCCTCGCCGCTCAAAGCGGCGCCCAACGGCTTCGAGCCGACCAGCCCCGAGGCGCGCGCCGCGATCGAGGCGATCGTGTTCGACTCCTATGCCTGGTTCAAAGCTCTGGTGAAGGACCGCCGCAGCATGGACGATGCGCAGCTCGCCGCCGTGGACGATGGCCGCGTCTTCACCGGCCGGCAGGGCGTCGGCCTCAAGCTGGTCGACAGCCTGGGTAACGAAAAGACCGCGCTCGACTGGCTGGCATCCACAAAGCACGTCCCCGCCACCACCCCGGTGCGCGACTACTCGCTGCAGCCGCGTTTCGGCGAGTTTTCCTTCCTGCACGTGGCGGCCTGGACCTTCCAGGCGGCCGGACTTTCGGCCTTTGCGCAGCGCATCGAGGAATGGGGCGCTGCCGGTGCGGTCGAAAAACTCAATCTTGACGGTCTGTTGGCGCTTTGGCACCCTCCCAGCTCAAACTGACCGAGTGGGGCGGCGTCAATGATCAAGTCCGAACTTGTCCAGCGTATCGCCTCCCAGAACCCCCACCTCTACCAGCGCGACGTCGAAAATATCGTCAACGCCATCCTCGGCGAGATCACGGCCGCCATGGCGAAGGGCGACCGGGTCGAACTTCGCGGCTTCGGCGCCTTTTCGGTCAAGCACCGGCCAGCCCGCACCGGGCGCAACCCGCGCACCGGCGCCCATGTATCGGTCGAGAAAAAGTCGGTGCCGTTCTTCAAGACCGGCAAGGAAATGCGCGAGCGCCTGAACAAGCCGGGCGCGGTGTAGTTTAGCGCGGGGTTGGGGTGCTAATGTGGTGGCCGGGCATTGCCCGGCCTTTGTCGTTTTGAGAGGCGTCGCGTGTTCCGCAAGATCATCACCGGCATCATCGTTGTCCCGCTGGCGATCATCATCGTCGCCTTCGCGGTGGCCAACCGGCAGATGGTGACGGTGTCGTTCGACCCGTTCTCTTTCACCAATCCGGCCTACGCGGCGACCGCGCCGCTGTTCGTGCTCATCTTTATCGTATTGATCGTCGGTGTGATCGTCGGCGGTGTTGCCGCCTGGATCGGCCAGTCCAAATGGCGGCGCGGCCATCGCCGGCTCGACGATGAGGTGCGTCAGCTGCGCAGCGAGGTCGACACCATCGAGACGCGCATGATGATGCGGCAGTCGCCTATGCCGCCGGATGCCCCGTCGCCACCCGTGATCCCGCCGCCGGTCGACTGACGACCCGCCTTCCGCTTTGCGGCGGCGGGGAGAAGGCGGTAGAAGGCGGCCATAATGGCTCTGACAGTCAAAATCTGCGGTCTTAAGACCCCGCAAGCGCTTGATGCAGCGCTTAAATCCGGGGCCGACCTGGTCGGCTTCGTGTTCTTCCCGCCGAGCCCGCGCAACCTCGGTCTCGTCGAGGCGCGCGTGCTGGGCGAGCGCGTCGAGGGCCGCGCGGGCAAGGTGGCGCTCACCGTAGACGCCACCGACGAGGTGCTGGCCGACATTGTCGATGCGCTGAAGCCCGACATGCTGCAGCTGCACGGCAAGGAGACGCCCGAGCGGGTGGCGGTCGTGCGCTCGCGTTTCCACCTGCCGGTGATGAAGGCGCTGCCGATCGCCGAGCGTGCCGACCTCTCGCCGCTCCGCATCTACGAGAAGGTCGCCGACCGGCTGCTGTTCGATGCGCGGCCGCCGAAGAAAGCGACCAGGCCCGGCGGGCTTGGCCGGCGGTTTGATTGGACGCTGCTGAAAAACGTCAAATGCGACGTGCCCTTCATGCTGTCGGGCGGACTCGATGCCGGCAACGTGGCGGAGGCGCTGCGCATCACGCGCGCGCCCGGCGTGGACGTGTCGTCCGGCGTCGAAAGTACGCCCGGCGTGAAGGACCCGGCCAAGATCCGCGAGTTCATTCGTGCCGCAAGGGCCGCCGAAGAGCCGTTGCAACTCGGGGCCTCGAACATCGTGGGCGGCGCATGACCGCGCAGCGCCCCAACTCGTTCCGTACCGGTCCCGACGAGCGCGGGCACTTCGGCATTTACGGCGGCCGCTTCGTGGCCGAGACGTTGATGCCGCTGATTCTCGACCTCGAGCGCGCCTACAATGACGCCAAGGCCGATCCGAATTTCCAGAAGGAAATGGACGGCTATCTCGCGACCTATGTCGGAAGGCCGAGCCCGCTCTATTTCGCCGAGCGCCTGACGGACTACTGCAGGAACACGAAGACGGCCTCCGGCCTTACCGGCGCGAAAATCTATTTCAAGCGCGAGGAGCTTAATCACACCGGCGCGCACAAGGTGAACAACGTGCTCGGCCAGATCATGCTGGCCAAGCGCATGGGGAAGACGCGCATCATCGCCGAGACCGGCGCCGGCATGCACGGCGTCGCCACCGCCACGCTCTGCGCCAAATTCGGTCTGCCCTGCATCGTCTACATGGGCTCTGTCGACGTCGAGCGGCAGAAACCGAACGTGCTGCGCATGAAGATCCTCGGCGCCGAGGTGCGTTCGGTCGAGAGCGGCTCGAAGACGCTCAAGGACGCGATGAATGAGGCGTTGCGCGATTGGGTCACCAACGTCAGCGACACGTTCTACTGCATCGGCACCGTCGCCGGCCCGCATCCTTATCCTGCGATGGTGCGCGACTTCCAATGCATCATCGGCCGCGAGACGCGCGAGCAGATAATGCAAGCGGAAGGCCGCCTGCCGGATTCGCTGATCGCCTGCATCGGCGGCGGCTCCAACGCCATGGGCCTGTTCCATCCATTCCTCGACGAGCAAAGCATTGAGATCTACGGCGTCGAAGCCGCCGGCCATGGCCTGCCGAGCGGGCAACATGCCGCGTCGATTGCCGGCGGCCGTCCGGGCGTGCTGCACGGCAATCGCACCTATTTGTTGATGGACGACGACGGCCAGATCATCGAGGCACATTCGATCAGCGCCGGCCTCGACTATCCCGGCATCGGCCCGGAGCACGCCTGGCTCAACGACATGGGCCGCGTGAAATTTCTTTCCGCCACGGACGACGAGGCAGTGGCCGCGTTCCAACTCATCAGCAAGCTCGAAGGCATCATTCCGGCGCTCGAGCCGGCGCACGCGCTGGCGAAAGTGCTCGACATCGCACCCACCAAGCCAAAAGATCACCTGATGGTGGTCAACGTCTCCGGCCGCGGCGACAAGGATCTGGCCAGCGTGGAAGCCTTTCTCGCGAGCAAAAAGAAATGACCACGCGCATTGAGAAACGCTTCGCCGCGCTGAAGCAGGACGGCCGCGCCGCGCTGGTGACTTTCACCATGGCGGGCGATCCGGATTACGAGACATCGCTCGCGATCGCCAAGGCGCTGCCGAAAACCGGCGCCGACGTGATCGAGCTCGGCATGCCGTTCACCGATCCGATGGCTGACGGCCCGGCGATCCAGGGGGCCGGCGTGCGCGCGCTGCGTGGCGGCCAGACTATGAAGAAGACGCTGCAGCTGGTGCGCGATTTCCGCAAAGGCGACAATGCAACGCCAATCGTCCTGATGGGCTACTACAATCCGATCTACATCTACGGCGTCGACAAATTTCTCGCTGACGCCAAGTCGGCCGGCGTGGATGGCCTCATCGTCGTCGACCTACCGCCGGAAGAAGACGAAGAGCTCTGCATCCCCGCGCTCAAGGCTGGTCTCAATTTCATCCGGCTGGCGACGCCTACCACCGACGACAAGCGGCTGCCGACGGTGCTGAACAACACCTCGGGCTTCGTCTATTACGTCTCCATCACCGGCATCACCGGTGCCGCCGCGCCCGATGCGGCCAAGGTCGGAACGGCGGTTGCCCGCATCAAGCGCCACACGGCGCTGCCCGTCGCGGTCGGCTTCGGTGTACGCAACGCCGAGAGTGCTCGCGCCATCGCGCAAGGCGCCGACGGCGTCGTGGTCGGCTCGGCGCTGGTCGAGGCGCTGCGGCAAAGCCTTAACATAGACGGCAAAGCAAGTCCCGGCACGGTCAAAGCCGTCACCGATCTCGTCGCGCGATTGGCCGAGGGCGTGCGTTCGGCGCGCCGGGTGGCCGCTGAGTAACCATCCGCTGGGGCGGTGGTTATAATCCCGCCAAATCGGGCCTATATAGGCAAGTCATGAATTGGATCACCAACGTCGTCCGGCCGAAGATTCGCAGCCTTTTGCGGCGCGAGACCCCGGAAAATCTCTGGATCAAATGTCCCGAGACCGGCCAGCTCGTGTTCTACAAGGACGTCGAGGCCAACCAGTTCGTCATTCCGTCGTCGAACTACCACATGCGCATGAGCGCCACCGCGCGCCTGAAGTCGATGTTCGACGGCGGCACCTGGCTCGACATCGGCGTGCCGGAGGTGCAGGTCGATCCGCTCAAGTTTCGCGACGAGCGCCGTTACGCCGACCGCATCAAGGACGCGAGAAGCAAGACCGGCCTGCACGACGCGGTGAAGCTCGGGCTCGGCAAGCTCGACGGCCTGCCGGTGACGATCGCGGTGCAGGATTTCGATTTCATGGGCGGCTCGCTCGGCATGGCCGCGGGCGAAGCGGTGATCAGGGGCCTCGAGACCGCCGCCGAAAAGCGCACGCCCTTCATCATGTTCGCCGCCTCCGGCGGCGCGCGAATGCAGGAGGGCATCCTCTCGCTGATGCAATTGCCGCGCACCACCGTCGCGGTCGAGATGCTGCGCGAGGCCGGGCAGCCTTACATCGTCGTGCTCACCAATCCGACCACCGGCGGCGTCACCGCGTCTTACGCGATGCTTGGCGACGTGCAGATCGCCGAACCCGGCGCACTCATCGGTTTCGCCGGCCCGCGCGTCATCGAGCAGACCATCCGCGAGAAATTGCCGGAAGGGTTCCAGCGTGCCGAATATCTCGCCGAGCACGGCATGGTCGACATGGTCGTGCATCGCCATAAATTGCGCGCGACGCTGTCGGAGCTGTGCCGCATTCTGACCAAGGCGCCGGCCGCGCCGCCGGCGCAAAAGCAGTTGCCGGTTCCGGCGAGCGCGTAATGCCCGGCCTGCGCGGGGCATGACAGACTGAACATGACCTTGATCAACTCCATCGTCGCCCGGCTGACCGCGCTGCATCCCAAGCGCATCGATTTGTCGCTTGGCCGCATCGAGCGGCTGCTGGCGGCGCTGGGGTCTCCCGAAAAGAAATTGCCGCCGGTCATTCACGTTGCCGGCACCAACGGGAAAGGCTCGGTCGTCGCCTTCCTGCGCGCCATGCTGGAGGCCGCGGGCAAGCGCGTGCACGTCTACACCTCGCCGCATCTGGTGCGTTACAACGAACGCTACCGGCTCGGCGATACAGGCGAGCTCGTTTCCGATGATGAACTCACCGCCACGCTCGCAGAATGCGAGCGCGTCAATGGCGGCGAACCGATCACCGTGTTCGAGATCACCACCGCGGTCGGTCTGATGCTGTTCGCGCATCATCCGGCGGATATGCTGCTGCTGGAGGTCGGCCTCGGCGGCCGGCTCGACGCCACCAACGTCATCGACCATCCGCTCGCCAGCATCATCACGCCGATCTCGATCGACCACACCGACTTCCTCGGCGACAGCATCGAGAAAATCGCCGCCGAGAAGGCCGGCATTCTGAAACGCGACGCGCCGGCGATTGTCGCCGCGCAGCCGCGCGATGCGCTCGCCGTGATCGAGCGGCAGGCCGCGCGCCTGAATGCGCCGCTCAAGATCGCCGGCGAGGATTGGACCGCGACCGAAGAGCGCGGCCGCCTGGTCTACCAGGACGAGGCCGGCCTGCTCGATTTGCCGGCGCCCAGGCTCTATGGCCGCCATCAGTTCGAGAACGCGGGTCTGGCGATTGCCGCGCTGCGCGCAATCAAGCCGTTGAAGATCGCCCCGGCCGCCTTCGAAGCCGGCGTCGCCAAGGCCGACTGGCCGGCGCGCATGCAGCGGCTCAGCCAGGGCGCGCTGACGGCGCTGGTGCCCGCGGGCAGCGAGCTGTGGCTCGACGGCGGCCATAATCCCGACGGCGGCCGGGCGATTGCCGCCGCGCTTGCCGATCTCGAGGAGCGCGTATCGCGTCCGCTGGTGCTGATTGTTGGTATGATGGCGACCAAGGACTGCGGGGGCTTCCTGCGCAATTTCACCGGGCTTGCGCGCCGCATGATCGCGGTGCCGATCCCGAATGTGGAGAAAGGCATGAGCGCCGAAGCCGTGGCGGATGCCGCGCGCACAATTGGCTTGCCGGCGACCAGCCGCGACAATCTCACCGAAGCCTTGGAAGCCGCGCGCAAGCTCGATCTCGACCCGCCGCCGCGCATTTTGATTACCGGCTCTTTGTATTTGGCCGGCGAGGTGCTGCGCGAGAACGGCACGCTGCCGCAATAATCTTGGCGCGAGCGGCTCATGGCGTGAACGCCACCGCGCTAATGAAGCGGACTAAGCGTGGATTGTTCGGCGGCTGGAACTAAGACCTTTCCCTCGGCCTGGTTTTTATAGGCGGCGTAGCGAGGGTCATCAGGCCGCGGCGGCAATGTTGCGGGTGGTCCGCCAGCCCATTCCGGCAGTTTATCGACTACGCTATGGAGCGGCCCCTCCATGGCATCGAACAGCTTGTCCGACGCACTACAGCCACTCAATAAGGCTGCCGCACACATGATCATGACCACTCGGAACATGGCTCGGTTGTACCCACAAAACGCAATAAAAGTCTCGTAATTTTGCGGGCTGGCGGAGTAACGCGCCGATAGTCCAACGCGGCTGTTTGAAATCCGATTCAACGGGCAAAATAAAATGGCCGGGACGGGCCCGGCCATTTCGCAACTCAATGGCGTAGAAAAATCAGACTGCGCTGCCGATCCACTGCGCCAGCTTCTGCTTGGGCGCGGCGCCAACCTGGCGCGAGGCGATCTCGCCGTTCTTGAAAAGCATCAGCGTCGGGATCGACATGATGCCGTATTTCGCGGCGGTGTTCGGGTTCTCGTCGACGTTGAGCTTGACGATCTTGACCTTCTCACCGAGCTGTTCGGCAATCTCCTCGAGCGCCGGCGCGATCATGCGGCAGGGGCCGCACCACTCCGCCCAGAAATCGACCACCACGGGCGCCGCCGACTTCAGCACGTCCAATTCGAAGTTTGCGTCCGACACTTTGCCGACGGCCATGGGATTACCTCTTGTTGTCAATGAAAGCGCGTGGTTGGGAGCGCCGAACCTATGAATGCGATCCGGGAGCGTCAAGGCACTCTCACGCGGGGGTGATTTGCGCCAATGCGGCGTCCAGCGCCTCGGTGGAAAGCTCCATTAGATCAGGGGCTTCGGTCCAGATGAGGGCGCAGCGGACGGCTTTATCCGGATATAACTTTGCGAGCACGGCGCGGTAGAGCGCGAGCTGGCGGACGTAACCCGGCGGCATCTCGGCAATTCGCCGCGGCGGATTGTGGTCCGTCTTGAAATCCGCAATCAAAACAGCGTCTTGCGTGACGGCCAAACGGTCGACTTGGCCGGAGACGCGGCAGGTTTCGCTGCCAATTCGCACCTTGCCGACGATCGGCACTTCGGCGCGGCTTTGCGCTCCGTAAAGCTCGTAGAAGCGCGGATGCTCGGTCACGAGCATCACTTGCTCGGATATTCGGGCCCGTTCCTCGGCGGTCAAATCGCGGCCGGCGCGTGCCAGGAAATCGCCGGCCGCTTTTGCGCGGTGGTCGGTCGGAATATCGGGCAACGCCTGCAGCAGGCGGTGAGTGAGGGTGCCGCGCAGCAGCGCAGTCTGCCGCGCCGGCGCAACAAACTCGGCGGTCAGCGCGCCGCCGCCGGCGCTTGACGGCGTGAGCGGCGCGCTGCGCGGCGCAACCACGGCAACCGGCTTGTGCAGCCAATCCGGCGCGCGCACGCCGGCGTCGGCTTCGCGCGCTTCCGCTTTAGCGATCGCCGTCTCGTCCGGCTGCTTGCGGAACCGCAGCACCTCGCCGACGCCATCGTCGGCCGGCTCCGAGGTGCAGCCGCCAACGAGCGCGTCGCGCACGAGACTGTACCAGCAGCCCTCCGGCAGCTTCTTGCCATTGTCGACGCCGCACACCACCAGCCGCTCGATCGCGCGCGTCATCGCTACGTAAAGCAGCCGCCGGTATTCGTCGCGCGTTGCGCCGAGCGCGGCTTCGCGCGCCGCCGCCATCGGACCGACGTCGTTGTCCTTCGCGCCGGCCCAGATCAGCCGGTCGGCCGCGCCATGCACCGGCTTTGCCGGCGGCACGTGCAGAAGGCGCGGCGGATGCCAGCCCTGCGGCGGCGTCGTGGTGTCGGCGAGCATGACGATCGGCGCTTCCAGCCCCTTGGCGCCGTGTACGGTCATCACGCGCACCTCGTCGCGATGCATTTCCATGTCGCGCTTCACTTCCGTCTCCGCCGCGCGCAGCCAGGCGACGAAGCCTTGCAGCGACGGTGTCTCGGCGCGCTCGTAATCGAGCGCGAGGGTGAGAAACTCGTCCAGCGCGTCGGCGGCTTCATGGCCGAGCCGCGCGAGGATCTTCCGCCGGCCTTGCTCGGCGCCAAGCAGCCAGGCGTAGAAGGCGAATGGCGAATCGTTGCGGGCAGCCTCGCGCATGGCCTCGAAGCGTTCGGCGAGCTTCGGCTCGCGCGTGCGCAGCGCGGCGTAAAGGCTGCCGTTGCGGTTCCACGCCAGCTTGAACAGCGCGTCGTCGTCGAATCCGAACAGCGGACTCTTGAGCACTGTCGCCAGCGCCAGGTCGTCTTCG
This sequence comes from uncultured Pseudomonadota bacterium, assembly GCA_963710705.1. Lineage (GTDB taxonomy): Bacteria > Pseudomonadota > Alphaproteobacteria > Rhizobiales > Xanthobacteraceae > Pseudolabrys. The sequence goes on from CAVQBI010000002.1 coordinate 782,210, forward strand.
GGCAGCAGCATGGCGTCGGCCAGCACCATCAGGTCCATCACCGCGATATGTGTGGTGAGCGTGAGGCGGTCGGCACCGGCGACCGGGATATTCTCGCGCTTGAGCGCGCGGATGATCGCTTCGAACAGCGCGCCGCGCCGGCGCAGCAAGATCAATACGTCCTTGGGACGCCGGCCCTGCCGCCGCCAGGCGGCGACCGTGCCGGCAATGCGGCTGGCCAGTTTGGGGACGCCGCTGGTCATGGTCTGCACGTCGAAAGGCGCGGCCCAACCTTCGATCCCTTCGCGCTCGTCCGACTTCTCCAGCTCCCAGATCTCGACCAGCCCGGGCGCCTTCGCCGGCAAAGCTTCGTGCACCGGAGCCACGGGATCGGCGGTCAGCCCGATATGGGTCTCCGCGCGCGCAAAGACGGTGTCGACCGCGCCCAGCACATTGGAGCCGGAGCGGAAGGAATGCTTGAACTCGGTGGCGACGAAATCGAGACTGGCACGGCGGTGCGCCAGCTCGAAATGCGCGCGCATGGCAGCAAATTCGCGCGGCGCGGCGCCCTGGAAGGAAAAAATCGACTGCTTCTCGTCGCCGACCGCGAAGATGGTGCGTTGCCGCTCATGCGCGCCCAGGCCGGCGAAGAATTCGCTCACCAGCGCCTTCACGATCTCCCATTGCTTCCGGCTGGTGTCCTGCGCCTCGTCGATGAGGACGTGATGGATGCCGCGGTCGAGCTTGTAATGCACCCAGGCCGCGCGCTGGTCCTTGAGCAGGTCGAGCGTCTTGTCGATGAGGTCGTCATAATCGAGCAGCCCGCGCCGGTCTTTTTCGGCGCGGAAGCGAGCGATGACGGCGTGCGCGATGGTGAACAGCGCACTGCTGCGGTCGCGCGCCTCGATGGCGCGCTTGCGCTGGACCAGCGTCCAGATGCGGTCGCGTTCGTCGTTCAGCCGCTCGCACAGGCCGGGATCGATCTTCTCGATGGCGGCGGTGACGACACGGTCCTTGGTCTTGTCGCGCTTCTTGGTGCAAAACAGGTCGAGATAGGTCTCCGCCAATTCGGTAGCGTTGAACGTGGCGAGTGCGTGGAAGCGCGCACCTTGCTCCTTGTCGGTCTTCGAGCCTTGCGTCAGCGTGGCGCCGATGGCGGCCCATTCCGAACGCGCAATCAAGCTGTCCTTGAAAAAGGCGGCGTCCACCTCGGCGGCATTCTCGTCGGGCCGGACGCCGAGCGCCTGCGACAGCTGCGCCATGGCCTGCGGCACACCGCCGGCCTGCTCGACCCAGCGGGTGAGCGGGTCGCGTGCGCGAATCGCTTCGCGCACCATGTCCTGGAACGTCAGATCGGACGCGGCGAGAACGGCCTGCGACAGCGCGCGGCCAAGCGGGGTCTCCGGCGCTTCGGCGGCCTGGAGCAGCACGTCGAGGCTGAGCTTGCCGAGCGTCTGCGTCTCGACGGTTTCGTCGAGCACCTCGAAACGCGCCGGCACATTGGCCTCGAACGGGAACAAATGCAGCAATTGCGTGCAGAAGGCATGGATGGTCTGCACTTTCAGCCCGCCCGGCGTTTCCAGCGCCAGCGCGAACAATTGCCGCGCGCGCACCCGCAGCGCGGCGTCGATATTTTTGACGCCGGCATTCTTCATGGCGGCGTCGAGCGCGGCGTCATCGAGCATCGTCCAGGCACGCAGGTCCTGGAACACCCTGTTCGCCATGTTGGCGGCGGCGGCTTTGGTGAAGGTGATGCAAAGGATGCGGGCCGGATCGACGCCCGCCAGCAGCAGCCGGATCACGCGCTGGGCGAGCACATGCGTCTTGCCCGAGCCGGCATTGGCGGAGACCCAGGCGGAGTAGTCCGGGTTGGATGCCGCGGTCTGCCGCTCGGTGACGACAGCCGGGATGCCGGGCGGCGCGCTCATTCGCCGCCTCCGTCATCCTTCGCGCCGCCGGTGAGCGACCATTCCTGCACGCGGGCGAGATGATCGTAGGTTCCGTAATGCGTCGACCACATCGGGTGCAGCAGCGAGTAATAGGGATTTTTCACGTCAGCGAATTTCGCCAGCACTTTGGTGAGCTCAGCGAGTGCGTGATCGGCATGCTGGTCCGCCGTGCGGTCTTCGAGCTTGACGGGCTGTTGCACGCCCGCCTCGGCGCCGCCGCGCAGCCGCACGTAAACGAGTTCCTTGACCGAGGCACCGCGGGGAATGTCGTCGAAACCGCCGTTGCGCAGGATCGCCGCTTCGAGCGTGAGCTGCGGCGACAGGCCGGCGCGCACTTGTTTGTCGCTCGGCGGCGTGCCGGTTTTGTAATCGAGAATGGCGTAACGGCCGTCCGCCAGACATTCGATGCGGTCGGCGCGTACCGTCAGCGTGAATGTGTCTTTGCCGAAGGGAATTGGAATGCGACCGCCGATCTCCACCGCGAGCTTGGGGGCATTGGCGCGGCGTGCGGCCTCGAAGCCGGCAAACCATTCGGCGATGCGCACGAAGCGTGGCCACCAGAAAGCGCGCGCTTCGGGGAATTCGGACAGCGGCCTGAACAATTCGCGACCGATCTCGGTCAGCGCCTGTGCCGGATTGCCGGGCAGCTTATCGGGGTAGGCCTTGCCGAATTCGCCGATGGCGTCGTGAATCACGGTGCCGCGCTCGGCCGCGCCCGGCGCCGCGTCGATCTCCTCAAGCGGCGGCAGCTTGAGCACGTGCTTGGCGTAGATGGTGTAGGGATCGCGCAGCAGGTCCTCGATCTCGGTGACGCTGAGCCGGCATGGCCGCGCTTCGAGCGGCGGCGCCGGCGCGGGCCGTGTCGCGGGCGCAGCGGGACCGGCGTCGTCGATCTGGCGGGCGAGGGCGGTGTAGCGCGCGCCGCGCGCAAGCGCCGCGTCCCAGCGCGTCTCGCCGACGACCGCGGCCAGTCGCTGCACGAAGCGCGAGGGCACGGTCGGCGCACCGCCGAGCTTGGCGGCGCGGCTCAATACGACATCGGGCGCGCCGAGCGCCTGCGCGAAATCATGCGCCGAGAGGCCGATGCGCCGCTCCGGCAGATCGAGGCCGAGCTCGTGGCGCATCGGCCGGCTGAGCCAGGGATCGCCGCGCGTCTCCGGCGGCCAAACGCCTTCGACCAGGCCGCCCAACACCAGCCGGTCGACCGATTGCAGGCGCGCCTCGAGCAGGCCGAAAATACGCACGCGTGCGCCGGCCTCGGGCGCATAAATCTTGCTGTCGGCGATGGCTGCGTGGAAGAGCTCGGCGTAGTCGCTGCCGGCAAGCTGGACCGCGCCGGCTTGCGCGATCGCGTCGAAGGCCTCGGCGAGCGCCGGCGTCAGGGCGCCGAGCGCCGCGACGGCTTGGGCGTGGCGCGCCGCGATTGCGGCAAACGTCTGCGGCCCGCGCGGCATATTCTCCAGCGGCGCCAGCGCGTCCTGCAATTGCGCGACGAGAGCCGCCGCCGCATCGAGTTCGGCGTCGGTCAGCGTGCGGCGCGGGTCGGTGCGATGCAGCGACGAGGCCTTGCCGGCGCGGGCTTTTGCGGCCTCGGCGCGGAAGGATTTGAGCGCGGCCGCAAGCCCCGCGGTGCCGTGCCGCGGCCGCGGCCCGCGCAGCACCGCGCGCTCCAGCGCGGCGACGCCTGCCGCCTCGAAAGGTGCCGCGGGATGCTTGAGCAGCGCCAAGAGCGGCACCGGCGCCACGCCGCCAAGCGCGACGTCGACCACAAGCCGTGCGAAAATACCCTCGGCCGTGTCGGCCAGCGAAAGGCCGCGCGAATCGTCGACCGGCACGTTCCAGCGCGCGAGCGCCGCCATCACGCGGCGGCCGAGCGCCACGTCCGGCGTCACCAGCGCGGCGGTTTTCGCCGGATCGTCCAGCGTCTCGCGCAAGGCGACGGCGATAGCGAGCGCTTCCTCCTCGGCATTGGCCGCCTCGATGAGCGCGACGCTTTGCATTGCCGCGTCGGCATGCGTGGCGAACGAGGCCTCGCTCAGCCGCCGCTGCCACAGCGCGCTGGCCGCCGCCGGCCGCAAGGCTTCCGAGACCAGCGGCTCGCGGCCATGCGCGGCGGACAAAGCGAGCGGGCGCACGTCGGCACGCGCGAGGCCAAGGCGGGCGAGCAGCGCGGCCATCGCGGATTGCGGATGGTTGTGGCCGTTCTCGGTATCGCCGGCGATCGTCCTCCATGTCGCCTCGTCGAGATCGGTGTCGAGACCGGGCAGCACCACCGCGCCGTGCCGCAGTTGCGCGATGGCCGTCAGCAACGTGGCGGTGGCCGGCATCGAACCAGTGGAGCCGGCGGCGATGACCGGCTCGGTGCTGGTGGCGAGCCGCGCCGTTTCCGACGCGATCAACGCGTCGCGTCGCGCGGCCGGCTCCATGCGGTCCTGCTCTTTCAGGTACGCCGGCCAATGCGTGCGGATGAATTGCAGGAAGCCGAGCGTCACCTTCCAGTATTCGTCGAACTCGGCCGGCACCAACGCGTCGAGCCGGTCCCAGCTCACCTGCCGCGTCGTCATGTCGTCCATCAGCCGCGCGAGATCGCGCGCCAGCGCGAGCGCGGTCGCCGGATTGTTGGCGACGAGCGGCGCCTGACCGGCGTCGCGCGGCGCGATGGTCTGCGCCCAGCGCAGGATCAGGGCGGCAAGCGGCATGGCGCGCGCAAGGCCGCTGAGCGCGTCCGGCAGCGCGAGCGCCGCGCCGGCGAGCGCGCCGGTCGCCGCTTCGGCAAAAGCGATCTCGTCCTCGTCAAGGTCGCCGAGCGCGATAATGCGCGGCAGAATGGCGGCATTGCCGTCGAGCGCGTCGAGGAAGACGTCGCGCGCGAGGCGGCAGGCGCGCCGGGTCGGCAGATAGAGCGTGGCGCGCGCCAGCGCCAGCGGATCGCCGCCAGCCGGAAAGCCGGGCACGAGCTTGCCGGCGCGCAGCGCATCGATCAGCGCCGGCAGGAACGGCGCCGAGGCGGGAATGTTGAAGACGTTGGCATAGGCTGCCGGCATGATTGCAAGCTAAGCGAGCATCGAGTTGTTTTCGAGTTGCAAATGCTAGCGTGCGGCCTTGATCGCCGCTTCCGCCGATGGGATCGCGTCCGGCGAGCCGACATGCATCCATCGGCCTTCGAGCGGCAGGCCGCGCAGGCGGCCGTTTTCGGCGGCGCTATGAAACAAGGCGGTGAGCGAAAACTCGCCGGCCGGCGCGGCTTTGAACAACGCGGGACTGAGGATCGCGGCGCCGGCAAAAACGAATGGCGCCTGCGCGCCCTCGGCGCGCGCGATGAGGCGGCCGTCGGCGGCGATCGTGAAATCGCCGCGCCCGGCGTAGCCGATGCTGCCGGCCGCCGGCGCGAGCAGAAGCAGCGCGTCCATGGCCGCCGGATCGAAGGCCGCGGCCAGCCGTTTCAGGTTCGGCGTTCCGCCGTCGAGCCAGATGGTGTCGGAGTTGATGTGGAAAAACGGCTCGCCGCCGAGCAAAGGCAGCGCCTTCACCACGCCGCCGCCGGTGCCGAGCAAAAGGCCGCGTTCGTCGGAGATGACGGTGCGCGGCCGCGTGCGCGACGCGAGATGGCGCTCGAGCTGCTCGGCGAGATAATGTACATTGACCACCGCGCGCTCGACGCCGGCGTCGGCGAGCTTGTCGAGCACGTAGTCGATCAGCGGTTTGCCGGCGACCTCGACCAGTGGCTTCGGCTTGTTGTCGGTCAGCGGCCGCATGCGCACGCCGAAACCGGCGGCGAGCACCATGGCATTGCGGGGCGTGCGCATCATAGCGATCTCAGCGCCGGCACATTGGCGCGGTACCAGGCATGAAGCGGCGCCAGCGCCGGATGCGCCAGCGAGCGTTGCAGATAACTCCACACCCGCGGCAGGTGGCGCAGATATTGCGGCTTGCCGTCACGCCGCTCCAGCCGCGCGAAAATGCCGAGGATCTTGCTGGCGCGCTGCGCGGCAAGTGTCGCGTAGGCGCGCGCGAAGGCAGGTGCATCGAAAGTCTTGTCGCCGGCCAGGCGTGCCCGTGTGTAGCGCGACAACAGTGCGATCTCCATCATTTCCGGCACGTCGACGCGCGCGTCCTGCAGCAGCGAGGCGACGTCATAGGCGGCATTGCCGAGCACCGCGTCCTGAAAATCCAGCAGGCCGATGCGCGAGACGCCCTCGCGCTCGGGTAGCCACAGCAGATTGGGCGAATGGAAATCGCGCAAGCTCCAGGTGGCGGGCGCCTCGATCACCGGCGTCAACGCGTCGCGCCAGAGCGCGAGATAAAGGTCGCGCTTGGCGTCGGAGACTTTCGCTTGCAGCTTGGGCAGATACCAGTCGAGCAGCAGCTCGGCTTCGATCAGCAGAGCCTCCATGTCGTAGCGCGGCAGCCGGTACTCGACGCCGTCCTCGACCGGCAGCGTCTCGGGCAATTGCTCGCGATGCAGTTCGGCCAGCAGATCGGTGGCTACGGCATAGCGCGCTTCGATCGGCGCCGGCGGTTCGCCCGCCACCACCAGCTCGTCGCCGAGATCCTCGATCACCGCGAGGCCCACGGCGCGGTCGGCGGCAAATATCGCCGGCGCCGAAAAACCGCGCGCGCGCAAGCCGAGCGCTAGCGCAATAAACGGCGTGACGTCCTCGGCTAGGTGCGCGATCTGGCTATAAGGCTTTCCGTCGCGCACCACCGGCCCGTCCGGCCGCTTGGGTGAATTCATCAAGATGTAGCTGACGCCTTCCAGCACCAGCCGTTCATAGGAGCGCGTCGACGCATCGCCCTGGATGCGCCGCCGCTCGGCCGGACCGAAGCCGTTGGCGTCGAGAAAGTGGCGCATCGCGATGATGCGCTCGGCGCGTGGCGCGAATTTACCGTAACCGGTAACACGGGCGTGGCGGAAGCTTGGCCCTTGCGCGGGCGCGAGCGTCAGCGCGATGTCGAGCCGGTCGGCGGGCAGGCTGCCGGCGGCGCGGTCGGGCCATTCGAGCAGCGTGACGGCGCCCTCCGGCACATCTTCGAAGCCGAGCTCGGCAAGCTCGCCCGGCCCCGACAGCCGGTAGAGATCGGTGTGCACCAGCATGAAGCGCGGCAGCTCGTAGGCCTGCATCAATGTGAAGCTCGGGCTCGGCACTTCGACGGCCGCATCGCCGGCGAGATGGCGGATGAGCGCGCGCGCGAACGTGGTCTTGCCGGCGCCGAGGTCACCCGACAGCGTGATCAGATCGCCGGGTTCGATCACAGCCGCGACGTCCACCATCAACGCGCGCGTTGCCTGCTCGTCGGCGAGCGCCACCGTGAAGCTGTAGCCGCCGGAAGTGCTGAAGAACATCGAATCGTCCGCCTGAAGGAACCAGCCGTTATAGACGGCGGCGGCGGGCTTGGGCCAGTTCCGAGTTTCACGCGCCACCGGAATGACAAGGTTTCACCACGGCGATCACGGCTGTGCCAAGCGCCGATCACATCATCGCCGCGGTTCGATCAAGCGGGGATTTCGGCGCGCCCGAGCAGGAACGGCCGGCAGCGCCTCGCGTTGGCCTCGCGATGGGGTGGCGTCACGTTAGGCGAACTTGAAGGAGACAAGACATGCGGAAAGCTCTTTATGCGGTTTCCATTGCGGCGCTCGCCGCCGCACTCGCGACGCCGGCGCTGGCGGACCCGCCACGTCAGCGGGACTACGTTGCGCCGGCGGTCGGCGTCGTCGGCGGCACGGTCATGGGTCTTGGCCTCACCGAAGGCTGGTGGGGGCCGACGATCGCGGGCACGACGTTTCCGACGACGGTGGCGGGCGCCGCGGCAGTCGGCGGCGTGGCCGGCATCGGCGGCGTCGCTCTGGTCGACGCGGCGATCCAGCCCTGCGCCGGCTTCCATGCCATGCTTGATCTGAACCAACAGTACTGCGCGCAACAGAACGCGCAGCAGATCGCCTTCCAGGAGGAGGAGTCCGGCATGTGGCCGGCGCATCGGGCGCGGCACACGCCTCATTACGTCCGCTAGGACACGCGGATGCAATCACCGGGCCGCCGCGTGGCGGCCCGGCTTTTGGCATCATGCCGCGGTCTGCTTGAGCTGTTGCGCGGTCGGGAAGACGCAGGTGACGGTGGTGCCCTGGCCGAGCATCGAATCGATCGTCACTGCGCCGCCGTGCAATTGCACGAAGGAGCGCACCAGCGAGAGCCCGAGGCCGGAGCCGCGGTGCTGTGAGCCCATCGAATCGGTCTCGAACAATTCAAACACGCGATCCTGTGATTCCGGCGGGATGCCGGGGCCGTGGTCGGTGACCGTGAACACCACAGCGTCGGCGCGGTGTTCGGCGGCGAGCGTCACCGTCTCGCCGGGCGGCGAGAAACCGACCGCGTTGGACAGCAGATTGAACAAAATCTGCCGTAGCCGCCGCTCGTCGGCGGTGAAGCTGCCGATATTGGGCGGGGTCTCGATCTTGAGCGTGAGATGGTCCTTCGCCACCCGATCCTGCACACCCTCGGCGGCAGCCTCCATGCTGGCGCGGATGTCGACGTCGGTGAGATTGAGCGCCATGGCGCCGGCGTCGATGGTGGCAAGGTCCAGAATATTGTTGATCAGCGCGAGCAGCGCGTTGGTCGAGGCGGTGATGTAGCCGAGATATTCGCGCTGCTTGTCGGTGAGCGAACCGAAGGCGGGATCGCCGAGAAAATGCGTGAAGCCGACGATGTTGGTGAGCGGCGAGCGCAATTCGTAACTCACGTGATGCACGAATTCGAGCTTGATCTCGTCGGCTTCTTCCAGCGCCTCGTTTTTCTCGCGCAGCGCGCGTTCGACGTTCACCGTGTCGGAGACATCCTGGAAGGTGACCAGCGTCGCGCCGTCGGGCAGCGGCATGGTGGTCATGTTGATGGTGGCGCCGTCGCGCCGCTCGAGGCTGGCGGCGACCGGCTCGCGGCCGTCGATGGCGGTGACGGCGGCGCGCAATGAGCGCCATACCGCGCCTTCGTCGTGCAGCGCCTGGCACCAGGCGGTGACTTGCTCGATATGCGGATGCTGGTCGAGCGCTTCCGCGCTCAGTTTCCACATGCGCTGGAAGGCCGGATTATGCAGCCGCACGCGGCCGTCGCTGCCGAACACCGCCACCGCTTCGGCGAGATGATCGAGCGTTTCGCTCTGCACCTTGATGAGCGCATCGTAGCGGCGATGCAGGTCGAGTCGTTCGGTGACGTCGTCATAAAGATAGGTGACGCCGCCTTCCGGATTGGGCGTGGTGACGACGCGCAGCGTGCGGCCGTCCGGCAAATGCCACATGTGCTCCTTCGCTTCGACCGCGCGGTAGGCCTCGTAAAGCTGCTGCTTCCATTGCCGGAAATCCTGCTCCTCCGGCAGCTTGCGCGCGGCGCGCAAGCGGTCGAGCACGGCGGAATCGGTCGGCGTCTGATCGAGGAAGCCGGCGTCGAGTTCGAACAGCGAGCGGAAGGCAGCGTTGAAGAACGTGAGCTTGCGGTCGACGTTGAAGATAGCGACGCCGGTGGCGAGCTGGTCGAGCACGCGCCGGTGCGCCTCGATCATGCGGTCGAGCTCGGCACGCATGGCCGCCGCTTCGGTGGAATCGATGGCGACGCCGGTGCTGCCGGTCCCGCACGGCGCATCGACCACGCCGAAGATTCGGCGCTGGCCGGCGACGATCGTCGGCAGACGCCCGGTATAGATTTCGCCCGCGGCGCGCGCCCTGCCGAGCTCGTCGCGCGCCGAGCTGTCGAGCAATTCGAGCTCGCGCGCGACCGCGTCGGTTGAATCCTGCGCTTCGACTGCGCGCGCATAGGCGGCATTGACAAAGATCAGCCGGCCTTCGGCGTCGCGCGCCCACACCGGCGCGGGCAGCGAATCGAGCACGCCGCGCATGATCGCGAAGTCGCCCAGGAGCTTGTCGTGGCGGGCGGCCAGCTCGGAGAGTTCACGTTCGATGCCGCCCACGTCGCGCAGGCGCAGCACGGCGCGGCCGGCGATGGCGCGGCCTTCCGCCTCGACCGGGCGGCCGCTCAAGGTGGTGAGCGTGGTCGCGAAGCCGCGGCCCTCGCTGCGCAGCATCTCGGCCGCCTGCTCCATCCGCTGGGCGTCGGCCGGCTCCAGCCAGCTGCCGAAGGCGAGCACGCGCTCCGGCACGCCGCCGACCACCAGTAGCGTGGTGTCGCCGACGATCTCGGGTTTGTCGCCGGCCGCGGTCCATTCGATGAGCACCTGCGGCTCCGCCAGCAGCAGCGCCTTGAGCCGGTCGATCTCGGCGCGCAGCGCCACCGCGTCGTCGCGCGCGGAGGCTTCGCTGTGCACAGCCTGGCGGCGCGTGCGCAATAGCGTGAGGGTGGCGAGCGCCCCGAACACCAGCAGGCCGATGATCAGCGTGAGATTGCCGATATCTTCGTGGCCCAACGCGGCAGTGGCGCCGCCGAGCGCATCGGCAATGAACGACGCGCTCTCGGCGCGCGCCGGGATCATGAAGCTGACGGTGAGAAGCGCGATGACATAGGCGGCGGGGTATCCGCCCCGCCTCGGACGAGACCACAGCCGCGCCGCCCGGATTGTCTCCGGCATTCAGGCTTGCCCCAAGGATTGCGGGCTGCGTCCGCCACGCCGCTCCGCGAATCGGGCGACTTTACCCCCGCGGGGACTCGCGCCGAAAGAGTCCAGACCGTGAACGGGCCGGCTCAAGTGGCGGTAGAATGACGCTATTTGTGCTTTTCCGCCGCGCGCGCCAGATCCTCGACGCTGATGCGGCGCAGCGCCGCCGAAAAGCTGCGCTCGGCGTCCTGCAGCGCCGGCTGCACCACGTCGGTGACCAGGGATGAGACCGGCAGCGGTGTCGCGTCCTCGTCGCCGCTGGCGGCGCGCACGATATCCTCGGCCGTGATGCGCTTGTGGTCGCGCGCCAGCGCGTAACCGCCATGCGGTCCGCGCACGCCCTTGAGAATGCCCTCGCGCACCAAGGCCTGCAGGACCGGCTCAAGGTAGCGTGGCGGCAGTTTATGGCGGGCCGCCAGCGCCTTGGCCGCCACCGGACGGTTGCGGGCGTGGACCGCGATGTCGATCACCGCGGCGATAGCAAGCACATCCTTGCGGGAGACCAGCGGCATGCCCAGCACCAGTCGCGAATCTGTGCTGGTATTAAGATAGGGGCACGCAATCGTCTACTGGAAAACGATAATTTCTTTCTCAACTCCCGGTAGAACCGAAGCCGCCTTTCCCTCTGCCGGTCTCATCGAGGGACGGGACCTCGCGTAATTGGGCGCGGGCGACCGGCGCGATCACCAGTTGCGCGATGCGCATGCCACGCGCGATGTCGACCGCTTCGCTGCCGTGATTGATCAGCAGCACCTGCACTTCGCCGCGGTAGTCGGCGTCGATGGTGCCGGGCGCATTGAGCACGGTGAGGCCGTGGCGCGCGGCCAGCCCCGAGCGCGGGCGCACTTGTGCTTCATGTCCATCGGGTAGTGCGATGGCGATGCCGGTCGGGATCAACGCGCGCGCGCCGGGCGCAAGTGTGAGCGGCGCATCGGCCGGCACGGCGGCGATGAGATCGAGGCCGGCGGCGTGCGCGCTCTGATAGGACGGCAGCGGCAGATCGGCGCCATGCGCGAGCCGCGTGATGCGGACATCGATCATGCTCACGCTTTGTCCTTCAGCGCTTCGGTGATGCGCGCGACCAGCATGGTGGCGACGTCGTCCTTCGATTGCGGCGGCCAGGGCTCGACGCCTTTGGCCGTCACCAGCTGAATGGTGTTGCTATCGCCGCCCATGATGCCGGTTTGCGGCGACACGTCGTTGGCAAGGATCCAGTCGCAGCCTTTCGCGGCGAGTTTGGCTTTGGCGTTGGCGGCAACATTCTCGGTCTCCGCGGCAAAGCCGATCACCAGGCGCGGCCGCTCTTTCTTGCGGTGCGCGATGGTGGAGAGAATGTCGGGATTTTCCACGAATGTGAGGTCGGGCATGCCTTTGCCCGGCGTCTTCTTGATTTTTTGCGCGCCGGCATTGGCCACGCGCCAGTCGGCGACCGCGGCGGCGAAAATCGCAACATCGGTGGGCAATGCACGCTCAGCCGCTTGCAGCATGTCGTGCGCGGTTTCGACATGGATAGTCATTACGCCCGGCGGATCGGGCACAGTCACTGGCCCGCTGATCAGCGTCACCTCCGCGCCGGCGGCGGCTGCTGCGGCGGCGATGGCGTGGCCCTGCTTGCCGGACGAGCGGTTGGCGATGTAGCGCACCGGATCGATCGGCTCATGCGTCGGGCCCGAGGTGACCAGCACGCGCTTGCCATGAAGCAACTGGCCGCGTGTCAGCAATCTGGCGGCGGCGTCGGCGATCTCCAGCGGCTCGGCCATGCGGCCGGTGCCGCTCTCGCCGGCTTCCGCCATCTCGCCTTCGTTTGGACCCACGAAAGCAAATCCATCGGCGGCTAGCTGCGCGACGTTGCGTTGCGTCGCTTTGTTTCCCCACATGCGTGGGTTCATCGCCGGAGCGAACAGCACTTTTGCCGTCGTTGCCAGCAGCACGGCGGTGGCGAGATCGTCAGCGTGGCCGCCGGCGAGCTTGGCCATCAAGTCGGCCGTTGCCGGCGCGACCACGATGAGATCGGTTTCGCGCGCCAGCCGGATGTGACCGACATCGAATTCGTGTGCCGGATCGAACAAATCGGTGAACACGCGTTCGCCGGTAATAGCGCCGGCCGACAGCGGCGTGACGAAATGCTCGGCCGCTTTAGTCAGAACGCAGCGCACCGCGATGCCGCGCTCCTTCAAGCGGCGGATGAGATCGAGCGACTTGTAGGCGGCGATGCCGCCGCCGACGATGAGCAGGACGCGCTTGCTCTCAGGCCGCCTGGCGGTGCGCGCTTGGGCCGGTGGCATGAAGGCTTCGAGCGCGGCCGCTCCAGCCTCGTCCGCGGCGACGCGCAAAATGGTGCGCACCTCGTCCTCGACCGAGCGGCCGTTCTTGGCGGCGCGCAGGCGCAGCAGCTTTTTCAGCCGGTCGTCGAGCTGGCGGACGGTGAGTGAGGCCATAAATCCTCGCGAATTCACAATAGTTTATACGCGTATTGATCTCAGTGCAATCATTGCAATCAAACGGCATTAAAAAACATTTTTGAGGTCGGCGTTGACGCGGGCGGATGTCTTATGTATTTAACCGACTAGTTATTTAACTGTATGGATAACAACAACCATGACCACCGACCGCCTCTCCACCACCTTCGCCGCGCTCTCCGATCCGACGCGCCGCGCCATCCTTGCCCGGCTCGCGCTCGGCGAGACCTCGGTGTCGAAGCTGGCCGAACCGTTCGAGATGAGTTTGCCCGCGGTCTCCAAGCATCTCAAGGTGCTAGAACGCGCCGGCCTGATCACGCGCGGCCGCGACGCGCAGATGCGGCCCTGCAAGATCGAGGTCAACGCGCTCAAGGAGGCCGACGACTGGCTCGAGGAATATCGCCGGCTGTGGGAGCAGCGGCTCGATCGCCTCGAAGACTATCTGCATACGCTGCAAGCCGAGGAGGCGACCAAAGCAAAGCCGTAGGAGAAGAAACGTGGCCGTAAAAAATAGCATCGATCTCGATTCCGATCCGCGCGTCATCGAGGGCGTGCGTCTGCTCGACGCCCCGCGCAAGCTGGTGTTCGCGGCCTTTAGCGACCCCAAGCACCTGGCGCAATGGTGGGGGCCGAACGGTTTCACCACGACCACGCACAGCTTCGAGTTCCGCCCTGGCGGCGTCTGGCGCTTCGTCATGCACGGGCCGGACGGCCGCGACTACCAGAACCGCATCACTTTCGTCGAAATAAAAGCGCCCAAGCGCATCGTCTACCGGCACGGCGGCGGCGAGGATGTCGAGCCGGTGCAGTTCACGCAGACCGTGACCTTCGAGGATGTCGGCGGCAAGACGCGATTGACCTGGCGCGGCGAGTTCCCAACGGCGGCAGAGCGCGCGCGCGTCATCAAGGAATACGGCGCCGACAAAGGCCTGGTGCAGACCATGGCGCGGCTGGCCGATTATGTTGCCACAATGAATATCTAGACCGGACCAAACGAATAGGAGGACGACATGCAAATTCAGCCCTATCTATTTTTCGACGGCCGCTGTGAAGAGGCGATCGAGTTCTACAAGAAGACGCTCCGCGCCAAGGTCGAAATGGTCATGCGCTTTAAGGACGCGCCCGATCAATCGATGATCTCGCCCGGCAGCGCTGAGAAGGTCATGCATGCAAGCGTAAAGATCGGCGATTCCACCGTGCTTGCATCCGACGGCCGCAACACCGGCAAACCGAATTTCCAGGGCTTTTCGCTGACCCTTTACCCCAAGGACGAAGCCGAAGCCGACAAGCTGTTTGGTGCGCTGAGCGCGGGCGGCGAGGTGCGCATGCCGATGGACAAGACTTTCTTCGCGCGGCGCTTCGGCATGCTTGCCGACAAGTTCGGCGTCGGCTGGATGATTATCGTCCCGGCGCAGTGAGAATGGTCGAGACGAAAGGATAGACCATGACGTCGGTCAAAACGGCGCCCTATGGCGAACGTACCGTCACGCTGACGCGCGTGCTGGACGCGCCGCGCGAGCTGGTGTGGCGCGCCTGGACCGATCCAAAGCACATGGCGCATTGGTTCGGGCCGCGCGGCTTCACAAGCTCGGTGCCGGAGCTGGACGTGCGCGTCGGCGGCGCGTTGCGCATCGTGATGCATGGGCCGGATGACAACGACTATCCGATGAAGGGCGTGTTCAGCGAGGTGAAGCCGCTGGAACGGTTAGTATTCAGCAACATCGCCGTCGACAAAGACGGCAACCACCTGCTGGAAGGTGAGACCACGGTCATCCTGGAAGAGCAGGGCGGCAAGACCAAGCTGACGCTGCACACTTATGCCAAGGGCATGGTGCCGTTCGCGCCGCGAATGCTGGCCGGCATGGAAGCGGGCTGGAGCCAGAGCCTCGACAAGCTGGCAACGCTCGTCACAGGCTAGCGGATCAGCCAGACGATCCAGGCGAGCAGCAGCGCGATGATCCAGAGTGCGGCAGCGGTCCAACGGTTGCGGCGCGCTTCCGCCTTGCCGATGGCTTCGACTGTGTCGCGCGACAGCACCAGGCCGTCGCGCGTCATGTCGTCGAGCTGGTCGACGAGGTAGCTCGCGCGCGTGAGCAGGCTTGGCACCTGGCCGATGAAACGGCCTATCTCGCCGGCGCCTTCGACCGCGCCCTCGATCTTGCCGATCGGTCCGAGGTTGCGCTCGATCCATTCGCGCACCACCGGATCGGCAGTGGTCCACATGTCGAGCTTGGGATCGAGCGAGCGCGCGACGCCCTCGACCACCACCATGGTTTTTTGCAGCAGCAGCAGCTCTGGCCGTGTGCGCATGTCGAACAGGCCGGTGACCTCGAACAGCAGCGTCAGCAGCTTGGCCATCGAGATGTCTTCGGCGGTGCGGTTATGGATCGGCTCGCCGATGGCGCGGATCGCCTGCGCGAAGCTTTCCACCGAATGGTGGCGCGGCACATAGCCGGCGTCGAAATGCACTTGCGCGGTGCGCATGTAGTCGCGCGTAATGAAGCCGAACAGAATCTCGGCGAGAAATCGTCGCTCCTTCGCTCCCAGCCGTCCCATGATGCCGAAATCGACGGCCACCAGCCGGCCTTCGTCGTCCACGAACAGATTGCCGGGATGCATGTCGGCGTGGAAGAAGCCGTCGCGCAGCGCGTGGCGCAGGAAAGTCTGGATCACCGCGCGCCCGAGCGCCGGCAGGTCGAAACCCTTGGCGGCGAGCGTCGCATGATCGTTGAGCGGCGTGCCGTCGATCCATTCGAGTGTGAGCACCTCGCGCGCGGTGCGGTCCCAGTCGATCGTCGGCACGCGAAAGCCTTTGTCCTCGCGCGTGTTCTCCGCCATTTCGGAGAGTGCGGCGGCTTCCAGGCGGAAATCCATCTCGATCGACACCGAGCGCGCCAGCGTCGACACGACTTCGACCAAGCGCAGCCGTTGCGCTTCCAGTGAGAAGCTTTCCGCCGTGCGGGCAGCGAAGAAAAAGGAGGCGAGATCGGCCCGGAAGCGGCGCTCGACGCCGGGCCGCAGAATTTTCACCGCCACCGGCTTGCGTCCTTTCGGCGTATCGACTTCGGCGCGATGCACCTGTGCAATCGAGGCGGCGGCAACGGCCGGACCGAAGCTGGCATAGACGGCGCCGACTGGCTTGCCGAGCGCCGCCACAACGGCGGCCTCTGCATCGGCTTGCGGGAACGGCGCCATCTTGTCTTGCAGGCTTTCGAGATCGCGCGCGATTGCCGTGCCGACCACGTCCGGGCGCGTGGCGAGGAATTGGCCGAGCTTGACGTAAGTCGGCCCGAGGCGGGAGAGCGCGGCGGCGAGCCGGCTCTCGCCGCTTTTGGCGCTGGGCCGCTCGATCAGCCGCGCCAGCACGACCGCGGTTTTGGCCGGCAGCGGCAGCGGCCGCGTATCGACGAGCGCGAACACGCCCTCGCGCGCGAACACGAAGCCGGCGCGCGACAAACGCACGAGATGGGGCAGCCCGGAGATCACAAGCGCCAGCCCGAATGCAGCGCCACGACGCCGCCGGTCATTTGAGTGAACGAGACGCGGCGGAAGCCCGCCTGCTCGATCATCCGGGCGAAGGCCTTCGGCTTCGGAAATTTGCGGATCGACTCGACGAGATATTGGTAGGCCTCGCGGTCGCCGGTCACCGCCTGGCCGACACGCGGGATCACCTGAAACGAATAAAGCTCGTAAAGCGCATCGAGCCCCGGCACGTCGACGCTGGAAAATTCCAGGCAGAGGAAACGGCCGCCGTGCTTGAGCACGCGAAAGGCTTCGCCGAGCGCGCGGTCGATGCGCGGCACGTTGCGGATGCCGAAGGCGATGGTGACGCAATCGAAGCTGCGGTCGCCGTAATGCAATTCCTCGGCATTGCCCTGTTCGAAAGTCACGCGATCGTCGAGTCCGGTCTTGATCGCGCGCTCGGCGCCGACGCTAAGCATCTCTTCGTTGATGTCGCAGACGGTGATGCGCGTGCCCGCACCGCCGGCCTTGGCGACACGGAATGCGACGTCGCCGGTGCCGCCGGCGAGATCGAGCAATGCGAACGGCGTATCGGCTTTTTCGTTAAGACGGTCGGGACGGCCTTTTGTGGGCGGATTGACCGCGGTGACCAGCGCATCCTTCCAGGCGCGGTGCAGGCCGCCCGACATCAGGTCGTTCATCAGGTCATAGCGGCGGGCGACCGAATGGAACACGTCGTCCACGCGGCCCTGCTTTTCGCGCAGCGGGACCGTTTCGTAGCCGAAATGGGTGTCGTCGGAACTGCCGGCCATTGGCCAATTATCCTTTGCGGGCAGGACCATAGCGCGCCGTCGCGGGGGGCGCTATGTGAGAACGGAAAGAGCGTTAACCATGCCCGAGCTGCCCGAAGTCGAAACCGTGCGCCGCGGCCTTGCGCCCGCGATGGAGGGCGCAGCATTCGCCAAAGTCGAGGTGCGCGACCGCCGGCTGCGCTGGCCGATCGCCAAGGATTTCGAAAAGCGGCTGACCGGGAAGACAATCGAGGGCCTCGGCCGCCGCGCCAAGTATCTGCTGGCCGACCTGTCGTCGGGTGACGTGCTGATCATGCATCTCGGCATGTCGGGCTCGTTCCGCGTCGGCAAGGATGCCAAGCCCGGCGTCTATTACCACGAGCGTTCAAAGAGCACCGCGCACGACCACGTGGTGTTTCACCTGTCGAACGGCGAAAGCGTGACGTTCAACGATCCGCGCCGTTTCGGCTCGATGAAGCTGGTGCCGCGCGCCAAGCTCGAGCAGGAGCCGCTGCTGCGCAATCTCGGGCCGGAGCCGCTCGGCAACGAATTCGATGCTGTTATGCTGGCAAAGGCTTGCGCCGGCAAGAAGACGTCGCTCAAGGCCGCGCTCAGCGATCAGCGTGTGGTCGCCGGCCTCGGCAACATCTATGTCTGCGAGGCGCTGTTCCGCGCGCGGCTGTCGCCGAAGCGGCAGGCCTCGACGATCGCCGACCGCAATGGCAAGCCGAACGAGCGCGCGCGTGCGCTGGTCGATGCCATCAAGGCGGTGCTCAACGACGCCATCAAGGCCGGCGGATCGTCTCTGCGCGACCACCGCCGCGCCGACGGCTCGCTCGGCGACTTCCAGCATAATTTCCAGGTCTACGACCGCGAAGGGCAGCCGTGTCCCGGCTGCAAGGGCAAGGTAAAGCGCATCGTGCAGACCGGGCGCTCGACGTTCTATTGTCCGTCGTGCCAAAAGTAGGCAGAGGAAAATCGCCATGAGCTACCAGAACATCATCGTCGAAACCAAAGGCCGCGTCGGCGTCATCCGGCTCAACCGGCCGGCCCAACTCAATGCGCTCAACGCGGCGCTGAAGGGCGAGCTCGGGCAAGCCATCGATGCCTTCGATGCCGACGGTGCTATCGGTTGCATGCTGATCACCGGCAACGAGAAGGCCTTCGCCGCCGGCGCCGACATCAAGGAGATGGCGGACAAGACGTTCATCGAAGCCTATCTCGGCAACTTCGCCGGCACCTGGGACCGCGCCTCGCGCGCGCGCAAGCCGATCGTGGCGGCGGTCGCCGGCTTCGCGCTCGGCGGCGGCTGCGAGCTCGCCATGCAGTGCGACCTCATCATCGCCGCCGACACCGCCAAATTCGGCCAGCCCGAGATCAAGCTCGGCGTCATCCCCGGCATCGGCGGCACGCAGCGGCTGACGCGCGCGGTCGGCAAGGCCAAGGCCATGGAAATGATCCTCACCGGCCGCATGATGGACGCGGCGGAAGCGGAGCGGTCCGGCCTCGTCGCGCGTGTGGTGCCGGCGGCGAACTTGATGGACGAGGCGATGAAAGTCGCCGACACCATTGCCACGATGTCGCTGCCCTCGGTGCTGGCGGCCAAGGAAGCGGTCAACCGCGCCTTCGAGAGCGGCCTGTCGGAGGGCGTGATCTTCGAGCGCCGCATCTTCCATTCGCTGTTCGCGACGGAAGATCAGAAGGAAGGCATGAAGGCCTTCATCGAAAAACGCCCGCCGAAGTGGAAGAATAAATAGCGCTTACTTCCTCACGCAAATAATGCGCACCGCCGCCGCGCGTGCATCGCTCCCTACGGCCTGCGCAAGCGGCACATGCTGTCGGTCGAGAAAATCGCGGATGGCAGCGGTGGAAATCAGCCGCACCGGCGGCAGCGTCGGCTCGGCGCTGGCCAGCATGAAATTGCGCGTTTCCATGATGCCGACGAATTGCCCCTTGGCATCGAGCGCGGCAGCGCCGGTAAATCCCGCCATCGGCACCGGCTGACTGAGCGCGATGGCGGCGCCGTCGGCGAGCTTGGCGTTGATTTCGGTGAGCGTCTTGGCGCCGTCCTGCTCCTTCGGATCCGGAATGCCGATCAGCTTGATGTCGCCGACTTTTACCGTCTCGCGCGGCAGCGCGAGCGCCGGCAGCTTGTGCGCGCCATAGACACGCAACAGCGCGAGCCCGTTTGCTCCGTCCTCGGCGACGCGCTCGGCATTGCCGATCCCATCCGCGACGATCACCTCGCAGCCTTGGGCGATTCGGCGCGCGGTGACGATATGGCCTTCGCTGCTGACGATCAGCCCGGTGCCGTATTCGACCTTCTTCGCCAGCATCGCGAACGGCGCCGGACGCTCGGGGAACGGCGAGAACGCGCTCGCCATCGCCACCATCGCCGGCGCGACGATGCCTTCCATCATCTGGTCGTACAGCAGCGTGAAGCCGCGAATTTCGCCGTCGCGCTGCTTGGCGCGCACGGTGAAATATTTCAGGCCCTGCATGCCGCTGATGATGAAATTGCCGTCGTTGAGCACGCTATGCTCGATGGTGCGCGATAGCTTATTCTTTTCCTCGTCGAACAGCGCCGCAAGCGCCATGTTCTTGATGCGGAAGGTCTCGACCTGCACCTCGCCGTGCGGCGACGACCAGCGCGTGCCGTGAGCGGCGTCGCGCGCGTTCGGCACCAGCTTGCTCGGCAGGCCGATGCGGATGCCGGTCGCCGGATCGACCACCACGTTCCAGCCGAATTCCTGCTCATGATTATCGGCGGCGGAAACCAGTTCGGCGCGCTGCTCGGGTGTGAGCACGCCGGTGATCTTCGACCGGTTGCGCTTCTGGAAGTTGCGAATGGCCGCTTCCATGGCGCCATCGCCCGCGGCTTCGGTGGCGTAGTCGCCGGCCCAATAAAGCGCCGACTGGATCTTCAGCCGCTCGGCCGGCGGAATGCCGGCGAGCTCGGCCGATTGCGCCGGCGTGGGCGCCGGTTCACCTTTCGCGGGCTGTTGCTTGGCGGCCTCAGGCTTGGCGGGCGCGGGCGTTGCGGTTGCCGCTTTCGCCGCCGGCTTGCGCGCGGCGCGATGCTTCTTGGCCGCGGGCACCTGCTTGGCGGCGGGCTCATTGCCGATGCCCGCCCACTGCGCAAGCGCAGGGCTTGCGCCGGTCAAAAGCGCCAGCACGATTGCGATACGGCCACCACGCATTGCTATTAACGCCACCCTAACCACGTTTTGCGGCCACCTTAGCCCATCGCCAAGGTCGCGCAAGGCGAAGCCGCCGGCCGAAGCGCTGGCGAAAAGCCTTCAGCCGCCATAGGGTTAACCGCGATGCTCGAACGCGACGAACTCGAACGTTATGCTCGCCACATCGTGCTGCGCGAGGTCGGCGGTCCCGGCCAGGCGAAGCTGAAGGCCGCGCGCGTGCTGGTGGTTGGCGCCGGCGGCCTCGGCGCACCGGTGCTGCTTTATCTCGCGGCGGCCGGCGTCGGCACGCTCGGGGTGATCGACGACGACGAAGTGTCGCTGTCGAACTTGCAGCGCCAGGTGATCTTCTCGACCTCCGATATCGGCAAACGCAAGGTCGATGGCGCGGAAGAAGCCGTCGCGCGGCTCAATCCGCATGTCGCGGTGGAAACGCATATGGCGCGGCTCGATGCGAGCAACGCGCTCGAGGTTATTTCGAAATACGACATCGTCGCCGACGGCTCCGACAATTTCACCACGCGCTATCTCGTCTCCGACGCATGCTTTTTCGCCAAGAAGCCGCTGGTCACCGCCGCGGTCGGCACCTTCGACGGCTCGCTCACCACCATCCGCGCGCACGAGATGCGCGACGACGGCACGCGCAATCCGACCTATCGCTGCCTGTTCCCCGAGCCGCCGCCGGAGGGCACGGTGCCGGCCTGCGCCGAGGCCGGCATTCTCGGCGCGCTGCCGGGCGTGCTCGGCTCACTCATGGCACTTGAGGTGATCCGCGAGATCGTCGGCTTCGGCGAGGGCCTGGTCGGCCGGCTGCTGATGGTGGACGCGCGCTCGATGCGCTTCGAGACGCTCAGCTACGCGTGGGACATCAACAATCCGCTCAGCGGCGAGAAACCGACGATCAAAAGTATAGGGCAGTGAATATTCAGGCCCGCCGAATAACCCGCTTCAACTCAGCTTCGTATTTAGGTGTAATCCTCGCGCGCTCTTCGGCGCACCCGACAAAAATTACGCTGTCTGGACCCTGTCGTTCCACAATAGCCATCGTGTGAGTGACGGATGCGGGGTGAAAATTGAACGCTTCAAGTGTTCGGCGATAATTTTCACTGTTGGGAACCGTAATTCGATCGCCGTTATTTTGAGGAAGCCAATTCATAATATTTCCTCCAAAATACGAATCTTAAATCAGGCTCGTCCCACAAATCGGCGACAATGTGGCTCACAACATACTCGGTAGCACCCGATCCGGCGGCCTATGCCCATCCATGAAGGTCTTGATATTGATGATGACCTTCTCGCCCATGTCGACGCGGCCTTCCACCGTTGCCGAGCCCATATGCGGCAGCAGCACCACCTTGCCGGCGCGCGCCAGCTTGACCAGCTTCGGGTTGACCGCCGGTTCGTGCTCGAACACGTCGAGGCCGGCGCCGGCGATCTCGCCCGATTCGATCAGCCGCGCCAGCGCGTTCTCGTCGATCACCTCGCCACGCGAGGTGTTGACGATAAAGGCGTCCGGCCGCAGCAGCTTGAGCCGGCGCGCCGAGAGCAGGTGATAGGTCGCCGGCGTGTGCGGGCAATTGACCGAGACGATGTCCATGCGCGCGAGCATCTGGTCGGGACTCTCCCAATAGGTGGCGTTGAGCTCCTCCTCGATGCGCGCCGGCACGCGGCGGCGATTGTGATAATGAATTTGCAGGCCGAAGGCGCGGGCGCGGCGCGCCACCGCCTGGCCGATGCGGCCCATGCCGATGATGCCGAGACGCTTGCCCCAAATGCGGTGGCCGAGCATCCAGGTCGGCGTCCAGCCGGACCAGTCCTTGTCCGAGGTCAGGACCATGGAGCCTTCGACCAGCCGTCGTGGCACCGCCAGGATCAGCGCCATGGTCATGTCGGCGGTATCCTCGGTCAGGACACCGGGGGTATTGGTCACGGTGATGCCGCGCTGAACCGCGGTGGCGACGTCGATATTGTCGACGCCATTGCCGAAATTGGCGATCAGCTTGAGCTGCTCGCCGGCCCGGCTGAGCACCGAGGCGTCGATCTCGTCGGTCACGGTCGGCACCAGCACGTCGGCCGTTTTTACCGCCTCGGTGAGCTGGGCGTGCGTCATCGGCGCATCGTCCGGATTGAGCTTGGCGTCGAAGAGTTCCCGCATGCGCAGCTCGACCGTGTCCGGCAGCTTGCGGGTGACGATTACCAGCGGCTTCTTGGTCTTCGGCATGCGCCGATTCAGCCCTCTTTAACCCTGCTCGCCCACACTCCGGCTTCCGCGTCGAAGGGGCGTAATCCGTTCATTTTCCTACCAGATGGCAGTGACAACACAAAGCAGGGGGCAGTTTAAGGGCCGTTTGGGCGGCTTCGCGCTGGCCGCTTGCCTGGCGCTCCTGCCGCTCGGCGCCCGCGCCGCCGGCGACCTCACCACCGGCTCGGTAAGCGGCCTGCCGGTGCCGCGCTTCGTCAGCCTCAAGTCCGACAAGGTCAATGTGCGCGGCGGCCCGACCCAGGACCAGGACGTGCGCTGGGTCTATACCCGCGCCGGCATGCCGGTGGAGATCACCGCCGAATTCGAGAACTGGCGGCGCATCCGCGACTGGGAAGGGGCGGAGGGCTGGGTCTACCACTCGCTGCTGTCCGGCAAGCGCACCGCGGTGGTGGTGCCGAACCTGAAGGACGAACTGGTGCCGCTTTACGAAAGTGCCGATACCAAAGCCGCAGTGGTGGCCAAGTTGCAGGGCGGCGTGCAGGGCGCGCTGCAATCCTGCACCGGCACGTGGTGCGAATTCCGCGGCAAAGGGTTCGACGGCTGGATCCGCCAGGACCGGCTGTGGGGCGCCTATCCGAACGAGAAGATCGAGTAGCCCGTTAGGCCTTGCGGCGCAGCCGCACGATCACATCGACGCGCGCGACTTCATAACCGTCCGGCGGCGTCGGGCTGTTGCCAACCAGAACGTCGGCGCCGGTGATGTCGAGCAACGCGTCTTCGCCTTCGATGAAGAAGTGGTGATGCGTCGAGGTATTCGTGTCGAAGTAGGCTTTCGAGCCGTCGACTGCGACCTGGCGCAGCAGGCCGACTTCGGTGAACTGGTGCAACGTGTTGTAGATCGTCGCCAGCGACACCGGCACCTTGGCGCGCGAGGCTTCCTCGTACAGCATCTCGGCGGTGAGGTGGCGGTCGCCTTTGCCGAACAGCAGCCAGCCGAGCGCCATGCGCTGACGCGTCGGGCGCAAGCCAACCTGGCGCAGCATCGCCTTGACGTCGTGCCACGGGCAGCCGGTCATTTCGGTGCCGGCTTGCTTGGCGGTCGACATTGCAACGCTACGCGAAAAGCTCATCAGGATGCCTCATAACCGGGGCGCCGCAGGCGCGCCCGGTAAAAACCGTTACATTTGCAACATATACGCAAATGCATCTCCAGATGCAACCGCTTCGCAATAACGCCCGATGCTGGCCCATCGATCCGCCACGGTGTCGCACCCGGCGTCATATACCGCGGCCGCAAGGCCTGCGGCGGGAGGTTCCACCTTTCCCGGATCGGGCCCATTATGTTACGCATTTCATATGGATATTCAGGCAAGCCCGCCGCGCGGGACGACGATGGAAAACCGGCGTCACAGCTTCGAGTATGAGGACCTACTGGCTTGCGGCCGCGGCGAGCTGTTCGGCGCTGGCAACGCGCAATTGCCGCTGCCGCCGATGCTGATGTTCGACCGCATCACGGAAATCTCGGAAACGGGCGGCGTGCACGGCAAGGGCATGGTCCGCGCCGAGCTCGACGTGAAGCCCGACCTCTGGTTTTTCCTCTGTCACTTCAAAGGCGATCCGGTGATGCCGGGCTGTCTCGGTCTCGATGCGCTCTGGCAACTGGTTGGCTTCTTCCTCGGCTGGCTGGGCGCGCCGGGCAAGGGTCGCGCGCTCGGCCTGGGCGAGCTGAAATTCTCCGGCCAGGTGCTGCCGACCGTGAAAAAGGTCATCTACGGCATCGATTTCAAGCGCGTGATGCGCTCGAAACTGGTGCTGGGCGTTGCCGACGGCTGGCTGTCGGCGGACGGGAACGTCATCTATAAGGCCTCCGACCTGAAGGTCGGCTTGTTCAAGCAGGAAGAGGCGTTGCAGCCGAGCGGCGCCTGAGGCCTCTTGAAGCCTCTTGCGGAATTGTCTCGGCCGGCCAATCTGTGGCCCAATCACATCGAAACATAGGTAGGAGTAGCGATGCGGCGGGTCGTAGTCACCGGGATGGGCATCGTTTCGTCCATCGGCAACAATACGCAGGAGGTGCTCGCGAGCTTGCGCGAGGCCAAGTCGGGCATCACGCACGCGGACGAATTCGAGAAGCGCGGCTTCAAATGCCAGGTGCAAGGCATGCCGACGCTCGATCCGGCGGGATCGGTGGATCGCCGCGCCATGCGCTTCCTCGGACAGGGCGCGGCCTGGAATCACGTCGCCATGGAACAGGCGATCCGCGATTTCGGCGTCGAGGAAAAAGATATTTCCAATCCGCGCACCGGCATTGTCATGGGATCGGGCGGCCCCTCGACCTTGACGATCGTCGAAGCTGCCGACATCACGCGCGAAAAAGGCTCGCCCAAGCGCATCGGACCGTTCGCCGTGCCGAAGGCGATGTCGTCGACCGCATCGGCCACGCTCGCCACCTGGTTCAAGATCAAGGGCGTCAATTATTCGATCTCGTCGGCCTGCGCGACCTCCAACCACTGCATCGGCAACGGCTCCGAACTCATCCAGTGGGGCAAGCAGGACATGGTGTTCGCCGGCGGCTCGGAAGAGCTGAGCTGGACCATGTCGAACCTGTTCGATGCGATGGGGGCGATGTCGTCGAAGTACAACGGCACGCCGCAGAAGGCCTCGCGCGCCTATGACGCCGACCGCGACGGCTTCGTCATCGCCGGCGGCGCCGGCGTTCTGGTGCTGGAAGAGCTCGAGCACGCGAAAGCCCGCGGCGCCAAGATCTATGCCGAGCTCGCCGGCTACGGCGCGACCTCCGACGGCTACGACATGGTCGCGCCGTCGGGCGAAGGCGCCATGCGCTGTATGAAGCTGGCGCTGGAAACCTGCAAGGCGCCGATCGAATACATCAATCCGCACGCCACCTCGACGCCGATCGGCGATCTCAAGGAAATCGAAGCGATCCGCGAGGTATTCGGCGCCAAATGCCCGCCGATCTCGGCCACCAAATCGCTCACCGGTCATTCGCTCGGCGCCGCCGGCGCGCAGGAGGCGATCTACTCGCTGCTGATGATGCAAAACGGCTTCATTTGCGAGAGCGCCAATATCGAGAATCTCGATCCCGCCTTCGCCGACATGCCGATCGCGCGCGAGCGCAAGGACAACGTCGCGCTCGGCGCCGTGCTGTCGAATTCGTTCGGCTTTGGCGGCACCAATGCATCGGTGGTTTTCAAGCGATTGGATGCGTAGGAGTGGTTTTCCGCTCGTCCCCGCGAAAGCGGGGGCCCAGTTCTTAATGCGACTTGCCCGTGGCCCTGGATTCCCGCTTGCGCGGGAATGAGCGGAGTGAATGGAAATGTCGAGGAAGTGAGAATGCCGGGATTGATGCAAGGAAAACGCGGGCTGGTGATGGGCGTCGCCAACGACCACTCCATCGCCTGGGGCATCGCCAAGATGCTTCACCAGCACGGCGCCGAGCTCGCTTTCACCTACCAAGGCGACGCGCTGGCCAAGCGCGTGAAGCCGCTCGCCAACTCGGTCCGCTCCAAGATCGTGCTGCCCTGCGACGTCGAGGATATCGCCTCGGTCGATGCCGTGTTCGGCGCGATCAAAAAGCAATGGGGCACGATGGACTTCCTCGTGCACGCCGTCGCCTTCTCCAACAAGGAAGAGCTGAAGGGCCGTTACGCCAATTCGACGCGCGAGAACTTCATCCGCACCATGGTGATCTCCTGCTACGCCTTCACCGAGGCGGCGAAACGTGCGGCCGCGCTGATGCCGAACGGCGGCGCCATAGTGACGCTCACCTATAACGGCGGCGACCGCGCCATGCCGAACTACAACGTGATGGGCGTGGCGAAGGCGGGTCTGGAAGCCTCGGTGCGCTATCTGGCGGTCGATTTCGGCCACCAGAAGATCCGCGTCAACGCCATCTCGGCCGGGCCGATCCGCACGCTGGCCGGCGCCGGCATCACCGACGCGCGCTATATGTTCGCCTTCCAGCAGAAATATTCTCCGCTCGGCCGCGGCGTGACGCTGGAGGAATTGGGCGGCGCCGGGCTTTATTTGTTGTCCGATCTGTCGACCGGCGTCACCGGCGAAGTGCACTTTGTCGACAGCGGCTACAACGTCATCGCCATGCCGCAGCCCGACACGCTCAAGCACGCGGGCGGGTCCGTGGAAGGCGGCGGCGAAGGGAAGTAATCCTCAAACGTGAGGCATCCGCTCTTCCCCTCTGCCCTTGTGGGAGAGGGTGCATAGCGAATGCCTTCGGCATTCGCGTTCTTTACGTCAGGAACGGCCAGCGCGAAGCGCTGGCCTATGGCGGAGGCGAAGCCGAGCGAGGGCGGGTGAGGGGTTGAAGTGCTATTTGAGAAGCTGACCCCTCACCCGGCTCGCCACCCTCTCCCACAAGGGGAGAGGGAAAGCGAGTTCGCTGCGCAGCAGAACAATAAAAAACGGCCGGGGAAATCCCCGGCCGTTTCATTTTGAAAACCGTCCCGCCGAGATCAGACGAGATCGAAGCGATCGGCGTTCATCACCTTGATCCACGCCGCCACGAAGTCCTTCGCGAACTTCTCCTTCGAGTCCGCACAGGCGTAGACTTCCGCGAAGGCGCGAAGCTGCGAGTGCGAACCGAAGATCAGGTCGACGCGCGTGCCGGTCCACTTGACCGCGTTCGTCTTGCGGTCACGGCCTTCGTAAACGCCATCGGAGCCGGCCGGCTGCCATACCGTGCTCATGTCGAGCAGGTTGACGAAGAAGTCGTTCGTCAGCGCCCCGGACTTCTTGGTGAAGACGCCGTGTTTGGACCCGCCGGCATTGGCGCCGAGCACGCGCAGGCCGCCGACGAGAACCGTCATCTCCGGCGCCGTCAGCGTCAGCAACTGCGCCCGGTCGACCAACGCCTCCTCCGGCAGCATGAACTGCCGCTTGCCGCTCACATAATTGCGGAAGCCGTCGGCACGCGGTTCGAGCGGGGCGAACGACTCGGTGTCGGTCTGCTCCTGCGAGGCGTCCATGCGTCCCGGCGTGAAAGGGACCTTCACGTTTACCGCGGCGGCCTTTGCGGCCTTTTCAACCGCGGCACAGCCGCCGAGAACGATCAGGTCAGCAAGCGAAACCTTCTTGCCGCCCTTGGCCGAAGCGTTGAACGCCGTCTGGATCGCATCGAGCTTCTTGAGTGCTTTCGCCAGCTCAGCCGGATTGTTCACGTCCCAATCCTTCTGCGGGCTCAAACGAATGCGCGCGCCGTTGGCGCCGCCGCGCTTGTCGGAGCCGCGGAACGTCGAGGCCGATGCCCAGGCCATCGAGACCAGCTGCGACACCGACAGACCGCTCGCGAGGATCTTCTTCTTGAGAGCCGCGATGTCCTTTTCGTCGATCAGCTTGTGTTTGACGGCCGGGATTGGGTCCTGCCAGATCAGCGTCTCCTTCGGCACGAGCGGGCCGAGGTAGCGCGCGATCGGGCCCATGTCACGGTGCGTGAGCTTGAACCACGCGCGGGCAAACGCGTCCGCGAACTGCTCGGGATGCTCGTAGAAGCGCCGCGAGATCTTTTCGTAGGCCGGGTCGAACCGGAGCGACAGATCGGTGGTCAGCATAGTCGGCACATGCTTCTTCGACTTGTCGAAAGCGTCGGGGATGTCGGCTTGCGCAGCCTTCGCTTTCCACTGTTTCGCGCCGGCCGGGCTCTTCGTCAGCTCCCATTCGTTTTCGAACAGATTCTTGAAGAAGAGATTGCTCCACTTCGTCGGCGTCTGCGTCCAGGTGACCTCCGGACCGCCGGTGATGGCGTCGGCGCCGATGCCGGTGCCATGCTTGCTTTTCCAGCCGAGGCCCTGGTCCTCGATTGCCGCGCCCTCCGGCTCCGGGCCGATCAGCGACGGATCGCCCGCGCCGTGGGTCTTGCCGAAGCTGTGGCCGCCGGCAATCAGGGCGACGGTCTCTTCATCGTTCATCGCCATGCGGAAGAACGTCTCGCGGATGTCCTTGGCCGCTGCGACCGGGTCCGGATTGCCGTTAGGTCCTTCCGGATTGACGTAGATGAGGCCCATCTGCACGGCGCCAAGCGGCTCCGCAAGCTGCCGCTCGCCGCTGTAGCGTTCGTCGCCGAGCCACGTGCCCTCGGGACCCCAGTAGAGTTCTTCCGGCTCCCAGACGTCGGCGCGGCCGCCGGCGAAACCGAATGTCTTGAAGCCCATCGATTCGAGCGCGACGTTGCCGACGAGAACCATCAAGTCGGCCCAGGAGATTTTCTTGCCGTATTTTCGCTTGATCGGCCACAACAGCCGGCGCGCCTTGTCGAGGTTGGCGTTGTCCGGCCAACTGTTGAGTGGCGCGAAGCGCTGCTGACCGGCGCCGGCGCCGCCGCGACCGTCGGTGATGCGGTAGGTGCCCGCCGCGTGCCACGCCAGACGGATGAAGAGCCCACCATAGTGACCGAAGTCGGCCGGCCACCAGGCTTGCGAATCCGTCATCAAGGCACGCAGGTCCCTGATCACGGCTTTGAGGTCGAGACTCTTGAACTCTTTGGCGTAGTCGAACGCCTCGCCCATCGGATCGGACAAAGCGGAGTTGCGGTGGAGAACCTGAATGTCCAACTGGGTCGGCCACCAGTCGCGGTTCGTTGCGCCGTGCATGACCGGGCACTTGCCCGCGCTCTTATCGTCAGTCTTTGCGTCCATGAATCGTGTCCTCCACTGAGACTGCGCGCGCCACAAAGGCGAGAAACGGAACCATGGCGCGCGCTTGCGGCGGTTATATGAACCGCCTCCGATCAGGTCCAATCGTATTGAATGCGCCTATCGATAAGACTAGCTTATCGGCATGATCACCTTGCGCCAGCTGCGCTATTTGACCTCGCTCGCCCGCCACCGGCATTTCGGCCGGGCGGCGGAAGACTGCGCCATCAGCCAGCCGGCGTTGTCGATGCAGGTGCGCGAGCTCGAACGCGAAATCGGCGCCGAACTGGTCGAGCGGCGTCCGGGCGAGATCGCGCTCACCGACATTGGCGGTGAGGTGGCCGAGCGCGCCGATCAGATCCTCGCCGCCACCCGCGACCTCGTCGATTTTGCCCGCCACCACGATCTGCTGAGCGGCAATTTGCGCTTGGGCATCATCCCGACGCTGGCGCCTTACGTGCTGCCGCGCATATTGCCGCGATTGCAGAAGGACTTTCCGCGGCTGCGCCTGGAAGTGCGCGAGACGCAGACCAAGTTGCTGCTCGACGAACTCACGGGCGGCGCCCTCGACGTCGTCATGCTGGCGCTGCCGGCGGAAGGCGGCGACGTCGAGACGCTGGCGCTGTTCGAAGATACGTTTCTGCTTGCCGTGCCGGCGTCCGACAAAATGCGCGGCCGCGTCAGCGTCGAAGACGTCGATCAGCGCCGCCTCATTCTGCTGGAAGAGGGGCATTGCCTGCGCGATCAGGCGCTCGCCTTTTGCCGCGCGCCAAAATCTGCTGCGTCCAGTCGCGATGCCGCGGCAAGTCTCGGCGCCACCTCGCTGACCACGGTGATGCAGATGGTGGCGAACGGCTACGGCGTCACGCTGGTGCCGCAGGTCGCCGCTGACACGGAAGTTCGCGACGAGCGCGTCAAGCTGCTGCGTTTTGCCGAGCCGCAGCCCGGCCGCACCATCGGACTGGCGTGGCGGCGCACCTCGCCGCGCGGCAAGGATTTTGAGGCGCTGGGCAAGATCGTCACCCGCACGCTGGGCGTCCGCCGCAAACACTGACCGTTACAGCTCGATCTCGTGCCTGAGCTTCTTCGGGTCTTCCAGGCAGTAATAGCCGGACAGCCGCGTGATGATTTTGGCGCGCATCCAGTCGTTCATGATGCGGCTGACGTTCTCGCGCGCGATGCCGGCCATGGCGGCGAGATCGCCCTGGCTCACCTTCTGCCGGATGACGACGCGGCCGTTGCCGACATCCTTGCCGAAAGCGTGCGCGAGATCGAGCAGGGCGCGCGCGACGCGACCCTTGAGCGGCAAGAAGCTTCCCGCCGCCACGATCTGATCGGTGTCGCGCAGGCGCGTCGCCAGCACCTTGGCGAGATAGTGATAAATCTGCGGTTGCTGGCCGGCGAAGCTTTCGAATGCTTTGCGGCTGACGAAGCGCAGCTTGCAGTCGCGCAGCGCCGACACCGAGGCCGAGCGTGGCAGGCCGTCGATGATGGCGAGGTCGCCGACGATCGCGCCGGGGCCGAGAATGGCGAGGATGCGCTCGGCGCCGGTCGCCGAGGCGATCGACACTTTCAAGAGACCTTCATCCAGCCGGTAGAAGCCGTCGCCGGGATCGCCGGCGAGAAACAGCACTTCGTCGGCCGCGATGTGCTTCGGGCTGGCGTGCTCGAGCAGGCCGGTCGACAGCCGGTCGGGAAGGTCCGACAGCAAGTTGACGGAGCTTGGAGCAGCCATAAGTCGCCCAACAAAACGCGGCCGGCCATAAGGCCGACCGCCGGACAATTTAGCAGAAAGCGTCGCCGTTTCGGTTCGTTCGGCGCACGCTATTTCCAGTCAGCGATCTGGCTGACCGGGGTCGTCGGATTAAGTCCACCCTGCTGCGGGTGATAGACGACCAGATTGGCGGCATAGACGCCGAAAACCACGAAGAAAATCGTGACGGCGGCGGTGATTGTGCTGGTCATGACGTGCTCCCGTATCTCTAAACTCTGTTTGACGTGGAGCTATTCGCTCTCTGACAATTAACGTAGGAGCCCGGCCTTGGGACCGCTGTGACCCGGGTCACATTAAAGTGCTTTTCTCATATCCCGTTAAATCGACAATAAAAAAGCGGCCCGGGGTGGGGCCGCTAAGAGTTTTGGAGGTTGGGGTAGGGAACCCGGGCCCCGAAGGGCCGGGGTTCAGATGGTGTCAAAATTCGTGGCCTTCAGGGCGCCGGTGGTCCGCACATGCGAGACCGAATTCACCGACCACTTGCCGCTGAAGCCTGCATCCGCACGGATCAGATCGGTGACGACCGTGACGACCGCAAGCGCCGCAGTGGCAATGGCGAGAATGGTGGTTTTACGCATGACCCGTCTCCCTGAAGGCCGGGAGTTCCTCGCTCCCAACGATTGATAACTTAAGGGGAGCGCCGGCGGGCGGCTGTGATGCGGGTCACAAAAGCGTGCATTTTCAAGGGGCGCGGACAATAAAAAAGGGCGGCCGCAGGGGGCCGCCCTTTGTCTTTCAGGCCGGGCGACTACTCCGCCGCGCCGCCGCCGGCGGCTTGCGCCGGCTGGCCCTTGTGCTCGATGTCCTCGCCGGTCGTCTGATCGACCGCCTTCATCGACAGGCGCACTTTGCCGCGCTCGTCCATGCCGAGCAGCTTGACCTTCACCTTGTCGCCTTCCTTGACGACGTCCGAGGTCTTGTTGACGCGGTGCGGGGCGAGCTGGCTGATGTGCACGAGGCCGTCCTTGGCGCCGAAGAAGTTCACGAAGGCGCCGAAGTCCATCACCTTGACGACGGTGCCGTCGTAGATGTGGCCGGGCTCGGGGTCGGAGGCGATCGACTTGATCCAGTTGATCGCCGCCTTGATCAATTCACCGTCGGCCGAGGCAACCTTCACGCTGCCGTCGTCCTCGATATTGATCTTGGCGCCGGTCTTCTCGACGATCTCGCGGATCACCTTGCCGCCGGTGCCGATCACTTCGCGGATCTTGTCGGTCGGGATCTTGAACATCTCGATGCGCGGAGCGTGCTCGCCGAGTTCGGCGCGCGCCGCCGTCAAGGCTTTAGACATCTCACCGAGGATGTGCAGCCGGCCGTCCTTCGCTTGCGCGAGAGCGACCTTCATGATCTCCTCGGTGATGCCGGCGATCTTGATGTCCATCTGCAGCGAGGTGACGCCGTTCTCGGTGCCGGCCACCTTGAAGTCCATGTCGCCGAGATGGTCCTCATCGCCGAGGATGTCGGACAGCACCGCGAAACGCTTGTCTTCGAGGATCAGACCCATGGCGATGCCGGCGGTCGGCCGCTTGAGCGGCACGCCCGCATCCATCAGCGCCAGTGAGGAGCCGCACACCGACGCCATCGACGACGAGCCGTTCGAACTCGGTGATCTCCGAGACGACGCGGATGGTGTAGGGGAACTCGAGCGCGGTCGGCAGCATCGGGTGGATCGCGCGCCAGGCGAGCTTGCCGTGGCCGATCTCGCGCCGCCCCGGCGCGCCCATGCGGCCGGTTTCGCCCACCGAATAGGGCGGGAAGTTGTAGTGCAGCAGGAACGTTTCTTTGTACGTCCCTTGCAGGGCGTCGACGAACTGCTCGTCCTCGGCGGTGCCGAGCGTGGCCACTACCAGCGCCTGCGTTTCGCCGCGCGTGAACAGCGCCGAGCCGTGGGTGCGCGGCAGCACGCCGACTTCCGCCACGATCGGGCGCACGGTCTTCAGGTCGCGGCCGTCGATGCGCTTGCTGGTGTCGAGAATGTTCCAGCGCACGATCTTGGCTTCGAGTTCCTTGAACACGCCGGCAACGCGCAGCTTGTCGTAATCGGGGTTTTCCGCGCCGGCGGGGAAGAAGTGCTCGAGCACCTTTTCCTTCGCCGCGGCGACGGCGTTTTGCCGCTCTTGCTTGGCGGCGATCGAATAAGCCGTCCGCAGGTCCTTCTCGACCAGACCGAGAATTTCCTTCTCCAGTTTGGAGTTGTCCGGCACCGAGAGATCGCGCGGCTCTTTCGCGGCCTTTTCTGCGAGCTTGATGATGGCCTCGATCACCGGCTGGAAGTACCGGTGGCCGAACATCACCGCGCCCAGCATGATGTCCTCGGACAGCTCTTTGGCTTCCAACTCCACCATCAGCACCGCATCATTGGTGCCGGCGACGACCAGATCGAGCTGGCTTTCCGGCATCTCGTCGATCGCCGGATTGAGCACGTACTCATTGTTGATGAAGCCGACGCGGGCGCCGCCAATCGGGCCCATGAAGGGCACGCCGGACAGCGTGAGCGCGGCCGACGACGCGACCATGGCGACGATGTCGGGATCGTTTTCCATGTCGTGCGAAAGCACGGTAACGGTCACCTGCGTATCGCAGCGCCAGCCATCGGCGAACAGCGGACGGATCGGACGGTCGATCAGGCGCGAGGTCAGCGTGTCCTTTTCGGTCGGACCGCGCTCGCGCTTGAAATAGCCGCCGGGAATGCGGCCGGCCGCGTAATATTTTTCGGTGTAGTTGACAGTCAGCGGCAGGAAATCGATGCCTTCCTTCGGCTGCTTGGCCGCCACCACGGCGGCCAGCACGGTGGTCTCTCCGTAAGTTGCGAGCACGGCGCCGTCGGCCTGGCGCGCCATTCTGCCGGTCTCGAGGACGAGCTTGCGCCCGCCCCAATCGAGCTCAACGCGATGCATATCGAACATTGTCATTTTCTCTCATGGTTCTCGGCAAGTTCCGGAAGCCATGAGCAAGACGGCGAGAGGCTGCGCGGTGTGCAACAGCGTCTGGCGATCCTGCCCATAGGCGTTTCGAACCTTGCTCGCATATACAAGAGCCGATCCTTATCGGCTCTTGCTTGTCGCGGCGGTGACCGCCGGACCAACTCAGCGAACGCTCATTGCATTCGCTTCGGGTGAAACGCGCGGCGCCTGTCGCCCCGCGCGCCAAAAATCAGCGGCGGATGCCGAGCTTCTCGATCAAATCCTTGTAGCTCGTCTCGTTCGAGCGCCGCAGGTAATCGAGCAGTTGACGGCGCTGGCTCACCATCTTGAGCAGGCCGCGCCGCGAATGGTTGTCCTTGACGTGAGTCTTGAAATGCTCGGTGAGATTGTTGATCCGTTCGGACAGGATCGCCACTTGCACTTCGGGCGAACCGGTATCACCGGGCTTCGTCGCATACGTCTTAATCACTTCGGCCTTACGGCCGGTGGTCACCGACATCGGTCATCCTTTCTTCGTGCCGGCGCTGCCTATCAGGCCGGCGAGGTTGAACACGCGCTTGGGGACGATTTCGCCGTGGTCCACTTCGGCGAGAGCCAGAAGCTGTCCCGCTACCGTGACATAGACCGGTCCACGGAAAATGGGAGCGTCCCGTCCGCGCACGATGACGGCTTGGCCGCGTTGTAGCCTTGCCGCCTCTGCCCGGCTGACGGCCAGCGCCGGGATGTCGTCCAGCGCGGTCTCAACGGGCAGGATTAAATCGGCGAGGTTACCCTCGCCGGTGGCGGCTCTATGGCACAGAGCCTCCAATTCTTCCAGCGGAATCATGGTTTTTTCGCCGAACGGGCCGACCGCCACCCGGCGCAGCGCGCTGACATGGCCGAAACAGCCGAGCGAACGGCCCATATCGCGGGCGAGCGACCGCACATAGGTGCCTTTGCCGCATTCCGCTTCGAAAACCATATGGCCGGGGTCCGGGGTGTTAACCAGCTCCAGCCGGGCGATCTCGACCGGACGGGCGGCGAGCTCGACCGTTTCGCCGTCGCGGGCCAGGTCGTAGGCGCGCTCGCCCTCGATCTTGATGGCCGAATAGCGCGGCGGCACCTGCTGGATGGAGCCGGTAAAGGACGGCAGCAGCACACGGATGGCCTCGGCCGAGGGGCGGTTGCCGCTGGTCTCGGTCACGCGGCCTTCGGCGTCGTCGGTATCCCGCTCTTCGCCCCAGCGCACGGTGAAGCGGTAGAGCTTGCGGCCATCCATCACGAAGGGGACGGTCTTGGTAGCTTCGCCGAGCGCAATCGGCAGCGCGCCGGAGGCGAGCGGGTCGAGCGTGCCGGCGTGCCCGGCGCGCCTGGCGGTGAACAGCCGCTTGATGACGCTGACCGCGTGCGTCGAGGTCATGCCGATCGGTTTGTCGAGCACGATCCAGCCGTGCACGTCGCGCTTGTCGCGCTTGAATTGCTTTTGCTTCGGGCGCGTTTCGCCCTCGCTCTGCGGCGCAATCGCCAGCGGCGCCGGCGCCGCTTCGGGCGCCACGAGGCTCTTCAACGCGTCGTCACTCATCGTCTTCGTCCTCGTCATCGAGATCGCGCTTCACGTCCGGCGAGCGCAGCAGCTTGTCGATGCGCTCGGCTTCTTCGAAGCGCTCGTCGACTCGGAAGCGGATATCGGGCGCAAATTTCAGATTGATGCGGTGGGCGATCTCGGCGCGCAGGAACTTTTTGTGATGTTCGAAGGCGGCGACGACTTTCTCGGCGTCGCGCCCGCCCATCGTCATGACGTAGATGGTGGCGAGCCGCAGGTCCGGGCTCATGCGCACCTCCGGCACCGTGATGAGATGGCCCTCGATCACCGGATCGTGCACGTCGCCGCGCGTCAGCATTTCGGCCATCGCGTGGCGCACCAGTTCGCCGACGCGCAACTGGCGCTGCGAGCCACTGCCGGGCGCGGTGTCGCGGTGCTTTTGTTTATGTCGTGGCATAAATTCTCAGCTTTCAATTTGTCATGGCCGGGCTTGTCCCGGCCATCCACGTCTTGCTTCCTTCACTGAAGGAAGGTGTGGATGCCCGGCACAAGGCCGGGCATGACGGTTGGAAAGAGCGGAGCGTTCTAACCTACGCTGTGAGACTTGGACTCACAGCGAGCGTTGAATCGTCTCCACCCGGTAACATTCGATCACGTCGCCTTGCCGCATGTCCTGGTAGTTCTCGAAGGCCATGCCGCATTCCTGGCCTGCGCCGACTTCGCGCACGTCGTCCTTGAAGCGCTTGAGTTGCGAGAGCTTGCCTTCGTGCACGACGACGTTGTCGCGGATCAGCCGCACGTTGGCGCCACGTTCCACGGTACCGTCAGTGACGCGGCAGCCAGCCACGTTGCCGACCTTGGACACCTTGAAGACTTCGAGAATCTGCGCGTTGCCCAGCATGGTCTCGCGCAACGTCGGCGCGAGCAGGCCCGACATCGCCTTCTTCACGTCGTCGACCAGGTCGTAGATGATGTTGTAGTAGCGGATTTCGATGCCGGCGCGTTCCGCCGCCTCGCGCGCTTCCTTGTTGGCGCGCACGTTGAAGGCGATGATCGGAACGCCCGACGCTTCGGCAAGCGTGACGTCCGACTCGGAAATGCCGCCGACGCCGGCATGCAGCACGCGCGCCATGACTTCTTCGGTCGCCAGCTTGTCGAGCGAGCCGATAATCGCTTCGAGCGAGCCCTGCACGTCGGCCTTGATCACCAGCGGGAATTCCTTGCGGCCGGAGGTTCTCGCCTGCGCCATCATCTGCTCGAGCGAGCCGCGCATGCCGGTGGCGCGCGCCGCCGTCTTCTCGCGCTTCTGGCGGGCGCGGTAATCGGTGACTTCGCGGGCGCGGGCTTCATTCTCGACCACCGCCATGCGGTCGCCGGCATCGGGCGTGCCTGAGAAGCCGAGCACTTCGACCGGGGTCGAGGGCCCGGCGGTTTCGATCGGCGCGCCGGTGTCGGACACGAGCGCGCGTACGCGGCCCCATTCGGCGCCGGCCACCACCAGATCGCCGACGTGCAGCGTGCCGCGCTGCACCAGCACGGTGGCGACGGGACCACGGCCGCGATCGAGCTTGGCCTCGATCACGGTGCCTTCGGCGGCGCGGTCGGGATTGGCCTTGAGGTCGAGGATCTCGGCTTGCAGGCCGATCATTTCGAGCAGGCGGTCGATATTCTGCTTCTTGATAGCGGAGACTTCGACGTCCACCACTTCGCCACCCATCGATTCGACCTGGATCTCGTGCTGCAGCAGATCGGTGCGCACGCGATCGGGCTTGGCGTCCGGCTTGTCGATCTTGTTGATGGCGACGATGATTGGAACCTTCGCCGCCTTGGCGTGATGGATTGCTTCCACCGTCTGCGGCATGACGCCGTCATCGGCGGCGACCACCAGCACGACAATATCGGTCACCTTGGCGCCGCGGGCACGCATGGCAGTGAAGGCAGCGTGGCCGGGCGTATCGATGAAGGTGATCTTGGCGCCCGACGGTGACGTCACTTGGTAGGCGCCGATGTGTTGGGTGATGCCCCCGGCTTCGCCGCCCGCCACGTTGGTCGAGCGGATGGCGTCGAGCAGCGAGGTCTTGCCGTGGTCGACGTGGCCCATGACGGTGACTACCGGCGCGCGCGGCTGCAGCAGCGCCGGTTCGTCGGCGGTGTCGAACAGGCCTTCCTCGACGTCGGCTTCCGACACGCGGCGCACGGTGTGGCCCATTTCCTCGGCGATGAGCTGGGCGGTGTCGGCGTCGATCATGTCGTTGATGGTCGCCATCTGGCCCTGCTTCATCAGCAGGCGAATGACGTCCACCGCGCGTTCGGTCATGCGGTTGGCGAGTTCCTGGATGCTGATCGCCTCGGGGATCGTGACTTCGCGCACCAGCTTTTCCTTCGGCTCGGTGGAGGCATGGCCTTTGAGCCTCTGGGTGCGGCGGCGGAACGAGGCGACCGAGCGCTCGCGCACTTCGTCGGCGCGTAGCGCCGTGACCAATGTGAGACGGCCGCGCTGCTTTTCGGCGCCGGTGCGGGGTGCCGCGCGCGGAGCAGCCGCCGGCCGGCCGGCGCCGCGGCGGGTGCGTGGGGCTTCTTCCTCGTCGGCCTCGAGCGTAAGACGGGCCCCGGGTCCGGCACGCTTGGCTTCCTCCTCGCCGAAACGCTTCTTGGCGAGATCGTCGGCCTTGCGCTTGGCTTCTTCGTCGTGTTTGCGGCGGTCATCTTCCTCACGCTTGCGCGCTTCGGCGGCTTCGCGCTCGGTCTTGTCGACCACTTCGCGGCTTTTACGCCGGCGCGCCTCTTCCTCCGCGATCTTGCGTTCTTCGGCCTCGCGCACGCGGCTGTCGGCCAGCGCATGGGCGCGCGCGCTGCGCTCTTCTTCAGTGAGCGTGCGCAGCACGACGCCGGATGGCTTCGGCGCTTCCGTCGCGGGCGAAGGCGCCGGCGCGGCAGCTTTCGCCGTTACAGGTTTCTTCGGCGCCTCGACCGGTGCGGGCTCGGCTTTTGCTTCCGGCGCTCCACCGACGGCGCGGCGTTTGACCTTTTCGACCACGACCTGCTTGCTGCGGCCATGGCTGAAGCTCTGGCGTACGACGCCGGTCTCCGTGCGCGGCCGCAGCGTCAGCTTCGGGCCGGCAACGCCGAGTTTCTTTTCGCCAGGGTTCTTCGTTTCACTCATTCCGTAACTTGTCCTCGTGCGCCGTCCGCCGACGCATTCGCTTTTGAATTCGGGGTCCGAAAGCGCTGCAAGCGCGCAACACGAGCGAGAAACGTCTCGCTCCCGGGCCCGGCAAGCAGCGCAGCATGTACCACATTTGGGCGGTTCAATGCCAAATCCAATTGCCCGCCGGAAAATAAGTCGATGATCGCGGTTTCGCGCGGATTTTCCGCCATTTTGCGCTGCAAGGCGGCCAAGTCAGCATTGAGCTTGCGCGTCCCGTCGTCCGCCCCGTCGCTGGCGTGCACCAGCGCCTCGATGTCGCCTTGTGCGATCGCGGCCTCCACCTTGGTGAAACCCGTCACCACGCGGCCGGCCTTGCCGGCGATCGCCAGCGCATCGAGCGCCGCGCGCTCGAGCATCTGTTCGGCCGTGCCGGCCAAATCGGCGGCGGCGCGCACCTCCTGCTTGAAGCCGCGCGCGAAGACATTGCGCTTCACCGCTTCGGCGACCGCTTCGCGGGTTCCGGTGATCCAGAGGCCGCGCCCGGGCAATTTCCGTTTGACGTCAGGCACGACATGGCCGTCCGGCCCGACGACGAAGCGCACCATGTCGTCGACCGGCATGAGCTGACGCGTGAGCGCACAATGCCGCGCGACCCCGGAGGCGATTTTGGTCGCCCCGCGGTCGAGCTCATTGTCCTGCGTCATCGCCAGCATGCCGGTCCTCTACGCCTGCGGAGCTTCCGCCGCGGCTTCCGCCTCAGGCGTTTCGGCCGGCGGCGGGGCCAGCTCGGCTTCCGTCACCCAGCCGGCTTTCAGCCGCGCCTGCATGATCAGCGCCTCGGCGTCCTCGCGCGAAATGCCGAAGCCCTCGAGATAACCCGGCTCGTGCTTGGTCTCGCCGTCCTTGCGCTCGGTCCAGCCGGTCAAGTCGTCGGTGGCGCAGCCGGCCAGATCTTCGATCGTCTTCACGCCGTTCTCGCCGAAGGCCACCAGCATCTTGGTGGTGACGCCGGGCACCTCCTTGAGTTCGTCGGCGACGCCCAGCTCCTTGCGCTTGGTGTCGAGCTCGGCCTCCTGCGCCGCGAGATATTCCTTGGCGCGCTCCTGCAATTCGTGCGCGGTGCCCTCGTCGAAGCCCTCGATGCCGGCGATTTCCTTCTCGTCCACCAGCGCGAGCTCCTCGATCGAGCCGAAGCCTTCCGAGGCGAGCAACTGGCCGACCACTTCGTCGAGATTGAGCGCCTCGACGAAAATCTTGGTGCGGCTCTCGAACTCGGCGTGACGGCGCTCGGACTCTTCCTGCTCGGTCAGGATGTCGATGTCCCAGCCGGTGAGCTGGGAAGCCAGCCGCACGTTCTGCCCGCGCCGGCCGATCGCCAGCGAAAGCTGCGCGTCCGGCACCACGACCTCGATGCGCTCTTTGTCTTCGTCGAGCACCACCTTGGCGACTTCCGCCGGCGCTAGCGCGTTCACCACGAAGGTGGCGATGTCGGGCGACCACGGAATGATGTCGATCTTCTCACCCTGCAATTCGTTCACCACCGCCTGCACGCGCGAGCCGCGCATGCCGACGCAGGCGCCGACCGGATCGACGCTGGAATCGCGCGAGATCACCGCGATCTTGGCGCGCGAGCCGGGGTCGCGGGCGACCGCCTTCACCTCGACGATGCCGTCGTAGATTTCCGGCACTTCCTGCGCGAACAGCTTGGCGGTGAATTGCGGATGCGTGCGCGACAGGAAAATCTGCGGGCCGCGCGGCTCGCGCCGCACGTCGTAGATATAGGCGCGGATGCGGTCGCCGTTGCGGAACACTTCGCGCGGCAGCAATTCGTCGCGCCGCACGATGGCTTCGCCGCGGCCGAGATCGACCACCACGTTGCCGTATTCCACGCGCTTGACGATGCCGTTGACGATGTCGCCGATGCGGTCCTTGTACTCGGCATATTGCCGGTCGCGCTCGGCCTCGCGCACCTTCTGCACGATCACCTGCTTGGCCGATTGCGCGGCGATGCGGCCGTATTCGAGCGGCGGCAGCGGATCGGCGATGGTGTCGCCCACCTGCGCGGCCGGATGGTGCTTGCGCGCATCCTCGAGCGTGATCTGGTTGGACGGGTTCTCGACCGTCTCGACCACCAGCATGTGGCGCGTGAGGCGCAGCTCGCCGGTCTTCGGCTCGATCTCGGCGTGCACGTCGGTCTCGGCGCCGTAGCGCGAGCGCGCGGCCTTGGCGATGGCGTCCTCCATCGCGGTGATGACGATCCCGCGGTCGATCGCCTTTTCACGCGCAACCGCGTCGGCGATTTGCAGCAGTTCGAGCCTGTTGGCGCTGACAGCCATAGCTCACTCTCCTCCTTTGGCGGCAGGCCGTTGCGGCCGGTGCCGTGAATGTCTCACTTCTCGTCGTCCTTCGCGTTTCGCCTCGCGCGCCTGGCGCTTGGCGGCTTTCTCGCGCCGCAAAGCCAGCGTCACCAATTCGTCGGTGAGCACGAGCTTTGCTTCGCTCATTTCTCCAATCGGAAGCAGGACCTCCGCTTCCTCGCCCTCGGCGGCATCGTCGCGACGCAGCCGCGCGGCCTCGCCCTCGGTGCCGGTGAGCTTGCCGCGGAAGCGTTTGCGGCCATTCACCGGCACGTCCATCTCGATGCGCACCAGATGACCGGCATGGCGGTCGAAGTCCGACTTGCGCACCAGCGGCCGGTCGATGCCGGGCGAGGAAATCTCCAGCCGGTAGGTACGGTCGATCAGGTCGGCAACGTCGAGCACCGGCGAGAGCGCGCGCGACACGGCCTCGCAGTCCTCCACCGTCATCGAGCCGTCCGGCCGTTCCGCCATCACCTGCACGGTGCAGCCGTCGGCGGCGGAGACCTTGACCCGCACAAGCCGGTAGCCGAGCTGCTCGATCACCGGTTCGGCGACGTGAGCGACGCGCGCCGGCAGGCCCGGCTCGGCTATCAGGCGCGGCTCGGTCTCGAAAGCGGCGGTATCCGCCGTATGGAACTCAAAGTCCTGGCTTGCGGCCATTTTGGTAACAAAAAAGAGCGGGCCCCGAGGGACCCACTCTCAAAACCCGGTCTGGTTATGAGGGTGTCTTAATTACATGCGGGAATATAGCGATTTTCGGCCCTCGTGCAAGGGCGGCGGGCCGATTGGAGACTAACAGTTCCTTCAGAATCTGGCCTTAAATTTGGGTAAAGCCGCCGCTTTAAGCCTTGTTTTCACAGGCCGTAATGTAGGTTTGCAATGGGTGTTCCCGCCTCGCTGCTTCCCGAGTTGGAAGACGTAGTCCAGCACGGCTCGGCGGAGAAGCGGGCCGAGACGCTGCGCCGTATCACCGCATTGTTTATCGATAGCGCGGGCGCGTTCAGCAACGAGCATGTCGCGCTGTTCGACGACGTCATCGGCTATCTGATCGAGGAAATCGAGGCCAAGGCCCTGGCCGAGCTCGCGCGCCGCATCGCGCCGGTGCCGAACGCGCCGGAAGGCGTGGTGCGCACGCTCGCCGAGAGCGACGATATTGCGGTTGCCGGCCCGGTGCTCAAGCAGGCCAAGCTCGACGATCCGGAATTGATGCAGATCGCCGAGCGCAAGAGCCAGGCGCATCTGCTGGCATTGGCCGAGCGCGCGAACGTCAGCGAGGCGCTGGCCGATATTCTGGTCGCGCGCGGCGACCGCGAGGTGGCGCGCTCGATCGCCACCAATATCCAGGCCAAGCTGTCGGAGGGTGCCTTCTCCACGCTGGTCAAGCGCGCCGAGCAGGATGGCATGCTGGCCGAGAAAGTCGGTCTGCGCACCGACATCCCGCCGCGGCTGTTCCGCCAGCTTCTGATGCAGGCGACCGACGTGGTGCAAAAGCGGCTGTTGGCGCAGGCCAAGCCGGAGACGCAGGCCGAGATCCGCCGCGTGATGGCGAAAGTCACCGACGAGGTTGCCGCCCGCGCCAGCCCGCGCAACTACACCGCGGCGCTTGCCGCCGTGCGCGCGTTGCACAAGGAGCGCAAGCTCACCGAGACCGACATCGTCCAATACGCCAAGAGCGGCAAATACGAGGAGACCATCGCCGCGCTCGCCACGCTGTGCGCGGTGCCGGTCGAGGTCGTGGACCGGCTGATGAGCGGCGAGCGTGCAGACCCTGTGCTTATTCTCGCGCGTTCCGCCGGGTTTGGCTGGCCAACCGTGCGCGAGGTCATCAATGCGCGGCCGGGCACCAAGCCGTCGCCGGCGACGCTCGATGCCGCTTACGAGAATTTCGAGCGGCTGACGGCGGCAACGGCGCAGCGCGTGGTGCGCTTCTGGCAGGTGCGGCAAGGTACCGGCGAATAAGCCACCGGCGAGTAACTAGACCTTGCGGAAAATGAAATACGCCGGCGTGCGGCCTTCCCGCTTGGCTTTCGCCTCATAGCGCGTGCCGGAAAAATCCGGCCACGGCATTCGCCAGTCGGAGGCCACCTCGGCGGTCCAGACGAAATCCTTTGAACGCAGCACGCGCGTCAGCGCGTAGGTTGCGTAATCGGCGATGTCGGTGGCGAAGCGCAGTTCGCCGCCGCTTTTCAAAATGCGCGCCAGCCGCTCAAGCGATTCATCCTGGATGAAACGCCGCTTCCAATGCCGCCGTTTCGGCCAGGGGTCGGGATAGAGCAGGTCGATGCGCGATAGCGCCCCATCCGGCAACCAGTCGATGAGTTCGCTGGCGTCGCCGTGATGCAGCCTGACGTTATCCAGCTTGTTGGCCTCGATGGCCGCGAGCGCCTTGGCGATAGCGTTGACGAAGCCGTCCGAGCCGATGAAGCCAATGCGCGGATTGGCCATGGCCTGCGCGATCAGATGTTCGGCGCCGCCGAAGCCGATTTCGAGCCGCACCGCATCGGCCTTGGCGAACAGCGCGCGCAGGTCGGCGGGCGCCGGCTGGCTCGTTTCGATGGCAACGCGCGGCAACAGCGTATCGAACAGCGCCGCCTGCCGCGGCTTCAGCGCATGTCCTTTCCGCCGGCCGAAGAAGGCGCGCTGCGTCCCTTCCCTGTCATCACCGGGCCGCCGCGAAGCGGCGTGACCCGGTGATCCCGACTTGTCTGGCAATGGCCTGCTTCCCTAAGCGAGATGGCCGGGACATAAGGCGTTCACGCCCGTATGCGACGGGCTATGCCCGGCCATGACAAGCTTAGTGCGTAGCGCCGCCAGCGGAAACGCTGCTTACCGCACCGCGCTCTTGATCGCCGCGGCGAGGTCGGTCTTCTCCCACGAGAAGCCGCCGTCCTTGTCGGGCGCGCGGCCGAAATGGCCGTAGGCCGCCGTGCGCCGGTAGATCGGGCGGTTGAGCTTGAGGGTGCGGCGGATATTGGTCGGCGTGAGGCGGAACAGCTCGGGCAGCACTTTTTCGAGCTTCTTTTCTTCCACCTTGCCGGTGCCGTGGGTATCGACCAGCACCGACATCGGGTCGGCGACGCCGATCGCATAG
Organism: uncultured Pseudomonadota bacterium; assembly: GCA_963710705.1. Classification (GTDB taxonomy): domain Bacteria; phylum Pseudomonadota; class Alphaproteobacteria; order Rhizobiales; family Xanthobacteraceae; genus Pseudolabrys. The sequence goes on from CAVQBI010000002.1 coordinate 826,326, forward strand.
GCAACCTGAATGGTGCAGCGCTCGGCGAGGCCGGAGGCGACCACGTTCTTGGCGAGATAGCGCGCGGCGTAAGCGGCCGAGCGGTCGACCTTGGTCGGGTCCTTGCCGGAGAAAGCGCCGCCGCCATGCGGAGCATAGCCGCCGTAGGTGTCGACGATGATTTTACGGCCGGTGAGGCCGCAGTCGCCGTCGGGCCCGCCGATCACGAAGTTGCCGGTCGGATTGACCAGGAAGTCGGACGGGCGCTGCGGCATCCAGCCTTTCGGCAGCGCCGACTCGACCGCATGGGAAATCATCTCCTTGATCAGGCCGGGCGTGTACTTCTTGCCGTTGCGGCTCTGCGCATTGTGCTGCGTCGACACGACGACCTTGGTGCAGCCGACCGGCTTGCCGTTGACATATTTGACGGTGACTTGGCTCTTGGCGTCGGGCTGCAGATCGAACAACTGGCCGGAGCGGCGCTTCTCCGACAGCACCTTGAGGATCTTGTGTGCGAAATAGATCGGGGCCGGCATGAAGGAGTTCTTCTCGTAGACTTCGCTCTCGGTGCAGGCGAAGCCGAACATCATGCCCTGGTCGCCGGCGCCTTCTTCCTCGCCGCCTTTTTTCTTCTTGGCGTTGACGCCCATGGCGATGTCGGGCGACTGGCCGTGCAGCAGCACCTCGATATCGGCGCCATAATAGGAGAAGCCGTCCTGGTCGTAGCCGATGTCTTTCACCACGCCGCGCGCAATCTCGGAGATCGCCTCGCGGTCGACGACCACCTTGTCGCCGTGCTTGCGGAAGAACGGCGCCTGGCCGCGGCCTTCGCCGGCGATGACGATCTTGTTTGTTGTGGACAGGGTTTCGCAGCCGAGCCGCGTATTGACCTGGCTGTCGTCGGCTATGCCGAGCTTGATGTCGTTTTCGAGAAGCGCATCGAGCACTGCGTCGGAAATCTGGTCACAGACCTTGTCGGGATGCCCTTCGGACACCGACTCGCTGGTGAACAGGAAATTGGTATGAGCCACTGAACTCCTCCCCCGCGCGCGGACGTAACCTGCGCGCCGTTTACGCGTCGGGCGTCGTTCTTGCAGTGGCGGGGAGCGAGGTCAAGATGCGGGCAGCGGTGGGCAATAGCCTCATACTTTGATGGGCTTAGTCCTCGCCCGCGATCTGTTCGACCAGATCGACGATGCGTCGGCGCAACTTGCTGTTCTTGATACGCATGAAGGACTTGGTCAGCGACAGTCCGTCGGACGTGGCGAGAAAGTCGGAGACATAGGCGGGCGAGGGCGCTTCGTTCATGCCGCCGCTATGTCGCTCGCCGCCGATGTGCGGCGCACCTTCGAAGAAAAACGACACGGGAACTTGCAGGATGTTGGAAATTTGCTGCAACCGGCTGGCGCCGATGCGGTTGGTGCCCTTTTCGTATTTCTGAACCTGCTGGAACGTCAGGCCAAGCGCGTCCCCAAGTTTCTCCTGCGACATGCTCAGCATCATCCGGCGCATGCGCACGCGCGAACCGACATGCTTGTCGATCGGATTGGGTGCCTTCTTAGCCATAAAGATCTCCTATGCCCTTATTCTCTAGCGTAATGTCACAAATGAACCCGTTTATGCAATCCGTCATTTGTGCACTTACGAAATTTAGCCTCAAGGGAAAGTGAAAATTACCTCTAATTTTCAGGTGTTTTCTTATGGTTACAATCCGGCTGCGCGCCAGTGTAGCAGCCGTCAACGGCCACGCGCCGCCGCATGTTCAATCTAGAGCTGTAAACGGCGACGACCCACTACCATCAAACTTACGACCAGAAATAGAATCAAGGTGTAATTGCCGAACTTCACATAAAACGTCGGTGCGCCCGCATTTGGCAACCGCGCATCGAGGACGCCTTCGGTGCCGAGCGGCAGTGACGCAATGACGCGGCCGACCGGATCGATGACGCCGGAAATGCCGGTATTGGCGGCGCGTACCAACGGCAGGCCTTCGGCGATGGCGAGCGCGCGCGCCTGCTGGAAATGCTGGTACGGCCCGGAACTGATGCCGAACCAGCCGTCATTGGTGACGTTGACCAGCCAGCCCGGCCGCTCGGCGCGCGGCACCGCTTCGCCCGGAAAGATCGCTTCGTAGCAGATTAGCGGCAGCATCTTCGGGGCGCCGGGAATGTCCATGGCGCGCCGGCGGTCGCCCGAGTAGAAGCCGCCGACTTGCTTGGTGAGGTTCTGCAAGCCGATCTTTTCGAGCAACGGCTCGAACGGCAGATATTCGCCGAACGGCACCAGGTGCACCTTGTCGTAGATGCCGCGGATCGAGCCGTCGGGATCGATCACATAGATCGAGTTATAGGCACGCAGCTCGCGCTGGCTGGTGACCGGTTCCGCCGCGCGCACCGCGCCGGTGATCAGCTCGGTGTTCGGCTTGAGCAGATTGGCGATCTGCGCCAGCGCTTCCGGCTCGCGCGCCAGAAAAAACGGAAAGGCGGATTCCGGCCAAATCAGATGCGTCACGTCGCGCACGCCGTTTGAGCGCGGCCCGGTGGCGCGGTCGGACAGCCGCAGATAGCGGCGCATCACGTCTTCCTTGGCGGTGTAATTGAACTTCTCGTCCTGCTGAAGATTGGGCTGCATGATGCGCAGCTTCACGCCGGCGACGTACGACGTCGGATGCGTGCGCAGGCGCGCGATGCCGTAGCCGGCGAGCGCGGCGAGCACGATCAATGCGGCGAGCGGCGCGCGAAACGGATGCGGCGTGTCCTTGCGGTCATCGGCCAGCACCGCGGGCGTCGCGAAGATTGCGACCGCTATAAATGTGAGACCCCAGACGCCGACCAGCGAAATGCTTTGCGCCAGCGCCAGCGGTTCGGTCAGCGTGTAGCCGAAGGCGTTCCAGGGAAAACCCGTGAACAAATGGCCGCGCAGCCACTCCGTAGCGGTGAGCGCCACGGCCAGCGCGAGCACGCGTTCGGGTCCGCGCACCCAGATCAGCCGCACCGCGGCAAGCCCGAGCGCGGTATAGACGCCGAGCACCGCCGGCAGTCCGCCGACCGCGAGCGGCAGCAGCCAACCGAAAGTCCTGGCATCGACCAAAAATGCGTAGCCGGTCCAGTACAGCCCGGCCAAAAAATAACCGAAGCCGAAGCACCAACCGGCGCCGGCCGCGCGCCAGACGCCGCTGAAGCGGCCGGCCGCCGAGCCGTCCACCAGCCAAACCAAAATCGGAAATGTGATGAACAGCACTGGCCAGCCGTTGACTGGCGGCAGCGCCAGCACCGATGCCAGTCCGGCGGCGAAGGCAATGAGAGCGCGCCGCCAGCCGGAGGCGAGCACGACCACATGAGCAAGACGCGTGATGAGCGTCACGGGCGTCGCGCGCTCGCGGGCGTTGCGGCCGGCGCGCGACCATCATCGTTTTGCGGCGTCTGGTCGATCGGCAATGCCGACGGCGTGGTGCCGGCGAGAACCGCGTCGGGCTCTTGCCGTTTGCGCTGCTCGGCGCGGGGGCGATCGCGCCGCTCCTTCAGCCGCACGATGCGGATGCGCTTGACGCGGCGCGGATCGGTATCGAGCACCTCGAATTCGAACAGGCCGGGGCCGGGAATGATCTCGCCGCGCGCCGGCAGGCGGCCCGCGCGCGTCACCAGATAGCCGCCGATCGTGTCGACTTCCTCGGCCGCATCGCCGACGTCGAAATCGGGGCCGACGATCGCCACCACGTCCTCGAGATGCGCACGCGCATCGGCGACGTAGCTGTCGTCGGGCTGGCGCACCACCGCCGGCAGTTCATCCTCGTCGTGCTCGTCGGCGATTTCGCCGACGATCTGCTCGACGATGTCCTCGATCGACACCAGCCCATCGGTGCCGCCGTATTCGTCGATCACCAGCGCGAGATGGATGCGCGTCGCTTGCATGCGCGCGAGCAGATCCATCACCCGCATCGAGGGCGGCACGAACAGGATCTCGCGTACGATCTTGGTCGACGACAGCGGCATCGCAAGATCGATGGCCTTCAGGTCGAGATTGGCGGCAAACGGCTTCTTGCGCTTGGCGTTCTTGTCCGGGTCGATCGCGGCGCGTGCGGTCATGAAGCCGATCAGGTCGCGGATGTGCACCATGCCGACCGGATCGTCGAGTGTGTCGTTATAGACCACCAGGCGCGAATGGCCGGCGCGCTCGAACACGCGCACCAGCTCCCCGAGCGTGATGTCCTGCTGCACGTCGATGATGTCGGCGCGGGGAATCATCACATCGCCGACCCGCCGCTCGCGCAGGCCGAGAATGTTCTTGAGCATCCGGCTTTCTTCCGGCGAGAAGCCGGATTCGCCGGGCGGCATCAGGTCGAGCACGTCCTTGAGGTCGGAGCGGATCGAGCCCTGTTTCCAGCCGAACAGCGCGCGCAGCGTGCGCATGAACCAGCCGTCGCTGTTCTCGCGCGCGGGCGGCACCGGCACCGGCAAATTGCGCGGCTCGAATTGGCTGTTTTGGCTGCTTGGCTTGTCGTCGGGCATGGTCACGACCGCTCGAAATCGCGCGCGCGATAGGGATCGGGCATGTTCAGGGATTGCATGATGCGGCTTTCCAGCCCCTCCATCTCGTCGGCTTGCGCGTCGGTCTGGTGATCGTAGCCGAGCAGATGCAGAAAGCCATGCACGGCGAGATGGGCGAGATGATGCAGGAAATCGCGCTGCTCGTCGGCGCATTCGCGCGCCAAGGATTCGTAGGCGACCACGATGTCCCCGAGAAAATCGCCGCCGACTTCCTTGGCGGCCGGAAACGACAGCACGTTGGTCGGCTTGTCGATCTGCCGCCAGTCGCGGTTCAAGGCGCGGATCGCGGCGTCGTCGGTGAGCAGTACGCTGACGTCGCCGCGCGCTTCACGCGCGGCTGCAGCGGCGGCGATCGCCGCGCGCACGGTTTCTTCAGCGCGCGGCTGCGCAGCCCATAACGGCGAGGCTACTTGAATATCGATCTCCGGCGCTGCCGCGCGCCGGCCCGGCGATGGCGTCATCCTTTGCTCTCGCGCTTGCCACCCGCGCTGGCGCCGCGGTCGTAAGCTTCCACGATGCGCCCGACCAGCTCGTGGCGGATCACGTCCTCGGCGGTGAAGGTGGCGTGACCGATGCCCTCGATGCCGGCGAGCAGTTTGACCGCTTCCGCCAGGCCCGAGGTCTGGCCCGGCGGCAGGTCGACCTGGCTCGGATCGCCGGTGACGATCATGCGGCTGTTCTCGCCCAAGCGCGTCAAGAACATCTTCATCTGCATCGAGGTCGTGTTCTGCGCTTCGTCAAGAATGACGGCGGCGTTCGACAAGGTGCGGCCGCGCATGAAGGCGAGCGGCGCGATTTCGATCTCGCCGGCCTGCAGCGCGCGCTCGACAATGCGCGCGTCCATCAGATCATAGAGTGCGTCGTAGATCGGGCGCAGGTAGGGATCGACTTTCTCGCGCATGTCGCCAGGCAGGAAGCCGAGCCGTTCGCCCGCTTCCACCGCCGGACGCGATAGAACGATACGGTCGATTTCCTTGCGCTCGAACAGCTGCACGGCGTGCGCCACCGCGAGCCAGGTCTTGCCGGTGCCGGCCGGGCCGGTGCCGAACACCATCGGATGGCGCTTGAGCGCGCGAATGTAGGCATCCTGCGCGGCGGTGCGCGCGCGCACCGGGCGCTTGCGCAGATTGATCTCCTCGAAGGCCGGGCGCGGGCTTGCCGGGTCATAGTCGAACAGCGAGCCCTGCGCGATCGCCTGGCGGATGGCGCCCTCGACGTCGCCTTGGCTCAATTCGCGGCCGCGCTTGAGCTGTTCGTACAGCCCTTCCAGCACGCGGCGCGCCTGCTCGCAGGCGCCGCGCGAGCCTTCCAGCGTGACGTGATTGCCGCGCTGCTCGGCCACCACGGCGAGGCGGCGCTCGATCAGCGCAAGGTTTTGTCCATATTGGCCAAACAGGATGGAGGCAAGCCGGTTGTCCTCGAAGGCCAGCACGGTCTGCGTGGTGGCGGTTTCCTCGGATGAGGCGGCGGGCGGGATCACGGGATCCTGTGTGCGCAAGGGTTTCTTCAAGCTCCTGCTGCGGCCAGTTGTGGGACGGCTTCCGGTTTGACGAGCGCACCGAACAGGCTATTGGTGCCCGCTTCGGTGATGGCGACGCGAACGACACTGCCGATGAGGGCGGCCGGCGCCATCACCTGCACCGCCTGCAAATATGGGGACTTGCCGACCAGTTGCCCAGGCAGCCGGCCGGGCTTTTCCAGAAGAACGTCGAGCGTGCGGCCGGCGAACGAGGCGTTGAAAGCGCGCCACTGGCGGGTAATCACGGCCTGGAGCCGCTGTAGGCGCTCGGATTTCTCCCCGTCCGGAACTTGGTTCTCCATCTCGGCGGCCGGTGTACCGGGGCGCGCTGAATAGGTGAAGGTGTAAGCGCTGGCGAAGCCGACGTCCTCGACCAGCGCAAGCGTGTCGCGGAAATCGTCTTCCGTTTCGCCGGGGAAGCCGACGATAAAATCGGAGGTGAAGGCAAGATCGGGCCGCGCGGTCCGCAAGGCGGCGATCACGTTGAGATAATCCGCGCGCGTGTGCCGGCGGTTCATCGCATCGAGAATTCTGTCGGAGCCGGACTGCACCGGCAGATGCACGTAAGGCATCACGGCTTCGATGTCGCCATGCGCGGCGATCAACTCGTCGTCCATGTCGCACGGATGGCTGGTGGTGTAGCGCAGGCGGCAATTCCCGGGCACGCGCGCCAAACGCCGCAGCAATTTGCCGAGCGTAGCGGGCGCGCCAACTTCATCGGCGCCGTGATAGGCATTCACGTTCTGCCCGATCAGCGTGATTTCGCGCACGCCGGCGGCGGCGAGCCGCTCCACTTCCGCGACGATCTGCGCCATCGGGCGCGACACTTCGGCGCCGCGCGTATAGGGCACCACACAGAAGGTGCAGAACTTGTCGCAGCCTTCCTGCACGGTGACGAAGGCGGAAATACCGCGCGCGCGGATGACATCGCGCTGCGGCGCCGCCAGCTTTTCGAATTTGTCCTCGACCGGAAACTCGGTGTCGACGATCTTCTCGCCGCTTTGCGCGCGCGCGACCAGCTCAGGCAGGCGGTGATAATTGTGCGAGCCGACGACAAGATCGACCGCGCCCGCGCGGCGCATGATCTCGCCGCCCTCGGCCTGCGCCACGCAGCCGGCGACCGCGATCAGCATCTTGCGGCCTTGGGCGGCCGCTTCTTCTTTCATGACGCGGATGCGGCCGATCTCGGAATAGACCTTCTCGGCCGCCTTCTCGCGGATGTGGCAGGTATTGAGGATGACGAGGTCGGCGTCCTCGGGCGCACCAGTCTCGGCGAAGCCGGCAGGCGCCAGCGTGTCCGCCATACGATGCGAATCGTAGACGTTCATCTGGCAGCCGAAGCTTTTGACGTGGACTTTGCGGAGTTTGCTCATGCCGTTTCGCGCGAAGCGGCGCCTAATCTAGCCGCGGTGCCGTGATTTGTCCTGTCTATCGATATAATTGATTTTGTTGCGATTTTAAGACGCCGCTTGGACCGGGCGTGGCCGCCCGAGCAACGCCGCCGTCGTGAGGCCACGCACCGCGCCTTCCAGCGTCTTGGTCATGGCCTTGCGGTCGGCCTCGCCGTCGGCTGCAACCGGCTCGCCGTAGCTCACCACCGCGTCGACCGCGCCGCGTTCGATGAAGGCCTTGATGTGCGGCATGAAGTCGAGATCGCCGTACCAGGCGACCAGCGGACGATGCTGGCGGCCCATCGGAATGCCGTGCTGTCCAGTGTAGCAGATCGACATCGGCTGGATGAGGACGTCCGCCGCGCCGCCATGTTCCGCCGCGTGTTTGATGGCGCCGATAAGCGCCGAGCGGAACGGCAGCACGCGGTTGCCGTCGCTCGATGTGCCTTCCGCGAACAGCACTACCGAGGTGCCGGTCGCCAGCCGCTTGACGATCTCCCCGATGGCGTCGCTGGTCTGATGCCTTCGCGTGCGGGCGACGAACACCGTGCGCTGAATCTCGGCGGTGATCCCGACCAGCGGCCATTTGCGCACTTCGCTTTTGGCGACGAAGGCAACCGGGGACAGCGAGCCGATCACCACGATGTCAACCCACGACACGTGGTTGGAAATGTAGAGGACGGCGCGGCCGCGCATCGGCTCACCGTTGACGCGCACCCTGATGCGCAACAGCGCGCGCAGCACGCGGTAATAGTTGACCGCGATGAAGCCCCAGCCGGGCAGGCCGAGCTTACCGAGCAGCCACTGAATGGAGATCAGGATCGGCGTCATCGTGAAGAAGAACGCCGCGATAAACAACGCGCGGATCATGCGCTAGCGTCCGCTCTTGTCGTCCTTGAGCGGGACCGCGTAGAGCTCGAGCCGGTGATCGACGAGCTTGTAGCCGAGCTTGCGCGCGATCTCCGCCTGCAGGCGCTCGATCTCCTCCGATTGAAATTCGATCACCTCGCCGCTGCGCAGGTTGATGAGATGATCGTGGTGAGCCTCGGTATGAGTTTCATAGCGCGCGCGGCCCTCGCGGAAATCGTGCCGCGCGATGATGCCGGCATCCTCGAACAGCCGCACGGTGCGGTAGACGGTCGAGATCGAGATGCGGTCGTCGACCTTGGCGCAGCGCCGGTAGAGCTCTTCGACGTCGGGATGATCGTCGGAGGAGGCAAGCACGCGCGCGATGGTGCGGCGCTGGTCGGTCATGCGCATGCCCTTGGCCGCGCACAGCGCCTCAATCTGGCTCTTGTCGGTGTTTGTGGTTGCCATCGTCAGTCTCGTTCTGGCGCTTCTATCATAGGGACCGTGTCGTGCGCATGTCCATCGGACTAAAGGTCCCGCCGCAGAATGAGTGCGGCCGCGGGCTCGCTGCCGGCGCTTTGGTAGTAATTTGGCCTACGCGACACCTCGTTGAAGCCGGCGCGCTCGTAGAGCCTGATTGCGGGCGCGTTGTGCTCGTCGACCTCCAGAAATACCTTGCGCGCGCCCAGCCCCGCCAGCCGCCGCAAATGCAAACTGAGCAAATTACGCGCAAGCCCGCGGCCTTGGTTGCGGGCGGCGACCGCGACCGAGAGGATTTCCGCCTCGTCTTCCACCAGCCGCGACATGATGAAGCCGGCGAACTTGCCGCCTGAGGTCGCGCGATGCGCGATCACATGGCGGTCGAGCAGCAGGCCCTCGACTTCCTGCTCGCTCCAGCCGCGCCGGAACGAGGCGCCGTGCAGCGCGGCGATTGCCGCGGCATCGCGGCTCGATGATTCCGACAACACCGGCGCGGCGCGTGCGAACAGATTGCTGATGAAGCCGATCATCGGCGGGCCAATTGGCTGGCGTCCTGCGGCTGCGCATCGGGCGCGCGCAGGTAAAACGGCTTGACTGGGGCGCTCGTGTCGCTCGCCAGCGCGCCGAGCCGCGCCACCCAATCGATGTCGGGCGCGGCGCGCTGCTCGATGGCGCGTGGCAGCCGCTCGCCGGGCGGCCAGGCCGCAGCCAGCAAGTTGGCGGCGGTGCCAACAAGACGCGGCGCGCCGGTCGCCGCCAGCTGCAACGCTTCGCGCAACGGCAAAATCCGCGGCGACACGATGGTGCGGCCCCCTGGCCCAAACACTTGCAGGTAGACGTGGTCGTGGCGCGCATCGATCGCCGCCACGACGGGCTGCGAGTTGTCGGCGGCGATTAAAGGCGCGGCGTAGGCGGCGAGCGTGGTGATGCCGACGGCGGGCTTGGCCGTTGCGAGCGCGATGCCGCGCGCGGCGGAAATGCCGACGCGCAAGCCGGTGAAGCTGCCGGGTCCGGTGGTGACCGCGATGCGGTCGAGCTCGTCGAATTTGCTGCCGGCGCGCTGCATCACGCGCGCGATCAGCGGCATCAGCGCCTCGGCGTGGCCGCGTTGCATGGATTGCGATTTCATGCGCGGCAACCGCGCCGGCGCCGGTGTCGAGCACGGCGGCCGAGCACGCTTCGAGCGCGGTATCGATGGCAAGGACGCGCATGACTTAGCTTACCACCGTCATGGCCGGACTTGGTCCGGCCATCCACGCCTTTTCAGTTTACGCGGCTCCAAAGACGTGGATGCCCGGGACAAGCCCGGGCATGACGCAGAATTCGCGGTTCGTCCGTCTATTTAGACCGGCCGCACCTCGACGACATCCGGCACGAAATGATGCAGCAAATTCTGGATGCCGTGCTTGAGCGTGGCGGTGGAGGACGGGCAGCCGGAGCAGGCGCCCTTCATGTGCAGGAACACCACGCCTTCCTTGTAGCCCTTGAAGGTGATGTCGCCGCCGTCGCCGGCCACCGCCGGCCGCACGCGCGTCTCGATCAGGTCCTTGATGGTGGCGACGGTGTCGGCGTCTTTGGCGTCGAAGAACTCGTCGTCGGCGGCTTGCGCGGCCTCGGCCGCGAGCAGCGGCGCGCCCGACATGTAGTGTTCCATGATGGCGCCGAGGATTGCCGGCTTGATCTGCTGCCATTCGCCGCCGGTCTTGGTGACCGAGATGAAATCGGCGCCGAAGAAAACCCCGCCGACGTTCGGAACGTCGAACAACTTCTCGGCGAGTGGCGATTGGTCGGCGGCCTCGCGCGTCGGCATGTCGAGCGTGCCGGTTTCGAGCACGGCGCGCCCGGGCAGGAACTTCATGGTCGCCGGATTGGGCGTGGCTTCGGTCTGGATGAACATCTTGGCTCTCCTTGCGGGTTCAAGGCCCGTGGATGGCTTGAATAATATAGGCAATAGATGGCCCTTGTGCAGGCTGCGGTCAACTGCGGCAAAAACCCTTACGACATCGTGTCGAGGTCTTCGTCCTTCAGATGGCCCGGCACGATGGCCACGGGAATCGGGAAGGTGCCGGCGTTCTTGCCGATATGCGACACCAGCGGGCCCGGCCCTTCCTTGCCGGTGCCGGCGGCCAGCACCAGGATGCCGATGTCCTCGTCCTCGTCGATCAGTTTGACGATTTCGTCGGCCGTGACGCCTTCGCGGATGACGCGGTCGGGCGCGAGCTTGGTCAGTTTCTTGGCGCGCTCGGCGTACTTGTCGAGCTCCTTGTTGGCGGCCTCCATCGCCTCCGCGTGCATGATGTCGGCAACGCCGAGCCATTGCTGATTGCGCTCGCCCGGCTCGATCACGCGCAGCATCACGATCTGCGACTTGGTGCGGCCGGCGCGCTTGGCTGCCCAATGCAGCGCGCGGTCACACTCCTCGGTGTCGTCGATCACCACCAGGTATTTGCGCCTGTGCCCTTTCTCGTAGCTGCGGCGCTTGGTGCTCATGAAGGCCTCCCGCGTCGTAGTCATGTATTGCGCGACAATAGGCGCACAAGCCATGAATGGTTGCATGGCGCCCGCGCCGCCGACAAGCGGGAACTTGCCCGATTATTGCGCAGTGCAAACGAACCGACGCACGTGCGTCCGTTCGTCCCGCGAAAGCGGCGGACGCAAGGGCAGAGAATTCTGCTTCTTCAATTGTGTTCCGGATTCCGCTTGCGCGGGCACGAACGGGGAGAGCGCGTTACCGCCGCACGAAGCCGACGATATCCTTGACTGCCTTCATCGTTTCGGCGGCGATCGTTTGCGCGCGCTGCGAGCCGTCGGCCAGAACGGAATCGATGAACACTGGGTCCTGCACCAGCCGCTTCATTTCCGAACCGATCGGTCCGAGCTTGGCGACGGCGAGATCGACCAGCGCGCTTTTGAACGTGGAGAATTGCCCGCCGCCGAATTCGCTCAGCACTTGGGCTTTGCTGACGCCCTGCAAGGCTGCGTAGATGCCGACGAGGTTGTCGGCCTCGGGCCGCGGTTCGAGCCCCTTGGTTTCGCTCGGCAGCGGCTCGGGATCGGTTTTCGCCTTGCGGATTTTTTGCGCGATGGCATCGGCGTCGTCCGTCAGATTGATGCGTGAATAATCGGACGGCTCCGACTTCGACATTTTGCGCGAACCGTCGCGCAGGCTCATCACGCGCGTCGCCGGCCCCTGGATGATCGGCTCCGGCTGCGGAAAGAACGCCTCGCCATAGCCGTGCGCTTTAATCGACTCGGCATAGTCGTTGTTGAATTTCTGCGCGATGTCGCGCGACAGCTCGAGATGCTGCTTCTGGTCTTCTCCCACGGGAACATGCGTGGCACGGTAGACCAGAATGTCGGCCGCCATCAGGTTCGGATAGACGTAGAGGCCAACCGAGGCGTTCTCGCGGTCCTTACCGGCCTTCTCCTTGAACTGCGTCATGCGGTTGAGCCAGCCCATGCGGGCGACGCAGTTGAACACCCAGGCGAGCTCGGCGTGCTCGGCCACTTGGCTCTGGTTAAAGATGATGTGCTTCTTCGGGTCGATGCCGCAGGCAAGAAAGGCCGCCGTCACCTCGCGCGTCGCGCGCGGCAGTTCGGCGGGCTCCTGCCACACCGTGATGGCGTGCAGGTCGACGACGCAATAGATGCAGTCATAGCGCTCCTGCAGGGCCACGAACTTAGTGATGGCGCCGAGGTAATTGCCGAGGTGCAGATTGCCGGTCGGCTGCACGCCGGAAAATACGCGCTCCTTGAACGCCATGGCCTCATTCCCCACGACTGTGGCGGGCCACATCGCACGATGACGTTTGCCGCGCAACCCCTGCTACGCGCCCAAGCCAAGGCCTCGCGCCGCCACGGGATGGGAATATTAAAGGCGGCGCCGTTCCGTTATAGATAAGGCAGAATCGGCGGGGATCGTGCAGGGCGAGCGAGCGGCGGATGGGCCTTCGATGAGCAAAGACGAACTGATCATCCAGTTGGTGAAGGTGGCGCTCGGTATTCTGATCGCCGGATACTTTCTCTGGTGGAGCCTGGAAATACTGAACAGGCTTCCACCCCCTCACTAGCGGGCGTCAGCGGTCTCGGCCAGCGTTGCCAGCGTGTCGGTCGCCGCTATAGTGCGCGCGCAAATTCACGAGGTCACTTATGGCTGCTCCCCGCTACGACGTGCTCGGCATCGGCAACGCCATCGTCGACGTCATCGCCCGCGCCGAGGACGATTTTCTGGTGGCGCAGGGCATGCACAAAGGCGGCATGGCGCTGATCGATGAGAAGCGCGCCGCCGCCATCTATCGGGCCATGGGGCCGGCGACCGAAAGCTCCGGTGGCTCGGCCGCCAACACCATCGTCGGCGTCGCCTCGTTCGGCGCGCGTGCGGCGTTCATCGGCAAAGTCAAAAACGATGAGCTCGGCCGCGCCTTCGCGCATGATATCCGCGCCGCGCGCGTGTCCTTCGACAGCAAGCCGGCGACCACTGGCCCGTCCACTGCGCGCTGCTACATCATGGTGACGCCGGACGGCGAGCGCACCATGAATACCTATCTCGGGGCCGCGCAGGATCTGACGCCTACCGATATCGACGAGGCGGCGGTCGCCAATGCCGGCGTCATCTATCTTGAGGGCTACTTGTGGGACCCGCCGAAAGCCAAAGAGGCGTTCGTGAAAGCGGCCCATATCGCGCACAAGCACGGCCGGCGCGTTGCGCTTACGTTGTCGGACGCATTTTGCGTCGACCGTTACCGCTCCGAGTTTATCGATCTGATCAAGCGCGGCACCGTCGACATCATCTTCGCCAACGAGCACGAGTTGCGCAGTCTCTATCAGACCGCCGATTTCGACACCGGCGTGAAGGCGCTGCAGAAGGACGCCAAGCTGGCGGTAGTGACCCGCAGCGAGAAAGGCTGCGTGGTGGTTGCGCGCAACGGGCTTGAAGCCGTGCAGGCCATGCCAGTCGGTCAGGTGGTGGATGTCACTGGCGCCGGTGATTTGTTCGCCGCCGGCTTTCTGGTCGGCCTCGCGCACGGCAAGGATCGCCGCACCGCCGCCAAACTCGGCGCGCTTGCCGCCGCCGAAGTGATCCAGCATGTCGGCGCGCGGCCGGCGGTGTCGCTTAAGGCGCTGGCGGCGGAAAATGGCCTGGCGCTTTAGCCGGTAACGTTCTGGTAACCCGAACACGGTTACCGCTTCGTGAATGGACATTCGCGGAGCGGGCTATGGCCGAGGATATTGAGAACAGCGGCGAAGCGGCAAAGACGCCGCAGACCGTTGCCGCCAAGAGCGAGATCAATAAAAACCTGCCGATGATCGAGTCGCCGCCGCTGTCGCCGGCCGGTGAAGAGCCATCGGTCGCGCCGGAGCCGAAGGTCGAGCCAGTGAGTTCACCCGCGGACGACGGCGCGGCGCTGCCGCTGCCAGCCGGTGCGCGCCTGCGCCTGCGGCCCCGTCATAAGCGGCAGGCTATTCTCGCGGCTTCGGTGACGATCGCTGCCTGCATCGGCGCCATCATTGGCGCGCTGGCGACGAGCGGCATGAGCGCGCCGGCGCCCGACCGTGCAGCCTTGCATGAACGCGACGCGATGCAGCAATCGATCGGCAGGCTCGACAAGGAGATCGTCGCGCTGAAAGCGGAACTGGAAGCCGGCAGCAAATCGGCGCGCGGCCAGATTGCTAAGATCAGCGAGCGGCTCAATCACACGACGGCGCCGGAAACCACGGGCGCGATTGCGCCAGCGGCCGCCGCGGTACCAACCCCCGTGCCGCGGCCGGACATTCGCACGGCAATCGTACACGACTGGCGCATCTACGATGTGCATGACGGCATCATTGCCGTGCAGGGCCACGGCGACATTTACGAGATTGGTCTCGGCGCGCCCTTGCCCGGACTCGGACCGGTTCAGCAGATCAAACGCATCGACGGCCGTTGGGTCGTACTGACGCCCAAGGGCATGATCGTCTCGCTGCGCGATCGGCGGTATTTCGAGCAGAACTGACCGCTCTGTTCATCGCCGAATGGCGGCGTCCGCGAGGGCGCCGCTTTTTGTTTGCCGAGCCGTGCGCCGGACGAGTGGCGCACCGCCACAAAGCGTGCCAGATTCTCGCGCCTGGGTGGCGTAGGTTTCTGTCATGGGTCGCACGTCACTGAAATTTGCTCTCGCGGCGGTACTGGTCGCACTCGCCGCCGGCCATGCGCAGGCGCAGAGCGTTGCGCCGCCGGCTGCCCCCGCCGCCAAACCGGAAATGATGCAAAGCTGTCCGGGCCTCGTCGCCTCGCGGCCGCCCGCGATCCCCGCCGCCTTCCGGCTCGCCGCTCTGCAAGCTGACCAGGTGCGCATCACCTATATCGGCCATTCGACCTTCCTGATCGAGAGCCCGCAGTTGGTGCGCATCGCCACCGACTACAACGACTATGTGAAGCCGCCGGTGCTGCCTGACATCGTCACCATGAATCATGCGCACTCGACGCACTACACCGACAATCCCGATCCCGGTATCAAGTACGTGCTGCGCGGCTGGGCCGAGAACGAGAAGCCGGCGCGGGTCGACATGACCTATCGGGACGTACGTATTCGTAACGTTCCGACCAATATCCGGCGCTGGGACGGCAGCACCGAATTCCACGGCAATTCGATCTTTATCTTCGAAATGGCCAATCTCTGCATCGCCCATCTCGGCCATCTGCATCACACGCTTACACAACAGCAACTCAACGAAATCGGCCGCGTGGACGTGGTCATGGCCCCGGTCGACGGCAATATGACGCTCGATCTCGACGGCATGGTCGAGGTGTTGCGCGCGCTCAAGCCGCAATTGATCATTCCTATGCACTATTTCAGCGCTTTTACGCTCGAGCGCTTCCTGGACCGGGTGCGGCAGGACTGGGAGGTGCAGATCGACGAAGTCCCCTCTATTGTGCTGTCCAAGGCCACATTGCCGGCCAAGACGAAGGTGCTGGTGCTGCCAGGTCATTGACTTGGCGGCGGTATTGACCCAGCTCAAGGCGTCGCTAGCCTTGCCACATTATCAACAGACCCGGTTGAACCGGGCGGAACCGATAGGTAGTTCTCGCGTTCTCGGTGCACGTTTTCGGGTGGTTCGAAGGGTATTTTTCATGGTGCAGACGTGGAGCAGCTGGAAGCGCTTTCCCGACGTGGAAAGCGGCGACAATGTCGAGGCGCCGATCGGGCCGGGCGTCTACGAGGTGCGCCACATGCTCACCGGGCGGGTGGTGGCCTTCGGACCGGCCGGCAACGTGGCGCAGGCGCTATCCGAGCTTAAGGTCAACAGCGGCGCCGGCACCTTTGCGCGCCTGTTCCGCAAGCAGCCGCTGGTTTCGCGCGTCTCCGACCTCGAATATCGCACCTGCGCCGCGGCCAGCCGCTCCGAGGCCAAGACCGCCGCGCACCGTCTGTTGGGCCTGCGCCAGACCGCTTGGCGCCGCCGCATGGATGCCGGCTGGGCGGCGCGGCAGCCCAACTGAGATTTTCCTTAAGTGAAATCGAGCGGCCGGCCTTGCCGGCCGTTGTGCTTTTCACACGCCCCGCATTGCGTATGATCCCGCCTGCTTCAGTCAGGGACCATTGCGATGCCATATGCGACGACGCCGGACAAAGTGCGGCTCTATTACGAAGAAGTCGGGCAGGGCACGCCCATTTTGTTCGTGCATGAATTCGCCTCCGACTACCGCGGCTGGGAGCCGCAAATGCGCGAATTCGGCAAGCGCTATCGCTGCATCGCCTATTCCGCGCGCGGTTATACGCCCTCCGACGTGCCGGCCGATGCGAACGCCTATAGCTACCAACACGTGATGCGCGACGCGGTGGCCGTGCTCGATCATCTCAAGATCGACAGCGCGCATCTCATCGGCCTGTCGATGGGCGGTTACACGTCACTGCAGGTCGCGCTCAATTATCCCAAGCGCGTGCGTTCGATGGTGCTGGCCGGCACAGGCTCGGGCTCCGAGCGCTGGTACACGGAAGACTTTCATAAGCATTCGCGCGAATTGGGCGATCAGTTCGAGCGCGAAAGCGCCGCGCGCGTCGCCGAGACCTACGGCCTGGGGCCGAGCCGCGTGCCGTTCTTGCTTAAGGATCCGCGCGGCTTCGCCGAATTCAGCAAGCATCTGGCCGAGCACGACGCGCGCGGTTCGGCCAACACCTCGCGCGGCTTTCAAGGCGCCAGGCCCTCGCTCTACGATTTCGCGGACGGCATCAGGAAGCTCGCAACGCCGGCGCTGATCGTGGTCGGCGACGAGGACGAGCGCTGCATCGAGCCGAGCCTGTTTCTGAAGGACACGCTGCCGGCGTCGGGCCTCGTGATGCTGCCGAAGACCGGCCACGTGGTGAATCTCGAGGAGCCGGACCTGTTCAACACGGTGGTCAGCGATTTTCTCACCAGGGTCGAAGCCGTGCGCTGGCTGGCGCGCGACCCGCGCACGCGTGCACCCAAGCCCGGGCCTGCGCCCTGGAACTAGCCGGGCGTCAAGTCATTGTCGCAAGCGCCAACAAGGAGCCGCCGATGCTGAGATGGGCCGTCATCTTTCTGATCATCGCCATTGTCGCCGGGATCTTCGGCTTCACCGGCGTCGAGCAGGCCTCCGCCACCATCGCGCAATGGCTGTTCGGCATCTTCCTGGTGCTATTTCTCGGCGCCTTGGTCATCGGCCTGGCCATTGGCAGCAAGCTGATGTCTTAGCGTCCGTAATGTCGTTGAATTTCTAAAGCTTAGCTGCGCCCTTTACGACAGCGATAAAGACTAGCCAAATACACGAACAGTGCTGAGTAAGATATCGATTCGCATTATTTGACTTGAACTGAGATTGAGCCAAGGCGCTGCTTTACGGCACGGCATATGCGCCGGCAGGACAGGCTGATCACTTGCTGCGCCGTCCGTTAACTTTCCCAAATTGGGACGAAAAAAACTGGCAATTTTTGATTCAAATCAGTCCGAGATCGCTTCAAATGCACAAAATCCTGCTAAATTATGGTTAACGGCGGACCCGCTTCTTCGTCCGCGCGCAATAGTCCAAGGGAGTGGTGTCATGCGTCGCATCGTGTTCGCGTTGTTGTGTTCGTGCCTGTTCGTCACGCTCACGCTCATGACCAGCCCCGCCAAAGCCGGCGGCTGGGGTTACGGCGACGGCTATCACGGGGATGGCTACTACGGCGGCGGCGGTTATTACCGCGGCGGCTATTATGGCGGTGGCTATTATCGTAGCGGCTATTACGGCGACGGATACTACCGCCCGCATCGCCACTATGGCGGCACCTGGTACTCCTCAAACTGCTGCTACCGCCGCGTCGTGCGACACACCGCCTGGTACGAGCGCGAGTACTACGGCGACGGGTATTACGGCCATCGCCACTACGGCTATTACGGCGGCGGCTACTATGGCCGACCCTACTACGGCGGCGGCTACTACACCGCCGATTATGACAACGGCTACTACGACAACCGCTATTACTACAACACCGGCTATTACAATGGCGGCTATTACAACAGCGGCTATTGGGGCAACGCTTATGCCGGCTGCGGCCGCGTGCGCATCGCCGACGGACGCGGCGGCTGGGTGTGGGGCTACGGCGGCTGCTGACCGAGTTGCGTAGGACAAATCGCAAGAAGCCCGGGACTTGCTCCCGGGCTTCGCCGTTAGACGTTCACGCTTGCGAATTGCACGAATTTCCGGCCGGCAATTTGTGATTCAGAAACCAGTCGGCTGCTATCCAGCTAGCTGTCAGGAACATTCGTCAGAAATCTTGATTGGCTCTCATTCAACCGTGCGCAACACGGGAGCCGATCATGCGCGCCAATCTCTATGCAGCCTTGTGTACCTGCGTTCTCGGCGTCGGTCTTGTCAGCGGTCCCGCCAAAGGCGGGGACTATGTTGCCGGCTACTATGGCTGGCACGGCAGCGGCTGTTGTTATCTGACGCCATTCAGCTACCGGCCGCGCTACGTCATCATCGCACCAGCACCCTATGACATTTACTGGTCGGCGCCCATCGTCTACCTGCCGATCGAGCGCCGGCGCCTCGTGCGATTTTCTGGGTTCAGCTATTCCGGCTTGGACGCGTACGCTGCCGCGGACGAGTCGCAGGACAACGACTGCGGCTTGGTCCCGCTCGCCGATTGGCGCGGTGGCTGGGTCTGGAGCTTCCGCGCCGGATGCTACTGAGCGGAGATCGCGGTGTCTCTCTCTCCCCCCCGCGGCCCCTAAACGTCCACGCTCGCGGCCAGCGCGTTTTCCTGGATGAATTGCCGGCGCGGCTCGACTAGGTCGCCCATCAGCTGGTCGAACAGCACATTGGCCTCGTCGACTTCCTTGACGCGCACCTGCAGCAGCGAGCGGGCGTCGATATCGAGCGTGGTCTCCCACAATTGCTCGGGGTTCATCTCGCCGAGGCCTTTGTAGCGCTGCAGCGCCACGCCCTTGCGGCCGGCGGCGATCACGGCGTCGAATAAGCCGACCGGCCCGTGGATTGCGATTGTTTCGTCCTTGCGCCGGAGCATGGCCGGCGGGGTCGGGCGCGGATAGACCTGCTGCAGCGACGCCGCGAACTCGTCGAGCTTGCGCGCGTCGGCCGAGCCCAGCAGCGCCTGGTCGATGACGGCCGCTTCCTTCACGCCGCGCACGGTGCGCTCGAAATGGAAGCCGGCCTCGTCGAACGTGCCCTTCCAGCCGCGCTCGGTTTCTTCCTCCAGCGCGTCCAGCCGCTTGGCGATGTAGTCGGCGGCGGCCGAGCCGGTCTTTTTGTCCTGCGTGACGGCCTGGTTGAGCACGCCGGCAATCGCCGCCTGCTCGATCACCTTGCGGTTATAGCGGCTGTGCAGGCCCTGTAGGATGTTGCGGATCAAACGTGAATCTTCAACCAGCTTGCGCAGGTCGGGCCCGGCGCGCTCCTCGCCGGACGCAAGCCGCAGCACCGCGTCTTCCAGGCCGGTGGTGATGAGATAATCCTCGAGCGCGCGCTCGTCCTTGAGATACTGCTCGGACTTGCCGCGCGCCACTTTGTAGAGCGGCGGCTGCGCGATGTAGAGATTGCCGCGCTCGATCAGCGCCGGCATCTGCCGGTAGAAGAAGGTCAGCAGCAGCGTGCGGATATGGGCGCCGTCGACGTCGGCGTCGGTCATGATGATGATCTTGTGATAGCGCAGCTTGTCGGCGTCGAACTCGTCGCGGCCGATGCCGGTGCCGAGCGCGGTGATCAGCGTGCCGATTTCCTGGCTGCCCAGCATCTTGTCGAAGCGCGCGCGCTCGACGTTGAGGATCTTGCCGCGCAGCGGCAGCACCGCCTGGAATTCGCGGTTGCGGCCCTGCTTGGCGGAGCCGCCGGCCGAATCGCCTTCGACGATGAACAGTTCGGACTTGGCCGGGTCGCGCTCCTGGCAGTCGGCGAGCTTGCCGGGCAGCGAGGAGACGTCGAGCGCGCCCTTGCGGCGCGTGAGCTCGCGTGCCTTGCGCGCGGCTTCGCGCGCGGCGGCGGCTTCCACCACCTTGCCGACGATGACGCGAGCTTCCTGCGGATGGATTTCGAACCAGTCCTGCATGGCCTGGTTGATGACGTTCTCCACCACCGGCCGCACTTCGGATGAAACCAGCTTGTCTTTGGTTTGCGAGGAAAATTTCGGGTCCGGCACCTTGCAGGACAACACCGCGGTCAGACCCTCGCGGCAATCGTCGCCGGTCAGCGCCACTTTCTCTTTTTTCGTGGTGCCGAGCGTCTCGGCATATTGCGTGATCTGCCGCGTAAGCGCGCCGCGTAAGCCGGCCAAATGCGTGCCCCCGTCACGTTGCGGGATGTTGTTGGTGAAGCAAAGCACGCTCTCGTGATAGCCATCGTTCCACCACAGCGCGCATTCGACCGTGATGCCCTCGCGCTCGGCCTTGATCATGATCGGGGCGGGGATCAGCGCGTTCTTGTTGCGATCGAGATATTTCACGAAAGCCTCGACGCCGCCCTCGTATTTCATCTCCTCGCGCTTTTCGACCGCGTGACGCTTGTCGGACAGCGCGATGGTGACGCCGGAATTCAGAAAAGCCAGTTCGCGCAATCTGTGCTCGAGCGTGGCAAAATCCCACTCCACCATGGTGAAGGTCTTGGTCGACGGCAGGAAGGTCACTTCGGTGCCGCGCTTGCCCTTGGCGTCACCGACTGCCTTGAGTGGCGCCACCGCGACGCCATCGCGGAATTCCATGAAGTGCTCTTTGCCGTCGCGCCAGATCGTGAGCTTGAGCCAGCTCGACAGCGCGTTGACCACCGAAACGCCGACGCCGTGCAGGCCGCCGGATACCTTGTAGGCGTTCTGGTCGAATTTCCCGCCGGCATGCAGCTGGGTCATGATGACCTCGGCCGCCGAAATGCCTTCGCCTTTGTGGATGTCGGTCGGGATGCCGCGGCCGTTGTCGGTCACGGTGCAGGAGCCGTCCGGATTAAGCGTCACCGTCACTTCGGTGGCGAAACCGGCGAGTGCCTCGTCGATGGCATTGTCCACCACCTCGTAGACCATGTGGTGCAGACCGGAGCCGTCGTCGGTGTCGCCGATATACATGCCCGGCCGCTTGCGCACGGCATCGAGGCCCTTGAGGACCTTGATCAACTCGGCGCCGTAGTCGGAACTGGATGGAATATTGCGGGCCGGTTCAGCCATCGGCGGCACCCTCAAAACGGGCTGGAAAATGAGTCGGAATTGACGATTGGTCTGACACGAAACAGGAGCGTCGTACAGAGCAAAGTCAGCGCTATTAATGTATTGATTTTCAACAAGTTTTCAAGGACTCACAGGCTCGAAAATCGGCGGTTTTGAGAGCTCGATTCATGCGTCAAATCAGCGTTGTGCGAGGCCCGCTTACACCGCTGCCGCTTGCAATTTTCCGCGCAAATATCCAGCCACCGCCGCCGCCTTCATCGGCCGGCCAAAATAGAAGCCTTGCCCAATCTTGCAGCCGGCGGCGATCAGGAAATCGCGCTGCGCGGCGGTCTCCACGCCCTCCGCCAGCGCCTCGATGCCGAGTTCATGTGCGAGCCCGATGGTCGCGCGCACGATCGCCGCGTCGTCGGCGCTGCCGTTGACGTTTTCGATGAAGCGCTGGTCGATTTTCAACCGACTGACGTGGAACGAGCGCAGGTAATCGAGCGAGGAATAGCCGGTGCCGAAGTCGTCGATTACGATGCGTACCCCGGCCTGTTGCAGGCGCTTGAACACATCGCTGTGCCGGCGCGCGCTCTCGATCAGCACCGATTCGGTGAGCTCGAGCTCGACCCGGTCGGGTGCGACCTCGTAACGCGCGAGGTCGTCGATGACGATGCGGCTGATATCGCCGGCCAGCTTGAAATGCGAACCGGAAATATTAACGGCGACGCGTGGCGATTCGATTCCGCGATTGCGCCATTCCTTGATCTGCCGGCACGCTTGCGCAATCGCCCATTCGCCGATGCCGCCGATGCTGCCACTGGTCTCCGCGATAGGCACGAACGTCGCCGGCAGCAGCAAACCGCGCCGCGGATGATTCCAGCGCAGCAGCGCTTCCAGCCCGACGATCTTGCCGGTCGCGAGCTCGACCTGCGGCTGATAATACAGCTCCAGTTCTCCGCGCTTGACGGCGTGACGGAGATCCTCGCTGATCACCATGCGCTCGCGCGTCTCGTCGTCGAGTTCGGCGACGTGCAGGCGGAACTGATTGCGGCCTTCATTCTTGGCGCGGTAGAGCGCGAGATCGGCTTTCATCATCATGGCGTCCGCGTCCTCGATATCCGCGCGCGAGGGCACGACGCCGATGCTGGCGCTCGTGCTTACCTGATTGCCGCTGAGCATGTAGGGCCGCGCAACCGCTTCGCCGATCTTGGCCGCCAAAGTTTCGATATCGGTTACGTCGGAAATATCGTCCTGCAGCACCGCGAATTCGTCGCCGCCGAAGCGGGCGACCATGTCGGTCTCGCGCAGGCAGCTTTTCAGCCGCTTGGCGACGGCTTGCAGCAGCCGGTCGCCCATCGGATGTCCGAGCGTGTCGTTGATATCCTTGAATCGGTCGAGGTCGATATAGTGCAGCGCGAATTGCGCGGCACCGCGCCGCGCGCGGGCGCATTCAAGCTTGAGGCGATCGAGGAACGCCGCGCGGTTGGCAAGGCCGGTCAGCGCGTCGGAGCGCGCAAGCGTCGCGATCCGCTCGGCGGCGCGTTTCTTTTCCGTGATATCGCGGAAGAACCAGACACGGCCGAGATATTTCCGCTGCGCGTCGTACAGCGATCCGGAATGCCGGTCGATGATTTGTCCATCCTTGAGTTCGACCTCCTCGTGACTTTGGATTTCCGGATGGTCGTAAAGGTAGCGCACGCGCGTCAGAAACTCGTTTTCATTCTTTGCACGCGACGTCACGGCCGCGAGCACCGGCTCATCGGCGCCCGCCAGCACGAGCGCGCGCGGAACGTCCCATAGCGACATGAAATGCTGATTGAACTTGATGATCCGGCCCTTGGCATCGACGATCAAAATGGCGTCGGGCGAGTTCTCGATCGCGGTGGTCAACAGAATGTGGGAGAAGGTCAGTTCGCGTTCGGATAGCTTGCGCTCGGTCACGTCGGAGAGAATGCCCTCGATGCCGGTGAGTTTGCCGGTGCTGTCGCGCAGCGCGTAGCCTTCGCTGTCGAACCAGACGAAGGAACCGTCCGGACGTTTCAAACGGAAATCGACTCGCGTGCGGTCGGTCTTGCCCTCGATCAATAGATTGAGGTTGGCCATCATGGCGGGAATGTCATCGGACGCGATCAGCTCGAGCCAGCGGTTCGGCTGGGCCAGCAGGTCTTCGGCGGCGTAACCGTGGCGGTGCACGTTCTGCGATACGAAGGTTAGCGCGAAGGGAGGCGCGGGGCTGAGGCGGTAGAGAATGGTCGGGCTGCGCTCGATGATGCGGCTGGCGTCCGCCAGATTTTTCAGGTGGGAGGTGCGTGCAATGGCCGCGCCGATCAATTCGGCCATGATCCTGATGGCGTCGATTTCGGCCGGCGTCCAGTCGCGCTCCGCGCGGCAGTCGTCAAACCCGATCAAGCCGAGCCAGCGGCCTTCGGCGAACACCGGCACGGCCATGGCCGATTTCACGCCGCCGCTTTCGAAAAACGCGCGCTTCTTGGGATCGAAATCGCGAACGTGGCCGACGATCGTTTCGCCGCTCTCCAAGCGCGAGATCCAGGATTTCAACCCGACATTCGCCATCGGCTCCTTAGCATGTTGGAACTCGGGCGGCGTGGCGATGCCGGGCGCGATCCAGACGAAATGCTGCAGGATATCGCGCGTGCCGTTTGCCGCATCGATGAGGAAAATGTGCGCGCGGTCGGCGCCGGTCGCCAGCCCGATCCGCTCCATCACTTTTGGCAAAGACACCTTCAGATCGGGCGTCCGCAGCAACTCACGCGCGGCCATCGCCACCGCCTCCAGCAGCTCGTCGCGGCGATGGCGGTCGAGCGCGGTCAGCGCAGCCGTGAGCGACGCGCTGTCGGTGGCGCTAGGTTGTGGCGCGATGGTTTTCGGTTTTGCCGCGCGCCGTGAGACGCTGCTGGAAGGCATGGGCAGACCTGCAAGCCGTAATTTGGCTTGGTCTACCAATTAGTTGTCGGGTTTCCCTTGCACCGGTCGTTCGAATTTTCGGCAATCTGTTAGCAAAGGAGTCGTAATGGTTCCCGGATACCGGCGGCGTTGTGAACTAGCCGGTTTGGCAGGAGCCGCGCGCGCTCACGGCTCCGTTGCGCACCTCGAAGACCTGCGCGCGATCCATGATGTCGCCGAAGGCGGCCGAATCGGCGCCGGTCATCCAGACCTGCGCGCCGAGATTGGCAAGCGCGTCGTAGAGCGCGGCGCGCCGCTCGGGATCGAGATGGGCGATCACTTCGTCGAGCAGCAGCACTGGCGCAAAGCCGGTCATGTCCTTGATCAGGTTCGCATGCGCGAGCACGAGACGAATGAGCAGTGCCTTCTGCTCGCCGGTGGAAGCGTCCTCCGCCGCCACGTTCTTGGTGGCGTAACTCACTTTCAGATCGGACAGATGGGGGCCGTCGAGCGTGCGGCCTGCGGCGGCGTCGCGCGCGCGGTTATCCTTCAACAGCGCGCGATAGCGGTCCTCGATCTCGGTCGCGCTGTGCTGCGGCAGCAGTTGCTCCATCCAGCCGTCGAGCGCGACTTCGGCCAGCGGAAATTCCGGCGCAGTGTCGCGCGCGCGGCTCAGCGCATCGGCGAGCCGCGCCACCGTCTCGGCGCGCGCCGCCGCCACCGCCACCGCCACCTCGGCGGTCTCATGCTCGATCGCGTCGAGCCAATACGGATCGCCCTGCGGATTTTCCAGAAGCCGGTTGCGCGAGCGCAGCGACCGTTCGAGCGCCGAGACACGGCTGGAATGGCTCGCGTCCACCGCCAACACAAGACGATCGAGAAACCGCCGCCGCTCCGACGCCGGCCCGTTGAACAGCCGGTCCATCGCTGGCGTCAGCCACACCGCGCGCAGGTGATCGGCGAAGGCGGCGGCGGAAGAGACCGTCTCACGGTCGATGCGGCATTGCCGCGTAGGGGAGGCGTCCTCGCCCACCGGCGGTTCGATGCCGGTGCCGAGCATGGCCAAGCCCAGCATGCCCTCGATCTCGGCCGACACCGCCCAGGCGCCGTCGCCTTCCGAGAAGGCAAGCTCTTCGAAGGTGGCGCGGCGCAGACCTCTGCCGGGCGCCAGCAGCGAAATCGCCTCAATCAGATTGGTCTTGCCGGCGCCGTTCGCGCCCGTGAGCACCACGGGGCCTGCCGCGCGCAATTCGATTTGCGCGGCGTGATAGCTGCGGAAGTTGGTCAGGCTCAGGCGGCGCAGGAAGGCGGCGGACATTGACGAGCCATACCACCCTCTCGCCTGCGGAGGGAGGTCACACCCGCATTGGCATCAGCACGTAGAGCGCGCCTTTGGCGTCTTTGTCCTGGATCAGCGTGGGCGAGCCGGGATCGGCGAGCTTCAACTGCGCCACCTCGCCCTCGATCTGCGCGGCGATGTCGAGCAGATAGCGCGAGTTGAAGCCGATATCGATCGGATCGGCGTCGTACTCGACCTCGATCTCTTCGGTCGCGCTGCCGGAATCCGGATTGGTCACCGACAACACCAGCCGCCCGCCGGTGATCGACAGCTTCACGGCGCGGCCGCGCTCGCTCGACACGGTGGAGACGCGGTCGACCGCCGCCTCGAAATCCTTCTTGTCGACCGTCAGCAGTTTGTCGTTGTTGGCGGGGATGACGCGCGCATAATCGGGGAAGGTGCCGTCGATCAGCTTGGAGGTCAGCACGACATTGCCGATGGTGAAGCGGATCTTGCCGGCCGACAGCTCGATGCCGACCTCGCCTTCGCCGGTCTCGATCAGCCGCTGAATTTCGCCGACCGTTTTACGCGGGATGATGATGCCCGGCATGCCGGCGGCGCCCGCGGGCAGCGGCAATTCGCATTGCGCGAGACGATGGCCATCGGTCGCCACCGCGCGCAGCGTTGCGGTCTTGCCGGTGCCGGCGGCGTGCAGATAGATGCCGTTCAGGTAGTAACGCGTCTCTTCGGTGGAGATCGCAAACTGCGTCTTGTCGATCAGCCGCTTGAGATCGGCGGCCGGCAGCGTGAAAGAATGCGTCATGTCGCCGGCGGCGAGATCCGGGAAGTCGCTCTCCGGCAGCGTCTGCAGCGTGAAGCGCGAGCGCCCGGCGCGGATCGACAGCACGGCGCGGTCGCCTGAGCCTTCGATCACGATCTGCGCGCCTTCCGGCAGCTTGCGCACGATGTCGTAGAACATATGCGCCGGCACGGTGGTCGAGCCGGCGGGCGACACTTCGGCGGCAATCGAGTCGATGACCTCAAGGTCGAGGTCGGTCGCCTTCATGCTGAGTTTGCCCTTCTCGGCTTTCACCAGCACGTTGGCGAGGATCGGAATGGTGTTGCGGCGCTCGACCACGCGATGCACGTGGCCCAGCGATCTCAAAAGTTCTGCGCGTTCGACGGTAACCTTCATGGGGGACCTGCTTCGGCGCCGTTGAAAAGGCCCGGAAAACCCGGGCGACGCCAAGCCGGCCGCACGCGGAATGCGTGGCCGGAGGGCAAAGGTACGCGGCGGGGCGAAAATCGCAAGGGTGGCTGGGCTTAGGGGGTGTCTATCCCCAGGTGGTCCACAGGACCCCTGAAACGCCGATGCCCGGCCTGAGGGGCCGGGCATGACGTCGCGTTTTCGAGCGTTGGCCTATTCTTGCAGCTGCCGCTTGAGGATCTCGATCTCCTCGGCCAGCGCCATGTCGTTGCCGACCAGCCCCTCGATCTTGCGCACCGCGTGCAGCACGGTGGTGTGGTCGCGGCCGCCGAACCGTCGGCCGATTTCCGGCAGCGAACGCAATGTGAGCGTTTTGGCGAGATACATGGCCACTTGCCGCGGGCGCACGACGTTGGCGGTGCGGCGCGAGGACAAGAGGTCGGACCGGCTGACATTGTACTGCCGCGCCACCACCCGTTGAATGTCCTCGATCTTGACCCGCTTGGGCTCCTGCGGGCGGATCAGGTCGCGCACTTCGCGCTCGGCCATCTCCAGCGTCACCGATTGGCCGGTGAGCTTATTATGCGCCAGCAGCCGGTTGAGCGCGCCTTCCAGATCGCGGCCGTTGTGGGTGACGGTCTTGGCGATATAGCCGAGCACCGGCAGCGGCACGTCGAAGGCCGGATGGTGCGCGCGCGCCGCCATCACGCGCGCTTTGAGGATTTCAAAGCGCAATTCCTCGCCGAGCGGCCCCATCTCCACCACCAGCCCGCCGGCGAGGCGCGACCGCACGCGGTCGTCGAGGGTTTCGAGCTCGGAGGGCGGCCGGTCGGAGGCGATCACCACCTGCCGGCCCGCGTCGATGAGGGCGTTGAGCGTGTGGCAGAATTCGGCCTGCGTCGACTTGCCTTGCAGGAATTGCAGGTCGTCGATCACCAGCACGCCGATGCCGCGCAGCGTCTCCTTGAAGGCGAGTGCCGTTTGGGTGCGCAGCGCCGAGACGAAGCCATACATGAATTTCTCGGCCGTGAGATAGAGCAGCTTGCGCTCGCCCACCGCATTGCCGGCCCAGGTGATCGCCTGCAGCAGATGCGTCTTGCCGAGGCCGACGCCGGCATGGATGTAAAGCGGGTTGAACATCACCGGGTCGGAACGCTTGGCGGCGGCCACCTGCTTGGCGGCGGCCTGCGCCAGCGTATTGGAGCGGCCGACCACGAAGGTCTCGAACGTCAGCCGCGCGTCGAGCGGCGAGCCGCCGAGTGCCTCGTGCCCATTGCCGTCGCCTAAGTGCAGCGGGCGGCCGTTGCCGTTCTTGCTCGGGAAGGCCGTCCCGGCGACAGGCTCCAGCTCTTTCGGCTTGTTGGCCACCGTCGAACGCAGCACCGCCGAACGCACGATCAGCTCGACGCGGGTGATTTTCGAATTTTCCGCTTGCCAGCAGGCCAGGACCCGCTCGGCATAATGCGATTGGATCCAGCTCTTGAGGAAGCGGGTCGGCACCGACAGGCGCACCGCGCCGTCGTCGATCGCCTCCAGGTCCATGCGCGCGAACCAGCTCGAATAGACGTCGTCGCCGACCTCGACGCGCAGGCGCTCTTTGACGCGTGTCCAGCTCTCGTTATCCGCGTTGGACATTTTTTTGTTCTCAATTCCGTTAATTGGTGGAAACAGACGCGGGTGGCTCGGCCTGGCGGCATACGGGCCGCCGACGCGCCGGGAACGGAACGCAACTCACTCAGTCGATGATGTCGGGTTCTTGGTCCGCGGAAGGCTCAAAGCCCGGTGCGGTGCGACATCGCAGAACGAGGAAGCTGCGTCTCAGCCGGCGGGCGGCGAAACGGAGCCGCGTGCTCCGGTCGCGAACGCGAATGCGTTCCGATGCGAGGAAACGGCACTACATAAAAAGCGGGAGACACCGCGGTTGGCGATGGTGACAGCGAGGCTAGCCCTCGCGCGCAGACGTCCAGAAAGATTTAAACCGACAACCGACATGCTTCCCTGCTCTGTCATAGGTTGACCCCCCTCATCCGGGCTATTGCCCCTTTAGTCCGTCCGCACACCCGCCGCCGGATTTTTTTCGTGTCCCGAAAGTCAGGGACCCGCCGCCGAACCCGACTGCCGGCTGTTGGTTTGCGCTACCGCGAGGCAAGCAACAGCCGTTCTCATCCGCCGATGAGCGTGTGGTGAGACCTTTTCCTGATAACACTCGGAAATCCCGAGCGCGACGAAACTTAAAAGACCATAAGGCCCGACTATCGGCAACGGGATTTTACGACCGTGACTGTGGCAACGTGTGAGGTGGTTCACACCTGCGGCTGCGGCGCGAGTGCAAGATCATTTATCAACATGTTGATGAGTCGTATGGAATCTCACGAACACGGCTTGGCATCGGCGCACAGCGGTGACGGTATTTTTTCCGCTCGCACAGGCGCCTGCGCCTGTCATAAAGCCGGAAGTCCAAGTGCTCATGCGTGCTATCCGCTTAAGTCTTTATCTGCGCGAAAAAATTCATGCGCGAAATTGTCACGTAGCCGTCGTGCGAAATCGCGCGTCCCATCGCGCCTGGCGCACGCCGAGCGTCGATCTTGTCAAGCAAATTCGCGGCGCGCAGCTTTTTCTGTCAGCGCGATGACATTTTAGTAACAGCGCGGCGCGCCGGTACTATAATCACTCAAATTCGAAGAAAATTTCCGCGCGTGCACGTGCGGCGCGCGCATTATTACGCAAAACTTACTTGCCGAGTTTGGCGACGCGCTGCGCCAGCCGCGAAACTTTGCGACTTGCATTATTCTTATGAACGACGCCGCGCTGCGCCGCCCGCATGATCACCGGCTCGGCCGCCTTCAAGGCTGCCGCCGCCGCCGCACGGTCGCCCGAGGCGATCGCTTCCTCGACCTTGCGGACCGAACCGCGCAATACCGCGCGGCGTCCTTTGTTCACTTCGGTGCGGCGCGCGATCACGCGCGTGGCTTTGCGGGCGGACTTCGTATTGGCCATCGGACTCTCGTTAAACTCTCGTTTGCAGCGGGCGCGGCGGGAACGGATCTCCGCGAGAGCCCGGATTCTTCAATGAAAATGAAGGCGGCGATAAGGCTCGCCGCCAAGGCTGAGGCTTATAGTGAGGCGTCCCGCGGGCGTCAACGCCACAAAATGAGCGGCTAAGCCACCCGCTTAGCCCGCACCGCATCATAGCCGGCGATCACGGCGGCGCGGTCGGCGGCCGAGAAGGCGGCAAGCGGCGGCTTTACCCGCGCCAGCGCCGGATCGCCATGGATGTGCGCGAGCAGGGCCTTCACGCCCGAGACCAGCGGCTTGCCGTCGAACAATTTGCGGATGGCGACCGCCTGTTCGAGCGCGGCAGTATCGCCCGCGTGCCAGGCGCGGCCGCACAGATCGGGATTGCAATTGGCGGTCGCCGAGATGCAGCCGGCGAAGGCGCCGCCGCGCGCCTCGATCAGGCAGGCTTCGGTCGACGGGAACACGGCAAAGTCTTCGGAAATTGCCGCCGCCGACCGCGCGAATGGCATGTCGCCCGAGGAATCCTTCAGTCCGGCAATGCGGCCAGGATGCGCGTCGCGCAGACGCTTGATCAGCGCCACGTGCCAGGGCAGCCCCGACATGGCCGGGAAGTGATAAAGGTAGAGCGGGACCGGCTTGGCGTTCGTCGCCTGCACCAATGCGCCTATGTACGCAGCAAGTCCGTCGTCCGGCACGCCCTTGTAGTAGAACGGCGGCAGCACCAGTGCCCCGGCGAAGCCGAGTTCCGCAGCGTGGCGGGTGAGCGTGATGGCATCCGCCGTCGCGGCCGCGCCGGTGCCGACCATCAGCCGGTTAAGCGGTAACCCGGCCGCCTTGTAGGCATTCATCACCGCCATGCGTTCCTCGCGCGAGAACGAGGTCGCTTCGCCGGTGGTGCCGAGCACATTGAGGCCGTCGCAGCCATTGTCGAGCAGAAAGCGCGCGAGCTTGACCGCCCGGCCAAAGTCCGGACTGCCATCCTCGCTCACTGGCGTGGCAACCGCGGCGATCACGCCGGAAAGTGTCTTGCTCAACGTCGGTTCTCCATCTGTCTCGGGCCGTCATACTTAGCCGCTGATATTGTATGCCGCCAGTGCCGCCATGTTGACCAGCTGATTGTCCTTGGCGCCGAGCCCGACGATCTGCACCGGCCGGTCGAGCCCGACCAGCAGCGGTCCGATCACCGTGGCGCCGCCCAGTTCCTGCAACATCTTGGTCGAGATCGAGGCTGAGTGGAACGCCGGCATCACCAGCACGTTGGCAGGCCCCGACAGCCGGCAGAACGGGTAAGGCGCCGCCAATTCCGGATTGAGCGCGACATCGGCGGCCATTTCGCCGTCATATTCGAAATCGACGCGCCGATGGTCGAGTATCTTCACCGCATCGATCACCCGCGCCGAGCGCTCGCCTTGCGGGTGGCCGAACGTCGAGAACGCCAGCAGCGCGAGCCGCGGCTCATAGCCGAGCCGGCGCGCCACCCCCGCCGCCTCGATGGCGATGTCGGCGATCTCCTGCGCCTCCGGCATTTCCGTCACCGCCGTGTCGGCCACCAGCACGGTGCGGCCGCGCGCCACCACCAGCGAAACGCCGATCACGCGGTGGCCGGGCTTCGGGTCAATGACGCGCCGCACATCTTCGAGCGCCACCGAGAAATTGCGCGTCACGCCGGTCACCAAGGCGTCGGCGTCGCCGAGCGCCACCATGCAGGCGGCGAAATGGTTGCGGTCGGTATTCACTAGCCGCTGGCAGTCGCGCAGCAGGAAGCCGCGTCGCTGCAGCCGCTCATAGAGGTGATTGGTATAGACCGTGTTGCGCGTCGACAGGCGGGCGTTGACGATCTCGATGCCCTCGAGATCGATGCCGGCCTCGCGCGCCGCCGCCTGCACGCGGTCCTCGCGGCCGACCAGTAGCGCGGTGCCGAGGCCCTGGTCGACGAAGCTCGCCGCCGCGCGGATGACCTGCTCTTCCTCGCCTTCGGCGAAGACGACGCGCTTGGGTGAGCGGCGCAGGCGTGCGTACACCTGCACCAGCGTGCCCGCGACCGGATCGCGCCGCGCGTTCAACTGCTGGCGATAGGCGTCCATGTCGACGATCGGCTTGCGCGCGACGCCGGTATCCATGGCCGCCTTCGCCACCGCCGGCGGCACCGTGGAGATCAGCCGCGGGTCGAACGGCACCGGGATGATGTAGTCGGGGCCGAATTTCGGCCGCCCGCCGTAAAGCGCGGCGACTTCGTCGGGCACGTCCTCGCGCGCAAGATCGGCGAGCGCATTGGCCGCGGCGATCTTCATCTCCATGTTGATGGTGGAGGCGCGCACGTCGAGCGCGCCGCGGAAAATGAAGGGGAATCCGAGAATATTATTGACCTGGTTGGGATAATCGGAGCGCCCGGTGGCCATGATGGCGTCGTCGCGCACTTGCGCCACCTCTTCGGCGGTGATTTCCGGATCGGGATTGGCCAGCGCGAAGATGATCGGCTTTGCCGCCATCGATTTGATCATCTCGGGGGTGAAGGCGCCTTTGACCGAAAGCCCGAAGGCGACGTCGGCGCCCTTGAAGGCATCTTCCAGCGTGCGCTTGTCGGTCTTGATCGCATAGGCCGACTTCCACTGGTTCATGCCGTCGGTGCGGCCCTGATAGATGACGCCCTTGGTGTCGCAGAGGATCAGGTTCTCGGGCCGGAAGCCGATGGCCTTGAGCAATTCGAGGCAGGCGATGCCGGCGGCTCCCGCGCCGTTGCAGACCAGCTTGGCCGTCGCGATCTCGCGCCCGGTCAAATGCAGCGCGTTGAGGAGGCCAGCGGCGGAGATGATGGCGGTGCCGTGCTGGTCGTCGTGGAAGACGGGGATGTCCATCAGTTCGCGCAGGCGCTGCTCGATCACGAAGCATTCCGGCGCCTTGATGTCTTCCAGATTGATGCCGCCCCAGCCGGCGCCCAAGAGCTTCACGCAATTGATGATCTCGTCGGGGTCTTCGGAGGACACTTCGAGATCGATCGAGTCGATGTCGGCAAAACGCTTGAACAGCACCGCCTTGCCTTCCATCACCGGCTTGGCGGCCAGCGCCCCGCGGTTGCCCAGGCCGAGAATGGCGGTGCCGTTGGTGATGACGGCGACGAAATTGCCCTTCACCGTGTAGTCGTAGGCTTTGCTCGGATCCTCGGCGATCGCCAGTACCGGCACGGCGACGCCCGGCGAATAGGCGAGCGAGAGGTCGCGCTGCGTCCCCATCGGCTTGGTGGCGACGACTTCCAGCTTGCCGGGGCGGCCGCGGCTATGGAATTGCAGCGCTTCCTGGTCGGTAAAGGTCGGCCGGGTCGGGCCGGGGGGCTTGGCGGGCATAATCGCTCCATAAACGCGACCGGTGATGCCCGGCATATTAGACCCTAGCGGAACGGGCGCTGGCTGCTCAAGGGAAGGGCGGGTATGCGCCGAGGTTGAACCTTGCCGCTCACCGGAGTAACGGTGCGCCCGGGTGGGCGTGCTTTAGAGACTTCGAGGCCATGATCCGTTTCCTGTTTCGTCTTGTCGGGCTGGTTTGCCTGGCCGCGGCGTTTATCCTGGTGATCTATGACGGCACCAAGTCGATCGCCGGCAATAACCTCTACCTCACCAGCGTGCGGGCGCTGTGGGATCTGATCAATGCCGGCAGCCTGGCGCGGCTGCAGCCCATCATCCAGCACTATGCCAACGGCTATCTTTGGGACCCGCTGATGCTCGGCTTCCTGTCGGCGCCGAGCTGGATTGTGCTCGGCTTTTTCGGCATCGTGCTGATTTTGCTCGGCCGCAAGCGCAAGCCGCTCATCGGTTACGCGCGGCCTTGAGCCTCGCGGCGTCGTGAAGACGTCGTGGGCCCGCCTGTCCGAGACGTGATTTTCGGCTAGACTTGCGGATGCCTATATACCTGCCATCGATTGCAGGAGAACCATCTTATGTTCGGCTCCAAGAAAGTTGCCATGCCCAGCGCGCAAGAGGCGCTGCCCGGCCGCGATCAAGCCATCCGCACCGCCGCCGAGCACTTCATCAATCACCGTCCGCTGAAGGGGCCCTATCCCGAGGGCAGCGAAAAGGCGATGTTCGGCCTCGGCTGCTTCTGGGGCGCCGAGAAAGCGTTCTGGCAACTCGACGGCGTTTACGTCACCGCCGTCGGTTACGCCGGCGGCCTCACGCCCAATCCGACTTACGAGGAAGTCTGCTCTGGCCGCACCGGCCACAATGAAGTGGTGCTGGTGGTCTACGACCCGAAGAAGACTTCCTACGAGACCTTGCTGAAAACCTTCTGGGAGAGCCACGACCCGACGCAGGGCATGCGCCAGGGCAACGATGTCGGCACGCAGTACCGCTCCGGCATCTACACGTTCACTCCGGCACAGAAGAAAGCGGCCGAGGCGTCCAAGGCGATGTACGAGGGCGAGCTGAAGAAGAAGGGTTACGGCGGGGTCACCACCGAGATCGTCGATGCGCCGCCGTTCTATTTCGCCGAGGACTATCACCAGCAGTATCTGGCGAAGAACCCCTTCGGCTATTGCGGCCTCGGCGGCACCGGCGTGTCCTGCCCGATCGGCACCGGCGCCAAGCTGGCGACCGCTTGAGCGTAGCCGGCAAGTCCAAGCTAAAACGGGCGCCCTCAGGGCGTCCGTTGCCTATAGGCCGCGCGAAAAGCGCTGGCGAAGCAGCAAGTTACGCAACATCCGGCTGGTGAGAGTTTGTTAACCATATAAAGCGTTAATCGGGCTTAATTTCCGTTGGGCCCGGATTTCGCTGTCGATGCGAATAGCCAAATTCCTGTTGCCGCTGACCGCCGCGCTTGTGGTCGCCGCCTGCGCGCGCCAGCAGCCGGCCTATAACGTCATGGATCCGCAGACCGGGCAGCCGGTACCGGTGGTGCAGCAATATTCCGGCCCCGAGCAATATGTGCAGGCGCAGCAGTACGGGCAGCAGCAATATACGCCGCCCGCGCAAGCGCAATATGCGCAGAGCGGCAATCGCGGGCTGTTCGGCTCGCTGCAAGGCGATTATGCGCAGCCGCAATATGCCCAACCGCAATATGCGCCGCAGCCACAATATGCGCCGCCCCCGCCGGCGGGCGCCAATCGCGGTCTGTTCAACTCGCGCCGCAACGCGCAGCCGCAATATGCGCAGCCATACCCGCAACAATCCTACGTGCTGCAATATCAGCCGCCGGCGCAAGGCGGGCCATACGTGGCGGCGCCGTACGGTTACGCCTCGACGCAGCCCGCCTATCAGACCGCGTACACGCTCGACGCCGGCGACAAGCTGCGCATCACGGTGTTCGGCCAGGAAGGCATCAGCGGCACCTACATGGTCGATGCCGGCGGCAATGTGAATCTGCCGCTCGCTGGCAGCGTGCCGGCGCGCGGCTTCTCCACTGAGCAGCTCGCCCGTATGATCGGCGAGCGGCTCAAGCAAGGCTACGTGCGCGAGCCGCACGTGACGGTGTCGATCGACACCTACCGGCCGTTCTTCATCATGGGCGAAGTGACCACGCCCGGACAGTACGCCTATGTGCCCAACATGACGGCGGAGAACGCCGTCGCCATCGCCGGCGGATTTGCGCCGCGCGCCAAGAAGCAAACGGTCGAGCTCACCCGCAACAGCGGGCCGCAGCGCTTCACCGGCGAGGTGCCGCTCAATTATCCGTTGCAGCCCGGCGACACGATCGTCGTGAAGGAGCGGTGGTTCTAGCCGCTCCGCTCACTTCATATTTTTCGCCAGGAAATCCTTGGTCCGGCCCCAGGCCTGATCGGCGGCGGCCTTGTTGTAGCTGCCGCGCTCGTCGCAATAGAAACCGTGCGCCGCGCCCGGATAGACATAAGTCTCCGCTTGCGGCTGCTTCTTCTTGATGTCCTCGACGGTGGCCATCGGGATGCTTTCATCCTTCTCGCCGAAATGCATCTGCAGCGGGCACTTCGGCTTCTCGTCGGCGAACTTGCCGATCATGCCGCCGTAATAGGCGACCGCCGCCGTGATGCCGGGGATGCGGCAGGCCGCGAGGAACGCCGCGGTGCCGCCCATGCAGAAGCCGATGACGCCGACCGGACCGATACCCTTGAGGTCTTCTTTGGCGGCGGCGACGTCCGCCATCATGTGTTCCCAGTTGAGATTGCCAAGGTAGCTGCGCGCATGCGCGATTTCGTCCGGCGTATAGCCGCACTCGAAGTCGCGCACGAAACGGTCGAACACCGCCGGCGCCACGGCCGCGTAGCCGAGCGCCGCCAGGCGGTCGCATACCGCGCGGATGTGGTGGTTGACGCCGAAAATCTCCTGCACCACGACCATGCCGCCCTTCGCCTTGCCCAGCGGGTCGGCGCGATAGGCGCCGAGCGAATGCTTGTCGGTGGTGGTGAGGGTGAATTGCTTGCCCAATGGAACCTCCCAGTTTTTGTCAATCGATGACGCAAAACGTCTGTCGCGCCCACGCGGTTTTTAGCATAGCGAACCCCGGCCGCAACTAGATGACCCGTGCCCCGGACGCGATGCAGCACGAGCGCAGCGAAGTGATGCATCGCTGATCCAGGGCCCAGCTTATTTTCATAAAAGGAAGCTGTGTCCCGGGTCTGCAGCGCACCGCTGACGCGCTACGCTGCGCCCGGGACACGGAGTCAGGCGAACGCCTGCTTCAGCAGCTCGTACGACCGCCGGCGCGCCTGATGGTCGAACACCATCGTCGTGACCATCAGCTCGTCGGCCTGCGTCGCCGTGATCAGCGGATGCAGCCGCGCCTTCACCATTGCCGGTGAGCCGACCGTCAAGCGGCTGCGGTTCTGCGCAATGCGCGCTTGGTCGACCGGCGAGTATTCGTACTTGGCGGCGTCCTCGGGCGAAGCAAGCGGCAAATATTCGCCCTTGACGCGCCGCACGAAATTGAGTTCGACCGTGCTCGCCAGCCGCTCGGCTTCGGCATCGGTGTCTGCGCACACCACATGCGTCGCCAAGATCGCGTAAGGCTCGGCATGCGCGGCCGAGGGGCGGAAATTGTCGCGATAAAGCTTCATCGCTTCCACCGCATCGAAAGTGGCGAAGTGATGCGCAAACGCGAAGGCCGCGCCGATTTGCCCCGCGAGCTGCGCGGAATAATCCGACGAGCCAAGCAGATAGATCGGCGGCAGCTTCACCTCCGACGGCATGGCGCGCACATTGTGGAACGGATGGCCCTCGGGAAAGGCGCGCGTCTCCAGCAGCATCAATTCCTGGAAGCGCTCGAGGAAATCGTCCTCCTCGCTGACGCCCTGCCGCCGCCGCAGCATGTAAGACGTCGCCGGATCGGTGCCGGGCGCGCGCCCGAGTCCGAGATCGATGCGGTCCGGATAGAGCGCCTCCAGCACCTTGAAGCGTTCGGCCACCATCAGCGGCGCGTGGTTGGGCAACATCACCCCGCCCGAGCCGACGCGGATGCGCTCCGTCACCGCGCAGATCTGCCCGATCATGATCTCGGGGGCCGAGCTCGCGATATTGGGCAGATTGTGATGTTCCGCCACCCAATAGCGGGTGTAGCCGAGGCGGTCGGCGAGCCGCGCCAATTCGAGCGAATTGCGCAGCGCCTGCGCCGCCGGAGAGCCGGCCGACACCGGCGAAAGGTCGAGCACCGAAAGCGGGATCATGCATCACCCTATCATGTCATTCCGGGACGGCGCGAAGCGCCGGGCCCGGAATCCATACTCCCGGTCTGTGATTATGGATTCCGGGTTCGCTCGCTGCGCTTGCGCCCCGGAATGACGGAGAGGCGGCACGGCTTCCCGCGCGCCATGATCTGCGTAATATGCGCGTCGGGGACCAGCAAACTGGAGCGCCCGTAATGGCCTCGCTGCTCGAATGGAAGGTGCCCGCGGCCGCGCAGCCGCGCCCGGAGGATTACGGCTACGACCTTGAACGCGCGCTCTCGTCGATTGTCGGCATCCATTCGCTTATCCCGGCCGACGCCTTCACCGCCGACACGCTCGGCACCGAGCGCGCCGGCAATGGCGTGCTGATCGACAACGGCCTGGTGCTAACCATCGGCTACCTGATCACGGAAGCCGAGACTGTCTGGCTGCATTACGGCGATGGCCGCGTCGCGCCCGGCCATGCGCTCGGTTTCGATTCGGAAACCGGCTTCGGCCTGGTGCAGGCGCTCGAGCGGCTCGACCTGCCGAGCCTGTCCATCGGCTCATCTGCGGCACTGGAGGTCGGCGAACGCGCCGTCGTGGGCGGCGCCGGCGGGCGTACGCGCTCGCTTGCCGCGCGCGTCGCCGCCAAGCAGGAATTCGCCGGCTATTGGGAATACGTGCTCGACCAGGCGATCTTCACGTATCCGGCGCATCCCAACTGGGGCGGCACCGGCCTGATCTCGCCCAAGGGCGAACTGGTCGGCATCGGCTCGCTGCAGGTCGAACGCCAGCGCGAGGGCCGCGAGGAGCATCTCAACATGATCGTGCCGATCGATCTGGTGAAGCCGGTGCTCGACGACCTGCGCAAGTTCGGCCGCGTCGACAAGCCGGCGCGGCCCTGGCTCGGGGTTTACTCGACCGAGATCGAGGACAAGATCGTGGTCGTCGGCATCGCGCCCAAGGGGCCGGCCGCGCGCGCCGAACTGAAAAACGGCGACGTCGTGGTGGCGGTGAAAGGCGAACGCGTGTCGTCGCTGGCGGCCTTCTACCGCAAGGTCTGGTCGATCGGCCAAGCCGGCGTCGCGGTGCCGCTCACGCTCTACCGCGAAGGCGTCACCTTCGACGTGTCGGTGAATTCATCCGACCGCGCCAAATTCCTCAAGATGCCGCGGGTGCACTAGGCGCGTCAGACTTCCTCGATCTTGTCGACGCGGTTCGGATAGAACGCCAAATACTCCTTGATCTCGGCCATCGCCGGATACGGCTGCTCGTAGCTCCACACCGCGTTGTCGGTCTTGCGGCCCGCAATCGAAATCGTGAAATAGCTGGCATCACCTTTGTACGGGCAGCGGCTGGAATGTGACGTGCGGCTAAGCGCCGTCATATCGACGTCGTCGCGCGGAATGTAGTTAACCGCCGGATAGCTCGCTTCCTGCAATGTCAGCGCGCGCGACGAATCGGCGATCACTTTGCCGGCGAATGTGACGCGGACGCGTTTATCGTTGCGCGCAATGGTGATCGGATGGTCGGGACCGGGCAATTTCATCGGCGGTTTCCGTTCTTAACGCCTTGTTAGCCACGAAAGCTATGTCGCCGCCCGCGCATTTGCGAGCCTTGATGCGGCGGTATTTTTTCAAAAAATTGAACGTTTGATCTTAGTAAAATTGCAGGAGCCTTTGAACTAGCGTCCCCGGTAACGGGAGAAAGGTTCAAGTCTTTTATGCCTGACGTGCCGCGCGTGCTAGCCAATAAGTCGATCGAGAAGATGATCCAGGGCCTCAGCATCCTGATCGTCGACGGCAACGCCTATATGCGCCGGCTCACGCGCACGATGCTGGTCAATCTCGGCGCCAAGTCGGTGATGGAAGTATCCGACGGGCTCGCCGCGCTGGAGGCGATCCGCACCTGCGACCCCGACATCATGTTTCTCGATTGGGACATGCCGGTGCTCACTGGCATGGAGGTGATGCGCATCGTGCGCTCGCCCGGCGTGTTCCCGCGCCCCAATCTGCCGATCATCATGCTGACCACCCGCGCGCAGCGCTCCGCGGTGATGGAAGCGCTGTGCAACGGCGCGCACGAATTTCTGCTCAAGCCGACCTCGCCCAAGGCGCTGTGCGACCGGCTGATGTCGATCGTGATCAAGCCGCGGCCGATGGTGAAGCTCGGCAAATATTATGTGCCGGAGCCGCGCCGCATGCCCGGCTTGAGCGATTTGCCGTGCGCGGTCTAAAACACCCGCGCCGGCAATTTTGGATTGAGCACTTTGCGCGCGCTCTCGGCGCCGGTCACCGGCAAGCCGTCGGCTTTGAGCAAGCCGATCTGCAGCAGCACGCCGGCCTGATCCCAGTAGATGTGTTCGTGCGAGATCTTGTCGCCGTCGAAGCCGACGACGACCGCGACTGCCATCTCGACCGGCCTGCCTGTCGGTTGAACACCCGGCAGCAGCCAGTCGATGACGGTGGCGTGGGTGAAGCTGATCACCAGCTCTTCCACCACGCTCGTCTCGCCCACGGTGCGCGACACGCTTGTCATCTTGACGTCGGGCGGAAAGAACTTGCCGACCAGGTGGTCGCGGTAGAAGGCGCGCACGCCGGCCTGCCCGACGCCGCCGGCCATGGTGGGCACGTGGTTGAGATGCGGCGTCGCGCTCATCGTTGCCATGGTGGTGTCGAGATCGCCCTTGAGCTCGGCGCCGACATGCCGTTCGAACAGCGCCACCATCGCCTGCTGTTTCGCGGAGAGCATGAGAGCCCCTATTTCGGCGTGATGCCGGCGAGCTTGGCGGCTTCGCCCATGTGCTGGTAGTCGTCGCGGATGAACGCGGCGAAACCCGCCGACGTCATCTGCTCGGGCGTCGCGATCTCCGAGCCCATCTCCTGCAATCGCTCCGGCGCCGGGCCGCTGGTGAGCACGCCGGCGACCGTCTTCTGCAGTTGCACGACGATGTCCTTCGGCGTCGCAGCCGGCGCCAGGATGCCGATATAGCTTTGCGCGGTGAAATCCTTCACGCCGCCTTCGATGAAGGTGGCGACATCGGGCGCGAGCTTGGAGCGGTGCGCCGAGGCAATGGCAAGAATGCGCGCCTTGCCGGCTTTGTGCATCGGCAGCGCCGTGGAGAATTCCGTCATCGCGCCCTGGATGGTGCCGGCGATCAGGTCCGGCATGAGCGCGCCGCCGCTTTTGTAGGGCACATGCGTGATGTTGGCGCCGGTCGCCGCCTTGAAACGCTCGAGCGTCATGTGGGTGGCGCTGCCGACGCCGCTGGTGGCGATGTTTACCGGCTGCTTTTTCGAGAGCGCGATCAGATCGGGAACGGTTTTCGCCGGCACATTATCGTTGAGGATGATCACGTGCGGCACGTAGCTGGTCAGCGCGACCGGGGCGAAATCCTTCAACGGGTCGTAGGGCAGGTGCGCCTGCACGAAGGGATTGACCGTGAGCGGCCCGTTCGAGCCGACCAGCAGGGTGTAGCCATCGGGCGTGGCGCGCGCGATACTTTCGGCGCCGATGCTGCCGCCAGCGCCGCCGCGGTTGTCGACCACCACCGGCTGGCCGAGCGCCGCCGACATTTGCTGGCCGACCAGGCGGCCGACGATGTCGGCATTGCCGCCCGGCGCGAACGGCACCACCATATGGATCGGCCGGTCGGGATAGGCGGCGAAGGCCGCGCGCGGCATGAAGCCGGCGGCAGACCCGAGGCTAAAGGTGATCAGCAGCTTGCGGCGCGAGATCGGCATGGTTTCCCCCAGTGCGGGTTTTTGTCTTTTTAAAAATGGCGCGCCCGAGACGATTCGAACGTCCGACCTTTGCCTTCGGAGGGCAACGCTCTATCCAGCTGAGCTACGGGCGCCTGAGCCCTGAAATAGACGAAAGCGGGCTTAGCGGCAACGGGCGGGGGTCCCTAAAAGCCCCCAAAATCGAGCTTTCTGTGACTTAAGGCGGTATCGCGCGCGATTCCCTGTTTGCGGGCTGGCGCGAATCTCATAGTCCTTCGGGTTCGCGCATTCTGCGCGCCAAGGAGCAACTCCAATGGCAGCCATGGTCGCCGCCTCGTCCAAACCCAAACCGGTCACCACCCGGCATCTGGCCGCGGCGCTGTCCGAGCAGCACCAGCTCAGCAAAAAGCAGGGCCTCGAAATGATGGAGGACTTGATCGGCATGATCACCAAGCACCTGAAAAAGGGCGAGCGGGTGAAGATCGCCGGCCTCGGAATATTGCAGGTGCGCAAACGCGCCGCCCGCATGGGCCGCAATCCGGCGACCGGCGAGCCGATCCAGATCAAGGCGTCCAAGAAGGTCGCATTCCGCGCCGCCAAGGACCTGAAAGAAGCGATCTAATCGCCGGCAGTTTCGCGTCGCAAACCCCGCCGCTTGCGGCGGGGTTTTTTTTATTCACCGCAACTGCTTGCCGATCTCCTCGACACCGCTGCCGGCTTTCACCGGGAACAACCGCGCATTGGGCGAGCGCATGCGCGAACAATAACCGGGCGGTTCGTCTTCACTCTTGCCGGCGCCCTCCACGTCCACCATCAGCGTGCCAGCCTCGCGCGTCAGCTTGGGAAACTCGTCGTCGGTTTTGAATGTGCCGTTCTCGATTTTGCCGTCGGCCGCAAAATCGCAATGCGATTTATAATCCTCGACGTCCCATATGCCGCCCTGCGCATGCAAGGTGCCGGCCCTCTTGCCCGCGGTGATGCTCAGCGCGGCGTCGTAGCCGAGCCAGTAGCCCTCCAGCCCTTTGCGCTTCTCGTCGAGATTGGCGAGCATCAGCATGCGCTCTTGCTGACGCAAAAACAGCTGGCGGCGCGCGACGCTCGTGTGGTGCACGGTGCTTTGCGCCTTGTCGGAGCCCGGCTGCAGGTTGGCGAGATAATCGCTGGCGTTGTCGGCCGCCCAGCCGCGCTGGTCGGTGCGCAGGTAATCTGTAAACTTGCGGTCGAGCCGGCGCATCGTCTCCGCGTAGATCCGCGCAATGTCGCGATCGGCTTGCGCGAGATCGGGATCGGCGCAGATTTCCTCTTCGTCGGCATTCTCCGCCTTGGCGCAATCGAACGACGGCGCAATCACGCGCGCGGCATTGCCGGGCGCGCTCGCCGGGCCGGACGGGAAAAAGCTTCCGGTCAGTACGTCGGCGCCGCCGCGGCGATCGCTGTCGCTGTCGTGCGGTTTTCCGTCGCAAACGCCCGCCTCGG
This sequence comes from uncultured Pseudomonadota bacterium, assembly GCA_963710705.1. Taxonomy (GTDB): domain Bacteria; phylum Pseudomonadota; class Alphaproteobacteria; order Rhizobiales; family Xanthobacteraceae; genus Pseudolabrys. The sequence continues at coordinate 868,932 of CAVQBI010000002.1, forward strand.
CGTTCGGTTCGTGCACGACGCGCAGCGTATTGCCTTGCAGACGGAACCGGATGACGTCGAGACGGCCCTCGGAATCCTTCTTGTCGCTCGCCGTCGCGGTGTACCAGCCGTCCTTGCCCGGCATGGCGGTCGCTTTCGCCGCGCAGTCGATCTCGCCGCGATTTTCGTTGGGATAGTTCAGCCGCGCCTCGAGCGCGATGGTGAATGCGGCGCCTTCGGCCTTGGTGATCGTCACGGTAGCGAAGACGTTGCTCCAGCCTCCTTCGAGCGACGTTACCGGTCCGGTGCGTAGCCGCGCGAGCGCGCGCCGCCGTGCCTTCAAGGTCGCCAGGACGCGGGCGTAGACCTCGTCGTCCTGGCCCTGAAAGCCGAGCAGATTTCCGGCGGCGAGTATCTCGAGAAACCAGTCCTGATCGCGCTTAAGCAGCATCGCGGTGAGCGGATCGCCGCCCTGCGTAAGCCGCGCGATTTCAATACTGATCTCGCTGCCCAGCGCGCGCAATTCGGTGTCGTTGCAGACGGTGCGGTAGATGGTGCTCGGATCGGAACAGGAGAACAGGGACGCGGCGTTCGCCGGAGCAACAAACAGCGCGGCAAGCAGCGTGCACGCAAGCGCGAAACGTCGCATCGGCGCCCTCGAAACAGCGCTGCGCTCCCGGCTGGTTGCCGCAAGCGGGCTTGAGCTATACTGGCGCAAACGGCCCATTTGACCGGAGTTCGTGATGTCCCAGCTTGCCGAAAAGGCGCCCGGAAAGCCAGCGCTCTCCCTGAAAGACTCGGATTTCGTCTGGGAGGATCCGCTCGGCCTCGAAAGCGAGTTCTCGGAAGATGAGCGCATGGTGCGCGACAGTGCACGCGGCTTTGCGCAGGACACGCTGATGCCGCGCGTGATCGCGGCCTGGCGCGAGGAGAAATACGATCCCGATCTGATCCCGGCGATGGGCAAGCTCGGCCTGCTCGGACCGACCATTCCGGAAGAGTATGGCGGCGCGGGTTTAGCCTACGTCTCTTACGGCTTGATCGCACGCGAACTCGAGCGCGTCGACTCAGGCTACCGGTCCACCATGTCGGTGCAGTCCTCGCTGGTGATGCATCCGATCTATGCCTATGGCTCGGAGGCGCAGCGCCGCAAATATCTGCCCAAGCTCGCCGCCGGTGAGATCATCGGCTGCTTCGGCCTGACCGAGCCCGACCACGGCTCCGATCCCGGCTCGATGGTGACGCGCGCGGAGAAGGTGGCCGGCGGCTACAAGCTCAACGGCGCCAAGACCTGGATCTCCAACGCGCCGGTCGCCGACATCGCGGTGGTGTGGGCGAAGCTCGACAACGTCATCCGCGGCTTCATCGTCGAGCGCGGCAGTAAGGGTTTCTCCACGCCCAAGATCGAGGGCAAGCTGTCCTTGCGCGCCTCGGTCACCGGCGAGATCGTGCTCGCCGATTGCTTGGTGCCGGAGGAAAATCTGTTGCCGAACGTGAAAGGCCTTGCCGGCCCGTTCGGCTGCCTCAACAATGCGCGCTACGGCATTTGCTGGGGCGCCATGGGCGCCGCCGAATTCTGCTGGCACGCGGCGCGGCAATACGTGCTCGACCGCAAGCAGTTCAATCGCCCGCTTGCCGCCAATCAGCTCGTCCAGAAGAAACTCGCCGACATGCAAACCGAAATCGCGCTGGGCTTGTCCGGCGCGTTGCGCTTGGGGCGCATGCTGGAGCAGGGCCGCGCCGCGCCACCGTCGATCTCGCTGATGAAGCGCAACAACTGCGGCAAGGCGCTCGACATCGCGCGGCTCGCGCGCGATATGCACGGCGGCAACGGCATTTCCGAGGAATATCACATCATGCGCGTGCTTGCGAACCTCGAGACGGTCAACACCTACGAGGGCACGCACGACATCCACGCGCTCATCCTCGGCCGCGCGCAGACGGGCATTCAGGCGTTTTTCTAGTGGACCTTCTCACCGCGGTTCTTCTGGCAGGCGCCGGTATCGTCGCCGGCGTCACCGCCTCGATTGTCGGCGGTGCGGCGGTCGTGCTTTATCCGGCGGCGATTGCCGCGGGCGTGCCGCCGCAGGCGGCCGCCTGCACGGTGCTGGTCTCGCTGATGCCCGGCATTTTCCTCGCCGCCATCGCCGACCGCTCGCAATTGCCGCCGTTCAACCGCGATTTCATCAACCTCATCGTCATCTCGATCACGGGCGCGGCGATCGGCGGCGCCTGCCTGCTGCTCACGCCGGCGAAGCTCTTCACCGCGATCGTGCCGCTGCTGCTCGGCTTTGCCACCGTGATCTTCGCCTATTCCGGCAGGATCGGCGCCCATATGCGCAAGCGCGCCACGCGTCGCGGGCACACGATCAAATTCAGTCTGTCGAGCCTGAAAGTGCTGCTGCCGGTGTCGTTCTACGGCGGCTATTTCAATGCCGGCGTCGGCATTCTCATTCTCGGCGTGTTCACGGTGGCGACCGGCGGCGACTACCGCTCGGCCAACGTCGCCAAGAATCTTGTCTCCAGCCTCAACGGCCTTGCCGCCAGCATCGTCTTCATCGTGCAAGGCGCGGTGCATTGGCCTCCGACGCTGGCGCTGATGGCGGGCACGATCGTGGGCGGCCTCACGGGCTCTTATCTCGCGCGCGTCATCCCGCATCATATCGTGCGCGTGCTGGTGGTCGCGGTCGGCGCGGTGCTCACCGCCGCGTTCGCGCGGCAGTATTGGTTCTAAAGCGCCATCGCGGCGACCTGCTTGGCCATTTCCACCACGCGCTTGGTCATCGCGCTGTTGCCGTCCGCGAGCGGCTCGATGATGGTGAAATGATTGGCGCCGGCGACCGCTTCGTAGCGGGTCTGCGCGCCCGCCTGCCGCCAGGTGTCCGCGACGATGCGGCTCTGCCGCAGGAATTCGCCCGATTCGAGCGCGCCCACCACGGCGTCGAGCGAGCGTCCCGCCGGCACGCGCCAGAACAGCGGCGAGCAGGCGCGCGCGCTTTTGTCGTCGAGCTTGAGATCGGCATTGACCGAAATCTGCGTCAGCGGCGCGAGATCGAACACGCCGGAGATCGCATAACCCGCCGGGACCAGATCGGAAGGCGCGTCGGGCGTAATCGCCTTCCAGTCGGTGGCCACCATGCAGGCGGCAAGATGCCCGCCGGCCGAATGGCCATAGACCATGATGTGCTGGCGCTTCTTGCGCCAGAGGAACAGGCAGGCCGCACGCATCTGCTCGATGATGGCGGGAATCGTCACCTGCGGGCAGAGATCGTAGCCGACGACCGCGACGCTCACGCCGTGCGAATTGGGCCCGGCGGCGAAATGGCTGTAAGCGGACGGATCGCGCGAGCGCCACCAGCCGCCGTGGATGAACACCGCCAGCGGGCCACCCGCTTTGCCCGGAAACAGATCGACGGTCTGGCGCGGCGAGGGGCCGTATCTAATGCTGAGTTCGGCGCCGGCGGCCGCCGCGCGATAGGCCGCGGCGTCGCGCTCATTGCGGGCGAAAATCTCCGCATGCTCGGGCACGCGCCCGCGGTTGTCGTATTCTTTTTCGTAGTCGACGGCCATGCAGCCCCCCGGTCGCGTGCCAAAAGTGGCGCATCCTTGCAAACCTCGCTATCTCTTGCACCATGAAAATCGACGGCCAAGACACGCGCACGATCTGGCTGGAAAGCGCCGGGCAAAGCGTCGGCATCATCGACCAGACGCTGCTGCCGCATCGTTTCGCCAAGGCGCGCCTGGCGACGCTCGCCGACGTGGCGCGCGCGATCAAGACCATGCAGGTGCGCGGTGCGCCGCTGATAGGCGCGACTGCGGCCTATGGCGTGTGGCTCGCCCTGCGTGAGGACGCTTCGGACGAAAACCTCGAACGTGCCTATGCGACGCTGCTGTCGACGCGGCCAACCGCCATCAATCTGAAATGGGCGCTCGACAAGATGCTTGCGGCAGTGCGCAACCGGCCGCGGGCCGAGCGTGCAGACGCCGCATTGCGGCGCGCCGGCGAAATCGCCGAGGAAGACATCGCCATCAACCAGGCGATCGGCCGCCACGGGCTGAAATTGATCGAGGCTATTGCGGCCAAGAAAAAGGGTGAGCGCGTCAACGTGCTCACGCATTGCAACGCCGGCTGGCTGGCCACCGTGGCCTGGGGCACTGCGACCGCGCCGATCTATATGGCGCACGACAAGGGGGTGCCGGTGCATGTGTTTGCCGACGAAACGCGGCCGCGCAATCAGGGCGCCTCGCTCACCGCTTGGGAGCTCGGCCATCACGGCGTGACGCACACCGTCATTCCCGACAACACTGGCGGTCATCTGATGCAGCACGGGATGGTCGACATGGTGATCGTCGGTACCGACCGCGTCACCGCGCAAGGCGACGTGTGCAACAAGATCGGCACATACCTCAAGGCGCTCGCCGCGAAGGACAACAATGTGCCGTTCTATGTGGCGCTGCCGTCGCCGACCATCGACTTCAGTGTGAGCGACGGCGTCGCGGAAATTCCGATCGAGCAGCGCGGATCGGAAGAAGTCGCGACCATGACCGGCAAGACCAAAGACGGTCGCATCGAGACCGTGCAGGTTATTCCGGACGGCTCGCGTGTCGCCAATTATGGCTTCGACGTCACGCCGGCGCGGCTCGTCACCGGCCTGATCACCGAGCGCGGCGTGCTGAAAGCCGATCGCGCGGCGCTCGCCAAGGCCTTTCCCGAGCGCGCCGGAAATTCGCTATAATTGCGAACGAAGGTTAGCCGATGTCGCTCGTATTGCCACAGCCGCTACAAGTCTCGATCGACGGCCGCCAGTCGGAAACCGCGCTGGCGGTGGCGCGCGGCGCCGCGCGGCTGCTGCACGCGCACGGTTTCTGCGTGGTGAGCGAGCTGCCGCTGCCTTCGGGCCGGCGCGCCGACCTGGTCGCGCTTGATGCCGGCGGCGAACTGTGGATCGTCGAGATCAAGTCATCGATCGCCGATTTTCGCGCCGACCAGAAATGGCAGGACTACCGCCTGCACTGCGACCGGCTGTTCTTCGCCACCACCGTCGAGGTGCCGTGCGAGATCTTCCCGCCCGACACCGGCCTGATCGTGGCGGATGCCTACGGCGCGCATTTCCATTGCGAGGCGCCCGAGCATCGCCTGCCCGCGGCCACGCGCAAATCGATGATGCTGCTGTTCGCGCGCGCCGCTGCGCTACGCCTGCAATCGCTCGCCGATCCAAACGGACCTTATGGGGACGTCGGTTAGCGCGGCGCTCTTTTCGCCAGAATGCGCTGCAAGGTGCGGCGGTGCATGTTCAGCCTGCGCGCCGTTTCCGACACGTTGCGGCCGCACAATTCGTAGATGCGCTGAATGTGCTCCCAGCGCACGCGATCGGCCGACATCGGATTTTCCGGCGGCTCGATCGTCTTGTTGTCGACCGCGAGCAGGGCCGCGACCACATCGTCGGCATCCGCCGGCTTGGAGAGATAATCGACGGCACCGAGCTTCACGGCGGTCACCGCGGTGGCGATATTGCCGTAGCCGGTCAGGATGATGGCGCGCGCCTCGGGTCGGCGCCGCTTGAGCGCGGAGATGACATCGAGGCCATTGCCGTCGGCGAGCCGCATGTCGACCACCGCGAAGGCCGGCGCCGCGTTTTCCACCTGCGATAGCCCTTCGGCGACCAATTCGGCGGTGGTGACGGTGAATCCACGCTGCTCGAGCGCCTTGGCCAACCGCTGCAGAAACAAACGGTCGTCCTCGACGATCAAAAGCGATCGCTCACTCGGTATTTTCTCTTTCGCCGCGCGCTCCGCGACGTTGTCCATCACCATATCCACGCTGTCGCCCCCGTTTTCAGGCTGCGTTATATCAGCGCAGATAGGCACGCCTTTGACGTATCTCAAGTCGCCGCGAAGGTTAACGGCCGTACGAAATCTTCGCGCCGCCAGCGTACCCGCACGATCGCACCATGATCGGGAAGAACGCGATTCTCGAAGGTGAGCTGGGCGCCGGAACGCTCCAGCAGGGTTTTGGCGATGAAAAAGCCCAGTCCGAGACCGGCCGGTTCTTCCGGATTACCGCGCCGGCTGGTGACGTAAGGCTCGCCGATGCGGCCCATGATTTCGGGCGCAAAGCCGGGTCCGTCGTCGCTGATCGATACCTCGATGGCGTCCTCGTTCCACAGCCCCCCGACCACCACGCGCGCCTGCGCGAAATCGACGGCATTTTCCAAAAGGTTGCCGAGCCCATAGAGGATCGCCGGATTGCGCGCGCCTTTGGGCTCAGCCTTGCGTTCGCCGGACAGCGCGACCTCGATCGCGACCCCGAAATTCCGGTGCGGGGCCACCACTTCTTCGAGTAAGGCGGTGAGCGGGATGCGGGCAAACGGCTCGCCCTCGGACGACAGCTCGGTGAGCTTGGCGAGGATGTCGCGGCAGCGGGTAGTCTGCTCGCGCAACAGCCGCACGTCCTCGCCCTGCGAGCTGTCGGGACGGACAGCGTTTTCCAGCTCCTTGGCGATCACCGCGATGGTGGAGAGCGGCGTACCGAGCTCGTGGGCGGCGGCGGCGGCGAGGCCGTCGAGCTGCGAGAGATGCTGCTCGCGCGCCAGCACCAGTTCGGTGGCGGCGAGCGCGTCGGCGAGCTGGCGCGACTCCTCGGTGATCTGCCAGGCGTAGACGCCGATGAAACCGATGGCGAGCAAGATCGAGAGCCAAACGCCCATCATATAGATTGGCGGCAGCTGCAGCGGGTCCGCGCCGCTCCACGGCAGCGGGAAGTGCACGAACACCAGCACGGTGGCGCAGGCGATCGCGAAGCCGCCCAGCATCAGCGTGAAGCGCGGCGGCAGGGCCGTTGCCGACAGCAAAACCGGACCGAGAAACATGAAGGCAAACGGATTCTGCAGGCCGCCGGTCAGGAACAACAGCACCGCCAGTTCGGCAATGTCGAAGGCCAAGAGGCCGGCGGCGCGATCGGGATCGAGCCGCTGCGTCATGTGGAAGCGCAGGCGCAGGGCGACATTCAGCCAGGCCGCCAGCGCGATCACCGCGAGGCAGGCGTAGATCGGTAGCGGAAAATCGAGCCCGTAATAAACGCCGAGGACCGCCAGGGTCTGTCCGGTGATGGCAAGCCAGCGCAACCGAACGAGCGTGTCGAGCCGCACGTTGCGGCGCGGGTGATTCTGAGCGAGTTCAAGCGCAGGCATGCGCGCAATGTAGTACCATGCGGCGCGCCTACCAATTGCCGGCGGGACTTGCGCTGGCCGCGGCGGAGCGTCACATCTGAAAGCGCCATGGATGCCAGCAATACCAGCGCCGTAAGCGTCGACCACCTGGTCAAGCTCTACAAGGGCGTGGCGGCGGTCGACGGCATCTCTTTCCGTCTGGCGCCCGGCTCGGTCACCGGCCTGCTCGGCGGCAACGGCGCCGGCAAGACCACCACCATCGCCATGATCATGGGCCTGGTCACCCCTACCGCCGGCACCGTCACCGTGCTCGGCGCGCAAATGCCGAAAGAGCGCTACCGCGTTCTGCACCGGATGAATTTCGAAAGCCCTTACGTCGACATGCCGACGCGGCTGACCGTACGGCAGAATCTGTCGGTGTTCGCGCAGCTTTACGGCGTCGCCGATATCGACGCGCGCATCGGCGCGCTCGCCGCCGATCTCGATCTTACCGAATTTCTCGACCGGCCGAACGGCAAGCTGTCGGCGGGGCAGAAGACGCGCGTCTCACTTGCGAAAGCTTTGCTCAACAAGCCTGAAGTCCTGCTGCTCGACGAGCTGACCGCCTCGCTCGATCCCGACACCGCCGACTGGGTGCGCTCGCGGCTGGAAGCGTACCGGCGCGACAACCACGCCACCATCCTGCTTGCGTCGCACAACATGAGCGAGGTGGAGCGGCTGTGCGAGCGCGTCATCATCATGAAACGCGGGCGCATCGAGGACGACGACGCGCCCGCGCACCTCTTGGCGCGCTACGGCCGGGTAACGCTGGAAGACGTGTTCCTCGACGTCGCGCGCGGGCGCAGTCACCGCGAGGTCACACAATGAGCGCGAGCGACATCGGCGTCAATTTCTCCATCCGGCGCGTCGGCGCCATGGTGCGGCGCTATTGGTATCTGCTGCGTTCGTCCTGGCCGCGCATCCTCGACCTGATCTACTGGCCGACCGTGCAGATGCTGATGTGGGGCTTCCTGCAGATGTACGTCGCGCAGAACGCCGGTTTCTTCGCCCGCGCCGCCGGCGTGTTCATCGGCGCGGTGCTGTTGTGGGACATTCTGTTCCGCGGCCAGCTCGGCTTCTCCATCTCGTTCCTGGAGGAAATGTATTCGCACAACCTTGCCAACATCATGATGTCGCCGTTGCGGCCGGTGGAATTCATCGGCGCGTTGATGATCATGAGTGTTGTGCGGCTGTCGATCGGCATGATCCCGGTGTCGTTCCTCGCAATCACCTTTTTTGGCTTTAATTTGTGGTCGCTCGGCCTCGCGCTCGCTGCCTTCTTCGCCAACTTGCTGCTGACCTCGTGGTCGATCGGCATTTTCGTCGCCGGCCTCTTGTTGCGTAACGGCATGGGCGCGGAGAGTCTGGCCTGGACCATCATGTTTCTCTTTCTCCCGCTCACGTGCGTCTATTATCCGGTGGCGGTGCTGCCCGTCTGGCTGCAATACGTCGCCTGGGCGTTGCCGCCGACTTACGTGTTCGAGGGCATGCGCGCCCTGCTCATCGGCCATGTCTTTCGCACCGATCTGATGCTGGAGGCGCTCGCGTTTAACATCGTGCTGTTCGCGGCTGCATCATTCGCCTTCCTCAAGCTTTTGCAGAGCGCACGGATGCAGGGCACGTTGTTGCAGACCGGCGAATAAGGCAAGAAAGCCAGTTTTATCAGTGAGTTAAAAGGGGCGCCGGCATTGTAAACCGGGTGCGAACAACTTATCTCTAAAGTTGACGCTATGACCGAAAAACGACAGTCTGCCGCAACGCACAAAGGCCCGGGGTCTGACGCAATGGCGATCGGTGAATTCGACGGCGCGGCAACGCTGCCGGGCGATAGCGGCGCGTTGCTGGCGACGCCGATGTACTGGTTCTACGAAATGGGCCACGCCGCACTCAATCCGTCGCGTGCCTTCGCGGACGCCACCAAACTGTTCTTCAAAAATCCGGCCAATCCGCTCGCGCACACCGGTTACGGCAAGTCGGTCGCGGCCGCGATGGAATTATTCGAGCGTTCGACGCGCCGTTATCAAAAGCCGGAGTGGCATATCCGTGAGACGGTCGTCGGTGCGGAGCATGTGCCGGTGCATATCGACTGCATCTGGCAACGGCCGTTCTGCCGTCTCCTGCATTTCGAGCGTGCCTTCGCGCGCACGCCACGGAGGCCGCAGCCGAAACTGCTGATCGTCGCGCCGATGTCCGGCCATTACGCCACGCTCTTGCGTGGCACGGTCGAAACCTTCCTGCCCAATCACGACGTCTATATCACCGAGTGGGCCGACGCGCGCATGGTGCCGCTCGGCGAGGGCCGCTTCGATCTCGACGATTACATCGACTACCTCATCTCCATGCTGCATGTGCTGGGCGGCGACGTGCACGTCATCGCGGTGTGCCAACCGTCGGTGCCGGTGCTGGCGGCGGTCGCGCTGATGGAGGCCGACCAGGATCCTTACGTCCCGCATTCCATGGTGCTGATGGGCGGGCCGATCGACACGCGCATCAATCCCAACGGCGTCAACAAGCTGGCGGCGGGCCGCGGCCTCGACTGGTTCCGCCGCAACGTCATCACCAAGGTGCCGTTCCCGCATCCCGGCGTCATGCGCGACGTCTATCCGGGTTTTCTGCAATTGCACGGCTTCGTCAGCATGAACCTCGACCGTCATATCGAGGCGCACCGCAACCTGTTCCTCAATCTGGTCAAAGGCGACGGCGACTCGGCGCAGAAGCACCGCGAGTTCTACGACGAATATCTCGCGGTCATGGATCTCGCCGCCGAGTTCTATTTGCAGACCGTCGACACCGTGTTCATCCGCCACGCGTTGCCGAAAGGCGAGATGACGCATCGCGGCCGTCGGGTCGATTGCACCGCTATCAAGCGCGTCGCGCTGATGACGGTGGAAGGCGAGAACGACGACATCTCCAGCGTCGGGCAGACCGAGCCGGCGCATAAACTCTGCGCCAACATCCCGGCAGAGCACAAAGTGCATTACGTGCAGCCGGCCGTCGGGCACTACGGCGTGTTCAACGGTTCGCGCTTCCGCGCGGAGATCGCCCCGCGCATCGCCGATTTCGTGCTGTCGCGAAACGGCGCGCGCCGCGCCGCCGCGCCGAAGGTCGCCGCCGCCGAGTAATCGTTCGCGTTTTGTGACAGCCGGCGCATTGCCGCCGGACGCAACCGATACAGAAGGCCCAATATCTCGTGGCTCGACGCTGGCTATTCCCCCGGCTTTTGCGACGCCGTAATTCTGAGCGCGGGGGGTCTACCCTGGACGAAGCTTATGGCACTATTTCCGCCCGGCCGGTGCCGGGATGGACCAGGCCCATGCAGCGCGCCTTGCTCTACCGGCGGCCGAGCGAACCCTCGGCCATCAACATCATCTTCGACCGCGAGGTCTATCTGGTACGCGTGCGCCGCCACCGGCAGGCGCGCCGCTACACGCTGCGCATCCATTCGGCCACGCGCGAAGTGCTGCTCACCATGCCGCCACGCGGCAGCCTCAAGCAGGCGCGCGAATTCGCCGAAAAGCACGGCGGATGGATCGCGGCGCGGCTCGACCGCTTGCCGCAACCGGCGCCGTTCGCGCACGGCACAACGCTGCCGCTGCGCGGCGTCGATCACCGCATCGAGCATCGCCCGGATGCGCGCGGCACGGTCTGGATCGAAGAGACGATGGAAGAACGCATCCTGTGCGTTGCCGGTGAGGAGCCGCATGTGCCGCGCCGCGTGCGCGACTTTCTCAAGCGCGAGGCCAAAGCCGATCTGGAAGCGGCCAGCCGCGCCGCCGCCGACAAGCTCGGCGTTACGCTCAAACGCGTGTCGATCCGCGATCAGTCGAGCCGCTGGGGCTCGTGCTCGACCACCGGCGTGCTGTCTTATTCCTGGCGGCTCATTCTGGCGCCGCCGTTCGTGCTCGACTATCTCGCGGCTCATGAGGTCGCCCACCTCATCGAGATGAACCACTCGCGACGATTCTGGCGGCTGGTCGAACGCATTTGCCCGCACGTCACCCGTGCCAAGACCTGGCTCGACGTGCACGGCACCAATCTGCACCGCTACGGCCAGCAACACGGCACACGCGCGCGGCGCTAGCCTCGCGGCGGCGCATGCTGTAGATCGCACGGCATGTTGCGTCCCGGCACTTTTGCGCTCACCGCATTGCTCGCTGGCCTGAGCGCCTTTGGCCCGCTCACCACCGACATGTATCTGCCGTCGCTGCCCGATATTGCGCGCCATCTCGGCGCTTCGACGGCGCAGGTGCAGCTCACCATCTCGTCATACCTGATCGGTTTCGCGTTCGGACAGATCTTCTACGGTCCAATATCCGATCGTCATGGCCGCAAGCCGGTGCTGCTCGCCGCGATCGCCATTTACTGCGCCGCGAGTCTCGCCTGCGCGCTGTCGCCCTCTATTGAGGTGCTGATTGCAGCGCGTTTTGTGCAGGCGCTCGGTGGTTCCGGCGGCATCGTGCTGGCGCGCGCGATGGTGCGCGACATTTATTCCGGAGCCCGCGCCGGCCGTGAATTATCGGTGATCGGCGCGGTGATGGCGTTGGCGCCCGTGCTGGCGCCGGTCGCCGGCGGCATGCTGCAGACCGGCTTTGGCTGGCGCTCGGTGTTTCTTGCCCTGACCGCCGCTGGCGTTATCGGCGCGAGCGTGGTTTGGCTGCTGCTGCCGGAGACGTTGACGCGGCGCGCGACCGAGCCGGTGTCGGCTGCCTCGATGGCAAAGTCCTATCGTGTCGTTGCGCGCAACCCGGCTTATCTCGCTTACCTCGGCCTCGCGGCCAGTAGCTATGCCGGGCTGTTCGCCTGGATTTCGGGCGCGTCCTTTGTGCTGCAGAGACTTTACGGGCTGTCGCCATTTGCCTTTGGCTTTGCCTTCGCCTTTGGCTCTGTCGGCTACATGACCGGGTCGACGTTGTCGGCGCGGCTGACGCACCGCGTCGGTCTGGATGGCATCCTTGGCATCGGTGGCGGCGCTGTCGCCGTTGGCGGATTGGCCATGATCGCGGCGGTTAGGCTCGGGCTCACGTCGGCTGCCTCGCTGGTGGTGCCGGTTGCAATCTATCTCGCCGGCCTCGGCATGGTGCTGCCGCAGTCGATCGCCGGCGCCATGACGCCGTTTCCGGAACGCGCCGGCGCGGCCTCGTCGTTGCTCGGCTTCGTGCAGCAGAGCGTGGCCGCTTTGTTCGGCGCTATGGTGGGTCTTTTGCTCGGCAAGACCGCTTGGCCGCTCGCCGCCGGCGTGGCGGTGGCGGGTTGCGTCACGCTGCTGTTATGGATCGCGACGCAGGGAGTGCGCGCCCGCGTGGCGAAACACTAGCGCCGGCCGAACAGGTTATTGAGCAGCCAGCCGTCGAGGCCGGCATTGGCTTGGTTCGTTGTCGCGGCTGCCGGAACAGAGGCTGGCGGCGTCGGCGCTGCGCCCACCGTTGCGGGCGGCGCCGGTGCGCTCGCGCCGCCGCCGAATAGTCTGGAGAACAAGCCGCCACCGGTGCCGGGCAAGTCGGCGACCGGCACGCCCTGGTGCGCGGCGTTCATAAACCGGCTCCAGATCTCGACCGGCAGGCTGCCGCCGGTGACATGCTTGGTCGGCGTGCCGTCGTCATTGCCGAGCCAGACGCCGGTGACGAGATGCGCGGTGTAACCGATGAACCAGGAATCGCGGAAATCTTGGGATGTGCCGGTCTTGCCCGCCGCCGGCCAGCCCGGTAGTGCGGCGTGCTTGGCGGTGCCGATCAGCAGCGTTTGCTGCATCATGGCATTCATCTCCGCCACATAATTGGCATCGACGATGCGGCCCAACGAACGGTCGTCGTGCGCGTAGAGCAGTTTGCCTCTGGCATCGTTGATGCGCTCAATGACATGCGGCGACGTTGCATAGCCGCCATTGGCAAACGTGGCGTAGGCGCCGACCAGCTCAAGCACCGAGACTTCCGAGGTGCCAAGGGCGATCGAGGCGTTGGGCTCGAGCGGCGAGGCGATGCCGAGCCGGTGGGCGGTGCGGATCACTTCCTGCGGGCCGACTTCCATGGTCAACCGCACCGACACGGTGTTGAGCGAGAGCGCGAGCGCCTGCGTCAGCGTCACCGGCCCGTAATATTCGTGTTTGTAGTTTTCCGGCCGCCAGCCTTTGATCGCGATCGGCTTGTCTTCGCGAATCGTATCGGGTGTGAGGCCATGCTCGAGCGCGGTGAGATAGACGAAGGCCTTGAACGCCGAGCCGGGCTGGCGCTTGGCGGCGACCGCGCGGTTGAACTGGCTTTCGGCGTAATTACGGCCACCGATCAGCGCGCGCACCGCGCCGTCGGGGCTCATCACCACCAGCGCGCCTTGTGAAACGCCGAACTTCGCCCCCTTCTGCGCGAGTTCGTCAGTGAGCGACTGCTCGGCATTCGCCTGCAAGGCGCCGTCGATGGTGGTGTGCACGACGATGTCCTCATCGACGTGGCCGAGCGTGTCGTTGAGCGCGTCCATCACCCAATCGGCGACATAATTGATCGAGCCGCTGCCGGCCTGCGCCACGATGCGCGGCGGGTGCGCGAGCGCTAGACGTTCGTTAGCCGGGGTGACGAAGCCCAATTCGGCCATGGTCTTGAGCACGATCTGCGCGCGGTGCTCGGCGCCGTTGAAGTTGCGCGTGGGGGCGAGGCGCGAGGGCGAGCGCACGAGTCCGGCCAGCAGCGCCGCCTCGGGAAGCGTTATCTGCTTGGCGGACTTGCCGAAATAGCGCTGCGAAGCCTGTTCGATGCCGTAGGCGCCCGACCCGAAATAGACACAATTCAAATAGAGCTCGAGGATCTGCGTCTTGGAAAATTTGCGCTCCAGCCAGAGCGCGAGCAGCGCCTCCTGCAGCTTGCGATGGATCGTACGTTCTTGAGTCAAAAAGATATTTTTCGCCATCTGTTGCGTAATCGTCGAGCCGCCTTGGCTGACACCCCGGTGCAAAATGTTGGCGAGCGCGGCGCGCGCGATGCCATAAGGGTCGACGCCGTAATGCTCGTAGAAGCGGCGATCCTCGATGGCGACGAAGGCTTTCGGCACATAGCTCGGCAGGTCTTTCAGCGGGATGACTTCGCCGCCCATGTCGCCGCGGGTCGCGAGCACGCGGTTGTCGATGTCGACGATCTGGATCGACGGCGGGCGCTTGGGAATCTCCAGCGATTGGATCGGCGGCAGATGCGCGCCGGTCCAGGCGACGACGCCGGCAACGCCGATGCCGAGCCAGAGGCCGAGCACCAGGCTCCAATAGATAAGTCGGCCGAAGAACGAACGGCGGGCGCGCTTGGCTTTGCGCTTGCCCCGCCGCGACGGCTTACGCCTGGCCGGCTCGTCCGCCTCGACGCGCAGCGGCGGACTGACATCGAACACCGGCTCGCGGCGTCCGCCCGCTTGTCCCCGTCCCTGCGCCATACGCGACCCGTTGGAGATGATCCCCGCGCCGACGCTAAGCGGCCCGGTTTAAGGGGGTGTTAAGCCATGTTTTTCGCGGTTAACCGGAGGTTTCCACGATCGTTTCGAGTTGATGATACCGCCAGACCGCAAAGTTAACTCCTCATGAGTAAACACATTTCGATTTTTAGCGGACGGCGGGATGACACAGACCGTTTTCGGTCGCGCAAGCTTCGGGGTGATGCGCTCGGCCAGCACGCCTGGCGCGCGGCTGCGCAAGTGGCTGCGCGACGCCGGCGATCATTCCCTCATGCAACGCGCCGCCAGCGCCGCCTATGCAATTCGAGTGGCGAGCGCGGCCGCGGCATATCTGGTGCAGATCGCGTTCGCCCGCTGGATGGGCAGCTCGGAATTCGGCATCTACGTCTACGTCTGGACCTGGGTGCTGCTGATCGGCGACGTCATCCATCTCGGCTTGCCGCTGGCCGCGCAGCGCCTGATCCCCAGTTACGGCGCCGCGAACGCGCACGACAGCCTGCGCGGTTTCGTCTATGGCGCATGGCGTTTCGCGCTGGTGTGCTCGATCGCCGGCGCGGCCGCCGCAGCCATTGTCATTACTGTTGCCGCGTCCTGGCTCGACCCGCGCCAGATCGTTCCGCTTTACCTTGCCTGCGCCGCGTTGCCTTTTGTGATGCTGTCAATCGTGCTCGACGGCGTCGCGCGCAGCTACAATTGGATCGGTCTTGCGCTTGCGCCGCACTTCTTTTGGCGGCCGCTGCTCGTGCTCGCTTTCATCGCCGCGGCATTTCTTTTGAAGCTTCCCGCAAACGCGGCAACGGCGATGGCCATGCTGACAATCGCCGCAGCGGCGATGGCGGCGGTTCAATTGGTCATGGTCATGCGCCGGCTGGCGACCGTGGTCGCGCCCGGCCCTCGCCGTTACGAAGTCAAATCCTGGCTGTCCGCTTCGCTGCCGATGATCCTGGTGTGGGGCTTCTACACGCTCCTCACCTACACCGATGTGATCGTGTTGCAGCAATTCCGGCCGCCCGAAGATGTCGCACATTATTACGGCGCGGCGCGGACGCTGCTGCTGGTGTCGTTTGTCTACTTCTCAGTTGCCGCTGCGGCCGCGCACCGCTTCACCAGCTTGGATCTTGCCGGCGACCGCGGCGCGCTCGACGCTTTTGTCGCCGGGACCGTGCGCTGGACATTCTGGCCGTCGATCGTGGCGACCTCGCTGATCCTGGCGCTGGGATGGCCGCTGCTGCGGCTGTTCGGTCCTGGCTTCGTGAGCGCGTATCCGGTCATGTTCGTGTTGGCCGTTGGCCTGCTGGCGCGCGCGTCGGTCGGCCCGGCCGAGCGGCTGCTCAACATGCTCGGCGCGCAGCGCTCCTGCGCGCTGGTTTATGCGTCTGCGTTCGCGGTCAATCTGATCGGCTGCATCGTGCTGGTGCCGCGGATGGGAATCATGGGCGCCGCGGCCGCCACGTCATCGGCGATGATTTTGGAATCGGCCGCGCTCCATCTGGTCGTCAAGCGCCGGTTCGATCTGAATGTTTTTATTTTCAGCCGTAACAGAGCAAGGAGCGGGAAATCCCATGTCGCGTGAACACTGCGAAGTAGCGGTCATCGGCGCCGGTCCCTACGGGCTGGCCGTCGGCGCGCATCTGAAAGCCGCCGGCGTGGAAACACATTTGCTCGGCGATGTCATGGCGTTCTGGCGCCGCAACATGCCGAACGGCATGAAGCTGCGCTCGCCGTGGCGTGCCTCCACCATCGCCGATCCCGATCGCAATCATACGCTCGATGTCTTCGCGCAGGCGCATGGCATCGCGCGCACGGAGAATTTGCCGCTGGCCGACTTCGTGCGTTACGGCGAATGGTTTCAACGTCGCGCCGTGCCGGGCGTGGACCGGCGCATGGTCAAGTCGGTCGCGTGCGCCGGCAAGGGCTTCGCGCTCGCGCTCGACGACGGCGATACGCTTGCCGCGGAGCGCGTCGTCGTGGCCATGGGGCTCACCAACCAGGAATTCCGGCCCGCGCAATTCGCCAGCCTGCCAGAGAATCTGGTCAGCCATTCATCCGCGGTGGTCGATCCCAAGGTTTTCAGCGGCCGCCGCGTCGCCGTCGTCGGCCGTGGACAAAGCGCCTGCGAGTCGGCGGTGCTGCTCAGTGAAGCCGGCGCCGACGTCGATCTCATCTGCCGCGGCCCGGTCCGCTGGATTGGCCGCGAAGGCGAGACCGCGCAAACCCAGGCGAAATGGCTCGCGCATGCCGTTCTGACCGCGCCCTCGGCGATCGGACCGTTCCCGTTCAATTGGCTGGCCGACGCGCCCAGCGCCTTGCACAAATTGCCGGCCGCGCTACGCGACCGCATCAGCCTGCGCTGCCTGCGGCCGGCTGCCAGCGCCTGGCTGCGCGTCCGCGCCGGCGGCGTGCGGGTCAACCCGGATCGCTGCGTGATCGGTGCTCACGCACAGGGCGAGCGGGTGATGCTGCACGTCGAGAATGACGTCATCAATTTCGATCATGTCGTGCTGGCGACCGGCTACCGCACCGATATTTCCAAGCTCAACGTGCTGAGCCCCGATCTGTTGGGCGCGGTCGCCACGCAGGCCGGCTATCCGGTGCTTTCGGCGGGCTTCGAGACCAGCGTTCCGGGCCTGCATTTCGTCGGATCTCCCGCGGTCGGCAGCTTCGGGCCGCTGCCGCGCTTCGTCGCGGGTGCGGGTTTCGCGGCGCGCAGCGTGACGCGCGCCGTCATGGCGCAGCGCACGCGGGCGGCGGCGCGGCCGGTGGCCTACGCCGCCATGCAGACACAATAACCATGCGCGGCAGCAGGCCATCATGATGCAACGACAGAACGCGGGACCGGGCGCGGTTATTGTCGGCGGCGCTCAAGGCAGCCTGGCCGTGGCGCGCAGCCTCGGCCGGCGCGGCATTCCTTCCTTCTTCGTTACGCACGACAACCAGCTCACGCGCTTTTCCCGCTACGTGCATGGCGCCGCCGGCTGGATTGGACCGGAACACCCGGACGCCGCCGACGCGCTGCTTGCCATCGGCCGGCGCCACGGCCTCGACGGTTGCCTGCTCATTCCCGGCGGCGATTCGGAAGTGCGGTTCGTCGCCGAGCAGCGCGCTAAACTCGCGCAGCTGTACAAGATCACGACACCCGATTGGGACACCGCGCGCTGGGCGCTTGACAAGCGGCGGACCTACGAGCGGGCCGCTTCGCTCGGCATCGATCATCCGTGGAGCCTTTATCCACGCAGCATCGCGGACATCGCCGCTGACGAATTGCGTTTTCCGATGATCCTGAAGCCGGCCGTGCGCTGGAGCAGCAATGCCTTCACGCTGGCAAAGGCGTGGCGCGTCGACGACTGCGACACCCTGCTGGCGCGCTGCCATCAAGCGTTTTCGCTTGCGGGCGACGACGGCGTTGTCCTGCAAGAAAAGATTCCGGGCGACGGCAGCGCGCAGTTTTCCTACGCCGCGCTGTGGGACCGCGGCCAACCCGTGGCCGAACTCGTCGCCCGCCGCGCCCGGCAATATCCGCTGGAATTCGGCTATTCGAGCACGCTGGTCGAGACCGTCGAATGCGCCGAGGTCGAGCAGGCGGCCGTGCGTTTCCTGACATCGCTCGACTACACCGGGCTGGTGGAAGTCGAGTTCAAATACGATTCACGCGACCGCCGTTACAAGCTGCTCGACGTGAACGTCCGCAACTGGACGTGGATTTCGCTGGGCACGGCGGTCGGCGTCGATTTTCCGCATCTGCTGTGGCGGCTCGCCAATGGCGAGACCGTGCCGCGCGCGCGCGGCCGCGAGGGCGCGTCCTGGGTCTATGCCTCCCGCGATGCCATCGCCGCCTGCCAATTGATTGCCGCGCGCAAGCTGTCAGTCACGGGCTTCATGAAATCCTTGCGGACGCCGCTGACGTTCGCCGTTTTTGCTAAAGACGATATGATGCCGTTCATCGTCGAATTGCCGTTGGTTGGCTGGCGGCTGCTGACGCGCCGGCTGCCGCTGCTGGCCGGCGAGTTTCGGGCATCGCTCACGCGATGGCTGAACGTGGCGCGCGCGCGATTGCCGCTACGCGCAAATCCGGGGCGTTAGCGCTTTGCGCCGCGCCGGCGCACTTCATTGATAATGACGCTGTTGTCGAGCTCGCCTTCGCCGGCATTGACGCAGGCTTCCAGCACCTCGGCGTGCACTTCGAGCATCTTGAGTTGCTGGCCGGCGGCGGCGGCCTGCTCGAGCATGAGGCGGCAGTCCTTCATCGTCTGGCGGGCGCGGCCCTCGGGCGAGAAATCGCCGCGCACCATCTTCGGGCCTTTGGTATCCATCACCTGCGAATAGGAGGCCGAGCCGCGCGCGACTTCGAGGAAGGCGGCGGGATCGAGCCCGCGGCGCTCGGCGAACACGAGGCCTTCGGCGAGCGCCAGCCGATTCAGTCCGAGGATCAAATTGACCGCGAGCTTGGCGCGGCCGCCATCGCCGATCTTGCCGACATGGAAGCGGCGCGCGAACAGCGCGTCGAGCACGGGGGCGACCTCGTCGGCAATTGTCTTATCGCCGCCGATCAACGCCACGCCGTCGCCGCGGCGCACCTGATCGCTGGTGCCGGACACCGGCACGTCGAGATATCGGATCCCGCGCGGGATCACGCGGGAGGCCAAGGCCGCCACCTGGTCGGGATCGCAGGTGCTCATGCACAGCACGATCTTGTTGGAGCCCGGCCCAAGCGCGGGCAGCAGATGGTTCTCGATCACGTCCTCGACTTGCTCGGTGTTGAAGACGGCGATGATGATGCAGCGTGCCGGCTTTGCCAGTGCCGCGATGCTGTCGGCGGGCACGCCGCCAATGTCCTTGAGCCGCGCCCGCCGCGCTGGGTCGATGTCAAAGCCGGTGACCGGGATCCCAGCGTCGATCAGACGCTTGGCATAAACCTCGCCCATCAAACCCAGGCCGATAATGGCAACGGGAGATGGGGTCATCGCTTAGCCGATCAGCTTGCGGCTTTGCCGGTCTTGCTTTCCGGCTCGGTCGCGATCACGGCGATCAGCGCGCGCTTGATAGCCGCCTGTCGCGTCGGCGAGGTGATCTGCGCGCCCATCAGGTCGGTGACGTAGAACACGTCGACCACGCGCTCGCCGAACGTGGCGACGTGCGCGCTCGCAATGTTGAGGTTGAGCTTCGACAGCGTCGCGGTCAGCTCGTAAAGCAAGCCGGTGCGGTCGAGCCCGGTAATCTCCACCATGGTGTAGCGGTGAGACCACTGGTTGTTGATGGTGACGGTCGGCTCGAGCGTGAAGGCCTTGATGCGGCCCTTCGGTGGCGCGCGCTTGGCGACCACGTCGGGCAGCCGCAACTCGCCGCGCAGCGCCTTCTCGATCGAATCCGCGATGCGCTTGGCGCGCCGTTCTTCGTCCTCGTCGCGTTCGAATTCGCGCGACAGCGAGATGGTGTCGAGCGCGCGGCCGTCGGTGGTGGTGTAGATCTGCGCGTCGACGATGTTGGAGCCGGCCATGGCGCAGGCGCCGGCGATGATCGACAACAGCCACGGATGGTCGGGCGCCATCACCGTGAGCTCGGTGACGTTGCCGCTGTCGAAGCCGATCGCGGTCGCCAGGTTCTTGCCGGCCTGGTCGGCGGCGCGCAGGAAATTGGCGTGCGCGATCTTGTGCGGCAGGTCGACCTTGAGCCAGTAGGCCGGATAGTGCTTGGCGATGTAGCTCTCGAGCTCCGCCGCCGGCCAATCCTTCATGGCCTCGCGGAATTCGCGCTGCGCCTGCGCCACGCGCTGCGCGCGGTTGACCTCGGAGAAGCCGCCGGTGAGTACCGGCTCGGTCTCGAAATAGAGCGTGCGGATGAGCTGCGCCTTCCAGCCGTTCCACACGCCGGGGCCGACCGCCTTGATGTCGGCGACGGTGAGGATGGTGAGCAGCTTCAACTGCTCGGCCGACTGCACCACAGCGGCAAAATTCTCGATGGTCTTGCGGTCGGACAGATCGCGCGATTGCGCGACGCTCGACATCACCAGGTGATTGGCGATCAGCCAGGACACCAGCTCGACCTCAGCGGCGGAAAATCCGAGCCGCGGGCACAGACGCTTGGCGAGCCGGCTGCCTGCGACCGAATGATCCTCCGGCCGGCCCTTGGCGACATCGTGCAGGAACATCGTCATGTAGAGCACCTTGCGGTGCTCGGGCAGGGTCTTGTGGATCAGCTCGTTGGCGAGCGCCGTGTCCGGATTGCCGCCGCGCTCGATCTCCGCCAGCACGCCGATGCAGCGCAACAGGTGCTCGTCCACAGTGTAGTGGTGGTACATGTTGAACTGCATCATCGACACGATCTTGCCGAAGGCCGGGATGAATTTGCCGAGTACGCCGGCTTCGTTCATCCGCCGCAGCACGGTCTCCGGATCGTTCTTCGAGGTGAGAATGTCGAGGAACAGCGCGTTGGCTTCCGCGTTGTCGCGCAGCTTGGCGTCGATCAGCTTGAGCGAGCGCGTGATCGCGCGCATCGCATCCGGGTGGAAGGCGAGGTTGTTCTTCTGCGCGAGATGGAAGATGCGGATCAGGTTGACCGGGTCGCGCTTGAACACGCCGGCATTGGCGACGGTGATGCGGTTCTTGTCGACGTGAAAATCATCGCTGCCGGCAAGCCGCACGCGCTTGACCGGGCGGAACCGCGCCATCACGCGGCTGAGCACCGGCACGCTCTTGGCGTGGCTGTCTTCCAACTCGGCGCACAGGATCGCGGTCAAGTCGCCGACATCCTTGGCGATCAGGAAGTAGTGCTTCATGAAGCGCTCGACGTCCTTCATGCCGGGATGCTCGGTGTAGCCGAGCCGCACCGCGATCTCGCGCTGGATGTCGAACGACAGCCGCTCCTCGGCGCGGCCGGTGACGAAATGCATGTGGCAGCGCACCGACCACAGCACGTCTTCGCAGTGCCGGAAACGCTGATATTCCTGCTTGTCGAATACGCCGCGCTTGATCAGCTCGTCCGGCTCGCGCACGCGATAGACGTATTTCGCGATCCAGAACAAGGTATGCAGGTCGCGCAAGCCGCCTTTGCCGTCCTTCACATTGGGCTCGACCAGATAGCGCGACTGGCCGGCGCGGCGGTGGCGCTCTTCGCGCTCGGCGAGCTTGGCGGCAACGAATTCCTCGGCGGTGTTGCGCACCACTTCGTCGTCGAAGCGCGTGACCAGCTCGTCGAACAGTTTCTTGTCGCCGAGCAGAAAGCGCGCTTCGAGAATGGCGGTGCGGATGGTCATGTCCGCCTTGGCCTGGCGGATGCACTCGTCAACCGAGCGCGTGGCATGGCCGACCTTCAGGCCGGTGTCCCACAGGCAATAGAGGATCGCTTCCGCGATCGATTCGCCCCAGGCGGTTTGCTTGTAGGGCAGCAGGAACAACAGATCGATGTCGGAGCCGGGCGCCTGCAGCCCTCGGCCGTAGCCGCCGGTGGCGACCACCGCCATGTGCTCGGCCTCGGACGGATTCTGCGACGGGTAGAGATGCTTGCGCGCGAAGTCGAACAGGATGCGGATGATCTCGTCTTCCATCCGGCACAGCCGCTCGGCGCAGCGGCGGCCGTGGCGGTCCTTCAGCAGCAACTGCTCCGCTTTGGCGCGGCCGGCGGTGAGCGTGGCCTTCAGCCGCTGCGCGACGGCCGTGCGCTGTTCGCGGTCGTTGCCGCTTTTCGCCTGCGCGAGCTTTTCCAGCTCGGCGGTGAGCGCCCGCACGTCGATCAACTCGCCTGAGTTGCGGGGCGGATGCTCGGGGGCGCGCACGCTGGATTGAAGGGCGAGGGAATTCATGTGGCCACCGGGAATAGCGGAGGCGCGCCCGCAAGTCACGGGCTAGCGGAAAGATATTCAGCACTGGGCCGAAAACTGCCTAGAATGTTGGCTATCGATTATGGTTCCTTGTCATGGCCGGGCTTGTCCCGGCCATCCCGCTTAGGAAGGCACTGCGCTCCTGATCGGGGTCACCGGGACAAGCCCGGTGACGACAAAAAGAAGCCGGGAGGAATTAACGATGCGCATGTTCCAGGTCTGCGTCTGCGGCCAACCTCTGCAATGTAACGAGGGCCCGACCCCGGAGCCCAAGGGCAGCGAGGTGCTGCTCAAGGTGCTGGCGGCCGGCGTCTGCCACAGCGACCTGCATCTGGCCGACGGCTATTTCGATCTGGGCGGCGGCAAGAAGATGAGCCTCGCCGACCGCGGCATGGTGCTGCCGGTGACGCTCGGCCATGAGAATGTCGGCGAGGTGGTGGCGGTGGGGCCGGATGCGAAGGGCGTCAAGATCGGCGCCAAGCTTTTGGCCGATCCGTGGATCGGCTGCGGCAGCTGCGAGGTGTGCCGGCGCGGCGAGGAAAATCTCTGCCGCGCCATGAAGAGCGCCGGCGTGTTCTCCAATGGCGGCTATGCCGATTATCTGCTGGTGCCGCATCCGCGCTACCTATTCGAGATCGGCGATCTGGCGCCGGCGCGCGCGGCGCCGCTCGCCTGTTCCGGCATCACCACATTCAGCGCCTTGAAGAAGGTGCCGACCATCGCGAGCGAGCCGACGGTGATCATCGGCGCCGGCGGGCTCGGCCTGATGTGCCTCGGCCTGCACCGGAAGATGGGCGGCCATTCGGCTATCGTCGTCGACATCGATCCGGTCAAGCGCGAAGCGGCGAAGAAGGCGGGCGCGGCGCATGTCGTCGATGGCGGCGCGGCGGATGCGTCACAGCAAATCATGAAGCTGACCAAAGACGGCGCCGGCGCCTGGGCGGTGATCGATCTGGTCGGCTCCTCGGCGAGCGCGCGCGTCGGCTATGACAGTCTGATCAAAGGCGGCAAATACATCATCGTCGGGCTCTATGGCGGCGACATCACGGTGTCGCTGCCGCCGATCGCGATGCGCGCGCTCACCATCCAGGGCTCCTATCTCGGCAGCATTCCCGAAATGGCCGAGCTGATGGAGCTGGTGCGCAAGAAGGGCTTGCCGGACGTGCCGGTGACCACGCGGCCGCTCGACGACGTCAACAAGGCGCACGCCGAATTGCGCGCCGGAAAGATCGTCGGCCGCGTGGTACTGACACCGGCAGGTTGAAACGAAGCCGCTAACGAGATAGGAGTTCGTCATGGCCGGGCTCGTCCCGGCCATCTCGCTTAGGCAGGCACATACCCTCCTGATCGGGATCGCCGGGACAAGCCCGGCGATGACGGCGAAAGCGCAGATGCCCCCCGATCTTTATTTCGCGCTCACCCTCATCGTGAAAATGGCCGTCACCGCGGGCTTCGTGGTGGCGGCGACGGTGACGGCCGAGCGCGCCGGCCCGGTGATCGGCGGGCTGGTGGCGACGCTGCCGATCGGCGCCGGCCCGGTCTACGTCTTCCTCGCCATGGATCACGATGCGCATTTCATCGCGCAGAGCGCGATCGCGAGCCTGGCGATCAACGTGGCGAATTCCATATTGGCGGTGGTCTATGCGTTGCTCGCGCAAAAACGCTCGCTGGCGGGGAGCCTGTCGGGCGCGATGCTGGTGTGGTTTTTGGTCGTGCTCGGGCTGCACTCGGTCGATTGGGGTTTTTGGCCCGCCGCGGCAATGAACGTCGTGGCGCTCGGCCTCTGCGTGCTGCTGACGCGGTCGCTGGGCCACGTGCGCATGCCGCCGTTTCACGCGCGCTGGCCCGACTTTCTGTTGCGCGCCGTCATGGTCGCTATTCTCGTCGGCGTCGTCGTCACCTTCAGCTTCCAACTCGGCGCGGCCGGCAGCGGCTTTCTCGCGGTGTTTCCGGTGGTGCTGACCAGCATCGCGCTGGTGATGCATCCGCGCGTCGGCGGCAAGGCCGCGGCTGCGGTGCTCGCCAATGCGCCCATCGGGCTCATCGGCTTCGGCTTTGCTTGCAGCGTGCTCCATTTTACCGCCGAGGCGCTCGGTAATCCCGGCGGATTGGCGCTCGCGCTGTTGACGTCGATCGGCTGGAGCCTGCTGATGATGCTCGCGCATCGCCCGCCCGCCGCCGAGCTCACGTAGTTTGCGGTAGATCAATGATCGCTGGCACGAGCGCGGGATAATTCGTCGAATCTCGACGGAACCCGCTCATGCTTTCATTGGCTCGCCTCGCGCGATTGCTCGGCGTGACCGCGCTGGGGGTATTCGCCTGCTCCATCGCTCCGGTGCGCGCGCAAACGCCGACCAACGGCCTGATCATGCTCATCGAGTTCGAGAAGATCGAGGGCATCCGCCATTGGGAGCGCGAGCTCGGCCAGCGCGGACTGACGGCGCTGATCCAGGCGCAGACCAACGTGCTCGACAAATATCCGGAAGATTTCGCGCGGCTGGCCGGCGAGGGCTACGTCATTTCCGGCATCGATGCCGAGAAGCCGTTCTGGGATATGCCCTACGACGAACAGCTCAAGCGCATGCGCGAAACCAAGGACGCGATCGAGCGCATCACGCACAAGCCGATGCGCGTGTTCGGCAGCCGATATTTCGCCTACGACGAAAATACGCTGCGAGCGGCAGACGCGCTCGGCATCGAATACGTGCTCGGCCGCGGCACCGCCGGCGCGCTGGCGACGATTTATGCGCCGCGCGAATACCACGCGAACGTCATTTCAGTGTCGAATGTGCCGTTCGCGGAAATGGGCACCGGCTCGCTTTGCGATTACAGCCTGTGGGCGCGCGGCTCGACCGGCGCGGAATTCGGCGCCGTGGTCGGCAAGGTGCTGGCGAGCGGCCTGTCGGACCTGATCCTGGTGTCGCACGCCTATATCGGCGGCATGTATTCGGAGTGGTGGCGCGTCTACGAAGCGGCATTGGCGGACAAGCACGTCGCGTGGCGCGGCTTCGACACATGGATCGCCAGCGTCAAGGTCAGCGCGCAGCCGTTCGCCGACATCCCGGTCAATCGCGAAGTGAAATACGACACGCCGAAGCCGGCGGTGCCGCTGCCGAAACTCGAATTGCTGCCTGAATTCCGCGGCAAGACGAATTAACGCAGCAAGCCTTCTTCCAATGCCTTGATCTGGATCGCCAGATAGCGCGAGAAAATCCGGCATTGCGCCAGCGAGCCGGCGGTGAACCAGAGGCCTTCCTGCGCCGTGCGCCGCCACATGTTGCGCAATTCGCCGCCGTCGTCGAAGCCCCAGACCGGGCCGATTTTGTCGGCGACTGTATCGCCGAGATAAAGCCGCACCGCCTCCTGCTGGTTCTTGTAGCCGGTGGCCAGCACCAGAAGCTCGGCCGGTACAATGCCGCCGTCGCGCAGGCGCGCGCCGCCGGCGACGAATTTATCGATATCGGAGAATTGCAGCAGCTTGACCTTGCCGGAGATGATCAGCTCGGAACAGCCGACGTTGAAGTAATAACCGCCGCCGCGCCGCAGATACATCATCTGGAAGCCGGTCTCGTCCTCTCCGAACCAAAGACGGAAGCCGCGCGCGGCGAGCGCCTCAAGCAGCTCCTTGTCGACGACGCGGCCCTTGGCGGTCGAGACCTGATAAGAGCGCTGCAGCACCGGATAGGGCATCGAGGTCGCCAGCAAATCGCAATCGTCGAACGGAATGCCTTCGGAATAAATGGCGTAGACGCTCTGCGCTTCTTTCAAGCTGACGACGTAGGTCTTGCTGCGCTGAATGATGGTGACGTCGGCGCCGTGCGCCTGCAGCTCCTGCGCGACGTCATGCCCGCTGGTGCCGGTGCCGAGCACGAGCGCCTTACGGCCGCGCCAGGCTTCCGCATTGGCGAAGCTGCCGGAATGCACCACGGTGCCGGCAAAATCCTTCAGTCCGGGCAAATCGGGATATGACGGAATGCTGCTGACGCCGGTCGCGAAAATGAGATGGCGCGGATGCATGACGCGCGTCGATCCATCGGCGCGCTTGAGCGTCACCGACCATTGCTTGGCTTTGTCGTCATAGCTGCCAGAAACCAGCTCGGTGCCGGTCCAGAAATTCAGCTCCATGGCGTCGACGTAGGATTCGAACCAGTTGGCCAGCTTGTCCTTCGGGATATAGACCGGAAAATTCGGCGGGAACGGCATAAAGGGCAGGTGATTGACGAAGACCTCGTTGTGCAGCGTCAGCGAGTGATAGCGCGTGCGCCAATTGTCGCCGACGCGCTTGTGACGGTCGACGATCAGCGCATCGACGCGGAGCTGGCCGAGCCGCGCGGCAATCGAAAGACCAGCCTGGCCGCCGCCGACCACCAGCACGACGGGATCGCGATCCGCAAAGGCGCGCTGCTTCTCGAGACGGTCGAGCCAGTTCTCGGCGCCGAAGTCGCGCGTCGAGTCGGGCGGTGCGCGCCGCTTGAACTCCTCCTCGTAGCCGCGCAACTCGTGCAGGTTGGTGTTCAGCGTCCAGGCGCGCAGCTGTCCGTGGTTATCGGGCCGCAGCCGCAGCGCGCCGTTGCAGGGACCGACCGCGGTCTCGAATTCGAAGAGTGCTTCGATGCAGTCGCTGCCGGCGCGGCCGATCCAGCGCGGCGGCGTGCGCTGCGGCGGAATGCGGAAATTTTTCGGCTGGGTGCGCGCCAGCGTCTCGCGCAATGTCGCTTCGATCGCCGCGCGGCCGGCCATGGTCTGGATGGTCCAGGTGAAGGCCAGCAGATTGCGCCAGAGCCCATCCTCCAGGAACAGCGCCGCCGCGGCGGCCGCGTTCTGCGCCTGCAAGGCGGCTTCGAATTTTGCGAGCCAGCTTTGCGCCTCCGCCGGCGCATGGAGGCGCGTGCGCTCGGCGATGTTCATCATGACTCTTTATATGTCTTGGCCAGCTGCTCTTTCAGCCGGTAGAGCGCTTCCATGGCTTCGCGCGGCGACATGTCGTCGGGATTGAGCGCGGCAATCGCCGCGGCGATGAGATCGTGTGCGGCCTCCTGCAGTTCCGCCGACGGCTTGTAGGGCGCGGCGAACAGCGGCAGATCCTCGAAGCCTTTCGGCGCGGTGCGGTCCTCCTGCTCGAGCTTGGCGAGCACGACCTTGGCGCGCTCGATCACGCTCGAGGGAAGCCCGGCGAGCTTGGCGACCTGGATGCCATAGGAGCGGTCGGCGGCGCCGGCAGTGACCTCGTGCAGGAACACCACGTCGCCCTGCCACTCCTTCACTTTCACGGTGGCGTTGTGCAGGCGGCCGAGCCGGGCAGCGAGCGCGGTCAGCTCATGGAAATGCGTGGCGAACAGCGCGCGGCATGTGTTGACGTCGTGCAGATGCTCGACGGTCGCCCAGGCAATCGACAGGCCGTCGAAGGTCGCGGTGCCGCGGCCGATCTCGTCCAGAATCACCAGCGCGCGGCTGCCTGCCTGATTGAGGATGGCTGCGGTCTCCACCATCTCGACCATGAAGGTCGAGCGGCCGCGCGCGAGATCGTCGGCGGCGCCGACGCGCGAGAACAACCGGTCGACGACGCCGATACGCGCGGTCTTGGCCGGCACGAAAGAGCCCATTTGCGCGAGGATCGCGATCAGCGCGTTCTGCCGCAGGAAGGTGGACTTGCCCGCCATGTTAGGCCCGGTGATCAGCCAGATGCGGCCAGCCCCCTCCCTACCCCGCCCCGCTTGCGGGGGAGGGTAGGGAGGGGGTCGCGGCGACAGGTCGCAATCATTGGCGACGAACGGCGTGCCGTCCTTCGCCAGCGCTTGCTCGACCACGGCGTGGCGGCCGCCCTCGATGATGAAGGAGAGCGAGTCGTCGACGTGCGGCCGCGTGTAGTCGCGTTCCGAAGCGAGATGCGCGAGGGCTGCGGCAACGTCGAGGCGGGCAAGCGCCTCGGCGCAGTCCTTGATCGCCTCGGTCTCGGCGATGACGCGGCTCGCGAACCGCTCGAAAATATCGAGCTCCAGGCCAAGCGTGCGTTCCGCGGCGCTGGCGATCTTGGCCTCCAGCTCGCCGAGCTCGGTGGTGGTGAAGCGCACCTGGCCGGCGAGCGTCTGGCGGTGGATGAAGGTGGCGTTGAGCGGCGCAGCCATCAGTTTATCACCGTGCTGGGCGGTGACCTCGACGAAATAGCCAAGCACGTTGTTGTGGCGGATCTTCAGGCCGCGCACGCCGCTCTCTTCCGCATAGCGCGCCTGCAAGGCAGCGATGACGCGGCGGGATTCGTCGCGCAATGCGCGCAGCTCATCGAGCGCTTTGTCGTAGCCTCCGCGCACGAAGCCGCCGTCGCGCTTGAACGCCGGCAATTCGGCGGCGAGCGCCGCGGACAATTCGGCCGCCAGCATGCCGTCCGGACGGCAACAGGATTGCATGGCTAACGCGATTTCCGCCGGCGGCTCCTTCAGCGCGCCGAGCGCGCGGGCGAGATCGGCGGCGGCGAGGATGCCATCGCGGATGGCAGCGAGATCGCGCGGACCGCCGCGGCCGACCGCGATACGGGCCAGCGCACGCGCCAGATCGGGCGCGGCGGCGAGCCGCGAGCGCGTCTCGGCGCACAAGGCCGCATCCGTAACAAAGGCGGCGACCGCATCGAGCCGCTTGTCGATCGCCGCCGGATCGGTGAGCGGCGCCGACAACCGTTGCGCCAGCAAACGCGAACCGGCGGGCGTTACGCCGCGGTCGATGGCATCCAGAAGCGAGCCGCGCCGCTCGCCGGCAAGCGTGCGCATCAGTTCGAGATTGCCGCGTGTGGCCTGATCGATCGCCATGGTGGCGCCGGCGCTTTCGCGCAACGGCGGCGACAGCGGCGGACGCTTGCCGATCTGTGTGCGCTCCACATAAGTCACGCAGGCCGCCGCCGCCGTCAGCTCGAGCCGCGTCAACGCGCCGAAGGCCTCGCTGGTGGCGACCGCGAAGAACGACGTCAGCCGCCGCTCGGCGGTGGCCGCATCGAATACATCGCGTGTGAGCGGCGTCACCGCCGGCAGCGAGCGCCAATAGGGCGCAAGATCGGATTCGCTATAGAGCGTGTCGGAAACGATGATCTCGCTCGGCTCCAGCCGAGCGATCTCGGCCGACAGCGCCGCGCGGTCGCACTCGGTGATGCGGAATTCGCCGGTCGAAATGTCGATCCAGGCGAGCGCAAAACGTGTCGCCTCGCCGACTGACGAAAGCCGGGCGCGCGCGACCGCCAGCAGGTAATTGTTGCGCTTTGCGTCGAGCAGCGTGTCCTCGGTGAGCGTGCCGGGCGTCACCAGCCGCACCACGTCGCGCCGCACCACGCTTTTGGCGCCGCGCTTCCTCGCCTCCGCCGGATCCTCGAGTTGCTCGCACACCGCGACGCGGTGGCCGAGCGCGATCAGGCGGTGCAGATATTCGTCGGCGCGCACCACCGGCACGCCGCACATCGGGATGTCGCGGCCGTGATGTTTGCCGCGTTTGGTGAGCACGATGCCGAGCGCGCGCGAGGCGGTTTCGGCGTCCTTGAAGAACAATTCGTAGAAGTCGCCCATCCGGTAGAACAGCAGGCAGTCCGCATTGGCGGCTTTGATCTCGATGTATTGCTCCATCACCGGGGTCACGCGTCCGTCGCCTTGCGGCGGCGTCCCGCCAGGGGGCGATTTCAGGCTCGTTGAGGCCGATGGGATGCGTCAGCGCCATGGCCGCGGAGCTTAGCAGAGCCAACGGCGCATTTCACGGCTTCGGCAGCCTGATCCACGCTCTCATCGCCGGGCCCGTCCAGGCGACCCCGCTCGGGAAGGCACCCTGTCTCCCTGAGCGCGAGATGGCCGGGACAAGCCCTGCCATGACGAGGGTGAAAAAATGCGCCCGTTCTGATCGGGACTAGCTCTTGAACATCGCGCCGGTGATCCGTTCCAGATTGCCGTGCCAGATCTTCTCCTTGTCGGCCTTCGGCATGTCGATGTCCTCGATGATGCGCAACGTCTCGCGCGCATACATGGTGCCTTTCTCCGGATCGAACGGGCAGTCGGAGGCGAATACGATCTTGTCGAGATCGTAGAAGGCCAGCCCGCAATGCGTCGCCGGCTCGCCGCCGAACACTGCGGTGTCGGTATAGAACGAGTGCTTGAAGTAATCGAGCGGCCGCTTCTTGAGCTCTTTGAGTAGCGCGCCCAGGTCCTCATCCGAGGTGCGTGCGCCGAGCTGGTCCCAGCCCGGGCCGATGCGGCCTTCCAGCATCGGCACGATGCCGCCGAAATGGTGGGTGATGATCTTCAGGTTGGGGTATTTGTCCATGATTTTGGAGAACACCAGCCGCGCCATGGCCGCGGCGGTCTCGTAGGACCAGCCAAACGTCCACCAGATTTCGTATTTCGATTTTTTCTCCGACAGATAATCCGGGAAATTGGCGCCGCGCGCCGGGTGCAGCCAAACCGGCTTGTTCAACTTGTTCATGGTCTCCCAGAACGGCTCGAATTCGGGCGCATCGAGCGGATTGCCGGCGATGTTGGTGTGGATCTGCACGCCGAGCGCGCCGCTCTTGATTGCGCGTTCGCATTCGCGCGCGCCGGCATCGGGCGCGCCGATCGGCGCCTCCGCCACCCAGCCGGGGAATTGGTCGGGATTCTTGGCGCAGATGTCGACGAAGCCCTCGTTCACCAGCTTGCAGTATTCGTTGATCTGCTCGCCCTTGGCCAAAAGCTCGATCGGCGGCATCGGATAAGAAAGGATCTGCGCATAGTCCTTGAACTTGTCGACGACCTTTTTGCGGACATCCAGATCGTGGATCGAGGGAATTTCGCGCACGCGCTTGCCGATATCGGCGTGGCCGCTTTCCACGATCTTGTTGAAGAACTTCTCGGGGATGAAATGAGTGTAGGCGTCGATACGCATTACGCTTCTCCGTGACGGTTGTTCTCAATAAGGCGTGATGACGTTGAGCAGCGCCTGGCGGCGGCCGTTTACGACGGCGTCGCGGGCGCGCGCGAGCGCGTCGGGCAGATCGGACGGTTTCTCCACGCGTTCGGCATAGGCGCCCTGCAGGCGTGCGATTTCGTCATAAGGCGGCGCCGGATCGAGGTCGGCCAGCAGGCGGCCATCGTTCTCGCCGGCGACGGCGTCCTTGAACATCGAGAGCGTGGCGTTGCGCACGGCGCCGTAGCGGCTGTTGTTGAACACGACGGTGAGGATCGGCAGGTCGTGCTTGGCGGCAACCCAGTGGCCGACGGTCGGATTGCTGAACATATAGGCACCGTCGCCGAGCGTGGCGACGACGAGCTTGTCGGGCGCGGCGAGCTTGGCGCCGAGCGCGGCGCCGAAGCCCCAGCCGAGTCCGCCGGCCGGTCCGAGCGCGAAGAAGCTGCCGGCTTTCTCGCGCGCGCAATGATCGGGCCGCAGCGGGTATTCGTTGAAGATGATGGCGTCCTCGCCGACGGCCTCGCCGATGGCGCGCGAGAGATATTCGGGCGAGATGGCCTGGCCGGGTGCGGAATCTTTCGCGAGCTGCGCGCGCCGTGTGCGCATGCGCTCGGTGAGGCGGGCGCGGCGGGCGGCGATGCGCGCCTCCGCCATTTGCAGCCGTAACTCGACTGCGGACGTGAGGGCCTCCAGTGCATGGGTGACGCCCGATTGCACGGCGAGGTCGCTGGGGAACGAGCGCATCGGATAGCGCACGAAGAACGGGTCTTCGCCGATATGCGCGACGCGGCAGCCGGCGGGCGGATGTTGCAGATGCGGAATCCACGGCACGTCGGATTCGAGCACGATCACCAGATCGGCATCGGTGAGCAGCGCGCCCGGCTCGAAGCCGAAATGCATCGGGTGGCTCGACGGCAGGCAAACGGTGCGCGGATTATGCGTCACCACCGGGATGGCGCAGCGCTCGGCCAAATGCGCGAGCGCGCCGGCTGCGGCGGTCGGCAGCATGGCGGCAACGATCAGCGGCCGTTCTGCCGCCACGATCCATTCGGCGAGCGTGGCGATGCTGCGCGGATCGGGATGCGTATCGGCCGCTTGCGGCCGCACTTTTACCGGCGCGGTCGGCTCGGCGAGCGGCGCCGACAGCGGCTCGCGCGGCAGCACCACGTAGACCGGCCCGCGCGGATGCGCCATCGCGACTTCCACGGCGCGCGCCGCGACGTCGCCGACCTGGCCGGGCTGGCGCAATTCGTAATCCCATTTCACCAGCTCGCGCAGCATGCCGGCCTGATCGAACATCTCCTGCGCCCAATGGATCGGGCGCGAGCGCGAACCGAACGAGCCCTTCTCCGTGATGGGGGTGCGGCCGGCGCAAAGGATGAGCGGCACGCGGTCGCGCGACAGGTTGGTGAGGTTGTTGATGGTGTTGGCCGTGCCGACGTTGACGTGCACCATCACCGCCTGCGGGTGGCCGTTCATCAGATAGGCGCCGTGCGCCATGGCGACCGCGAGATTTTCATGCGGCACCAGAACGGGCTTCGGCACCTTGGCGTTGGTCTTCTTGGCGCGGCTGAAGGCTTCCACGATCGGCGGGAAATCGGTGCCGGGATTGCAGAAGAAATAATCGGTGCCGTGATCGGCCAGCGCGCGCAGGAAAGCCTCGGCGGCGATTGTCGGCCGTTGTCCAGTCGGTGCGGCCATTTGTGTTTTGCCCCCTATGTCCGCACGCGCGCGGCTGTTCTCGTTATTGGCGGAGAGTTTTACTCGACCGGGGGTGGGGCTGACAACGCAGCCTTTTCGGCAACTATTCTGCCGCCATCGGGAGGCTGCCATGCCCTTCGATATCGGCAAGGCACTTGGCGAGGCCTTCGCCTTCCGGATCGACGAGGGCTGCGGTGCGCGCGCTGGCCACCGCGTCGGCGGCCTGCGCGATTGGGATATGGCCCGCCAGCGCCGGGCGGATCACACGGGCCTCGATGGCGGCGTAGTTGGCGGCTCCGCGCGCATGCGTGTCGCCATAGCCTTTGATCAGCCGCGCGCATTCGGCGATTTCCAGCGCGAGCTCGGTCGAATGCTTCGCCGCCTTGACGATCAGCCCGAGCCAGGCGTCGATCGCCTTTTGCTCTTCTTTGTAGCGATGGCCGAAGGGCCGCAGCGGACGCAGTTTGGCCAGCATCAGGAAGCGCAAGTAGCCGAAGATCGACGTCGAGTTGATCTCCATGCCGAAATAGACGCGGCCGAGCCAGCCGCGGCGCGCTGCGATGCGCAGAATTGGCCGCGCCAGGAACGAGGGCAGCAACTGGCACATCTCCTCGATGCCGGGTTTGAGGAAATCGTGCACCGAGAACGGCTCGTCCTTGACGCGCAATTCCTCGCGCGCAATGCGCGCCATGCGCTGCGGCGCGATCTTGGCTTGCGCCACGCGCACGACGTCTTCGAACGACATGCGCACGGCGAGATGGCGAGAAACTTCTTTCAAGAGCTTGCCGTGGGCGCCGGCGGCTTCGTCGGCTTCCATCACTGGCTTGAGACGATCGAGATAAAGCCGCGCGTAATTGGCGCTCTGATAGGGTACCAGGCGGCGCACGCCTTCCTGTGCGGTCGCTTGCGCCAGCGCTGGAAATGTCCAGGCCACCGCCTGCTCGAGCGATTGGCGGGTGGCGGCGGCGTGCTTTTTCCTGTCGGGGATTTTGGCCGGCTGCACTTTGGCGCGCGCGACATCGAGGCCGGCGCGGAAGCCGCGCACGTTGGCGTCGACCTGCTTGCCGTCGGCGCGGATCGCGGCTTCGAGCTGCTCGGCCGTGACCGGCAGCTTTCCGCAGCCGGCGATGGCGCCGAGCATCACCGCGTTGACGATCGAGCCGCTCTGCTGCGCCAGCCGCGCCATGTCGATCAACACCGCCTCGCGCGAATGGTCCTTGATGATCTTGGTCAGCTTCGCTTCATCGAAGCGGCCGTCGCCCATGGCGATCTTCTCGTCCATGGCATAGAAGCGGCTGGTCGAGGCGATGACGAAGGTGCGCTCGGGCGTGACGAAGCCGTTGGCCACCGTGCGGCCGGCTTCCAGCAGTTCGCTGGTCACCGCGATATCGATGTCGCCGACGCCGGGGGTGAGCGCCAGCACCGGCCGCTTGCCGTTCAATTCGCGCGCGGCGACGGGATAAATTTCAATGTAATAGGTGGTGGCGCCGGTGCGCTGTGCGACGCCGGGGATCGAGGTCGATTGCACCGGGAAACCCGCCGCCGCCGCCGCTTCCACGATCCAGCCCGTGAGCACGCCGCCGCCTTCGCCGCCGAGCGCGGCGATTAGGATCGTGATCGGCCGCATCGTCATGCGGCCACCTTGCCGTCGTAGCCGCCGAGCCAGCCGATCACCTTCAGCCGCAGGCGGTGCATCAGGCGGTCGCGCCAGTTCGGGTTGCGCACGATCTCGGCGCGGTAGAACGACGGACAGAGCACGGCGGCATGCGCGACCTCGCCGCACAGCCCGCAGCCCACGCAACTCTCCACCACCGTTGCAACGGGGTCGGTGCGCAGCGGGTCGGGCGAGGGCTTCACTGTGAGCGACGGACAGCCCGACAGCCGGATGCAGGAATGATCGCCGGTGCAGATCTCGTCGTCGACGCCGTAGCGGGCGTGGGTGACGCGCTCGCCGCGCTTGAGCTTCTCGGCATCCTCGGCGCGCACGCGGCGCTGGCGCGCGAGCTGGCATTCGCCGTCGGCGATGATGACCTTGAGGCCTTTCTCGGCGGTGCGCATCGCCTCCTTCAGCGTCTTCACCATCTTGCTGACGCCGTAGGTGCGCACCGTGCGCAGCCATCTCACGCCCATCGACCGCAACGTCTGCTCGATATCGACGCCGGGCGTCGGACCGTCACGGCTCGTCGTGCTCGATGGGATGTATTGCTGGCCGGTGGCGGAGGCGTATCCGTTCTGCATCACGATCAGCACGCCGTCGCCTTTATTGAACAGATTGGAGGCGACGCCGGTGATCAGGCCGTTGTGCCAGAAGCCGCCGTCGCCCATGATCGCGATCGGGCGCCTTTCCATGTTCGGCGTCACCGCCGCAGCGCTGGCGAGCGACATGCCGTAGCCGAGGATGGAATTGCCGAGCGAGAACGGCGCGAAGGTCGCAAATGAATGGCAGCCGATGTCGGCCGAGATGTGCGTGGGCCCAAGCTCGCGCTGCATCAGCTTGATAGCCGAGAACACCGGCCGCTCCGGGCAGCCGGTGCAGAAGGCGGGCGGGCGCGGCGGCAGAGCGCCAAGCGCCGCCGCGGCTTTCGCCTTGTGCGCGATCAGGCCGCGCGCTTTTTCCGCCAGCGTGTCGGCATCGAGGCCGGCCGGCTTGGTCGCTTGCAGGAAAGCCGCGAGGCCCTCGAGGAGCGCATCGGATGAATATTCGCCGGCCATGGGCAGCAAACCTTTGCCGAGCACTTTGGTTTGCAGGTCGGCGCGGCGCAATTCGACATTGACCGCATCTTCGATGTAGGCCGGATTGCCCTCCTCGACCACCAGCACGGCGCGCTTGCCCGCGCAGAAGCTGGTGATCTCTTCCGGCACCAGCGGATAAACCACGTTCAAGACCAGCAAGGGAATGCGCGAGACGCCGAATACGTCGGCGAGGCCGACACGCTCAAGCGCGCGCAGCACGCTGTTGGTGAGCCCGCCCATGACGATGATGCCGACATCGGCGACATCGCCATCGACGATTTCGTTGAGTTTCTGCTCGCGGATGAATTTGCGCGCCGCCGGCAACCGCTCCTCGACCTTCAGCTTTTCCTGCGTGAAGATCACCGGCGGATGCGCGAGCCGTCCGTATTCGAAACGCGGCGGGCCGGCGAGCTTGTTGAGGCCGGAGACGACGCCCTTGCGGTTATCCTTCGCGGCGAATTCGCCCGTGGCATGACAGGCGCGGATGCGCAGCTCGAGCATGACCGGCGCGTGGCTCGCTTCCGACAGCTCGAAGCCCTTCTCGACTGTGCGCACGATCGAAGGCAGATCGGGGCGCGGGTCGAGCAGCCATATCGAGGATTTCAGCGCGTAAGCATATGAGCGCTCCTGGATGACGCTGGCGCCTTCGCCGTAGTCCTCGCCCAAGATAATCATGGCGCCGCCGACGACGCCGGGCGAGGCCAGATTCGACAGCGCGTCGGCGGCCACATTGGTGCCGACGATCGATTTCCAAGTCACCGCGCCGCGCAGCGGATAGTTGATCGAGGCGCCCAGCATGGCGGCGGCGGACGCTTCGTTCGAGCAGGTCTCCAGATGCACGCCGAGCTCGGACATGATGTCCTCGGCGTCCACCAGCACGTCGAGCAGATGCGACACCGGCGCGCCCTGATAGCCGCCGACGTAGGAGACGCCCGACTGCAGCAGCGCCTTGGTGACCGCGAGGATGCCTTCGCCGCGGAAGGTCTCGCCGTCCCCCAGCTTGAGCGCCTGCACTTCCTTCTTGAACGAGCGTTCCATGCACGAACCGATAGTTTGGCCCCCAACTATTATAGCCGCCACCGGCTACATATGCGAGGGCAGCCAGAGCGCGATAATAGGAAAGGCGATGAGGATCACCAAGCGGATCAAGTCGGTGAGGATGAACGGGATCACGCCTTTGAAAATCGTGGAAAAACTCACGTCCTTCACCACGCTTTTGATCACGAACACGTTCATGCCGACCGGCGGATGGATCAGCCCCAGTTCCACCGTCATCACGATGATGACGCCGAACCAGATCGGGTTGAAGCCGAGGTGCGTGATGACGGGAAAGATAATCGGCACAGTCAGGATGATCATGGCCATGGCGTCCATCAGGCAGCCGAGCACCAGATACATCAGCATGATGAGCGCCAGCACGCCGTAGGAACCGAGCCCGAGGCCGGTCAGGAACTCGGTGACCTTTTGCGGCGTCTGCGTGATGGTGAGGAAATAACCGAAGATCAAGGCGCCGATCAGCACGGTGAACACGGCGGCCGCCGTGCGCGTCGCCTGCAGCAGCGAGGCCAAAATCTTGTCTTTATCGAGCCGGCGGGTGAACACCCCGATCAGGAACGCGCCAGATGCGCCGACGCCGCCGGCTTCGGTCGGCGTGAAACGCGGCAGGAACGGCAGGCCGTAAAGCCCGCCGATCACGAACACAAACAGCAGCAGCGGCGCCACGATGTCCTTCAACCCGCTGAAGCGCTGCCGCCAGGGGACGCGCGGACCGGCCGGCAGAAATTTCGGCCGCACACGCCCGATCATGAAGATCGTGGCGAGATACATCGTCATGGCAAGCATGCCGGGTACGATGCCGGCGATGAACAGCTTGCCGATGTCCTGCTCGGTGATGATGCCGTAGACCGCCAGCACGATCGACGGCGGCAGCATGGCGCCGAGCGTGCCGCCGGCGGCGATCACGCCGGTGGCGAAGCTCTGCGGATAGCCGAAGCGGCGCATCTCCGGATAGGCGACGGCGGAAAACGTCGCGGCGGTGGCGACCGATGAGCCGCAGATCGCGGCAAAACCGGCGCAGGCGACGACCGTGGCGAATCCCAGGCCGCCGCGCAAATGCCCGACGAACCCGTTGGCGGCCTTGAACAGGTCGCGGCTCATGCCGGAATTCGACATGAACATGCCCATCAGCAGAAACATCGGGATGACGCCGAACGTATAGTCGGTGACCGTGCGCATCGAAGTCTGGCCGACCAGCTTAAGGGCGGCGGTGCCGTCGACCAGGTATGCGAAGCCGGACACGCCGACCAATCCCATTGCCATGCCGACCGGCACGCGCATCATCATCAGCGAAAACAGGGCGATGAAGCCTATGATCGCGACGGCGTCGGTGCTCATCGCCTAGCGCCTCATTCGACCGGTTTGACTTTGGCTTCATTCATCAGTTGCGGCTGGACAATCAGCCGGTAGGTGCGGATGGCGATCAGCAAGACGGCCGACACGTCGCCCGCCCAGGCGACCGCGAAGAACGGCCAGGTCGGCAAGCGCAGATCGAAGGTGAGCACGTTGTCGTAATAGGTGCCGCGCACCTTGTCGAACAGCGTGTAGGTCTGCACCGTCACCACGAACAACAGCACGAGCGTCGCAAACACATCGATCATGCGCTGATATTTCGGACCGACATTGGCCCAAACGAGGTCGACGGTGATGTGTCCGCCGCGATAGGACGTCGCCGCGATTCCCCAGAAGATGAGAATGCCGAGCAGCAACCGCCCGAAATCGAACGAGTTGGGGATCGAATAATTGAACAGGTTGCGCAGCAGCACCGAGAGAAAAATATCGGCCGCCACGATGCCGACGAAGCCCGCCGCGATCCATTCGATCGTGTCGATGAAGCCGTCCATGTATTTGCGTTTCATGCCCGCTCCGGTCCGCTCGCAACGGCAATCGGCGGCGGGACTTGCCCGCCGCCGTGTCCGACGCGACCGCTAAGGCCGCACTGCCCGGCGTTATTTCGCCAGCGCGTTATACTTGGCGAGATCGGCGCGCAGTTCCTTCATCGCCGCGTCCGGATCGACGCCGGCTTTTCTAACACCATCCGCCCAGCTCTTCTCGAGCGGCTCGGCCGCCTTCTTCCACTCCGCCGTTTGCGCGGGCGTAAGCTTGTAGACTTCCTGCCCGGGCTCGGCCTTCACCTTGTCGATGCCGGCGTCCTCGAACTTGCCCCACGGACCGCCGACGCGGGCGGCGGCATCGTTGTTGCAGTTGTCGTCGATCGCCTTTTTCTGACGCGGCGACATCTCGTCATATTTGGCCTTGTTGAATACGAAGGCGAAGGTGGTCACATAGAGCGGCGCATCCATGTGATACTTCGTGACCTTGTCGATGCCGAACAGCACCAGCGAACCCCACGGGAACGTCACCGCGTCGGCGACATGGCGCTCCATGATGTCGCGCACTTCCGGCGCGGAGGAATTGACGTTGGTGCCGCCGAGCTGGGTGACGAAGGTCGCTATGGTGGCATCCGCCGGGCGGACCTTCATGCCCTTGATGTCCGCTGGGACGACGATCTTCTTCTCGCTCGAATGGAACGAACTCGGCGCGTGGATGAAGGCGAGGCAGAACTTGACGTCCTTCATCTCTTTGGCCGCGTATTTGCGGTACCATTCGTCGAGCCCGCGCGTGCCGCCTTCGGTGGCCGAAATCAGGAACGGCAATTCGCCGGCAGCGATGATCGGGAAGCGGCCGGGTTGATAGCCGGGATTGATGTAAGTGAGGTCGGCGATGCCGTCGCGCGCCATGTCATAATGGTCGAAGGCCTTGCCGAGCTGCTGCGCCGGATAAACCTTATAATGCAGCGTGCCGCCGGACGCCTTCTCGACATTGGCGCCCCATTCTTCCAGCGCCTTCTGCAGCGGATGCGACGCCGGCACCCAGTGCGACAGCTTGAGTTCGTAGGTTTTCTCCTGCGCCTGCGCGCCGGCCGCGCCGAGCAACGCGGCGAAAGCGGCGGCGGCAACCGCAAAACGGGTTTTCATGCAATTCCTCCCCATGGTTTTGTGATGGCAACCGTGCCATCTTTTGCGGCAATTGAGCCGGATTACGGTGTGAATGTAAAGTTGGTTTGACGCCAAACTAATAGGATGGATGTGAGCGAACGCAAACCGCAGCGCCGGCGCGGCAAGAATGGCGAAGTCGTTGCCGAATCGATCAAATTCGGGCCGCTCGACCATTGGGTCGGCTTCAACTTGCGCATGGCGCAGGAAGCCGCCTTCCAGGCTTTTTCGCGCCGCTCGCTGGCGATCGGCGAAAGCCCCGGCCGCTTTGCTGCGTTGACGCTGATCGCGCGCAATCCCGGCATCAGCCAGACCGAGCTGTCGCAGGCGAGCGGCCGCGACAAATCGAGCGTCACGCCGGTGGTCGAGGATTTGGTGCGGCGCGGCCTGGTCGAGCGCAACCGGACGCGCAACGACCGCCGCGCCTATCGGCTCAATCTCACGCTGGCCGGCAAGAAGACGCTGACCGAGCTCACGCGCTGCGCGCGCCGGCACGAGCGCAATCTCGACCGCTTGATCGGCCGCAGCGACCGCAAGCGCTTCATCACGATCCTGAAGACGATCGCGGCCGGGATCGATTAGCGGAATTTCGCCAGCACGTCGTCCGGAACCGGGTGCGATTTCATGTCGCCGGTCGCGGCATCGCGCACGATCCACACGCGCGTCTCCGCGGCTTCGACGCAGAGAACGCCCTTCAAGCTCAGGTGATGCTCGACCTCGAAACTCGATCGCCCGAACGTGATGGTCGAATCCACCGTCACGTCATCGCCGAAGCGCGTCGGCTTGATGAACTTCGCGCGCGTGCGCACCAGCGGGAAGCCGGCGAAAGGCAAGGTCTTGAACATTTCGAATTTGGTGATGCCGAGCGCGCGCTCGAACAGCGCGGCGGTCGCGGCGTCGAAGATCTCGAAATAGCGCGGGTAAAAGATGATTCCGGCGGGGTCGCAATCGCCCCACTCGACGCGCACGGTGCGGCTATTGCTGAAAGCCATCAGCGCGGCGCCAGGCGCAATGCGCCGTCGAGGCGGATCACTTCGCCGTTGAGATAGCCGTTATGGATGCAATGCATCACCAGCGCGGCGAACTCACGCGGCTCGCCCAGACGCTTGGGGAACGGCACGGCGGCGCCGAGCGAATCCTGCGCTTCCTGCGGCAGCGCGCGCAGCATCGGCGTGCCGAAGATGCCGGGCGCGATCGCCAGCACGCGGATGCCGAATTGCGCGAACTCGCGCGCCGCCGGCAGCGTGAGCGCGGCGACACCGCCTTTCGACGACGAATAGGCGGCTTGCCCGATCTGGCCTTCGAAGGCGGCGACCGACGCGGTCGAGACGATGACGCCGCGCTCGCCGTCTGCAAAGGCGGGCAGCGCCTGCATGCCGGCCGCCACCAGCCGCATCATGTTGAAGGTGCCGATCAGGTTGACGCGGATGACGCGCTCGTAGTCGGCCAGCGGCATCGGCACGTCACGGCCGACGATGCGCTTGGCGGGACCGACACCGGCGCAATTGACCAGGATGCGCGCGGGGCCGTGTGCAGCGGCGGCTTTCTTCACGGCCGCTTCGCCGGCCGCGCTGTCGGCGACGTCGCAGGTGATGACGATGCCCTTGATCTCGGCCGCAATCTCCGCCGCCGCTTTTTCGTTCACATCGACAATCGCGACCTTGG
This sequence comes from uncultured Pseudomonadota bacterium, assembly GCA_963710705.1. Taxonomy (GTDB): domain Bacteria; phylum Pseudomonadota; class Alphaproteobacteria; order Rhizobiales; family Xanthobacteraceae; genus Pseudolabrys. Next base: position 910,415 of record CAVQBI010000002.1, read on the forward strand.
CTCCCGCGGCCGCCAGCGTGCGCGCAGTGGCCGCGCCAAGCCCGGATGCGCCGCCGGTGACGATTGCCGCATGTCCTTTGACGTCCATCAGGTCGCTCCCGCTGTTATCACCCGCGACGATAGCGGCGTTGCATAGAGCTCGTCCACCAGCGCGGCGCGGTTCATCAACACCGCGCGCTGATTGATCGATCCTTTGTCGGTCGCCTCGCTCTTGTCCATCGACGGCGGCTCGGCCATCAGCAACGCGCGCGCGACGCGGGTCGAGGAGCCGGGGCTCATGGCGGCGAGCTTGCTCAGCAACTCGGAGAATTTCGCGCGCACCTTCGCATTTTGTACGATCGCATCCGGCGCCGCCTCGGGGCCGAGGCCGGCGAGCTTGCGGCAGGCCTCGATATCGGGAAACACCAGCGCGGTGATGTCGTCGCGGTCGGGACCGGCCAGGACCACGTCACGCACGTATGGCGCGCAGAAATCGATGAAGCGCGCGCGCAAGGGGCCGATGCTCGCCCAAGTGCCGGTCGCCAACTTGAAGTCCTCGGCGATGCGGCCGTCGAACAGCAGACCCTTCAGCGGATCGTCTGGATCGGCGAATGTCAGCGCGTCGCCGATCTTGTAGAAGCCTTCTTCGTCGAAGGCCTCGCGCGTCAGATCCTCTTGCCGCCAGTAGCCGGGCGTGATGTGCGGACCGCGCAGCCGCGCCTCCAGCTTGCCCTCGTTTGGCACCAGCTTGAGCTCGACGCCCGGCGCCGGCAGGCCGATATTACCAGCGCGGTCGAAGTCCCAGGTGCAGGCGAGCGCGAGCGGCGAGGTCTCGGTCGAGCCGAGCGAGGATAGAAAGATGATGCGCTCGCCGGTGGTCTCGATCGCAAGCCGGGTGAGATCGCCCCAGGTGGTCTGGTTGAGGCCGGCGCCGGCATAGAACAGCACCGTGAGCCGCGAAAAAAAGTTCCGGCGCAGCGTCTCGTCGGCGCGGAAATGCGGCACCAGCGCCTCGTAGCCTTTCGGTACGTTGAAGTAGATGGTCGGCGCGATGTCCCGCAGATTGCGTGCGGTCTTCGCCGCGCCCGGCGTCGTCGGATTGCCGTCGTCGATATAGAGCGAGCCGCCGTTGACGAGGACCAGGTTGAAATTGTGATTGCTGCCGAAGGTGTGGCTCCACGGCAGCCAGTCCACCACCACGGGCGGCTCGTCGGCGACGAAGCAGAAGCCGGCGGCGAGCATCGCCTGGTTCGCGCACAGCATGCGCTGAGTGTTGATCACGCCTTTCGGCGTGCCGGTCGAGCCGGAGGTGAACAGGAATTTGGCGACGGTGTCGGGCGTGACCGCGGCATGCGCTTGCGCGACGCCGGCGGCGTCTTCGGGGCCGAGCAAGTCGGTAAACAATGTCGTTTCACGGTCGCCGAGTGGATTGCGCGTCACCACCAGCTCGATCTCGTCCGGCACGGCGGCATAGATCGCGCGTGCGAACGGCAAACCGTCGCTGGCGAACACCAGGCCGGGCGTCAGCAGCTCCATGATCATGCGCAATCGGCCGAAGTCGCCCGACAGCAGCGAATAGGCCGGCGAGATCGGCGCATAAGGAATGCCGACGTACATGGCAGCGAGCGCGAGCAGAGCATGTTCGATGTCGTTGCCGGAGATGATGGCAATCGGCCGCTCGGCCGACAGTCCGCGCCGCAGCAGTGCAGCGCCGATACGTTTCACGCTGTCGAGCACCTCGGCATAGAAAAGCTTGCGCCATCGATCGTCCGCGCCGCGCTGCGCCAGGAACACGCGTTCGGGCGCTTCGCTTGCCCAGCGCTCCAGCGGCTCGGTGAGCTTGCCGTGATAGGCGCCGAGCGGCTGGCCGGCGCGGATATGGATGACGCCATCGGCCTTGCGCTCGATGACGGCGTCGGCCGTGCCGAGGCGCACCGCGCGCAGCGGTGCGGCAGCCGGTTCGGTCATGCGGTTCGGGCTCGGCATTTCATCCCCGGCATCGTCGTTATTGGTGCCTCGACGACACGAGCGCCATTTGACCCTGCCTATAGGCAGCCGTAAATACGGGGCCGAAAACCGGGAAACTCCGTATGGCGCGTATTTCGTCCCTTGCCGAGGCCATTGAGGCAACTGTCCGCGATGGCGATACGCTGGCCGTGGAAGGCTTCACCCACCTGATCCCGCACGCCGCCGGCCACGAGATCATCCGCCAGAAGCGCAAGAACCTGACGCTGATCCGCATGACGCCGGACCTGATCTACGACCAGCTCATCGGTATGGGCTGCGCGACCAGGCTGGTGTTTTCATGGGGCGGCAATCCGGGCGTCGGCTCGCTCTATCGCTTTCGCGACGCGGTCGAGAACGGCTGGCCGCATAAGCTTGAGGTCGAGGAACATTCGCACGCCGCCATGGCCAACGCCTATGAGGCGGGCGCCGCCGGTCTGCCTTGCGCGGTGTTCCGCGGCTATATCGGCGGCGATCTGCCCAAGGTGAATGCCAAGATCAAATACATCACCTGCCCGTACACCGGCGAGAAGCTTGCCACCGTTCCGGCGCACCGGCCGGACGTCGCCGTGATTCACGCCCAGCGCGCCGACCGCGCCGGGAATGTCATGATCGAGGGCGTGCTCGGCGTGCAGAAGGAAGCGGTGCTCGCCTCCAAGCGCTCGGTGGTCACGGTCGAAGAGATTGTCGACGAGCTGCCGCCCGACCGCAGCTTGAACGCGGTGGTGCTGCCGCACTGGACCGTCGGTCATGTGGTCGAGGTGCCGGGCGGCGCGTTCCCGTCCTACGCACAGGGCTATTACCCGCGCAACAACGCCTACTACAAGCAGTGGGAAGACATCTCGCGCGAGCGCGATAGTTTCCTTGCCTGGATGAAACAGAACGTTCTGGACAAGGGTCCCGACGTATTTGCCGAGCACGTGCGCAAGGTCCGCACGGCGGCGGAGTGACAGCAATGGTCGATTACAAGCCGAATGAAATGATGACGATCGCGGCGGCGCGTGCGCTCAAGAACGACGACGTCTGTTTCGTCGGGATTGGGCAACCTTCCGCGGCCTGCAACCTCGCCCGTCTGACACATGCGCCTGGCATCACGCTCATTTACGAATCCGGCACGCTCGCCACCAAGCCGAACATTCTGCCGCTGTCGATCGGCGACGGCGAACTGTGCGAGACCGCGATCACCACCGTGCCGGTGCCGGAGATGTTCCGCTACTGGCTGCAAGGTGGCCGCATCAAAGTCGGCTTCCTCGGCGGCGCGCAGATCGACAAATACGCCAATCTCAACACCACGGTGGTCGGCCCCTACGACAAGCCGAAGGTGCGGCTACCCGGCGGTGGCGGCGCGCCGGAGATCGCGACCTCCTGCGGCGAGATCTTCATCATCATGGCGCAGGGCAAGCGCGGCTTCGTCGAGAAGCTCGATTTCGTCACTTCGATCGGTCATGTCACCGGCGGCGACTCGCGCGCCAGGCTGGGCGTCAAGACCAAAGGTCCGACGCGGCTGATCACCGATCTGTGCCTGTTCGAGCCGGATCCGGAAATCAAGGAAATGACGGTGGTGTCGATCCATCCCGGCGTGACGCGCGAGCAGATCCAGGAGAATACCGGCTGGCAGGTGAAGTTCGCGGCGAAAGTCGCCGAGACGCCGCCGCCGACGGCGAAAGAGCTCGAAGTGCTGCGCGATCTGCATGCGCGCACCAACCGCGCACATGCGGAGGCGGCGTGATGGCCACGCGCGAGGTCTTCATCTGCGACGCGGCGCGCACGCCGATCGGCCGCTACGGCGGCGCGCTCGCCAAGGTGCGCACCGACGATCTCGCCGCCGTGCCGATCAAGGCGCTGATGAAGCGCAATACGCACGTCGATTGGGAAAAGCTCGACGACGTGTTCTTCGGCTGTGCCAATCAGGCCGGCGAGGACAACCGTAATGTTGCGCGCATGGCGCTGCTGCTCGCGGGCCTTCCCGTCAGCGTGCCGGGCGTGACGCTCAACCGGCTGTGCGGCTCGGGCATGGAGGCGGTCGGCACCGCCGCGCGCGCCATCCGCGCCGGCGAGATGGAGTTCGCCATCGCCGGCGGCGTCGAATCGATGACGCGCGCGCCCTTCGTGCAGGGCAAGGCGCAGGAAGCCTTTTCGCGCTCGAACGAAATCTACGACACAACCATCGGTTGGCGCTTCATCAATCCGCTGATGAAGCAGCAATATGGCGTCGATTCGATGCCGGAAACGGCTGAGAACGTGGCGGAGGAGTTCCAGATCAGCCGCGCCGATCAGGACCAATTTGCCCTGCGCTCGCAGCAGCGTGCCGGTGCGGCGGAAGGACGCGGGTTTTTCACCACCGAGATCGTACCGGTCGAGGCGCCCGGCGGCAAAGCCGGACCGGTGCTGGTCGACCGCGACGAGCATCCGCGCCCGGATACGTCGATCGAACAACTCACCAAACTCAAGACGCCGTTCCGCAAGGACGGCACGGTGACGGCGGGCAACGCCTCCGGCGTCAACGATGGCGCCGCCGCGTTGATCCTCGCTTCGGAAGCGGCCGTGAAAGAGCACAAGCTCACGCCGCGCGCGCGCGTGCTCGGCATGGCGTCGGCTGCGGTGCCGCCACGCATCATGGGCATCGGCCCGGTGCCGGCCACCCGCAAGTTGATGGCCCGCCTCGGGCACAAAATCGCCGACTATGATTTGATCGAGATCAACGAAGCCTTTGCCTCGCAGTCGCTAGCATGCCTGCGGCAGCTCGGCCTTGCCGACGATGCCGAACACGTCAACCCGCATGGCGGGGCGATCGCGCTCGGCCATCCGCTCGGCATGTCGGGCGCGCGGCTGGTGCTCACCGCGGCGCACGGGCTGCACGAGCGCGACGGCAAGCTCGCACTTGCCACCATGTGCGTCGGCGTTGGGCAGGGCGTCTCGCTCGCGATCGAAAAGATTGCTTAATAAGGAAGAATAACAATGTCGCTGATTTATCCGAAAGAAAGTCTCAGCGTTTACCCGAAACACCTCTCGCCCGCATATCGCAGCACGGTAAAGCGCTCGCCGTCGCAGCCGCTGATCGTGGTGCCGCACACGCTGTCGGAGCTGACCGGCCCGGTCTACGGCCACAACGCGGTGCAGGAAGGCGACAATGACCTCACCAAGCAGCACAAGGGCGAACCGTTGGGCGAGCGCATCATCGTGCACGGCCACGTCTACGACGAGGACAAGCGCCCGGTGCCCGATACGCTGGTGGAAATCTGGCAGGCCAATGCCTGCGGCCGCTACGTGCACATCGTCGACCAGCATCCGGCGCCGCTCGATCCGAATTTCACTGGCGCGGGCCGCACCGTCACCGACAAGAACGGGTATTACCGCTTCATCACCGTGAAGCCGGGCGCTTACCCCTGGGGCAATCACCCCAATGCCTGGCGGCCGAACCACATCCACTTCTCGGTGTTCGGCTCATCGTTCCTGACGCGGCTCGTCACGCAGATGTATTTCCCGGGCGATTACCTGTTCCCGTTCGACCCGATCTTCAATTCGGTCACCGACGAGAAAGCGCGTTACCGCATGGTGTCGAGCTTCGACCTGGAGAACACGATTCCCGATTGGGCGCTCTGCTTCCGCTGGGACATCGTATTGCGCGGCCGCGAGGCAACGCCGCTCGACGAGGATAAGCACTAATGTCGGAAACCATCACGCCATCGCAGACCGTCGGTCCCTTTTTCGCCTACGGCCTCACGCCCAAAGGCCGCGCGCAATGGGATCCGAACGGCACCTACAGCTGGAAGGAAACGGTCAACGATAACCTCGTCACGCCCGATGCCAGCGGCGAAAAGATCCACATCGAGGGCCGCATCACCGACGGCGACGGTCAGCCGATCAATGACGCCATGATCGAGATCTGGCAGGCGGATGCGCAAGGCCGCTACGCCCACCCGCGCGACAACCGCGCGCTGCCGAACACGCAATTCAAGGGCTTCGGCCGCTCCGCCACCGACAAAAACGGCGTCTACGGCTTCGATACCGTGAAGCCCGGCTCCGTGCCGGGGCCGAACGGCAAACCGCAGGCGCCACATATTGTTGTCTGCATCTTCTCGCGCGGCATGCTGCGGCAAATCTACACGCGGCTTTATTTCTCCGACGAGAAAGCCAACGACGCCGATCCGATCCTGTCGCTGGTGCCCGCGGCGCGGCGCGGGACGCTCATTGCCCACAAGGAGGCCCGCGGCGGAGCGACCGTCTACCGCTTCGACATCCGCGTGCAGGGCAAGGACGAGACGGTTTTCTTCGATATCTGAGCGGCTTGCGGCGGGCGCCGTGTCCCATCTTTGCCCACTCTTTGCGGCCGCGAAAGTGGGATTTTACCCACTTCTAACTATGACCGTCGTTTCCCCTAACGAGTAATATATTGATTCTACGATATATTGTTTTCTAACGGCCGCCCACCCACTTTGCCCATCTTTCCCAACACTTGACGCTTAGGGCAGAGCTTGGTTCGCTATGCACAGACGGCCGTCAGAGCCGTTGCGAGGAAGCGCGCCAATGAACGAACAAATCCTGCAAGAGATCAGCGAATTCTGCCGCCAGCGGGGCTTAGCCGAATCCACCTTCGGCCGCCGCGCCGTCAACGACGGCAAGCTCGCAAACCGGCTGCGCAACGGCGGCCGCATCACCACCGATACGCTCGAGCGCATCCGTGCCTTCATGGCGCGCAGCGCCGACGGCACGCCGCCGCGCCGCCGCATGCTGTTCGAAGCGCCGGGCGGCCTGCCGACAGTGACGCCGGCGGCGCCGCCGATGGCCTCCGGGCAGGCGAGCGACGACCCCAGCCGCAACTTCCGCTTCTTCGACAACCGGCAGAAATACCTGTTGTTCGTGAACACCTGCTCGGAGAAATGGGAGATCGCCAACCGCGTCGGCCTCGAGCTCGCCAACTTACATCCGCGCCCGCCGGCGGTGCGCGTGTTCGACGCCGGCGTCGGCGACGGCACCGTGCTGTCGCGCGTGATGCGCTCGATGCACGACCGCTTCCCGACCATGCCGTTCTACATCGTCGGCAAGGAAATCAGCCTGGAGGACATCCGCCTCACGCTGCAGAAAATGGCGGACCGCTTTATCGAGCATCCGGCGACCGTCGTGGTGCTCACCAATCTCGCCTATGCCGAGGCGCCGTGGCTGACGGTGAAATCGGTGAGTGCCGCCTCCAGCATGGTCTGGAAAGAGGTGCCGCTCGAAGGCAATACCGGCTACTCGTTCGAACAGCAGATCACGGCACTCGAGCCGTTCCTTGGCGAGAACTGGAAGGCGCGTGTGTCGCCGAAAAGCGGCAATCCGGTTTATGAGCGGCCGGTCGTGCTGGTGCTCTATCGTGCCGACCACAAATTCCTGCTCGACCAGATCGTGCCGAAGCCCGGCGGCACCGTCGCCGACTACGATCTGGTCATCGCCTCGCAGCCCTATCGCGCGCGCGCCTCGCTCGAATTCAAAGCCAAGCGCGTGCTGACGCCGCTCGCCCGCGCGCTCGGTCCGGCCGGCCGCATGATTGCCATCCATTCCTACGGCCACGACCCCGGCATGGAGATCATCCACAAGGTATGGCCGAACGACAATCCGTTCACGCACAGCCGCCACGACCTGCTCAAGACGGTCAAGCACGAGCTGGGCGCGGCCGGCCGCGATCTCAACTTCAATGCCTATTCCGACCAGCGCTCGCTGTTCCGCTACGATATGCACACGTTGCCATCGGAAATCTCCTCGTCGATCGGCACCTCGACGCTGCTCGCGGCCTGGAACGCGGCAATTTACGTGGCGCAGATCGAGGACGACCGGCTGTCCGACGTCAACAGCGACCGCCGCTATATCGAAGCCACGCGCGACGTGCTGCAGAAGAACGGCGGACTCTGGTTTTACGATGAAAGTTTCGTGATCTCGCGCCGGCGCGAGTGAGCGCGGCTGATTTTCATGGCCGGGTTCGCCAGCAATTTCTCCATCGAGGCCACGCGGCCGAACGCGGTCGAGATCGCGGCGCTTGCCGAGGTTCTGCCGCACGGTACGCCGGTCTATTTCTCGGCGGTACCGACGATCGAGCCGCACGAGGTGATCGCCGCGGCGGCTTTGCTGCGCAAAGCCGGCCTTGAGCCGGTCGTCCACATCGCCGCGCGGCGCCTGCGCGCGGCTTCCGATTTGCAGGAGCTGCTCGCCGCCTTGCGCGGCGAGGCCGACATCAAGCGGCTCTTGGTTATCGGCGGCGATGCCGACCTGCTTGGGCCATTTCCCGACGCCTTGTCGCTGATCCAAAAGGGCCGCCTGCGCGATGCCGGCATCGAGGCGATCGGCATCGGCGCCTATCCGGAAGGCCATCCGCGCATTCCGCCCGGACGGCTGGAAGCCTCGCTCGACGAGAAAATTGCCAGCGCCGCCGCGCAGGGCTTGCGGGTGCATATCGTCAGCCAGTTCTCGTTTTCCGCGGACCGCATTCTCGCCTGGCTCAAGCGGCTGCGCGCCGGCGGTATCGGCATTCCGGTCAAGATCGGGCTGGCGGGCCCGACCAGCGTGCCGGCGCTGCTGCGCTACGCCAAGCGCTGCGGCGTCAATGCATCGCTGCGCGGACTGATGTCGGGCGCGGCGACCGCGCTGATCGGCAATGTCGGGCCCGACCGCATCATCGAGGCGCTGGCGGCGGCCGACGGCCCGGGCGACATAGCAGCGCACTATTTTTCCTTCGGCGGAACGGTTGAAACCGCGCGCTACGCATGCGAAGCCGCGCATGGAAAACACGGCGCCGGCCGTGCTATGGCTCATCCCAACTAAGCCCGCGCCTCAAGGCGTGGAAAATAATCGCGGAGGAAACGATGTCGCAACGTAGCAAGCCGCCATTTCGCGCCGACCATGTCGGCTCAATCCTGCGCACCGCGCCGATCAAGGAGGCGCGCGCCAAGCGCGAAAAGGGCGAGATCAGCCAGGCCGAGCTCAGCAAGGTCGAGGACGCCGAGATCATCAAGATCATCAAGAAGCAGGAAGAGATCGGGCTGAAGCTCGCGACCGACGGCGAATTCCGCCGCTCCTGGTGGCATTTCGATTTCTTCGGCATGCTTGACGGCGTCCAGATCTACGAGCTCGACCACGGCATCCAGTTCCAGGGCGTGCAGACCAAACCGCGCTCGATCCGCGTCACCGGCAAGATCGATTTCTCGAACGATCATCCGATGATCGCGCACTTCAAGTTTCTGAAGGCGCATACCAAAGTGACGCCGAAGATGTGCATCCCGGCGCCCAGCGTGATGCATTTTCGCCTCGAGCCCAACGCGGTGAGCAAGGACGCCTACCCGAACCGTGACGCGATCTTCGACGATCTCGCGGTCGCCTATCAGAAGGCGATCAAGGCGTTCTACGACGCCGGCTGCCGCTATCTGCAATGGGACGACACCGCCTGGGCCTATCTCTGCTCGCAGGAAGAGCTGAAGAAGGCGAAGGACCGCGGCCTCGACGTCGATCATCTGCAGAAAACCTACACGCGCTGCATCAACAAAGGGCTGGAGGCGAAACCCGCCGACATGACGATCACCACCCATGTCTGCCGCGGCAACTTCCGCTCGACTTTCATTTCGTCGGGCGGCTATGAGCCGGTGGCGCAGAATCTGCTCGGCAAGTGCAATTACGACGGCTATTTCCTCGAATACGACACCGACCGCGCCGGCGGCTTCGAGCCGCTGCGCTTCTTGCCCAAGGGCAACAAGCTTGTGGTGCTCGGGCTGGTCACCTCGAAGTCCGGGCGGCTGGAGCCGCGCGAGGACATCAAGAAGCGCATCCAGGAAGCGACCAAATATGTCGCGCTCGACCAGCTTTGCCTGTCGCCGCAATGCGGCTTCGCCTCCACGGAAGAGGGCAACGTGCTGGCCGAGGAGGAGCAATGGGCCAAGCTGCGCATGGTGGTGGAATTGGCGGAGGAAGTGTGGGGCAAATAACCCCGGCTGTCGTCCCCGCGAAGGCGGGGACCCATACGCTGTGCACTATCGATGAACTGCGGAGTATGGGTCCCGGCCCTCGCTTCGCTCGGCCGGGACGACAACAATGCAACGCACCAAGCCGCCATTTCGCGCCGATCATGTCGGCAGCCTGCTGCGCACAGCGCCGCTGAAGGAGGCGCGCGCCAAGCGCGCCAAGGGCGAGATCGACGCCGCGGCCATGCAGGCGGTCGAGGACCGTGAGGTCGAGAAGATCGTCAAAAAGCAAGAAGAGGTCGGCCTCAAGCTCGCGACCGACGGCGAGTTCCGCCGCTCCTGGTGGCATTTCGATTTCTACAAAGGGCTCGATGGCGTCGAGCTGTATCAGACCGGCGAGGGCATCCATTTTGCCGGCGTTGATACCAAGGCCGAAAGCGTGCGCGTTATCGGCAAGGTCGGCTTCTCCAGCCACCCGCATATCGAGCACTTCAAGTTTCTGAAGGCGCACACCAAGGCGACGCCGAAAATGACGATTCCCGCGCCGTCCACCTTGCACTTCCGGCAAGGCCGGCAGTCGATCAGCAAGCAGGTCTACCCGCAGCTCGACGCTTATTTCGACGACGTCGCCGTCGCCTATCAAAAGGCAATCCGCGCCTTTTACGATGCAGGCTGCCGCTACCTGCAGCTCGACGACACGGCCTGGTCGATGATCTGCGATCCGAAGCAGCGCGAGGATTCGCGCAAGCGCGGCGACGACCCCGACAGCCTGCCGCGGGCCTATACGCAGATGACCAACAAGGCGCTGCAGGCCAAGCCCGCCGACATGACGATCACCATGCATTCCTGCCGCGGAAATTTCCGCTCCACCTTCATCGCCTCCGGCGGTTACGAATTCGTGGCCGAGGAACTGTTCGGCAAGGTCAATATCGACGGCTATTTCCTCGAGTTCGACAGCAACCGCGCCGGCGGCTTCGAGCCGCTGCGCCAGCTGAAGGGCGCCAAGAGCGTCGTGCTCGGCCTGGTCACCTCGAAGAGCGGACGGCTCGAGCGCAAGGATGACATCAAGCGCCGCATCGACGAGGCGACCAAATATGTGCCGCTCGAGCAGCTTTGCCTGTCGCCGCAATGCGGATTTGCTTCAACGGAAGAGGGCAACGTGCTGGCCGAGGATGAGCAATGGGCCAAGCTGCGGATGATCGTGGAGCTGGCGCAGGAAGTGTGGGGCAGGTAGTGATTGTCGTCCCCGCGAAGGCGGGGACCCATACACCGTGCACTATCGACGGACTGCGGATTATGGGTCCCGGCCCTCGCTTCGCTCGGCCGGGACGACAAGAATAATATGACCCAACGCACTCATCCCGCCTTCCGTGCCGATCACGTCGGTAGCTTGCTGCGCACGGCGCCACTGAAGGAGGCGCGCGCGCGCAGCACGCGGCGAGATCGACGCGGCGGCCCTCAAGCTTGTCGAAGACCGCGAGATCGAGAAAGTCATCAAACGGCAGGAAGACGTCGGGCTGCAAGCGGTCACCGACGGCGAGTTCCGCCGTGCCTTCTGGAATTACGACTTCCTCGGCGCATTGCCCGGTGTCGAAGCCTATCTTGGCGAGCGCAAGATCAAGTTCGAGGGCGTCAATCCGAAGCCGATGATGCTGCGGGTGACCGGCAAGCTCGGCGCGTTCACCACGCACCCGATGATCGCGCACTTCAACTTCCTCAAGGCACACACGCGCGTGGTGCCGAAGATGACGATCCCCTCGCCATCGTCGCTGCATTTCCGTTACGGCCGCGACGCGGTGCCGGAAGCGATCTATCCCGACATGGGCGAGTTCTACCGCGATCTCGGCCAGACCTACCGCAAGGCGGTGCGCGCTTTCGCCGACGCCGGCTGCCGCTATTTGCAGCTCGACGAGGTCAATTTCACTTATCTTTGCGATCCGAAACTGCGCGCGCAGGTGGCCAACCGCGGCGACGATCCTGAGAAGTTGCCGGAGATCTATGCCGGCATGATCAATGCGGCGATTTCGGACATTCCGCCGGACATGGCCATCACCATGCACCTGTGCCGCGGCAATTTTCAGTCGACGTTCGTCGCGAGCGGTGGTTATGAGCCGGTAGCCAAGATCCTGTTCAACCAGATCAACGTGCACGGCTACTTCATGGAATACGACACCGACCGCGCCGGCGGTTTCGAGCCGCTGCGGCTGGTGCCCAAGGGCAAGACGGTGGTGCTCGGCCTCGTGACGTCCAAATCGGGCTGCCTTGAGCCGAAGGACGAGATCAGGCGCCGGATCGACGAGGCCGCGAAATATATTTCGCTCGATCAGCTTTGTTTGTCGCCGCAATGCGGCTTTGCCTCGACCGAGGAGGGCAATATCTTGGCGGAGGACGAGCAATGGGCGAAGCTACGCATGATCGTCGAGGTGGCTGAGGAAGTCTGGGGCTAGCTTTTCCCTCTCCCCGCTTGCGGGTAGAGGGTGGCGAGCGGAGCGAGCCGGGTGAGGGGGCCTTTCGAAGTGCTCTGCGTTTGGATAAGTCCCCTCACCCGACCGCCCTCGCTGCGCTCTGGCGGTCGACCTCTCCCCGCACGCGGGGAGAGGTGAAGCCGTCGCGCTGGGAGGAATGATGCCGGGAATCGTTGCAGGCAAGACCGCCATCGTCAGCGGGGGCGGGCGCGGTATCGGCCGCGCCATCGCCGAGCTGATGGCGAAGGAGGGCGCGCGCGTCGTGGTGTGCGACATCGGCGCGAGCCTGACCGGCTCCGGCGCCGACGCCGGCCCCGCGCAAGAGGCGGTGGCCGCGATCAAAAAGGCGGGCGGTGAGGCGATCGCCTCGACCCTGTCGATCACCGAGCCGAAGAATGCGGAAGCGATCGTCAAGGCGGCGATCGACGCCTTCGGCCGCGTCGATATTCTCGTCAACAATGCCGGCATCCTGCGCGACGTCATCTTCCACAAGATGAGCCATTCCGACTGGGCGGACGTGATCGCCGTGCATCTCAACGGTTCGTTCAACATGAGCCGCGCGGTGGCCACGCATTTCCGCGAGCAAGGCTCCGGCTCCTACGTGCACATGACGTCGACCTCGGGCCTGATCGGCAATTTCGGCCAGGCCAATTACATGGCGGCCAAGCTCGGCATCATGGGCCTGTCGCGCGGCATCGCGCTCGATATGCAGCGCTTCGGCGTGCGCTCGAACTGCATCGCGCCCTTCGCCTTCACGCGCATGATCGAGTCGATCCCGGCGCAAACCGAAGAGGAAAAACGCCGCGTCGAGCGCTTCGCGCAGATGACGCCCGACAAGGTCGCGCCGCTCGCGGTCTATCTCGGCGCCGACACAGCCGCCGGCATTTCGGGGCAGATCTTCGCCGTGCGCAACAACGAGATTTTCCTGTTCAACCAGCCGCGCCCGATCCGCGTCATGCACCGCTCCGACGGCTGGACGCCGGAGCGCATCGCCGAGCAGCTCAAGGGCGCCTTCGGTCCCTCGTTCACGCCGCTCGACCGCTCGAGCGATGTGTTCTCGTGGGATCCGATTTGAATTTCTCTGTCGTCCCGGGCGAGCGAAGCGAGACCCGGGACCCATAACCCCTGCGGTGGTTATGTAGATAGACCGGGGTTATGGGTCCCCGTCTTCGCGGGGACGACGCTGAGAAAACAAATGGCGATAGTCCACGAAAAGCTGCTCGCGCTCAAAATTCCCGAGATCGAGCACGCGTACGGCCCTAAGGACTGCATGCTCTACGCGCTTGGTCTCGGTCTCGGTCAGGACCCGATGAACGAGGACGAGCTCGCGTTTGTTTACGAGAAGAATCTCAAGGTGCTGCCGACCTTCGCGCTGGTCCAAGGCTACACGCCGTATTGGCTGCGCAATCCGGAAAGCGGCGTCACCTGGAACAAGGTGGTGCACGGCGAACAAGCCTTCACGCTGCACGAGCCGGTCGCACCGCAGGGCGCGGTAATTGGCAAGACGCGCGTCGTCGAAGTCATCGACAAAGGCGAGGGCAAGGGCGCGCTGGTTTATTCCGAGCGCCAGGTCATCGACAAGGCGAGCGGCGCGTTGCTGGCGACACTGAAGCAAACGACGTTCTGCCGCGCCGATGGCGGCTTCGGTGGTCCGCCGCGCGAAGCGCCGGCACCACACGCGCTGCCGGAGCGCGCGCCCGACATCACCTGCGATCTGCCGACGCGGCCGGAAATGGCATTGATTTACCGGCTGTCCGGCGACATCAACCCGCTGCACGCCGAGCCCGAATTCGCCATGGCGGCTGGCTTCCCGCGGCCGATCCTGCACGGGCTTGCCACCTTTGGCGTCGCCGGTCACGCTCTGCTCAAGTCGGTCTGCGGCTACGATCCGGCGCGGATGACCGGCATGGCCGGGCGCTTCTCGGCGCCGGTTTATCCGGGCGAGACAATCCGCACCGAGATTTGGCGCGACGGCGAGGTCGCGAGCTTCCGCGCCCGCGTGGCCGAGCGCGACGTGGTGGCGATCAACAACGGGCGCGCGGATATTGTCGGGTGAGGCATGAGTAAAGGCGACATCGATCACGCCGACATCCGCGAGGGCGTGCGCGCGTTGTGCGCCAAGTTCCCGGGCGAATATTGGCGCGCGCTCGACCGTGAGCGCGCCTATCCGAAGGACTTTGTCGCCGCGCTGACCGAAGCCGGCTATCTCGCCGCGCTCATCCCGGAAGAGTACGGCGGCAGTGGGCTCGGCATCGGCGCAGCCTGCGCGATCCTGGAAGAAGTGCATGCGGCGGGATGCAACGGCGCAGCCTGCCACGCGCAGATGTACATCATGGGCACGATCTTGCGCCACGGCAGCGACGCGCAGAAGCAGCGTTACCTGCCCAAGATCGCCAGCGGCGAATTGCGCCTGCAGGCCTTCGGCGTCACCGAGCCGACCTCGGGCACCGACACTTTATCCTTGCGCACCACCGCGCGGCGCGAGGGCAACGACCATTACGTCATCAACGGCCAGAAGATTTGGACCTCGCGTGCCGAGCATTCCGATCTGATGCTGCTGCTCGCGCGCACCACGCCGCGCGAGCAGGTCAAGAAGCGCACCGACGGCCTCTCGGTGCTCATCGTCGACATGCACCTGGCCGATGCCGCGAACCTGACCATCACGCCGATCCGCACCATGATGAACCACGCCACCACGCAGATCTTCTTCGACGATCTGCGCGTGCCGGCCGAAAATCTGATCGGCGAGGAGGGCCAGGGCTTCCGTTACATTCTCTCCGGCATGAACGCCGAGCGCATTTTGATTGCAGCCGAATGCATCGGCGACGCCAAATGGTTCATCGACAAGGCCACCAAATACGCCAAGGAGCGCGTGCTGTTCGAGCGGCCGATCGGGCAGAACCAGGGCGTGCAGTTTCCGATCGCGCGCGCCTATGCGCAGATGCGCGGCGCCGAACTCATGGTGCACGAGGCGGCGCGCAAATATGAGGCCGGCGGCGAGATCGGCCCGGAGGCCAATATGGCGAAGCTGTTCGCCGCCGACGCGTCGTGGTTTGCCGCTGACATGTGCGTACAGACGCATGGCGGCTTCGGCTTCGCCGAGGAATACGACGTCGAGCGCAAATTCCGCGAGACGCGGCTCTACCAGGTGGCGCCGATCTCGACCAACATGATCCTCTCGTATCTGGCCGAGCACGTGCTCGGATTGCCGCGTTCGTATTGATTTGATGGTGGGTGAGGAGCTACTTTTTTCTGTCATGGCCGGGCTTGTCCCGGCCATCCCGATAAGGGACGCAAAGCGTGGCCGATTTCTACGTCTATATTCTTGCAAGTCGCTCCGGTGGAGCAATCTATGTGGGCATGACGAATGATCTGGATCGCCGCGTGCACCAACATAAAAACGCGCTGGTACCGGGTCATACAAAGAAATACAGAATCGACAAACTTGTTTACTTCGAGGTCTATTCGACCGCCTATCAGGCGATCCAGAGAGAAAAAAGCATCAAGCATTGGCCTCGGGCTTGGAAGACTCGCCTCATCGGTCAGAGCAATGCCGAATGGCGTGATCTTTATGCCGAGATCGCGTAGTCAATGAATCGGGATCGCCGGGACAAGCCCGGCGATGACAGTCAGAAGAATGCCGCGTCGGCGTACCATCACATGACCCTTCCGCTCGAAGGCCTTCTCGTCGTCTCGATCGAGCAGGCGGTCGCAGCGCCGCAGTGCACGTGCCGGCTCGCCGACGCCGGCGCGCGTGTCATCAAGGTCGAGCGGCCGGAAGGCGACTTCGCGCGCCATTACGACTACATCGTGCATGGCGAGAGCGCCCACTTCGTCTGGCTCAATCGCGGCAAGCAGTCGGTGGTGCTCGATCTCACCAAGGCCGAGGACAAGGCGCTGCTGGAAGCCATGCTCGCCAAGGCCGACGTGTTCGTGCAGAATTTGAAGCCCGGCGCGCTCGCCAAGCTCGGCTTTGCCTTCAAGCGCCTGCGTAAGAATTTCCCGCGGCTGATCTGCTGCGCGATCTCCGGCTACGGCGAGAGTGGCCCTTACGCGCAGCGCAAGGCCTACGATCTTTTGATTCAGGCCGAGTCCGGCGTCTCCTCGGTGACGGGTGGGCCGGAAGCGCCGGCGCGCGTCGGCGTCTCCATTGTCGACATCGCCGCGGGCCTCGAAGCTTACGAAGCGATCCTCGAAGCGCTGATTGCGCGCAGCCGTACGGGCGAAGGCGCCGAGATTTCCATCTCGATGTTCGACGCCATGGCGGAGTGGATGACGATCCCGCTCTTGAACCAGGAATGGGGCAAGCCGTTCCAGCGCATCGGGCTCGCGCATCCGACCATCGTCCCCTACGGCGTGTTCAAGACGCGCGATGGCGGCGACATTCTCATCGCCATCCAAAACGACCGCGAATGGCGCGTGCTGGCCGACAAGGTGCTGGGCGACGCAACGCTCGGCACGAATGAGAAATTCGCCACCGTGCCGAGCAGGCTTGCGCATCGGGACGAGACCAATACCAAGGTCGCCGCCGTGTTTTCCGCGCACGACGTCGAGCCGCTGATGAAGAAACTGGCCGCCGCCGACATCGCCTTCGCGCGCGTCAACAATTCAGAACTGCTCGGGAAACATCCGCATTTGCGGCGCATCACGGTCGGCACGCCGAGTGGGCCGGCGAGCATTCCCGCGCCGGCGCCGCTGCGCGCCAACGAGACGAGGACCTATGGCCCGATCCCGGCGCTCGGCGAGCACACGGCGATGATCAAAAAGGAATTCCTCTCGTGAACGGAAGGCGAGCGGCACGCATCATGGCGGCTCTCGCTTGCGTCCTGCTTACGATGCCCTTTCACGGCGTGGTTTCCGCAGCGCCGAGCGAGCCCGCCGTGCTCAGCAAGCCGCAGTCGGATGCGCTCAAGGCCTATAACGAGGCGCTGAACGAGTTGAAGGCGATGCTGCGCGAGCGGCGCGCGCAGATCGACGCGAAAGAGCCGCTGCCGGACCTGCCGGGGCAGGCGCTTTATCTGGCGCGGGTCAATGTGATGAGCACATACAAGGACCTCACCGACGCAATCCCCTCCCGGATCGGACGGCCCAATAAATTCGGCGTTCCTCCGGCCTATTTCGATGCCGACATCGAGCCGCTGATCGATGAATATCAAAATCTTTTCGCCATTATGGAGGCGCCGCCGGCGAATGCGCAAAGCTCGGACACGCCGCTGAAAGACGTCGTCGATCTCTCGCGGGCGATCGCCCGGGCCAAAGGCCTCGACGCGGCGAACGCCGACGCCGCGGGCCTCATCGGCCTCGGCGTCTTCTTTGCCGAGACGAATGGCCATCAGAACATCGGCAATGCGCGCTCGAACAAATATATCGGCAGCCTACAAACCGGTGTCTCCGAGGATCGGAACGGCCGGAAGAAATGGGCGGCGATCAAGAAGGAGATTGTGGCGTTCGATCCTGCACTAGGCGCGCGCGATGACAAGGAAGAAGCGCGGATCGGCAAGCTGGATCATCGGTTCAATCATTGGACTGCCGTGAGAGACGGCCTTATGGGCGCGCATGCCGATCTTTTCCCGCAGATACCGGCGATCGTGACAATTCTTCCGAACCCGATCGACCAGATGAAGCTCTTCGAGCTGATCCAAATCATTCCAAGTCCGACGCGGGCAGCGCTTAAGTCGGACAACCTGCTCGACTACAGGATCTCCGACGCGCGGATCATGAAGTACCTGCGCAACAACAGCATCTTTGCGTTCGGGCGGGCCGACCGGGCGAAAAAATCCGCGACCTTTCGTGAAATTCTCGATGCGATGTGGCTTTTCAATAACAAATTTGAACGAGCGCACTCGAAATTCAACGATATCAGAGGTGGGCAGAAGGGTTAGCGCCGGCAACTGACGTTGGGGCTAGTCCACCACGACCGAGTCTTCCAGATCCTGTTCGCTCAGTTTGCGTTTGCTGGTGCCGATGATCAGCACCAGCGGCACCATCGCGAGCGTCAGCACCATCAGCAGTTTGTAGTCGTTGATGTAGGCGATCATCGCCGCCTGCTGGGTGACGATGGCGTCGAGGATGGCGCGGCCCATGTCGCTGTGCATGTTGAGCGCGCTCGCCACGTCCGGCATCTGCAGCGCGTCGTTGAACGGCGTCACGTATTCGGTGATGCGCGCGTGCATTTCGTTGGTCTTGCTGGTGAGGTTGGCGATCACCATGGAGATGCCGACCGACGAGCCGATGTTGCGCAACAGCGTGGTCATCGCCGCGCCGCCGTTGCGCATGTTGCCGGGAAGCGTCGAAAACGCCACGTTGGTGATTGGCACGAACAGCAGGCCAAGGCCGACGCCCTGCACGATGCTGGTGGTCACGATGGTGTATTGCGTGGTGTCGAACGACCAGCCCGTCATCACGTAGAGCGTGCCGCCCGACAGCAGCAGTCCGCACAAAATGAGATAGCGCGATTCCACCAAGCGCATCAGCCGCGGCGCCGCCATCATGGTGAGCAGCGTGCCGACGCCGCGCGAGCCGAGCAGGAACCCGGCGGTCTGGATCGGATAGCCGAGCAGCGTCTGCATGAATGGCGTGATCAGCGCCATGGTGCCGAACAGCACCAAGCCGATCACCAGCATGAACACGCAACCGGACACGAAATTGCGGTCCTTGAACATCTCGAAGCGTACGAAGGGCTCTGGCGTGGTCAGCGAATGCGCGAAGAAATAATAGAAGCCGGTGGCGGAAACGATCGCCTCGATCCAGATCTCGTTCGCCTCGAACCAGCCGACCTGCTCGCCGCGGTCGAGCATCAATTGCAGCGAGCCGATGCCGATGGCCAGCGCGATGAAGCCGTACCAATCGAAACGTAGGTGTTCGTGTCGATGCGTCTCTTCCATGAACAACAGCATGCCGATCACGGTCAGGACGCCGATCGGCAGGTTGATCAGGAACACCCAGTGCCAGGAATAATTATCGGTCAGCCAGGCGCCCAGCGTCGGACCCATGATCGGCCCCAGCATCACGCCGACGCCCCAGATCGCCATGGCGGAGCCGCGCTCCTCGAGCGAATAAGAATCGAGCAATACCGCCTGCGACAGCGGCACCAGCGCCGCGCCCGCCATGCCCTGCAGCAGGCGGAACAGCACCATCTGCTCGATGTTCTGCGCCAGCGCGCAGAGGAACGACGCGACGGTGAAGCCGGCCACGCAGATAATGAACAGCTTCTTGCGGCCGAAACGGTCGGCCAGCCAACCGATCGGCGCCGTCATGATGGCGGCAGCGACGATGTAAGAGGTGAGCACCCAGTTGATCTGGTCGAGCGAAGCCGACAGCGAGCCCTGCATATAGGGCAGCGCGACGTTGGCGATGGTGGTGTCGAGCGCCTGCATGATAGTCGCCGTCATCGCGCACACCGTCACTAGCATGCGCAGGACTTTCGGCGACATCGACGCGAAGCGCGGGCTCATTTTGCGGCGGCTTTAGGTTCGTCCTTGAGCGGGGTCGATAGGAACGGGATGCGGCTTTGACCGGTGTCGATCTCGACGTTCACGCTCATGCCGGAGCGCAGCAGATGTGTATTCTCGTCCTTGTCGAAGGCGATGCGCAGCGGCACGCGCTGCACCACCTTGACCCAGTTTCCGGTCGCGTTCTGCGGCGGCAGGATGGAGAACTGCGCGCCGGTGCCGGGACTCACCGCCACGACGTGACCTTTGAAGGTGTGATCGGGGAACGAGTCGACGTCGAGCGTCGCCTTCTGGCCGACGCGCAGATAGGTAATGTCGGTTTCCTTCGGATTGGCGTCCACCCATGGCGCATGGTCGTCGACCACGCTCAGTACCGGCGAGCCGGCGGCGATGAAGCGGCCGAGCTGGATGTTGTCGACCTGCGTGGCGGTGCCCGACATCGGCGCGCGTATGGTGGTGTGGTTGAGGTTGCGCTGGGCGTCGTCGAGCGCGGCCTTCGCCTGCGCGTATTCGGGGAATTCGGCGAGCGGGAGGTCGGGATTGCCGAGCAACTGGTTGAGCGTCGAGTTGCGCTGCTGCACCGTGAACTGCGCCTGCAATTGCGCCGTCACCATTGCGGCGGCGGCGGTGTCCACGTCGGCTTGCGAGCCGGCCTGGCTCGCGACCAGTTTGGTCTTGCGGTCGAGATCGCGCTGTTTGAGGTCGACGTTTTTCTGCGCGAGGTCGGCCAGCGTGATCAGCGATTTCAGGTTGGTCTTCAGCTTGTCGTAGTCGCTGCGCGCGGCGTCGAGTTTGCCCTTGGCGGCATCGAGCGCGAGCTTGTAGGGCACGGCATCGAGCGTGAACAATTCATCGCCCGGATTGACGTGCTGGCCCTCGACGATGGCGACATGGATAATCTTGCCGGCGATGTCCGGCGTGATCAGCACCTTCTGCGCGCCGACATAGGCGTTGTCGGTCGAGATATAGCGGCCGCCCATCAGCCAGAACGCGCCGCCGAGCACGACGGCGAGCGCCGGCACCGCGATCAGCAGAATCGTACGCAGCTGCTTGCGATTGACCAGCTTGCGGCGCGGGCGGTGCGGGGCTTCGCTTGCGGTTTGTTCGCCCGGCCGCGTCTTCGCTTCGATCTTGGCTTCGGCCTTGGTCTCGAGCGCCGGCGCCGGCACGATCTTCAAATTCTTTTCACTCATGACGCTTTAACGCTTTGCTGTTCCGTGGCGTTGCGGCCGATGGCGGCGCGCAGATTGTCTTTCATCGATGTGAGATCGCGCAGCAGCCGCTCGTTGGCCTTGGCGTCGAGTCCTTCGAGCACGGTCTCCATCATGTCGGTGCCGAGCTTGGCGAGTTGCTCGAGCAACGGGCGCGCGGCCGGCGTGAGATAGAGCCGGTTGGCGCGGCGGTCGTTGGGGTCGGCGCGGCGCTCGATCAGGCCGTTCTCGGCCAGGCGGTCGAGCAGGCGCGTGAGCGAGATCGGCTGCAGATCGAGGATTTCGGCAAGCTCGGATTGCTTGAGGCCCTCCGAGCGGTCGAGCCGGATCAGCACCACCCACTGGGCGCGCGAAATGCCGAACTGGCGGGCGCGTTGGTCGGCGTAGGTCCGCAACATGCGGGCGACATCCATCAGATTGACCGCAATTTCGCGGGTAATCGGCACTTGGGGCATGGGGCATCCCTTGTTTAGCACCGATATAATAAGCTTACTTATAATAACGTCAATAGGGTATTGGTGACGCCGCGCGGCTCATCGGGCAAAGTCCCGCCGCGAAAAAACAAAAGGGACGGAACGCAAATGGAGATCGGTTTTATCGGGCTGGGCAACATGGGCGCGCCGATGGCGAAGCGCCTGATCGAGGCCGGCCACAAGCTCGTCGTCTACGACACCCGCAACGACGCGGTCGCGCCGTTCGTCGCGCTGGGCGCGCAACTTGCCTCCTCGCCGCAAGACGTCGCCGACCGGGTCGAGACCGTGATGGCGAGCCTGCCGTCGCTGCAGATCTCGCAAAAGGTCGCACTCGGCGACGGCGGCGTCATCCATGGCAAGCGCGTCAAGCGCTATGTCGATCTCTCCACCACCGGCTCGCGCGTCGCTGCCGAAATATTCCATGCGCTTGCTAAGAAAAAGATCGTGCAGATCGATTGCCCGGTCTCGGGCGGCGTCGGCGGCGCCACCAAAGGCACGCTCGCGGTCATGGTCTCCGGTCCGCAAGCCGACATCGACGTGGTGAAGTACGCGCTTGCGGTGTTCGGCCGCGTATTCGTCATCGGCGACAAGCCGGGCATGGCGCAGACGATGAAGCTCGCCAATAATTTCCTCTCCGCCACCGCCATGGCCGCCACCGCCGAAGCGGTCGCCATGGGCGTCAAAGCCGGGCTCGACCCCAAGATCATGATCGACGTCATCAATGCCGGCTCCGGCCGCACCACGGCGTCCGACGGCAAGTTCCCGCAGGCGATTCTGCCGCGCACCTTCAACTACGGCTTCGCCACCGCGCTGATGCTGAAAGACGTGCGCCTGTGCGTCGAAGAGGCGCGCACGCTGGGCTGTCCCGACGAGGTGATGAGCGCCGTGCTCGATCAATGGGAGATTACCAATTCCGAGTTCGGCGGCGATTCCGATTTCACCGCTATCGTGAAGATGATCGAGAAGCGCGCCGGCGTCACCGTGGGGAAGGCATCATGAGCGACGACATTCACGAGGTTTACGCCGTCTCTTACGCCTCGCACGCGCGCAAGCGCGCCGAGAATTACATCTTCGGCGATCCGCACGACGAGCTGACGTCGATCGCCTATTACGTCTGGGTCATCAAAGGCCCGCACGGCACCTTCGTCTGCGACACCGGCTTCGACGAGACCGCCGCCAAGGAGCGCGGCCGCAAGATCATCCATCCGATCGATGAGGGACTGAGGGCGCTCGGCGTGCAGCCGGACAAGGTGGATCATGTGATCGCGACGCATATGCATTGGGATCATGCCGGCAACTACGACATGTTCCCGAATGCGCGTTACCACGTCCAAGACACCGAGATGGCCTACTGCACCGGCCGCTGCATGTGTCACCAAATGCTGCGCATTCCTTTCAGCGAGAGCGACGTGCACGCGATGGTCAAGAAGGTGTTCGCCTATCGCGTCGAATTCCACGACGGCGTCGAGGAGCTCGCCCCCGGCATCACCGTGCACAAGATCGGCGGCCATTCGAAGGGCCTGCAATGCGTGCGGGTGAAGACCAAACGCGGCTATGTCGTGGTCGCCTCCGACTGCTGCCACCTGTATTCGCACATCGACGAGGGCCGCGTGTTTCCGATCACCTACAGCGTCGGCGACACGCTCGAGGGCTACAAGACGCTGAAGAAGCTGGCGAGCTCGCGCCATCACGTGATCCCCGGGCACGATCCGGACGTGCTGAAAATCTATCCGGCGGCGAAAGCGGGGCTGGAGAATTGGGTCGTGCGGTTGGACGTGGCGCCGAAGGTGTGACTGTCAACTGTCGTCCCCGCGAAGGCGGGGACCCATACGCCGCTGGCAATCGATAGGGCACGGCGTATGGGTCCCGAGCCTCGCTTCGCTCGCCCGGGACGACAGAAATTAAATCAACCCCAGCTCCGCGAACGCATCCTTGTGATGCTCGGCGCTATCCTGCGCGAAGCAGCAGAACACTACCTGCGTGATGCCGCGCGGGCGCGCGGCAATTTCCGACGCCACGGTGCCGACCGCGATGCGCGCGGCAAGATCGGCCGGAAAGCGGTAGATGCCGGTGGAGATTGCCGGATAGGCAATGGAGCCGAGTGCGTTCTCCGCCGCGAGATCGAGCGCCATGCGATAGCAGGCGGCGAGCAGCGTCTCTTCGCCTTTGCCGCCGCCGCTCCACACCGGGCCGACCGCGTGAATGACGTGGCGCGCTTTCAGCCGGTAGCCGCGCGTGATCTTGGCCAAGCCCGTCTCGCAGCCGCCGAGCGTTTCGCATTCCGACAGCAGCTCCGGCCCGGCGGCGCGATGAATGGCGCCGTCGACGCCGCCGCCGCCGAGCAGCGAACGGTTGGCGGCATTGACGATCGCGCCGACATCGAGCGTGGTGATGTCGGCGACCACGATGTCGAGCCGCGTCTTGCCGATTTCGGCGGAAAGTTCCGTCATGCGGAGAAGCATAACCTGTCGTCCCGGGCGAGCGAAGCGAGGCCCGGGACCCATACGCCGTATCCTATCGATGGGCTGCGGAGTATGGGTCCCCGCTTTCCGCCTTCGCGCTCCGCGCTTCGGCGGACTCAAACCCGCCGTAGCTCGCGAAGCGAGCGAAGGCTGCGTCGCGGGGACGACCGGAGAAGTCACCCGCGCTCGGCATAAACCTCGGCGTCGAGATCGATGCTGCTCTTGACGCCGATATCACCGTAATGCGCGTCGAGAAACCGGCGCGCCGCGCGCTGGCCGAGTTTGCGCAGCAGTTCGAACGATTGGTAATCGTTGCGCAGCTTGGTGGCGGAGGAAAACCGCTCGCCCAGACCCTCCAGCACGATGCGGTGCACGTTGATGCGGCGATATTCATTATTGCCGGTGCCGCGCGGCAGCCGGCCGGCGTCGATCTGTCGGTTGACGAATTCGATGGCGCGTAGCTCCGCCATCAGCGGGGCGTTGAAGGTGATCTCGTTGACGCGGGCCATGATCTCGCGCGTCGAGGTCGGCAGTTTCTTGCGCACCAGCGGATTGATCTGCACGATCAGCACGTCTTCGGCCGGCGTGGCGCGGAAGAACGGGTAAAGCACCGGATTGCCGAGATAGCCGCCGTCCCAATAATGCACGCCGTCGATCTCGACCGCGCGGAACACGGCCGGTAGGCAAGCCGAGGCCATCACCGCCTCGGCGGTGATCTTGGCGTGCGGAAAAATATGCAGTTGCCCGGTCTGCACATTGGTGGCGGCGATGAAGATCGGGCGCGGATCGGCGCGCAAGCCGTCGAAATCGACGAAGCGCTCGATCAGCTCCTTGAGCGGATTGATGTTGAGCGGGTTGACGTCGTAGGGCGACAGATAGCGCGACCAGGCGGTCAACCAGTCGAGCGTGGGCGAGCCTTCGAGCGGCACCAGCGAAAACAGCCGGCTCATCACCGCGCGCTGCAGCGGCGGCAGATCGCCGCCGAGGCTCGCCGCCCGCCAGAAATCGGACAGCCGCTTGCGCGCTTCGTCCGCGCCGCCGCGCCGCAAACCGTCGGCCAGCATCACGGCGTTGACCGCGCCGGCCGACGTGCCGGAAATGCCCTCGATGCCGAGCCGGCCGTCTTCCATCAGATGATCGAGCACGCCCCAGGTGAAGGCGCCGTGCGCGCCACCGCCTTGCAGCGCCAGATTGATGCGCTTGGCCGCGCGCGGCTTGTCCGCCTTGTCGCCGCCGAAGGCGCGGGAAAGAAACGTCACTGCGCCGTCCAGCCGCCGTCGATGGAATAGGCCGAGCCGGTGATGGTGGCGGCCGCGTCGCTGCACAGGAACACCGCAAGCTCGCCGATGCTCTCCGGCTTGGTGAAACTGTGCATCGGCTGCTTCTCCGACAGCAGCGCGATTTCTTCCTCGCGCACGGATTTGCCGGACGCCTTGGCGCGGTCGTCGATCTGCTTCTGCACCAACGGCGTCAGCACCCAGCCGGGGCAGATCGCATTGCAGGTGATGCCGGCGTTCGCCGTTTCCATCGCCACCACTTTGGTCATGCCGACCAGCCCGTGCTTGGCCGCCACGTAGGCGACCTTCTGCGTGCTGGCGACCAGCCCGTGCGCCGAAGCGATGTTGATGACGCGGCCCCATTTGCGCGTCTTCATGCCGGGCACCGCGGCGCGGATGGTGTGGAACGAGGACGACAGATTGATCGCGATCACCGCGTCCCATTTCTCGGGCGGGAAATCCTCGATGTTGGCGACGAACTGGATGCCGGCATTGTTCACCAGCACGTCGAGCGCGCCGAATTCCTTCTCCGTGGTGGCGATCATGGCGGCGATCTCGCCGGGCTTGCTCATGTCGGCCGGCGAATAGCGCGCCTTGATGCCGAATTCCTTTTCCAGTCCGGCACGCTCCTGCTCGATGGCGGCTTTGTCGCCGAAGCCGTTGAGCATCACGTTGGCGCCGTCCTTGGCGAGCGCGCGGGCAGTGGCCAGCCCAATGCCGGAGGTTGAGCCGGTGACCAGCGCGGTCTTGCCTTTCAACATGCCTGTCCTCGTCCCGTAGGGGGATGGCCGGAAATAGCGGTGAATCCGGGCCGGGAACCTGCTCCCATTTTTGCTGCAATGCAATATATAGGGTGGCAGACCGGTTTTTCACCGACCGGCGATAGTCGCGCTAGACTGCCGCTTCGAAAGGCGACGCTTTTGGCACCCAAGACCAACCTGCGCACGGCATTCCCGGCGCCCAATCACGACCACGAGCGCTGCGCCAGCGACGCCATCGCGCATGCCGAGGCGATCTGCACGGCGCGCCACGAGCGCCTGACGCCCATGCGCCGGCGCGTGCTGGAGGCGCTGCTGGCAAGCCACGCCCCGCTCGGCGCCTACGAACTGATCGATCGGCTGTCGGTGCGGGGGCAGCGCGTCGCGCCCATTACCGTCTATCGCGCGCTCGATTTCCTGCGCGCGCAGGGGCTCGCCCACCGCATCGAAAGCCGCAACGCCTTCATCGCCTGCGTTGCCAATCACGACAGCGGTGACCCGGTGGTGTTCCTCATTTGCGAGAAGTGCGGCGCGGTCGGCGAGGCGGCAAGCGCCGCGGTTGCCGACACCATCAAGTCGGCCTCGCGCGCCGCCGGCTTCACGCCGAAGACGCCGGTGATCGAGATCTCCGGCATCTGCGCGCATTGCAAGGCGTGAATAGGCCGCGAAAAACAGCACGATAGCGGCCCCCTTCCGTCTGCGTTGACCCTGCCATATTTGTCTGGCACGAGAACACCGAGATGAGCACGC
The DNA here is from genome assembly GCA_963710705.1 of uncultured Pseudomonadota bacterium. Classification (GTDB taxonomy): domain Bacteria; phylum Pseudomonadota; class Alphaproteobacteria; order Rhizobiales; family Xanthobacteraceae; genus Pseudolabrys. The sequence goes on from CAVQBI010000002.1 coordinate 937,170, forward strand.
AAGAACGTCATAAAACCGCAACAGTCGATGTCGGCGGCGTCAAAGTCGGCGGCGGCGCGCCCATTGTCGTGCAGTCGATGACCAATACCGACACCGCCGACGTGGAAGCGACCGCGCGGCAGGTAGCCGCGCTGGCGCGCGCCGGTTCCGAACTGGTGCGCATCACCGTCGACCGCGACGAGGCGGCAGCCGCCGTGCCGCACATCAAGGAGCGGCTGCTGAAGATGGGCGTCACCGCGCCGATCGTCGGCGACTTCCATTACATCGGCCACAAGCTGCTCAACGATTATCCGGCCTGCGCCGAGGCGCTCGACAAGTACCGCATCAATCCCGGCAATGTCGGCTTCAAGAACAAGCGCGACCCGCAGTTCACCCAGATCGTCGAGAAGGCGATCATGTACGGCAAGCCGGTGCGCATCGGCGTCAACTGGGGCTCGCTCGACCAGGAATTGCTCACCAAGTTGATGGACGAAAACTCGAAGTCGCCCGAGCCGCTCGATGCGCGCGAGGTGACGCACGAGGCCATGGTGCAGTCGGCGTTGTTGTCGGCCGCGCGCGCGGAAGAGATTGGCCTGCCAAAGAACCGCATCATCTTGTCGGCCAAGGTTTCCGCCGTGCAGGATCTGATCGCGGTCTATGCCGAGCTGGCGCGCCGCTGCGACTATGCGCTGCACCTCGGCCTGACCGAAGCCGGCATGGGCACCAAGGGCATCGTCGCCTCGTCGGCCGCCATGGGCGTGCTGCTGCAACAGGGCATCGGCGACACCATCCGCATTTCGCTGACGCCCGAGCCGAACGGCGACCGCACGCGCGAAGTGCAGGTGGCGCAGGAGCTGCTGCAGACCATGGGTCTTCGGACGTTTGTGCCGCTGGTCGCGGCGTGCCCCGGCTGCGGCCGCACCACGTCGACCACGTTCCAGGAACTGGCCCAGGACATTCAAGGCTTCATCCGCGACTCGATGCCGGCCTGGAAGACGCGCTATCCGGGCGTCGAGACGCTCAACGTCGCGGTGATGGGCTGCATCGTCAACGGCCCGGGCGAGAGCAAGCACGCCGACATAGGCATCTCGCTGCCCGGCACCGGCGAACAGCCGACCGCGCCGGTGTTCATCGACGGCAAGAAAGCTGCCACCCTGCGCGGACCGACGCTGTCCGCCGACTTCAAGCAGATGGTGATCGATTACATCGAGCGCCGGTTTGGCACGGGCGGCAGCGCGCGGACGGCGGCGGAGTAACTTCAGCCTCGTAACATTCTCGGCGTCATGCCCGGGCTTGACCCGGGCATCCATGATGGGGGTCAGCGCGTGCAGGTCCCAATTAGGTTGGGAGAAGAAGTGTCAGATTGCGGCCAATGATCGACGAATCTCTGCCGTATTCCACGACGCCCTGTTAGGGCCGTCAATCCTCAACCACATGCCATTTATCCATTTTGGCGATCGTAGAATATTAGAGGCAATATCAAGTGCTTCTGCATTCGTTCTGCACGGGGTGGGGAAAGCGTCAGTGAGCTGTCCGACACCGCAGTGAAGCGTATATGGAGTTGTAATCGACACGTCGTAGGCAGACATTTTTCTCTTCCTCATTCTTCAGGCCCTTATGCACAGATGATCAGCGGGCCTGGAAGGCGGCATAGTAAGCAGATAAGGCTTTGAAGGCATCTATGCTTTCTTGTAACGGCGTATCCTTTTGTGAGGTTTTGTCACTAAGCGAATCGCACGGCCTCATGGATTGCCGGGTCAAGCCCGGCAATGACTAGGGAGAGGCCTTCATCGCACTCGCCGCCGTCGCATATCCTCCGTCCGCTCCGTCGATGAAATGCACGTGGTTGGGGCTTGTGGGCGAGGGCGTGAAGCAGGTCATCATCGCCGCCTGCTGCCGGTGCGTGCCGAAGCGCACCACGCCATCGGCCGCCGCTAACTTGAGATAGTCCTCGATCGCGTCCGCCAGTTCGGGCGTGCAATCGAGCACCATGCGCAGCGAATTGTCGAACTTGCGGAAATCCGAATTGGCGATCAGCTCGCTTTCGTATTTCTCCGGGATGAATTGGCCGACGCGCAGCTTGAAATGCATGATGAGAAAGAAAAACAAGGTTTTCGCCAGCACCTTGGCCTTGCGCGCGGCAATTGACTCGCCGGCCTTGCGCGATGCGCGCGCCTCGAGATCGACTCCCTGCGGCGGCCACTTCATTTTCAGACCTTGGCCGGGCAGCGGGCGCGAGGCGTCCGGCGTCATTTCGACGATGCGATTGATGGCTTCGACCGTCGCGCGGAAATTCGCAGGCGTCGCTTGCGGGCCCGGCGCCACCACCAGCGACAGTACGAGGCCGCGCTGCGACGGAATCAGTTCGTAGCGGCATGACAATCCGCTGAGGTCGGGATGCGCGCCGGGCTCGGCCAGCGGCACCGCGATCTCGCCGCGCTTGGCGGCGGCGTCGGCGAAAGCGAGCCCGCCGCCCGAGAACATCGCGATTGAAATATTGGCCGACGGCGCATAGCGCGCGACGCGGACGTCTTGCCCGGCGGCGCGGATGTCTTTGACCGGCACCATGCCGATGCGCATGGTGAGATCGAGGTCCTCGTTCACCCAGGTCGCGGTTTCGGCCAGCGCCCGCCGTGCTAAAGGCGCGTCCGCGGCCGATACCGCGAAGCTCGCGCCGTCGCCGCCGAACACGAAGGGAAAGTCGCGGCCATTGAGCGCGTTGGTGATCGACACGATCACCGCGGCACCCGCCATGTTCACCGCCTTGTAGCGGTTCTCGGCAATCGCCTTGGTCGATTGCACGATGTCGGCCACGCCGACGACCCAGTCGCCCGCCAGCGGCGTAAAGCGCGCGTCGTCCGTCACCTGCGTGAAGTCGGAAAAGACGAGGAGGTTAGCGTAGAAGTCGTCGGACATCCTGCAATTCTACAGGATATGGCGACGCATGCCTGCTTCATCCCTCCCCTGAAAGGGGAGGGTCCGGCGCGAAGCGCCGGGGGTGGGGTCAGCTTTTAATCGGACACGAACCCACCCGGCCGCTCGCTTCGCTCGCGTCCACCCTCTCCGCAAGCGGGGAGGGATAAAGAGGCTAAAACCACCCGCCGCCGTCTTGCGCGCGGTTGGCGACGCTGGCTTCCTCGAGATCGAGCTCGTATTCGATGCGCCGGCGTGCGTCGTCGGTGATCTTGCCGTCGCGCAGCAACTGATAAATGAACTCGCGCTCCGCTTTGATGAGTGCGCTCTTGATCTTGGCGGTTTGACGCAAGTGCTCGATGCCGTCCGTCAGGTTTTCGGGCAGCACCTGCTGGCGAATTCTGTTGCGGGTGCGCAGATGGTCGGCCGCGTCGCCCGATACGGCGTGCCGCCGGATCAGCTTCTCCAGCCGTTTCGCGATCTGCTTGAGCGCGGCCTGGCGCGCGCGCAATTCGCTTTTGATCTCGTCCTGATGCTCTTTTTTAGCGACGCGGTTGAGCCCGAGCCAGCGCGTCAGCGACGGCAACAGCGCGCCTTGGCCGATCAGCGTCACGATGATGACGCCGAAGGTGACGAACAGGATGAGGTCGCGGTGCGGGAAGGGCGCGCCGCTCAGCACGGTGTAGGGAATGGCGAGCGCGACGGCGAGCGAGTCGACGCCGCGCACGCCGGTAAAGGCGAGGAAAAAAACCGTTTGCCAGGGCGGCATCGGGTCGCGCTTGGCGAGGGCCGCGCTCACCCAGCGCGGGATGTAGGTCGCTGGAAATACCCAGACGAAGCGCGCGGCCATGGCGATCGCCGTCACGAGGACGGTTGCGATCATCAGATCTTGGATCGATGCGCCGACGGCATTCTCGATCAGCGTGCGCGCCTGCAGGCCGGTGACCAGGAAGATCAGGCCCTCGATCAGATAGACGATGAGATCCCAGAAGAAGATGCCTTGCAGCCGCGTGGCGTATGGAATGAGCAGCGGTCCGTTCCAGCTCACATAGAGGCCGCAGGCAATCGTCGCCAGCACGCCGGAGCCGCCGAGATGCGACGGCACCCAGAAAGCAAGATAGGGCGTCATCAGCGACAGCGTGATCTCGACGCGCGGGTCATGCGACCATTGCCGCAAGCGCAGGCTGAGCCAGCCGACCGCAAGCCCGTAGATCAGCTCGCCGACCACGATCAGCGCGAATTCGCCGGCGGCCGTCGGCAACGAGAACGTTCCCGTGACCACAGCGAGGACGGCGAAGCGATAGAGCACCAGCGCGGTGGCGTCGTTGGCGAGGCCTTCGCCCTCCAGCACCACCACGATACGGCGCGGGATGCCGAGGTTCCGTGCGATGGCGAGTGGCGCCACGACGTCGGTCGGCGAAATGATGGCGCCGAGCAGGAAGCCGACCGCCCAATCGAACTTCAGCAGATAGTGCGCCGCCGCCGCGATCGCACAGGTGGTGAACACCACGCAGCCGAAGGCGAGCAATCCGATCGGCCGTAGATTGAAACGGAAATCGCGCCAGCTCATGGCGACGCCGGCTGAATAGATCAGCGGCGGCAACAGCACCAGCAGCACGACTTCCGGCGCCAGTGTCACCCTTGGCAGTCCTGGCACCAGCGCCATGCCGATGCCCGCCACCACCAGCAAGATCGAGGGCGAGACGTTGAGCCGCTTGGCCGCGACCGCGACGGCGGCGAGCACCGCCATCATGAACAACAACGTTTCCATGACCGCGGTCATGGCGTCAGCCCGGTTTGACCAGATTGGAGATCATGTTGATGGTCAGCGCCAAAATCGCGAGATTGAAGAAGAACGACAGCACGCCGTGGATCGTGACCACGCGGCGAATAACCTTGCTGGTGATCGCGACGTCCGACACCTGACAGGTCATGGCGACCACCAAGGAGAAATAGAGAAAGTCCCAATAGTCCGGCGCCTGCGTGCCGGGGAATTTCAAGCCGCCGATTTGGTTGTCGCTGCGCTCGCCGTAATATTCGTGCGCATAATGCAGCGCGTAGATCGTATGCATGAACAGCCACGACAGCACGATCGTTCCCATGCCGACCGCCAATTTGTCCCAAGCCTCGCCGGATGGCGTCTGCGCGACCTCCGCGACGATGGCGACAAGGCTGGCGATCGCCGCGGCGCCGGTCAGGAGGAGTAGCGCGAAGGCGCCTTCATCCTGGATCGCGGCGCGGTTGCGAATCTCTTTCACCGTGTCATGCGCGACGACCCAGTAGACGAGAGCGAGATAAAGCCCGGCGCCGACGTCCCACCCGGTCAGCAGCCTGGTCGGCGTTCGCCATTCCGCCGGCACCAGCGCCACGGTGACGATGAGGCCAACGACAATCGAGATCAGCAGCCGCACATGCAGGCGGGCGAACCGCGCCATCATCCCGGGCTGGCGCGGTTTGCGGGCCATCGCTAGGTTCGCCGCTCGGCGATGAAGCGCGCGGTAGCGCGCAGCGTATCGGCCTTCGCCGCGAAGGGCGAAAGCGCGGCTTCCGCTTCCGCGACCAGAGCGGCAAGGCGGGCGCGCGCGCCCTGCGGTCCGAGCGCGGACACCAGCGTCGCCTTGCCGGCGGCGGCATCCTTGCCGGCCGCTTTGCCGAGCGTGGCCGCGTCGCTCTCCAGATCGAGCAGGTCGTCGGCGATCTGGAACGCTTGCCCGACCGCCACGCCGTAAGCGTCCAGCCGCTTTAGCGCGTCGGCGTCGGCTTTGCCGAGGATCGCGCCGGCGCGGCAGGCAAACCGTAATAGCGCGCCGGTCTTCATCGCCTGCAGCGTCGCAATCTCGCTTTGGCTGAGCGCGCGCTTTGTCTCGAAGCGGCCTTCCGCGGCGAGGTCGAGCATCTGTCCGCCGGCCATGCCGCCGATCCCGGCGGCGCGCGCAAGCTCCGACACCAATGCGATGCGTACCGCGGCATCGGGGTGTACCTGCTCACTCGCCATGACGTCGAAGGCAAGCGTCAGCAGCGCGTCGCCGGCCAAAATCGCGGTTGCCTCATCGTAGGCCTTGTGCACGGTTGGCCGCCCGCGCCGCAGGTCGTCGTCGTCCATGGCCGGCAGGTCGTCATGCACCAGCGAATAGCAATGGATGAGTTCGAGTGCGCAGCCGGCGTGCAGCGCGCCGGTCTGCGCGACCCCGAACAGCGCGGCGCTCTCCACCACCAAAAACGGGCGCAGGCGCTTGCCGCCGCCGAGCGCGCCATGCCGCATGGCGGCGAGCAGGCGCTGCGGCCGCTCGATCTCGCCGGGCAACGGTTTGTCGTTCAGCAGACGTTCGAGCAGGCTCTCGGCCTCGCCCGCAATGGCGGTGAGACGAGAGCCGAAGTCCTTGGGGGAACTGGCGTCCATGCGGCCATTTACCTCTCCGCCGCAGGCACCGCAATTAGGTCCTGCGATGCGCTAATGTCGGGTCATGTATGAGCCCGGCAAACGCATGTCCGTTGCCCATGACATATTGCGCCTGCCGCGTGTGCCGCGGCCGCTGCAGGCGGTCGGATTCGTCATATTGCTCTTGTTTTTGCTGCCTTATGTGCTCACGCCGTTCTACGCCCTCGGCGAGCCGATCTCCACGCAGATGCTGTGGCGGCGCCTGACCGGCGAGCGGGTCGAGCGCATCTACGTGCCGCTTGCTCGCATGTCTTCCAGCCTGCCTCTGGCCGTGATCGCGGCCGAGGATGGCCGCTTCTGCGAACATTACGGTGTCGATTTGGCGGGCATTCGCGACGCCATTAACCAGGCCGACGACCTCGATGAGATGCGCGGCGGCTCGACGCTCACCCAGCAGGTCGCCAAGAACCTGTTTCTGTGGCCGGGCCGCAGCTATGTGCGCAAGGTGCTGGAATTCCCGCTGGCGCTGTGGATCGACTTCATCCTGCCCAAGCGGCGCATCATGGAAATTTACCTCAACGTCGCGGAATTGGGCCCGAACGGCGAGTTCGGGGCGGAGGCGGGCGCCCGGCGCGCTTTCGGCAAGTCGGCCCATGACCTGTCGCGCGCCCAAGCGGCCCTGCTGGCGGCCACGCTGCCCAACCCGCACGACCGCGATGCGCGTCGGCCGGGTCCGGGGTTACGGCATCTTGCCGGCATATATGTCGCCCGTTCGGAGCAGGCCTATGCGGGTTGTCTGCGCGAAACCCACTAGCCTTGGCTGAAGCCATCCTCTATAAGCCCCCGCAATCAACCGACATCTTGGATTTTGAGGAGTTCCCGTCCATGGCTGTGCCGAAAAGAAAAACCTCGCCGTCGCGCCGCGGCATGCGCCGCTCCGCCGACGCGCTCAAGCAGCCGACCTACGTCGAGGACAAGGATTCCGGCGAGCTGCGCCGCCCGCATCACATCGACCTGAAGACCGGCATGTACAGAGGCCGCCAGGTGCTGAAGGTGAAGACCGAGGCGTAATCCCAAGCAACCGGGACGCTGTGTGATGTTTATGCTTGGCTTCCCGCTGCTGCTGGTCCCCTTCGCGATCTACAACATCGTCGCCTTCCTGATGCCGGGCGTGAGCTGGACTGGCGCCGCCACGACCGTGCACATGGTCTCCGGCGCCGACTGGAGCATGTCGGCCGGCGATATGCTGGTGACGGTCGGCATTTTGATGCTGTTCGGCGAGGTGATGAAGTCGACCCGCATCGGCATTCGCACGGTGGTCGATCACGCGCTGTCGCTGATCCTGTTCCTAGGCATGCTGGTCGAATTCCTGCTGGTAAAGCAGTGCGCGACCGCGACCTTCTTCCTGCTGCTGGTCATCAGCTTCATCGATGTGCTGGGCGGCTTCGCCGTGACCTTGCGTTCGGCCCAGCGCGACCTCACGGTCGAAGGCAACCTGCCGTATATCTCGACCTGACCGGACAATCCATCCTGAAATGAGCCGCGACTTCCAACTCCCTGGCCGCTCGCCCGTCATCGCCTGCGAAGGCATGGCGGCGACCTCGCATCCGCTGGCGACGCTCGCCGCCGTCGACACGCTGCGCGCCGGCGGCACGGCGGCAGACGCGGCAGTCGCGGCATGCGCGGCACTTTGCGTGATAGAGCCCGAGAGCACCGGCATCGGCGGCGATTGCTACACGCTGGTGTCGCAGCCGGGAAAGCCGGTGTGGGGCTACAACGGTTCCGGCCGCTCGGGCGCCACGGCATCCGATCAGGCTCTGCGCGACAAGGGCATGGAAGCGATCGGCATGACCTCGGTGCATGCGGTCACCGTGCCGGGCGCCCTCGATGCCTGGGAGGCGGTGCTTAAGGCGCATGGCCGGTTCGATCTCGCGCGCGCGTTGCAGCCGGCGATCAAATATGCCGAGCACGGTTTTCCGGTCTCGCAGCGCGTCGCCTGGGACTGGAGCCGGCACGTCGCCAAGCTCAAGGCCGATCCCGGCGCCACCAAGCATTATCTGTTCGACGGTAATGCTCCGAAGGAAGGCGACATGGTGCGCCTGCCGGCCTTGGCGCAAACATTGAAGACCATCGCCGCCAAGGGCGCGCGCGCCTTCTACGAGGGCGAGATCGCCGACGACATGGCGGCAACCGTGTCCGCGCGCGGCTCGTTTCTGACGGCGGAGGATTTCGCCCGTCATCGCGGTAACGTCGTGACGCCGATCTCGACCAATTATCGTGGGCTCGATCTGCTCGAGATCCCGCCCAACGGGCAGGGCCTCACCGCGCTGGTGATGCTCAACATCTTGGAAAATTTCGACCTCGCCGCGCTCGATCCGCTCGGACCCGAGCGCTTCCATCTGGTGCTGGAGGCGGCGCGGCTCGCTTACGCGGTGCGCGACGAGCACATCGCCGATGACGCGCATATGCGCGTGCCGGTGGCCGACCTCATCGATAAGGGCTTCGCCAAGAAGCTCGCCGCCAAGCTCGACCTCAAGCGCCGCGCCAAGCTGCCGCCGGCGCCCGCGCCCGGCAACGACACCGTCTATCTCAGCGTGGTCGACCGCGACCGCATGGCGGTGTCGTTCATCAACTCGCTCTATTCGAATTTCGGCACCGGCATCTGCACCGAGAAGACCGGCATATTGCTGACCAACCGCGGCGCCTGCTTCACGCTTGCCCTCGGCCATCCCAACACCTTCGGGCCGGCCAAGCGCCCGCTGCACACGATCATTCCGGCGATGGCGATGAAGAACGGCCGATGCGACATGAGCTTCGGCGTCATGGGCGCGCATTATCAGCCGATGGGCCACGTGCAGATCATCCTCAACATGCTCGATTACGGCATGGATGCGCAGCAGGCGATCGATTGCCCGCGCTTCTTTTTCGAGAACGAGCAGGTCGAGGTCGAGCGCGGCACGCCGGCGGCGACCATCGATGGCCTCAAGCAGCGCGGCCACAATGTGACATTCACAACGTCGCCCTGGGGCGGCGCGCAGACCGTCAAGATCGATTGGGACCGGGGCGTGCTGATCGGCGGCTCGGAGTCGCGCAAGGACGGCTGCGCGCTCGGTTACTAGCGGACGAGACCTGCGGTAGCGCGGTAGGCGGCGACCGCTTCGTGTGGCTCGGCGCGCCGGCGCTCGCGCGTCTGGGCGTGCTGATCCTTCACCGCCAGCAGATGGGCGAGAAACGGCGCCGGACGGTAGTTGGCGTGGGTCGCGGCGGCTTGCGCGGGCCGCTCGAGCGCGACCAGCGCGCGGCTTTCGCTTGCCGCGGCAATCTGCTCGCCGCCGCCAGCCGGGCCCGGAAATACGCGTTTGACCTCTCCGATACGCATCACCCTGCCTGTCTCAATTCGGGACACCGAACCGCTGTCCGATATCTCCTCCGCAAAGGCCGTGCCGCGCCGCTGCGTTCGGGCGACTTGTCGAATTATTTAAGGATTGCCCGTAGCTTAATCGGGCCTCCACTCCGCTGAAGCAACGCCCGGCGTGGGCGTCGCGTTCCCAAAAAGGGGCGAGCGTGACCCGTTTCGATTCCCCGGCAGCTCCCGACACGGTGGCAATCCTTAATTCGGTCGGCGAGGCTGCCTATGAGTGGCGGCTCGACACCGATGCCTTGAGCTGGAGCGGCAATGCCGCCGCCGTGCTTGGCGCCGACGCGACCGGGATCGCGACCGGCTCTGGATATGCCGCGCTGGTCTCGGCCGATGACGGCCATAGCCGCCGAGACGCGATCCTGCAGTCCGGCCAGAAAGATTCGGGCGAGGGCGTCGCCTACCAGGTGCAATACGCGTTCAAACGCGCCGACGGCGAGAAGAGCTGGATCGAGGACACCGGCCGCTGGTTCGCCGGTCCCGACGGCAAGCCGCTCCGCGCGCACGGCTTGGTGCGCGCGATCGACGCGCGGCATGAGTCCGAGCAGCGGCTCATCAAGCTTGCCAAATACGATCCGCTCACCGGCGAGATGAACCGCGCCCAGCTGACCGAAGCGCTCACTGCGACGCTGGAAGCGGCGACGCGTTTCCGCAGCTCGTGCGGCTTCTTGCTGGTGTCGATCGACCATCTCGGCCGCCTCAACGAGGCCTACGGCTTCGATGCCGCCGAGGAGGTCATTGCCAAAGTCGCCAAGCGCATCCGCGCGCGATTGCGCGGCAAGGATCATCTCGGCCGCTTCTCCGGCAACAAGTTCGGCGTCATCCTGACGAGCTGCACCGTCGACGAATTGACCGTCGCCGCGGAGCGCCTGCTTACCGGCGTGCGCGACGAGACCATTCCGACCGCCGCCGGCCCGGTGGCGGCGACGGTGACGATCGGCGGCGTAACGGCGCCGCGCCACGCCCGCACGGTGCCCGAGATCTTCTCGCGCGCGCTCGACGCGCTGCATGCCGCCCGCGCCAAACGTCACGGCTCCTTCGTCGCCTACCGGCCCAGCGTCGAGCGCGACGCCATGCGGCGCGACGCCATGCGCGCCACCGACGAGATCGTGTCGGCGCTCAACGAGCGCCGCATCGCGCTTGCCTTCGAGCCGGTGGTCGAGGCGAAAAGCCGCAACATCGCGTTCTACGAATGCCTGATGCGCGTAAAGCGCGCCGATGGCGGCATCGCTCACGCGCATGAGATCATCCCGGTGGCCGAGCGCGTCGGTCTGATCCGCATGCTCGACCACCGCATGCTGGAGCTGGTGGTGAACGAGCTGGCGTCGGCGCCCGGCGTGCACGCCAGCATCAATGTCTCACCCGCCTCCGCCGTCGATCCCGACTGGTGGCTCGGTCTCGGCGCGCTGCTGCGCGCCAATCGCGGTGCGGCCGAGCGGCTGATCGTCGAAATCACCGAAACCGCGGCCATCCAGGACGTCGACGACGCGCGCGGCTTCGTATCCCGCGTCAAGGATCTCGGCTGCCGCATCGCCATCGACGATTTCGGCGCCGGCCATACTTCGTTCCGCAATCTGCGCAAGCTCGGCGTCGACATCGTCAAGATCGACGGCGCCTTCGTGCAAAACTTGATGAAGTCGAGCGACGACCGCGCCTTCGTGCACACGCTGGTCGACCTGGCGCGCCGGCTCGGCCTCAAGACCGTGGCCGAATGGGTGCAGGACGAGGAAGCGGCGAAGGTTTTATCGGACTGGGGCTGCGACTATCTGCAGGGCGCGCTGATCGGGCTTGCGACAGCCGAGCGGCCGTGGCTCGGCAGCAACGGCCAGGCGGCGAGCGCGTAACTATTCCTTGCCGAGCTTATCCAGGCGCTTCTGCATCTCTTCCATTTGGCGCTTGAGCTCGTCCATCTCGCCGGCGCCGCCGCTCGCGGGCTTTTCGGCGCTCTTGCCCTGGCCGCGCGCGAAGGGCGCGAACATGGCGAAGGTCTTCTCGAACATTTCCATGTTCCGCCGCACCTGATCCTCGAGCGGACCGAAGCCGACGCCGCCGAAAGCCTGCGCCATCTGCTCGCGGAATTTGCCCTGCTCGCGGGTGAAGGTGTCGATCGACTGCTCGAGATAGCGCGGTACCAGCATCTGCATGCTGTCGCCGTAGAAGCGGATGAGCTGCCGCAGGAAAGTGATCGGCAGCAGGCTTTGGCCTTCTTTGTTTTCCTGCTCGAAAATGATCTGCGCCAGCACCGAGCGCGTGATGTCCTCGCCGGTCTTGGCGTCATAGACGACGAAATCCGCGCCGGTTTTGACCATGGCGGCCAGATCTTCCAGCGTCACGTAGGTCGATGTGCCGGTGTTGTAGAGCCGCCGGTTGGCGTATTTCTTGATTGTGACCGGTTCTTTTTCTTCTGCCATGGTACTCACATCCCCTGCCCAGAACATAAGCATAACCGCTTTCCGCTCGCCGGAGCCAGTCGTTTTGTGGCGGCGCGGCAGACCCGCTCTGCGCTGCGGCATCCCTTGCGGAAATTGCGAAAAAGCGCCAATTCCCGGGCGTATCCGCTCGTTGTCCCGTGTTGACACAACTGCCCGGACGGCCTGAGGATGCGGCAGCGCCAAAAACCGCCAGCCCGCGCAACCGACCGCAAAAGGAGATTTCGATGGCCGACGACATCGTCATTGTGAGCGCCGCCCGCACACCCGTTGGCGCCTTCAACGGAGCCTTCGCCAATCTGCCGGCGCATGAACTTGGCAAAGCGGCCATCCAGGCGGCGATGACGCGGGCCGGCGTTGAGCCTGGGCGCATCAATGAGGTCATCATGGGCCAGATCCTGACCGCGGGGCAGGGTCAGAACCCGGCGCGACAGGCCTCCATCGCCGCCGGCATCCCGGTCGAGAGCCCCGCCTGGGGCGTGAACCAGCTATGCGGTTCGGGCTTGCGTGCGGTCGCGCTCGGCTTTCAGCAGATTGCCAATGGTGATGCCGATGTCGTGGTTGCCGGCGGCCAGGAGTCCATGAGCATGGCGCCGCATGCCCAGCATCTGCGGCAGGGCGTGAAGATGGGCGCGTTCGAAATGGTCGACACCATGATCAAGGACGGGCTGTGGGACGCCTTCAACGGCTATCACATGGGCAACACGGCGGAGAACGTCGCCAAGCAGTGGCAGATCACGCGCCAGATGCAGGACGAGTTCGCGGTCGCCTCGCAGAACAAGGCGGAAGCGGCGATGAAGGCCGGCAAGTTCAAGGACGAGATCGCGCCGGTCACCATCAAGACGCGCAAGGGCGACATCGTGGTGGACACCGACGAATATCCGAAGGCCGGCGTCACCCTGGAATCGATCTCCAAGCTCAAGCCCGCCTTCGACAAGGAAGGCACCGTGACGGCGGCGAGCGCCTCCGGCATCAATGACGGCGCCGCCGCGGTGGTGCTGATGAAGGCATCGGAAGCCGCCAAGCTCGGCAAGACGCCGCTGGCGCGCATCGTGTCGTGGGCGCAGGCCGGCGTCGATCCCTCGATCATGGGCACCGGCCCGATCCCGGCCTCGCGCGCCGCGCTCAAGAAAGCCGGCTGGAAGAAAGAGGATCTCGATCTGATCGAAGCGAACGAAGCGTTCGCGGCGCAGGCCTGTGCGGTCAACAAGGATCTCGGCTGGGATACCGCGAAGGTCAACGTCAACGGCGGCGCCATCGCCATCGGCCATCCGATCGGTGCCTCCGGCGCGCGCGTGTTGACGACGCTGCTCTACGAAATGCAGAAGCGCAACGCCAAGAAGGGCCTCGCGACCTTGTGCATCGGCGGCGGCATGGGTATCGCCATGTGCGTCGAGCGCTGAAGCTTCGCAGCGCCCAACAGCATTTTAGTTGGTGTCATGGCCGGGCTTGTCACCGCATGTCGGGTATACCCGACATGCGTCTCTTAAACATTTTTACGCAACTCGGGCAAGCCCGAGTTGCGTGTGCCATCCACGTCTTTAAGCTGTCACAAACAAGACGTGGATGCCCGGCACAAGGCCGGGCATGACGGAAGAAAAGTTTTTGGAGGGGACGACATTATGGCTCGCGTTGCGTTGGTCACGGGCGGAACCCGTGGCATCGGAGCTTCCATCGGCAAGGCGCTGAAGGCCGCCGGTTACAAAGTCGCCGCCAATTACGGCGGCAACGACGAAGCGGCGCAGAAATTCAAAGCCGACACCGGCATCTCGGTGTTCAAGTGGGACGTGTCGTCTTTCGAGGCTTGCGCCGAAGGCGTGAAGAAGGTCGCCGCCGAAGTCGGCCCGGTCGAGGTGCTGGTCAACAATGCCGGCATCACGCGCGACGCCATGTTCCACCGAATGAAGCCCGAGCAGTGGACGCAAGTGATCAACACCAATCTCGGCTCGCTGTTCAACATGACGCGCCAGGTCTGGGAAGGCATGCGCGAGCGTAAATTCGGCCGCGTCGTCAACATCTCCTCGATCAACGGGCAAAAAGGCCAGATGGGCCAGACCAATTACTCCGCCGCCAAAGCGGGCGAACTCGGTTTCACCAAGGCGCTGGCGCAGGAAGGCGCGCGTTCCGGCATCACGGTGAATGCGATCTGCCCCGGCTACATCAACACCGAGATGGTGCAGGCAGTGCCGAAGGACGTGCTGGAGAAGAACATCATCCCGCTGATTCCGATCGGCCGGCTGGGCGAGCCGGAGGAAATCGCGCGCTGCGTGGTGTTCCTCGCCTCCGACGATGCCGGGCTGATCACCGGTTCGACACTCACCGCCAATGGCGGGCAGTATTTGGCCTAAGCGGCTAGAAAAACCCGACCGACTCGCAGCCGGTGCCGGCCTTGAAGCTTTGTTTGTGCCGGCGCTTCGACACGTCGATGACGTGCATCGAGCCGTCGCCCTGGCAGCCGACGAAGATTTCATCGCCGCGGAATGCGAAATCCATCGGCTGGCTGCCGACCGGCACGGCGGTCTGCGCGCCGGATGCCGTGTCGATCAGGCTCACCATGTTGCTGTTCAGGCTGGAGACGACGAGCAGTCTGTCGTCCGGCGAGTAACGCGCGATCTGCGCCGCTTTCGGCACGCCTTCGAGCGCCAGCGTGCGGGCAACGCTGCCCTTCGCCGTGTCGATCATGAACAGCACCGGGCTCTCGTCGCTCACCGCGACCACGATTTTGCCGTCGCCGGAAACGGCGATGCCGGCGATCGCCTGCGGCGTCGCGATCTTGCCGATGAGCTTGCGGTTCGGCACGTCGATGACCGAGACGGTCGCGTCTTCCTCGTTGTCGGTGTAGAGGCGCTTGCCGTCATTCGCGATGCAGAGGCGGTGGCCGTTGGTCGAGCCTGAGTCGATGGCGTCGATCATCTTCTGTGTGTCCGGATCGATCACCGCGACCTTCGCGCTGTTCTCGCAGGTGATGTAGATCAGTCCGTCGGCGCCCAGCCGCACCGTATGCGGCGCGCTATAGGGCGACAGATCGATGTCGGCGAGCCGCTTACGGTTAAGGCAGTCGATGACGCACAGCACATGACCGGGGTTCGGGTTGCGGCCGTGGATGCCGTCGCCGAAGATCGGGACGTAAGCCAAGCCCGTTTCCGGCATCAGCAGCAGCTCGTGCACCGTGCGCTGGAAGCCCTCGATGACGGTCTCGGTCTCGTAAGTTTCGGGATTGATGAAAAGTATTTTGCAGCCGATCTTATCGACCGCGATCATGCCGCGCACCTTGCTTGAATTGGTCATCGTCTGCTTGTCCTCTAGCGCCTGCGGGCGGATTTTTTCTTTTGAGCGGCCGACTTTCGCGCCTTCTTTGCTTTGGCAGACGGCCACACACCCTCCGCCTTGTCGAGTCGCACCGACCAATATTCCCAGGCGCGCGCGACCGGCCCTGGCTGCAGATTGTAGTGGCCGGCAAGCTCGGTCTCCTCGGCGTTGAGCGGCGACACATTGCCGAGCGTATGGGCCTGGATTTGCAGCGCCGCGTTGCGCGCGACGTAGATGGTGCGGAAGGTGAGTTCTTCCAGCGTGCGGCCGGCGACGGTCGCGCCGTGCCGGCGCATCAGCACGATCCAGTTCTTGCCGAGCGCGCGCGCGAGCGAAGCGCCTTCCTCCGACTTAGCCACGATCAGGCTGGTGTTGCCGAAATCGTCGCGCGCGTCCCAGAACGGCGCCGCCGCGCCGATGGTCGCGCCGAGATGATAGACCGGCTCGAGCTTCTTGCCGGAAATGCAGAACGGCAGGATCGAAGGCGCGTGGTGGTGGCAGACCGCGTTAACATCGGGCCGCGCCTTGTAGATTTCGCCGTGGATCACGCGCTCGCCGTACAGCCGCTCTTTGATCGGCTTGACGATCTGCGAGTCGAGTGTGAATTCGTGCACGTCCTCCGGCTGCACCAATTCGGGCGCGCGCGAGCGCGACAACAAATAACGGTTCGGATCGCTTGGATGACGCATGCTGACATGGCCGAAGGCGTCGAGCACGCCCTCGTTGGCGATCATGCGGTTGGCGCGCGCGACCTGGTCGCGCGCTTCGGCAAGTGACATCGGCACGGCGTTTCTCCCTGACGTTTCTTGTCGCTCTTTTATCGCTTTTCGTTGCGAGGCTGCCAGCCCGGCGGCGCCAGCTCGAAGCCGTTGAAGTCGAAACCGGGCGCCACTGTGCAGCCGACCAGCGTCCATTCTCCCAAAGATTCCGCCGCCTGCCAGGCGCGCGCCGGCACCGTCACCTGCGGCACCTCGTCGGCATGAATGTCGGCGCCGAGTTCGGAAGATTTCTTCCTTGGCGCCATCCACGACTTCCAGCTTGAGCGGCGCGCCGGCGTAGTAGTGCCAGATCTCGACCGCGTCGACGCGATGCCAGTGCGAACGCTCGCCGCGGGCCAGCAGAAACAAGATCGCGGTCGAGGCGGCGCGGTCCTCGTGCAGCCGCGTGTCGCGAAAAGTCTCGCGATAGTGGCCGCCTTCCGGATGCGGCTTCAGTGCAAGCTTGCGGATGATCTCGGCGGCGGTGGGCATCACTTGAACGAGTTCTTGCGCGCACGAATTTCCGCGAACACCTGCGCCGCCGGCTTGCCGGCCATGCCGATGCCGGCGGCGACCTCCGGCACATCGGCGCGCAGGAACGGATTGGCCTGCTTCTCCTCGCCGATGGTGACCGGGATGGTCGGCAGCCCCCGCTCGATCTCACGCTTTGCTTCGGCGTCGCGTTCCGCCAGCGCCTTGTTGTTCGGTTCGACGGTGCGGGCGAATTTGATATTGGCAACAGTGTATTCGTGCCCGCAGAAAATATCGGTGTCGTCCGGCAGATCGCGCAGCTTCTTCAGCGACGCCCACATCATCTCGGGATCGCCCTCTATCACGCGGCCGCAGCCGATCGAGAACAGCGTGTCGCCGACGAAGGCGAGCTTGTCGCCGTGAAACCAATAGGCGATGTGGCCGAGCGTATGGCCGGGCGTCTCGATCACGTTGGCGGCGAGGTTGCCGACTTTCACAGTGTCGCCCTCGCGCACGGTCTCATCGACGCCAGGAATTTTCGCCGCCTCTTTTGCCGGCGCCACGACGCGGCATTTGTATTTCTGCTTGAGCGCCGCGATACCCGCAGTGTGGTCGCCGTGGTGATGGGTGACCAGGATATCAGTGAGCTTCCAGCCGGTCGCCTTCAGCGCGGCCTCCACCGGAGCCGCCTCCGGCGCGTCGATCGAGGCGGTGGCGCCGCTGTCGGGGTCGTGCAGCAGCACCCCGTAATTGTCGCTCAGGCACTTAAATAAATGGGTTTCCGCGGGCATGGCTTAATCCTTGTGACCGTTAACCGTAGCATGCGGAGGAATTGTCCGGCACCGGGCAGGGCTGCCGGCGTTACACGATTTGCATCCGATTTCGTGATATTTTGCCGGCATGTCGATCGACGTCGTTGACCTGCGCAATTTCTACGGCCAGCACCTGGGCGTGGTGGCGCGCCGTTTCATCGGCCGCGGCATTCGCGCGCTGTGGGGCGACACTTCCGGCCAGCGCGTGCTCGGCATCGGCTATGCGACGCCCTATCTCGGCCTGTTCCGCGAAGAGGCCGAGCGCTGCCTCGCCTTCATGCCGGCGGCGCAGGGCGTGGTGAAGTGGCCGACGACGCGGCCGGCATTGTCGGCGCTGGTGGACGAGAACGAGTTGCCGCTGCCGGATAACGCGGTCGACCGTATTTTGCTGGTGCACGCGATCGAGACAAACAACGATCCGGGCGCGCTGCTGCGCGAGGTCTGGCGCGTGCTGGCATCCGGCGGACGCTTGCTGGCGGTGGTGCCGAACCGGCGCGGTCTGTGGGCCCGCATGGACACGACGCCGTTCGGCAACGGCCGGCCTTACTCGCGCTCGCAGATCAATCAGCTCCTGCGCGAGACCTGGTTCACGCCGACCGGCTGGAGCGAGGCGCTCTACGTGCCGCCGGTTGCGCGCGGCTGGTTCTTGCGCTCGGCGGTCGCTTGGGAACGCACCGGCGCGACATTGTCGGCGCCGTTTGCCGGCGTGCATCTGGTGGAAGCGACCAAGCAGGTCTACCGCGCGGTCCCTGCGCGCCGCGTCAAGCGCAGGCTGGTGCCGGCGCTTGAGCCGGCGCTCGCGCCGTCGCCCGGCCGATAAACGAACTCGTCATGGCCAGGCTTGTCCCGGCCATCCACGACTTTGCTTTGCTGATGAGGACGTGGATGCCCGGCACAAGGCCGGGCATGACGGCTGAGCAATTACTCGCCCGGCTGATGCGGTTCGTCGCCGTCGCCCTGCGGCGCGGCGCCTTGCGGATTGCCGCCGCCGAGGTCCGGGCGATCCGGGCGGAAACCGCCGCCGCCGCGGTGACGCCGCCGCCGGCGATAGCCGCCGCCGAAGCGATCCTGGTTGCGATCGCCCTGGTCGTGGCCGTTGCCGCCGGAGTTCTGCTGCGGCTGGTTGCCGCCGGTGATGAAGGCCGGCAGGCCGCCCATGTCCTGGCCCCCTTCGGGCTGATGCTGCGGTTGCTGCTGCTGCGGCGGACGGTGCTGCGCCTGATCGCGCGGCGGGAACGGCTGGGCGTCACGCGGAATATAAGGCTGCGGTTGCTGCTGCGGCGGTTGCGGCTGAAAGCTCGGCTCGTTCTGGCCCATGTAGGGCTGGCCGTCGTCTTCGCCGTCGTCGTAGTTGTCGTCGGCGGCGCCTTGCGGCGCGTTCTGGCCCTGCTGCGGCTGCTGATTGTAATAGGGGTTCTGCTGGCGGAATTGCTCCTGCGCGGCGGCGATCAGGCGGAAATAATGCTCGGCGTGCTGATAATAATTTTCCGCCGCCACCGGGTCGCCCGAGCTCTGCGCATCGCGCGCGAGCTGAATGTATTTTTCCGCGATGTGCGAGGCGGTGCCGCGGATCTTCACGTCCGGCCCATTCGACTCGTAGACCCGCGTCAGCGGATTCTGGCTTTTGCGGTGACCGCCGTGACCACCGCGTCCCCGCATGCGCTTTTGACCGTTTCTCATGATATGCCTGTTCGCTGACCTTTCTTCACTTTGCTTCAACGCACCTCAAATCACACAAAAGTCCACTGCGCGGATTCTTGCCGCGTCGAAACTTCGCGCGAATGTCAGTACGTTTTCGATCCCGTTATCGCGATTGCAACAGCAACCCCAAAGTCGCCAATTTAGCCGCGATCCTGTCGCGGCGTTGCCAACCTCTCGTTACGCGCATCCCATAGGTTTCGAAATTCGATGCGCCCAACCGGTGAAGCATCCGGACCCGTATTTGGCGTTTCGTTCGCCCTTGCGCCGCAACCTACACAGAGCCGCAAGCTCCGGGGTTTGTTAAAGCGGCGCAACCGTCACAGGTCGATTCCGTTGAGCGGAAGCTAGTCGTTTCCGCGGCATATTCCAAGGGGTTTTTTCAGGGTTTATCGAGGCCTGCATTTTCACCCGGTGGGAATGCGAATCGCTCATGGCAAGGATGTGGCGCTGAGCGCGCGCGGAATTCCGGCCAAATCCTTGCGCGCGGAGGTAACGCGCAAACCCGCTTTGGTAAACAATGCGGCGACCGCAGCCTCTTGGCCGTCGCCGAGTTCCACGATGAGCCGGCCATCCGGTGCAAGCAGGCGTTTAGCGTCTGCTGCGATGGCGCGATAGGCATCGAGCCCGTCGATACCGCCGTCGAGCGCAAGCCGCGGGTCGTAGTCGCGCACCTCCGGGGCGAGCTCCCCGATCTCGCCGCGTGCGATATAGGGCGGATTCGACACGACCAGATCGAACGGCCCCTCGACGCCGTACGCGATATCGCATGCGACGAACGTGCAGCGCGCGGCGAGGCCGTTATGCTCCGCGTTGCCGCGCGCCACGGCGATCGCGTCCGCGCTGACATCGGTGCCGGTGCCGATGGCGTTCGGCAATTCGCCAAGCAGCGCCAGCAGCAGGGCGCCGCTGCCGGTGCCGATGTCGAGTATGCGCAGTTTTTCAAATTTCGTACCGTCACGTGCGACCGCGTCGAGCGCGGCTTCCACCACCGTCTCGGTTTCCGGGCGCGGCACCAGCACGGCCGGGGTCACGTCCAGCATCTGATCCCAGAATTCCTTGTGACCGATGATGCGCGCGACCGGTTCGCGTTTGAGCCGGCGCGCGGCCAGCGTCGACACGGCGTCGATTTCGCGCGCCTCAAGCGGGCGGTCGGACTGCGCGATGAGTTGCGCGCGGTCGAGACGCAAGGCGTACCCGAGCAGCGCGCGCGCGTCGACCAGCGGCTCCTCGATGCCGGCAACCTGGAACGCCTGGGCAATCAGGTGGACGGCCTCGTCTATCGAGGCGCCGGCCTTCAGCCCGGAGATTGCCCTCACACCGCCCCTTCGGCCGCCAGCAATTCGGCCTGATGCTGCGTCACCAGCGCGTCGATGACCTCGTCGAGCGCCTCGCCTTCGATCACTTGCGGCAATTTGTAGAGCGTGAGATTGATGCGGTGGTCGGTGACGCGGCCTTGCGGAAAGTTATAGGTGCGGATGCGCTCGGAGCGGTCGCCGGAGCCGATCTGGCCGCGCCGCTCGGCTGCGCGCTCGCTGTCGCGCTTGGTCTTCTCGGCATCGTAGAGCTTGGCGCGCAGCATGCGCATGGCCTTGGCCTTGTTCTTGTGCTGCGAGCGCTCCTCCTGCACCATCACGACAATGCCGCTCGGCAGGTGGGTGACGCGGATCGCCGACTCGGTCTTGTTGACGTGCTGGCCGCCGGCGCCTTGCGCGCGCATGGTGTCGATCTTGAGGTCGGCGTCCTTGACGTCGATGTCGACGTCTTCCACTTCCGGCAGCACGGCCACGGTGGCGGCCGACGTGTGGATGCGCCCGGAGGCTTCGGTGTCGGGCACCCGCTGCACGCGGTGCACGCCCGATTCGAACTTGAGCTTGGCGAAGACGCCGCGTCCGTGCACCTCGGCGACGATTTCCTTGAAGCCGCCTTTGCTGCCCTCGCTCATCGAAACGATTTCGGTTTTCCAGCCTTGCTTGGCGGCATAGCGCTCGTACATGCGGAACAGGTCGCCGGCGAACAGGGCGGCCTCGTCGCCGCCGGTGCCGGCGCGGATTTCGAGGATGGCGTCATGGTCGTCCATGGCGTCTTTGGGGATCAGCGCCAGCTGGATCTGATGCTCGAGTTTGTCGCGGCGCGCGTTGAGCGACGGCTTTTCGCTTTCCGCCATGCGCCGCATGTCGGCGTCGTTTGCGGGGTCGGCGATAATGGCATCGAGATCGGCGATCTCGGCGACGACCGCGCGATAGGCTTTGATTGCGTCGATGACCGGACCCAATTCGGCGAATTCACGCGACAGCTTGACGTAGCTCTCAGGGGTCAAATTCGTCGCCAGCTCGCTTTCCACCATCGCGTGGCGGGCAAGCAGGGCGTCGAGTTTCTGCTGTGGCAGCGCGATCAAAGCTGCAGCCCTTCCGCCGCCGCGAAGGTCTCGAGCTGGTGGCGGATCGACACGCTGCCGACCGGCTGCGCCAAGAACGGCAAGATCGCCTGCTCGCCCTTGCGGCAATCGAGGTCGAGCAGCAGCGCCTTCACCGGGCCGACCGCCGAGGGCGACAGCGACAGTGTGCGGTAGCCGAGGATCGCCAGCGCCAGCGCGCCGATCGGCTGCGAGGCAAGCTCGCCGCACAGCGCCACCGGCTTGCCGTGCTTGCGCGCATGGTCGGCGATGTCTTTGAGCGCGCGCAGCACCGGCGCCGACAGCGGGTCGAAGCGCTCCGACACGCGCACATTGCCGCGGTCGGCGGCATAGAGAAACTGCATCAAGTCGTTGGAGCCGACCGAGAGGAAATCCACGCGCTCGAGCAATTCGTCGAGCTGGAACAGCAGCGCGGGCACTTCCAGCATTGTGCCGATCTCCACCCGCTCCGGCAGCGGATGGCCGTGCCGGCGCAGATGTGTGAGCTCGAGCTCGACCAGCGCTTTGGCCTTGTCGAATTCCTCCACCATAGCGATCATCGGAAACATCAGGCGCAACTCGCGGCCGCCGGAGGCGCGCAGCAGCGCGCGCAACTGGCTGCGCAGCAAACCGGGGCGGTCGAGGCCGAGCCGGATGGCGCGCCAGCCGAGCGCCGGGTTTTCTTCTTCGACGTTGCGCATATAGGGCAGCACTTTATCGCCGCCGATATCGAGGGTGCGGAAGGTCACCGGTCTCTTGCCGGCGGCGTCGAGCACCGAGCGGTAGAGCGCGAACTGCTCGTTGGTGCGCGGAAACGTGTCGGCCACCATGAACTGCAATTCGGTGCGGAACAGGCCGATGCCGGCGGCGCCGGTCTCCTCGATATGCGGGAGATCGATGGCGAGGCCGGCATTAATCATCAGCGTGAACTTGTGACCGTCCTTGGTGATCGACGGCTTGTCGCGCAGCGCGTGATATTGCGCCTGCCGCCGCGCGCGCAGCTTCACGCGCTCGCCGTAAGCGGATTCGATGTCAGACGGCGGGCGCATATGAACATGACCGGTCGAGCCGTCCACGATGACGGCGTCGCCCGGCTCGACCAGGCCGGTGGCATTGGCGATCTCGCCGACGGCCGGAATGCCGAGCGCACGCGCCACGATCGACACGTGCGAGGTCGGCCCGCCTTCCTCCAGGATCAGGCCGCGCAGCCGTTTGCGGTCGTAATCGAGCAGCGCCGCTGGGCCCATGGAGCGCGCCACGACGATGGCGTTCGCCGGTAATTGCTCCTTGCCCGGGGCGTGATCCTGACCCATCAGAACGCGCATCAATCGATTGGCCAAGTCGTCGAGATCGTGCAGGCGGTCGCGCAAGTAATGATCTGAGGCGCGCAGCATGCGCGCGCGCGTGTCGGACTGCACGCGCTCGACGCCGGCTTCGGCGGTGAGGCCGGTCATCACGGCCTCGCGCATCTTGTGCAGCCAGCCCTGGTCGTAGCCGAACATGCGGTAGGCCTCGAGCACGTCGCGATGCTCGCCGCCGTCGGCGACGTCGCGATGCTCGACCATGCGGTCGAGATCAGCGCGCAGCGCGGCGATCGCCGCGTCCAGCCGCTTCAATTCGCGCGGCACGTCGTCGGCAATGACATTGGTGATGACGACGCGCGGCTCGTGCAGCACGACGTGCCCGAGCGCGATGCCGTCGGACAGCGAGGAGCCGACGAGATGCAGCGCGTGGCGGGCGGCGGGTTCGGCCCCAGGGCGGGCGAGCGAGGACAGTTCGCCCGACGCGATCATCTCGGCGAGCACCATCGCCGTGGTCTGTAGCGCCTCTTCTTCTTCTTCCGAATAGTTGCGGCGGGCGCGGTTCTGCACCACCAGCACGCCGAGCGTGTTGCCGGCGCGCAGGATCGGCACGCCGAGGAACGAGTGGTAGATTTCTTCGCCGGTCTCCGGGCGGAACGAGAAGGCCGGATGAGTTTGCGCGTCCGACAGGTTGATCGGGTTGGCTTCGCTCGCCACCAGGCCGACCAGGCCCTCGTCGGCCTTCAACACGGTGTTGTGGACGGCTTCGTGCTTCAAGCCTTCGGTGGCGTATAGCTCGAGCGTTCCGTCTACGCGCAAGACGTAGACAGAGCACACCTCCGCCACCATGTTGGCGGCGATCAGCACGACCACCTTGTCGAGGCGATCCTGCGCGCTGACCGGCTCCGCCATTACTTCGCGAAGCCGGCGCAACAGCACGCGCGGACCGCCGAGCGCGCCACGCATTATCCGGTCCTTATCAGCCGGGGGTCGCCCCCCGCGGCTCGTCTAGGGGCCTAATCATGTACGAATAGCGACCGCGGAGCGCCACAAAAACCCACGGCGCAGTGCTCAGGCTATAGCTAATCGCCCCTGCAAGGGGCAAGCCAAAGCCTGCTTTATCCCTGAAAGGCGACTAACTAAGCCTTATCCAGCCCGTACAGCGTGTGCAGCGTGCGCACCGCGAGGTCGGTCTGGGCGGCCTTGATCAGCACCGAGAATTTTATTTCCGAGGTGGTGATGGCGAGGATGTTGATCTTGTGCTGGGACAGCGCCTTGAAGGCCTGCGCGGCGACGCCGGCATGGCTGCGCATGCCGATGCCGATGACCGAGACCTTGGCCACGTCGGTCGCCCCGTCCAGCCGCTCAAAGCCGATCGCGCTCTTCGACTTATCGAGCGTCATGCGCGCGCGCTCGTAGTCGGCGGACGGCACCGTGAAGGTCAGGTCGGTGGTGGCGCCGTCGCCCGAGACGTTCTGCACGATCATGTCGACGTTGATGTTGGCGTCGGCGAGCGGGCCGAAGATCGCGGCGGCGACCCCGGGCTTGTCCTGCACGCGGCGGATGGAGATCTGCGCCTCGTCTTTGGAGAAGGCGATACCGGTGACGACTTGCTGTTCCATGATTTCACTCTCGTCGCAAATGAGCGTGCCGGAGGGCGGCTTCTTCGGATCGATGTCCTCCGGCTTCTCGAAGCTGGAGCGCACGAAGATCGGCACATTATGCATCATGCCGAGCTCGACCGAGCGTACCTGCATGACCTTGGCGCCGAGCGAGGCGAGCTCGAGCATTTCCTCGTAGGCGATCTTGTTCATGCGGCGGGCCTGCGGCACCACGCGCGGATCGGTCGAATAGACGCCATCGACGTCGGTATAGATGTCGCAGCGTTCCGCCTTGATGGCGGCGGCGATCGCCACTGCCGATGTGTCGGAGCCGCCGCGGCCGAGCGTGGTAATGCGGCCGGTGTCCTTGTGCAGACCCTGAAAGCCGGCGATGACCGCCACCTGCTTGCGCTCTTTGAAGCGCTTGATGAGTTCCTCGCCGTTGACCTCGACGATGCGCGCCGCGCCGTGGGCGTTGTCAGTGAGGATCGGCAATTGCCACCCCTGCCACGAGCGTGCCTCGACCCCCATGCCTTCCAGCACGATGGCGAGCAGGCCGGCGGTGACCTGTTCGCCGGTTGCGACTACAGCGTCGTATTCGCGCGTGTCGTGCAGCCCGGCGGCCTGCCGGCACCATTCGACCAGCTGGTTGGTGGTGCCGGCCATGGCGGAGACCACGACGGCGGTATCGCTGCCGGCGTCCCATTCGCGCTTGACGTGGCGCGCCACGTTGCGGATGCGGTCGAGATCGGCGACCGACGTTCCGCCGAATTTCATCACCAGCCGTGCCATCGATGGTCCCGGGCGTGCCAATAGCGTAAAAAGGCGCGTATACATACCGGCGGGGTCGCCCACCTGCAACAACAGGCGGCCGCGGCATGAAGACAGGTCCGATGGTTAACCGCAAAAGCAGCGCCAGCACGGTCGATACCGCTGAAGTCGAGCGTTTCTCACGCCATGCCGCCGATTGGTGGGCGCCGCGCGGGCCGATGGCGGCGCTGCACAAATTCAATCCGGTGCGGCTGGCTTATATCCGCGATCAGGCGGCGGCCCGTTTCGGCTGCGATCCCAAGAAACTCGACTGCCTTAAAGGCCTGCGCATGCTCGATATCGGCTGCGGCGGCGGCATCCTGTCGGAGCCGCTGGCGCGGCTCGGCGCCGACATGGTCGGCGTCGATCCGGCCGAGGAGAATATCGAGGCCGCGCGCGCGCATGCCGAGGAGCAGGGCGTGACCATCGACTACCGCGCCGGCACGGCGGAAGAGCTGGCGGAAGCCGGCGAGCGTTTCGACGTCGTGCTGGCAATGGAAGTCGTCGAGCATGTCGCCGATATCGAATTGTTCGTCTCGACCTGCGCGTCGATGGTCAAACCGGGCGGGCTGATGATTGCCGCCACGCTCAACCGCACGCTCAAGAGCTTCGCTCTCGCCATCGTCGGCGCCGAATACGTGCTGCGCTGGGTGCCGCGCGGCACGCATCAATGGGACAAGTTCGTCACGCCGCGCGAGCTCGAAACCGCGATCGAGAACACCGGCCTGCGGGTGATCGGCGAGCGCGGCGTCATCTACAATCCGCTTGCCGACCGCTGGCAGTTGTCGTCCGACATGGACGTGAATTATATGCTCGTTGCAGCACGAGATGAGGGAGAAAGCCCATGATTCTGGAAATCGTGGAATTCGATTCGCCCAAGGGCTGGAGCCGGCAGAAGGTGGCGGAAGAAGCGCGCAACGTTATCGGCCATTGGCAGGCCAACAAGGAATTGCTGCGCAAGCATTTTCTGCTCGAGCTCGACGGCAAGACCGGCGGCGGCGTCTATGTGTGGCCCTCGCTCGAAGCCGCCAAGAAAGCGCACGACGAAGCCTGGCGGCAATCGATCATCAAGCGCACCGGCAGCGCGCCGCGCATCCGCTATTTCGATCTGTTCCTCTTGATCGACAACGAGCACGGCAAGGTCAGCGAGTTCCCCGAGGCCGCCGAGATCAAATCGGCCGCCGCGTAAGCGTGCGCCGTTAGCCCCACGCAATGCTCTGGGCCGTCTTCACGCTGATCGCCGCGGCGGCCCAGACCGCGCGCAACGCCATGCAGCGTGAGCTGACCGCCACGCTCGGCACGGTCGGCGCCACCCATGTGCGCTTCCTGTTCGGCTTTCCCTTCGCGCTGCTGTTTCTCGCTGGCGTGACGATCGCGCTGGGCGAAAGTCTGCCGCGCCCGCCGCTGGCGTTCTGGCCCTGGGTGCTCGCCGGCGCCTTCACGCAGATCGCCGCCACCGCCACCATGCTGTCGGTGATGGGGCAGCGCTCGTTCGTGGTGTCCTACGCCTTCATCAAGACCGAGCCGATCCACGTGGCGTTGTTCGGCCTGATATTCCTTGGCGACAAGGTGACGCCGCTGTCGGCCGCTGCGATCCTGATCGCCACAGCCGGCGTCATCGTGATCTCGCTCAAACCTGGCGCCGCGCAGGCCAGCACGATCCGCTCGACCGTCATCGGCCTCATTTCGGGCGCGCTGTTCGGACTGTCCGCGATCAGCTATCGCGGCGGCATCCTCACGTTGCATCTGAAAGATTTCGTGCTGGCGGCGACCTTTTCGGTCTCGGTCGGATTGGTGATCCAGGCGGCGGTGCTGTCGCTTTATCTCTGGCTGCGCGAGCCCAAGGTGATGCGCGACATCGTGCAGGCCTGGAAGCCGTCGCTGTTCGCCGGCTTCATGGGCGCCTTCGCCTCGGAATTCTGGTTTCTCGGCTTCGCTATCACCAGCGCCGCCAATGTGCGCACCCTGGCGCTGGTCGAGGTGCTGTTCGCGCAAGGCGTCACGCACTTCGTCTTCAAGCAGCCGACCACGCCGCGCGAGGGCGCCGGCGTGGTGCTGGTGATAATCGGCGTCGCGCTTTTGGTGTGGGCGTATTAAGGTCCAATGGCCGCAACGGAAGGCTGAGGAGTTCCCGCCATGGGCTTTGATTATAACGGCATCATTGGACTGATCATCCTTGCGCTTGATATCTGGGCCATTGTGCAGATTTTTCAGCGCCGGGGGCCGACGGACAAAAAGATATTGTGGATCCTGGTTATTTTGCTTCTGCCGGTGATCGGTCTCGTGCTTTGGCTGCTGATCGGGCGGAAGCGCTGAGCCCTTTCAATTACGGTCGTCCGGCAGGATCGGCAGCGGGTGGAATTCGATGCCTTCCTCCGCCAGCGATTTGGCGTCCTCGGGCGTGGCCTCGCCGTAGATCGAGCGGTGCTCGATCTCGCCGTAATGCATCTTGCGCGCCTGCTCTGGAAATTTCGCGCCGACATTGTCGGCGTTTTTCGTCAGGTGGTCGCGCAGCTCCTTGAGCTTGGTGCGAATTTCGCGCTCTTGCGGCGAGATCATCGCGACCGGCGCGGGCGCGGCAGGCACGGGTGAGGCAGCGGGCGCCGGAGCCTCAGCCGGCGGCGGCGCTTCGATCGGTGCGGCGCCTTTCTTCGAGCTCGCCAGCCGCGGCGCCATGATCGCCTTTTCGACCTTGGCCGAGCCGCAATGCGGGCAGGCGACCAGCTTGCGCTTGGCCTGCTTGTCGTAGGCGGCCGAATCCGCAAACCAGCTTTCGAAAGCGTGGCCTTGGTCGCAGACGAGCGAATAACGGATCATTCGGCGGTCGCGCCCGGCACCATATGCAGATGCGTCGGTTCCGCCATCGGCTCGACGATCTCGAAGCGGCGGCCGTGCTCGAGCGACGGGATACGCGCCCGCGCTTTCGTCACTTCGCAAATGTCGATCTCGGCCATCACAACTCCCGGCTCGGTGCCACCTTCTGCCAGGATGCGCCCCCAGGGGTCAACGATCAGTGAATGGCCGAAGGTCTCGCGCCCGTTCTCGTGCTTGCCGCCCTGCGCGGCCGCGAAGACGAAGCAGCCGTTCTCGATCGCCCGCGCGCGGTTGAGCACGTGCCAATGCGCCTCGCCGGTCTGCTTGGTGAAGGCGGAGGGTATCGCCAGCATGGTGGCGCCAGCTTCCGCCAGCGCGCGGTAAAGCGCGGGAAAGCGCAGGTCGTAGCAAATGGTAATGCCGAGCCTGCCCCAGGGCAGGTCGGACAACACCGCCAATTCGCCGGCGCGGTAGGTGCGCGACTCGCGATAGCTCTCGCCGCCGGAAAGATCGACGTCGAACATGTGGATCTTGTCGTAGCGCGCCGCGATCTCGCCGCGCGGATCGATCAAGAAGGCGCGGTTGGCGGCGCGTTCGTGTCCGGCTTTGATCGCCAGCGAGCCGATGTGGACGTAAATGCCGAGTTTGCGCGCAAGCTCGCGCAACGTGGCGAGCGAAGAATCCTGCTCCTCCGCCACGATGGTCGAGAACAGCCGCTCGCGCTTGACCTCCATGATGTTGGTCATCTCCGGCGTCTGTACGTATTCGGCGCCGGCCGCTTTCGCCTCGCCGATCATGCGCACAGCGGCATCGACATTGGCGGCCGGCTGCATGCCGGCGCGCATCTGGATCATCGCGGCTTTGAAGGTGCTTATGCTCATGCCGCGGCTCCGCCGTCCGCCAGCAAGGCATCGAGTTTGCCCGCGCGTTCGAGCGCGTGCAGGTCGTCGCTGCCGCCGACATGCACCGGGCCGATGAAAATCTGCGGCACGGTCGTGCGGCCGTTTGCCCGGTCGATCATTTCGCTGCGCCGCTCCCGGTGGTTCGACAGGTCGATCTCGGTGAAATCGACGCCTTTCCGCTTCAGCAACGCCTTGGCCATGTGGCAGTAGGGGCACCAGCGCGTAGTGTAGATTTCGACGGGCGGCATAGGCTTTAAGCGTTGGCCTTTAAGCGTTGCGGTTTAAGGTGACGATTATATGGGGGTGCGCACCGGCGCAACAACCCGGGCAAACACCAGCACGTCGACATGGGCGGCGCCGGCCCGCAGTAAGGCGCGCGCGCAGGTGTCGACCGTCGCGCCCGAGGTAAGTACGTCGTCGATCAACACCAGCCGCCGGCCCGAGACGGCGGCCTTGTTCGGCACCTTGAAGGCGCCCTGCACGTTATCGGCGCGCTCGGTCTTGGACAGTCCGACCTGCTGCGGCGTGGCGCGCACGCGCTTGAGCGCCTCGTGCAGCACCGGTACGCCGCCGGCGCGCGAGATCGCGCCCGCCAGCGCCGCCGATTGGTTGAAACGCCGCGACCACAATCTGCGCCAATGCAGCGGCACCGGGATGAGCGCGTCGGCTTGGCCGAGCAGCTCGCTTCCGGCGCGCGCCATCCATTGGCCCATCATGGGCGCCAGATCGAGCCGGTCGCCATATTTGAACGAGAGCACCAGCGCTCGGGCGGTCTCGTCGTAGCGCACCGCCGCGCGCGCCCGGTCGTAGGCCGGCGGCGCGGCGATCGTCTCCATCGACAAGAGGCCGGGGCCGGGATCGTAGGTGAAGGGAATGCCGAGCCGCGCGCAAAAAGGCTTCTCGATGAAGGACAGCTTCGACCAGCAGGTAGCGCACAGGCCGGCGCCGTCGCCGAGCGGCGCACGGCAGGACGGGCATAGCGGCGGCAGCGCCGCGTCGAGCGCGTGGCGCAGCAGGGCGCGGAAACCGCCGCGCAGCCGCGCGAAAGGCGAGGACGCATCGTCCTGGCTTGCCGAGACGAGCTCGTTCATGCTGCAAGGGTATCACAACGTGCGGTGGGGCGTGACTGGGTTAAAGGATATGCCGTCGAGCCCAACCATTTTCGATCGTGCGCTTCTGCGCAGGCGCCAAGCGCGCGCGCGGGCGCTCGGCCCGGCGACATTCTTGATCGACCGCGTGGCGCAGGAATTGGACGAACGGCTGTCCGTCGTCTTGCGACAGTTCGAGCGCGCCGCCGACCTCGGCACGCCGACTGATGCGCTCGCGCGCGTGCTGGCCGGAAGCGGAAAGGTTGGCACCGTCGTCTCGGCGCGCAGTGTTACGATGGACGAGGAAGCCTTGCCCTTCGCCGAAGGCTCGCTCGATCTGGTCGCCTCCGCGCTGGCGCTGCAATTCGTCAACGATCTGCCGGGCACGTTCATCCAAATCCGCCGCGCATTGAAACCGGACGGCCTGTTTCTGGCGGCGCTCGTCGGCGGCGACTCGCTCAACGAATTGCGCGAAGCCTTTGCGCAAGCCGAGAGCGAGGTGGAAGGCGGCATGTCGCCGCGCGTGGCGCCCTTTGCCGACATGCGCGAGCTCGGCGCGCTGCTGCAGCGCGCCGGTTTCGCCTTGCCGGTCGTCGATTCCGACAAGCTCACCGTGCGCTATCAAGACGTGTTCGCGCTGATGCACGATCTGCGCCGCATGGGTGCGACCAATATTCTGCGCGAGCGCCGGCGTACGACGCTCAAGCGCGCGACGCTCAAACGTATGGCTGAAATCTATGCGCAGCGGTTCGCCGACCCCGACGGCCGCCTGCGCGCGACCTTCGAGATTGTTTGGTTATTGGGCTGGGCGCCGCATGAAAGCCAGCAGAAGCCGCTCAAGCCCGGTTCGGCGTCGCAGCGGCTGGCCGATGCGCTCGGTGCACGGGAAATCTCGGCAGGTGAAAAAGCCGGCCGCTAGTTGAACATGTTGGCGACGGTCGTGAACATCCCCGTCACCGATCCGCCCAGGGCGGTCACCGTCGCGATGATCGCGGCCGCGATGCCGCTGGCGATGATGGCGTATTCGATGGCGGTGGCGCCATCCCGCGACATCAGGAAGCGTCGGACATCGGCGTTCAATGGGCGCATCGTCTTTCGCTCGTGAACTACAGCAGCGTCGTCAGATGCGAAATGAGCGGCACGTCAGCCGGCGGCATTTCGTAGTCCCGCAACCGGTTCGGTTTCACCCAAGCGAGCTGTTGCCCTTCCGTGGCAGTGACCGTCCCCTCCCAGCGCCGGCAGACATAGAGCGGCATCAGGAGATGAAAGTCCGGATAGGCATGGCTCGCGAAAGTGAGCGGCGCGAGACAATCCTCTTTGACGACGATGCCCAGTTCCTCCTTGAGCTCCCTGATGAGTGTTTGCTCCGGCCGTTCGCCCGCCTCGATCTTGCCGCCGGGAAACTCCCACAGCCCCGCCATCGGCTTGCCGGCGGGGCGCTGCGCGAGCAGCACGCGGCCGTCGGCATCGACGAGGGCGCAGGCGGCGACAAGAACGGTTTTCGTGCTCACGGCCCTTCACCCTCGACGATAGGCGCGGTTTGGTTAAGACGCGTTGACACCGATGCGGCAGGCGTGGGCTCGCTGCCCGCGAGGTTAATGGATCGTTACGAGCGATAATCGCCGTTGATGGCGACGTACTCTTTGGTGAGATCGCAGGTCAGCACGCGGTCGCGGCCTTTGCCCAGGCCGAGCGCGACTTTCAAATAGATTTCCGGCTTTTTCATTTCGGCGCTGACGGCCGCCTCGTCGTAGCCGGGATCGCGCTCGCCTTTGTGCGCGACGCGGATGCCGCCGAACCAGATCGAAAGCTTGTCGCGGTCGGCCGGCTCGCCGGCCTTGCCCACCGCCATCACCACGCGGCCCCAATTGGCGTCCTCGCCGGCGATCGCGGTCTTCACCAGCGGTGAATTTGCGATCGACATGGCGATGCGCCGCGCCGATGCATCTGACTTCGCACCTTCCACCACGATCTCGACCAGCTTGCAGGCGCCTTCGCCGTCACGCGCGACCTGCTCGGACAGGTTCGCCAGCACGTCGTGTAGGGCTTTTTTGAAAGCGCGCAGGCGCGGATCGCTGGCGCGCGCGATGCGCGGGTTGCTGGCTTTGCCGGTCGCGAACATCAGCAGCGTGTCGGAGGTCGAGGTGTCGCCGTCGATGGTGACGGCATTGAACGTATCGGCGACGCCGTCCTTGAGCAGCGCCTGCAAGGCCGGCGCGGCGATCGCCGCATCGGTGAAGATGAAGGACAGCATGGTCGCCATATCGGGCGCGATCATGCCGGCGCCCTTGGCGATGCCGTTGATCGTGACAGTCGCCTTGCCGATCTTGGCTTGCGCCGTGGCGACCTTGGGAAACGTGTCGGTCGTCATGATCGCTTTCGCGGCGGTGAGGAAATCGCCGGGCCTGGCGCTGGCGACCAGTCCGTCCATGACGCCGTCGAAGGCTTTGACGTTGAGCGGCTCGCCGATCACGCCGGTCGAGGCGAGGAAAATCTCGGCCGGCTTCAAGCCGGCGACCTTCGCCGCGATCTGCGCGGTGAACTTGCAGGCCTCGCGTCCGGTCTTGCCGGTGAAGGCATTGGCGTTGCCGGAATTGACAACCAGCGCACGCACCTTGCCGGATTTTAGCTGCGCGCGGCACCATTCGACCGGCGCCGACGGGCACTTAGAGCGCGTGAATACGCCGGCGACCGTGGTGCCCGGCTCGAACAGCGCCAGCAGCACGTCGGTACGCCCGGCATAGCGGATGCCGGCGGCCGCCGTCGCCAGCCGTACGCCGGCGATCGCCGGCATGTCGGGCACATCTTTGGGGGCGAGGGGGGAGACGGCGGTGCTCATTGGTCCAGCATCGAATGCACTGGACAATGTGCCTACCTAAGCGAAATGGCCGGCACAAGGCCGGCCATGACGACATTACTGAATGTGTGTATCGCTTTACTTCTTGGCCGGCGTGTCGGCCTTCGGCGCGGCCGGCTTGGGCTCCTCGGCCGGCTTGTAGAACTTCTCGACCTTGTTTTCGGCGCGCAGCTTGGTGACCAGATCGGCCTGCGCCTTGCGCACCACAAATTGCTCGATCTGCGGCTTGACCTCGTCGAAGGTCGGCGGCGGCTTCAGCCGCTTGTCCTCGACCTTGATGACATGCCAGCCGAACTGGGTCTTCACCGGCCCGGAGATCTGGCCCTTGTCGAGCTTGAAGGCGACGTCGGCGAATTCCGGCACCATCTGGTCCTTGGTGAAATAGCCGAGGTCGCCGCCATTGGCCTTGCCGGAGGGGTCCTCGGTCACTTCGCCCGCCACTTTGGCGAAATCCTCGCCTTTGTTCAGCCGGACGATGACCGCCTTGATTTTGTCCTCGGCCTCTTTGCTGGCCTTGTCATCGCCGGCGGCGGCACGGATCAGGATGTGGCGCGCGTGCACTTCCTGCTGTTCGGCGATGCCTTTGACCGCGTCGTCGTAGACCTTGTGCATGGCCTCGTCGGTCAGCGCCGTCTTGCCGACGCTCTGCAGCAGATTGGACATCAGCAGCTTGCGGCGCTCGAATTCCAGCCGGTGCTTGAAGTCGGCGCTGTCGCCCACCTTCTTGGCCTCGGCGTCCTTCGACACCAGGATCAGGTCGGCCATGAACTGCACCAGATAGTCGCGCTTGGCGTCTTCCGGCATCGGCGGGATCTGGCCGGCTTCCTCCTCGGCGATGGCGAGGTCGCTCTGGTGGATTTCGACGCCGTTGACCTTGGCGATCAGCGGGTCCTTGTCTTGCGCGGCCGCAGGCCCGGCCAGCAGTGCGACTGCGGCAATGAGGAAACCCGCGCGGCGCGGTAGGGCTGACATCGTCATAACCTGTCCTTGGAATAACCGGGTCCGCACGGTCCGTTCGCGGACGGCGGGACTTGTCACCCAACAACCGTGGCTTTGCAATGGCGAAGCGGCGCCCAGGCGTTAACCTGTGCGTGACCGAAGCCCGGTTAAGGCCGTAACAAGCCGCCAATTGACAACAATCCGACCCCCTCCTATCTCTCGCCTGAGCGCGGCCGGTCGCCCGTTTCGCGTCGAATTAGCCCGAAAAGTGCCGCATTTCCGGAGCGCCGGAAGCAGAATCCGGCCGCTGCGGCGTGGTAGAAGCGCCCGGCATAAATGAGGAGCCCTCCAGCATGATCGGCGCGGTTGCCCGCAAGCTGTTCGGTTCCGCCAATGACCGGCGGATCCGTACCTATCAGCCGCGGATCGACGCCATCAACGCGCTCGAGCAGGAAATCGCCGCCCTCTCCGACGAGGCGTTGCGCGCACGCACCGGTGAATTCAAGAAACAGATCGCCGAGGGCGTCGAGCTCGACGACCTCCTGGTGCCGGCCTTTGCCACCGTGCGCGAGGCCGCCAAGCGCACTCTCGGCCAGCGCCACTTCGACGTCCAGCTCATCGGCGGCATGATCCTGCACGAAGGCCGCATCGCCGAGATGAAGACCGGCGAAGGCAAGACCCTGGTCGCCACGCTGCCGGTCTACCTCAACGCGCTCGCCGGCCGCGGCGTGCACGTCGTCACCGTCAACGACTATCTCGCCAAGCGCGACGCCGAATGGATGGGCCAGATCTACGGCTTCCTCGGATTGACCACCGGCGTCATCGTGCACGGCCTCGACGACGAGCAACGCAAAAAGGCCTACGACTGCGACATCACCTACGGCACCAATAACGAGCTCGGCTTCGACTACCTGCGCGACAACATGAAGTACCGCATGGAGGACATGGTCCAGCGCGGCCACATCTACGCCATCGTCGACGAAGTCGACTCGATCCTGGTCGACGAGGCGCGCACGCCGCTGATCATCTCCGGCCCGCTCGACGACCGCTCCGATTTCTACAACACCATCGACAAATTCATCCCCAATCTCGACAAGACCGACTTCGAAGTGGACGAGAAGCAGCGCACCGTCACCATGACCGAAGCCGGCATGGAAAAGATGGAGACGCGGCTGCGCGAGGCCGGCCTCTTGAAGGGCGGCAAGCTGTACGACGTCGAAAACGTCTCGGTCGTGCACCATGTCAACCAGGCGCTGCGCGCCCACAAACTGTTCCAGCGCGACAAGGACTACATCGTGCGCAACGGCGAGGTCGTCATCATCGACGAGTTCACAGGCCGCATGATGCCGGGCCGGCGCTATTCGGAAGGATTGCACCAGGCGCTCGAAGCGAAAGAGCATCAGCCGATCCAGCCGGAGAACCAGACGCTCGCCTCGATCACCTTCCAGAACTACTTCCGCATGTACGAAAAGCTCGCCGGCATGACCGGCACGGCGCTCACCGAAGCCGACGAGTTCATGGACATCTACGGCCTCGAAGTGCTCGAGGTGCCGACCAACATGCCGCTGGTGCGCATCGACGACGACGACGAGGTCTATCGCACCAACGCCGAGAAATACCGCTCCATCATCGCGCTGATCGAGGACTGTAAAGTGCGCGGCCAGCCGGTGCTGGTCGGCACCACGTCGATCGAAAAGTCCGAGCAACTCGCCGATATGCTGCGCAAGCAGGGCTGGGAGTCGCACGACTTCTCCGATCCCAACGCGTTTGCCGCGCTCTATTCCGGCGACGAAGGCGCCACCAAGACCAAGGTGTTCGCCATTCTGAATGCCCGCTATCACGAACAGGAAGCCTATATCGTGTCGCAGGCCGGCGTGCCGGGCGCCATCACCATCGCCACCAACATGGCCGGCCGCGGCACCGACATTCAGCTCGGCGGCAATGCGGACATGCGCATCCGACAGGAAATCACCGACATCACCGATTGGGCCGAGCGCGACAAGGATCCGCGCGCCGCCGAGATCCGCAAGCAGGTGGCGCGGCTGAAGGAAAAGGCGCTTGCCGCCGGCGGCCTCTACGTGCTCGGCACCGAGCGGCACGAGAGCCGCCGCATCGATAACCAGTTGCGCGGCCGCTCCGGCCGCCAGGGCGACCCCGGCCATTCCAAGTTCTTCCTGTCGCTCGAAGACGACCTCATGCGCATCTTCGGCTCCGACAAGCTCGACGGCATGTTGCAGAAGCTCGGCTTGAAAGAGAACGAGGCCATCGTCCATCCCTGGATCAACAAGGCGCTGGAAAAGGCGCAGCAGAAGGTCGAGGCGCGCAACTTCGACATCCGCAAGAATCTCTTGAAATACGACGACGTGATGAACGACCAGCGCAAGGTCATCTTCGAGGAACGGCTCGAATTGATGCGCGACGAAGCGGTCGACGAGACGATCGCCGGCATGCGTCATTCGGTGATCGAGGATCTGGTCGCCAAGTTCATTCCGGAGAAGGCCTATCCCGAGCAGTGGGACACCGCGAGCCTCGACGCCGCGCTGCGCGACGTGCTCACGCTCGATCTGCCGGTGAAGGACTGGGCCAAGGAAGAAGGCATCGCCGACGAGGAGGTGCGCGAACGCATCATCCGGCGCGCCGACGAACACATGGCGTCGAAAGTGGCCAAATGGGGCCCCGACGTCATGCGCTATGTCGAGAAGTCGGTGCTGCTGCAGACGCTCGACCATCTCTGGCGCGAGCACCTGGTGATGCTCGAACACCTGCGTCAGGTGATCGGTCTGCGCGGCTACGGCCAGCGCGACCCGCTCAACGAATACAAGGCGGAAGCCTTCGCGCTGTTCGAGAATATGATGTCGCATTTGCGCGAGGCGGTTACCGCCCAGCTCATGCGCGTCGAGATCGTGCAACAGCCGCCGGCCGAACAGCCGCCCGAGCAGCTTCCCTACATGGAAGCGCACAAAGTCGATCCGGCCACCGGCGAAGACGAGTTGGCGCTTGCCGCAGCCCCGCTGGCACCGGCGTTTGCCGGCAACGGCAATGGGGCGCAGGCCGCGCGCAATCCGAAGGATCCGCAGAGCTGGGGCAAGGTCGGCCGCAATGAGCCGTGCCCGTGCGGCTCCGGCAAGAAATTCAAGCACTGCCACGGCAAGTTCGGCTAAGCGACCACGCTGCCGAGCCCGAATAGCCGCTGCGGCGTGTCCCAGAACAATTTGCGCCGGTCGGTCTCGGTCGGAAGCAGCTTCTCAACCAACTCGACCAGCGGCCCGTAATCCTGCCGCTGTGGCGCGCGCAGGAACGGCCAGTCGGACGCCCATAGGCAATGGTCGAGCGTGAACGCATTGACGATGGCCGCTACGTACGGCCAACAGTCTTCGAACGGATGGCCGGTCTGTGAAAATTTCGAATAGCCCGACAGCTTGACGCTCACGCGCCGGGTCGTGGCGAGCCGCAGCAGCGCCTGAAAGCCGGCTTGTTGCAATCCTTCCTCCGGCGTCGGCCGCCCGCAATGATCGATCAGTACGCGGATCGGCATGGCTTCGATCCAGGGCACGAACATTGACAACTGGTCGTGCTCGACTTGCAGGTTCAGAAACATGTCGAGCGCGGCGAGCTTTTCAATCAGGCCGGCGCAGTTCCTGTAATAATCGAGGCCGTGAAACGTCGGATTGAACGCCGCCCCGACGATGCCCCGGCGCTTCAAGTCGCGCAGCGCCGCGAGATCTGCGTCGAAGTCGATGATGGCGATGCCTTTGAAGCGCCCGTCGCCATGCGCGATTGTATCGAGCAAACACGCATTGTCGTGGCCATAACCTGAATTCGGCTGCACCAGCAGGGCGTGGCGCACGCCATAAGTCCTCATCACCGCACGAAGCTGCGGCGGCGTGCCAATCTCCTGGCCGGCCGGGTGGTAGTCGATGTCTTTGCCGTAAGGAAAACGCGCCGGATCGAACACGTGCGCGTGGCAGTCGATCTTCGGCTCTTCGAATGCGCTCATCGCGCGCGTTTGGCGATCAGCTTCTGCGCCAGGGATTTGCGGAACTTGCGGTCGCGCTTCAAGTGCCACTCGCGGCTCATGGCTTCGCGCCGGGTCGGAAACCATTCGGAATGCAACAGCACCCATTTGCGCCCCCGCGTCGTGCGCGCGCCGGTGCCGGCATTGTGCCGCTTGAGCCGCCGTTCGATGTTGTCGGTCCAGCCGACGTAGGTCAGATGGCGGTTCTTGCCGCAGGTGCCGAGGACGTAGACGAAGCAATCCATGCGCCGGATAAGATCACGCGGCCGCTAAAAAATGCAAATACCGGCGCTTAGCGGAAGCTGTTGAAGGAGCCCGCCGGTACAACCGGCTGGGCGCCGGTGAGCAGCCCGCTGCCGGTGGTCGTGCCGGAATAAGCGGTGCGGATTTCAGGCTCGGGCGCCTGGGCCGGCGGCGTCTTGGCGGCGCTGGCTGTCTTCACGCGCGGCTTTGCCACGGGCTCGGTCTTCGCCACCGCCTTGGGTGCGGCGGGCTTGGACTCCGGCTTGGGTTCCGCCTTGGGCTGATCCCAGACCGAATCCTGTTTCGGCTGGTCCCAAGCGGAATCTTGCTTCGCCTGCGCCGCCACGCGCTGCGGCTTGGGTTGTGGCTTAGCTTGCGGTTTGGGCTGCAGCGAGATCGGCGCCTCCGCCACACGCGTTGGCTTCTCGACACGGTGCGGCTTGGCGGCCATTTCGGTATTGGCGCCGCGCAGGGCGACCTGCTCGCTCGGCTGCTCGGGCTGCGCCGGAGCTGCTTCCGCCGTTTGCGCCGGCGCAGGCGCTGCCTCCCTGTGCGAACCACTGAACAAATTGCCGAACAGGCTGGCGATATTGGCGGGTTTCGGCTCTTCCGGCGCCCGACCTTCTTTCGGCTGCGGCGCGGGCGTCGGCACCGGCACGCTCGCCATCATGACTGGCTGGCTGGCGGGAGCCGGTTCGGCTGCCGGAGCGGGCTGGCTGTCGGTGGCTGTTTTCGCCGCGCCGACCTTCGGAATGGTGGTGCCCGGCGGATTGGGCACATGCGGCAGTGCGCCGGGAACGTGCGCCTCCACGTCGGTGGTCGCGCTGGCGAGCAGGAAGTGGCCGCCGTTATCGACGTTCGCGGGTGCGAGCTCGGCGGCAAACGCGGGGTTGCTGCCGCCGTCGCCCAGGTGCGGCGGCGCGGTCGCGACCCGCTCGGAAATGTAGTTCGCCATCTTGACCTGCTCTTGCCGGCGATAGTCGAACACGGTCGAGGCGACCGCCGGGTCGAGCCGGTAGGCGGGGCAGGCGCCGCTCGGATTGGAGCGGATCGGCTTGCCGTCTTCCGAGGTGGCGTCGAACACGTAACGCTTCTCGCACACCGCAACCTGCGGCTCCTGATGGGTGGCTTCGAAGTCGTCGTAGCCTTCCTTCAGCATCTTCCAGAACGCGAAATTCGGATTGTTGCGATGCCTGGCCATGTTCAGCGCGGTCATGCGGAACGGGAAGGCCTCGAACTGGAATTCCTTCTGCCCGCCGAAGAACGACTCGCGCGCCAGCGCGTATATTTCCAGGATCTGCTCGTCAGTCATGGCGTAGCAGCCGCGCGAGGAGCAGTCGCCGTGCACCATCAGCTCGGAGCCGGTGTAGTTATGCGCGCGGTCGTAGGCGTTGGGAAAGCCGGTGTTGAAGGCGAGGTAGTAGTTGGAATTCGGATTCATCTGCGCCGGCGTGATCGTGTAGAAGCCCTCCGGCGCCTGGCGGTCGCCTTCCTTCTTCTTCGGGCCGAGATCGCCGGACCATTTGCAGATCGGATAGGTCTTCAAGAGCGCGTATTGCCCGTCGCGCGTCTGCTTCCACACCTCCATCTCCGCTTCTTCCTTGAAGATGCGGACCATGATGGGGGACTGCGTGTCCATGTTCTTTTCGGCGATCAGCGCGACCGTCTTCGGCGACAACGGCGCCTGCGCGCGGCCGTCGGGAGCAATGTCGTTAACATTGCAGCCGGCAAGAGCGACAGCCGCGGCAATGGCCGCTGACGTCAGCAGCGCGCGTACGACGGGTCGGCTCAAACGCTGTACTCCCCGAGGAGGCGGGCCCTCATTCAATAATCGTTATCCATAAGATGTGGCATGCGCAAGGCAAACCGGGCGGCCGCGGGCTACCGCTAAGCCTATGGTGAACCAAGAGTAAATCGCAGAAACGAAGGCGCGATCGTCAGGCCGGTTTGGCCGGCGGCAGGGCGCTCGCGCGTCCCATAGCGAGGAATTTGTCGCGCCGCTGCTTGCGCACCGCCTCGCGCGACAGCGGCTTAAGCTCGGCCAAAGCCTGGGCAATGACCCCGCCGGTCGCGGCGATCGCCGCGGCCGGGTCGCGATGGGCGCCGCCGGTCGGCTCCGCCACCACGCTATCGATCACGCCAAAGCGCACCATGTCCTGGGCGGTGATCTTCATGCCGGTGGCCGCCTCTTGCGCCTTCGATGTGTCGCGCCAGAGGATGGAGGCGGCGCCTTCCGGCGAGATCACGCTGTAAATGGAGTGCTCCAGCATCAGCACGCGGTTGGCGGTGGCGATCGCGATGGCGCCGCCCGAACCGCCTTCACCGACAATGACCGCGACATTGGGCACGCTGAGATTGAGACAAGCCTCGGTCGAGCGCGCGATCGCTTCGGCCTGGCCGCGCTCTTCCGCGCCGATGCCCGGATAGGCGCCGGCGGTATCGACCAGCGAGATTACCGGGATGCCGAAGCGGTCGGCCATTTCCATCAGCCGCACCGCCTTGCGATAGCCCTCCGGCCGCGCCATGCCGAAATTGTGCTTGAGGCGGCTTTCGGTGTCGGAGCCCTTTTCGTGGCCGAGCACGCAAATGCTTTCGCTGCGGAAGCGGCCGAAGCCGCCGACGATGGCTTCGTCGTTGCCGAACTTGCGGTCGCCGGCGAGCGGCACGAAGTCGGTGATCAGGCCGGCGACATAGTCGAGCGCGTGCGGCCGCTGCGGGTGGCGCGCGACTTGGGTTTTCTGCCAGGGCGTCAGCTCGGCATAGAGTTCCTTGAGCGCCTCCGCCGCCTTGGCCTCGAGTTGGCCGATCTCCTCGCCGATGGCGGCCGAGTTGCCGGCCGTGGCGAGCGCGCGCAATTCCTCG
The DNA here is from genome assembly GCA_963710705.1 of uncultured Pseudomonadota bacterium. Classification (GTDB taxonomy): domain Bacteria; phylum Pseudomonadota; class Alphaproteobacteria; order Rhizobiales; family Xanthobacteraceae; genus Pseudolabrys. The sequence continues at coordinate 978,163 of CAVQBI010000002.1, forward strand.
ACCTTGGCCTCCAGTTCGGCCACCGGCTTTTCGAAGTCGAGATAGGTGCGCATAAGGTCCCGGGCGGTGATAATCGGCGGCAAACAACGCTGGAAGTGACGCAGGCTAAGCCTTTAAGTCAAGCAATCGGGTTAATAGTGCTTTTACGCAAGGCCTTGGCTAGCCATCGGCGAGCGGATGCAGGTCGCGCACCAGCGTCTTCAGGCGTTCTTCCAGCACGTGCGTGTAGATTTGCGTGGTTGAGATGTCGGCATGGCCGAGCAGCGTCTGCACCACGCGCAGGTCGGCGCCGTTGTGCAGCAGGTGGCTGGCGAAGGCGTGGCGCAGCACGTGCGGACTTAGCCGCTCGGCCGTGATGCCGCAGCGCGCGCCCAGCACTTTGAGTTCGCGCGCGAAATGCTGGCGCGTCAGATGACCGGCCTCGCCGAAGGACGGGAACAGCCACTTCGATTGCGACAAAGAAGACTTGCCTTCGCCTACGGCGCGCAGCTTCAAATATTCTTCCATGGCGCGCTTGGCCGCCTGGTTGAGCGGCACCAGCCGCTCCTTGCCGCCCTTGCCGCGCACCACCAGCATGCGCTGATCGCGCCGCGCGCTCGCTGCCGGCAGCGCCACCAGTTCGGACACGCGCAAGCCGGTGGCGTAGACCGTTTCCAGCAAACACAGCAGCCGCGCCGCGCGCAGGCGGGCGGCGGCCGGCAGCTCGGCATCCTCGGCGTCGGCGCGCGCTTGCTTCAGCAGGCGATCGACCTCGGCGATCGACAGCACCTTGGGCAGCGCGCGTCCGCGCTTGGGCCCTTCCAGCACCGCGGCCGGATCGTCGCCGCGTTTGCCTTCGGCGTAGAGAAAGCGGAACAGTTGCCGCAGCGCCGACAGTCGCCGCGCCACCGATGCCGGCTTTAAGCCGCGTTCGGCGAGACTCACGAGAAATACGCGCAGGTCGTCGGTGCTCGCGTCCGCGATGCTGCGGCCGCCAGAGCGCAGATGCGCGGTCAAATCGTCGAGGTCGTTGCGATAGGCCGCGAGTGTATTTTCGCCGGCACCGCGCTCGGCCGCCTGCATGTCGAGGAACAGTTCGACCAGCCTGTCGTCGGATGCGGCGGGCCTGCTGGCCATCGCGCTAGCGTGGCGGCTTGATGAATTTTTCGGGCGGCACCGTCACGATGATCTCGCGCGGATGGTATTTGACGAAATTGGCGAGCGCGAAAACGGTGACATAGGCCGCCCCGCAGATGAGGCCGAGGACGACGAGGAATCTGAACAGACTCGGCATGATCTCAATCCGAGGAACGACGGCGTGCCCGAATTGGGCGGCTTTTGCGGCTGAACCATCATGTTCCTTAACCGATGACAAGGGGCCGCATTGGCCTGCCTTCGCGGCCGGCCCGATTCTGGTGTATGGAACTGGCGTTATTAGGAACTCTAGCATGCCCCCCACGGCGGTTCAAAAACCGGCGGAAAACGGCCCGGAACGCTCGATCGTCGGCGCGCTCGGCCGCCGCTCCGTCGTGTTGATCGGCATGATGGGCGCCGGCAAGTCGTCGATCGGCCGCAGGCTCGCCACGCGGCTGGGGATTCCCTTCGTCGACGCCGACACCGAGATCGAGAGCGCCGCCGGCATGACCATCCCGGAGATTTTCGAGAAGCACGGCGAACCCTATTTCCGCGCCGGCGAGGCGCGCGTGATCGCGCGGCTGCTCGATAACGGCCCGCAGGTGCTGGCGACCGGCGGCGGTGCCGTCATGGACCAGAGTACGCGCGACCTCATCCACATCAAGGGCATTTCGGTCTGGCTGAAGGCCGACCTCGACGTGCTGATGAAGCGCACCAAACGCCGCAACGACCGGCCGCTCGCCGAGAAGATCAAGGACCTGCTGCCGGCGCGCGAGCCGGTCTACGCGCTCGCCGACATCACCGTGCAATCGCGCGACGAGCCGCACGACACCATCGTCGACGAGATCATCGCCGAGATCTCCAAGCATCTGCGCGCGGAGGCAGCGCCATGACCGCGCCGCTGCGTCCCGGCGAGCCCACGGTGGTGCAGGTCGCGCTGGCTGAGCGCGCCTACGACATCGTCATCGGCCGCGGTCTGCTCGCCAGTCTTGGCAAGCGCATCAAGGCCTTGCGCGTCGGCGCGCGTGTCGCGCTGGTCACCGACGAGACGGTTGCCCGCCAACACCTCGCCGCTGCCGAAGCGGCGCTGAAATCCGCCGGCATCGATGCGGCGCGCATCGTGGTGCCGGTCGGCGAGGGCTCCAAGAGCTACGCCACCTTCGAGACCGTGTGCGAGGCGATCATCGCGGCGCGCATCGAGCGCTCCGATCTTGTCGTTGCATTCGGCGGCGGCGTGATCGGCGACCTCGCCGGCTTCGCGGCCGCGAGCGTGCGGCGCGGCCTCGACTTCGTGCAGGTGCCGACGACGCTGCTCGCGCAAGTCGATAGCTCGGTCGGCGGCAAGACCGGTATCAATTCGCGCCACGGCAAGAACCTCGTCGGCGCCTTCCACCAGCCAGTGATGGTGATCGCCGACACCGCGTTGCTCGACACGCTGCCGAAACGCGAATTCCGTGCCGGCTATGCCGAGGTCGCCAAATACGGCCTGCTCGGCGACGCCGCGTTCTTCGCCTGGCTGGAAAAAAACTGGCAGGACGTCTTCTCCGGCGGCCCCGCCCGCGAGCACGCCATCGCGGTCTGCTGCCGCGCCAAGGCCGGCATCGTCGCGCGCGACGAGCGCGAGACCGGCGAGCGCGCGCTGCTCAATCTCGGCCACACCTTCGGCCATGCGCTGGAAGCGGCTTGCGGCTTTTCCGGCCGGCTGCTGCACGGCGAAGCGGTGGCGCTCGGCACGGCGCTGGCCTTCGAATTTTCCGCCCGCAAAGGGTTGATTGCGGCCGCGGAAACCGCGCGCGCGCGTGCGCATCTTGCCGCGGTCGGGTTGCCTACTTATCTGAAGGACATTTCCGGCGGTTCGCCGGGCGTCGACGAGATGATAGATCTGATCGCCCAGGACAAGAAAGTGAAGCGCGGCAAGCTCACCTTTATTTTGGTGCGCGGCATCGGCCAGGCGTTTATCGCCAACGATGTCGATGCGGCCGAGGTGCGCGCTTTTCTCGCTGAAAAATTTCACCAATAATTTCACCAATAGATGACCGCGAACGACTGGCTTTCTCTTGGTATTGTCGTGATCTGCCTGCTGCTGTCGGCGTTCTTCGCCGGCAGCGAGACGGCGCTCACGGCGTCCTCGCGCGCCAGCATGACGCGGCTGGAGAAGCACGGCAACAAGCGCGCCGCCGTCGTCAACCGGCTGCTCGCGCAGCGCGAACGGCTGATCGGCGTGCTGCTGTTCGGCAACAACGCGGTCAACATCGCGGCCTCCGCGCTGGCGACCGGCATCCTGCTCGCCTGGTTCGGCAAGGCCGGCGTGCTTTACGCCACGGTCGTCATGACGGTCATCGTGGTGGTGTTCTCCGAAGTGCTGCCGAAGACCGCGGCGTTCAACGCGCCCGATCGCATCGCGTTGATGGTGGCGCGGCCGATGGCCGCGATCGTCAAAATTCTCGGCCCGGTGCTGATGGGCATCGAAGCGCTGGTGCGCTGGCTGCTGAAGCTGTGCGGCGTTACGGTCGGCGAGGACCAGGCGGTGCTTTCTGCGCACGAGGAGCTGCGCGGCGCCATCGATCTGCTTCATAGCGAAGGCGACGTGGAAAAGCACGACCGCGACATGTTCGGCGGCGTACTCGATCTGCGCGAGCTGGTGGTGTCCGACGTGATGGTCCACCGCACCAACATGGTCACGCTCAATGCCGACGATCCGTCCGAGGCCGTCGTCAACGCCGTGATCGCCTCGCCGGTCACGCGCATTCCGCTCTGGCGCGGCAATCCGGAGAACATCGTCGGCATTCTGCACGTCAAGGATCTGCTGCGCGCGTTGCACGCGGTCGATGGCGACGCGTCCAAAGTGGATGTATCGGCGCTGATGATCCCGCCCTGGTTCGTGCCCGACACGCGGCCGGTGTCGGAACAGCTCAAGGCCTTCCGCCGCCGCAAGACGCCGTTCGCGCTGGTGGTCGACGAATACGGCGAGGTCGAAGGTCTCGTCACGCTCGAGGACATTCTGGAAGAGATCGTCGGCGACATCACCGACGAGCACGACGTCGCCATGCCGGGCGTGCGCCGCCAGCCGGACGGCTCGGTCAATGTCGACGGCGCGGTGTCGATCCGCGACTTGAACCGCGTGATGGACTGGAATTTGCCGGATGAAGAAGCGACCACCATCGCCGGCCTGGTCATCCACGAGGCGCGCTCGATCCCCGAGGTCGGCCAGAGCTTCACCTTCCACGGCTTCCGTTTCAGGGTACTGCGCCGGTCGCGCAACCGCATCACCGCGCTGCGCATCCAGCCGCTGCCGCGGAAAGCACCGGCGAAGGTACGATAGGTCTACCGTTCGTCCCCGCGAAAGCGGGGACCCAGGATGGCAAGCTTTATCTATTAGGGTCTGGATTCCCGCTTACGCGGGGGATGAGCGGAAGTAATCAAACTCCGCCTTCGCCCGGCGCCGAAGCGTGAATGGCAAGCGCATGCACGCCGCCCGCCAGTTCGCCGGCCAAAATGCCGTTTATCAGCCGGTGGCGCTCCAGCCGGGTCTTCCCTTTGAAGGCGTCCGACACGATATAGATGCGGAAATGCGTTTGCCCGCCCGGGCGGTGCCCGGCATGGCCCTCATGCTGGTGCGATTCATCCAGCACTTCGAGGCTTTGCGGCCCGAAAGCCTCGGTCAACTTCTTTGCGATGAGATCGGCGGTCCGCATGCCGCGGACTTAAGGAGTGCTGTTGCGGTGGTCAATGGCCGCTTTGGGCCGCTTCGCGGCGCAATCGAGGATGAACCGCCGCTGTCAAGTCTTGAACGCGTCATCGGCAAAAGCGCATAATGTTCGGTCATGAAATTCGACTCGCCTCTTTTCGATAAAGTCCGCGTCAAGCCGGACAAGGATCGCCGGATCAAAACCGACGGTCCGAAGTGCCAATGGGCGGGTTGCCAGGAGAAGGCGAACCATCGCGCGCCGAAAGGCCGCGGGCAGGAAAAGGATTACTGGCGCTTCTGCCTCGATCACGTGCGTCAGTACAATCAGAATTACAATTTCTTCAAAGGCATGAGCGACGCGGCCGTGATGGCCTATCAAAAGGACGCGCTCACCGGCCATCGCCCGACCTGGAAGATGGGAACCGGCAAGGCCACCGTCGGCCCAGACTTTTCCGCGTTCGGCAACCGCAACGACCCGTTCGAGCTGTTCGGCGAAGGCATGCGCGCCGAGCAGCAGGCGAAAGCCGAGACCAGGCAAATCCGCAACGCCGAGCGCAAGGCGCTCGATACGCTCGGCCTCGATGTTGGCGCAAGCCGCCACGAGGTGAAAATGCGCTTCAAGGAGTTGGTCAAGCGCCACCATCCCGACGCCAACGGCGGCGACCGCTCGACCGAGGACCGCCTGGTCGAGATCATTCAGTCCTATAACTATTTGAAGTCGGTGGGCTTCGCTTAGCGCGCCTTAGCGTCCGATGAATGCGTGTAAATCGATTCTGACACGCTCGACGACGCTATCCCAATCTTCGGGCTTTTCCTGCGTGTACAGTTTTGCGGTGGGATACCAAGGGCTGTCGGTTCGCTCCGAGAGCCAGCGCCAGCAGCTGTCGAAGCGATTGAGGATCCAGACGCGTTTGCCCAAGGCGCCCGCCAAATGCGCCGTCGAGGTGTCAACGGTTATGACGAGATCGAGGTTGTCGAGCAGCGCCGCCGTGTCCGAAAAATCCTTCAGTTGGCCGGTGAAATCCACCATGGGCGGGCCGCCCCAATTGCTCCGCACAAGTTCGGCCAGCTCGGATTCGCCCGGCTGACCTTTTTGCAGGCTGAAGAATTCGATGTCCGGATGCTTGAGCGGCGCCAGCTTGCTCAACGGAATATTTCTGCGTTTGTTGACCGGCCAGGTTTCCGGCTGATCGGCGCGGAATCCGCCGACCACACGAGCCCCACTCTAAGCCTGCTTTTCGGGCCGAGCTTCTCCTTCCAAGCCAGCGACTTTTCCGGATCGCATTTGAGATAGGGGATCGCCGCCGGAATATTTGACACCTCCGTCTTGAACGCCAGCGGCAAGCTCATCAGCGGGCACTGATAATCGAAATCGCTAAAGGGAGTCCCGGATTCCACGACCTGCGCCACGCCGGCTAAGCCGGCAGCCACACGTGTCAGCGCCCTTGGCACTTCCAGAATGACTCGGGCGCCCAAATCGGCCGCCAACGTGGCATAGCGGCAAAACTGTAAGGCGTCGCCCAGACCCTGCTCTTCGTAGAGCAGCAATGTTTTCCCCGCGATGTCCTCTTCACCCAGCCACAGCGGTTTTGCGCTGGCGCGCGCCGCGACCGCATTGGCTTTCTTCTTTCTCCATTCGTAAAGCGCCCAGCCTTGCTGGTAGCGGCCCATGCGCAAAAGGAGCAGGCTTTTGTTGAAATAAGCCTGCGCATGATCCGGCTTGAGCGCGATGGCTTTGTCGTAGCTCGCGAGCGCCTCGTCGTAGCGTTTCAGGTAGCTTAAGGCGGAGCCGCGATTGTTGTGCGCCTCGGCATAATTCGGCTTGAGCAAAACGGTTTTGTCGTAACTTGCAAGCGCCTCGTCCGGCCGTGCCATATTGTACAAGACGTTTCCGCGATTGCTGTACGCCTCGGCATAGCCCGGCTGCAGCGCGATTGCCTTGTCGTAGCTTGCAAGTGCTTCCCCGTAGCGGGTCAGCGCGTTCAGCGCCATTGCGCGATTGTTGTGCGCTTCCGGATAATTTGGTCGCAGCTTGATCGCGGTATCGCAGCTCGCCAATGCTTGCTCGTAACGCTTCAGGGCGGTGAGCGCATCCGCGCGGTTGTTGTGCGCTTCCGGATAGTTTGGCTTCAACTTGATCGCGGTCTCGCAGCTTATCAGCGCCTGCGCGGGCTGCTTCAGGTGGTTGAGCGCAGCCGCGCGATTGGCGTGCGCCTCGGCGAGGTCGGGGCTGAGAGCGATCGCCGTGTCGAGGCTCGGCAGCGCCTCCGCGAAGTGCTGCAGGGCGATCAACGCGGAGCCGAGGTTGCTGTGAGTGGTCGCGACGTTCGGATTTAGCGCGGTCGCTCTTGTAATGAGCTCGACGCTCTGCCGAATTCTGCCGGTTTGAAGGGCAACGACCCCAAGCAGATGCAGGGCGTCGAAGTTGACGGGTTCCTGCCGCAGGATTTCTTGATAGACGTGAGCCGCCTCCGCAAACTTGGCTTGCTGACGCAACGCCACGCCTTGCCGGAATTTGGCCTGGAGTGTCGCGGAAAGGTCTTTTTTGGCGTGCGCCGGCACACTGCGTCCCTCGTTACTATGGGTGCCCGATTCGCGAGCTGTCCGGCGATTTCGGGTCCGGGACGCCGCTAGCGCCAATGGCCGGAAAAACGGGCCGGGCAAAAATATTGCGCCGGGCAACCCAGCCCCGCCTTCCACGTCGGCCTCGGGCTACCTATCTTATTGAAAACATTGATGGGGCTATTCGGGCCCCACGGGTTTTTCGCCCCCGTGCCGTCTGCTAAGTTGACGCCATCAGCCGGACCGTAACGCGTCGGGTGCGTATTCAAGGCTTCGGGCGTTCTGAAGCCACGGAGGATCAATGACTGCCGCAGTTCAAGAAGTTGCCGGCATGCCGGACATGAAAGTGTCGATCCGGCAGGTTTTCGGCATCGATAGCGACATGGAAATCCCGGCTTACTCCAAGCCCGATGAGCACGTGCCCGAAATCGATTCCGACTACCGCTTCGACCGGCCGACCACGCTCGCCATCCTCGCCGGCTTCGCCAAGAACCGCCGCGTGATGGTCACCGGCTATCACGGCACCGGCAAGTCGACGCACATCGAGCAGGTGGCGGCGCGGCTTAATTGGCCCTGCGTGCGCGTCAACCTCGACAGCCACATCAGCCGTATCGACCTGATCGGCAAGGACGCCATCGTCATCAAGGAAGGCCAACAGGTCACCGAATTCCGCGAAGGCATCCTGCCCTGGGCGCTGCAGAACAACGTCGCGCTTTGCTTCGACGAATACGACGCCGGCCGTCCCGACGTGATGTTCGTCATCCAGCGCGTGCTGGAAGCCTCCGGCCGGCTGACGCTGCTCGACCAGAGCAAGGTGATCAAGCCGCACCCGGCGTTCCGCCTGTTCGCCACGGCGAACACGGTCGGCCTTGGCGACACCTCGGGCCTCTATCACGGCACCCAGCAGATCAACCAGGGCCAGATGGACCGTTGGTCGATCGTCACCACGCTCAACTATCTGCCGCACGACAACGAGGTCGAGATCGTGCTGGCGAAGGCCAAGCACTATCGCAACGAGCAGGGCCGCGACATCGTCAACAAGATGGTGCGCGTCGCCGACTTGACACGTAACGCCTTCATGAACGGCGACATTTCGACGGTAATGAGCCCGCGCACGGTGATCACCTGGGCGGAGAACTCCGAGATCTTCAACGATGTCGGCTTCGCCTTCCGGCTCACCTTCCTGAACAAGTGCGACGAGCTGGAGCGTCCGATCGTGGCCGAGTTCTATCAGCGCTGCTTCGGCGTTGAGCTGCCGGAGTCCTCGGTCAACGTGGCACTGAGCTGATTTCCGCGAAGGCGGGCCAATGGCCTCGAATATCAAAGCGAAACCCTCGGCGAAGGAATCTCCGACCGAGCCGTTCAAGCGGGCGGTGACCGGCTGCCTGCGCGCGCTCGCGCGCAAGCCCGATCTGGAAGTCTCCTTCGCGGCGGAACGCCCCGGCCTGATGGGCGGCAAGGTGCGGCTGCCCGAGCCGCCGCGCAAAATGGGCAAGGCGGAGGCGGCGATCGTGCGCGGCAATGCCGACTCGATCGCGCTGCGGCTTGCCTGCCACGACGCGGCGGTTCACCGCCGCTTGCAGCCCGCCGGCCAGCAGGCGCGCGCGGTATTCGAGGCGGTCGAGCAGGCCCGCGTCGAGGCCATCGGCGCGCGCCGGATGGATGGCGTCGCGCAAAATCTCACCGCCATGCTCGACGACCGTTTCCACCGCGGCAAGTTCGACCAGATCACCGAGCGCGCCGATGCGCCGATCGAGGAAGCGCTGTCGCTGATGGTGCGCGAACGCCTGACCGGCATGGCGCCGCCGACGGCGGCCAGGAAACTGGTCGATCTCTGGCGTCCGCTGATCGAGGACCGCGCCGGCAAGGATCTCGACCGGCTCGAGGAACTGGTCGAGGACCAGCGCCAGTTTGGCGACGTCATCCACGACATGCTCGACGCGCTCGAAATGGGCGACGACCGCTCCTCCGATTCCGAAGAGGACGAAGAGGAGGGGGAGGAGGACCGCCGCAAGCAGGAGCAAGGCGAGGACGGCGAGGCGGCCGACAGCGACGACATGCAGCGCATGAGCGTCGAGGACACGCAAGTGTCCGCGGAGGACATGCCGGACGTCGCCGCCGAAGCGGTCGATGCGCCGTCCGCCGACATGGCCGACGACACCGAAATGGGCGACGCCGAGACGCCGGGTGAGCCGCAGCGGCCGCGTCCGTTCGGCGCCAATGAGCCGCGCGGGCCCGACTACCGCGCTTTCACCACCAAGTTCGACGAGACCATCGCGGCCGAGGAACTGTGCGAGCCGGAGGAGCTCGACCGGCTGCGCGGCTATCTCGACAAGCAGCTCTCGCATTTGCAGGGCGTGGTGGCGCGGCTGGCCAACCGCCTGCAACGCCGGCTGATGGCGCAGCAGAACCGCTCCTGGGAATTCGACCTCGAGGAAGGCCAGATCGATCCGGCGCGGCTGTCGCGCATCGTGATCGACCCGCTGCACCCGCTGTCGTTCAAGGCCGAGAAGGACACCCAATTCCGTGACACCGTGGTGACGCTGCTGCTCGACAATTCCGGCTCCATGCGCGGGCGTCCGATCACGGTCGCCGCCACTTGCGCCGACATCCTCGCGCGCACGCTGGAGCGCTGCGGCGTCAAGGTCGAGATTCTCGGCTTCACCACGCGCGCCTGGAAGGGCGGGCAGTCGCGCGAGCAATGGCTCACCGCCGGCAAGCCGGGCAGCCCCGGCCGTCTCAACGATCTGCGCCACATTATCTACAAGGCGGCCGACGCGCCCTGGCGGCGCGCGCGCAAGAATCTCGGCCTGATGATGCGCGAAGGCCTGCTCAAGGAGAACATCGACGGCGAAGCGCTCGACTGGGCGCACAAGCGCCTGTTGGCGCGCACCGAGCAGCGCAAGATCCTGATGATGATCTCCGACGGAGCGCCGGTCGACAACTCCACGCTCTCGGTCAATCCCGGCAATTATCTCGAGCGCCATCTGCGCTGGGTGATCGAGGAGATCGAGAATCGCTCGCCGGTCGAACTGATCGCCATCGGCATCGGCCATGACGTGACGCGCTACTACCGCCGCGCCGTCACCATCGTCGACGCCGAGGAGCTCGGCGGCGCCATGACCGACAAGCTCGCCGAGCTATTCGAGGAGCACGCCGCCGCCGACGCGCGGCCGGCTCCGCGCGCGCGCAGGCGCGTGGCTTGAGGTTCACCCGCCGCCGCTGGCTCGCCGCCGGCGCATTTGCCGCCGTCATTGCCGCACTCGGCACGTTCGCGCTCGCCGAAGGGCTGCACACCAGCCACGCGCCGGCCGCGATCACCGTCGACGCAACACCGATCACCGCTTTCGATCCGCGCGACAAATCGCGCACGCGTTTCGGTCAGCTCGAATTCCGCGGCGGGCTCGTGCTTACCTCGCGCGAGCAGTCGTTCGGCGGCATCTCCGCGCTGCATATGGAGCCGGATGGCGCGCATTTCCTCGCGCTCACGGACAACGGCTCGTGGCTGCGCGGCCGTATCGTCTATCGCGACGGCCGCCCCGCCGGCATCGCCGATGCCGAAATGGCGCCGATGCTCGGGCCCGACGGCAAGCCGCTCGCCGCGCGCCACTGGTTCGATGCCGAGTCGCTCACCGAGGCCACTGACGGCATGTTCTATGTCGGCATCGAGCGCGTGGAGAAAATCGTGCGCTTCGATTATCGCCGCGCCGGCTTGTTGGCGCGCGGCCAGCCGATTCCGGTACCGGACGACTTCAAGACCTTCACCTTCAACAAGAGTCTCGAATGTCTCACGGTGCCGCCGAAAGGCGCGCCGCTTGCCGGCAGCCTGATCGCCGTCACCGAGCGCAGTCTCGATCCGGCCGGCAACCACCGCTCCTACGTGCTTGACGGCGCGAAGGTTGCGCGCTTCTCGGTCAAGCGCAGCGACGATTTCGACGTCAGCGACTGCACGTTTCTCTCGCCCGCCGACATGCTCATCCTCGAGCGGCGCTATTCGCCGCTGCGCGGCGTCGCCATCCGCATCCGCAAGCTGCATCTCGCCGACATCAAGGAAGGCGCGCTGGTCGACGGCCCGGAGCTGTTCTTTGCCGATCTCGGCTACCAGATCGACAACATGGAAGGCATCGCCGTGCATAAGAACGCCCAGGGCGAAACCATCCTCACGCTGGTCTCGGACGACAATTTCTCCGCACTCCAGCGTAATCTGCTGCTGCAATTCGCGCTGGTCGGCGAGTGAGGCAATCGTATGCTTGTCATCACCGGGCTTGTCCCGGTGATCCCGCTTAGGCGCGCACGGTGCTTCCATAAACGAGATGGCCGGGACAAGCCCGGCCATGACAAAGCATAAGCTATCGCCTGGCGGTTAAGCCGTAGCGCTGGCTCTCTTCTTCACGATCTGCCGCTTGAGTTCGAGCATCTTGGGCGCGAGGTCGGCGTCCTTGGCCTTGAGCAGGAAGGCGTCGAGCCCGCCGCGATGATCGACGGTCTTGAGCGCATTGGCCGACACGCGCACGCGCACTTTGCGGTTCAGCGTGTCCGACATCAGTGTGACGTTGCGCAGGTTCGGCAGGAACCGCCGCAGCGTTTTGATATTGGAATGGCTCACTTTATGGCCGACGAGCGGCTTCTTGCCGGTCAAATCGCAACGCCAGGACATAGGCTATTCCCCTAAAATCATGGCGCCCAGCGGCGCCATCCGGTCATTCGTCTTCGGAAGGCCGCAACGTATAGAGAGCGGCCGATTGGGCGTCAAGCCGATGGCAAAGATCACAGAATCGACGTATTCCGCGGTGCCTGTTAAGACCTCGCCCCGACCGCGGATATTTGGTTCGCCGGCGCGCGAGAGGACGGAGCTTCGTGCTGGCTTTGCGGCGAATTATTCGACCCATGCCCATCGTGCTGGCGGCGGCCGGCGCGCTTGCGGCTGCGCTGCCATCCGCGGCGCAGGCCCAGAGCAAGCTCGACGCGCACTATATCGTGACGCTCGCCGGCATCCCGATCGGCAAAGGCGATTGGATGATCGAGATCGGCGACACGCATTACAGCGCGACGGTGAACGGCGCCACCACCGGCCTGATGCGTGTCTTGACCGAAGGCGAGGGCTCGACCGTCGCCCACGGCACCATCAATGCGGGCAAGGTGGAGAGTTCGACCTATGCCTCCACCGTCAAGAGCCGCAAGCAAAAAGACGAAGTACGCGTCACGCTCGACAAGGGCAGCGTCAAGGATTTCGAGCGCCAATCCGCCGCCGGACCACGATCGCGAACGGGTGCCGGTCGGCGAAGCCGACCTGCAAAACGTGTTCGACCCGATGAGCGCCTCGCTGTTGGCGACGCCCGGCAATGGCAATCCGCTGTCGGCGGAAGCCTGCGAGCGCAAGCTGCCGATCTTCGACGGCCGCCTGCGCTACGATCTGCAGTTCGCCTTCAAGCGCATGGACACGGTGAAAGCCGAGAAGGGCTATAGCGGCCCGGTCGTCGTCTGCGCGGTCTATTTCACGCCCATTGGCGGTTATATCCCCTCGCGCGCCACCATCCGCTACATCGCCAAGCAGCGCGATATGGAGATTTGGCTGGCGCCGATCGCGGGCACGCGCGTGCTGGTGCCGTTCCGGGTGCAGGGGCCGACCCCGATCGGCGAGGCGGTGATGGAGGCGACCCAGTTCGTGAGCACGGCCGCCCCGGTCCAAGCTTCCGCCAACGGCCACAAAGCCCCTTGATTGCGCCCTTGACTCTTCGCGCCAAAGGAGTCCGCTCCGCCGTTAACGTTTGGAGGCTGCCAACAGGCCTTGAATCGGCCGCCAACTACCCGATCTTGTAGTCGTGCCGCCCAGGCTTGCCAGATGTCGCCGTGAACGAAGCCATACAGGCCGCGAGTCAGCGATTCGGGCGCGGTTCGTTCCAGACTCGTTCTAAAGCTTAACCCAAAGGCGACTTGGGCGCTGGTTGAGCGTGATCGCCGTCGCATTGTGATACAGAAAGGCCCGCGGCGAGGCGCCCTCGCCGCCAGTTCGGAAGCGTAATGGCCATTAGTTTCTCCCCGCAGCCGGCCCGAGCCTCGCGTACCCGCGGCGCCGGCGTGACGGCGGTGCTCGGTCCCACCAATACCGGCAAGACCCACCTCGCCATCGAGCGCATGCTGGCGCATTCGAGCGGCATGATCGGGCTGCCGCTGCGGCTGCTGGCGCGCGAGGTCTACAACAAGGTCGTCGACCGCGCCGGCGCCGACAGCGTCGCGCTGGTCACCGGCGAGGAGAAGATCAAGCCGGCCAACCCGCGCTTCTGGGTCTGCACCGTCGAGGCCATGCCGCGCGACATCGACGTGGCATTTCTGGCCATCGACGAGATCCAGCTCGGCTCCGACCTCGACCGCGGCCACGTCTTCACCGACCGCATGCTCAACCGCCGCGCCCGCGAGGAAACGCTGGTGCTCGGCGCCGCCACCATGCGGCCGATGGTGGAGAAGCTGTTGCCCGGCGCGCACATCGTCAGCCGGCCGCGGCTGTCGATGCTCACCTTCGCCGGCGAGAAGAAGCTCACCCGCCTGCCGCCGCGCTCGGCCATCGTCGCCTTCTCGGCGGAAGAAGTTTACGCCATCGCCGAATTGATCCGCCGCCAGCGCGGCGGTGCAGCCGTTGTGCTGGGCGCGCTGTCGCCGCGCACCCGCAACGCTCAGGTGGCGCTCTATCAGTCCGGCGACGTCGACTACCTGGTCGCCACCGATGCCATCGGCATGGGGCTCAATCTCGACGTCGATCACGTCGCCTTCGCCTCCGACCGCAAATTCGACGGCTACCAGTTCCGCAAGCTCAATCCATCCGAGCTGGCGCAGATTGCCGGCCGCGCCGGGCGCGCCACCCGCGACGGCACCTTCGGCACGACAGGGCGCTGCGACCCGTTCGAGCCGGAATTAGTGCAGGCGCTCGAAAGCCATAACTTCGAGCCGGTGCGCATGTTGCAATGGCGCAACTCGGCGCTCGAGTTCACCTCCCTCGGCGCCCTACAGGCCTCGCTTGCCACGACGCCAAGCGAACAAGGACTGACGCGCGCGCCGGTCGGTGAAGACATTCTCGTTCTGGAACATGCCGCACGCGACGACGACGTACGTGCGCTGGCGCAAAAAGCGGCGGCGGTCGAGCGGCTATGGGATGTGTGCCAGGTTCCCGACTACCGCAAGATCGCGCCGGCCACCCATGCCGAACTGGTGGTGACCCTCTATGGATTCTTGATGCGGGAGGGTAATATCCCGGCCGATTGGTTCGCTCGTCAGGTTGCTCAAGCGGATCGAACCGACGGCGACATCGACACCCTCTCCAACCGGATTGCGCATGTCAGGACGTGGACCTATGTCGCCAATCGCCCGGATTGGCTTGCCGACCCGGAGCACTGGCAGGGCGTCGCCCGCGCGGCCGAAGACAAACTGTCAGACGCGTTGCACGAACGCCTGGCAGAACGCTTCGTCGACCGCCGCACCAGCGTCTTGATGCGGCGGCTGCGAGAGAACACGACGTTGGAAACTGAAATCGGAAAAAGCGGCGAGGTGACGGTCGAGGGCCACGTGATCGGCCGGCTCGACGGCTTCATGTTCGCGCCCGACGCCTCCGCCGCCGGCTCCGAGGCGAAGACCCTCAACGCCGCCGCGCAAAAGGCGCTGGCGAGCGAGATCGAGACCCGCGCCACCAAGCTGTCGCAGGCGCCGAACGAGCAGCTCGTGCTCGCCGGCGACGGCGCCGTGCGCTGGCATGGCGACCTGGTCGGCAAGCTCGTCGCCGGCGACGACACGCTGCGCCCGCGCCTCCGCATCATCGCCGACGAGCATCTCACCGGACCGGCGCGCGACCTGGTGCAGACGCGGCTCGACCTTTGGCTCAAGACCCATATCGAAAAGCTGCTGGCGCCTTTGTTCTCGCTCACCGCCGCCGATGACATCACCGGTATGGCGCGCGGCGTCGCCTTCCAGCTGGTGGAGGCGCTCGGCGTGCTGGAGCGGCAGAAAGTCTCGGAAGAGGTCAAAGGCCTCGACCAGCCGGCGCGCGCAACGTTACGCAAATACGGCGTGCGCTTCGGCGCCTATCACATTTATCTGCCGGCGCTGCTCAAGCCGGCGCCGCGCTCGCTGGCGACGCAATTGTGGGCGCTCAAGCACGAAAGCCCGGACGCCGTCGGCGTCGGCGACTTGCTGCATCTGGCGGCGAGCGGGCGCACCTCAATTCCCGTGAACAAGGACACGCCGAAGCCGCTCTACCGCACGGCCGGCTATCGCGTGTGCGGCGAGCGCGCCGTGCGCGTCGATATTCTAGAGCGGCTCGCCGATCTCATCCGCCCGGCGCTGTCCTGGCGCGAAGGCGTGCAGACGGCAAAGCCGGACGGCGCCTTCGACGGCCGCTCGTTCACCGTCACCGGCGCGATGACCTCGCTGACCGGCGCCTCGGGCGAGGACTTCGCCTCGATCCTGCGCTCGCTCGGCTATCGCATGGACCGCAAGCCGAAACCGGCCGAAACTGCCGGCTCCGTCGAACTCGCGACGCCACCGGTTGAAGTCGCGGCACCTGAAGTCATCGATGGCGCTGCTGCCCGACGCCGAATTAATGCCGCAGGCCGGCGAGCCGCCGCTCGAGACTGTGCCGGTTGACACCGCGCCGGCCGAGGCCGCGCCAGTCGAAACTGCGCCGGTCGAGAGTACGCCGGTTGAAACGGCGCCTGCTGAAGCAGTCGCGGCGGATGCCGCGCCGGCGCCGGCGGCCGAACAGGCTTTCATCGAAGTCTGGCGTCCGGCCGGGCGCGCCGATCGCAAGCCGCATCGGCCGCGCCGCCCGCGGCCGCAGCAGGCTGCGGCTGCTGCGCAAGCACCCGCGCAACCGGCCGAAGCCGGCGAAGCGGTGGCTGCCGCGCCCGCCGAGACGGCAACTCCGGCCGCGGAAGGCGAAACGCAAAAGCCCCCACGCCGCGAGTTCCAGCCCGACCGGCAAGCGCGCCGCGACCGGCACGAACGTCAGCAGCGTGCCGAGCGTCAGGGCCAGCGCTCCGAGCGGAAGGACCAAAGCGGCCCGCGCCAAGGGACTCATGGCAATCGGCAGGCCCCGCGCGGCGACCGCCCGCGCCGCAAGCGCGACGACGGCCCCGATCGCGCCGAGCGCGAGCAGTATTACGCCAAGCCCTTCGGCTCCGGCGGCGGCAACCGCAACAAGGAGCCGGATCCCAATTCGCCCTTCGCCAAGCTCGCCGCATTGAAGCAGCAGCTCGAGGGCAAAGAGTCCTCTTAAAGTTGGTTCGCCAGCGCATCGACAAATGGCTGTGGCACGCGCGCATGGTGCGCACGCGCAGCGATGCGGCGGCGCTGGCCGATGCCGGTTACGTCCGCCTCAACGGCAAGCGCATCGGCGGCAACAGCCAGCCCGTGCGCATCGGCGACATCGTGACGCTGGCGCTCGACCGCTCGGTGCGGGTGCTCAAGGTCGAGGGCTTCTGCGAGCGGCGCGGGGCGGCGGCCGCGGCGCGCGCGCTCTACCGGGAACTCCGGCCTGCCGGCGAAAAGACGGCGGAGCGGCGCTAGAGCCGGCGCAATCGGTAGCCCAGCCCTGATAATGCCGCGGCTTGCACCCCGTTTATCGATAGGATAGGCAGCGCCTTCTGCTTAGCGTCCGGAGCGTTGGATGACCTACGTCGTCGTCGAAAACTGCATCAAATGCAAATACTTGGACTGCGTCGAGGTCTGTCCGGTGGACTGCTTCTACGAAGGCGAGAACATGCTCGTCATCCACCCCGACGAATGCATCGACTGTGGCGTCTGCGAGCCGGAATGCCCGGCCGAGGCCATCAAGCCGGATACCGAGCCGGGCCTCGAGAAATGGCTGCAAGTGAACGCCGAATACGCCAAGTCCTGGCCGAACATCACCACCAAGAAGGAGCCGCCGGCGGACGGCAAGGACTTCGACGGGGTGCCCGGCAAGTTCGACAAGTTTTTCTCGCCCAACCCGGGAACCGGCGATTGAGGCCGGCATTTTCCGCTCGGATCGGGTGCTTTCGGTAGCGGCCGATTACCGTCCGGCCGCCTGGAAATTAACCGATCTGCCAAAATTGCAGAACTTTAATCTCTGGATTGCGTTTTAGCGCCGTCATAAGGCTTTGATTTTGGCCAAAAATGTGCTATATAAAGTAAATCATGAACGATAACGTCGCGAACGCGCTCCCCCTCTCGGGAGCCTTATTTTTCGCGGCCGACCCCAAAGGTCATGGATAGAGGGCGTGCGATCCACGCGTAAAAGCAGTGGCAGGAAAAACGCGTCATAAATCGAAGAAAGGGTCCGCCGGCATGAGCCGGGGTTCCAAAAAGTCTGCCGCCGAGCGGCGGACCTCGCATGCCTCCCGCGGCGCCGTCCGCCATGGGGCTCCCGCAGCCAAAATGACCGGCGCCCGCAAGGCGGCCGGTGAAGGAGTTCTGCCCGGAATGCCCATCAATAAGAAGACTACCCAACGTCAAGGCTTCAAGACCAACGAGTTCATCGTCTATCCGGCCCACGGCGTGGGCCAGATCCTGGCCATCGAGGAGCAAGAGGTCGCCGGCGCCAAGCTTGAGCTGTTCGTCATCAATTTCGTCAAGGACAAGATGACCCTGCGGGTTCCCACCGCCAAGATCGTGTCGGTCGGCATGCGCAAGCTGGCCGAGCCGCCGCTGGTCAAGCGCGCGCTGGAGACGCTGAAGGGCCGCGCGCGCATTAAGCGCACCATGTGGTCGCGCCGGGCACAGGAATACGAAGCCAAGATCAATTCGGGCGACATCGTCGCCATCGCCGAGGTGGTGCGCGACCTGTTCCGGTCGGACACCCAGCCGGAGCAGTCCTATTCCGAGCGGCAGCTTTACGAAGCCGCGCTCGACCGGCTGTCGCGCGAGATCTCGGCGGTGCAGAAGATCACCGAGACCGAGGCGATCAAGGAGATCGAGGGCGCGCTCGCCAAGGGCCCTAGGCGTGGGCCGAAGCCCGCCGACGAGGCGGAAGCCGAACCCGCCGCCGAGGAAGAGGCGGCCTGAAAGCCCCCGACCGAAGAATAGAAAAAGCCCGGCAGCGATGCCGGGCTTTTTTGTTTGGGGGCTTGCTAAGATCGTATTGGCGGTGGTCCGTTTTGCGGACCCCAATCGGCCAACACGCTATCACGAATGCGAGCCCGATCTTCCTTCGAGATGCGGGCCCCGCTTAAGTGAAGCATTGCGATTGCCCCACGACCTCCAATTTGGCCTCCGCGGGTCAGTACCCGGCCCTTGGCATTGATGGCGTGGGGTTCGGTCCCCCCGAACAGTTTGAGTGTGGAAAAGCCAATGGTCACGATCTTCTGAGGGTCGATGGCGTCAATGATCCGATGAACGCGCTCTAGGCAAAACCGCTCGACCTTCTGGCGCGTTTCTGTATCCAGATTTTGCGTGTACTCAGTAATGTTTGGGCACCGCAGAAAAATCGCATTCAACCCGACGCACCGTTCAAGATTGACTGCTGGATGAAACATATTGCGCATGTGCCTAGCGAGGGACCAAGACGCCGTCGCATATTCAGACTCAGGCGGCCATGTGAGGTGCGATCCGAGATGGGTTTCATACTTGAAATCATCGGCACCTCCGCCGCGCCGGTATCCGATAAATAGAAACGGAGTCTGGTGGACCGGCGGCGCATTAAGAATCTTGAACCCGTAATCTGGGCGCCGATGAATACCCGCAAAAAACTCCCGCGCCTCGATATAAATCTCGCGGCACTTAGCTTCCGCCTTTTGTTGTGCATTCACGCGATAGCCTCAATCAAACAGATCTCCGGAATTATGCAAATTTGGGGCCTGCAAGCATAATATTAGGATCATAATCCTGCCACAATCGTCTAGGATAATATGCCTTATCCCGCCTCATATACCGAGGGGTGTCTGATCAAGCATCTCAGATACGGGGCGGGGAGCGGTGGCCGGGGAATGACGTGGTGGCGGAGATGAGCCCCCACGGCCCGGCGGTCCAAGCCGCGAAGCTCCCGGCGCGATCGACGTTCGCGTCGAGGGCCCTGACGGCCGGTAGGTCGGATTTTTCGTCAGGAGAAAGCCGGCCGAGTGCCTGGTCCTCAACGGTAGAAAGTTGCCAATGGCACTTAAACGCCCGACTACCGGGGACCTTCGCGGAGCAAACCTATAAACACCGCGCGCGGGACGCCTTGGGACTTGGCGGACTTGCGGAATACCCTCCGAAGCGCGCAAGCGCGGAGGAGGGCGGACTTCGACAAGCCTCGATGTCGCGAGGCGTCGAGGCCCGTGGGTCCCATCAGGACCCTGGCGTCCCGCGCGCCCTCGGTTTTTTCGAGGGCCCGAGGAATTGGACGATGGCCTACCCGCTTGCGCGCTTATCCCTCCCCGCTTGCGGGGAGGGTGGACGCGAGCGAAGCGAGCGGCCGGGTGGGGGGTGGTGCGAGTAAACCCCACCCCCGGCGCTGCGCGCCGGACCCTCCCCGAAGACGGGGGAGGGATAAGAAGGCTACGGCGTCGCCTTCAGCTCCTTCAACATATCCGCCGCCTGCTCGAAGTGCGGCTCGATCTTGAGCGCGGCGCGATAGTCGGCAATGGCGCCGTCTTTGTCGCCTTCGTCGAGCCGCGTGTTGCCGCGATTGTAGAACGCCAGCGCGTAATGCGGGTTGATCTTGATCGCCGCGTCGTAATCGGCGAGCGCGCGCTTGTTGTCCTTCTTGTCGCGCCAGGCATTGCCGCGGTTGCTATAGGCCTCGGCATAATCCGGCTTGAGCTCGATGGCCTTGCTGTGGTCCTCGATCGCTTCGTCGACCTGATGCAGCCCGCGGTGCGCGTTGCCGCGCCCGGTATAGGCATAGGCCGACTTCGGATCGTAATGGATCGACATGGTGAAATCGGCGAGCGCGAGCTCGAATTTGCCCAAGCGGCGGTACATGGCGCCGCGCTGCAGATGCACCAACGCATGGTTCTCGTCGCTGCCGCCGGGCGTGTTGATCAAGGCCGTGCAGGCCGCGATCACGTCGTTGACGTGTTGGACTGTGAAATTGGTGTTGGACACCGGGAAGGTGCAGAGAAAGTAGTCCTTCTGGATTTGCTCTTTCGACAACTGCGCATGGGTGGCCGGCGCACAGGCGAAGCCGGCAAGCCCTGCAAGGCAGGCGAGAACGATCGTTCGGTGCGTGGTGGGCATGGTCGCTATCTCCCAGCCCAAGCCTGCCTTATCCCGGCGCGCGGCGACAAGTAGTGGGCCGGCGGTCCGGCTGACGGGTTGCCCGTTGCAGCGCCGCGGTCTATATCCCTGCGCAATCACGCAATTTTACGGTAGGGAAAAACAATGACCGCCATTCGCGGCTATGTCGCGCCGACCAACGACAGCGATGCGCTCGGCGTCCACTCGCTCGACCAGTTCGTGCTCGCCGTTCCCGATGCCTCGGTGGCGCAGGACTTCTACGGCAATTTCGGCCTCGACGTCCGCCGCAACGGCAACACGCTGGCGATCAAAACCTTCGGCCACGACCACCGCTGGGGCTCGGTGGTGGAGGGCGTCAAGAAGAAGGCGCTGCACCATCTCTCGTTCGGCTGCTACGCCGAGGACCTGCCGCGGCTGAAGGCGCGCATCGAGGAGCAGGGCATCAAGCTGATCGACGCTCCGCCGGGCTTCGAAAGCAACGGCATCTGGTTCCGCAACCACGAAGGCGTGCTGATGGAAGTCAAGGTCGCGCCCAAGGTATCGCCCGACCAGAAGGCGCAGAGCGAATGGATCACCGTCGGCCCAGGCGTTGCCGCTGCCACTACCCGTGACAAGGCCCCCGCCGTACGCCCCCGCCGCCTGTCGCACGTGCTCATTTTCACCACCGACATCGACGCTTCGATCAAATTCTATGAGCGCACCATCGGTCTGCGCCTGTCCGACCGCGCCTCCGACATCGTCGCCTTCATGCACGGCATCCATGGCAGCGATCACCACTTGCTGGCGCTGGTAAAATCGAGCGGCTCCGGTTTCCACCATTGCAGCTGGGATACCGCCAGCATCCAGGACATCGGTCTCGGCGCCATGCGCATGGCTGATAAAGGCTGGCAAAAGGGCTGGGGACTCGGCCGCCACGTGCTCGGCTCCAATTACTTCCACTACGTCATGGACCCGTGGGGCAGCTTCTCGGAATATTCCTGCGATATCGACTACATCCCGCGGGACGAGCGCTGGCCCGCCGCCGACCACAGGCCGGAGGATTCGTTCTACCTCTGGGGTCCGGAAGTTCCGCGCGAGTTCACCATCAACCCGGAAGCCGGCGAGAGCTGACCTCTTCTGTCATGGCCGGGCTTGTCCCGGCCATCCCGGTGAGGGACGCGTAGTGCCCACCTAAGCGAGATGCCCGGCACAAGGCCGGGCATGACGGCTATTCGACCAGCTTCACCAACTCGCCCGGCTTCATGCCGTCGTGCGGGCCGAGGCCGTTGATCAAGCGGAAGCGCTCGAGCGCGTGATCGACCGCCATGCGGCGCGCCAGAGTAGCCACCGTGTCGTTCCTGCCGACGCTGACCGCCTTCAGGCGCAGCGGCTTGACCTCCTGGCTTTCCTTCAGGCTCATGCGGCGGAACGTCATGATCGCCTCGCGGAACGAGGCGTCGATCTGCGGCGTCATGGTCTTGGCGGCAAAGATGAAGCGGTAGACGTCGCTGCCGAAGCGCACGGCGAACAGGCGGAACGACCATTGCTCGCCTTTGGCGGTGATTGTCGCCGCCGGGAAGCCGTTGATGGTGAACTCCTCGGCGTTTTGCGGCTCGACATTGTCCATCCAGCCCGACTTTAGATAATCGGGCAGCGACTGCTCGGCCGGCACGCTCACCACGTCGAGCCGCATCGCCTCGTCGCCGCCGTCCTTGAGGCCGAGCACGGCCTGCGCCGTGTTGTCGAGCGTGAAGCCTTGCGGCGCCGTGAAGGTGAAGCCGAGCTTGGGATGCACGAACTTGCGGCCGCGCACGAAGCCTTCGCTCGGATCCTCGCCGTAAACCACGCCGTCGAGCGCCTGCAGATAGTCGTTGCGGTCGCGCTCGCCGGTGCCGGGGCTGGCGAACTGACGGGCATTGGCGAGCGCGTTGCGCACGCGATCGGGCGTCGCCGGATGATTGGAGAGGAAGTCGGACGAGGCATGAATGTCGTTGCCGCCCGACTTGAGTTCGGCGTTGCGCTGCATGTCGGTGAGAAAACGCGAGGCGCCGTAAGGATCGAAGCCGGCGCGCGCCGAAATGCCGACGCCGATGCCGTCCGCCTCGAATTCTTGCGCGCGCGAGAAGCTGGCGAGCGCGAGCTTCGACTTGGCGAGCGCCAGTGCGCCCATTTGCGGATCGCTTACCACGTCGCTGACCACGTGGCTGACCAGCGCCGCTTGCCGCGCCTGGTCCTCGCGGATCGCGGCGTGGCGCGCGATCACGTGGCCCATCTCGTGCGCCAGCACGGAGGCGAGCTCGGCCTTGTCGTTGGCGAGCGCGAGCAGCCCGCGCGTGATGTAGAGCTGGCCGCTCGGCAGCGCGAAGGCGTTGACCGCGGGCGAATTGAGGATGGTGACGTCGTATTTCTGCTCCGGCTTTTCCGACGCCGCCACCAGGCGGTCGACCAGTTGCGTCACCATCACGTGCAGCTTGGGGTCGTCGTAGACGCCGCCATAGGTCGCGAGGATGCGCGCGTTCTCGCGCTGCTCGGGCGTCGGCGTCGCCACCTGCGCGGCCGGGTTCGGCAGCGTGAGCTGCGGCAGCTCGAGCGACACCTTGTTGTCCGGACCGCTGGTGCAGGCCGCGAGCAACAGCGCGAGCGCCGCGGCCGTCCATAGTGCCGGTCGCGTTCTGGTCATTGTCGCGTCTCTTGCGCTTTGCTCATGGTCTCGTCGGCAAATTCGATCTGCTCGGGCGCGTCCGCTTCGATCACCGGACCGCGGCGCAGCTCGAGGACGCCGCGCACCCTGATCCGCCGGCCTTGCAACCGCTTCGGTTCTAGGCCGGCCGCGTTAAAGATGCGCTGATTGCGGCGCAAAATGATGACGCTGAAGTCCCGCGTCCAGCGTGGCCCGAAATTCACATATATAGTGCTGCCGCTTTCGCGCACCGACAAGACCTTGCCTTCGATTATCGTAAAATGACCCCGTTCCGCCCGCAGGCGAGCATGATTTTCCGCGGCTAAAGGGGCAAAATTGGGATCGGCCCAAAGCCCGCGGCTGCTGGCGCGGGCCGCGCGTTCGGCGGCCAAAAGTGCCTCGGCACAGGCTTTATCGCCGACACGCGCCGCGACGCGCGTCTGCGCTTGCTCCAGCAAAGCCTGTTGCACGGACTGTTGCGCGTCGCCGATAAACGCGAAGGCGACCAAACGCCCGTAACGGTCGCGCTCGGCGCTGAGCCCTTCGAGCCTGAGCGCGTGACCGCTCACCAAACTCGCCAAGGCTGCGCGGCTTTGCTCGCTGACTTCGATGCCGGCCAGCCGCACTTCGCCGCCGTCCTTGAGCAGCAGCGTGCGGCCGTCGCGCGCCGCGGCCGCTTCCGCCGTGCCGAGCGCAATGAGCTTGCACGTGTCCTGCGCGCTCGCGGTCGATGCGGCGAGCGACAGGGCGACGCTGACTAAGACGAGCGGCTTCACGGCGCCGATTGTGGGAACCCGTAGTAGCCGCCGTCAATACAGCGGTGCGCGGCCAGGCCCGATATGATAAATCGCTGCGACGCGGTCCCGTAGCTCAGCTGGATAGAGCAGCGGTTTCCTAAACCGAAGGTCGGAGGTTCGACTCCTCTCGGGACCGCCAGCCGATTTTGCATAATCTCGCGGCGTGAGACCCGGACGGGGAGTTTTCCCGCTGGACTCGGCAAACACTTAGTATTATGTGAATATGAAAATCGCCTAGGGAGCGAGACCGATAATGTGGGTGCCGGACCCGCGTCGCCGGAGCCAGGACTCTGGCCGGCGTACATTCATTAAACTCGGAGCTGCCGTTGCAGGCAGTGCGCTGTTGGGACGCGCGGCGCAGGCCGGCGACGCGTTTCCGCCGAAGGATCCGCCGTGGTCGCAGTCGCTCGGCCCCGGCATTGTCGACCGGCCCTACGGACAGCCGTCGCAATTCGTCAAGGACGTCATCCGCCGCAACGTGCCCTGGCTCACCGCCAGCAAGGAATCCTCGGTCAGCTTTTCGCCGATCCAGGATTTGAACGGCATCATCACGCCGAACGGTTTATTCTTCGAGCGCTATCACGCCGGCCGCCCGACCGTGGACCCGGCACAGCACCGCCTGATGATCCACGGTCTGGTCGAGCGGCCGATCGTGCTCACCATGCGGGACATCGAACGCTTTCCGTCCACCTCGCGCATCCACTTCCTCGAATGCCCGGCCAACGGCGGCATGGAGTGGCGCGCGGCGCAGCTCAATTCGCTGCAGTTCACTCACGGCATGGTGAGCTGCGCCGAATGGACCGGCGTGAAGCTGTCGACGCTGCTGGAAGAAGTCGGCATCAAGAAAGAAGCCACGTGGGTGCTGGTCGAAGGCGCCGATGGCGCGCACATGACGCGCAGCCTGCCGCTGGAGAAATGTCTCGACGACGTGCTTGTCGTCTACGCGCAGAACGGCGAGGCGCTGCGGCCCGAGCAGGGTTTCCCGCTGCGGCTGTTCGTGCCCGGCTGGGAAGGCAACGTCTCGGTGAAATGGCTGCGCCGCATCAAGCTCGGCGATCAACCTTGGTACACGCGCGAAGAGACTGCGAAATACACCGACCTGATGCCGGACGGCACGTCGCGCGGCTTCACCTGGGTCAACGACGCCAAATCCGTCATCACCTTCCCGTGCCCAGAGAAGCCGCTCACCGGCGCCGGCCTCTATGAAATCCGCGGGCTGGCCTGGAGCGGCCACGGCAAGATCAAGGCGGTCGATGTCTCTTTCGACGGCGGCGTCAACTGGCGGCGCGCCGAGTTGAAGGAGCCGGTGCTCACCAAATCGCTGACGCGCTTCACGCTGCCCTGGCGCTGGGACGGCAAGCCGGCGCTGCTCGAATCGCGCGCGGTCGACGAAAGCGGCTACGTGCAGCCGACCATCGCGCAACTGCGCAAGCAGCGCGGCGCCAATTCGATCTACCACAACAACAGTATTCAGACCTGGCAGGTCAAGCCGGACGGGAGCATATACGATGTGCAGCTCGTTTAGCCGCGCATTGCTCGCCGCCGCGTTCGTTGCGCTGTCGGGTGCGGCGTTCGCCGCGCCGCCAGGCTTTTACGGCTACGGCACGCCGGCGACGCCGGAGCAGATCGCCGGTTGGGACATAGATGCTCGTCCTGATGGTGTCGGTCTGCCGCCGGGCAGCGGCTCGGTCGACAAAGGCGCCAACATCTATGCCGAGCAATGCACGCCCTGCCACGGCACTTTCGGCGAGGGCGAGGGCCGCTATCCCAAACTCGCCGGCGGCGAGGGCACGCTCACCAGCGAGCGGCCGGAGCCGAGCGTCGGCAGCTATTGGCCGTTCGCGGTCACCTTGTTCGACTACATCAACCGCGCGATGCCGTTTCCCGCGCCGCACACATTATCTACTGACGACGTCTACGCGCTCACGGCCTACGTGCTGAACATCAACAATATCGTGGGAAATAATTTCGTTGCGGATCGCAACAGCTTGCCTAAAGTGAAGATGCCGAACCGCGATGCCTTCATCTGGCAAGATCCGCGGCCGGATACATCGGCGAAGGAATGCATGAAGGACTGCGCGGATCCGAAGTCGATCAAGATCAAATCGACGGCGGAAGGGAAGGGCCTGACGCCGCGGACGACCGGGCCGCTCGACGAAATGCAACCGAAATAGAGCCGGGCGCAATGGCTCAATGTGCGGGGGAGGAAAGCAGATGGAATTGAAGCGCGTCTATTTTGTCGTGGCAATTGCCGCGCTCGGCATTGGGCCTGCGTCCGCCGCGCCCTCGGATGGGCAGAAGCTGGTGGCCGCGAATTGCCTGACCTGCCATGACGTCAAAGGCGCCGATGATTTCGGCAATGTCGGCCCTTCGCTCGTCGGCTTGAAAGCGCGATATCCCAACCGCAAGGACGTGGTCGACATTATTGCCGACGAGACCGAGCGCAATCCGCAGACGGTGATGCCACCTTTCGGGCGCAACCTCATCGTCACCAACAAGGAAATCGAAGAGATGGTCGATTTCCTCTACACCCAATAAGCCGCGCCTGCGCGCCAACAAGGAGACGATGAGAATGAGCGAATTTCCGGACGCGCCCAATTCAGCGCGACGCATGATTCTGAAGGGCGCTGTGGCCGGCGGCCTGGCAGGCTTTGGTTTTGGCGCCTTCCCGTTCCCGGCTTTCGCCGACGCCGACGCCAAGGACTGGCCGGCGGATGCCTTCAAGGTGAAGAGCGAGGCCGACGCGCTCAAGGCGCTGTACGGCAAAAGCGCGGAAGTCTCGGACAAGATCAGCCTCGACGCGCCGGAGATCGCCGAGAACGGCGCGGTGGTGCCGATCGCGGTGGCGAGCACGCTGCCGAACGTGACCGGCATCGCCGTGCTGGTGCTGGAAAATCCCAACGTGCTGGCGGCCGCCTACAAGATTCCGGCGGGCACGGAAGCGTCGGTGTCGAACCGGCTGAAGATGGCGAAGACCTCAAAGGTGATCGCGGTCGTTGAGTCGGGCGGCAAGCTCTACAGCGCGACCAAAGAGGTCAAGGTCACCGTCGGCGGCTGCGGCGGCTGATCGGCATCATCGAAGAGAGAGGCGAAAGCAATGGCAGGAACAATCCGCGTGCGCGCCACCACGAGCGGCGACACCACCGAAGTCCAATCGCTGATCCGGCATCCGATGGATTCCGGCTTCGTCAAGGACTCCAAGGGCGAGCTTATTCCGGCGCACCACATCGAGGTGGTGCAGTTCGAGCACGGCGGCAAGACCGTGTTCACCGCGCTGTGGGGCCCGGCCGTCTCCAAGGACCCTTATCTCAAGTTCAGCTTCAAAGGCGGCAAGGCCGGCGACGACCTGAAGGTGAGCTGGGTCGACAACAAAGGCACATCGGATTCACTGGTGGCCAAGATTCAATAAGCCTCGAACGGGCTGGGAGGATTGAATGTTGCGCAAGATTGTCATCGCGGTTGCATTCGCCGCCTGCGCGGCGACACCGCTGCTCGCCGCGGGCGATGTCGATCCGCAGGCGGACTTCAAGGCGTTCCGCAAATACTTCACGGAGCGCTTTCCGAAGGTGCCGCTGAACGATTTCGTCAACGGCCCCTATTCGATGGACGACGGCCTGCGCAAGCAGTGGAAGGCGATCGAAGAGTTTCCGCCTTACGAATTCGCGGTCGAGCAGGGCAAGCAGATGTTTGCGACGCCGTTCAAGAACGGCAAGACCTACGCCGATTGCTTCCCGAACAAAGGCATCGGCATCCGCCAGAACTATCCGATGTTCGACGCCAAGTCCGGCAAGGTCGTCACCCTCGAGCTCGCGGTCAATCAGTGCCGCGAAGAAAACGGCGAGAAGCCGCTCGACATGGCCAAGGACGACATGGCGGCGGTGACCGCCTACATGGCTTTCACTTCGCGCGGCATGCCATTCGACATCAAGATCCCGAACGATCCGCGCGCGCTCGCCGCCTATAAGAAGGGCGAGGAATATTTCTACACCCGCCGCGGCCAGCTCAATTTCTCCTGCGCCAGCTGCCACGTGCAAAACCCCGGCAACCACATCCGCACCGAAGTGCTGGCACCGGCGCTCGGCATCACCGCGGCGCTGCCGATCTACCGTTCCACCTGGGGCGGCATGGGCAGCACGACCCGGCGCTTGCAGACCTGCAACAGCCAGGTGCGCGGCGTGCCGCTCCCTGCGGGGGATGAGAACTACAGCGACGTCGAATATTTCCTGTCTTACCTGAGCAACGGCCTGCCGATCTCCGGGCCGGGCGCTCGTCCGTGACGCGTGGAGAAATGCCTATGCGCAAATTGATCCAACTCGCGGTCATCCTCTCGGTCGGCGCTTTCACGACCGCGGCTTTGGCCGCGTCGGCCGACGACTTCAAGGCCGCGTATGAGAAGGCGGAAGCCGCCGTCAAGCAGGCCCACGCGCTCAAGAACGAGTGGACGACGACGGGCGCCGCGCTCAAGGCCGCCAAGGCGGCGGCCGATGCCGGCAAGTTCGACGAAGCCGTCGCGCATGCCCAGCAGGCCGAAGCTTTGGCCAACGGCTCGATCGCGCAGGCCAAGGAGCAGGAAAAGCTCTGGCCCGAGGCCGTCATCCGCTGAGCCTTAGCCGCTCGACCAAGGAGAGTGTTGTGATGCGTCGCCGCGACGTGTTGAAGGCGCTTACCGCCGCAGCGATCGCGGGCGTCGTTCCCCGCATCGGCCGCGCCGCCGAAGGCGACGAACTTTACGACATCGGCAAGTTCGGCAATGCGCGCGTGCTGCACATGACGGACACGCATGCGCAACTCAACCCGGTCTATTTCCGCGAGCCGAGCGTCAATCTCGGCGTCGGCTCCATGGCCGGCAAGCCGCCGCATCTGGTCGGCGAAGCCTTTCTCAAGCATTTCGGTATCGCGCCCAAGACGCGGCTGTCGCATGCCTTCACTTATCTCGATTTCGCCGAGGCCGCGCATAAATACGGCCGGCTCGGCGGCTTCGCCCATCTCAAGACGCTGATCGACCGTCTGCGTGCCGAGGCCGGCGCCGGTAATTCGCTGCTGCTCGATGGCGGCGATCTTTGGCAGGGCAGCGGGCTTGCCAACATCATGCACGGCGAAGACATGGTCGACGCCGCCAATTTGCTCGGCATCGAGGCGATGACCGCGCACTGGGAGTTCACCTACGGCGAAGAGCAGTTGCGCGCCAACATCAAGCGCTTCAAGGGCGAATTCCTGGCGCAGAACGTGTTCCTCACCGAGGAAGCGGCTTTCGACAACAAGCCGGCCTTCGACAGCGCGAGCGGTCGCGCCTTCAAGCCGGCAACGATCAAGGAGATCGGCGGCTTCCGCGTCGGCGTCATCGGCCAGGCGTTGCCTTATGTGCCGATCGCGCATCCCAAGCGCTTCACGCCCGATTGGACCTTCGGCATCCGCGAGCCCGAAATGCAGAAAGTTGTCGACGGCTTGCGGCAGAAGGACAAGGTCGACGCCGTCATCCTGTTGTCGCACAACGGCATGGATCTCGATCTCAAGCTCGCCAGTCGCGTTACCGGCATCGACTTCATTCTCGGCGGCCACACCCATGACGCCGTGCCGCAGCCGGTCGCCGTGACCAATGCAAGCGGCAAGACGCTGGTGACCAATGGCGGCTCGGCCGGAAAATTCGTCGGCGTGCTCGACCTCGAGTTGGCGAAGGGCGCCGTCAAGGACGTGCGCTATCATCTGCTGCCGGTTTATGCCGGGCTGTTGAAAGCCGATCCGGCGATGCAGGCGCTTATCGACACCGCCACCAAGCCGCACGCCGCCGCCTTCGGCGAGACGCTGGCGGTGGCGGGCGACGTGCTGTACCGCCGCGGCAATTTCAACGGCACCATGGATCAGCTGATCTGCGACGCGCTGCGCCACGAGCTCGATGCCGAGCTTGCGCTGTCGCCGGGCTTCCGCTGGGGCAACACGATGCTGCCGGGCGAGCCGATCACCATGGAAGATGTGCTGTCGGAAACCGCCATCACCTATCCGGAAGTCTATGTGCAGGAGATGACCGGCGCGCAGATCAAGGCGGTCATGGAAGACATCTGCGACAACCTGTTCAATCCCGACCCGTACTACCAGCAGGGCGGCGACATGGTGCGCATGGGCGGCATGGACTATGCCTGCGCGCCGGGCGAGCCTGTCGGCAACCGCATATCCGATATGACGCTCGACAGCGGCAAGAAGCTCGAAGCCGACAAGAGCTACAAGGTCGCCGGCTGGGCCTCGGTCAATCCGCAAACCGGCAAGCCGGTGTGGGACGTATTCGCCAATTATCTGCGCGGCGAAAAGACCGCAAAGCCGAAGAAGCTCAACCAGGTCGCGCTCAAAGGCGTATCGAACAATCCGGGGATTTCCGGCTAGAGTGGGCCCATGATCGTTCGGCGGATCGCGCAGGCTCTGGCGGTTGTGGCGGTTCTGCTCTCGCCGGCCGCGGCGCAACCGCTGCCCGACAAGCCGTTCGCCGAACATCATCTCGTGCTGCAACTGTCCGACCGCGAGCAGGACAAGCAGTTATTGGTGCTCAGCGTCGCCTATAATCTGCTCAAGGCCTACGACCCCGACAAGATCGCCATCGAAGTGGTCGCCTTCGGCCCCGGCATCGACCTGTTGCGCGCGGAAAGTCCCAACCAGGCGCGCGTCGACAGCCTGATTTCGCAGGGCGTGCAGTTCGACATTTGCATGAATACCGTCGACACGCTCGAGCGCGAGGGCAAGCACGTCGACATCAATCCAAAAGCCGTCAAAGTGCAGGTCGGCGTCGAACGCATTCTGCAATTGACCGAAAAAGGTTACACGCTGGTTCGCCCATAGGGAGGAACGACATGAAAAATCTTGTACGCCTGCTGGCTATCGCCGCCGCGCTTGTTCTCGCGGCGCCAGCCTTTGCGGCCGACAACGTCAAGACGCACCGCATCGTCTTCCAGGTCGATCAGAACGACCCGGCGGTGATGAATCTCACGCTGAACAATGTTTCGAATATTTTGGAATACTACCACAGCAAGGGCGAGCAGGCTGAGGTCGAGGTCGTCGCCTACGGGCCCGGGCTCAACATGCTGCGCGACGACAAGTCGCCGGTGAAGGCGCGTCTGAAGAGCATCCAAAGCGGCAGTTTCCCCTCCAAGGTCGCCTATGCGGCCTGCGGCAACACCATGCAAAACATGGAGAAGGCGGAAGGCCATGCGATCCCGATCGTGCCGGAAGCCAAGGTGGTGACCGCCGGCGTGGTGCGGCTGACCGAGTTGCAGGAGCAGGGCTGGGCTTACATCCGGCCGTAAGGAGATGACGATGAAGCGGATCATTCTCGCCTCGGCGCTCGCGCTCGCGGCGGTGCTGCCGGCGCGCGCGGAAGAAGCGATCGTCACCTACAAGTCGATCGCGCCCGACATCGCGTTCGATCTGGCGCGCGCCGCGCTCAACAAATGCCGCAAGGACGGCTACCAGGTCGCCGTGGTCGTCGTCGATCGTTTCGGCCAGACGCTTGTGCTTCTACGCGATCGCTTCGCCGGCAACATTACGGAGACGGTCGCGACCCGCAAAGCATTAACGTCGTTGAACTTCGCCCGAAACTCCAGCGAAGTCGCAAGGATGTTCAAGAGCGGCGAACTCGGCCCGGAATACAACATGCTGCCGAATATTCTGCCGATCAGCGGCGGCGTGGTGATTCAGGCCGGCGGATCGACCCTCGGGGCGGTCGGAATATCGGGAGGCCCTCCTGGTGGCGCGGACGAGGCCTGCGCCAAGGCCGGGCTTGAATCGGTGCAGGACAAGCTCGACTTTTAGCGAACGTTTCGCGCGCTGCGTTGTTGCAATAGAAACGCGGCCAGCGCAGAACGGCGCCCATGAAAAGCGATACCGAAGTAGCGATCATCGGCGGCGGTGCGGCGGGTGTCGCCGCGGGCCGTCATCTACACGACGCTGGCATTGATTGTCTCATTATTGAAGCGCGGAATCGGCTGGGTGGGCGCGCCCTGACCGAAGTCCATGCGGGATTTCCGCTCGACCACGGCTGCGGCTGGCTGCATTCGGCCGACAGGAATCCATGGAGCAAGATCGCGCAGGCGCAGGGGCGCGAGATCGACAAGACGCCGCCGCCGTGGACGCGCTCTTCGCTCGGATTCCGGCTCAGCGAGCAACAGGATTACCGGGATGCCTTCAGGACATTCGACGCGCGCGTGCACCAGCTTGCCCGCGCGGACAAGGACGTCGCCGTGGCGGCCGCGCTCGAGCCGGGCGGGCGCTGGAACGGTTTGATAAGCGCGGTCGTCACATTCATCAACGGCGCCGAAGCAGCCGAGGTGTCCGCGCGCGACTACGACAATTACGACGATGATGAAGTGAATTGGCGCGTGGTCGAAGGCTACGGCGCCACCATTGCCAAGCACGGCGACGGCGTGCCGGTGGCGTTCGACGCTCCGGTGCGGCGCATCGACCATAGCGGCAAGCGCCTGAAGATCGAAACAGCGAAAGGCTCAATCGCGGCCGACCACGCGATCATCACTCTGCCGACCACGGTGCTCGCCGAAATGGAGCAGCTCTTTGCGCCCGCACTGCCGGACAAGATCGAAGCCGCGCGCAATCTGCCGCTCGGCCTCGACGACAAGCTGTTCATCGCCCTCGACAAGCCCGAGGAGTTCGAGAAGGACAGCCGCTTGTTCGGCGCCAAGAACACGAACAAAACCGCCGCCTATCACATCCGCCCCTTCGGCCGGCCGATGATCGAGTGCTTCTTCGGCGGCGCCAACGCACGCGAACTGGAAGCGGCGGGCGATGGCGCCTTCTTCGATTTTGCGGTATCCGAATTGACTGGAATTCTCGGCAGCGATTTCGCCAAGCGGCTCAAGCCGATCGCCGTCCATCGCTGGGCCGCCGATCCTTTTGCCCGCGGCGCATACTCATGTGCCCTGCCGGGCAAGGCCGACTGCCGCGCTACGCTCGCCGCGCCCGTGGGCGGTCGGCTGTTCTTCGCCGGCGAGGCTTGCTCGAAGCACGATTACTCGACGGCGCACGGCGCTTTTCGCACCGGCCTCGCCGCCGCCGAGCAGGTTATCGCGGTACGCGGGAAATAAGCTCGGGCGATGCGGGGCGTTACACCCGCTCTTTCGGCTCGTCGGCGTCCCTTGCATCGCCGCCTTATGGAGAGTGAAGAGCCTACCGCGTCACCGCGGCGATCGCCCGAAACTTGCTTGTGCATTTGTCCGCTCGTCCCCGCGAAAGCGGGGACCGAGGGGCCAAAACCCACGCCTGTGGACTTAGCCCTCGATTCCCGCTTGCGCGGGAATGAGCGGAGTACGCTTAGGCCGCCGCGTCTGCCACCGCTGCGGGCTTCGCCGCCGGCTCCAGCGCCGCCGCTACCGCCTCGTCGACGCGCTCCAGCCACACGAACTCGAGCTGCTTGCGCGCATCCTCGGGGATGTCGTCGAAGTCCTTGCGGTTCCTCGCCGGCAGCATCACGCGCTTCAAGCCGGCGCGCGCCGCCGCCACCACCTTCTCCTTGATGCCGCCGACCGGCAGCACCAGGCCGCGCAGGCTGATCTCGCCGGTCATCGCGGTATCGCTGCGCACGGTGCGTTCAGTCATCAGCGAGGTGAGCGCCATGAACATGGCGACGCCCGCGCTCGGCCCGTCCTTCGGGATAGCGCCCGCCGGCACGTGCACGTGGATGTCGCTCTTCTCGAAGCGCTCCGGGTCGATGCCGAACAGCGCAGCCCGGTTCTTCACGATGCTGAGCGCGGCTTGCACGCTCTCCTTCATCACGTCGCCGAGCTGGCCGGTCAGGATCAACTTGCCGTGGCCGGGCACGCGCGTCGCCTCGATGAACAGGATATCGCCGCCGACCGGCGTCCAGGCAAGCCCGGTTGCGACGCCCGGCATGCTGGTGCGCATGGCGAGTTCGCTCTCGAACTGCGGCGCGCCGAGGATGGCCGCGATATCGTCAACGTCGATCTTGATGGCGCTCGTCGCCCCTTCCGCGATGCGCACGGCGGCATGGCGCAAGGCCTTGCCGATCTCGCGCTCGAGATTGCGCACGCCGGATTCGCGCGTGTAGTGCTGGATGATCTCGGAGACGGCCGCTTCGGTGATCTCGACCTGGCCTTCCTTGATGCCGTTCGCTTCCATCTGGCGCTTGACCAGATAGCGCATGGCGATCTGCAGCTTCTCGCCTTCGGTGTAACCGGCGAGGCTGATGATCTCCATGCGGTCGCGCAACGGCCCCGGGATGGTGTCGAGCATGTTCGCCGTGGTGATGAACACCACGCGCGACAGGTCGTAGGGCACGCCGAGATAGTTGTCGCGGAACGCGTTGTTCTGTTCCGGGTCCAGCACTTCGAGCAAAGCCGCCGACGGATCGCCGTGGATGCCGGCGCCGAGCTTGTCGATCTCGTCCAGCATCATCACGCAATTGCGCGATCCGGCCTTGCGGATGCCCTGGATGATGTTGCCTGGCAGCGCGCCGATGTAGGTGCGCCGATGCCCGCGGATCTCCGCCTCGTCATGCACGCCGCCGAGGCTCACGCGCACGAACTTGCGGCCCATGGCGCGCGCGATCGATTGGCCGAGCGAGGTCTTGCCGACGCCCGGAGGGCCGACGAAACACAGGATCGGCGCCTTGCCCTGCGGGGCAAGCTTGCGCACGGCGAGATATTCGATGATCCGCCGCTTGATCTTCGGCAGGCCATAGTGATCGGCGTCGAGCACGCGGCGCGCCTCTTCGATGTCGATCGGCTGCTCCTCGGGTAGTTTCCAGGGCAGCTCGATCAGCCAATCGAGATAAGTGCGCACCATGCCGTACTCGGCCGCGCTTTCAGGCATGCGTTGCAGGCGGCGCAGCTCCTTGCGGGCGGCATCCTCAACTTCCTTCGGCATGCCGGCTTCGGTGATGGCCTTGTCGAGCTCGGCCATCTCGGCGGCCTTGCCTTCCTCGCCTTCACCCAATTGCTTCTGGATCGCCGCCATCTGCTCGCGCAGCAGCATCTCGCGCTGACGCTCGTCGAGCGACGCCTTGGTCTGCTGGCCGATTTCGGCCGACAGCCGCAGCACCTCGATGCGTTGCGCGAGCAGCTTGGAGACCTTCTCCATGCGCGCGGCAACGTCGATGGTTTCGAGTATTTCCTGCTTTTCGTCCGGCTTCACGTCCATGTAAGCCATGGTCATGTCGGCCAGCGCGCCCGGCTGGTCGATCGCCTGAATGGCGGACACCAGCTCGCGTGGCGCCTGCGGCATCAGCTCGAGCGCCTCCAGCGCCTGGCCGCGCAAATGCAGCAGGCGGGCTTCGATTTCGGGCGTGCGGGTGGCGGGCTCCGGGATGCGCAGCACGCGCGCGACCAGGAACGGCCAGCCGCTGATGAATTCGACGACCTGGAAACGCTGATCGCCCTGGCACACGAGATGATGGGTGCCGCTCTGATCGGTGATGAAGCGCACGACATTCGCCACCGTGCCCATGCGGTGCATATCGATGGCGGTCGGCTCGCCGACCTCCGGATCGCGCTGCTTCAAAATGCCGACCTGGCGCTGCTCGCGCACGGCCTGTTGCGCGGCCGCGACCGAGCGCGGGCGGCCGATGGTCACCGGCATCACCATGCCGGGGAACAGCACGAAATTGCGCACCGGCACGATGATCATCGCGTCGGGCGGCAAAGGCGGCAAATTCTGTTGGTCGCGCGCCTTTTCAGGCCCGCCATTGGCGAGCTCGGCGCCTTGCTCCAACGAACGCATCACTTCATTTTCAACCACGGTACGGCCCCGCTTTTTCCAGCGTAATCAGAAGACATCCATTCGAAACGGTCTGCCGGACCGACGCATAACGGCCCGCCGGCAGGCGGACGCGCCGCTCGAAGCGCCCTTGCGGCAGCTCAAGGCGATGGATGATCGATGTGCGCAGCGCGGCGGGCAGCACCCGGCTGCCGGCCACGACCAGATCGGCGCCGTCGATTGCGGCCTCGACCCGCTCGGGATCGACGCCGGGCAGCGCCACGAACACCTGCACGTCGCGCTCGGTCTCAAGCACGTCGACCGGCGGCTCCCAGGCCGGGAGCCGGCTGGCGCGCACCGGGCGGAAGAACTCGCGATGCATGCGCTCGGCGCGCGCAAGCATGTCGCACGCCTCCGACCACATCCAGCTATTGGGGAAATCGCTCATCGGTTGCCTTTCGGACCGTTCATGTGATGTTCCGGCCGTGGAATTTCAATATCCGCAGGACCTTGCCCCAGGGCCGCGTGCGATGAATTGATGCGGGTCAACGGCTATAAAACGCCGCAAAACGCGATTTTGGGGAGGCGACAATGACGGATCGCAAGCAGGGCCCGCTCTCCGGTATCCGCGTGCTCGACTTCTCCACGCTGCTGCCCGGCCCCTTGGCCACCCTGCTGCTGGCGGAGGCCGGCGCCGAGGTCGTCAAGATCGAGCGTCCCGACGGCGAGGACATGCGCCGCTTCGAGCCGAAATGGGGTGTGGAAAGCGTCAGCTTCGCGCTGCTCAATCGCGGCAAGAAAAGCGTGGCGGCCGACCTCAAGGACGCAAAAGTACGCGACCGCATCCTCGCCCTCGCCAAGACCGCCGATGTCGTGGTGGAGCAGTTCCGCCCTGGCGTCATGGACCGGCTGGGTCTCGGCTACGACGCGTTCCGCGCCGCCAACCCGCGCATCGTCTACTGCGCCATCACCGGCTACGGCCAGATCGGCCCGCGCAAGGCCCGCGCCGGCCACGACCTCAACTACATCGGCGACGCTGGCCTGCTGGCGCTGTCATGCGGCCAGCCCGGGCACCGCGTGGTGCCGCCGGTGCTCACCGCCGACATCGCCGGCGCGTCCTACCCGGCGGTGATGAACATCCTGCTGGCGCTGCGCCAGCGCGACGTCACGGGCGAGGGGACGTTCATCGACGTCAGCATGGCCGAGTGTGTCTTCCCCTTCATGTTCTGGGCGTTCGGCGCCGGATTTGCCACCGGCCAGTGGCCGGGCAACGGCACCGATCTGCTCACCGGCGGCTCGCCGCGCTACCGTCTCTACGAGACGCGCGATGGCAAGGTCGCTGCCGTCGCCGCCATCGAGCAGCGCTTCTGGACGTCATTTCGCGCCGCCATCGGGCTCGAGCGCGAGTTGATCGACGACGAGCGCGATAAGGCAGCAACCATCTTGCGCGTGGGTAAGATCATCGCCGCCAAAACCGCCGCCGAATGGCGGCCGATCTTCGATAAGGCCGATTGTTGCTGCTCGATCGTGCAGGATTTGCGCTCAGCCCTCGATGACCCGCACTTCATGGCGCGCGGCCTGTTCGCGGCGCGGCTGATCAATGCAGAAGGTCAGGCGATCCCTGCGATCCCGGTGCCGATCACGCCGCCGCTGCGGCCGGGCGCGGCAAACGACGCGTCATCGCCTGCGCTCGGCGCGCATAATGCCGAATTTGGCTTTTAGCCGATGATCATCAAGCCGCCGGTGACGATGACGAAGATCACGGCGGTGGTGGCAAGCACGGTGGCGATGTGCCGCCAGCCGAGCGCGATGATCGACGTCACCGACGTGCCGAGCCCGAGCGCGCCGATCGCCAGCAGCAGGCCCCAGGTCGACGCTTCGCTCAGGACGCTCTTCGTCGGCGTGTAGATCGGCATCAGCGCCGGCATCAGCGGCACCACGCTGTTCACCACGCAGAGGATCAGGAACACGATGGCGAATACCGGCACCGGCACGCGCGCCTCGCCGTGCTTCATGCCCTTGCTGGTAAAATACCAGCCGACGCCCAGCACCACCGGCAGCAGCAGGAACACGCGGAACAATTTGACGATCACGGCGGTGTTGCCCACCGCGACCGACACCGCGTAGCCGGCGCCCACCACTTGCGCGACGTCGTGGATAGTGCCGCCCAGCATCACGCCGGTGGTCTGCGGATCGAAGTGCAGCATGATGCAGATCGGCGGATAGACGAGGATAGCAAGCGTCGCCAGCGCGTTGACCGCGACGACGACGAAGGCAACGTCGGTTTGCTTGCCGGGATAGTCCGGCACCACGGTCGAGCAGGCGAGCGTCGCCGACGCGCCGCACACCGCGGTGCCGACGCCGACCAGAGCACCGAAGCCCGGCGTACGTCCGCCTGTGCGCGCGAACACGAAGCCGGACACGATGGTCGCCGCCATCGCCACAACGATCAATGCCGCCGTCCCCGGGCCGAGCGCCGCGATGTCAGCCAGGCCGACGCGCAAACCGAGCAGCGCCACCGCCCAGCGCAGCACCGTGCGCACGCAGAACTGCATGCCGGGCAGCGTCACCGGCCGCGCGGCAATCGGATTGAGCGCCATGCCGACGATCAGCGCGATCACCATGTTCGGGATCGGCACCACGCGCGCGACATAAGGCGCGGCGACATAGCCGATGATCGCCACGATCGCCGACATGGCGACGCCTGGCAGGTAATCGACGGCGACTGCGGCGGCGGGCCGCGCAGCTTGTAAATTTTGTGGTGTCACGCGACGTCCTTGCTGTTTTTGCTGAGTCCGGCGGCGACCGCTGGTGCGATCTGTGAGGGTGTATCGACGACGACAACGCCGGCGGCTTCCAGCGCCGTACGTTTGCCGGCATAGCTGCCGGCATTGCCGGTGACGATGGCGCCGGCATGACCCATCTTCTTGCCCGGCGGCGCCGCGGCGCCGGCGATGAAGGCGACCATCGGCTTGCGCACGTTGCGGGCGTATTCGGCGGCCGCTTCTTCCATGCCGCCGCCGATCTCGCCGACGATGACGATGGCATCGGTGCCGCGATCCTCGTCGAGCGCCTGCAACGCGTCGCGCGTGGTTGTGCCGAGCATCGGATCGCCGCCGATGCCGATGAAGGCGGATTGGCCGAGCCCGGCGCGCGTCAGATTGAGGCAGATCAGCGTGCCCAGGCTGCCGCTGCGCGAGATCACGCCGACACGGCCGGGCTTGAACACGCTCGGCACGAAGGCCGGCATGATGCCGACGAAACATTCGCCCGGCGTGACGAGGCCGGCGGTGTTGGGACCGACGATGCGGGTGCCGTGCTTGGCCGCCACGGCGTGGATCGCCATCACGTCCTGCGCCGGAATATGCTCGGTCAGCACGACCAGCAATTTCACGCCGGCCTCAGCCGCCGATACGGCCGCCTCCTTTGCCATCGGCGGCGGGATGAAACCGACCGCGACGTCGGCGCCGACCTTTTGCGCCGCTTCCGTCGTGGCGGAAAAGATCGGCACGCCGACATGCGTTTCGCCGGCGCGCTTGGGATTGACGCCGCCGACGATATTGGTGCCGTAGGCGATCATCTTCTCGGTCCAGAACGTGCCCTGCTTGCCGGTGATGCCGAGCACGACGACGCGATCTTTTTTGCGAACGATCATTGTGCCGCCTTCACCGCTTGCTGGATGGCGTCTTCCATGAAGTCGTGGGGCTCGATGCCGAGTTGCTCGCGCACCAGCTTGACGGCTTCGACTTCGCCGGTGCCGTGGATGGAGAAGAACACCGGCACCTTCGGTTTCAGC
Source organism: uncultured Pseudomonadota bacterium (assembly GCA_963710705.1). Classification (GTDB taxonomy): domain Bacteria; phylum Pseudomonadota; class Alphaproteobacteria; order Rhizobiales; family Xanthobacteraceae; genus Pseudolabrys. The sequence goes on from CAVQBI010000002.1 coordinate 1,017,663, forward strand.
TTGTGCCAGGCCTTCACCACGCCGTCGGCCATCACGTCGGTGCGAGCGAAAGCGCCGCAGAAATTGATCACCAGGCTTTTGACGCCGAGATTGGACAGCACCAGATCGAGCGCGATCTCGGATTTGGTGTAGGCCTCGCCGCCGATCTCGAGGAAGTTGGCCGGTTTGCCGCCGTAGTGGCGGATCACGTCCATCGTCGTCATGGTGAGGCCGGCGCCGTTCGCCAGCACGCCGACATTGCCGTCGAGCTGGATCAGCTTGAGGCCGGCTTCGGCGCCGCGCTTTTCCAACTCGGTCATCGCGCCGGGCGAGCCGCTTTTGGCAAGCTCCGGCTGGCGGTAGGCCGCGGCGTCGTCGAGCACGAATTTGCAGTCGAGCGCCACCACGCGGCCATCGGCGAGCAGCGCCAGCGGGTTGATCTCGAGAAGCTCGGCATCGCGGGTGCGGTAGGCGCGGTACAGATGATCGACGATCTGGGCGATTTGCGCTTCCGCGGCGCCGAGGTCCAAGCCTTTCAGCATGGCGGCGATGTCGCGCCCACGTGGCACGTTGTCGATGTCGACCAGCAACCGGCGGATGGCGTCGGGCTTCTCGGCCGCGACCTCCTCGATATCCATGCCGCCTTCGGTGGAGAACAAAATCAGCGGTTTGCGCGCATGCGTGTCATGCAGGACGGCGAGATAGAACTCGCGCGCGATCTTGGCCTGCTGTTCGATCAGCACGCGCTCGACTTTGTAGTCGCCGATGGTCATGCCGAGAATTTGGCCGGTCACTTGTTCGGCCTCGGCCGGCGTGTTGGCGAGCTTGATGCCGCCGGCCTTGCCGCGCTTGCCGATCGGCACCTGCGCTTTGACCACGCAAGGGCCGATCTGCGCGGCCGCCATCGCCGCTTCTTTCGCGCTCAGGCACAAGACGCCGCGCGGCACCGCAATGCCGGCGGGCGCAAGCACCAGCGCTTTCGCCGCATGTTCTTCGAAATTCATTATTGGCCGTATTTCTTCCAATAAGCGCCGAACAGCTGCTCTTCGCTCGGCTTGTCTTCCGGGATGGTGGTGACGAGGTGGGTGATATTGAGGAAGTTCTTGTAGTTGAGGTTGTCGGTGATCGAGTTGCCGCCCCAGGTGCCGCAGCCCATGCTGAGCGTGAAGTTCAATCCGCTGTCGAAGCCACCGCCGTTGGCGAAGGTGTGCGCCTGGTTGACCAGCACGCGCACCACGTCAGTGTCCTCGGCGAGCTTGCGGCCGCGCGCCATGGTCTTGGTGTGCAGGCCGAGCGAGTGGCCGCGGCCCTGGAAGTCGAGGATCGCGCGCGCCGTGTCGGCCGCGGCGTCGAAGTCCTTGGCGCGGTAAACAGTGAGCACCAGCGACAGCTTTTCGCCGGAGAAGGGGAAGCCGCGGCCGATGCCGGTTTCCTCGACCATGAAGAATTTCTTGCCGTCCGCCGCCGCCGGCAGGCTGCAACCGCGCGCGAACACGTCGGCATCGCGCGCGATCAACGTGCGCGACAGCTTGCCGTCCGGCCACAGTGCCGCCTGGATCTTCGCCTTTTCGGTCGCCGAGGCCATGTAACCGCCGGCGCGCTCGAGCGCGGCGATCGCCTGGGCATAGACTACGTCGACGATAACGACGGAATTCTCCGACGAGCAGGAGGTCGAATTGTCGAAGATTTTCGAGGCGCAGATCTTCTTGGCGGCATCGTCAAGGTCGGCAGTCTCGTCGATGATCACCGGCACGTTGCCGGTGCCGACGCCGATGGCCGGCGTGCCGCTCGAATAGGCGCGCCGTACATTGTCCTGCGAGCCGGTAGCGACGACGAGATCGGCCATCTGCATCAGCGCCTGCGTCATGTCCTTCGAGGCTGGCGGCGGCAAAATCTGCACCAAGTCTTCGGGCGCGCCGATTTTCTTCAGCTCGGCGCGCATGTAATCGACCGTTTTCTGCGTGGTCTTCAGGCCGGCCGGCGAGGCGGCGATGATGATGGCGTTGCGGCCTTTGATCGCCATCATCGCCTTGTTGACCGGTGTCGCCCCCGGATTGGTCGAGGGCGTGATGGCGCAAACGACGCCGACGGGCTTCGCCCATTTGGTGATGCCGCGCGCCTTGTCTTCTTCGATGATGCCGACCGATTTCACCCGCATCAGGTCGCGCAGCGTGCCGAAAGTCTTGCGCTGCTTCTTGGTTATCTTATCCGGCACGTTGCCGAGCTTGGTGTCGGCGACCGCGAGCTCCGCCAGCTCCTTCGCGTGCGCCGGGTTGTACAGCGACCAGGCGAGCGCGGTGACCGCCTCGTCGGTGCGGGCCTGGTCGGCCTTGGCGAATGCCGCCATGGCCGCGCGTGCGCGCCGCACCAGCTCTTCGACAACCGCGTTTGCACTCTCCGGCGATTTCACTGCCACCGTCATCGCTCGCTCCGATCAGACCACGTGTTGCGGACGCATATCCTCGCGCCGGATGCCCGCCACCACGGTCGGCTTCTTCATGGCATCGCGGCGGAACGGCTCGCCCAGCTCCTGATTGAGGACGACCTCGATGAAGGTCGTCACCCGTTTTTTCTGCGCTTCGCACGCGCTGCGCAGCGCGTCGGTCAACTCGGCTTGCGTCTTCACGGTCACGCCCTTGAGGCCGCAGCCCTCCGCCACCTTGGCGTAGCTGAGATGCGGATCGAGCTCGGTGCCGACGAAGTTGTTGTCGTACCAGAGAATCGAATTGCGCTTCTCCGCGCCCCATTGGTAATTGCGGAAGATCACCATGGTAATGCCCGGGTATTCCTCGCGCCCGATCGAGCTCATTTCGCTCATGGAGATGCCGAAGGCGCCGTCGCCGGCGAAGCCGACGCAGGGCGTGCCCGGATTGCCGATCTTGGCGCCGATGATCGCCGGGAAGCCGTAGCCGCAGGGGCCGAACAGGCCCGGCGCCAGATATTTTCGCCCCTTTTCGAAGGTCGGATAAGCATTGCCGATGGCGCAATTGTTGCCGATGTCGCTCGAGATGATAGCGTCCTTCGGCAGCCCGGCTTGGATCGCGCGCCAGGCCTGCCGCGGCGACATGCGGTCGGCGTCGCGCTTGCGCGCGTCCTCGTTCCAGGTGGTGCCCGGATCGTCGTCTTCGTGATCCATGCTGGACAGCGTCTGCAGCCAGCGCGACTTGGTCGTGTGGATGAGCGCCTTGCGCTCCGCGCGGCCGGCGTCGCCGGCTGTCGGCGAAAGTTGCGCGAGAATGCTCTGCGCCACCAGCTTGGCGTCGCCGCAGATGCCGACGGCGACCGGCTTGGTCAGACCGATGCGGTCGGCATTGATGTCGACCTGGATGATCTTGGCGGTCTTCGGCCAGTAGTCGATCCCGTAGCCGGGCAGCGTCGAGAACGGGTTGAGCCGCGTGCCGAGCGCCAGCACCACGTCCGCCTTGGCGACCAGCTCCATCGCCGCCTTCGAGCCGTTATAGCCGAGCGGGCCGACGGCGAGCGGATGGCTGCCGGGGAAGCTGTCATTGTGCTGGTAGTTGTTGCACACCGGCGCGCTGAGCTTCTCGGCAAGCGCCGCGCATTCCGGGGTCGCATTGCCGAGCACGACGCCGGCGCCCGACAGGATCACCGGGAACTTCGCCTCCGATAGCAGCTTCGCCGCTTCCGCGATCGCATGCGCGCCGCCGGCGGGACGCTCGAAGTCGACGATCGCCGGCAGGTTGATGTCGATCACCTGCGTCCAGAAATCGCGCGGCATGTTGATCTGCGCCGGCGCCGACAGGCGCTTGGCCTTGGTGATGACGCGGTTGAGCACTTCGGCGGTACGCGAGGGGTCGCGTACTTCCTCCTGGTAACAAACCATGTCGCGGAACAGCGCCATCTGCTCGACTTCCTGGAAGCCGCCCTGGCCGATGGTCTTGTTCGCCGCTTGCGGCGTGATCAGCAGCATCGGCGTGTGGTTCCAGTAGGCGGTCTTGATGGCGGTGACGAAGTTGGTGATGCCCGGACCGTTCTGCGCGATGCAAAGCGCAATCTTGCCGGTCGAGCGCGTGTAGCCGTCGCACATGATGCCGCCGTTGCACTCGTGCGCGACGTCCCAGAACGTGATGCCGGCTTTCGGAAACAGATCCGAGATCGGCATGAACGCCGATCCGATGATGCCGAAGGCATGCTCGATGCCGTGCATCTGCAAAACTTTTACGAAGGCCTCTTCCGTCGTCATCTTCATGGCTATTGACCTACTTGTCTTGAAAAATGTCCGCGAGCTCGCTGGCGGCGCGGCGTAGCGCAGGCAGATGCCCGCGCGCGATTTGCGTGTTCATCCGCGCTTCCGGCGCCTGTACCGCCAAGGCGGCAAGCATCTCGCCGTTCTTGCCGATCAGCGGCACGGCCATGCAGAACACGCCGACCAGATACTCCTCGCGGTCGAACGAGACCTGCTCCTTGCGGATTTGCCGCAGCTCCGTCTCCAACTTTGTCTTGTCGGTGATGGTGCCGTCGGTAAAGCGGCGCAATTCGAGACTTTGCAACAGCCGCTGCCGGCGCGGGCTGGGCGCCAGCGCCAGGAACAGCTTGCCGATGGCGCTGCAATGCAGCGGCACGCGCGCGCCGCTGGTGTGGTGCAGCCGCAGCGGCCAATGCTCGGCCTCCACGCGGTCGAGATAGATTACTTCGCCGTTGAGCAGCGTACCGATATTGCAGGTCTCGTTGAGCGAGCGCACCAGCCGCTGCAGCACCAGGTGCGGCGCGTCGTTGCGCATCGAGGACGACAGCACGCCGAAGGCGAGGTTGGTGAGACGCGGGCCGACGACCAGCCGCTTGCGGCCCGGCTCGCGCGCCAGGTAACCGTGGCCGACGAACCAGTCGACCAAACGATAGGCGGTCGCCTTCGGCAGCTTGAGCGAGCCGATGATGTCGAGCACGTCCACCGGCGTCTGCGAGGCCGCGACATGATCGAGGATCGCGAAGGAGCGCGCGGTGGCGCCGAGCTTGCGTTCGCGCGCCGTTTTGCCAGGTGCGGCCGGCTTGGGCGGACGGCCCGAGCGGCGTGGCAAAACCGAGGGCGCTTCGGCGTCCGCTAACGTTGCATCAAGAACATTGCTACGCATGGTCCACCTGACGGTTTAGCCGGCGCGGGCGACGGCTTGTCCGCGCCGCCGCGCTGCTACGAATTCGCGCAACAGCGGATAGCTGAGCGCCAGAAGCGAAGCGCACATGAGCGTGCCGCTGATCGGGCCCCTGAAGAACGAGGTCCAATCATTGTCGCTCGCGATCATGCTGCGCATGAAAGACGTCTCGCCGATGGGCCCGAGGATCGCGCCCAGCACCATCGGCGAGATCGGAAATTTGAACTTCTCGAACAGATAGCCGAGCACCCCGAAGATCACGATCATCCAGACGTCGGACATATTGTTGCGCTCGGCATAGGCGCCGACCAGGCAGAACATCACGACGATGGCCGACAGCACGCCCTGCGGCACCGTCAGCACCTTGATGACGACCCGGATCCAGAAGAAGCCGAGCAGGCACATGCCGATGACGCTGGCGAACATCGAGGCGAGGATCGTGTAGACCAGCAGCGACGAGGCCGGGTTCTCCAGCAGCATCGGCCCCGGCTGCACGCCGTGCAGCAGGAAGGCGGCGAGGATCACCGCGGTGGCGCCGCTGCCGGGCAGGCCCAGCGTCAGCAGCGGCACCATGTGGCCGGCGACCGAGGCGGTGGCGCCGATTTGCGGCGCCACGATGCCCTCCGGCAGGCCGGTGCCGAGCAACTGCCGGCGCTTCCCGTATTGCTTCTCGATGCCGTAAGAAATGAACGCGGTGATGGTCGCGCCCGCGCCTGGCACGATGCCGAGCAGCGTTCCGAGTACCGTGCTGCGGAACAATGTCGTCTTGATGCCGAGGAGCTCGCGCCAGGTCGGAAATTGCGTCGAGACATTTTTGCCCGCGCCGTCGAGCTTCTTGATGCTCAGCCCCTGGCCGATGCGCGCCAGCACTTCGCCCAGCCCGTACATGCCGACCAGCACTTCGACCAGCTGCACGCCGTCGCGCAAAATCGGCACGCCGAAGGTGAATCGCTCCGCGCCGTACATGCTGTCGATGCCGACGGTCGCCACCAGCAATCCGACGCACAGGCTGATGAGCGAGTTCACCATCGATTTTCCGGCCAGCGCCACCACCGTGGTCAGGCCAAAGAACACCGCGGCGAAATAATCCGGAGAATCGAACTTGAGCGCGAGGTCGCTCATCGGCCCGGCCAACAGGACCATGACCGCGGACGACACAAGGCCGCCGATGAGCGCGGCGACCAGCGCCCAGCCGAGCGCTTTCGCCGGAGCGCCGCGCGCCGCCATGGTGTAGCCGTCCCATAGCATCGGCACGTCCATCGGCTCGCCGGGGATGCGGTAAAGGATCGCGGTGAAGCAGCCGGCGTAGGTGCCGGCGAAATAAATCGCGGTCAGCAGAATGACCGAGGGCTCGATCGGCATCTGGTAGGTGAAGGGCAGCGCGAGCACCACGCCCATCACCAGGCCAAGCCCCGGCATGATCGATACCGCCATGCCGACCAAGAGGCCGATGAACAGCATCAGCAGGTCGAACGGCTGAAAGACTTGCAGGAAGCCGTTGGCGAGGTTGACGAGGATCATGACGGCGAACTCAATGCACGCCCATGGCCGCCATCAGCGCGTAGGAGACGCTGTCGAACGGCGCGATGCCGACCGGCAGCGCCACATAGACCACGCGCATGAACAGGAACAGGAAGGCCAGTGCGATGGCCAGGCTCAGCGCCGTAACCGGAAGCGGCCGCCGGAATTGTCCGAGATACATCAGAACGAAGCTGAAGATGCAGGTGGCGAGAAAGAAGCCGAGGATCGGCAGTATGACCAGATAACCGAGCGTGGCCGCCACCGCGATCCAAACCCGAAACGGATAAATCTCCGGCGGGCGGATCAGCGCTTCGTCTTCTTCGTGCTCGGTGTGCTCAGGCGCTTTGCCGGTCGCGAGAAAGGTCGAGACCAGGCCCCACAGCGCGGTGAGCAGCATCAGGCCGAGGATCAGCTTCGGCCAGGCGCCCGGACCGATTCTTGCGCCGGCCTGATCGAACTCAAAACCGTTCGCCAGAAAATAGAGATAAAGGCCGGCTGCAAGCACCACCACATAGGGCAGCGCTGCTTGCAGCCGGCGGATCGCCGTTATCGAGGCATCCGGGGTCACTTCGACCCCATCTGCGTCTCGGCACGGAACTTCTTGGCTTGCACGAGCCAGTCATCCATGAACTTGCGCGCGTTATCCATGGACACGTAGCTCGCAGGATCGGCGTATTGCTGATCGAGATAGGCCTTGAATTCCGCGTTCTGCGAAATCTTGGCCATCTCGTCGGCGAGCTTCTTCACGATCTTCGGATCGGTGCCGGCTTTCACCACGATGGCGCGGAACTGCGGCAGCGTAACGTCGTAGCCGAATTCGCCGCCGGCGGGTACGCCCTTGAACTGCGGCGTGTTGAGCCGGTGCGCGTAAAAGAAGATCAGCGGCCGGATCTTGCCGCCGTCGAAATAGCTGCGCACGTCGCCGGTCTGCTCGTAGAGCACGTCGGCGTTCGAGCCGAGGATCGAGGTGTAGCGCATGCCCGGCTCGGCGTAGGGAATCGACTCGAGCTTCAGGCCTTTGGTCTTCAGGTAATTGACCGTGATGTCGTCGGCGCTGCCGAAGCCGAGCACGGCGACCTTGAGCGCCCTTTCCTTGGCGGTCTTGACCAGATCCTGCCACGTCTTCCACGGGCTGGTGCTGTTCACCCAGAAGCCGGACGGCTGCTGGATCATGATCGCCAGCGGGATTACCTCGTCGGCATTGAACGCGGGCTTGGGACCGGCGAGCAGGGCGTAGGTGTCGCCGATCAGCACCGCCAGCGAATAGCCGTCCGCAGGCGACGTCAGCAGCTTGGTCATGCCCGTCATGCCGGTCGCCCCCGGCACGTTGAGCACCGGCGCCGACACGCCGAAGTCTTGCGACATCAGCTTACCGGCGGTGCGCGCGAGGATGTCGGCGCCGCCGCCGGGGCCCCACGGCACGATGAAGTTGATCGGATGGTCTGGATATTCCGCCCGCGCTGCGGTGCCGCCCAATCCTAAGGCGATCGAGACAACGGCACTCAGCACGGCGAGTTTGCGCGCAATCTGCATAGCTTTCCTCCCACAGGGATCCAGGTTTCGACCCGGTCATTATAGTCTCATTGAATGAGACTCTTTTTCTTATTTTGCGATGATAAGCGCAACGCTGCGGCTGCCGCAACGGCGATTGAGACACGCCATCTCACGCGGTGGGACTAGGGAACCGTCAGCGTCCGCGCTCGGCGATCGCTCTGTAAATCCGCGCTTCCGGGCCGTTATATAGGGTGAGCGGGCGGATCAGGATGTTGTTCTCCTGTTGCTCTATCACCTGCACCACCCAACCGGGTACGCGGCCGATGGCGAAGATCGGCACGAACAGATCGCGCTCGATGCCGAGCAGGTGGTAAACGACGCCGGAATAGAAATCGACGTTCACGTTGACGCCGTGGCGCGCGTAGGGCGCCATCGCTTTCACCACCGCCTGCAAAATCTCGAACCACTTCGGCTGGCCCATCTCCTTCGACAGCCGCTCGACGCCGGCGCGCATGTGGCGCGCGCGCGGATCCTCGGCGCGGTAGACGCGGTGGCCGAAGCCGGTGATTGCCGTGCCGGCGTCACGCTTCTCTTTCACGTACGCGGCAGCCCGCGCCGGATCGCCGATCTCTTCCGCCATTTTCATGACGTCTTCGGCGGCGCCGCCATGCGCCGGACCGGACAACGCCGCGATCGCCGCGGTGATGGCGGCATGCAGGTTAGCCTCGGTGCCGATCACCACGCGCGCGGCGAACGACGAGGCGTTGGAGCCGTGTTCGGCGTGGATGATGAAATCGCGGTCGATCAGCGAGGTGGCGTCGGCGCTTGGCCTTTTGCCAGTGAGCAGCCACAGCAAATTGCCGGCATGGCTGAGCGTCTGGTCCGCCACCATCGGCTTCTGACCCGCGCGGATACGCGCGTGCGCCGCCACAATCATCGGCACCTGCGAGGTCAGCCGGATCGCCTTGCGCAGCGTGGCGTCGCGCGAATTGTCGGCGGTCTCCGGGTCGAAGGCGGCAAGCGCGGAAACGCCCGTGCGCAGCACGTCCATCGGATGCGCATCCTTGATCGAACGCACGATATCGAGCACCGGCGGCGGCAGCTTGCGCGCGGCTTTGAGCTGCGCGTCGAAGCCGGCCAATTCCTGTGCGTTCGGCAGATCGCCGTAGAGCAACAGCCAGGCCGTCTCCTCGAACGTCGATTTTTCGGCGAGATCGTGGATCGAATAGCCGCGATAGCGCAGTTCGCCGGCCTTGCCGTCGATAAAGGTACAAGGCGAGCGATCGAAATAGACGCCCTTGAGCCCGCGGTGAATCTTGATCGCTTCGGCCGTTTCGGTCATTGATGCCTCGCTGACGCGACGAACGCGTTTTCTCACGCGGTGAGAAGCATGGACTTACTTTCGCAGCTTTTTGATACAGCACGTCAGCGCCGGCGCAAAATCGTTTTGCCGGAGGGCGAGGACGCGCGCATCGTCGCAGCGGCGCTGCGTCTCAAAAATGAGAAAATCGCACAGCCGATTTTGCTCGGCGCGCGTGACGCGATCGCGCCGGGAACGTCGCTCGACGGCATCGAAATCATCGATCCGCGCAGCGATGCGCGGCTGGAACCTTACGGCGCGGCGCTTGCGGCCGAGCGCTCATCGATGACGCCGGCGATGGCGACAAGACTCGTGAGCAAGCCGCTCTATTTCGGCGGCATGATGGTGCGCCAGGGTAATGCCGACGCGATGGTCGCCGGCTGCGCCAATCCGACGCGGCGCGTCATCGAGGCCGGGCTGATGACCGTCGGCCTCGCGCCGGGCATCGCGCTGCCGTCCAGCTGCTTTCTCATCGTCGTGCCGGATTTTCTTAAATCGGGCCCGCGCGCTTTCGTGTTCGCCGATTGCGCGGTCAATGCCGACCCCAACGCCGAAGAACTTGCCGACATCGCCATTGCCTCGGCGCGCAGCGCTAAGGCCCTGCTCGGCGAGGAACCTCGCGTCGCCATGTTGTCGTTCTCGACCAAAGGCAGCGCGCAGCACGCCCGCGTCGACAAAGTGCGCGAGGCGCTCACGCTCGTGCGCCAGCGTGCGCCGGCGCTCGCCGTCGACGGTGAATTGCAAGCCGACGCCGCGCTCGCGCCGCAGGTCGCCGCCAAAAAGCTGAAGGACAAAAGTGAAGTTGCGGGCCACGCCAATGTGCTGATCTTTCCGGATCTCGATTCCGGCAATATCGGCTACAAGCTCACGCAATGGTTGGGCGGCGCACAAGCGATCGGCCCGTTCCTGCAAGGCTTCGCCAAGCCGGTCAGCGATTTGTCGCGCGCGGCAAGCGTCGACGACATCGTCACCACCTGCGCGGTGGTGGCCGCGATGAGCTAGCGGTTATCCGCTCGTCCCCGCGAAAGCGGGGACCCAGGAGCAAGAATTTCAGAAATCTGCGCTGGATTCCCGCTTGCGCGTGAATGAACGGGAAATCACTGCGATTCGCTCGTCTGGAAAAACGCCGCCACGTCGCTGCTGAACGCCTTGCGCGAAGCCTGATCGAGATAAAGCATATGCCCGCCGCGATAGAGCTTGAGCACGGCGCGCCCGGGCGGCGTGAACGCCGGCATATGGTCGAGGATGTAACGCGTCATCGCGTAAGGTGTCACAAGATCGGAATAGCCGTGCGCGATCAGCACATGGAACGACGGATCGAAGCTCAAGAGCACGCGCAGGTCGTCTTCGACGCCGGCGTTCTGCCGCCCGCTTTTCCAGTCCCAATGGCGGGTGACGTCGTCCGCCAGCAATTGATAGGTCATCTCGGTCTTGAAGCCGAGCTCGTTGCGCGCGTAGGCAGCGAAGGCGCCGCCATAGGCGCGCGATACGCCATCTAGGATCGGATCGGGCGCGCGGCCTGAGCGCCGCTCGGGGTAGGGATCGTCGACCGCGAAGGTCGCGTCGTAGTGGCTGACAATCTTGTCGGCCTGCAGGTTCTTGACGAAGGCATTGGTCACGAAGCCGCGCTGCTGCCTGACCACGTCGAACGGCAGGCCGCTCACTTTCGCGACTTTTTCGTAGAAAACGCGCGCCGCGTCTCCTTGCGGCGCGGGACCGGCCAACGTCGTCAGATAATCGGCGAGCGCGAATTTCTCCGCGCCCGCCAGCGCCTGCAGGTTGAACGTGTTTTTGCGCTCAAGCTCGGCCGCCGCCAGCGACGGCAGCTCGAGCGCCGCACGCAGCGCCGATTGATCGTCGCCGAAGGTCAGCCAGCCCTCGACCAGCGGCGACAGCATCACGATGCCGGAGGCCGAGATGCCCTGCTCGCGCTGCATGACGCGCGCCGTCTTGGCGGCGCGGAAACCTCCGTAGCTTTCGCCGAACAGATATTTCGGCGAGGCGAAGCGGTTGTTGTGGTCGACATAGAGCGCGATCGCCTTGGCCATCGAACTGGCGTCGCTTTCGGGGTTCCAGAAGCCCTTGTCGTCCGGTTTGGCGGTGCGGCTCCAGCCGGTGCCGATCGGATCGATCATCACCAAGTCGGTGAAGCGCAGCCAGGTGTCGGGATTGTCGTGCAGCTGGGCGCGGGCAAAGTCGCGCGCGCCGAGGCCGAGATCGAGAATGCGCGGGCCGACCAGGCCGAGATGCAAGAAGGCGGAGGCCGCGCCCGGTCCGCCGTTGAACACGAAAGTCAGCGGCCGCTTGGCGTCGCCGCCCTTGGCGACATAGGCGGTGTAAAACACTGCGGCGCTTTGCTCACCCGACTGATCGAAAAAGCGCAGCGTGCCGGCGGTCGCTGTGTAATCGAGCTTGCCTTGCGGCGTATCGATCGAATGTTCGGTCACGGAGTCTTCCGGCAGAAGGTGCAGGATGCCTTTCGGCGGCTGGTGCGGTGCGGGCTTGTCTTCCGCATAAGACGCAAACGCGCCGGCGATTGTGATCGCCAGCGCGAGCGTGAAACGCAGCAGTCTGGATGTCGTCATGGGCAAACCTTTAACTCGCTTGCCCCCGGATCGTTGCAGTTGCCTACCGGCGTCCGCGGAAGTTCGGCCGGCGCTGCTGCGGAGCAGCGGCCGGGGCGTCGCCCTTGTGGCGGAAGCTGATGCGTCCGCGCTGCAGGTCGTACGGCGACATTTCCACGATCACGCGGTCGCCGACGCCGGTGCGGATGCGGAATTTGCGCATCTTGCCGGCGGTGTAGGCGAGCACCTCGTGATCGTTATCGAGCTTCACCCTGAAATTGCCGTCCGGCAGGACTTCGGTCACCGTGCCGTCGAACTCCAGCAGTTCTTCCTTCGCCATCCAATCGTCTCCAGTTATGTCAGCGCTGCGCGTTGGAGCGCGGCGCCCCCGAGCGCTGCATAAATGTAACATTTCCGATGCCGCTTGGCTCCCCCGCTGTGGCTTCCTGGTGGGGGGCCGCGTGCCGGCCGTTCTGGGGACGGCTCTGATGGTCGCGACCGCCATTGCCGGCATGATGCGAGCGTTTGCCGTTATGGCCGGGACGGCCATGACCGCTGTTATGGCCGCCGCCGTTGCCGCGCTGCTGATGGCCGCCGCGGTGTGGCCGGCCGCCGTGGCGGGTTTCCGCCTCTTGCGGGGCGGGCCGCCCGCCGGTGCGGCGGTCGGTTGCGGGGATCGCCATGCGGATCAGCCGCTCGATGTCGCGCAGGAAGGCGCGTTCCTCGTGATCGCAGAACGAGATCGCAATCCCTTCGGCGCCGGCGCGCGCGGTGCGGCCGATGCGGTGGACATAGGATTCCGGAATGTTCGGCAGATCGTAGTTGAACACGTGGCTGACGCCGTCGACGTCGATGCCGCGGGCGGCGATGTCGGTGGCGATCAAGGTGCGCAGCTTGCCGTCACGGAAGGCGGCAAGCACGCGCTCGCGCTGGTTCTGCGACTTGTTGCCGTGGATTGCTTCGGCGGCGAAGCCGGCCTTTTGCAATCCGCGCACGACCTTGTCGGCGCCGTGCTTGGTGCGGGTGAAGACCAGCACGCGGTCGACTGGCTCGCTCTTGAGCAATTCGGCCAGCAGCGACAGCTTCGCGGCCTTGTCGGTATGGATCACGCGTTGCGCGATCTTTTCGACCGTGGTGGCTTGCGGGGTTACCGCCACGCGCGCCGGATCGCGCAGCATCGCATCGGCGAGCCGGGTGATTTCCTGCGGCATGGTGGCCGAGAAGAACAGCGTCTGCCGCTCTTTCGGCACCATGGCGACGATTTTCTTGATGTCGTGGATGAAGCCCATGTCGAGCATGCGGTCGGCTTCGTCGAGCACCAGCACCTCGACTTGGTCGAGGCGCAGTGCGCGGCTGTGCACGAGATCGAGCAGGCGGCCGGGGGTCGCCACCAGCACTTCGGCGCCGCGCGCGAGCGCGCGGATCTGCCGGTTGATCGGCACGCCGCCGATCGCTAACTCAATGCAGAGCGGACGGATGTGCCGGCCATAGGCGCGGAAACTGTCGGCGATCTGGCCGGACAATTCACGCGTCGGCGACAGCACCAGCACGCGGCAGGACTTCTGCGCGGGACGCTGACGCTTGTTGAACAGGTGGTTGAGGATGGGCAGCGCGAAGGCTGCGGTCTTGCCGGTTCCGGTCTGCGCGATACCAACGACGTCGCGGCGCTGCAGGGCGATGGGAACGGTCTGGGCTTGGATCGGAGTGGGAGTGACGTATTTCTCTTCGGCAAGGGCGCGAAGGATCGGCTCTGCGAGGCCGAAGTCGTTAAATGAAGTCAAAGAGTTCTCTTTCTTATATGGCGACACGGCCGTGCTGCCTTTGCAGCCGGCGGAATCGCGGGGCTCTCAAAGACATCCCGCGTGGCCAGGGGTTGTCGGTCGGTTGGAGAAACGGAAGAGGCGGGGCGAAATTCGTTTTAAAGAGTTTCGTGCACGCAGCCCGCAAACCCGAGATCGGGTCTTTCATCCGCACCGTGCATATGACAGCTAGAGATGGTCTTTTCAAGGCACGGTACCCGCCTATCGGGCCGAATGATGAATAAAGTGTCCCGCCCCAGCCGATAGACAAGGCGGGTCAAATTGGGGAAGGTCAGCCCCGAAAAGATGGATTTAAGCCGCTTGGAGCGTCGAAATGCCGTTTCCCAAGGCATCGCAGGCCCTGTCCCGCTTCACCGTTCTCGATCTGACGCGCGTGCGCTCGGGGCCGACCTGCGTGCGCCAGCTCGCCGACTGGGGCGCCAACGTCATCAAGGTCGAGGCGCCACCGCATCTCTCGGAAGGCGAGGGGCCGGGTGGTCCGCGCGAAGGCTCCGACTTCCAGAATCTTCAGCGCAACAAACGCGGCATGACGCTCGATCTGAAGTCGCCGCGGGGCCTCGCGGCATTCAAACGGTTGGTCGAAAAGGTCGACGTGGTAGTCGAGAATTTCCGGCCGGACGTGAAGGATCGGCTCGGCATCGACTATGAATCGCTGAAGAAGATCAACAAACGCATCGTGCTCGCCAGCATTTCCGGCTTCGGCCAGGACGGGCCTTACGCCAAGCGGCCGGGCTTCGACCAGATCGCGCAAGGCATGGGCGGGCTGATGTCGGTTACCGGGGCGCCCGGCGGCGGCCCGATGCGTGTCGGCATTCCGATCGCCGATCTCACCGCCGGCCTGTTCTGCGCGCTCGGCATCATGACGGCGCTGCTCGAGCGCGAGGTCTCCGGCGAAGGTCAATGGGTTTCGACGTCGCTGCTGCAGGCGCAGATCTTCATGCTCGACTTCCAGGCGGCGCGCTTTCTCACCGAGGGACAGGTGGCCAAGCAGGCCGGCAACAATCACCCGACTTCGATTCCGACCGGCGTGTTCAAGACCAAAGACGGATATTTGAACATCGCCGTCACCGGAACGGTGATCTGGGAGCGTTTCTGCAACGCGATGGGTCACCCGGAGTGGATCACGTCGCCGGACTACAAGAACGGCAAGTTGCGCTCGCAAAATCGCGACGCGCTCAATGCGGAAATCGACAAAGCCACCGCGATGAAATCAAGCGCGGAATGGGTCGAGATCTTCAACAAAGTCGGCGTGCCCTGCGGCCCGATCTATTCGATCGATCAGGTGTTCGCCGATCCGCAGGTCAAGCATCTCGACATCGCAAAGGAGTCCGCGCGCTCGGACGGCAGCCGGCTCGGCCTAGTCGGCCAGCCGTTCACGCTGTCGCGCACGCCGAGCAAAATTGCGGCGCGGCCGCCGGACCTCGGCGAGCACACCGACGAGATTCTCAAGGAATTCGGCTTCAAGGACGGCGAGATCGCCGAGCTGCACAAGGCGAAGGCCGTCTGACGCCCGTTAAGGAGACACGCGATGAACGTAGCGACCAAGACCGACAAAATGCTGTCCCGCAAAGAGGGCGGTGTCGGCTATCTCATCTTCAACAATCCCGAGCGCCATAACGCGGTGTCGCTGGAAATGTGGGAGGCGGCCTCCGCCATCCTCGAGGACTTTGCCGCGGACAAGACCGTGCGCGTCGTCGTGCTCACCGGCGCCGGCGGCAAGGCCTTCGTGTCGGGCGCCGACATTTCGAAGTTTGAGAGCGAGCGCGCCAGCAAGGAAGCGATCGACCGCTACAACGAGACCGTCGACAAGGCCAACACCGCGGCATTCGAATTCCCCAAGCCGACCATCGCCATGATCCGCGGCTACTGCATCGGCGGCGGCGTCGGCCTCGCGCTCTGCTGCGACCTGCGCATCTGCTCGGACAATTCCAAGTTTGGCGTGCCGGCGGCCAAGCTCGGCCTCGGCTATGGCTTCAAGGGCATCAAGAAGCTGGTCCACGTGGTCGGGCCCTCCTTCGCCAAGGAAATCTTCTTCACCGCGCGCCAGTTCACCGCCGCCGAGGCACTGGCGATGGGTCTCGTTAACCGCGTGCTGCCGGAAGCCGAGCTCGAGAAATACGTGAAGGATTACGCCGACACCATCAGCGGCAACGCGCCGCTCACCGTCAATTCGGTGAAATATATTGTCGGTGAAGTTGTTAAAGACGGCAGCGAGCGCAACTTGCAGAAATGCGCCGACTTGGTGGCGCAATGCTTTGCCTCGAAGGATTACATCGAAGGCCGCCAGGCCTTCATGGAAAAGCGCAAGCCGGCCTTCACCGGCTCGTAAAGAATCCCCCTCTCCCCGCTTGCGGGGAGAGGGTCGGGGTGAGGGGCCCTGATAAGCGCGCAGAATAAGAAATGCCCCTCACCCGGCCGCTCCGCGGCCGACCTCTCCCCGTAAAACGGGGAGAGGTGAAGAAGGGGAGGGATTGCGTGGCGTCCGTTGAGTTGCGGGGCCTCACCAAGCGTTATGGCGATGTGGCGGTGGTGGACGACATCTCGCTCACCATCGCGCACGGCCATCTGGTCTGCCTGCTCGGCCCCTCCGGCTGCGGCAAGACCACGACGCTGCGGCTGATCGCCGGTTTCGTCGAGCCGAGCGCCGGCGAGATCCGCGTCGGCGACAAGTTGATGTCCTCGCCGGCGCAGACCGTGCCGCCCGAGCGGCGCAACATGTCGATGATCTTCCAGAGCTACGCGCTGTGGCCGCACATGACGGTCACGGAAAACATAGTCTACGGCCTCAAGCTGAGGAAATTCGATCGCGACACGATCGCCAAGAAGCTCGACGCCATCCTTGCCACCACCAAGCTGGCAGCATTGGCGCAGCGCTATCCGGGCGAGCTGTCCGGCGGTCAGCAGCAGCGCGTCGCGCTTGCGCGCGCGCTCATTGTCGAGCCGGAGACGCTGCTGCTCGACGAGCCGCTGTCGAACCTCGACGCCAACTTGCGCGAGGAAATGCGCTTCGAGGTACGCCGCCTGCACGACGCCTACCGCTACACCACCGTCTATGTCACCCACGACCAATCGGAAGCGCTGACCACCGCCGATCTCATCGCCGTGATGAATGCCGGCAAGATCGAGCAGGCCGGCTCGCCCGAAGACATCTACGACCGGCCGCGCTCGGAATTCGTCGCGCGTTTCATCGGCTCCAGCAACGTCATCAAGGGCAAGGCGCGCGATTCAGCGCACATTGATTTCGCCGGCCGTCCACTGCGCTGCGTCGGCGAGCCGATGACCGCGGGCAAGGCTACGCCGGTTTCCATCCGTCCGCACGACATCGCAATCTCGGTCGCGCAATTCCCACAGGGCGAGAACGTCGTGCCGGCCACCGTCGTGCGCCAGGTCTTTCTCGGCGACCGCCGGGATTATATGGTTGAGGCCGGGGACGGCACACAATTGCGCGTGGTGACGGCGGCGGGCGACAGCATTCCGCAAGGCAGTGCGGTCTGGCTGCACCTGCCGCCCGAATGCTGCCGCGCGCTGGCCGGATAAAAAATAACGCCAAGGGAGGATTTAATGAAAACCTCGACAATCTCGCGCCGCGGCTTGCTGATCGGATCGAGCGCGCTCGTTGCCGGCAGCGCCTTCTCCACCCGCGTCGTCTCTGCCGCGCCGCCGGCCGGCGCCATCACGCCGGAACTGATCGCCGCGGCGCAGAAGGAAGGCAAGGTCGTCTGGTACACCTCGATCGACCTCAAAGTGTCGGAAGAGATCGCCAAGACCTTCGAAGCCAAATACCCCGGCGTGAAGGTACAGGTGGAGCGCACCGGCGCCGAACGCATCCTGCAACGCATCGGCCAGGAGTATCAGAGCAACATCCACGCCGTGGACGTGGTCAATTCGTCCGACGCTTCGCACCTTGCCTATTGGAAAGATCAGGGCTTGCTCGCGCCTTATGTGCCGGAGGACGTCGCGAAATATTATCCAGCCGAGCACAAGGATTCGGACGGCACCTTTGCCAGCTTCCGCGTCTTCCTCTGCATCATCGCCTACAATTCGAGCCTGGTGAAAAAGGAAGAGGCGCCCAAGAGCTTCGCCGATCTCCTGCTGCCGCAGTGGAAAGGCAAGATCGTCAAGGCGCATCCCGGCTACAGTGGCACTATTCTCACCGCGACGTTCCAAACCGCGCGCGATCTCGGCTGGCGCTATTTCGAGAAGCTCGCGCAGCAGGACGTGCTGCAAGTGCAGTCGGCCTCGGTGCCGCCGAAGAAGCTCGCGCTCGGCGAGCGCGCAGTGCAGGCCGACGGCGTCGAATATCTCATCTTCAAGGAGAAGGAATCCGGCCAGCCGGTCGAGCCGGTCTACGCCACCGAGGGCACGCCGCTGATCATCGGCCCCAATGGCGTCTTCAAGGCGGCGCCCAATCCGAACGCCGCGCGGCTGTTCGAGAGCTATTGCTTCACGCCAGAATGCCAGCAGGTCAACATCAATGTCGGCGGCTTGCGCTCGGCGCATCCGCTGGCGAAAGAAAAGCCCGGCCGCACGCCGCTCAAGGATATCAAGCTGATGAAGGATGACGCCGCCGGCGTGCTCAAGAACGCCGAGGCGATCAAGGCGCATTACGTCAAGCTGTTCCATGTGTAATGCGCCGCGGCGGGTGAGGGACGGATGACCACGGTCGTCGCTGCCGCGCCGCTCGCAAAAATGCGCGCCGGCGTCGATCTCACAATGCCGGTGCTGCTGCTGTTTGCCGCGGTGCTGTGCTTGCTGGTGGTGATGCCGCTCGGCTGGCTGGTCGTCTATGCCTTCACTGACAAGGCCGGCGCCTTCACGCTGGCGAACTTCCCGCGCCTGGTGACGGACGCCTCCTATCTCGATCCGCTGCTCACCACCTTCGCGCTCGCCATCCTCTCGGCCGTCGTCTGCTGCGTGGTGGCGGCGCCGATGGGCTGGCTGGTGGCGCGCACCGACATGCCGCTGCGCCGCACGGTGCGGCTGCTGGTCACCGCCTCATTCGTGACGCCGCCGTTCATCGGCGCCATTGCCTGGGAATTGCTGGCGGCGCCCAACAGCGGCCTGCTCAACCAGCTCTATCGCGATCTCACCGGCGCGAGCGGCGGCGCGCATTTCCTCAATATCTATTCGTTCCCCGGCCTGGTCTTCGTCATCAGCTGCTACACGTTTCCGTACGTCTTCGTGTTGGTCGCCAACGCGCTCGACCGCACACCGGGCGATCTCGAAGACGCCTCAGCCATCCTCGGCGGCAAGAGCTGGAACACCGCGCGGCGCATCACGATCCCGCTAGCGCTGCCGGCGCTGGTGGCGGGGGCGCTGGTCGCCTTCCTCGAAGCCATGACGCAATTCGGCACGCCGGCGATTCTGGCGATGCCGGCCGGCTTCCACACCATGACGACGAAGATCTGGAGCCTGTTCCAATTCCCCGCCAAGCCCGATCTCGCGGCGGCGGCCTCGCTGCCTCTGCTGATCCTCACCGTCATTCTGCTGCGCGCGCAGCACATGGTGCTCGGCCGCCGCGGCTACGCGGTGGTCGGCGGCAAGAACGGCGAGCCGCGCCTCGTGCGCCTCGGCGCCTACAAATGGCTGGCGCTTGCGCTGAGCATGCTGGTGCTGATGTGCCCGGTGTTCCTGCCGTATTTTGCGCTGCTCAACGCCAGCTTCTCCAAGCTCGCCTCGCACATCGTCAGCGTCAATAATTTCACGCTGCAGAATGTGCACTTCGCGTTCTTCGAATTGTCGGCGACCCAGATCGCCATCAAGAACACGCTATTGCTCGGCATTCTCGCCGCCACCTTCGGCACGATTCTCGCGGTCGTCATCGGCTACATCACCGCGCGCCAGGCAGTCGCCGGCCACCGCGTGCTCGGATTTCTCGCGTCCGCGCCGCTTGCCATTCCCGGAATCGTGCTCGGCGTCGGCTTGTTCTTCAGTTATACCAAGCCGCCTTTCGTGCTCTACGGCACGCTTTGGATCTTGCTCATCGCCTTCATCACGCTCGCCATGCCCGCCGCCTATCAACAATTGCAATCGGCCATCCGCGCCGTGCATCCCGAACTGGAAGACGCCAGCCGCATCCTGGGCGCCACGCGGCTGCGCGCGCTCTGGCAGATCACCGCGCCGCTGCTGCGCACCAGCGTGATCGCCACCTGGTGCTTCATCTTCGTCGGCGTGGTGCGCGAACTGTCCGCCGCCATCATGCTGTTCACCTCACAGACCAAGACTTTGTCGGTGCTGATCTACGACCTCAACGAAAGTGGCGACCTCGCCGCCATCGCAGTGCTCGGCGTGTTCATGCTGATCGTCACCTCGGTTATCGTGACGCTGGCCAATAATCTGGCGAGCTTCGGCGCGCGGCGCACCGCATGAGCAACCAGTCGATCGCCGAACAATTGGCCGAGCGCATCGTCGCGCTTGACGCGCATGCACTGCCGGCGGCGGTGCGCGTCAAATGCGAGGATCTGCTGGTCGACGTCGCCGGGCTTTGCGTCACCGCGCGCAACGAGGATTACGTCAAAAGCGCGCTCGCAGGCATCGACGACGACGGCCCCTGCACCGCGATCGGCCACGCGCGCACGCTGAGCGCTGCCGGCGCCGCTTTCGTGAATGGCACCGCCGCGCATGGCGAGGATTTCGACGACACCTTCGAGGGCGGGCCGGTGCATGCCGGCGCGGTGATCGTGCCGGCGGTGCTGGCGGCCTGCGAGCGCCAGCAGCGCGACGGCAAGGCCGCGCTCATCGGCATCGCGGTCGGCTGCGAGGTGATGTGCCGGCTCTCGACCGTGGTGCCGAAGGCGGTGCATAAAGCGGGCTTTCATCCCACCGCCATCTTCGGCGTGATGGGCGCGGCCGCCGGCGTCGGCACCGCGCTCGGCCTTTCCGCCAAGCAGATCGTCGATGCGCTCGGCATCGCCGGCTCTTTTGCCGGCGGCATCATCGAATATTTGACCGACGGCGCCTGGACCAAGCGCCTGCATCCCGGCTGGGCGGCGCAGTCCGGCTATCGCGCCGCGCTGCTCGCGCGCTCAGGCTTCTTCGGCCCGCGCACGGTGTTCGAGGGCATGCACGGCCTGTTCCATGGCTTCGCGCACACCACGAAAGGAAACTACGCCGCGCTGCTCGGCGAGTTCGGTCAGCACTGGGTGATCGAGACGCTCGCCTTCAAGCCTTATCCGTGCGGCACCATGGCGCATCCGTACATCGACTGCGCCCGCCGGCTGGCCGCGCGCGGCATCAAGGTGGACGAGATCAAGGAGCTGGTGTGTGAGGTCGGGGAGGGCACCGTGCACCGGCTGTGGGAGCCGCTCGCCGCCAAACAGCGGCCGCCCAACGGCTATGCCGCGAAATTTGCGACGCCCTTCATCCTCGCCTCGGGCTTTGTGCGCGGCGGCGTCGGGCTCGACGCCTTCACCGAGGAGGCGGTGCGTGATCCCGCCGTGCTCGCGCTCGCCGCCAAGGTGCGTTACGTGGTGGACCCTAACAACCCATATCCGAACGCCTTCACCGGCCACATCCGCGCCGTGCTCAACGACGGTCGCGTCATCGAGGAGCGCCAGCCGCATTTCCGCGGCGGCGCCAACGAGCCGCTCACGCAGGCCGATATCGTGGACAAATTCGCGCTCAATGCGCGCCACGGCGGCTGGGACGAGGCGCGCGCCAGCGCGGCGCTCAAGGTTCTCGACAGGCTTTATGATGGTGCGATCGATCTCGCGCCTTTGCGGGGGTAATTCACATCATGAGCGATAACAAAGAGCTCGCCGGCAAGGTCGCCGTCGTCACCGGCGCCGGCCGCAATATCGGCCGCGCCATTGCGCTGGCGTTGGCCGATGGTGGCGCGTCGGTGGTGGTCAATGTGCGGTCGAATAAAGAGGAAGCCGACAAAGTCGCCGGCGAGATCGCGGCCGCCGGCGGCAAGGCCGTGCCGGTCGTCGGCGACATCGCCGATGCGAAAGTCGCCAGCGCGCTTGCCGAGGCCGCGCTGAAGAATTTTGGCCGCATCGACATCTTGGTCAACAACGCCGCGCTGCGGCGCGAAAAGCCGATCGCCGAAATGTCCTACGCCGACTGGCGCGAAGTCATGGACGTCACGCTCGACGGCGCCTTCCATTGCGTGCTGGCCTGCCTGCCGGCGATGCGCAAGAACGGCGGCACTATCATCAATATCGGCGGCATGAGCGCGCATATCGGCTCCAAGCACCGCGCCCATGTGATGACCGCGAAAGCCGCGCTGGTCGGCTTCTCGCGCGCGCTGGCGCACGATCTCGCCGAAGACAAGATCACCGCCAATTGCGTTGTTCCGGGTGCGATCGACACCTCGCGGCCGAGCACGTCGCTCAAGCCCGCGCATCATCTTACCCACGGCACCATCACCGGCGAGCGCGGCAAGCCGGAGGACGTGGCCGCCATGGTGCGCTTCCTCGCCGGCCCCGGCGCACGCAACGTCACCGGGCAGACGCTGCACGTGAACGCCGGAGCGTATCTGGGTTGAAGGCGCAGGGGTGGCCGCTTCGGCCCGAAAGTGCTAATCCACCGCCACGTTTGTTCCGGGTAGCAGCGAGGTCTCCATGTACACCGATCTTGGTCTTTACATCGACGGCAAGTGGCTCAATGGCGAGGGCCGCAAGGGCGAGGATGTGATCAATCCGGCGACCGGCAAGACGCTGGCGCACCTGCCGCACGCGAGCAAAGCCGACCTCGACGCCGCGCTCGCCGCCGCCGAGAAAGGCTTTGCGCTGTGGAAGGCGACCTCGGCCTATGACCGTTCCAAGATCATGCGCAAGGCCGCCGATCTGCTGCGCGAGCGCTTCGATCACGTGTCGAAAGTGCAGACGCAGGAACAGGGCAAGGTCTATGTCGAGTCGCGCGCGGAAGTGCTGACCTCCGCCGACATCATCGATTGGTACGCCGAGGAAGGCCGCCGCGCTTACGGCCGCGTCATCCCGGGCCGCCAGAAGGGCGTGCGCCAGCTGGTGTTGCAGGAGCCGTGCGGCATCGTCGCCGCCTTCACGCCGTGGAATTTCCCGACGCTCACCCCGGTGCGCAAGATCGCCGGCGCGCTCGCGGCCGGCTGCTCGATCATCATCAAGGCTTCGGAAGAAACCCCGGGCGGCTGCGTCGAATTGGTGAAATGCTTTGCCGATGCCGGACTGCCGGCGGGCGTGCTCAATCTCGTATTCGGCGTGCCGGCGGAAGTGTCCGAGCACCTGATCCCGAAAAAGTCGGTGAAAAAGATTTCCTTCACCGGCTCGATCCCGGTCGGAAAGCATCTCGCGCAGATCGCCGCCAAGGGCATGAAGAAGGCGACCATGGAGCTTGGCGGCCACTCGCCGGTCGTCGTGTTCGACGACGCCGATCCCGAAAAGGCCGCCGACACCATCGCCGCCTTCAAGTACCGCAATGCCGGCCAGGTTTGCATATCGCCGACGCGCTTCTACGTGCAGGAGAAAGGCTACAACAAGTTCGTCGCCCGCTTCACCGAATATGCCAAGGGCCTGAAGATGGGTGATGGCTTGGAGAAAGGCATTACGCTCGGCCCGCTCGCCAATCCGCGCCGGCTCGACGCCATGGAGAGCTTCGTCAACGATGCCAAGGACCGCGGCGGCAAGATCGCGACCGGCGGCTCGCGCCACGGCAACCAGGGCTTCTTCTTCCAGCCGACGGTGATCACCGACGTGCCGGACGATTCCAAGATCATGACCGAGGAGCCGTTCGGCCCGGTGGCGCCGATCGTGCCGTTCAAAACCTTCGACGAAGTGGTCGAACGGGCCAACTCTTTGCAGTTTGGGCTCGCGGCTTACGCCTTCACGTCGTCCGACAAGACCGCAGCCGCGATCGGCGATGCCATCCAGTCTGGCATGGTCGGCGTCAACAGCGTCGCCGTCTCGACGCCGGAAACCCCGTTCGGCGGTATCAAGGAATCGGGCTACGGCTCCGAAGGCGGCATCGAAGGCCTGCAGGCCTACATGAACGTGAAGTTCATCTCGCAGGGGTGAGGCACAGACTCGTGTCCCGGGCGCAGCGCAGCACGTTAGTGATGCGCTGCAGACCCGGGACCCCGGTTTCTTAAACAAGCTGGGTTCCGGGTCAGCGGCGCACCACTGCGCTGCGCTTCGTGCTGCGCCGCATCCGGGACACGTACGACAATTACTTCCCCATCGCCCTCTGACACGCCTCCCACACCTTCGCAGGCGTTGCCGGCATCTCCATGTGGTTGGCGGCGCCGTTCGGGATGGCGTTGGCAATCGCGTTCATCACCGCGGCGATCGAGGCGGTGGTGCCGGCCTCGCCGGTGCCCTTGACGCCGAGCGGGTTGGTCTTGGCGGGCACCGCATGCAGCGCCTCGCGCAATTCGACCGGCATGTCGTGCGCGCGCGGCATGCCGTAGTCCATGAACGAGCCGGTCACCAGTTGTCCGCTCTGCGCATCGTAGACCGCGTTCTCGACCAGCGCCTGGCCTAAGCCTTGTGCGAGCGAGCCGTGCACCTGGCCCTCGACGATGGTGAGGTCGAGCGGATTGCCGCAGTCGTCGACCGCCGTGTACGTGACGAGGTCGACGTGGCCGGTGTCGGGATCGATCTCCACCTCGGCGATGTGGCAGCCGTTGGGGAACGTCAATGGCGTATCGGCCTTGTCCTTGGTGTCGAGGCTTTCGCCGAGCTCCTTGGCGCGGCGCGCGGTCTCGAACAGCGAAATCTTGCGATCGGTGCCGACCACTTCGAAGCCGCCGGTGCGATACTGAATGTCCTGCTCGGACGCTTCCAGCAGCGAGGACGCGATCTTCTTGCCCTTCGCCAGCATCACGTCGGCGGTGTGCACGATGGCGTTGCCGGCGCACATGGCCGAGCGCGAGCCGACCGAGGCGGCGCCGGTCAGCCCCAAGGCGGTGTCGCCGTGCCGGTGCTCGATCTTGCCCGCGTCGATGCCGAGCTTGCCGGCGAGCAGGCGGCCGAACACCGTGGCGTGGCTCTGCCCGGTCGACTGCACGTTGCAGCCGAGGATCAGCCTGTCGCCGCCGGGAAACGCCACCGAGGCCTGTTCCATCGGCGTGGCGCCGGAATGCTCCAGCATGCAGGAGATGCCGATGCCGCGCAGTTTCTTGCGGCGCGCCGCCTCGCGCTTGCGCTTGTTGAAGTTGTCGTAGTCGGCGAGCGTGAGCGCCTTGTCGACGATGCCGGGGAAATCGCCGCTGTCGTAGGTTTGGATCGGCGTCTTGAACGGCATGGCCGAGGGCGGAATGAGATTCTTTTTGCGTAGGCGCAGCGCGTCCATGCCGATGACGCGCGCGGCTTCTTCCACGACGCGCTCGAGCACGTAGTTCGCCTCCGGCCGCCCGGCGCCGCGATAGGGCGCGATCGGCACCCGATTGCTGAAATAGCAGGCGACCCCAACGTCCACCTTGGGTATGCGGTACATGCCGGGCAGGCAGCGCGCGAAATTGTTGGTGTTGATGTTGACGCCGGCATTGGCGATGTAGGCACCCTGGTTGCACAGATGACGCACGCGTAGGGCGAGAAACTTGCCCTTGTCGTCGAGCGCGAGCTCGGCCTCGCTGACGGCATCGCGCGCCTGGGCGTCGCTGACGAAAGCTTCCGAGCGCGTCGATTGCCAGTGCACCGGCCGGCCGACTTTGCGCGCCGCCACGAGCAGCGCGATGTATTCCGGATAGCAGGTCGTCTTCATGCCGAAGGCGCCGCCGACGTCTTGCGTGATCACCCGCAATTTCTCGTTCGCTATGCCCATGATGGAGGCCGCCTGGCCGCGCATGCCGTCGGCGCTCTGCGAGCAGGCGCGCAGCGTGTAGCTGTCGTTCGCCGGATCGTATTGCCCGGTCGCGCCGCGCGTCTCCAGCGAGGCCACGACCATGCGCTGGTTGGTGACGCGCACGCGCGCCACGTGCGGCGCGCTCTTAATGATTTGAGCAACCTCGCGCTCGTTCTCCTCGCTCGGCACCGGCCCGGGCCAGTCGACGCAGAGATTGCCGGGCGCGTCGGGATACAATTGCGTTGCGGCTTTCATCGCCGCGTCGAGATCGACCACCGGCGTCAGCTCTTCGTATGCGACCTGCACAAGATCGGCCGCGTCCTGCGCCAGGCCGCGGTTCTCCGCCACCACCATGGCTACGGGATCGCCAACATGCATGGCCGTCTCCGCCAGCACCGGACGGAACGGCATGACCATCTTGGCGCCGCCGCGGCCGACGACCGGCGGGTGACGTGAGATGCCGCCGATGCCGGCCGCCTTCACGTCCGCGGCGGTAAGCACCGCCAGCACGCCTTTGGCCTTGCGCGCCTCCTCGGCGTTCACCGACACGACGCGCGCATGCGCATGCGGCGAGCGTACGAAGGCGGCATAGGCCTGGTTCGGCAGGCGCGGATCGTCCATGAATTGGCCGCGGCCACGGACCAAGGCGTCGTCCTCGACGCACACTGTGTGGCCGGCTTTGTCCTTCGCATTCATTCTCGGATTCCGGAGGTGGGCTGAGAGGCTGCGAATTTATAGCCCAAAGCAAAGCCTGCGACAGGGGCTTGCGTCCATGGCGCGGCTGCGGCAGGGGAAGCGCTCGTGCGCATCACTAGTTTTCAGGGAACGAAATGGCGACAGTCCGGGCGATCGACACCCACACACACATCCTCACGCAGGAAACCGCCGCGCTGCTCACCAAGGCCGGCGTCAAGGTGACCATCACACCGGACGACGCGGAGAGCGCGGCGCTCGACGTCAACGGCGTTGTCTATCGGCCGTTCCCGACCGGCGGCTTCGATATCCCGCGCCAACTCAAGGACATGGATGCAGCGAGCGTCGACGTGCACGTGCTCTCGGCTACGCCGCAGACTTACCTCTACAATCAGGAGCCCGCGCTCGGCGCGACGCTGGCAGTCATCCAGAACGACCAGATGGCCAAGCACATCGCGGCGCATCCCGACCGCTTCATGGGTATCGCGACGCTGCCGCTACAGGATCCCAAGCGCGCGGCCGACGAACTGCGGCGCGCCATAACCAAGCTCGGGCTCAAGGGCTCGATGTTCGCGTCCAACATCATGGGTAAGAACCTCGACGATCCGAGCTTCGAGCCGGTGTGGGCGACCGCCGAAGAGCTCGGCGCCTTCATGTTCGTGCAGCCGAACAACGTCGCCGGCGCCGACCGCCTAAAGTCCTATTACCTGCAAAACCTGATCGGCAATCCGCTCGACACCACCATCGCCGCCGCCTGCCTCTATTTCGGCGGCGTGCTCGACCGCCATCCCAAGCTGAAATTTATGCTGGCGCATGGCGGCGGCTTCACGCCCTATCAGGCGGCGCGCTGGCAGCACGGCTGGAAGGTGCGGCCGGAGCCGAAGAAGAACATTTCGAAGCAACCGGTCGATATCGCCAAGCGCTTTTACTACGACACCATCCTGCATTCCGATAAAACGCTGGAAGCGATGATCGGCTTGGTCGGCTCCGACAATGTGCTGCTCGGCAGCGATTACCCCTATGACATGGCTATGCTCGATTGCGTCGCGCATGTGCGCGGCCTGAAGATCCCCGATGCCGACAAGTCCGCCATTCTCGGCGGCCACGCCGCCGCGTTGCTGAAAGCGTGACAATGGACGCCAAGACGACAGCACGCGTTTCGCTCGCCGCCGTGCGCGGCCTGATCGTCGACGCCATGACGAAATCCGGCGTGCCGGTGGACGACGCCGGCAAGATCGCCGAGCTTATGCTGGAAGCCGATCTCACCGGCGCCGACGCGCACGGCGTGTTCCGCCTGCCGCAATACGTGCTGCGGCTGAAGCTGGGCGGGCTCAACCCGCGTCCTAACATCAAGGTCGAACGTACCGCGCCCGCGACCGCATTGGTCGACGGCGACAACGGCATGGGCCATCTGGTGGTGTCGCGCGCGATGGAGACCGCGATCGACATCGCAAAGGAGAACGGTGTCGGCTGGGTCGGCATGCGCCGGTCGAACCACGCTGGCGCCGCCGGTGTCTATGCCGCGCTGCCGCTCAAGGCCGACATGATCGGCATGTATGCCGCGGTCGCCAACGCCAACCACATGCCGCTTGCCGGCGGTTCCGAGCCGCTGCTCGGCACCAATCCGCTGGCCATCGCCATTCCCGCCGGCCGGGAGCCGCCGTTGGTGCTCGACATCGCGACTTCCACTGTGTCCTACGGCACCATCAAGAACCACCGCCTGCAGAACATTCCGCTCGCGCCGGATTGGATGGTCGATCCGAACACCGGCGAGGCCGTCACCGATCCGCAGAAATCGGCCCACGCGCTGTTGCTGCCGATGGGCGGCTACAAGGGAGCGGGACTGGCGCTGATGCTGGGCTTGCTTGCCGGCACGCTCAACGGCGCACTGTTCGGGCGCGACTGCGTTGACTTTAACGCCACGCCGGAGAAGGTCAACAACACCGGCCAGTTCGTGATCGCGCTCGATCCGGCGCGCTTCCAGCCGCTCGATCGGTTCAAGGCCGAGGTCGACCGCCACATCCGCGAGTTGCGCGCGTCGAAGACGCTGCCGGGACAAACTGTGCGCCTACCGGGCGATGCGCGCGCCAAGCGCCACGCCGACCGCCTCGCCAATGGTCTCGCGCTCGCGCCGGAATTGCTCAAGGAGCTCGACAAGCTGGCTTCGGAGCTTTCGATCAAGAAGCTGGCGGAGCGCTGAGCCGCGCTCAATGCGCGGGCTTTTCCTCGGCCTTCACGGCCGCCACCACGCCCTTCCACTTCGCCGCTTCACCGGCGAGGAATGTCTTGAAGTCCTCGGGGGAGGCGCTCGTCGTCGTCAGGATGCCGGCATCGGTCATGCGTTTGCGTGTCGCCGGATCGGCCATCGCTTTAATCACGGCGGCGTGCAATTTGGCGACGATCGGCTGCGGCGTGCCGGCGATCGCGAACAGGCCTTGCCAGGAAGAGCTCACGGCTTCCGGATAACCTTGTTCCGCCAAGCTCGGCACGTCGGGAAACAACGGGTTGCGCTCGCGCGTCGTGATAGCGAGTGCCTTCAGTTGTCCGTTTTTGACGTGCGATGACGCGGCCGACAAAGTCACCAGCATCATATCGATATTTCCCGCGATCAGATCGAGCAGCCCGGGACCGGCGCCGCCTTTGTAGGGCACCTGCGTCATCGCAAGCCCGGCGCTGTGGCGGAACTGCTCCATGGCCAGACTATTGAGCGTGCTGATGCCGGCCACGCCATAATTGATCTTGCCCGGATGGGCCTTTGCGTAGGCCACCATCTCCTTCAGCGAATTCGGCGGGAATTTCGGGCTCGCCACCAGGATGCCCGGCGTTTCGCCGGCGAGCGATAGCGGAACAAAGTCGCGCTGCGGATCGACGGTCAGCTGCGGAAAGAAGTTCGGATCGATCGACACGGTGCCGACATTGCCGAAGAAGAGCGTGTAGCCGTCAGGCTGCGCGTACGCGGCGAGTTCCATGCCCACGGTGCCGGACGCGCCTCCGCGGTTATCGATCACCAAGGTCTGGCCGAGCGCCTGCACGAGGCTCGGCTGCAGCAACCGCATCGCGACGTCGGTGGCGCCACCCGGCGCGAACGGCACGATGACGTGGATTGGCCGCGAGGGATAATCGTCGGCGCGCGCTGGCGCCGCCGCGCACAGCAGCAGAAGACACAGCAAAGCGCCACACGACCACCGGCTCGCTGGCTTCATACTGTCCTCTCAATGTTACGCCGCCGCCTTTGCCTCTTCCGGATCGAGTGGCAGCTTCACCGGCGCCTTGCGCTTGGCCGACAGATCGAGCGCCTTGGTCAGCATCAGGTTGCGATGCGCTTCTTCGACCTTCGCCGCCGCCGTCGGCAATCCGAGCGCGACGCGGTTGAGCCACGAGTCGGTTTCCAGCGCCATCGGCCCGCGCAATTCGCCGAGCGCCATGTCGCCCGGCGGATAGCTGCCCATGAAATCCACCAGCCGCGTCGGATCGGGGTTGTAGCCTTCCGACTGACCCTTCGACACCGCCAGCACGATATCGCTGTGCGTGTCGTCGATGGTGAGCGCGCCGGTGGTGCCGATAATGCCGACCGCGAGCGAATAGACTGCCGGCGGCCAGGTGATCGGCAGCGCCCACGACATGTTGAGATGGTAGAGCGTGCCGTCTTCGAAGGTGATCATGCCGGCCGTGGCGTCGATGCCCTTGTAGAGCGGCCCGAGCACTTTATCGATCGAGCGGGCATAGACTTCGACCGGTTTCTTCGGCTCCAGGCACCACATGCAGATGTCGAGCGCGTGCGTGCCGGAAATCACCATCGGCGAGATGGTCGAAGGATCGTCGGTGCGCTTGTAATTGTCGATCGCCACCAGCCGATTCATCAAGGCGCGCGAGGTGACGAGTGTCACATCGCCAAGCGCGCCGGTGCGGCACTTCTCCTTGGCCGCCAGCCAGCGCCGGCGAAAGCGCTGCGTATATCCGACGACGGCGTCGACCTTGGCCTCCTTGATCGCCTTCAACACGCGTTCCGACTCGTCGAGCCGGGTCGCCAGCGGCTTCTCGATCAGCAGCGGAATGCCGCGCTCGAGCGCCGCCATGATCGGAGCGACGTGCAGATGTTCGTCGGTGCAGATGATCGCCGCCGTCACTTCCGGCCGCTTGAGCAATTCGACGTGGCTCTGCGTGACGAAATCGGCGCTGATCTTCGGCCCGACTTCGCCGGCGCGGTTCGGGTTCTTCTCGGCCAGCCCGATCCATTCGACCGCCGGATGGCGCGCCGCCACCTCGCCGCGGAACAGGCCGACGCGCCCGCCGCCGATGATCGCCAGCCCGACGCCCTTGGCCGACTTTTTCATGATGCTGCCGCTCCCGCCGGATTGATCCCGGCTCGGTTCCTCTGCTTGAGCTCGGCAATGCCGGAAATCGTCTCGTTGGTCAGCGGCAGTTCGACCGGCTCGCCGCGGTCGGCCGACAGGTCCGCCGCGCTGTAGGTTTCCATCACCCGCCGCGCGCTCTCCGGCGTCACCATCACCGGCGTGTCGCGAATGCAGGCCTCGAGGAAATGGATGGTCTCCGGCCCCATGCCGCCGGCGAACACGTTGTCCACCCATTCGCCCGGCATGGTCGACATCGGGAATACTTGGCCGTCCTTCATGGTGTTGAGCCAGTTGTCGCGCTGGGTGTCGTCGAGGAACAGCGAGCCTTCGGTGCCGGTGATCTCGATCCAGGTGGCGCAGTAGTTCGGATAGCTCGGCGGCAGGTTCCAGCCGCCGCCGATCATCACCACCACGCCGTTGTCCATGGTGACGGTGGTGAACATGACGTCGTGCGAGCCGTTCACCGGCTTCATGTAGCCGTAGGCGCCCTGGCTGTAGACCTTCACGGGCTTGGCCGGCTCCAGCAGCCAGAACACGAAATCGAGATCGTGCGTCAACTCCATGACGACAGGAGAAAGGCGCACGCGGCCGGCGATCTTTTTGCCGAGGCTGCGCGACAGATGCCGGCTCACCAGCACCGAGACGACCTTGCCGAGCGTGCCGTCGACGATCTTCTTCTTGGCGTAGGCGATCTTGGGATTGAAGCGCTGCGAATAGCCGATGGTGAACTTCAGGTTGTTGCGCTTAGCGAGCATGATCAGCTCGTCGGCTTCCCACAGTTCGAGCGCGATCGGCTTCTCCAGCATCACGTTCTTGCCGCTCTTTAGGCAGTCGCGGCAGATCGGATAGTGGTTCGATTCCGGCGTGGTCGAAATATAGACCACCGAGATGTTGTCGTTCTTGATGATGTCGTTGTAGTCGGGCGTCGCCGTCGCCGGCTTGTAGAGCTTTTTAACTTCCGCCAGCCGGTCGGGCCGGATTTCGCAGAGGTGCAATTTGTCCACCAGCGCGGTGCGCGCCAGCGTCTCCGCGCGCGTGCCGCCTACCCAACCGACGCCGATCACCGCAGCTTCAACCGTTTTCACTTGGCCGTTTCCCCGTGTTGATTTTTCGGGGCGCAGACTAGCGGCTCAACGATTGCTTGTCATTCCGGGACGCGAGCGAAGCTCGCGGGCCCGGAATCCATACTCCGCAGCACCGGGGTTATGGATTCCGGGTTCGCGGCCTAAAGGCCGCGCCCCCGGAATGACCGGAATTTGTTTCATCGCGCGAAAGCAGGCTGCCCAACGCCGAAGGCCTGGGCGGCGAACTGCGGATAGACCTCGGCCAGCTGCGGGGCCACCGTCTCGCGCAGCAGGCACAGCGTCTCGGGCGAGGGCGCCGGCGTCTCTGGCGCCGTCTCCGGCCGGACGAAATCGAAGCCAGTGTTCTCGATCACTTCCTCGACGGTGTGGCCGGGATGCACGCTGGTCAGCGTGAACCGTCCATCGGCGAAGGTGAACAGGCAGCGGTTGGTGACGAGCGCGATCGGCCCGCCGGTGCGGTAGACGTTCGTCTCGTTGCTGCCCGGCGCGCTTATGAAATCTACTTGCGGCACCAGCGTGCGGCGCGAATGTTCGGTGCGGAATAGGATCACCTTCGGCACCACGTAGTACAGATACGCCGAGCCGAACGAGCCTGGGAAGCGCACCTTCGGATGGTCGTAGTCGCCGATGCTTACCAGATTGACGTTGCCTTGACCGTCGATCTGTCCGCCCGAAAGAAAGAACACGTCGATGCGGCCTTGTCCGGCACAGTCGAACAATTCGCGCGCGCCGTCGGTAAAGAAATTGTGCTTGCGGCTCTGCAACAGCGACACATACGGCTTTCCATGCCCGCGCTCGCGCGCCAGCAGCGCTGCGGTGGCCGGGATCGGCGAGGCATTGCCGACTGCGACGTGCCGCACGTCGCCGATCAGCCGCGCGATCACGTCGGCGAGCAGCTCCTCATCGCGGAAATCTTTTGACGTCATGCGCCGGCCTCTCCGCGTCACCTCTCCCCTGGGGGGAGAGGTCGGCGCGCGAAGTGCGCCGGGTGAGGGGGCAAGGGCCTATCTTGAGTTACTTGCCCCCTCACCCCAACCCTCTCCCCCAAGGGGAGAGGGAGCACGCTGTGCTCGCGGTGAAGCATCACGCCGCTCTTTTCTCATACACATACTTGTCCAGATATTCGGCGAAGCCCTGCTCGGTCGCAGCGATACGCGCGTACATCGCCAGATGCTTGGCATCGGCGCCGTAGTGATCCGGCAACCCCAGCGGCCAGCAGCCGCGCTCGGCGACCGCGATGCTCTCGACGTAGAAGCCGGGCAGAGTGCCAGCCGCCAGCACCGGATCGTCGAGCAGATTGCCGTCGTGGATTTTTTCCACCGTGGCGACCGTGCGCTCCGCCGCGTGCGCCATGGTTGCCAATTCGCGCTGCCGCCCGATCCAGACATTGCCGAAACGGTCGGCCATCGGCGCGTGCAGCAGCGCGACGTCCGGCTTGATCGCCGGTAGCAGCACGATCGGGTCGGAATTGCCGAACGGTGAGTCGATCACCTTCCAGTCGTCGCGATATTTCAGAACGTCCGAGCCGATCAGCCCGCGCAGCGGCATGAACGGCACGCCTTTTTCCGATGCCTGCAAGGCCGCGTGCAGCGCCGGGCAGGTTGCGTCCTTCATCGTGATCATGCCGCCGGTGATCGCCGCGGAAAAGCGCGGCGCCGGGCCGAACTCGCCCAGGCTCACCGCGCTCGTCTCCAGCGTCGCCACGCAGCCGGTGCCGATGAGCAAATCGGCCTGCAGGCTCGAGGTCGGCAGCGCCACCAGATGCAGGCGCTTGACGCCGCGTCTGATCAGCGCGCGCGTCGCTTCCATCGGCACGCCCGACACCTCGCGCGGCACCACTAGCAGGCAGCCGTCGGTTATGCAGGCCAGCGTGTCGTCCAGGGATTTCGCAGGTTGAAACATCCCGGCAATGTCTCATTCTTGTGCTTGCAAGGTCCACCGGATTTTGCGACCTGATTTCGATGAAAGCCAGCCTTCAGGACAAGCTGCGCAGCGGCCGTTTTGTCATTACCGCCGAGGTGACGCCGCCGGTTACCACTGACCGTGCCGAGTTCATCGCCAAGGTTGCGCCGCTTAAAGGTAAAGCTGACGCGGTCAATATCACCGACAGCGCCGGCGCGCGGCCGCATCTCGGCGCCGTCACCGCCGCCGGCATGCTGGTCGAAACCGGCATCGAGCCGATCCTGCAATTCACCTGCCGCGACCGCAACCGCATCGCGCTGCAGAGCGACCTGATGGGCGCGGCAGCCTCCGGCGTACGCAATCTGCTGGTGCTGCGCGGCGACGACCCGAGTGCGGGCGACCAGCCCGACGCCAAGCCGGTGTTCGATCTCGATCCGCGCCAGCTTTTGGAAACGGCGCGCCTGCTGCGCGACAAAGGCGAATTGCCGAGCGGGCGCAAGGTTTCCGGGCGCGCGGACTTCTTCCTCGGCTGTGCCGACAATCCGGTCGATCCGCCGCCCGGCTGGCAACCGACGGCCCTCGCCGCCAAAGTCGCCGCCGGCGCGCAATTCGCGCAGACGCAGTTCTGCATGGACGCCGGCGTGGTGCGCCGCTACATGGCGCGGCTCGCCGAACACGGCCTCGCCGGTGAGGTCTATATGCTGATCGGCGTCGTGCCGCTGCGCTCGGCCAAGTCCGCGCGCTGGATCAAGGAGAAGCTGTTCGGCACCATTATTCCGGATGCGATGGTCGAGCGCATGGAGCGCGCCAGCGATCCGGCCGCGGAAGGACGCCGCATCTGCCTCGGCCTCATCGCCGAGCTCGCCGATATCCCGCACGTCGCCGGCTGCCACATCATGGCGCCGGGCAACGACGCCGTCGTGCCCGATATCATTACGGCCGCGCGCGAGAGCGTTCGGCGGTTGGCGCCGGCGTGACGGAATTTGCCGCCGCTTTCTTCCGCGTTTCTCCATGACGACATCCCCGCGCCGGGGTGCTAAAATCCCTCCTGGGAACAAAACGACATAAGAAGCGCTAGAGCAGGGAGGAAAGCCATGCGCATGGTCAGCCGAGTTGCGCCCGTCATCTTTGCCGTCGCCGTTTGCGCGTTCAGCGCCCCGGCGTCCGCGCAGCACGTCTGGCGCCACGGCCTGATCAAAGCCAAGGCCGACGCCGGCATCTTCATGATGGTCACCACCCGCGACTTCGCCAAGAAGCAGGGCCTCGAGCTGAAGATTTCCGAGTTCAAGGACGATCAGATCGCGCTCAAGGCGCTGATCGCCGGTGAGGTCGACAGCTTCGAGGGCGGGCCGCAGGGCGCGTTCGCCGCCGACTCCAAAGGCGGCGACGTGCGCATCCTCGGTTGCCACTGGGTGGTGGTGCCGCACGGCATCTACGCCAAGAGCGACATCAAGACGGTCGCCGACCTCAAGGGCAAGCAGATCGCCGTGTCGGCGCCGAATTCCATGCCCGACATGCTGGCCCGCTCTGCGCTCGCCAAATACGGCGTCGCGCCGACCGACGTGAAGCTGGCCGCGCTCGGCGGCGACAACGACCGCTACAAGGCGCTGGTCGGCGGCGTGGTGCAGGCCGCGGTGGTGTCGAACGAATACGAGCCCGAGGCGCCCAAGGACATTCATCTGCTGGTGGCGGGGCGCGACGCGGTACCGAATATGCTGCGTGTCTGCATGATGTCGAGCGCCAAGATCCTGGCCGAGAAAGGCGACGACACGGCGCGCTTCCTCGCCGCCGAAATGAGCGCGCTGCATTTCGCGCTCACGCACAAGGCCGAGGCGGTCGCACTCACGCAGCAGGTCATTCACGCCAAGCCCGACGATCCGCGCCCGGCTTTCGTTTATGATGACGCGGTCAAGCATCACGCCGTCGATCCGGCGCTGCCGCTGCCGATGGAAAAGTTCGTCTGGGTTCAGGAGCAATTGGTGAAGGCCGGCAAGATCGCCGCGCCGCTCGATCTGAAAACTGTCGTCGCGCCGGAATATCGCGAGAAGGCGCTCAAGCTGGCCGGTTCGTGAACAGATTAACGGAGCCCTGAATGGGTGAGGTGAGTTTCGTCGACGTCTCCAAGCGCTTTGCCCTGCGCGTGGACGGCGAAGTGCATCACGTGCAGGCGCTCGAACGCGTCAGCTTCACCGTACGTGACGGCGAGATCGTGGCGCTGATCGGCCCGTCCGGCTGCGGCAAGACCACGGCGTTGCGCGTCGCCATGGGGCTCGATGCCTCGACCAGCGGCCGCGTCACCGTCGACGGGCGCGAAGTCAAAGGCTGCGGCCACGATCGCGGCATGGTGTTCCAGCATGCCGAATTGCTGCCGTGGCTGTCGGCGCGGCAGAACGTGATGTTCGGCCTGGAGATGAAAGGCGTGCGCGGCGAAAAGCTGCGCGACACGGCGGAGAAATACCTCGATCTGGTCGGCTTGGCCGGCTCCGCCAACCGCCGCCCGCACCAGATCTCCGGCGGCATGAAGCAGCGCGTCGGCATCGCCCGCGCGCTCGCCATCGACCCGAAAGTCTTGCTCATGGATGAGCCGTTTGGCGCGCTCGACGCGCAGACGCGCGAAAGCCTGCAGGCTGAACTGCTCGACATCCACGCCCGCACCGGCAAGACGATTTTGTTCGTCACCCACGATCTCGACGAGGCCGTGCTCATCGCCGACCGCATCGTCGTCATGAAAGGCGGCCGCGTGCAGGACATCATGAACGTGCCGCTCGGCCGCCCGCGTCCCGATCTCGGGCTGGTGCGCGGCCTGCCGGAATTCGCCGAAACGCGCTACCGGGTCTGGAAGGCGCTGCACGACGAGACGATGCATTGATGGCCGATATTGCCGACAAGCAAATTACGGCCGAGCCTGGCGAGCGCCGGCCGCTGCCGCGCTGGGTGATCACGACGATTTCGGTTTGCGTCGCGCTCGCGTTGTGGGAAACCTTCGGCCGCAACATCAATCCGATCTTCGGCTCCTACCCGAGCGCGATTGCTGTGGCGTTCTGGGAGCTGCTGGTGAGCGGCCAACTCGGCACTGCGCTCTATTCGAGCCTGCGCCCCTTCGTCACCGGCTACGGCCTCGCCATCGTCCTCGGCGTGCCGCTCGGCCTCGTCATCGGCCGTTTCCGCACGGCGGAAGCGGCGCTCGGCATCTATGTCACCGCCGGCTACGCCATGCCGCTGGTCGCGCTGGTGCCGCTGCTGATGCTGTGGCTCGGCTTGGGCTTCGCGGTGAAGGTCGCGGTGGTGTTCCTGATGTCGCTGTTCCCGATCGTCATCAACACCTGGCTCGGCGTCATCGCGGTGCCGAAGACGCTGATCGAAGTCGGCAAGTCCTTCGTCGCGCCCGATCTCGTGATCCTGCGCCGCATCATCCTGCCGGCCACGCTGCCTTACATCATGGCCGGTATTCGCCTGGCGGTCGGCCGCGCGGTGGTGGCCATGGTGATTGCGGAATTCTTCACTACCATTTCCGGCCTCGGCGCTGTCATCATCAACTCCGCAAATAATTTCGACACCGCCACCATGTTCGTGCCGATCATCGTGCTGATGCTGATGGCGGTTGGCTTGAACGGGCTGATCGGCGTCATCGAGCGCAAAGTCGCGCCCTGGCAGGCGGAGATCGCGGGCAGGGATCGGGAATAATCAGGCGAGCCCGCGCACCGCGGCGAACAGGTCGCGCACCTGGCGTTCCGCGATCCCCTTGGTGATGAAAACCACGCGGCTCTGGCGGTTGCCGTCCGGCCAGCGCGTAAGCTCGACCGGCGGCGGCGCCAGATGCTGCACGAACTGCACCACCACCGGGCCAACGCAGCCCTCGACGTTCAGAAAGCCCTTCACGCGCAGCAGGTCCGGCCCGCGCATCGCCATCAGCGTGTCCATTGCGCGCACGAACACGTCCCACGTCATCGGCGCATCCTCAGTCAGCACGAAACTGACGATGCCGTCGCTATGCGCGGCTTCCGCGACGAAGGCATTGCGCTGATCGCGCGCGGGCTCGGTCAGCCGCGTCGGATCGAGCGCGCCGTTCACCGCTTGCAGGATCTCCGCGCCCGGGTTGAGCGCGCGCAATTGCGCGATAAGCCGCTCCGCCGCGCCTGTGCTGGCGATATCGGTCTTGGTCACCACCAGCCGGTCGGCCAGGATCGCCTGCTTGCGCGCCTCCGACGACCAGCCGAGCGTCTCGCTGCCGGTCACCGCGTCGACCACCGTCACCACCGCCTCGACATGGAGCCTGTCGCCGAGCGCGCGGTCGGTGGCGAAGGTTTGCAGGATGGGCGAGGGGTCGGCGAGGCCAGAGGTCTCGATCACGATGCGCCGGAAATCCGGCAGCTCGCCGCGTTCGCGCTCGACCACCATGCGCCGCAGGGCGACTTGAAGATCGCTGCGGGTGATGCAGCACAGGCAGCCATTGCCGAGCAGCACGGTTTCGTCGGCGCTCTCGCGCACCAGCGCATCGTCGATGCCGGCCGCGCCGTACTCGTTCACCACCACCGCGGTGCCTTGCCCCTCCGGCGCCGCCAGGAACGAACGTAGCAGCGTGGTCTTGCCGGCGCCGAGGAAGCCGGTGATCACCGTCACCGGTATTTTCGCGCCGCGCTCACGCTTGAGCCGGCGCCCGAAGCGCCCGGCAGAAGGCGAGGGGAAGAGCTCGTTCAGAAATCCATCTCCAGCACGTAAAGCCCGCCGGAAAAGCGGTCGACCGTATAGACGATCTCGCGCTCGTCGACGAACACGTCGTTGAGCTGCACGCTGCCGACCGGCGTGCCCTTGGGCGGCGGCGGCACGAAACAGCCGATTTCCTTCGGCTGATACGGGTTGGAAATATCGTAAGTGCGCAGGCCGCCGTTGAAGAACGTGCCGAGCACGATCTGGTCGGACTGCCACGCCGTCGGCAGCGCCACGTTTTCATGGATATTGTGCGCGCCGAAACGGCCGCCGCGGTCCTTGAAGGCGTCGACCGGCGGCATCGGGCAGGTGGCGATCGGCACCAGATGCGTCTCGTCGCGCGCGTCGAGAATCCAGATCAGCTTCGGCCAATCCTTGCCAGCATTTTCGGTCGACTCGTCGGTCACCAGCATCAGCCCGCGGTCGAACAGCGGCACGGCGGTATGCATGAAGCCGGTGTAAGGCGGCGAATTGGTCCAGTGCGAAATGACTTTCGGATTGGCCTTGTCCTTGATGTCCATCACGAACATGCCGCCGTCGATGTAGCAAAGATAAAGCCGGTCCGGCTTCCGCGGATAGACGTTGGTGTTATGCGCGCGATAGCCCTTGTCGAGCGGATGGCGCGGCGGCGGCGCGACGTTGTCGGTCGCGCTGGTGCCCGGCATCCACCACCGGCCGATTTCCTTCGGCTTCGACGGATTGCGCACGTCGATGCAGCGGTAGAACTGGTCGTCTTGTGGGTGGCTCGGCTTGAAGTCGGGCGCGCCCGAGGCCATGTGTACGTATTCGCCGTCGCAGAACCACAACTGGTGCACGCCGCGCGAGCGCTCGCCCGAGCAGTCGAAGAACGAGATCGAGCGCGGCTTCTCCGGCACCGAGATGTCGAACAGTTCGAGCCCGGCCGGCTGCTGGCCCACCTTCTGCGTCTGATAGGCGACCGCCATGATGTCGCCGGCGGTCTCCAGCGAGTTCGAGCGCATGTGAGGCTTCGGCAGGTCGGTCTGCACCACCACTTTCGGATTGCGCGGATCGGACACGTCCACCGCGGTGAAATTCTTCGGCGCGCTTTCGTGCGCCAGCCAGATGATGCGGCGCCCGTCCTTGGCGATCTGCACCGACATGCCTTCACCCATGCCGCCGAAGCCGCCGAGATCGTTCTGCGCCAGCAGCTTGAAATTCCAGGTCACGGGCTCGCCGCTCTTGCTGAGCGGATTTTCTGCGGCCGACATTCACAACTCCATTACTTGCTTTCGTGGAAAGGCCGGCGCGATGCGCCGGCCCCGTTTCTCGGCAGATCTCAGGCTTACGCCATCGCCTTCTTCAAAAAGTCCTTGCGGAAGGCCTTGCCCCAATCCGGCATGGCTTTGATCTTGTTCGCCGTCATCAGCACCTCGGCTTGCCCGCTCATGTAGCTATCGAGGTCGTCCGGCCAGCCGACGCCGACTTCGACGCGGCCGATCGCCGCCGCGAAGGTGTCCTTCGACATCTTGTAGCCTTTCGAGGTGTAGAAGCCGTAGATCGTATCGGCGACTTTTTTCGGGTCGTTCTTGAAGTCCTTTTCGACGTCGAGCCAGGCTTTGAGATAATTCACCACGGTGTCCGGATTCTTGTCGACGTATTCCGGCGTCGCCGCCATGAACACCGGCAGCTTGTCGAACGAATAGAACTCCTCGAGCGTGTTGCCGATGCCGTCGGCTTCCGCGATCGCGTTATAGGGCTCGACATTGACCATGGCGTCCACGGTCTTGGCCACCATCGCCGCTACCATGTCGTTCACGTTCATACGGATTTCCTGGTAGTCGCCCTTGTGCAGGCCGGCCTTGGTGGCGATCTGGTCGACGAAGATGTTGCCGGTCGACGAGCCGGTCTGGTTGGCGACCTTCTTGCCCTTGAGGTCGGCGACGGTCTTCATGCCGAGGTCCTTGCGGCCCATGACGCGCGCGGTTTTGCCGACGTTTTCGATCTTGGCGATGGCGATGAGCCCGCCCTTCTCATAGCCGATGATGAAGGACGGCCCGGCATAGGTGCCCATGTCCACCTGCCGCGCCACCATCTGCTGCATCGTGAGATTGCCCGACGGCACCGCGAATTCCTCGAACTTAACGCCGTGCTTGTCGAGCAGACCGGAGTGCAGCAGGTAATAGGTCGGCATGCCCCACATGTTGGTCTGATAGCCCTGCCGCACCGGCGCATCCGCCAATGCCGGCTTCATGCCGAGCCCCGCCGCCAGCACGCCGGCGCCGGAAGCCGCAAGGTAGTGCCGCCGCGTAATGCCTTTGCTCATTGTCTATCCTCCCTTTCCGTTTGTTTCAACCGGCGCCGTCTCGTGACCGAGATGGCGCAGCAATTCCTTCTGCATGTCGAGAAATTCCACGCTCAGCGGGTCGCGCGGGCGCGGAAGATCGATCTTGATTTCGGCCTTTACCGTACCGGGATGCGGCGTCATCACGATGACGCGGTCCGCCAGATACACCGCCTCCGCCACGTTGTGCGTCACGTAGATCACCGTTTTGCGCGTCTCCCGCCACACGTCGGCGAGCAGGCGCTGCATGTCGTCGCGGGTGAGCGCATCGAGCGCCGCGAACGGCTCGTCCATCAGCAGCACGGCCGGATTGTAGGCCAGTGCGCGGGCGATGGCGACCCGCTGCTGCATGCCGCCGGACAGATGATGCGGATAGGAGGCGGTGAATTTCTCCAGCTTCACCAGGCGCAATTGTTCGCGCGCGATCTTTTCGCGCTCGTCCTTCGGCACGCCCTTCATCTCCAGCCCGAACGAGACGTTGCCGAGCGCGGTGCGCCACGGGAACAACTGGGCGAAATCCTGGAACACCACGCCGCGGTCCATGCCGTGGCCGGTCACCGCTTTGCCGCCGATGCGGATCTCGCCCGCCGCCGGCGCGATGAAGCCGGCGATGATGTTGAGCAGCGTGGACTTGCCGCAGCCGGACGGCCCGACGATGCAGAGGAATTCGGAGGCGTCGATGTGGAAGCTGACGTCTTTCACCCCCGGCACCTTGCCGCCGGGCGTGTCGTAGACGAGCGTCACGTCGCGCACTTCAATGGGGGTCATGCGTCAGCCTTTTGCCATCCGAACCATGCCCCACCGATACACGGTGAATCGCTCGAGTGAGCCGAACACCACGCGCTCGAACACGAAGCCGATGGCGCCGATCACGACCAGCGACGCCAGCATGACGTCGGCGTTGAGAAATTCCTTGGCGTCGAAGATCACCCAGCCGAGTCCCCAGTCGGAGGCGGCGATCATCTCGGCGCCGACCACCGCGATCCAGCAGCGCAGAAACGCCTGCCGCATGCCGGTGATGATGAAGGGGAAAGCGCCCGGAATGATCACCTTCCAGAATAGCCGCCGCTCGTCGGCGCCCATCGCGCCCGCCGCGCGCAGCCACAGCGGATTGACCGAGCGCACGCCCGACCAGGTGTTGAACAGCATCGGGAACGAGGCGGCGTAAAACACGATCAGGATCGTGCACAGATTGCCGATGCCGAACCACAGCATGAACAACGGCACCAGCGCGAAACTCGGGATCGGCATCAGCGCGCTCACCAGCGGCAGGAAGAAATTTTCCACCCGCTTGAAGCGCGCCATCGCGATGCCGAGCGGCAGCGCGAACGTCACCGCCAGGAAAAACCCGAACAGCACGCGGTAGAGCGTATAGGCCGCGTGCAGCGGCATGGTGCCGTCGAGCATCATCCCGTACAGCGTGCGCAGGACAGTCGGGATGGTCGGCAGCAGCACGGCGGCGAAAATACCGCTGCGCGCCAGTGCCTCGTAGGCCAGTGCCGCCGCGATCAGCGTCACGCCGCCGCGGATCATCGAGCGTCTTTTTTGTGCCTGCTCGGTCATGACGCGGTGACCATCCCCCAGCGCACGACGGTGTAGTTCTCGAGCTTCTGGAACACAAATTTTTCCAGCGCCAGACCGATCAGCGCAATCACGATGACGCCGGCCATCATGGCGTCGGTGTTGAGGAACTCGCGCGCGCCGAAGATCAGCCAGCCGAGCCCCCAGGGCACGGCGGCGAGCATCTCCACCGCCACCAGAATGCGCCAGGCCTGTCCGAGTCCGAGCCGCAGGCCGGTCAGAATGTAAGGCAGCGCGCCCGGCAGGATGACGTGGCGGAAAATGCGCTGGTCGCTGGCGCCCATCGACTGCGCCGAGCGCAGCCAGATTTCCTTCACCGCTTTCACGCCGGTCCAGGTGTTGTAGATCACCGGAAACATCGACACGAAGGCGACCAGCAGCACGGCCGAGACTTCGCCCGGCCCGAACCACAGGAGAAACAGCGGCGTATAGGCGAGGCCCGGGATCGGCGCGAGGATGCTCACCAGCGGCAGCATGCAGTCTTCCGCCCACCGCGAGCGGCCCATCAGCATGCCGATGGCGACGCCGAAAATGGCGGCGAGCGAAAAGCCCGTGAGCAGTCGCAGCAGCGTCTCGATGGCGTGATGCGGCAGGATGCCGGCTACGGTCAGATCGACGAAGGCGCGCGCGATCTCCTCCAGCGTCGGGAACAGCTGGTGCGGGAAGATTCCGGCTCGCGCCACGATCTCCCACAGCGCACCCACCACCAGGAACGGAAAGGTGTTGCGCGCGACCGCGCGCCAGCGCTCGCGCCCGGCGCCAGGCGCGCTGGGCGCGCCTTGCATGACAATGGTGGCGGCGTCCTGCACGGCCAAGCGGCGTCCTCCCGTTTGTCCTATGCCGCGGCCTTTGGCCTATCGGCTTGAGCCTTGTTCCCGGCCATGGGGACAGGATAATGCCCTCGCGACCGCCGCCACAAGCAGAGGCGGGTACGTCTTTTGGCGCTGGCCTATCGTGCGTGAAACGGCTAAAGGCGCGGCAAAGTTCAACCGGAGTTTTTCGTGATGTCGAATAAGACGCCAAAGATCGGCTGGATCGGCGCCGGCCGCATGGGCACGCCGATGATCGAGCGCCTGCTCAAGGCCGGCCATGAGGTGACGATCTGGAACCGCACGCGCGCCAAGGCCGAGCCACTCGCCGCCAAGGGTGGCAAGCTGGTCGACAAGCCGGCCGAGCTCGCCTCCTGCGAGGTCGTGTTCGCCATCGTCTCCACCGGCAAGGACGTCGAGGAAGTGCTGTTCGGCAAAGACGGCCTGCTCTCCGGCAGCCAAAAGCCGAAAATGGTGGTCGATTGCTCGTCGATTTCGGTCGAGGAATCCGCCGCCATCCGCAAGCGGCTCAAGGACAAGGG
This sequence comes from uncultured Pseudomonadota bacterium, assembly GCA_963710705.1. Lineage (GTDB taxonomy): Bacteria > Pseudomonadota > Alphaproteobacteria > Rhizobiales > Xanthobacteraceae > Pseudolabrys. Next base: position 1,061,245 of record CAVQBI010000002.1, read on the forward strand.
CGTGAGCTTCATCGCCGCGCCGGTGTCGGGCAACGCCAAGGTCATCAAGTCCGGCAAGCTGTCGTCGGTGGTCTCCGGTCCGGAGGCCGATGCCAAGATCGCGATGCCACTCATCGAGGTGTTTGCGCCGCGCGGCGTCTCCTATGTCGGCGACGGCGAGCTCGCGCGCATCTGCAAGATCGCGCACAACGTCATGCTCGGCGTGGTGATCGAGAACCTGATCGAGATCACGCTGCTCGCCAACAAGATGGGCGTGCCGCGTCATGCTTTCCTCGCCTTCATGAACAACGGCGTCATGGGCTCGATGTTCACCGCCTACAAGACGCCGGCGCTGGTCAATCTCGACTGGACCACCACCTTCACGCCGGAATTGCTGCGCAAGGACCTCGACCTCGGCCTCGAGCTCGGCCGCGAATGGGACGTGCCGATGCCGGTGACGGCGGCCACCCGCGAGGTGCTGCAAAGTCATTTCGGCGCCGCCATGCTGCAGAAGAACCCGGAAGAATATCTGCAGAAGGACTTCGCCGCGCTGGCCGAGACCATGGCGCTCGCCGCCGGCATGAAGCTCACGCCGGAAAACAAGAACGTCGGGTCGGGGCTGGAGTAATCCGGAACCGTCGTCCCCGCGAAAGCGGGGACCCATACTCCGCAGCCTATCGAGAGGTCACGGAGTATGGGTCCCGGGTCTCGCTTGCGCTTGCCCGGGACGACGGGCGGAGCTTACGGCTTGGCGATATGCCACGCGCCGTTGAGGAAGCCGTCGCCGGTGATGTCGCCGGCCTTCTGGTCCTTCGACCAGGTGTAGAGCGGCTTGCCCTTGTAGGCCCACTGCATCGCGCCATCGTCGCGCTTGATCACCGTGTAGGAGCCTTCGGCCTTATCCATCGCCGACGCCTTCAGCGGCGGCCAATTGGTCATGCAGGGACCGTTGCAGGCGGACTTGCCGCCGGCATCTTTGTCGAAGGTGTAGAGCGTCATGCCCTTGCTGTCGGTCAGCACCTTGCCCTTGGCGCTGTCGCCGGTCATGGCGGGCGCTGCCAGCGCGGCGCTGGCGAAGGCGAGCGCGGCGGCAGCCGCGACGGAAACGAGAATTTTTTTCATGGTGTCCTCCAGTTGTGGTGTGGGCATTGCCCATTAGGACAAATGCCGGGCCGCGCAGCCTATTCCGCTGCCGCGTGCGGGGAAATTTTTTCTACGCCAAGGAATATTCGGGAAAATGCGGCAAAAAAAGGGGACCGCAAGCGGTCCCCTACGTGCATAAGTGGAGGATTGTGGCCGCCGTCCAAGCCTGAAGGGAGGAAAAACGGCAGCCATGCACATTGACCACTCAACGCGTCCCCGCCGCCTGTCACAAGTAAAATGGCCGTAAATTCCGTGCTGGCGCTATCCGGCGGTTCCCGCTAATCCGGCGGACGAAGGGAGCGACAATATGACCCCACATGTTGCCGCCTTGGCTGAGAAAATTCGCCTGCTCGAAAGCGAACTCGACGCCGAGCTCGCCAAGGGCCGCGCTGGTCTGCGTTTCGGTCTCGAGCACGGCCGCGTCGCCTTCGAAGAAGAACTGCTGCGCCGCCATCGCGAGTTGCGCCGCAAGCTACTGCCCTACATTCTGGGCGCCAATCCGCTGGTCATTCTGACCGCGCTGGTCATCTATGTCGGCATTATTCCATTCCTGCTGCTCGACCTGTTCGTCAGCGTCTATCACGCTGTCTGTTTTCCGATCTACGGCATCGCCAAGGTCAAGCGCGCCGATTATCTGGTGTTCGACCGCGGTCACCTCGCTTATCTCAACGCGCTGGAGAAGCTTAACTGCGCCTATTGCTCTTACGCCAATGGCATCATCGCCTATACACGCGAGATCGCCGCGCGCACCGAGCAGTACTGGTGCCCGATCAAGCATGCGCGCCGCGTCATCGGTACGCACGCGCGCTACGCGCTGTTCGAGGATTATGGTGATGCCGAGCACTATCCCGAGCGACTCGCCAATCTGCGCCGGGCGCTGGCCAACGACGAGCGAAAGATGAAAGAATAGCGAAACGGGGACATGCCATGGCCTTCACGCTCTACAACGCGCCGCAATCGACCTGCAGCCAGCGGGTCCGCTTCGTGCTCAACAGCAAAGGGCTGCCGTTCGAGGAAGTGAAGCTCAACCTCTTGGCCGGCGACCAGCTCAAACCCGATTACCTCAAGCTCAATCCGCACGGCGTCGTGCCCACGCTCGACCACGATGGGCAGATCGTCATCGATTCCAACGTCATCACCGAATATCTCGACGAGGTCGCGCCGGAGGCGAGCTTCACGCCGGACGATCCGGTCAAGCGCGCCCGCATGCGCACGCTCATGCATTTCATCGACGAGATGCCGGCCGCAGCCGTGCGTGTGCCGACCTTCAACCTCGCCTTCCTGCCCAGCTTCCAGAAGATGAGCGCCGAGGAATTCAACGCCATGGCGGAGTCGAAGCCGATCCGCCGCGAGTTCATGAAGACCATGGGGCAGGGCGGCTTTCCGCAGGCCGAGATGGACGCGGCGCTCGCCCGCCTGCGCCGGACCTACGAGCGCATGGACCGCGAAATCGCAAACAGCGGCGGCCCCTGGCTGCTCGGCAAGGTCATCACGCTCGCCGATGTTGCGGTGATGCCGGCGCTGGTGCGCATGGACGACCTCGGCCTGGCCTCTTGGCAGGACCTGCCGCGCGTCGTCACTTGGTACAAGAATATCCGCGCGCACCAATCATTCGCGCCGACGTTTTATCACGGCTCGCTGCTGTCCGAGCGCTTCCCGCATTTGCGGGAAAAGCAGGCCAAGAGCGCATAAGATACGCCGCTCGCCGGCCGTTATGAGGGGGGGCCGCACGATGCGTCGTGCATTCTTTGCCGCTTTCGCAACGCTTGCCGTTCTGGCCGCGCCGCAGGTGCAGGCACAGTCGAGCGCCAAGGCCGAAATCTGCGCGTCCGGCGACGACAGCGCGCAATCGCCGGAGCAGCGCATCGCCGCCTGCAGCTCTTTGATCGCGGACACCGAGGACGCCAAGGAGCTCTCCAAGCTGCTCACCAACCGCGGCGCCGCCTACTGGTACGTCGACAACATGAAGGCCGCCTACGCCGATTTCGGCCGCGCCATCGCGCTCGATCCGCACAACGCGCGCGCCTTCCGCGAGCGCTCCAACGCCTATCGCGGCGAGGGCAAGCTCGAGCGCGCGCTCGCCGACGCCGACACGGCGGTCAAGCTCGATCCCAACGACGCGGTCGCCTTCGACACCCGCGGCAACGTGTTCAATAACCAGGGCCAGCTCGACCGCGCCATCGCCGACTATGGTGAGTCGCTGCGGCTCGATCCGCACAACGCGCAAACCTTCATGGACCGCGGCGTTGCCTATTATTTCAAGGGCGACTACGTCAGCGCCATCAAGGACTACGACGAGTCGATCAGGCTGCGCCCCAACAGCGCGCGTGCCTTCACAAATCGCGGTTCGGCCTACAAGAAGCTCGGCAAAAAGGAGGAGGCGCTCGCCGATGCGAGCCAAGCGATCAAGATCGAGCCCACCGACCCGATCAATTTCGACAACCGCGGCCTGACCTATCAGGAGGACGGCGACCACGAGCGCGCCATCGCTGATTTCGACGAGGCGATCAGGCTGCGCCCGCAGGCCAATTTCCTCGCCAACCGCGGCAATTCCTACAACGCCAAGGGCGACTACGACCGCGCCATTTCCGACTACGACCGCGCCATCAAGCTCGATCCGAGCTTCGCGCACGCCTACAACAACCGCGGCGCCGCCTGGCGCCGCAAGGGCGATCTCGACCGCGCCATCGCCGATTACGAGCAGGCGGTACGCCTCGATCCGCAGCTCGATGAAGCCGCCGACAATCTCACCGTGCTGCGCCAGGAGCGCGACCGGCGCGGCGCTGCCGCAGGCGGCAACACCGTGCTGCCGACCTTCGACTGCGCGACCGCCAAGCGCGCGGTGGAAAAGGCGATCTGCTCGGATCCCGAGCTTGCCCGGCTCGATCGCCAGATCGACGATGCCTACAAGGCTGCGCTCGCCAAGCTCGACCACCGTGATGCCGCCGAGCTGAGGCGCACGCAGCGCGCCTTTGTCGCCCGGCGCGACCGCGCCTTCGGCGATCCCGATTATCGGATCAAGGACGAGTTCGAGCGGCGGCTCAAGGCGCTGCAGGCTGCCGCGCGGTAAAATTCAGGCCGCCACCACCGCCGCTTCCGCGGCCTTGCCGCCGATCAGATCGAGCTGGCGTTGCATGGTCATGACGTCGAGCGACCGCAGCGGCAGATTGACGAAGATGCCAATGCGGTTCGACAGCATGCGGAAGGCGTCGGCATAAGCGAGTCGGATCTGCAACTCGTTGCCTTGCGCCATGGCCGGGTCGGTCACGCCCCAATGCGCGAACACCGGGCGGCCCTGCCACATCGAGCGCGGCAGCAGCATGGCGCTGTCACACACGCTGAAAACGAAATCGAAGTCCGGCGCGCCTTCGCCGGCGAGCGTGTCCCAGTTCTTCGGCTTGAGCGCGCTCGTGTCATAATTCATGCGCGCGAGCAGATCGGCCGCGTGCGGGTCGAGCGCATCTTTGGCGTGAGTGCCGGCCGAGAATGCCTGGAATTTGCCGCCGCCTTCGCGATTGAGAATCGCCTCGGCGAAGATCGAGCGCGCGGCATTTCCGCCGCCGACGAACAAGACATTGTAACGCGTGGTGCTCATGACGACTCCCCCGAAGATTTGAATGCTGAAGCGTATGCGCACGGTGATACCGGCAAAAAGTTAAGTGCCGATTATCGGAGTTTGTTGGCGCAGATTATTTTTCGAAATTGAAACTCGGCCGCTGTCGATTGTGAAAAACGACAATGTCGATTGTGACAAAAACTACAATCATGTGACTTGCAAATTAAGCGCTCGGGAACCCTTTGCGCGGTAGAAATTTGCTGCGTCACGTCAGGAATGCCAATGCGAAAATTTCAATCCGTTTGCCGATCGCGGCCAAGGCCGTGCTGCTGATCGCGGCGCTCGGCGTCATGTCGGCTGCCGCCGATTGGCTGACCTTGCGCAGTTTGCATGAAATCGACCGCGTCAATGAGATTGTGACACAGCAAGTCGAGCCGGCGCGGCTGACGCTGACCGAGGCCAAGATTGCCGTCGGCTGGATGGGGCTTGCCACCTACAAGATGGCCGGCACCAACGACGTCGATACCGAGCACGAAGCCAATGATGAGCGCGCCGGCCAATATGCCGCCGCCAAGGCCGCGCTCGCCAACGCGGCCGCCTATCTGCCCGACCGCGGCGGACTTCGACGGCATGCTCAGGCGGCTCGACCTGGTCGCGGCCATTGCGAATTCCGTGCACGATCTGATGAAGGCCGGATTCCGCGAGCAGGCGCGCTGGACGCTGGAATTCAAATTCGATCCGGCGCTGGTCGACGCCACCACCAGCATGAACCGGCTGATCGACATTCTGGGCGGCCAAAACAAGATGACGATGCAAGCCGCGGCGCAACAGAAGGCCCGCACCTACAACATTTTGTTAATCGTGCTGGTCGGCGGCACGCTCGCAACCGTGCTGATCGCCGTGTTTCTCGCTCACCGCACGGTGGCCGGGCCGCTGCAGCGGCTGGCCGGCGTCATGCGGCAAATTGCGCAGGGCGAGTTCGACGCGGCGGTCGAGGGCCTGCGGCGCGGCGACGAAGTCGGCGCTATGGCGCGTGCCGTGCTGGTATTCCGCGACAACGGCCTCGCCTTGCGCGAGGCGCAAGCGCAGCGACAGCGCGAGCGCGAGCAGGCGGCCGGCGACAAGCGCGCCGCGCTCGACCGCCTGGCGAGCGGCTTCGAAAGCAAGGTCCTCAGCGTCGCCGCGGACCTCGCCTTTTCCGCGGCTCAGCTCGACGGCTCGGCCCGCTCCATGAACGAGGCGGCCGAGGAATCCGGCCGTTCGGCGCGCGATGCCACCGTCGTTGCCGAGGAGACCACCGAGGTCGCCGGCACCGTGTCGAGCGCGATCGACGAGTTGTCGATGGCCATGCACGACATCGATCAGCAGCTCGCCAACGCCTCCGGTGTCGTAGTCGAAGCCACCCGCCGCGCCGACGTCGCGGTTGCCAATGCCAACGGATTGCTGTCGACGGTGACCGAAATCGACAAGGTCGCAGGCATGATCCACGCCATCGCCAGCCAGACCAACCTGCTCGCGCTCAACGCCACCATCGAGGCGGCGCGCGCCGGCGAATCCGGCCGCGGCTTCGCCGTGGTGGCGCAGGAGGTCAAGACGCTGGCGGCGCAGACCACGCAGGCGCTCGCCAACATCAAGGACAAGACCGCCGCGGTCGGCCATATCATCGACGGCGTGCGCGGCGCTACGCAGTCGATGTCCACCGTCATCGCCAATATCGAGCAGGTCTCGTTAGCCATCACCGGCTCGGTGCGCATCCAGAGCGAAGCGACGCAGAAGATCGCCGAGAGCGTCGACGGCGCCGCCGCCCGCACCCGCCAGGTCGCGTCAACCGTTACCGGCGTGAGCGAATTCGCCAGCCGTACGCGATCGAGCGCGCAGCAGATCATGCAGGCGGTCGCCGATCTCAACCGCCAAGCCAACGCCTTGCAGGAAGAAGCCCAGGATTTCGTCGCGCGCGTGCGCGCGGCGTGACCCGCGTTATTCGATCTGCAGCGCGCGATCGGTTCCGGCCGGCGCGGCGGCGAGCACCCGCGCCTTCTTCGCCGCTTCGAAGCCGTGCATCCCGCCGTACCATTGGATGGCGACCACGGCGCCCTTCACCGGCTGCAGCAGACCGAGCGTCATCGCCAGCGCGACCGCCGGCCACAGCGTCATGCTGATCCAGATCGCCGGAGCGATTTCGGTTTCCACAGCCAGCACGATCGGCACCAGGATATGGCCGACGATGACGATCACCAGATAGGCGGGAAAATCGTCGGCGCGGTGGTGATGCAGTTCCTCGGCGCAGTGCGGGCAGGCGTCGTTCACCTTCAGGAAGGCGCGAAACATGCTGCCGACGCCGCAGGCCGGACAGCGCCCGCGCAAGCCGCGCGAGACCGCCGCCGCGGCGCTGCGCGGCGGCTCGTTTTCGGGCGATCGCTCCATTATCAATACTTAGCGCTGATCGGCAGCTCTTCCGCCGGGAACAGCGAGATCAGGCGGCAGCCCTTGTCGGTGACCACGACCTCTTCCTCGATGCGCGCGGCGGAGAAGCCGTCGGTCGCCGGGCAATAGGTCTCGATCGCGAACACCATGCCTTCCACGATCTCGGTCGGGTGATCCATCGACACCACGCGCGAGATGATCGGCCGCTCGTGCAGGTTCAGCCCGAGGCCGTGTGCGAACTGCAGGCCGAAGGCCGCCATCTCGTCGGGGAAGCCGAACTCCTGCGCCTTCGGGAACACCTCGCAGATATGCGCGGTCGAGGCGCCGGGCTTGATGCGCTCGATGGCGTTGTCGAGCCATTCGCGCGCCATGCGGTAGGCGTCGTGCTGCGCCGGCGTCGCGCGCACCACGTTGAAGGTGCGGTAGTAGCAAGTGCGATAGCCCATGAACGCCTGCAGAATGTCGAAGAAGGCCTGGTCGCCCGGGCGGATCATGCGGTCGGTGAAATTGTGCGGGTGCGGACTGCAGCGCTCGCCGGAGATGGCGTTGACTGCCTCGACGTCGTCGGAGCCGTGCGTGTAGAGGAATTTGTTGACCTCGGCGACGATGTCGTTCTCGCGAATGCCCGGACGCAGCATCTCGTTGACCACGTCATAGGCGCCGTCGACCATGGCCGCGGCGCGGTTCAACAGCGCGATCTCGTCGGACGATTTGACCTCGCGCGCGCTCAGCATGATCTGCTGGCCGTCCTTGATCTTGAGCCCGGCCTTCTCCAGCTCGAACATCATCGGCGGCTCGATGATGTCGACGCCGACCGGCATCTTGGCGACGCCGGCCGCTTTCAGGATCGAGGCCATTTCCTCGGCGTGGCGCTTCATCAGGCCGAAGGCGGGATCGACGGTGCCGCGCAGGCCCACGAGGCCGGCCCGGCAATTTTCCGGCGGCAGCCAGGGCGAGTACAGCTTGTGATGCATGGCGGCCGAGCCGAAGTCCCACAGGATCGGATCCTGGCCACGGATCAGCAGCGCGAAGCGCGACAGCTTGTCGCGCGCCCATTCGCCGATCTTGGTCGAGGTGACGTAGCGGACGTTGTTGTCGTCGAACAGCAGCAGCGCGCCGCACTCGGATTTCTCCAACGCCGCTTGCGCACGGGCGAGCCGGTAGCGGTGCATGCGCCGGTAGTCGACGCGCTCCTCGAAATCGACGCCCATGGTGCCGAGGGCCGGCAGATGGCGGCCCCAATTGTAACGCGGGTTGATGTCCTCGGCGGTGATCTTGCGCGGCTCGCGCGTTCTCTCGTCCATGATGGGCTCCTCCGTCCGGCTCTTGGCGGCGAATTCGTGATGGCGCCCGTCAGGGGGCGCGGTTCGGGGAGCTTATACACCCCGCCGGAAGCGGGAGCCACAGGCTCAGGCTGCGGCAACTACGCGCCGCAGCATCGTGCGCAAGGCGGCGGCATCGGCCGCGCCGAAGGCGGCTTCGAATTCCTTTTGCGCGCGCCGCCAGCAGGCCGCCGCCGCCTTCAACCGGCTGTCGCCGGCGGCGGTCAGCGTCACCTTGCGGGTGCGTCCGTCTGGGCCGGCGCCCACCGAAACCAGCCCGTCGCGTTCCAGCGGCTGCAGCGCGCGGGCAAGCGCGGTGCGTTCCAGCACCATCGTGTCGGCGAGCTTGCCTATCGGCAGTGGCCCCAGCCGGTTCAGTTTTGACAGGATCGAATATTGCGTGGTGCGCAGGCCCTCCTGCGCCAGATGGTCGTCGTAGATCTGGCTGAGATGGCGCGCGGCCTGCCGCAAGGCCAGGCAGTTGCAGGGGGTCTGGTCGGCCGCATCGGTTGTGGGGCTCTTTTTCGGCATAGCTCGTATTCCTGCGGGCACGGGGAACGCTCTTGCCAATAAGTGCATATGCACGTATTAGATGTCAAGTAACGTGCATATGCACTTATTTCGGCGGAGGCGCGCATGGATGCCCGGACCAAAGCTTTGCTGGAGGCCCCGGTCGGCGCCACCATCGTGCGGCTGGCGCTCCCCAACGTCGCGGTCATGGTGGTGCAGACCTGCATCGGCCTGATCGAGACCTATTTCGTCGCCAAGCTCGGCGTCGACGCGCTCGCCGCCATGGCGCTGGTATTCCCGCCCTTCATGCTGCTGGTGATGGTGTCGGCCGGGGCAATGGGCGGCGGCATACTCTCGGCGATCGCGCGCGCGCTCGGCGCCGGCGATCGCGCGCGGGCCAACGCGCTGGTCTGGCACGCGCTCGTCATCACGCTGGTGCTGAGCGCGGCGACCACCGCCGCCGCGCTGCTGTGGGGGCCGAAGCTCTACGCGCTGATGGGCGGCCACAACGGCTCGCTCGCCGGGGCGGTGACCTATTCGAACATCATCTTCGCCGCCGCCATTCCGCTGTGGCTGTTCAATTCGATGGCCGCGATGATCCGCGCCACCGGCAACATGATCCTGCCGGCGAGCGTCATCACCGCCGGCGCCTTCTTCCTGATTCCGATTTCGCCGATGCTGATCTTCGGCGTCGGCCCGCTGCCGCGGCTCGGCATCGCCGGCGGCGCGGTGGCCGTGCTGATCTATTATATCGTCGGCTGCGCGATCTTCGCCTGGTACATCTGGTCCGGCCGCGGTTTGCTGTCGCCGCCGCTCAAGCCGCCGAAGCTCACGTGGGCGCCGCTCAAAGAGATCCTCCGCGTCGGCCTTGCCTCCTCGGTGATCAGCCTGTCGACCAACGTCACCGCCGTGGTGGCGACGGGCTTGGCCGGACTGGTCGGACCCGCCGCGGTTGCCGGTTATGGCACTGGCGTGCGGCTCGAATATCTGCTGGTGCCGCTGGTGTTCGGCCTGGGCGCGCCGGTCGCGGCCATGGTCGGCACCTCGATCGGCGCCGGCTGGCCGGAACGCGCGTTGCGCGTCGCCTGGACCGGCGCGGCGATCGCCGGCGGCTTGACCGAAGCGATCGGGATTCTTGCCGCGCTGTTCCCGCAGGCCTGGCTGACGTTGTTCGGCGGCGATGCGCAGATGCTCGCCTATGGCGCGCTCTATCTGCGCACGGTCGGACCGTTCTACGGATTCTTCGGCGCCGGCCTCGCGCTCTATTTCGCCTCGCAAGGCGCCGGACGTCTCGGCTGGCCGATGCTGGCCGCGACCGCGCGTGTGCTGATCTCGGCCGGCGGCGGCTGGCTCGCCGCCGCCAAATTCGGCAACAGCTTCGGCCTGTTCGTGGCCCTGGCCGTAGCGCTGGTGATCTTCGGCGTGCTCAACGCGGCTGCGGTCGCCTCGGGCGCCTGGTTCGGCCACCCGCGGCGGCCCAAGCTCGCGGCGCAGCCAGGCTGAACGCGGGGCACGGCGTTGGCTAGCTAAACCGCGCTCTTGCGCCCCCACAGCCGCGCCGAGGCGATGTCGGCGCCCTTGCGGATGGCGGCGAGTTTCAGCCACACCACCGGCTCGATCACCCACTCACGCTTGGTGAAGGTGCCGAAGCCGCAATCGGTCGAGGCGATCACCCGCTCGCGGTCGCCGACGGTGCACACCGCTTCCTCGATGCGCCGCGCCACTACTTCCGGGTGCTCGACGAAATTCGACGTCGTCTCCACGACACCGGGAATCAGCAGCATGTCCTTCGGCAGCGGATGCTTCTTCAGCGCCTCGTACTCGTGCGCATGGCGCGGATTGGAAAACTCGATCGACAGCGCGCCGACCTTGGCCTGATAGAGCGCCGGCAAAATCGTCTCCAGCGCGACGTCGTGGATGTGCGGGCCTTCCCAGTTGCCGTAGCAGACATGCAGCCGCACGCGGTCGCGCGGAATGCCGGCGATGCCGTCGTTGATCGCCTGCACGTGCCGCTCGACGCGCTTGACGAAGCCGGCGTCGTCGAGGTCGCGGTACATCATGACGCGATCCATGGCGAGATCGGGCGCGTCGATCTGCAGGAGCAGGCCGGCTTTGTGGATCGTTTGATACTCGTTCTTCATCTCGCGCGCGATGGCGTCGAGATAATCGTCGTGCGATTTGTAATAGGCGTTGAGCATCGTGGTCGAAATGATGCCGGGCGAGGGCGCCGTCATGAAACGTTCGGAAAAGGCGCCGAGCTCGTCGGCGATCTTGTTGAAGCCCGCTGTTTCCTCGGTGATCGGCTTCATGTCCTTGTACTTGATGTCGGCTTGCGCTTCCGGCGCGCGTTGCTGGCTCTTCGCCGCGTGCGGGAAACGCCGCATCAGATAGGTCAGCAGCTCGGGAAATTCCTCGAACTCGATGCCGCGCCGGCGCTTCGATACGCCGGCAAAGCCGGTCATGCGTTGCGGCACGTAGGTCTGAAATGAAATGCGGCGCTGCTCGCCGTCGTTGCCGATGTCGATGCCAGCCTCCATCTGCTTCTGCACGACGTGGCGCACCGCGCCGTCCATTTCAGCCGCCATCACTTTCGGGTCGTAGGCTTTGCCTTCCTCCTGCGCCATCAGCAGGTCGGACAGTTTGTCGTTGCGCGGCAGGCTGCCGACATGGGTGGTGAGGATGCGGTCGCGGCTGAAGATCATGAACATGGCTCCGAATGCGGCTTTGACGCGGCGAATTATGCTTCGCTTTGCAGGCCCTGGTTTTGCGGGGCATAATACGCACCGTCTCGGGAGGAAAAACAATGGCTGTTGCCGAAGCGCGTGCCGACGCGCCGAGCGCGCATGGCTCCGTGGGCCAAGACCCACAAGTCCCACGCGACTACAATTTTGCCGCCGACGTGCTGCAATTGAATCTCGCCGCCGGCCGCGCCAACAAACCGGCCTATATCGACGCGCGCGGCACGCTCACCTACGGCCAGCTCGCCGACCGCGTCGCGCGCTTCTCAACGGCCTTGCGCGGCCTCGGCATCCGGCGCGAAGAGCGCGTGCTGATGGCGCTGCTCGACACCATCGACTGGCCGACTGCGTTTCTCGGCTGCCTCAAGGCCGGCATCATCGCGGTACCGGTCAACACGCTGCTCACCGAAGACGATTACCGCTTCATGCTGGCCGACAGCCGCGCCAAATGCCTGGTGGTGTCGGAGGCACTGTTCCCGAAATTCGAAAAGCTCATCAAGCAAAGCTCCGATCTCGAGCACGTCATCGTGTCGGGCGCCAATCCGCACGGCTATCGCCTGTTCGAGGATCTGATCGGCGCCGACGAGCCGGAGGATTACACCGCGCCGACGGTGGCCGACGACATGGCGTTCTGGCTCTACACCTCCGGCTCGACGGGCAAGCCGAAGGGCGCGGTGCATGTGCATGCGAGCCTCAAGCTCACGGCGGACCTCTACGGCACGCCGGTTGCCGGCATCAAGGAAAGCGACGTCTGCTATTCGGTGGCGAAGTTGTTCTTCGCCTATGGCCTCGGCAACGCCATGACGTTTCCGCTGTCGGTCGGTGCCACCACGGTGCTCAACGCCAAGCGGCCGACGGCTGACGGCGTCGCGGCGCTGCTCAAGAAACATCCGGTCACGGTGTTCTACGCGGTGCCGACTTTCTACGCGGCGTTTCTGGCGAGCCCGAACGCGCCGCAAAAGTCCGAGGTGAAAATCCGCCGCTGTATCTCCGCCGGCGAGGCGCTGCCGGAAGAGATCGCCAAGCGCTGGAAGGAGCGCTACGGCGTGGAGATTTCCGACGGGCTCGGCACCACCGAGATGTTGCACATTTATCTGACCAACGTGCCGGGCGCGACGAAGTACGGCACCACCGGCCGCGCGGTGCCCGGCTACGACATCAAGCTCGTCGGCGAAGATGGCGATGAAGTCGAACAAGGCGAAATGGGCGAGCTCTATGTGCGCGGGCCGACCAGCGCGATCATGTATTGGAACAACCGCGAGAAGTCGCGCTCGACCTTCCAGGGCGAATGGACGCGCTCGGGCGACAAATACATCGAGGATGAAGAAGGTTATTACGTCTGCTGCGGCCGCGCCGACGACATGCTGAAAGTGTCCGGCCTGTACGTCTCGCCGTTCGAGGTCGAGGCCGCTCTGTCGTCGCACCCGGACGTGCTGGAAGCGGCGGTGGTCGGCTGGTTCGACGACCAGAAGCTGGTCAAGCCGAAAGCCTTTGTCGTGCTCAAGGTCCCCGACAAGGCAACGGATGAGCTGGTGAACGCGTTGCAGGAGCACGTCAAGCAGAAGCTGGCGCCGTTCAAATATCCGCGCTGGATCGAGTTCCGCATCGAGCTGCCGAAGACCGCGACTGGCAAAATTCAGCGCTTCAAGCTGCGCGCCGAAGGTCACTCCTAATCGCCAATGCCATTGGACGACGCGGGCTTCCTCGATATCGGCGCACAGCGGCTCGAATACCGCATGATCGGACCGCGGCCCGACCAGGCGCCGACGCTGGCGCTGCTGCACGAAGGCCTCGGCTGCGTCGGCCTGTGGGGTGACTTTCCCGAAAAATTGCAGAACGCGACCGGCTGCGGCGTCTTCGTTTATTCGCGCGCCGGCTATGGCAAATCCTCGCCGGTCAAGCTGCCGCGTCCGCTGACTTACATGCATGATGAAGCGCGCGAGACGCTGCCAAAGCTGCTCGACGCCATTGGCTTCGAGCGCGGCCTGCTTATTGGGCACAGCGACGGCGCCTCGATCGCGGCAATCTACGCCGGCTCGCATCAGGACCACCGCGTCGGCGGCCTCGTGCTGATCGCCCCGCATTTCTTCACCGAGGATTCCGGTATCGCCTCCATCGTCGAAGCGAAGAAGGCTTACGAGACCGGTGACCTACAGGCGCGGCTTGCGCGCTGGCATGCTGACGTCGACAACGCCTTCCAGGGCTGGAACGGCGCCTGGCTCGATCCCGATTTCCGCAAATGGGGCATCACCGAATTCCTCGCCTATATCCGCGTGCCGCTGCTGATCGTGCAAGGCGAGGACGATCAATACGGCACGGTGAAGCAGATCGAGATCGCCGAGCAGGAATGCTACTGCCCGGTCGAGGTCGCGCTGCTCAAAGGCGCCAAGCATTCGCCGCAGCGCGAAGCGCCCGAGGCGACGCTCAAGGCAATTTCAGATTTCGTCGCTAGCGTGCTGCAATCCGCTCATTCCCGCGCAAGCGGGAATCCAGCCGGTTGAATGCAAGAAGCTGGGTCCCCGCTTCCGCGGGGACGAGCGGAGAGAGTGTTATTCCGCCGCGGCCTTCTTGGCGCTGCCGCCGAGCGCGGACACGAGATAGTCCATCGCCACCTGCACGCCGCCTTTCTTGAACGGCACGCCCGCGAGCGACAACGCCATTTCGGTTGCGCCAAGACCCGCGATCAGCGCGGCGTCGTTGATGTCGCCGAGGTGGCCGATGCGGAAATACTTGCCGGCATAGGCGCCGAAGCTCGCGCCGTAGGAGATGTTGAACTCCTCGAGCGCCAGCGCGCGGAACTTGTCGGCGTCGTGTCCGTCCGGCATCAGGATCGCGGTGATGGTCGGCGAATACTGGCTGGCATTCTTGTTGAGGTTCTCGAGGCCCCAGGCTTTGATCGCGCGGCGGGTTGCTTCCGCCAGCCGGTCGTGGCGGCCAAACACGTTGTCGAGGCCTTCCTCATGCAGCATCTCGATGCCGACGGCGAGGCCTTGCAGCATCTGCGTTCCCGGCGTGTAGGGGAAGAAGCCGACTTTGTTCATCGCCAGCATCTCGTCCCAGGCCCAGAAAGACTTGGTAAGCTTGGAGGTCTTGTTGGCGGCGAGCGCCTTGTCGCTCACCGCGTTGAATGACATGCCGGGCGGCAGCATCAGGCCCTTCTGCGCGCCGCCGACGGACACGTCGACGCCCCACTCGTCATGCCGGTAATCGGCGGAAGCGAGCGAGGAGATGGTGTCGACGAAGAACAGCGCCGGGTGGTTGGCGGCGTCGATCGCTTTGCGGATTTCGGCAATGGGTGTGAGAGCGCCGGTCGAGGTCTCGTTGTGCAGGACGCAGACGGCCTTGATCTCTTTGTTCTTGTCTTCGCGCAGCTTGGCTTCGATCGCCTTCGGGTCGGCGCCATGACGCCAGTCGGTCGAAATGAATTCGGGCTTGAGACCGAGCTTCTCGGCCATCTTCTTCCACAGCGTGGCGAACTGGCCGGTCTCCACCATCAGCACGCGGTCGCCGGGCGATAACGTGTTGACGAGGGCTGCTTCCCACGCGCCTGTGCCGGTCGCGGTGTAGATGATCACCGGGTTGGTGGTCTTGAAGATGGTCTTGATGCCGTCGAGGCAGCGCTTGGCCAGCTTGGAAAATTCCGGACCGCGGTGGTCGATGATCGGCGTGTCCATCGCCCGCAGGATGCGATCGGGAACGGGTGTCGGTCCCGGGATGTGCAGGAGATGGCGCCCAACCGGACGCGAAGAATTCTGAGCCATAGCCAGTCCACTCCTAAACGGCGGTAATTCAATGGTTTTCGGGATATTCCCGGCCCGTCCCGGCGAGGGAGCGGTGTCTTGCTGCGTTGAACTATGAATGTAACAGTCGGGTCAAGCGGTTTTGCGCAAAGCGAACAAGCCCCTGCTGCATAGGGGCAACGAGGCCCAAAAAGGAATAAGAAACGTGGCGGTTGTGATGCCCGGCCTGGAACGGCGGCTGAAGGCCGAGTTGAGCGGGGATGTGCATTTCGACCGCTTCACGCGCGGCCGCTATTCGACCGACGCCTCGCATTACCAGATTCTGCCGGTCGGCGTGGTCGCCCCCCGCACGATAGAAGAAGCCGAACGGGCGATAGGAATTGCCCGTACCGAAGGCGTCAGCGTGTTGGCGCGGGGCGGCGGAACGTCGCAGGCCGGGCAAACGGTCGGGGAATCGCTGGTCGTCGACTGCTCGAAGTACCTCACGCGCGTCCTCGACCTCGATGTCAAGCGCGCGCGCTGCACCGTCGAGCCCGGCATCGTCCTTGACGATCTCAACCGCCAGCTCAAGCCGCATGGACTCTGGTTTCCGGTCGACATCTCGACCTCGTCGCGCGCCACCATCGGCGGCATGGCGGCCAACAATTCCTGCGGCGGCCGTTCGATGCGTTACGGCAGCATGCGCGACAATGTCGTCTCCATCGAAGCTGTGCTGGCGGACGGCAGCCTCGGTCATTTCGGCCGCATCGGCGGCAATCTCAACGATGTGCCGGCGCCGCTGCGTCCGCTCGCCAAGGATCTGCTTGCCATCGGCGCGCGCGAAGCGAGCGAGATCGAGGCGCGCTTTCCGAAAGTGCAGCGTCGGGTCGGCGGCTACAATCTCGACGCGCTGACGCCGGGACGCAACGACATCAATCTCGCGCATATCCTGGTCGGCTCGGAAGGTACGCTCGCCTTTTCGACCCGCGTCGAGCTTGCGCTGTCGCCGCTCTTGCCGCGCCGCGCGGTCGGCGCGGTGCACTTCGGCAGCTTCTACGAGGCGATGCAGGCGGCACAGCACATCGTGCGGCTCAACCCGATCGCGGTCGAGCTGATCGACCGCACCATGATCGAGCTCGCGCGCGAGATCGCGATCTTTAAGCCGACGCTGGAAAAATTCGTGCGTGGCACGCCGGAAGCAGCGCTGGTTGTCGAATTCGGCGATGAGGACCAAGAAGACAACGTGCGCAATCTGATGGATCTGAAGGAGCTGATCGGCGATCTCGGCTTCGGCTGGGATCAGAGCGGCGCCAAATGGGGTGGTGTGGTCGAGGTGCTCAGCCCCGAATTGCAGGCGGCGATCGCCGAGGTGCGCACCTCCGGCCTCAACATCATGATGTCGATGAAGGAGGAGGGGAAACCGGTCTCCTTCGTCGAAGATTGCGCGGTGCCGCTCGAGCACCTCGCCGAATACACCTCGCGTCTCACGCAGATTTTCGAGAAGCACGGCACGCGCGGCACCTGGTACGCCCATGCCGGCTCCGGCTGTCTGCACGTGCGGCCGATCCTCAATCTGCGCCAAGAAAAAGACGTGCATGCCATGCGCGAAATCGCCGAAGAGGCCTTCGCCATGGTGCGCGCATACAAGGGTTCGCATTCCGGCGAACACGGTGACGGCCTGGTGCGCTCGGAGTTCAACGAGCCGATGTTCGGCTCGCGGCTTGCGCGCGCCTTCGAAGAGGTGAAGGACCGCTTCGATCCGCAGCGGCTGTTCAATCCCGGCAAAGTGGTGCGCGCACCCAAGTTCGACGAGCGCAGCCTGTTCCGCTACGCGCCGGGTTATCGCGGCGAGCCGTTCGATACCCACCTCGACTGGTCGGCCTATCCGGGCAGCGGCAGCGGTTTCCAGGGCGCGGTCGAGATGTGCAACAACAACGGCGCCTGCCGTAAGCTCGCCGGCGGCGTAATGTGCCCGAGTTATCGCGTCACGCGCGACGAGCGCGACGTCACCCGCGGCCGCGCCAACACGCTGCGGCTCGCCGTCACCGGCCAGCTCGGGCCCGACGCGCTCGTCTCCGACGAGATGACCGAGACGCTGAAGCTCTGCGTCTCCTGCAAGGCCTGCAAGCGCGAATGCCCGACCGGCGTCGACATGGCGCGCATGAAGATCGAGGTGCTGGCCGCGCGTGCCGCCAAGCGCGGCATGCCGAGCTGGCACGATCGTATGATCGGCTGGCTGCCGCACTACGCGCCCTACGCCGCACAGCATCCGTGGCTGTTCAATCTGCGCAATGACAGTCCGATTCTGCGCCAGGCATCCGAATTGTTCGCCGGATTTTCCCGCAAACGCAGCCTGCCGAAATGGCGCGCCGATGTTTATCAGGACCGCTCCGATTGGGCTTATTCGGCGGCAGCGGGTGACGCCGGTCGCGACGTGGTGCTGTTCGCCGACACCTTCAACCGTTATTTCGAGCGCGAAAATCTCGACGCCGCCGTGCGCGTCCTGGTCGCCGGCGGCTATCGCGTCCACGCGCTGTTGCCGAACGACGACGAGGAGCGCCCGCTCTGTTGCGGCCGCACTTTTCTCTCGGTCGGGCAGATCGAAGAGGCGCGGCACGAGATGGAGCGCACGCTCGCCGCGCTCGGTCCCTATCTTGCGCGCGGCATGCCGGTGATCGGTCTGGAGCCGAGCTGCCTGTTCACCTTCCGCGACGAATTGCCGGCGCTGTTCAAGGGCGCGACCATCGACGCGTTGGCGGGCAACGCGCTGCTGCTGGAGGAATTCCTCGCGCGCGAAAAGGCCGCCGGCCGCCTCAACCTGCCGCTTGGTCCGCTCGAGCGAAAAGCGCTGGTGCACGGCCATTGCCACCAGAAGGCGTTCGACGCCATGGGTGCGGTGGAGAGCGTGCTCAAGCTCGTGCCGGAACTCCATGTCGAGACCGTCGAGTTCGAGCTGCTGCGGCATGGCCGGCAGCTTCGGATACGATGCTGACACGATCGATGTCTCGCTCAAGATGGGCGAGCTATCGCTGCTGCCGGCGGTGCGCAAGGCGGCTTCCGATGCGCTGATCGTGGCCGACGGCACGTCCTGCCGGCATCAGATCCACGACGGCGCCGGGCGCGACGCACTGCATGTCGCTCGCGTGCTGGCGATGAGTATTGCGGCGGGCGGCGCGAAGACGGATAGTCACGCCCAATAGAATGCGCCGGCAAAGGCGTGCCGTTCCCGGGAGGAGACGATGGCGTTGCCGCTGCTGCCGACCTCGCTGGTCGGTTCCTACGCGCAGCCGGACTGGCTGATTGACCGCAAGAATCTGGCAGGCCGCTTTCCGCCGCGCGTGCGCGCCAAGGAGCTGTGGCGCGTGGCGCCCGAATATCTCGAGCAGGCGCAGGACGACGCGACGCTCATCGCCATCCGCGAGCAGGAGCGCGCCGGCCTCGACATCATCACCGATGGCGAGCAGCGCCGCGAAAGCTATTCCAACCGGTTCGCCACCGCGCTGGAAGGCGTGGATATCGACAATCCCGGTACCGCGCTCGACCGCTCCGGCCATCCCAATCCGGTTCCGCGCGTCACCGGCAAGATCCGCCGCAAATATCCGGTTGAAGTGCGTGACGTGGAGTTCCTGCGCGCCGCGACCTCCCGCGCCATCAAGATCACCGTGCCCGGCCCGTTTACGATGTCGCAGCAGGCGCAAAACGATTTCTACAAGGACGAGCAGGAGATGGTGCTCGACTATGCCGCCGCGGTGAATACCGAGATTAAGGATTTGTTTGCGGCCGGCGCCGACATCGTGCAGATCGACGAGCCCTACATGCAGGCGCGGCCGGACAAGGCGCGCAAGATCGGCCTGCTCGGCCTGGAAGCCGCGCTCGATGGCGTCAAAGGCACCACCGCGATCCACATCTGCTTCGGCTACGCCGCCATCATCCACGTCCGGCCGGAAGGCTACTCGTTCCTGCCCGAGCTGGCTTCCTCGGCCGTGCAGCAGGTGTCAGTCGAAACGGCGCAATCCAATCTCGATTGCTCGGTGCTGGACAAGCTGCCGGGCAAGACCATCATTCTCGGCGTGCTCGACCTCTCCGACATGAAGATCGAGACGCAGGAGACGGTCGCGGCGCGCATCCGCCGCGCGCTGCCGCACGTGCCGGCCGAGCGCATCGTGGTGGCGCCCGATTGCGGTCTGAAATACCTGCCGCGCGAGGTGGCCTACGGAAAAATGCGGGCGATGGTCGAAGGCGCCAAGATCGTGCGCGCCGAGCTTGCCTAGCCGTAGAACAGGTGCACCAGGGAGAGCGAGATCCACGGCACGTAAGTGCACAGGAACAGCACGAACAGCAACGCCGCGATGTAGGGAATATTGACCTTGGTCGTTTCCCAGATATCGGCCTTGGCGATGGCGCAGGCCGTCATCAGCACGCTCGCCACCGGCGGCGTTTGCTGCCCGATCGCCAAATTAAGCGTCACCACCAGCCCGAAGTGAATGGGATCGATGCCGACCGCGTTCACCATCGGCATCACGATGGGGATGACGAGAATGATCGCCGCGGCCGAGTGCAGGAACATGCCGAGGATCAGGAAGGCGACATTGAGCAGCAGCAGCACGACATATTTGTTGGTGGTGATGTCGGTGATCGCGGCGCCGAGCTCCTGCGGCAGCTGCGCTTCGGTGAGGAAGGTTCCAATCAGCGCCGAGGCCGCGACCAGCAGCATCACCACGGCGGTCTGGACGCCGCCGTCGATGCAGGCCTTGCGCAATTCGCGGAAATCGAGATCGCGGTAGATCAGCCCGCCCACGACGATTGAAGCGACCACCGCCATGCCGGCGCCTTCGGTGGCGGTGACGATGCCGCCGAAAATACTGCCGAGGATTGCGATCGGAAGAATGAAGGCCCACAGCGCTTCCTTGAAGGTGTGCCAGACATTGGCGATTTGGAAACGCGCTTCGCTTGGGAAATTATATTTGACCGCGTGGTAATAGGCCGCTGCCGCCATGAACAGCGCGCCGAGCAGGCCGGGGATGATGCCGGCGACGAACAGCTTGACCACCGAGGTCTGCGCCATAACGGCGTAGAGGATCATCGGGATCGACGGCGGGATGATGATGGCGAGGCTCGCCGCCGAGGACATGGTGGCGGCCGCGACCTCCTTCGAATAGCCGCGGTTCTTCATCGCCGGGATGAGGATCGTGCCGAGCGCTGCCACGTCGGCAACGGCGGACCCGGAAATCTCCGCGAAAAACACCGAAGTGCCGATCGACACCATCGACAAGCCGCCGCGCACGAACCCAACCAGCGACGAAGCAAATGCGATCAGCCGGCGCGAGATCGACGACGCGTTCATGATCGCGCCGGACAAGATGAACAGCGGGATCGCCAGCAGCGGGAAGCTCGATGCGCCGTCGAGCATCACCAACGCCAAGTTGGGCAGCATGTGCGGCCCTTGCACGAAGAAGATCGCCAGCATGGCGACGAACGACAGCGCAATGGCGATCGGGACGTTGATGACGGCAAGCGCCAGCATGCCGATGAGCATGAGCGTGATGGTCATCGCTTCTTGCCCTTCTTTGCGGCCTTCTTGCGCTTCGCGGGCTTCTTTTCGGCATGGGTATCCGGCGCGCCGGCCGAAATAGCTTCCAGCGTTTCGGTGTCGAGAAATCCGCCGCCGCGCGCCTCCCGCATGATTTCAGGAAAGCGCAGCGCTTCCGCAATGATGAACAGCACGGCGCCGATCGGGATCGCCGAGTCGGTCAGGCGCAGCGGCACCCACGGCAGGCTGACCATACCGTCGCCGCCGAGCACGACCAGCACCTGCACGCCGGTCCACGCCAGCACGATGAAAAACAAAAAGACGCAGGCTTCGGCGAACAACGTCACGCAGACGCGGATGCGCGGCGGCATGGCATTGACGAAGCCGGGCACACCGATATGGGCGCCTTTCAGCGCCGCCAGCGCGGAACCGTAATAAGTGAGCCACACCAGCCCGACCGAAGCGGTCTCGTCGTACCAGGCCAGCGAATAGCCGACGTAGCGGAAGATGAAACCGGCGATCACCAGCAGAGTCAGCGTCGCGACCAGGAAGATGACAATGTTTTCAAGCAGCCGTTCAAAGCCCGCCCGTATGCTCGCAAAATTCACGTCACGCTCCGGTCTTCACAAAAGAATGAGGCCGGCCGCTTGGGGCCGGCCCCGCGTTCGATAAAGTCAGGATGATTTGCCGAGCGCCAGCGCTTTGTCGATCAGCTCTTTGCCGCCGGGCACTTCCTTGGAGAACTCGTCGTAGATCTTCGTGCTGGCCTTGATGAAGGCGTCCTTGTCGGCCTCGTTGACCTGCATGCCCGCCTTCTTGAGCTTGACCAGCAGGTCGTTGTCGAGATCGGCGGCGATCTTATAGACCACCGGCTGCATTTCGACGGCGGTATCCGCAAGGATCTTCTGCACGTCCGGCGGCAGCCGCGACCAGCTGGCGCCGGCCGTGACAAAGGCCGGCGTATAGACGTGGCCGGTCATCGACAGATATTTCTGCACTTCGTAGAAGCGCGAAGGATAGATCTGCGCCAGCGGATTTTCCTGCGCGTCCATCACGCCGGTCTGCAGCGCGACGAACACTTCCGACAGCGCGAGCGGGCTCGGGTTGGCGCCGTAGGCCTGGAACATTTTCACGCGCCAGCCGCCCTGCGGCACGCGCAGCTTGAGGCCGGCGAGATCTTCCGGCTTCACGATCGGATGCTTGCTGTTGGTGATCTGGCGGAAGCCGTTCTCCCACACCGCGATGATGTGATAGCCGGACTTTTCCGCGGCCGGCTCCATGCTCGGCACCACGATCTGGTCGCGGATCTTGGCCATATGGTTACGGTCTTTGACCAGATACGGCATCTCGAACAGGCCAAAGATCGGTACCTGCGACGACATCACGGTCGAAGGCAGCGCGAGATCGACGGTGCCGAGCTTGAGCTTCTTCATCAGCTCGGCGTCGCCGCCGAGCTGGCTCGATCCGTAGACCGTCACCTTCGCTTTGTTGCCGAGCTTGGCATTGGCCCGCTTGGCGAATTCCTGCGCGGACAGATCGAACAGCGAGCCCGGCTCGCCGACGTGGCCGAATTTGATTTCAGTTTGTGCGGCGGCGGTCCCGATCGACAGCGCGGTCGCAAGCGCGAGCGTGAGCAGGCTTTTTGCAAGCGGCATGGCATCCTCCCTGAGCGTTTATGGTTCCGCTTGGCCATTACCGGCCGCGGTTGTGTTTGTTTGGATTATCAATGCAAATCGTCAGCGCCAAAGCAAGCCAGCCGCCCGATCCTTTTGCCGTAAGGCGCTTGCCGGCCGCTACGCAGCAATGACAAAGTGCCGTCATGATGCGTTTGGTGGCTTTCTTGGCAGGATTGGTCGCGGGTCTTTGTTCCGCGCATGGCCAGCAGCTCGACAAGGTGCGCTTCGGCACCAATTGGGTGGCGGAGGCCGAGCACGGCGGTTTCTACCAAGCGCTCGCCGACGGCACCTACCGCAAATACGGGCTGGACGTGACCATCGCCCCGGGTGGGCCGAACGTGAACAACCGCATCCTGCTGCCGGTCGGCAAGCTCGACTTCTTCATGAGCGCGAATTCGCTGCAGTCGTTCGATGCGGTCGAGCACAATATTCCGACCGTCGCCGTGGCCGCGAGCTTCCAGAAAGACCCGCAGGTTCTGATCGCGCATCCGGATGTGAAGGCGCTCGACGATCTCAAGTCGCACACGCTCTTCGTCTCCAAGGAGGGCATGACCACCTATTTCCAATGGCTGAAGGCCGACTACGGCTTCAACGAGTCGAAGGTAAAGCCCTACACGTTCAACGCCCAGCCGTTTCTCGCCGACAAGAACTCCGCCATGGAGGGCTATGTGACGTCGGAGCCGTTCGCGGTCGAGAAACAGGCCGGCTTCAAGCCGAAGGTCTTTTTGCTCGCCGATTTTGGCTTCAACAGCTATTCGACGCTGATCGAGACGCGCCGCGACCTCGTCGAGAAGAAACCGGACCTGGTGCAGCGTTTTGTCGATGCCTCCGCCATCGGCTGGTATCACTACCTTTATGGCGACAGCCGGCCCGGCAACGCGCTCATCAAGAAACAAAATCCGGAGATGACCGACGACCTGCTGGCCTATTCGATCGCCAAGATGAAGCAGGATGGCATCGTCAATTCCGGCGACACGCTGAAAGGCGGCATCGGCGCCATGAGCGACGCGCACTGGAAGAGCTTCTTCGACAAGATGGTGCGCGCCGGAGTGGTCAAAGCAGGCCTCGATTACAAGCGTGCCTATACGCTGCAATTCGTCAACAAAGGCGTCGGCGCCGAGCTGCGGCCGAAATGACGTCGCAAGCACGAGCGGTGGTTTCGCTGCGCGGCGTCGGCAAGACGTTCGAAAGCGGCACCGTCGCGCTGCGCGGCTTCGATCTGGCCGTGCGCGACGGTGAATTTGTCTCGCTGCTCGGGCCGTCCGGCTGCGGCAAGTCGACGGCGCTGCGCATCATTGCCGGCTTGAGCGCGGCGTCGGAAGGCGCGGTGGAGTGGCCAGGGAACGGCGCCGGCAAGATCGGCTTCGTGTTCCAGGAGCCGACGCTGATGCCGTGGGCGGACGTCGCCGCCAATGTGCAACTGCCGCTCGAGCTTGCGCATGCCGAGGCGCCAGCCGCCGTAGGCCAGGCGCTGGCGCGTGTCGGCCTTGCCGATTTCGCGCAGGCTTACCCGCGCGAACTGTCCGGCGGCATGAAGATGCGCGCTTCGATCGCGCGCGCGCTGGTCACTGAACCGCAATTGCTGCTGATGGACGAGCCGTTCGCAGCGCTCGACGAGATCAACCGCTTCAAGCTCAACAACGACCTGCTCAGCGTGTGGCAGGAGCTGCGCCGCACGGTGATCTTCGTCACCCATTCGGTGTTCGAGTCGGTCTATCTGTCACAGCGCATCGTGGTGATGACGCCGCGCCCGGGCCGTGTGTTCACGGAGATCGCGATCCCCGCGCCTTATCCGCGCGACGAGCATTTCCGCACCTCGGCCGACTATGCCGGCTTCTGCCGTCGGGTCGCGCAGGCGCTGAGCCAGGCCATGGGAGACGCAGCATGAGTCCGCGCGCCCTGCGCATCGGCCTGCCGGTTTTCGTGCTCGTGCTGGTCGTCGCGGTCTGGCACGCCGTGGTGAAGATCTTCGCCATTCCGCCTTATGTGCTGCCGGGGCCCGGCCTTGTATTGTCGACCCTCATTGCCGACGGCGGCCTGCTCTGGCGCTCGCTGCTGGTGACGCTCACCATCACGTTTGAGGGCTTCATCCTCGCCGCGGTCGGCGGCATCGCGCTGGCGATCGCGTTCAATCAATGGCGGGTGGTGGAATATTCGCTTTATCCTTACGCCGTCATTCTGCAGGTCACGCCGGTCGTCGCCATCGCGCCGCTGCTGCTGATCTATCTGCCGCAACCTTTGGCGGTGCTGGCCTGCGCCTGGATCGTCGCCTTCTTCCCGGTGCTCGCCAACACCACGCTGGGCTTAAGCTCGGTCGATCACAATCTGCTGGCGCTGTTCGAGCTGTACAAGGCCTCGCGCTGGCAGGTGCTGTGGAAGCTGAAACTGCCGGCCGCGCTGCCGCAGATGCTGGCCGGCCTGCGCATCGCCGGCGGGCTGTCGCTGATCGGCGCGGTGGTGGCGGAGATCGCCGCAGGTTCCGCCGGCGCCGGCTCCGGGCTCGCCTATCGCATCGCCGAGTCCGGCTACCGGCTCAACATCCCGCGCATGTTCGCGGCGCTGCTGCTGCTGTCGCTCGCCGGCGTCGCCATCTTCTTTGTGCTGTCGGCGCTTTCCTATTTCATGCTGCACCGCTGGCACGAGAGCGCGCTGAAGCGCGAGCGCTAACTGCGATGACCGACCTCGCTCTCCAGCGCCGCCAAAGGCTGACCGGCATCGCCCTGATGTGCGCGGCGGTGGCGCTGTTCGCCTGCCTCGACACCACGGCGAAATATCTCAATACGCAGATGGACAGTCTGGAGGTGGCCTGGGCGCGCTACACCAGCGCTTTCGTGCTGACGCTGTTCGTCTCCAATCCGCTGACGCATCCTGAGCTGTTGCGCACGGCCCGCCTCGGGATGCAGATCGTGCGTGCGGTGTTGCTGGTCGCGTCCACCGCGCTCAACTTCATTGCGCTGCGCCGGCTGCAACTGGATGAGGCGCTGTCGATCATCTTCACCTTCCCATTCATCGTCGCGATCGCTTCTGGGCCGATGCTGGGCGAGTGGATGGGCTGGCGGCGCTGGTCGGCGATCGGTTTCGGATTCTGCGGCGTATTGCTGATCACGCGGCCGGGCTTTGCCGGCTTGCCGCCGGCCGCGCTGATTTCGCTGGCTGCGACGATTTGTTACGGGCTTTACGCGGTGATGACGCGCATCGTCTCGCGCACCAATTCAAACCAGACATCGCTGTTCTACAACAACTTCATCGGCGCGCTGGTGATGCTGCCGGTCATCCCCTTCGTCTGGCAGGCGCCGGCGAATTGGCTCATCACGCTGATGCTGCTCGGCACCGGGGTATTGGGCAGCGTCGGCCACTACTGCCTGATTTCCGGCCACAAGCTCGCCCCCGCGTCGGTGCTGTCGCCCTTCATCTATACCCAACTCATCTGGGTGGTGATCTTCGGGTATTTCGTATTCGACCATCTGCCCACTGGCTGGACCCTGGCCGGCGCGGCCATGGTCATCGGCTCCGGCCTCTATTTGCTTCACCGGGAGCGGCAGTTGGGCAAATCCACCACCAGCGAAGCCGCGGTCGAAGGCCCCTTGGAATGAGTTGCGGGGCCTTGGTTGTCGGGGCTAAGTTCCGGCCGACCATACGATCTTGTAAGGACCACCCATGGCGACAGCGAAGGACCGGGCGGGACCCACGGGTTCCGGCCTGAATGACGATATCGGGGAGCAGAAGCGGCTCGCTATGTACCGCTCGCAGGTGCGCCTGCGCGAGGCGGAACAGCGCGCCTACGACCTGTTCCTGCAAAATCTGGTCAAGGGCACCAGCCATCTGTCGCTCGGGCAGGAGGCGATCGCCACCGGTTTTGCCGAGGCCATGCAGAAAGGCGACCTCAGCTTCTGTACTTATCGCGGCCACGCGCACACGCTGGCGCGCGGCGTGCCGGTCGAGAAAGTGCTGGGCGAGCTGATGCAGCGCGACAACGGCCTGATGCGCGGCAAGGGCGGCTCCATGCACCTCACTTCGGAGGAGCACGGCGTGATGGGTTCCTACGCCATCATCGGCGCGCATCTCCCCATCGCCTGCGGCGCCGCCTGGCGCGCGCAGTACAAGGGCGCCAAGGATGTCTCGGTCTGCTTCTTCGGCGACGGCACCACCAACATCGGCGCCTTCCACGAGGCGCTCAATTTCGCCGCGGTGTGGAAGCTGCCGGTGATCTTTGTCTGCGAGAACAATCTGTACATGGAATACACGCCGATCGGCGACGTGACCGCGGTCGAGCATCCGGCGG
The DNA here is from genome assembly GCA_963710705.1 of uncultured Pseudomonadota bacterium. GTDB lineage: Bacteria > Pseudomonadota > Alphaproteobacteria > Rhizobiales > Xanthobacteraceae > Pseudolabrys. Next base: position 1,088,124 of record CAVQBI010000002.1, read on the forward strand.
CCGACCGCGCCTCGGCCTATGGACTCGAGCGCATCGTCATCGACGGCAACGATGCAGACATTGTCTACCGCACGGCGCAGAAGGCCTTTGCCAAGGCGCGCGCCGGCGAGGGGCCGTCGCTGATCGAATGTCTGACCTACCGCCATAGCGGTCATTCGCGCGCCGACCCCGCCAAGTATCGTCCCGAGGGAGAGCTCGACCGCTGGAAGCTGCGCGACCCGATCAAGATCTATAAAGAGCGGCTGCTGCAATTCGGCGTCAAGGAAAAGACCATCGCCGATATCGACGCCAGCGTGCGCAAGGAGGTCGACGACGCGACCGAGGCCTGCAAGGCCGCGCCGGTGCCGCCGGTCGATATCCTCACCACCGATGTCTACGCCGATGGAGGCTGGGCATGGCGGAACTGACTTATAGAGATGCCGTGATACGGGGGATTGCGCAGGAAATGGCGCGCGACCCCGATGTCGTGTTCCTCGGCGAAGACGTGGCCAAAGCCGGCGGCGTGTTCAAGGCGACCGTCGGCTTGTTCGAACAGTTCGGCCCGTTGCGCGTGCGCGACACGCCGATTTCCGAGCAGGCGATCTTGGGCGCCGCCATGGGCGCGGCCATGACCGGCTTGAAGCCGATTGCCGAGATCATGTTCTCGGACTTCATCGCGGTGTGCTTCGACTACATTGCCAACGAGTTCCCCAAAAGCCGTTATATGTCGAACGGACAGACCAAGTGTCCGCTCGTGGTGCGCACCGGCAATGGCGCCGGCTCGCGCTTCGGCGCGCAACATAGCCAGAGCGTCGAGAACTGGTGCATGATGATCCCGGGCTTGAAGGTTGTCGCGCCGTCAACTCCGGCCGACGTCATCGGCTTGCTGGCGGCGGCGGTGCGCGATCCCGACCCGGTCATCTTCTTCGAGCACAAATCGCTCTACGCCACCAAGGGCGAGGTGCCGGACGGCGAGATCGTCGACAAGCTCGGCACCGCCAAGATCGTGCGGCCCGGCAAGGATGCGACGATCCTCGCGCTGGCGCTGATGGTGCCGCGTGCGCTGGAGGCGGCCGAGAAGCTGAAGACGGAACACGGTATCGATGCCGAGGTTATCGACGTGCGCTCGCTGGTGCCGCTGGATACCCAGACCATCCTCGGTTCCATCGCCAAAACGCACCGGTTGTTCACGGTAGAAGAGAATCCTCGGCTCTGTGGATGGGGCGCGGAAATCGTCTCCATCGCCGTAGATGAGGGATTCTACGACCATGACGGACCGCCAATACGAATAACAACTCCGCATATTCCGCTGCCGGCGGCCGACAATCTGGAAGACATCGTGCTCCCGACCCCGTCGCGCATCGCCGAAACGGTGCGGCGGTCGCTGAATTCGTAACCCGTTCGTCCCCGCGAAAGCGGGGACCCAGCGGCCAAGAACTGGGTTCCCGCTTGCGTGGGAACGAACGGAGCAAGTTGAGAGGTTCAATCATGTACGAAAATCTTCTCGCCAACGTTCCGACCGACCTGTGGATCGGCGGCAAATGGCGCAAATCCTCAGACGGTGGCCGCTTCGACGTGATCGACCCGGCGACCGAACGTAAGATCGCGTCGGTGGCGAGCGCTACGGTGGACGATGCAAAGGCGGCAATCGATGCAGCCGAAGCGGCGTTCGAAGGCTGGGCCGGGCGCAAGCCGCGCGAGCGCGCCGAAATCCTGCGCAAGGCCTACGAGCTCATCATGCGCGACGCCGAGCGCTTCGCCAAACTGATCACGCTGGAAAACGGCAAGGCGCTGCCCGACTCGCGCGGCGAGGTGGCCTATTCCGCCGAGTTCTTCCGCTGGTACGCCGAGGAAGCCGTGCGCAACATCGGCCAGATCTCGATGGCGCCCGCTTCCGGCGCGCGCATCGTGGCGCAGCACAAGCCGGCCGGCATCGCCGTGCTGGTGACGCCGTGGAATTTCCCGGCCGCGATGGCGACGCGCAAGATCGGCCCGGCGCTCGCCGCCGGCTGCCCGGTGGTGCTGAAGCCCGCCTCCGATACGCCGCTCACCATGCTGGCGCTGATGCCGGCGCTGGAGGAGGCGGGCGTTCCGGCCGGCGTCGTCAACGTCATTCCGTCGCGTTCCTCCGGCAAGGTGGTCAGCGCGATGCTTCACGACCGCCGAGTGCGCGTGGTCTCCTTCACCGGCTCGACCGAAGTCGGCCGCAAGCTGTTGCATGAAGCCGCCGACAATATCGTCAAGCCGGCGATGGAACTGGGCGGCAACGCGCCCTTCATCGTGTTCGAGGACGCCGATATCGACGCGGCAATCGAAGGCGCCATGATTGCGAAAATGCGCAACATGGGCGAGGCCTGCACGGCGGCCAACCGCTTCTATGTGCACGAGAAGGTGCACGACGAGTTTGCGAAAAAGCTCACCGCCAAGATGGGCGGCCTGAAGATGGGCAACGGCCTCGACGAGGGCGTCAATCTCGGGCCGCTGGTCAACAAAGACGGGCGCGACAAAGTGATCGAGCTGGTGGACGACGCGGTCAAGAAGGGCGCCAAGGTGCTCACCGGCGGCAAGATGCCGGACGGGCCCGGCTTCTTCTATCCGGCCACCGTGCTCACCAACGTGTCCGACGATTCCAAGATGCTGAACGAGGAAATTTTCGGGCCGGTCGCCTCGATCCAGACTTTCAAGACCGAGGCCGAGGCGATCAAGCGCGCCAACGACACCGAATACGGGCTGGTCGCCTACCTCTACACCAAGGATTTGACGCGCGGCATGCGCGTCTCCGAGAAGCTCGAGTTCGGCATGATCGGCCTCAATCGCGGGCTCGTGTCCGACCCGGCGGCGCCGTTCGGCGGCGTCAAGCAGTCCGGCCTCGGCCGCGAAGGCGCGGCGGAAGGCATGAAGGAATTTCTCGAGACGCAATACGTGTCGGTGACCTGGTAGGAAGCGCTCCGTGGACGTCCTGATGCCGCAACTCGGCGAGACGGTCGCCGAAGGCAAGATCGTGAAATGGTTCAAGTCGGCCGGCGACGCCGTGAAGCCGGGCGACAACCTGTTCGAGATCGAGACCGACAAGACCTCGATGGAAGTGCCGGCGACGTCGGCCGGCACGTTGAGCGAAATCCGCTTCCAGGTCGGCGAGGTGGCCAAGGTCGGCGCCGTGGTGGCGGTGATTGCCGGGGCAGGTGAACCTGCCAAACCAGTAATACAAACGCCGCTCACCCCCGCGAAAACGGGGGTCCAGGGCCAAAAAGAATTGGCTCCCCGCTTGCGCGGGGACGAACGGCAAATGGCCACGCCCGCGCCGAAGCCGTCTGCGCCGATGGACCCATTCCGCGAAGTGCGCACGCCGGAACCCAATTTCGGCCCAGCCAGACTGCCGGCTGGCGCATTCATCACGCCACTGGCGCGCCGGCTTGCGGGCGAGCGTGGCATCGACCTGTCGCGCGTGTCCGGCAGCGGCCCGCACGGCCGTATCGTCGCCGCCGACGTGGAGAAAGCGGCGCCCGCCGCGCCCGCGATGGCTTTGGCGCGCGGCGCCAGCGCGGCGCAGGTGAAGGCCTTGTTTGAGGGCGTCGTCTACGAGGAGGTGCCGCTCGACTCCATGCGCCGCACCATCGCGGCGCGGCTGATCGAAGCCAAGCAGACCATCCCGCATTTCTATCTGACTGCCGACTTGGACATCGGCCGGCTGACCGCCATGCGCGAGGAGGCCAATGCCGCTGCGCCGCAGGACAAGGACGGGCAGCCCGCATTCAAGCTTTCGCTCAACGACTTCATCATCAAGGCCTGGGCTACGGCGCTGCAGCGCGTGCCGGCGGCCAATGCCGTGTGGGCGGAAGACCGCATCCTGCGCTTTCAGCACGCCGATATCGGCGTTGCCGTGGCGCTCGACGGCGGCCTGATCACGCCGGTTGTCCGCAACGCCGACGAAAAATCGCTCACCGCGATCTCGGCCGAGATGCGCGATCTGGCCGAACGCGCGCGTACCAAGAAGCTCAAACCAGACGAATATAAGGGCGGCGCCAGCGCCATCTCCAATCTCGGCATGTATGGCGTGCGGGCATTCGCCGCCATCATCAATCCGCCGCACGCCACCATCCTCGCCGTCGGCGCCTCACGCCGTGCCCCGGTCGAGACCGACGACGGCGGCGTTAAATTCATCAGCCAAATGTCGGTGACATTGTCCTGCGATCATCGCGTGGTCGACGGCGCACTCGGCGCGCAATTGCTGGCGGCGTTTAAGGGCCTCATCGAAAAGCCGGTCACCTTCCTCGTGTAAAGGAGTGTCAAGATGGCTGGCGAAATGCCGGACGTATTGTTGGTCGGCAACAAGAAGCCGGTCATCATGAAGGGGCTGGCCGATAAGGTGAACCTGCACGTGCTGTTCGACGCGCAGGACAGGGAAGCCCTCCTCAAATCGCTCTCCGACAAAGTGCGTGCCATCGTCGTCGCTTACACCGCCGACAAGATCGACGCCGCCTTCATGCAGCGCTTTCCAAAGCTCGAGCAGATTTCCAGTTTCGGCGTCGGCTACGACCATATCGACGCCAAATGGGCGGGCGCGCACGGCGTCGTCGTCACCAACACGCCGGAAGTGCTGAACGAGGAAGTGGCCGACACCGCGCTCGGCCTGCTGCTCTGCACGGTGCGCGAATTCCCGCAGGCCGAGCGCTACCTGCGCGCCGGCAAATGGCCGCAAGGCCAATATCCGCTCACCAAGGCGACACTGCGCAATAGAACGGTCGGCATGGTCGGCATGGGCCGTATCGGCAAGGCGATCGCGCGCCGGCTCGACGCCTTCGGCGTGCCGGTGGTCTATCACTCGCGCAAGCCGCATGCCGGCGTGAGCTACAAATATTATCCAAAGCTTCTCGACATGGCGCGTGACGTCGACACGCTGATGGTGATCGTGCCCGGCGGCCCGGCGACCGCGAATATGATCAACGCCGAAGTGCTCAAGGCGCTCGGTCCCCAAGGCATCGTCATCAACATGGCGCGCGGCTCGGTGATCGACGAGCCGGCGCTCATCAAGGCGCTGCAGGATCGCACGATCTATTCCGCCGGCCTCGATGTGTTCGCCAAGGAGCCGCACGTGCCGAAGGAGCTATTGGAGATGGACCACGTCGTGATGTTCCCGCACCTCGGCTCCTCGACCGAGGTGACGCGGGCGGCGATGGACCAGCTCGTGGTCGACAACATTCTGGCATGGGTGGCAGGCAAGGCACCGCTGACACCGGTGCCCGAAACGCCGCCAAAAAAAGTCGTGATAGAGTAGGCGGCCGGCGGTTCCTTAAGGTTCGACATGGTGCGCCACGTCCTCATTGCGGCCCTTGCGGCTTTTATCTGCACGCCGGTTTTGGCGCAGAAGGCGGCGCTCAACAATTCGGCCAAGGAGATGATCGGCAGTTGGGAATTCTCCAACGCCGACCGCGACAAGGTCTGCAGCGTGACCTTCAAGAGCGACACGATCGCTGTCGGCTACAAGGTCGAGTTCGACGCCAATTGCGTCAATCTGTTTCCGCTGGTGCACGATATTGTCGGCTGGAAATACCCCGAGGACGACCTGCTTTATCTGCTCGACGCGCAGGGCAAGGCGTTGATCGAATTCAGCGAGGTCGAGGACGGCATCTTCGAGGCGCCGACGCCGGGCCTCGGCGTGGTGTTCCTGCAGAGCCCTGGCGCGGCGGCCCCCGCGCCGGCGAAAAAACCCTCCGATGTCGCGGGCGACTGGCTGGTCAAGCGCGGCGACACGACGATTTGCGCGCTGACCCTGACGAGCGGGCCGAAGGGCGACACCTTCCCGCTGACCGTCAAGCCCGGTTGCGATCCCACGATCAGCAAGCTCAATTTCACGCAATGGCGGCTCGACAGCGGCGAGCTCGATCTGCTGCCGACCAACGGCGAGCCCTGGCGTTTCGAGGAAATCGACGGCGGTTGGCACCGGCTATCGGAAACCGAGCAGATCATGCTCGAGCGGCAGTAATCAGATCAGCCGCAGGCCCTTGAAGCTGGCGTGGCCTTCCTTGCCGACGATGATGTGATCGTGGACGGCGATGCCGAGCGGGCGGGCGACCTCGACGATCGACTGCGTCATCTGGATGTCGGCGCGCGACGGGGTCGGATCGCCCGAAGGATGATTGTGCACCAGGATGAGCGCGGTGGCTGACAGCTCGAGTGCGCGCTTGACCACCTCGCGTGGATAGACCGGCGTGTGGTCGACCGTGCCGGTCTGCTGCACCTCGTCGGCAATCAACTGGTTGCGCTTGTCGAGGAACAGCACGCGGAACTGCTCCTTGTCGGCGAAGGCCATGGTCATGCGGCAATAATCGAGCACGCTCGACCAGGACGACAGCACGGTCTGCTTGCGCACCTGGCCACGCGCCAGCCGGCTAGCCGCGGCGTGCACGATTTTCATTTCGGTAATAGCCGCCTCGCCGAGGCCTTTGATCTCCTTGAGGCGGGAAGGCGGCGCTGCCACCACTTCGGCGAAGGAGCCGAACTTGGCGATCAGCTCCTTGGCCAGCGGTTTGACGTCACGCTGCGGGATGGCGCGGAACAGCACAAGTTCGAGTAGTTCGTAGTCGCTCACCGCCTCGGCGCCGACCTCGCGGAAGCGCCCGCGCAGCCGCTCGCGGTGGCCGTGATAATGCGGCGACGCCTCGGACAGGCCTACCTTCCGCTCGCTTCCGCGTTTGGCCGCCATGAACGCGCGCCCAACCCTTGCCCCGGAATGATTGTAGTTCAGCCCGGTGCAATCGACGAGGTGATTATAACCTTGACAAAGCAAGCCACAAAGATAGTATTCCCTCATAAATAGGGAATACGGCCATGTCGATTGCGGGTGAACTCAAGCAGATAGCCAGTGAATTGGCTCAGGGCGCACAAGCCCGTATGGCGGACCTGCAGCGCCAGCTTACGGACGTAGAGACCCGGAAGGCGCAAATAGAGGCGGACCTGAAGGCGGCGCGCCTCAGCCCGGAGCGCGTTTTCAATTTTCAGCCTCAAATCGGCGGGGACTTCCAGTGCCCCCGTTGCTGGATTCAAAACGAAACGAAAGCCGTTCTTGCCCCTATCGGGGGCGGGACGAAAACCGAAGATTTTTTCCGCTGCCGCACGTGCGGCTTTGAAATTTCCCTTCCGGCTTAAGAAAGTTACGGCCATGGCTGATCTCCTCAAAAATCCGATCTTCAATGACGAAACCGCCGCCCGCGAATGGTTGGAAGCACGGGTTTGGCCGCAAGGCCCGACCTGCCCGCACTGTGGCAATGCCGACAAAGCCAAAATAACGGCGTTACAGGGGAAGGCGCACCGTCCTGGGCTGTATCAGTGCGCCGAGTGCCGCGAACAGTTCACAGTGACCGTTAAAACGGTTTTTGAACGCTCCAAAATCCCGCTGACCAAGTGGCTAGCCGCGCTGTTCCTGATGACCGCCTCTAAGAAAGGCGTGAGCGCGCACCAAGTCCATCGCATGCTCGGCATCAGCTACAAGTCCACTTGGTTCATGATGCATCGCTTGCGTGAAGCAATGCGCACAGGTGGCCTAGAGCCGCTTGGTGGCATCGGCAAAGTCGTAGAGGCCGACGAGACCTATTTCGGTAATATTCCGAAAGATAAGCGCCCTAAGTTCACAAAATCCGGCCGCCCGGTTTCTAAAAATCCTGGTGGCCCGAGACACAAGCGCGCCATCATTGCGCTTGTGGAGCGCGGCGGTCAGGTTCGACCGTTCCATCCGGCCGCCGCCGACAGTGAAATTGTCAGCAAGATCGTTCGCGAGAACATTCACCGCGAGACGCGACTGCATACAGATGAAAGCAGCCTTTATCAGCGCGTCGGCAAGGAATTTGCCGCTCACGAAACCGTTGTTCACTCAAACTATGAGTATGTTCGCGGGGACGTGACCACAAACACCATTGAAAACTACTTTTCAGTTTTCAAGCGCGGGATGCGCGGCGTGTATCAGCACTGTTCCGAAAAACACCTGCACCGCTATCTCGCGGAATTTGACTTCCGTTATAACAATCGCATTGCCCTTGGCGTTGACGACACAATGCGCGCCGAGACTTTGGCTACTGGCATCGTCGGCAAGCGCCTGACCTATCGACGGCCTCACCAAGCCTAGTTTCAAGTACGATGCCCTATGCTTCGTGCGCTGGCAGTCCCGTAATCCCGTATAACGCAACACGTCTGTGTTACACGGATACGTAATGTATTGAAAAATCGTTAGTTTTTTTTGATAATTATATTTTACGGAACTACTTGCTAGTCCCCACGTTTGTGTTACATACAGCGTAATACGATGTAACACGACTTGTGGGGAGTATCGAAATGGCAAAGAGCGCCTACCTCAATGCGAGGATCGACCCAAGTCTAAAAACCAAGGCCGAGAAAGTCTTGTCTGCAGTTGGGGTGACCGCATCTCAGGCGATCACCATGTTTTACCGGCAAGTGGTTCTTCGGAAAGGCATCCCTTTTGATGTTTGTATCCCGAACGAAGAAACCATTGCGGCATTGAGAGAGGCCGAGTCCGGGGGTGGCGAAGTTATCACCGGATCAACCCAAGCCGCCTTTGACGAGATTATCGGTAAAGACCATGATCGGAGGGGATGAAACCCCTCCGCATCACAACTCAATATAGAAAAGACCTAAAACGAGTCCAAAGTCGCGGTTACAAAATCGCGAAGCTTATTGCCATTGTGAATAAGCTCCGGAACAGCCAACCGCTCTCTCCGATTGACGACGATCATCCACTAAAGGGCCCCTGGGACACGTACCGGGGCTGCCACATTCAAGGCGACTGGTGCCTGATCTATCAAAACAACAAAAATGAAATCGTTCTCGCCAGAACGGGAACGCACTCAGACCTTTTCAAGAACTGACCTAAACACGTTTCTTTCGTTTCTTGGTCTGTTTCTTCGCACGATGCTGCGGCGGGCTTTTCGCCACAACGTCAACGGCGCGCTCAAAGCGCGCCCATGCATCCGATACAAACTTTAAACGAGCTTTTTTTGGGCGCGCCTTGGGCATTTTGTCCTGATTCCACAGCTATCCTGTGTACAGACCTGTGCGCAAACGCTTTTTGCCCTTGGCCGTTTCAGGGCGGGTGCAACAATAAGACGTTAGCAGTCAATTCGTCGGCTGCTAACGTCTAGGCCAGAGACGGCACCGGGAGAGCCTCTTCCAAAAGCACCCGGGGTATCCTGCGTTGCCTAGTGGCGCGTCCGCTTTGCCCCGTTGGGGAAACCGGCGCCTTGGGGGTCTTGCCGTCGCCCCCTTGCCACTAACTCAACTCCGCAAATCACTGAATCAAGTTTGCCACATCCGATTCGCGGCGAAACAAAAAAGTACATTGGGGGTGTACCTTTTCCCCTACGCGCTTAGCCCAGTCCGCTGCCCTGTCTAGCGCAGAGCTACTAATGGCGTCTGCTTTGTCAAGGTGATTATCCCCTCGACGAGGGAAGATTCTATAAATACTGGTCAGCGCCGGTAGGGCGGCTTGTTGAGGCCCGCGGGCGAGAAGGTGAACACCTCGACGCCGTCCTGGGTCACGCCGACGGTATGCTCGAACTGCGCTGACAGCGAGCGGTCGCGCGTCACCGCGGTCCAGCCGTCGGACAGCACCTTCACGTGCGGGCGGCCGATATTGATCATCGGCTCGACCGTGAAGAACATGCCGGGCTTTAGCACGATGCCTTCGCCGGGACGACCGACGTGCACAATATTGGGCTCGTCGTGGAACAACTTGCCGAGGCCGTGGCCGCAGAAGTCGCGCACGACGCTCATGTGCTGGCCTTCGACGTAGGTCTGGATGGCATGGCCGATATCGCCGGTGGTGGCGCCCGGCCTGATCACGGCGATGCCGCGCATCATGGCCTCGTGCGTCACCTCGATCAGCCGCTCGGCCCGGCGCGGGATCTCGCCGATCGGGAACATGCGGCTACTGTCGCCGTGCCAGCCGTCGAGAATGAGCGTGACGTCGATATTGACGATATCGCCGTCCTTGAGCGGCTTATCGCCGGGGATGCCGTGGCAGACCACATGGTTGAGCGAGGTGCAGGTCGATTTCTTGTAGCCGCGGTACATCAGCGTCGCCGGCAGGGCACCATGATCCATCGCGTAATCGAACACCAGTCGGTCGATCTTGTCGGTCGGCACGCCGGGCCCGACTTTGTCGGTCAACATGTCGAGGCAGTTCGCCACCAGTTGGCCGGCCTTGCGCATGCCCTCGAAGGCTTCGGGGCCGTGCAGCTTGATTTGGCCGGTTTTTCGTAAAGGTGCGGTGGTGGCGTCGATGTAGGTCATCGACACAATGTAAGGCCTGGGCCGGGCCGCGCAAGCACGTCAGCTTGCGATGCGGCCGCCCAGCTCATCCTCGATATGCGCGCGGATGATATCGTCGAAAGTCGCCTCCACTTTGAAACCCAGCGCCAGCGCCCGGCGGGGATCGAAGCGGCTCGGCCATCCGGCGACGATGCGCGCAACCAATTCGTCCGGCGCGCGGCGGATGCGTTCGGCGACCTTATCGCCGGCGACGCGCTTGAGTGCTGCGATCTGCTCGCCCACGGTGCAGCACACGCCCGGCATTGTGAGGTTGACGCGGTCGCCGAGCGCAGCACGCGACAATTCGGTGGCGTGGATGAGGAAGCCGATGGCCGAGCGCGGGCTGGCGTGCCAATGCAATACGCTGTCGGGTACCGGCAAAATCGCTTCCTGTCCGGCGAGCGGCTCGCGGATGATGCCGGAGAAAAAGCCGGACGCCGCCTTGTTCGGCTTGCCCGGGCGCACCACGATCGACGGCAGCCTGACGCCGACACCGTCGAGAAAGCCGCGCCGCGTGTAATCGGCGAGCAGCAATTCGCAGATCGCCTTCTGCGTGCCGTAGGACGTGAGCGGCGTGAGATGGAAGTCGTCAGGAATGACCTCCGGGAAGGGCGCGCCGAACACTGCGATCGATGAAGTGAACACGAATTTCGGTTTGTAGCCGCCGCCGATCGTCCGCACCGCTTCCAGCAGCGCGCGGGTGCCGTCGAGATTGACGCGGTAGCCTTTCTCGAAATCGGTCTCTGCCTCGCCGGAGACGACGCCGGCGAGGTGGAAGATCACGTCCGGCCGCTCCGAAATCGCCTTCTCTGCGACGCCCGTTGCGGCGAGATCGGCCGCGCGGGTCTTCACGTGATCGGAAAAGCCCGCCGGCCGCGCCGGGGCGACAATGTCGATCAAGGTCAGCTTTTCAATTGGCTTGTCGCCGATCGCCCGGTCGATCACCAGCCGCTCGGTCAGCTTGCGGCCGATCATACCCGCCGCGCCGGTGATCAGAATGTGCATCACGTCCTCTTTTCGTCGGGCGGCTCGTAGCGGTCGATACTGCGCAGGTCGGGGAATAATAGCATCCAGACGCCGGCAATCAGCAACGACCCGATGCCGCCGATCAGCACCGCGGGCACCGCGCCCAGCAACGCGGCGACCGTGCCGGATTCGAAATCACCCAATGTGTTCGACGAGCCGACAAATAGATAATTGATCGCGCTGACGCGGCCGCGCATGGCGTCCGGCGTCTCGATCTGCACCAACGAGAAGCGGACGACGATGCTGACGGCGTCGGAAGCGCCGAGCACGGCCAGCGCCACCATCGATAGCGGAAGCCAGGTCGAAATCCCGAACACGATGGTCGCCAGGCCGTAGATCGCGACAACGGCAAACATCTTACGCCCGATGTGGCGTTCGATCGGGGTTCGCGATAGCACGAGGGCGGTCGTCAAGGCGCCGACTGCCGGCGCCGAGCGCAGCAGGCCAAGGCCGATCGGGCCGACCTGCAAAATATCGCGCGCATAGATCGGCAGCAGCGCGGTGACGCCGCCGAGCAGCACGACGAAAAGATCGAGTGTCACTACGCCGAGCAGGCGGCGGCGCGTGAATAGATACTGAATGCCGGCCAGCACCGCCGAAAATGTCGGCGGCTCGCGCCGCTCGGCGGTCTGCAGGGGCCGTATGAAGCTCACCAGCGTGATGGCGATCGAGAAGAATGCGACACAGAGCGTGGTGACGAACACCGGTTTCACCGCGTAGATGAAGCCGCCGAGAGCCGGACCGCAAATCACGGCGGTCTGATTGGCGGACGTCCAGGCCGCGACTGCGCGCGGAATGAGTGGTGGTGGCACCAGCGCCGGCACGAGGGCGCTGCCGGTCGGCACTTCGAACGCGCGTGCGCTGCCGATCAGGAACACGGCGCCGAACAGCAAATTACGGCTGAGCGTGTTGGTGAGCAGCGCGGCCGTAATCATCAGCGCGGCCAAGGCGTAGACGGATTGGGCGATGCGAATGATCAGCCGGCGGTCGTAGCGGTCGGCGGCATGGCCGATGAGAAGCGTCAGAAACACCGCCGGCACGAATTAAATCAACCCGACCAGGCCGAGATCGAACGCGCTGTTGGTGAGCTCGTAGACCTGCCAGCCGATCACCAATGCCAGCATCTGATAGCCGATCGTGACGTGCAGCCGCGCCAGCCAGAACAGCACGAAAGGCCGCTGCTGCAGCAGACCGGGTGATGGATGCTCGAAGACGCTCATTCCGTCGGATGCGTCACTGCTTTGGCCGGCGCGGCAGGTCGTCGTGGAAGAACTTGTTGAACTCGGCGTTGGGCATCACGCCGGCGAAGCTGTCGAACGTGCCTTGCTCGGCGATCTCGCGCGCCGATTTGAGGAAGGCATGCATAGCGACCCGCGCGAGCGTGCCGCCCACGCTGATGCGGCGCACGCCCATGCCCGTCAGGTCTTTGACGGTGAAGCCGAACGCTCCGCTGTTGAGAAGATTGACCGGCTTCGGCGCCACCGCTTTCACCACCGTCTCGATCTGCTCGCGCGTCTTGATGCCCGGCGCGTAAAGGCAATCGGCGCCGGCGTCGACGAAGGCCTTCAGGCGGCGAATGGTCTCGGCCATGTCGGGCCGGTTCTTGATGAAGCCCTCGGTGCGCGCGGTGAACACCACGCCACCGCCGGCCGCGTCGATCGCCTTGCGCGCCGCGCGCACGCGGGCAACCGCCTGGTCGAACGGATAGAGCGAGTCGGCATCGTTGCCGGTGAAATCCTCGATCGACAGCCCAGCGACGCCGGTTTCGACGCATAGCCTGACGTTCTCGGCAACGCCATCCGGATCGTTTGCGAATCCGTTCTCGAAATCGGCATTAACCGGAACATCGGTGGCCTGCGCGATTTCGCGGAAATGCGCGAGTACCGTGTCGCGCGTCACGTCACCATCCGAATAGCCGATGGAATGGGCGTAACCCGACGAGGTGGTGGCCAGCGCCTTAAAGCCGAGCGCCTGCAGATAGCGCGCGCTGCCGACATTCCACGGATTGGGAATGACGAAGCACCCGCTGTCGTGCAGGCGGCGAAACGTCAGGCGCTTATCGGCGGCACTCATGGTGGAACTCGGGGAACTCTATTTGGCCGATTTTTTGCATTCGGCGAATTCGCGCGTGACGAATTCGGTCGCCGATTCCACATTGGTGCGGAACCAGCGTGCTTTCCGCTTTTGCAGGTCTTTTTTCAGAGCGTCGCGGCGGTCGCGCACGCCGAGGTGAATGGCGGCGAGGTCGCGCCCCATCGCCCACAACAAGTCAGGATGCAGCAGCTGCGCGGCCTCGCGCCGGTCCTCGACGTCGATCTTGCGATTGTTGGGCGACAGCCGCCGCACCAGGATGTTGCCGCTCGCCTCGTACCAGGGGTCGGGCGAGCGGTAGCGGCCGCGCGCGATATCGTTGAGGCGAATGCGCCCGCCGCCGCGATGCACGCGCGTCCAGCCGGAGGGAACCAGCGCCTTGCACTCGCGCAGCACCGGGCCGCCGTGCCAGTTGCCGAAGCCGAGCCAGCGCGGGCGGCCGAGGCTTCCGTTGCCCGCCGTATGCCGCCAATAGCTCATGGTGATCGAGGCTTCCGGCAGCGCGTCCGCAAACACCTTGAGCCAGCGTACCGGCGGTTGCTCCGGATTCTTTTTCGCCAGCAAAGCGTGATACTGGTTTTCGATCTTGCGCCAGAAGACCGCCCGCTGCGCTTCGCCGACGACGAAGCGTTTGCGCAGCCACATGTGCTGATGATCGAGCACGAAGGCTTCCGGCGCATCCACGCCTTGCTCATAACCGTCGAACAGATTGTTGCAGATCGCTTTGAGCGTGAGCTGGCCCGGCGTCGCCGCCAGCGCCGCGCTGGCCGCCAGCCGCACCAGGTCGAGGATATAGGGCATCTCGGCGGTTTCGTCGTAGTCGTTGACGCCCCAGACGATGCGGCCCTCGCGGTCGGTCCAGGTGCCGAAATTTTCCAGATGCGTGTCGCCCACCGCCAGCACCGCCGGCGCGTCTGCGAGATCGGGACAGACGTCGAGTATCGTTTCGGCCCAGCGCCAATAAGTCCCGCGCAAAAAGGCGAACGCGCTCTCACGCATCTTTTTGTGTTTTTTCTTGAGGTCGGCTTCGACGAGGCCGCCGTGCAGCTGCGCCTTCAGCCAGCGCTCGTATTCGCGATTTGCCGCCCGAATGCCCACAGTTCACAACCCCCGTTAAACCCGCCGCAGAATGCGCCAAAGCGCGCGGTCATGGCAATCACCTAGGAGTGATTATGACGGTTGTCGCCCGGCGAAATATGCAGCCCCGCCTGGGGTTTTAATTTGGTGCTCGAAACCCTTAACGTATCTAACAATGGGCGCCGCCATGCTCGCGCGTAAAATGAAACTGATAGCTTTCGTCGCCACTCTTGCGGTGGCGGGGGCGGCACATGCGGAGACTGCCAAGAAGCACAAGCATGTGAAGCATGTGAAGGTCGCGCACACCACGACGGCGAAAGGCCAGTATCGCGGCGTCGACAAATTCCCGGCCGGCCCCCTGTATTACAACGGCAACGAATATCTCGGCGACGATCCGGATCCCAATATCCGCTTTCAGCTCTGGCGCGATCTCGGCTCCCATTTCGGCGGCGAGAACTGAGCCTCGATCGCGGCATTTGATTTTCCCCGGCTGATCGGGTGAACTGCGCGCAATCAAGCGCGCGGCCAGCCGGTCCGTGCCGGGGAGTGATGCCATGCTGAGGACGATCGCAGCCTTCGACCGCATCGGGGAGGAAAACGCCTTCGCGGTGCTCGCCCGCGCCAATGCCCTCGTCGCGCAAGGCCGCGACATCATCAATCTCGGCATCGGCCAGCCGGATTTCCGCACGCCGGATTTCATCGTCGAGGCGGCGGTGAAGGCGCTGCGCGACGGTGCGCACGGCTACACGCCGGCGACCGGCATCCCGCCGCTGCGCGAGGCGGTCGCCGCCGATCTCTTCAAGCGCTTCATGGTCGTGGTGTCGCCGGACTCGGTGATGATCATGCCGGGTGGCAAGCCGACCATGTACATGTCGATCGTGATGTTCGGCGAGCCGGGCGCGGAAATCCTCTATCCCGATCCAGGCTTTCCGATCTACCGCTCGATGATCGAATATACCGGCGCCAAGCCTATTCCCGTGCCGATCCGCGAGGAGAACGGCTTTGCTTTTTCGGCGGAGGAAACGCTCAAGCTGATCACGCCGCGCACGCGGCTCTTGATCCTGAATTCACCCGCCAATCCGACCGGCGGTGTCACGCCCAAGAGCGAAGTGGACAAGCTGGTTGCCGGGCTCGAGAACTGGCGGGACGTCGCCATCATGTCGGACGAGATCTACGACCACATGACCTATGACGGCGAGACGCATGTCTGCCTGCTGTCCTATCCGTCGATCCGCGACCGCCTCATCCTGCTCAACGGCTGGTCGAAGACCTATGCCATGACCGGCTGGCGGCTCGGCTATGCGGTATGGCCGGGCAAGCTCTACGACTATGCGCGCAAGCTGGCGGTGAATTTGTATTCCTGCGTCAACGCGGCCACGCAGTATGCCGGCCTCGCAGCGCTGAAAGGCCCGCAGGACGAAGTCGCCAAGATGGTCGCCGAATTCGACAAGCGCCGCAAAGTCGTGGTCGACGGCCTGAACAAATTGCCCGGCGTGTCCTGCGCGATACCGAAGGGCGCGTTCTATGCCTTCCCCAACATCAAGCGCACCGGCTGGAAGGCCAAGGCGCTCGCCTCTTCACTGCTGGAAGATGCCGGCGTCGCCGTCATCGGCGGGCCGGACTTCGGCATTCTCGGCGAAGGCTACATGCGGCTGTCCTACGCCAACTCGACCGAGAACATTCTGAAAGCGCTCGATCGCATGGGCGAGTTTTTGACGAACAGAAAAGCCGCCTGAACGCGGCTCACGCTCTTTCGCCGTATCAAAACACGGTCCCGCGCCTGCAGTGAAGCAGGTTGCGCGCGGCTGCGTTGTCTCGCGAATGGACCCTCGACTTGACGCGGTATCCGCGCGAGACTTGGCCATCAGCCACAGAATACGACTTTCAAGCGAGGAAATGCCGATGCTGGAGCGCATGTCGACCGACCGGGGCCTGTCCGAAGAACAACGCATGATGCGGCAGAGCTGCCGCGATTTCATCGACGACGTGGTGCTGCCCTTCATCAAGCAGAATTGGCAGAAAGAATGGTCGATGGTGCCGGAAGGGCGGCTGCCGCTGAGCATTCTGGAGGGCGCCGAGAAGATCGGCATCCGCACGCTCGGCGTGCCGGAAGAATACGGCGGCGTCGAGCTCGAGAAGGGCACCGAGGTCAAGACCTTCGCGCTGGTGGCGGAAGAGATCGCGCGCGGCAATTCAGGGCTCGCCGACAAGCTGGTGCAGAACTGGAAGGTCTCTGTGCTGCTGCGGCAGTTCGCGCCCAAGCATCTGCAGGCGAAATGGTTTCCCGAGCTGGTCAAAAACCCGAGCTTCTTGATGGCGCATTGCCTGACCGAGCCGCGCGGCGCCTCCGACCGCTGGCTGCCCTACAACGTGCCGGAAGCGGCGATGCAGACCAAGGCGGTGAAGGTGAACGGCGGCTGGGTCATCAACGGTCGCAAGCAGTTCATCTCCAACGGCTACGACGCATCGCTATACGTCGTCTACGCCAACACCAATCCGAAAGTCGGCATGCTGCAGGGAACGTCATCGTTCCTGGTGCCGCGCGACACCAAGGGCTTCACGGTCGCGCGCTGCAACGAGACGCTCGGCTGCCGCTTCATGAACAACGGCGAGATGGTGTTCGAGGACATGTTTGTGCCCGACGACCATTGTCTGGTGCAGGACAGCGCCATGGGCTCGGCCGGCGTCTATTTCCGCCCGGGCAAGATCATCCAGGCGGCGAAAAATCTCGGCGTCGGCGTGCGCGCTTTCGAGGCCACCGCCGAGTATGTGCAGAACTACGTGCAGGGCGGTCGCATCCTGATCAAGCATCAGGCGGTGGCGCTGCGGCTGGCCGACATGGCGACCAAGATCGAGGCGGTACGCGCGCTGCTCGAACGCGCAGCACAAGCGGTCGACGACAACGCACCGGAAGCCGAGACACTGGTCAACATGGCCAAGATGTTCGCCTCCGAAGAGATCATGAAAGTCGCCCAGCACGCGGTCGAATTGCACGGCGGCAACGGCATCATGCTCGATTTCGGCATCGAAAAGGTGCTGCGCGATGCCGTCATCTTCATGCACATGGACGCGACGGTCGATATCTCCAAGTTCAAGATCATCAAGAACATGTTCCCCGATACCGCCGGGAAATATGCTGGGCCGGAGTAGGAACTAGCGCAGCGTGAAGCGGAAGCCGACCACGACGATCGCGAGGCCGATCAGCTGCGCGATGCTCGGCACCACGCCGAGCGCGAAATAGCCGATGATCAATGAAAAGACCGGCACCAGTGCCGGGAACGTCGACGTTCGGCCGGCGCCGATCAGGATCACCGCGCGCGCGAAAAGGTAGATGGGCAGGGCGCCGGCCAGCAGCCCCTGCACGACGATCTGCAAGAGGTTTTCGGCGAGGCTCATCTTCAGCATGCCGCCGAAGCCGACGAAGACCGCGTAGAGCGGTGCGTAAACGATCAGCGACAACACCGCGACGACCGCGACCGCCCGCACACCCGATATGCGCCACGTGCGCAACAAGGTCCCGAACGTGGCCCAGAACAAACCCGCCGTGACGAACAGCAAATCGCCGCCGACACCCATGCGGCCGATGGTGCTGAGCGACTCCGCGCCGAACACCATCAGGCCGGCGATGATGGTGATGCCGCCGACGATGCGTTGCACGGTCGGATGCTCGCCCAGCACCACGACCGAGAGGATGAGCCCAAACAGCGCCGCGCAGGCCGGCTGGATGGTGGTGCCGTGGCCGAGCGGCACCAAAATGAAGCCGCTGTAAGCAGTCATCGCCTGCGGCGGGCCGCCCAGCACGCTCATCACCAGCCCGCGGCCCCAGCCGATGCCGCCGAGCTTTTTGAAGCCCTCGCGCAGTGCGATCGGCAGCAACACCAGCCCCGACCAGAAGAAGCGGTGGAAGGCCAAGTCGGCCGGCGAGAAGCCGATCGAAATGCCATGTTTGGCGGCGACGAAGCCGACGGCCCAACCGAGCGCCGCGCCCATCCCACACAAGGCGCCGATCAGCAGGCTGGAAGAGCGCGCAGCGTCGTCCAAGGCGTTCAACCTTTGCGCTGGTGACTTGAGGCCGCCTGATACTCTAGGATCGCCGCCGAAGTCCAATCGCCAAATCAAAACACTGCCTTCACCCGGGAAGAAACGTCATGGCCAAGTCGCGTAAAGTTATCATCACCTGCGCCGTCACCGGCTCGATTCACACGCCGTCGATGTCGCCGCATCTGCCGGTGACCGCCGAGGAAATCGCCGATGCCGCGATCGGCGCAGCCGAAGCGGGCGCCGCAATCGTCCATCTGCACGCGCGCAACCCGCAGGACGGCCGGCCGGACCAGACCCCGGAGGCCTTCGCGCCCTTTCTGCGGGTGATCAAGCAGCGCTCGAATGTGGTGGTGAACATCACCACCGGCGGCGCGCCGACCATGACGGCGGAAGAGCGCGTGCGTCCGGCGGCAACCTTCAAGCCGGAGGTCGCTTCGCTCAACATGGGCACGATGAATTTCGGGCTCTATCCGATGATCCCGCGCTACAAGGGCAAGTTCAAATACGACTGGGAGGAGCCTTATCTCGAGCGCTCGAAGGCCGGCATGTTCAAGAACACCTTCGCCGATATCGAATACATCCTCACCACCTGCGCCGGCAACAACACCCGCTTCGAGATCGAGTGCTACGACATCGGCCATCTCTACACGCTGCGGCACTTCCTCGACCGCGGCTTGGTGAAGCCGCCGCTGTTCGTGCAGTCGGTGTTCGGCATTCTCGGCGGCATCGGCGCGCACCCGGAAGACGTCATCATGATGAAGCGCACGGCCGACCGCCTGCTCGGCGACAATTACCACTGGTCGGTGCTTGGCGCCGGCGCCAATCAGATGCGGGTCGCGGCGATGGCCGCTTCGATGGGCGGCAACGTGCGTGTCGGCATGGAGGATTCGCTGTGGATCGGCGCCGGCAAGCTCGCCGAGTCGAACGCGCAGCAGGTCACGCAGGTGCGCAAGATCCTGGAAGGCCTAGGCTTGGAGATCGCAGGCCCCGACGAGGCGCGCGAAATCCTGTCGCTGAAGGGCGGCGATAAGGTGGGATTCTAAAATGGGTCATTCCGGGACGCGGGCGTTAGCCCGCGGGCCCGGAATCCAGGGGCCACCGAACATGGCCTATTACGTATATCTCTTAGCAGCCAAGCGTAATGGCACGTTCTATCTTGGTGTGACGAATGATCTTGTCCGACGCGTTTATCAGCACAAAAATAAAATAGTCCGTGGATTTACCCAGCGGTACAATGTCGGCCGTCTGGTCTGGTTTGAAACCTACGACATCCCACGAATGCCATTACACGCGGAAAAGAGATCAAGAAATGGCGCCGCGCTTGGAAATTGCGACTCATTGAACAATCGAATCCGCAGTGGCGCGATCTCTACGAGCAAGTCACGCAATAGCCTAGTAACCCTGGATTCCGGGCTCGCTCGCTTCGCTCGCGCCCCGGAATGACAGGGTTTAAATTGCGCCGCGCAGCGCCGGGCGGTGCTGCACCAGCCAGGCGCCGCCGAACAGCGCGCCGGTCCAGATGAGATCGCCGAACACGGTCCGGTCGAGGAACGGCAGCGCTGCGACGTAGCACTGCACGAGGCCCTGCGCGTTCATCGGATACATGCCGTTGAAGGCCCAGACCGCGAAATTGGTGACGGCGAAGAAGATCAGCGACGAGGCGATCATCGCGCCAACCACCGGCAGCGCGCCGCGCCAGCGCCGCGACAGCATACCGGCAAGCGCCGGCACCAGGATCGCGGCATAAACGAACAAGGTCACGCGCATGTCGTCGCCCGGCAGCGCCACGTTGCTCAACGCCGTGGCTACGAGCGGCACGATCAGCGCCAGCGCCGGGATGCGGAAGGTGCGGCCCGCGAACAGCGCGGTGGCGGCGACCGGCCAGACGCCCGGGGCGTGCGGCAAAAGGCGCGCGGCCACATCGATGGCGATCAGGAAGGCCATCAGGGCCACATCCATCCAGAGGTCGGCGCGGGTCTTGCTCGGCTGCATCGTCGTTATCCCTTGTGTCACCGGCTTCATAGCACGTCCTAAGCCGGCCCCGAAAGCGCCCATTGTGTAACGATTGTCGACAAGGCATCGAGCCCATCGGTCAGCGCCGCCGGTCCCGGCTGCAAAATCAGCGCCGATTTCACCTCGCGCAGCCAGCCGGTGGCGACGGCGGGAACCTGGGCGAAACCGGGGCGGGCGGCGACCCTGGCCGGCACGAACTTTTTGCCGCACCAGGAGCCGATGATGATGTCCGGCTTGGCGGCGATCACGGCCTCGGCCGAGACGATGCGGTCTTTGGCGTTTTTCTTGGCGGCAAGGGCGGGAAACACTTCGACGCCGCCGGCCGCTCCGACCAGTTCCGACACCCAGCCGAGGCCGGAGATCATCGGCTCGTCCCATTCCTCGAAATAAACGCGCGGCCGCCGCGGCAGGCGCAGCGCGCGCTCTTGCGCCGCCTTGACGCGCGCGGCGAGCGATGCCGCCAGCGTCTCGGTTTTCTCGGCCGCGCCGACCAGCGCGCCGAGGGTGCGGATCATGTCGAGGATGCCGGCGACGTCGCGCTGGTTGAAAGCGTGCACGGCGACATTGGCGCGGATCAGCTCGGCGACGATGTCGGCCTGCAAGTCGGAGAAGGCGAGCACGAGGTCGGGCGCCAGCGCCAGGATCTTCGGCACGTCGGCGGAGATGAAGGCCGACACGCGCGGCTTTTCCTTGCGCACGCGCGGCGGGCGCACCGCGTAGCCCGACACGCCGACAATGCGGCGGTCCTCGCCGAGGAGATACAGCGTCTCCACGGTTTCTTCGGTCAGGCAGACGATTCGCTCGGGCGGGAACATGGGCTCAGTGTAACGCATGCGATGCCCAAATTCCGCTCATTCCCGCGCAAGCGGGAATCCAGGATTGTTTGGCAAAGACTGGGTCCCCGCTTCCGCGGGGACGAGCGGTGTTAGGTGTTCAGCAATTCAACGCCACCAGCCGCAACGACCTTACCGCCCTCCAGCCGCACCACCCGGCTGGCGATGCGGCGCACTTCGCCCGCGTCATGGCTGACATAGATCATCGGCACGCTGCCTTCGTCGCGCAGGCGCTCGAGATAGGGGAGAATGTCGCCCTTGCGCGCGGCGTCGAGCGAGGCGAGCGGCTCGTCCAGCAGCAACAACTTGGGCCGCATCAAGAGCGCGCGGCCGACCGCCACGCGCTGGCGCTCGCCGCCCGACAGTTTGCCCGTCCGGCGGTCGAGCAACTGGCCGATATCGAGCAGATCGACAACGTGCGCGAAAGCCTTGGTGTCGGCGGCAAGGCCGCTCGCCCAGCGGCCGTAGTCGAGGTTGTGCCGCACCGAAAGATGCGGGAACAGCCGGCCCTCCTGGAATACGGTGCCGATGCGCCGCCGCCAGGCCGGTACGTCGATCCGCGCCGCATCGTCGAACAGCACCTCGCCGTCGAGCACGATGCGGCCGCGGTCGGGCCTGAGCAGGCCGGCGATCATGTTGATGATACTGGTCTTGCCGGCACCGGAGGGGCCGAACAATGCGGTCGCGCCACCCGCGCTTTCGAAAGCCGCCTGCAGGCGGAATTCGCCGAGCTGTGTTTCTACGTCGACCGTCAGCACGCGCTCAGCCCCCATGCAGCCGCGCGGTGGCGCGGCGCGCGAGCAGCTCCGACGCAACGAGCGCCGCGAGCGAGATGACGACCGAGACAATAACCAGCTGGAGCGCGGCGGCGTCACCACCGGGCACTTGCGTCAGCGTGTAGATCGCGGCCGAGATGGTTTGCGTCTCGCCGGGGATGTTGGAGACGAAGGTGATGGTGGCGCCGAATTCGCCGAGCGCGCGCGCAAAGGCCAGCATCGCGCCGGCGATGACGCCGGGCAGCGCCAGCGGCAGCGTGATGGTGAGGAAATTCCACAACGGATTGGCGCCGAGCGTGGACGCTGCGTCCTCCAGCCGGCGGTCGATGGCTTCGATCGACAGCCTGATCGCGCGCACCATCAGCGGAAACGCCATTACGCCGCAGGAGATCGCCGCACCGGTCCAGCGGAATGCGAACACGATGCCAAAATGGTCGGCGAGGAATGCGCCGACCGGGGCGCGGCGGCCGAGCGTGATCAGCAGCAGATAGCCGGTCACCACCGGCGGCAGCACCAGCGGCAGATAGACGACGGCGTCGACCAGTGCCTTGCCCCAGAACTGCTTGCGCGCCAGCAGCAGGGCGATGGCAATGCCGAACGGCAACGATACCGCGGTCGCAACGAGCGCGATCCGCAGCGACAGCGCAACCGCGGTCCAGTCCTGAGGCGTCAGTCCGAACACGCGGCTACGACACCGGCTTGATCAGGAAGCTGAAGCCGTATTTCTCGAAGATCGACTTCGCCGCGCTGCCACGCAGGAAGGTGAGATAGCGCGCGGCGTTTGCGTTCTTGCTGTCGGCGGTTGCGGCCACCGGATAAGTGACCGGCGGGTAGGAGCCGTCCGGGAATACGCCGACAATCTTCACCTTCGGCTCGATCTTGGCGTCGGTCTCGTAGACGATGCCGAGCGACGTTTCGCCACGCGCCACGTAGGCGAGCGTTGCGCGCACATTTTCGGCCTGCGCCAGCTTCGGCTCGGCCGCCGCCCAGGCGCCGAGCTTCTCCAGCGCCGCCTTGGCGTATTTGCCGGCCGGCACTGCCGCTACGTCGGCGACCGCGATGCGGCCGTCGCCGGCGAGCTTGGCGATGTCGAAGCCTTGGCCGATCGAGACTTTGTCGAGTTTGGACTCCTTGGGCGCGATCAAGACGAGCCGGTTGCCAAGCAAGTTGAAGCGCGTCTCCGGTTTGATCAGCTTGTGCGCGTTGGCGTAGTCCATCCACGCTAGATCGGCGGAGATGAACACGTCCGCCGGCGCGCCTTGCTCGATCTGCTTGGCGAGCGCTGAGCTCGCTTCGTAGCTCGCCGTCACCTTCACGCCGGTCGCCTTGGTGAAGGCGGCATCGGTGTCATCGAGCGCGTTTTTCAGCGAGGCGGCGGCGAAGACAGTAATGGTTTCCTGCGCGGCGGCGGGCTGCGGCGCGGCGGCGAGCGCAGCGAACAGCCCGAGAATGGCAACGATGCGTGCAAACATAGCGGTTCTCCTGGCGCGCCCGAACGGGCGCCGGGTTGAGGTCTCATCGGTTGAGAAACGACCGCGCCGGAACCGCCGTTCCGCCATCGTTTGACACGCGCACGGCGCGTCAAAGGTCGAGGGCAACTCTAGCAAGTCTTTCCTTGCCTGTCATTGCCGGGTTAGAGAGGACGCGGGAAGGAAACGCCAATGGCGGATAACGCGCCGATCGAAGGCGAGTTCGATTACATCGTGGTGGGCGCGGGCTCGGCCGGCTGCGTGCTGGCGAACCGGCTGTCGGCCGATCCGTCAACGCGCGTGCTGCTGCTGGAAGCGGGCGGCCGCGACAACTGGATCTGGTTCCACATTCCGGTCGGCTATCTGTTCGCCATCGGCAATCCGCGCGCCGACTGGCTGCTGAAGACGGAAGCCGAGGAGGGGCTCAACGGCCGCAGCCTGAATTATCCGCGCGGCAAGGTGATCGGCGGCTCCTCGGCCATCAACGGCATGATCTACATGCTGGGGCAGGCGACCGATTACGACCAATGGCGCCAGCTCGGCCTGCCCGGCTGGTCGTGGGACGACGTGCGGCCGATCTTCCGCAAGCACGTCGACCATTTCCTCGGCGACGACGGCCATGCCACCGGCGGCGAATGGCGGGTCGAACAGCCGCGCATCTCCTGGGACATCCTCGATGCGTTCATGATGGCCGCCAACCAATACGGCATCCCGACGGTCAAGGATTTCAACACCGGCGATAACGAAGGCGTCTGCTATTTCCACGTCAATCAGAAGCGCGGGCGGCGCTGGTCGGCGGCGCGCGGCTTTTTGAAGCCGGTGCTGAACCGGCAAAACCTCAAGCTGGAAACCGGCTGTCTGGTCGAAGGGCTGCAGTTCTCCGGCAAGCGCGCCGTCGGCGTGCGCTGGCGGCAGGACGGCCAAGCGCGCAGCGCGCGCTGCCGCGGCGAGGTGATCCTCGCTGCCGGCGCGATCGGCTCGCCGCATTTGCTGATGCTGTCGGGCGTCGGCCCGGCCGCGCAGCTTGCGCAATTCGGCATTGCAACGCTGCTCGACAAACCGGGGGTCGGGCAGAACCTGCACGATCATTTGCAGTTGCGCACGATCTTCAAGGTGTCGGGCGTGAAGACGTTGAACGAAACCTATGCGCATCTGATCAACCGGCTCGGCATGGGCATCGATTATGCGTTGCGCCGCCGCGGCGCCATGACCATGGCGCCGTCGCAGCTCGGCATGTTCACGCGTTCCGATCCGACGCAGGACCGCGCCAACATCCAGTATCACGTGCAGCCGCTGTCGCTCGACAAGTTCGGCGAGCCGCTGCATCCGTTCCCGGCCTTCACGGCGAGCGTCTGCAATGTGCGGCCGACCAGCCGCGGCGCGCTCACGCTCAAGTCGAACGACCCCTCCGTGCCGCCGGCGATCAAGCCGAATTACCTGGCGACGCCGGAGGACCGTCGCGTCGCCGCCGATTCGATCCGCGTCACGCGCAGGATCGTGGCGCAGCCGGCGCTGCAGCGATATGCGCCGGTCGAGTTCATGCCCGGCGCGCAGGTCGCGGACGACGACGAGGCGGCGCTCGAGCATGCCGCCGGCGATATCGGCACCACCATCTTCCATCCGGTCGGCACCGCGCGCATGGGTCGGGACGACGACGCGCGCGCGGTAGTTGATGCGCGGCTGCGGGTGATCGGCTTGCAGGGATTGCGCGTGATCGACGCCTCAGTGATGCCCTCGATCACCTCCGGCAACACCAATTCGCCGACCATGATGATCGCCGAGAAAGGCGCGGCGATGATTTTGGAAGACGATCGCTAGTCATTCCGGGGCGCGAGCGTTAGCGAGCGAACCCGGAATCCATACTCCGCAGCGCCGGAATTATGGATTCCGGGTCCGGCCCTTCGGGCCATCCCGGAATGACGAAGAAAAATCTAAGGCAGCGCCTTGAGGTGACGGATCGGCCGGCCGGGCGCGATGGCCTGCGCGGCGGCAATAATCGCGTTGGCATCGATGCCGTAATGCTCGTAGAGATCGGCCAGAGCACCGGTTTGTCCGAAATGCTCGACCCCGAGCGAGCGCGTCCGATGGCCTGAAACCGCGCCGAGCCACGCGAGCGTCGCCGGATGGCCGTCGAGCACGGTCACGATGCCGCAATGCGCCGGCACGTCGGCCAATAGCCGCTCGATGTGTGCGCGCGCATGGACCAGGCCGCGCTCGCGCGCCCGCTGTGCCGCCGTCCAGCCGGCGTTGAGGCGGTCGGCGGACGTCACCGCCAGCAAGCCGACGTCGCGGCGGTCCTCGCCCATCAGGCCGATCGCTTCGATCGCCTCCGGCGCGATGGCGCCGCTGTAGGCGACGACGACCTGCGCGTTCGGCCCCGGCTTGCGCAGCCAATAGGCACCATCGACGATTTGCTGGCGCAGCTCGTTCGTCATCTTGCGTTGAATCTGCTCGACCGGCCGCGTTGACAGCCGCAGATAAACGGAGCCGCCGGTTTCGTCGCGCAGCCAGTTGCGTTCGGACACCTCGCCGCCGCTCTTCTGCATGTACTCGAAGGCCCAGCGCATGATGACGGCAAGTTCGTCGACATAGGCCGGCTCGAAGGACGCCAAGCCATCCTGCGCCAGCCCGATGAGCGGCTCGGACACCGACTGATGCGCGCCGCCTTCCGGCGCCAGCGTGATGCCGGACGGCGTCGCCACCACCATGAAGCGGGCGTCCTGGTAGCAGGCGTAATTGAGCTGATCGAGACCGCGCGCGATGAACGGATCGTACAGCGTACCCACCGGCAGCAGGCGCACGCCGTTGATGCTGTGCGACAAGCCGAGCGCCGACAGCAGAATGAACAAATTCGCCTCGGCGATGCCGAGCTCGATGTGCTGGCCCTTGGGCGAGAACTCCCAATTGAAGGTCGAGGGGATCTGCTCGCTCTTGAACGTGTCGGCCAGCGCCTCGCGCGCGAACAGGCCGCGCCGGTTGACCCACGGGCCGAGGTTCGTCGACACCGTCACATCGGGTGAGGCCGTGACGATGCGGCTGGCGAAGTCGCCGCTGCCGCGACCGATCTCGTTGAGGATGGCACCGAAGCCGGTCTGCGTCGCCATCACCGGCTGCACGGTGACGGCGAGCTCGTCGGGCACCGCGATGTGCGGCGTCTTCAATTGGCGCTCGGCGGCTTGCGCGCGCGGCACCTCGGCAAGGAAGCCCTGCAGCGCATCCTGCGGGATCGGCATGCCTTCGAACTTGTCCCACTCGTGCCCCGGCCGCACTTTGTTGGCGCTGCGGAAGGTGTCCATTTGCGCCGGCGTCATCAGGCCGGAATGATTGTCCTTGTGGCCGGCGAAAGGCAGGCCGAAGCCCTTGATGGTGTAAGCGATTAAGCAGGTCGGCTTGTCGTGCTTCACCGCATGCAGCGCATCGAGAATTGTCTTGAGGTCGTGGCCGCCGAGATTGTTCATCAGCGCGGCGAGCTCCGCATCCGAACGCTTCTCGATCAGCTTGCTGACGTCGCCCTGATCGCCGATCTCGTCGTTGAGCCGCTTGCGCCAGGCCGCACCGCCGGCGAACACCAGCGCCGAATAGAGCGAGTTCGGGCAGTTATCGATCCACTCTTTCAGCCGCGCGCCGCCCGGCTCCTTGAACGCCGCCTGCTGCAGCGCGCCGTATTTGAGGATGACGACGTCCCAGCCGAAATTCTTGAACAGCTGCTCGTAGCGCTCCCACAAGCCTTCGCGCACCACGGCGTCGAGGCTCTGCCGGTTGTAGTCGATGATCCACCAGCAATTGCGCAGGCCCTGCTTCCAGCCTTCCAATACGGCCTCGAAGACGTTGCCCTCGTCGAGCTCGGCGTCGCCGACGAGCGCGATCATGCGTCCTTCCGGCCGCTCGGTTCCCCAGCCGTGCAGGCGTACGTAATCCTGCACCAGCGAGGAAAACAAAGTCTGCGCCACGCCGAGGCCGACCGAGCCGGTGGAGAAGTCGACGTCGTCGATGTCCTTGGTGCGGGAGGGGTAGCTCTGCGCGCCTTTGTAGCCGCGGAAATTTTCCAGCCGCTCCTGCGTCTGTTTGCCGAGCAGATATTGGATGGCGTGGAAGATGGGGGAGGCATGCGGCTTCACCGCCACGCGGTCGGCCGGCCGCAGCACGTCGAAATAAAGCGCGGTCATGATGGTGGCGAGCGAAGCGGAGGAGGCCTGGTGGCCGCCGACCTTCAGGCCGTCGGTGTTCTCGCGCAGATGGTTGGCGTTGTGGATGGTCCAGCTCGCCAGCCAGAGCACCTTCTTTTCCAGCGCGCGCAGGATGTCGAGGTTGGAGGGCATGGTGGAAGTCTAAAGCAATTCGTCGAAATAGAAACAGTCTCCGCTCATTCCCGTGCAAGCGGGAGTCTAGGGCCACGCGTGCAAAGCTCTCGCCTGTTGCGCTGGACCCCCGCTTTCGCCGGGGGTGAGCGGAGAATCAGCGCGATGGCTCAGTGCTCGTCGGCGGCCAGATTATTGGTCTTGTCGGGCGCGTCGAGCACGGTTTTGCAGGCCGGCGGCAGGTCGGCCATGGCCAGCCCCGGTTTCGGCTTTTCCGGCTTCGGGCTCGGCTTGGGATGCAGCACGCGGTCGGAGAACCAGTAGGCGAGTTCCTTGCCGCAGCCGTCGCTGCCCGGCACCGGCGGCTGCTTGCGGCAATTCGGCGAGTCGGCCGGGCATTTCAGCCGCACGTGGATGTGGTCGTTGTGGCCGTACCAGGGCCGCACCTTGTCCATCCACGAATGGTTGTCCTTGCCCTCCATCTCGCACAGCCGCTTCTTGATCGCGGCGTTCACCAGCACGCGCTCGACGTCCGGCTGCTCGGCGGCGGTGCGGATGAAGGCGGCGTCCGCAGGCGTCCAGTTCTCGTTGACGTGCTTGCCGTCGGCCGCGACCAGATTGCTGGCCGAAATCTTGTTGCGCTCGTCGGTGGTGAGCACGTGGCCGGGCATCGGCATGAACCAGATGTCCACGTCGAGGCCGATCTGGTGGCTCAAGTGGCCGAACGGCAGCGGGCCGCCGCGCGGCTGCGCCATGTCGCCGATCAGCACGCCGTGCCAGCCGGTGGCCTTGGCGGCGAGCGGGGCGAATTTTTTCAGGAAGGCGATGAGCTCGGGGTGTCCCCAATTGCGATTGCGGTCGACGCGCATCACCTGCCAGTTCGGGCCGGTGACCGGCAGCTCGATGCCACCTTGCAGGCAGCCGCGCGGGTAGTAGCCGATCGCCATGGCCTTGCCGAGCGTCGGCAGCTTCTTCGACGCGAACAGGAACTTGGCGGGGACGCCTTTCTCCTTGTCCTTTTCGCCGATTGCGGGTTTTTCCGGCGGCAGCGGCGCCGAAACGGCGGCGGCAGGCGCGGCCGGCGCTTGCGCCGGCGGCGCGCTCACCACGGGCGCCTGGGCGGGCGGCGCCGTGACGACGGGAGCGGGTGCGGGTTCCGGTGGAGCGGTGATGGCCGGCGCGGACGCGGCCGGCGGCGCTGCAGGCGCGGCGGGTTGCGGCTCGGACGCCGCGGGCGTGGCCTGCTCGATCGGCGCGCTGGCCGACGGCGGCTGGGCAACGGAATAGCGATCGGCGAGGACGAGACTGCCGAGCACGAAGGCAACCGACAAAGCGAAAAGCGCCGCGATACGGTCGAGCATGCTTTCCGTCTATCGCGTCCGCCTTGGCCTGTCAGGTTAATTGCATGTGATGGTTTAAGCCGCCGGTCCTGCCGCCGGCCATGGCCGAGCGAAAATACTTAAAATTTTCAGAGACTTTTATGGTTAATGCTTGCTTTACAGGGTGGCTTGAGGGCGCGATGCTGGCCGATGAGGCCCGAGACCGCCCGCCGCGACCGGCGCGCGGTTGATCTAGGATAATCGGTCCGCGTCGCGGTGGCGTAGCATCGCATCGGGGCGAAAGAGGCTGCGATGTCGTATCGTGTGGTCAGTGCCGTCGCCGCGCTCGCGTTCCTGCTCGGCGCCGTGGCCTCCGCGCAGGCCGGCGTCGTCATCACCGTCAACAAATCGACCCAACGCCTCACCGTCGAAGTCGACGGGCAGCAGCGTTACCAGTGGCCGGTCTCCACCGCGCGCATGGGCTACAACACGCCCAACGGCACCTACGGCGTCGAGCGCATGGCGGTGTCGTGGTTCTCGCGCAAATACGACTGGTCGCCGATGCCGCATTCGATCTTCTTCGACGGCGGCTATGCCATCCACGGCTCGTACGAGATTTCGCGCATCGGCACCCCGGCCTCGCACGGCTGCATCCGCCTGCATCCCAACAATGCCGCCGTGCTCTACCGGCTGGTGGAAGCAAACAGGAACGCGACGCGCATCGTGATCACCGGCGAGCGCCCGTCGGGCCTCTACATGAGCAGCACGCGGCGCTCGCGCGCCCAGCGCGCTGCCGCGCAGCCCGACTCATACTACCAGGACGACGACATACGTCCGCCGCGCTCGATCCGCGGCAATCGCGCGCGAGAGCGCTCGCGCGACTTCGAGGACA
Organism: uncultured Pseudomonadota bacterium; assembly: GCA_963710705.1. GTDB lineage: Bacteria > Pseudomonadota > Alphaproteobacteria > Rhizobiales > Xanthobacteraceae > Pseudolabrys. The sequence goes on from CAVQBI010000002.1 coordinate 1,118,255, forward strand.
TCTTCAATCAGGCGCCGGCCGACACGCCGCCCTTTCCGGATCCGGGCTTCTGGAATCGCTAGCGCTTCCAACCTCCGCCGTCATTGCCGGGCTTGACCCGGCAATCCATGCGGCCGCGCAACAGAACGAAAACTTAGGTAAGGCTCTTAGCGCTAAGGCTCATCATGGATGCCCGGGTCAAGCCCGGGCATGACTCAGAATATGCGGCGGCGCATTTCCGCTCACACATCCACCTTCAACGCCGCGATAAACGCTTCTTGCGGAATGTCGGCCTTGCCGAGTTCTGATGTTGCAACTTATGCGGGTTTAATATCCAATCTTGATATTGCTTGCGCCCGAAATGGGGAGACAAAGCATGTGGCTCAAGATTTTTTCCGCACTTGCATTCACATTAGCTCTATCTGTCTCGGCAGAAGCGGCATGAGGCGCTAACTGCCAACGGAAATGCCAACAAAATCCTGGTGCCCAGAGCGTTGCCAACTGCATTAGGCTATGGAGCTGCATTAATGCCAAATATGGCGCAGCTGCCTATCAATTCGAAAACCAGTTACCGCCGCCAGAATGCAAGCATCTTTTTAAGCCCACAAGATAGACAGTCAGGCCGGGCGGCCCCTACACATCCACCTTCAACGCCGCAATGAACGCCTCCTGCGGGATCTCGACCTTGCCGAATTGCCGCATCTTCTTTTTGCCTTCGCGCTGCTTGTCGAGCAGCTTGCGTTTGCGCGTGGCGTCGCCGCCGTAGCACTTGGCGGTGACGTCCTTGCGGAAGGCACGCACGGTTTCGCGCGCGATGATCTTGCCGCCGATGGCGGCCTGGATCGGCACCTGGAACATGTGCGGCGGGATCAGCTCCTTGAGCTTCTCCGCCATGGCGCGGCCGCGGCTTTCGGCGCGCGTCTTGTGCACCAGCATGGCGAGCGCGTCGACCGGTTCGCCGTTCACCAGCATCTGCAATTTGACGAGATCGGCCGGCTTGTAGTCGGTGAGGTGATAGTCGAATGAGGCATAGCCGCGCGATACCGATTTGAGCCGGTCGTAGAAATCGAACACCACCTCGTTGAGCGGCAGATCGTATTTCACCATGGCGCGGTTGCCGACGTAGGTGAGCTCCTTCTGCTCGCCGCGGCGGTCCTGGCAGAGCTTGAGCACGGAGCCGAGATATTCGTCGGGCGTGAGAATAGTCGCCTCGATCCACGGCTCCTGCATGTCCTCGATGAAGTTCGGCTCCGGCATGTCGACCGGATTATGGATCTCCAGCTCATTGCCGTTGCGCAATTTGATCTTGTAGATGACCGAGGGCGCGGTCGCGATCAGGTCGAGATTGAATTCGCGCTCCAGCCGCTCCTGGATGATCTCGAGATGCAGCAGGCCGAGGAAGCCGCAGCGGAAGCCGAAGCCGAGCGCGGCGCTCGTCTCCATCTCGTAAGAGAAGCTCGCGTCGTTCAAGCGCAGCTTGCCCATGGCGGCGCGCAGCTCCTCGAATTTCGCGGCATCGACCGGGAACAGTCCGCAGAACACCACCGGAATCGCCGGGCGGAAGCCGGGCAGCGGCTTGTCGACCGGATTGCGCTCGTCGGTGATGGTGTCGCCGACGCGCGTGTCGGCGACTTCCTTGATCGAGGCGGTCAACATCCCGATCTCGCCGGGGCCGAGCTCGTCCACCGGCGTGAGCTTGGGCTTGAATACGCCCGTGCGGTCCACTTCGTATGACGAGTTGGTGCCCATCATGTGGATGCGCTGGCCCTTCTTGAGCACGCCGTCGACGATGCGCACCAGCACCACGACGCCTAGATAGACGTCGTACCAACTGTCGACCAGCAGCGCCTTGAGCGGCGCGTTGCGGTCGCCTTTCGGCGGCGGCAGGCGGGTGACGATCGCCTCCAGCACCAGGTCGATGTTCAGCCCGGTCTTGGCGGAAATCTCGATGGCGTTCGAGGCGTCGAGCCCGATCACGTCTTCGATCTGTTGCTTGACCTTGGCCGGCTCGGCGGCCGGCAGGTCGACTTTGTTGAGCACCGGCACGATCTCATGGCCGGCGTCGATGGCGTGGTAGACATTGGCGAGCGTCTGCGCCTCGACGCCTTGGCTGGCGTCGACCACCAAGAGCGAACCCTCGCAGGCGGCGAGCGAGCGGTTGACCTCGTAGGCGAAGTCGACGTGGCCGGGGGTATCGATGAGGTTGAGGATGTAGTCCTTGCCGTCCTTGGCCTTGTAGTTCAGCCGAACGGTCTGCGCCTTGATGGTGATGCCGCGCTCGCGTTCGATGTCCATCGAATCGAGCACCTGCTCCTTCATCTCGCGCAATTCGAGCCCGCCGGTGAGCTGGATCAGCCGGTCGGCGAGCGTCGATTTTCCGTGATCGATATGCGCGACGATGGAGAAATTACGGATATTTTGGATGGGCGCCGCCGTCATGGCCGCGAGATAACACCCAAATCCTCCAGCTTCAAGACAAAGCCGCCGGGATCAAAGCCAAGATCAGAAGATTCGGACCGTAACCAGCAAATAGGTCGCCGCCAGCATCCAGAGCGCCGCGCTCCAGGCGGCGGCGTCATCCCAATCGACCCTCTGGGCAATGGCGCGGGCTGAAGTCTTGCGCATGGTGTCCTCCATTGGGTTGAGGACATCATCGTGAAGGCGCCCGGCGCGGGTTTGATTCCGGTCAAAAGCCGCCACCCGGAAAAGCACGTAGCCGCAAACGAAATGGCCGGCACTTCAGACACGAAGACGGTGCTTCGCACCTTTTGGCCGGCCATGACGCATTTGAATTAAAAGGCGGCTCAGTAGCGGTAATGATCGCTCTTGAACGGGCCCTGCTGTGGCACGCCGATGTAGTCGGCCTGGTCCTTGCGCAGCTCGGTCAGCTTCACGCCGATCTTGGCGAGGTGCAGGCGCGCGACCTTCTCGTCGAGCGTCTTCGGCAGCACATAGACCTTTTTCTTGTACTTGCCGTCCTTGTTGTTGGCGAACAGCTCGATCTGCGCCAGCGTCTGGTTGGTGAAGGACGCCGACATCACGAAGCTGGGGTGTCCCATGGCGTTGCCGAGGTTCACCAGCCGGCCTTCCGACAACAGGATGATGCGGTGGCCGTCGGGGAATTCGATCTCGTCGACCTGCGGCTTGACGTTGTTCCACTTCAGGTTTTTGAGGTGCGCGATCTGAATCTCGTTGTCGAAGTGGCCGATGTTGCAGACCACGGCGCGGTCCTTCATCCTGCGCATGTGCTCGATGGTGATGATGTCTTTGTTGCCGGTGGCGGTGACGAAGATGTCGGCGCGCGGCGCTGCATCTTCCATAGTCACGACCTCGTAACCTTCCATCGCCGCCTGCAGCGCGCAGATCGGGTCGATTTCCGACACCATCACGCGGCAGCCGGCCTGGCGTAAGCTAGCGGCCGAGCCTTTGCCAACGTCGCCGAAGCCGGCGACCATCGCCAGCTTGCCGGACATCATCACGTCGGTGCCGCGGCGGATGCCGTCGACCAATGACTCTCGGCAGCCGTAGAGGTTGTCGAATTTCGACTTGGTGACGCTATCGTTGACGTTGATGGCCGGGAACAGCAGCTTGCCCACCTTCTCCATGTCGTAGAGACGGTGCACGCCGGTGGTGGTTTCTTCCGAGACGCCCTTGATGTTCGCGGCCAAGCCGGCGAAGTAGCCCTTCGGCTTTTCCTTGAGCGTCTTCTTGATCAACGCGAAGAAGATTTCCTCTTCTTCCGAATTGTGCTGGTCGAGGAACACGGGATCATGGTGCTCGGCGCGGTAACCCTGGTGCACGAACATGGTGGCGTCGCCGCCATCGTCGAGGATCATGTTGGGGGTGCCGCCGCCATGCCATTCGAACAGCTTGGCGGTGTAGTCCCAGTAGTCCTTCAGGCTCTCGCCCTTGACCGCGAACACGGGAATGCCGGCGGCCGCGATCGCCGCGGCGGCGTGATCCTGCGTCGAATAGATGTTGCACGAAACCCAGCGCACGTCGGCGCCGAGCGCAACCAGGGTTTCGATCAGCACCGCGGTCTGGATGGTCATGTGCAGCGAGCCGGCGATGCGGGCGCCCTTCAGGGGCTGCTTCGAGCCGTACTCTTCGCGGGTCGCCATCAGGCCGGGCATTTCGGTTTCGGCGAGCGAGATTTCCTTGCGGCCGAAATCGGCGAGCGAGATGTCCTTGACGATGTAGTCGCCGGCTGCGGCGGCCTTCGGCTTGGCGGAAACGGTCATGGCGATCCTATGCAACTGACGGAAATGGGCTGAATTCGCCGTGCCTATAACAGGCCCCCGCCAGCCCCGCAACGCATATATAAAGAATTCTTTATGTCGTTCTTAAGCTAATTGCGGGTCTGCGAGGCGCTCGCGGTCGGCTGCGGCGGGTTCTGCCGCAGCACGCCGGCCTGGGTCAGCGCGGCGGCGACCTGCTGCATGCGGTTGATCAGGTCGACCGCGGCGGCCGGCGGCAGCACCAGCCGGCAGGCCGGATAGCGGCGGCCCGTCATCGGCGCATTCTGCTTGGCCTCGTCCATGCGGGTGACGGTGAACTCGATGCGCAAGGACTGGCCGTCGAAGGAGAGATTGCCGATGCTGTCGGCGAAAGTTTCCGACAGTTCGGGCTGGTCGATATAGCGCAGAGTCACTTGGCGCTGCGCTGCATTTTCCGTTGCCGAGGTTGCAGCCGCTGCGGAAGGGGGCGACGGGTTGGCCGCTGCCGTCGTGCCCGGGGCCTTGGCCGCCTCCCCCGACTTCTTGTCTTCCTTCTTGCTAAACATGGAACCCCCCTTTGTTGCGCCGGCGCGTCGCTGGCGCGGCCCTGAAAATTCAACGCTAACACAGGCTGCGACGGCGGTCAGTCGTCCTCGCCGAAGCGCGAAGAAATCAGCGCGCAGAGGGCATCGACCGCAGGGGTGGCTTCCCTGCCGGTGGCGCTGATGGTGATGTGGACGCCGGGGCCGGCTGCCAGCATCATCAGCCCCATGATCGACGTGCCGCCGACGGATTCTTGCCCGCGGGTGACGGTGATGGCGGCGTCGAATTGCTCGGCGGTCTGCACGAATTTGGCGGAGGCGCGGGCGTGCAGGCCTTTTTTATTGACGATTTCGACCTCGCGCGTAACCGGCTGCGAGCCGTCCGTGCCGGCGGGATCGCTCATTTACCGCTGAGCACGCGGCTGGCGATGGTGCAGTATTTGCGCCCGGCTTCTTGGGCGGCGGCGACCGCGTCCTGCAGCGAGGCGCTTTCGCGCACTTTGGCGAGCTTAATCAGCATCGGCAGGTTGATGCCGGCCAGCACCTCGACCTTGGGCTGGCTCATGACGGAAATGGCGAGGTTGGAGGGCGTGCCGCCGAACATGTCGGTCAGGATGACGACGCCGTCGCCGCCATCCACCCGCTTCACCGCATCGAGGATATTTTTGCGGCACTGCTCGACGTCATCGTCGGGGCCGATAGTTACCGCCTCGACCTGGCGCTGGGGGCCGACCACGTGCTCTAGCGCCGAGCGGAACTCAACCGCGAGCCGCCCATGGGTCACTAACACGAGGCCGATCATCCCGGACTCCACGCGGGCGCTACGCTGCACCGCACGAAAAGGCGCACATTCAGGCTCAACTGAAGCCCCCTTGCAAGGGCCTTCGCTATATAGGCGTTCTGCTGCACTGCGGAAAGGTGATGCCACGGTAGGAGCTCGACGGTCCCGTTCTCGGCGGCGGCGATCCTACGGCCGCTATAGTTAATTTTAGTTCACCGAAACGCGGGGTGGCCGAGGTAGCCCAGCCACAGGGGCCGGTCAATTGGCGGCTGGGGGCGCCTGGAGGAAAGCCCACACCAAAGGCAGGGCGGGCTGGCCTGCCGCGACAGCAAGCCGCGGCAGGGTGACGCCGTTAATGACGGTTTTCCCGGCCTCCCTGGGGGGCAGCCGGTCGGCGTCGGCAGCCGCCAGATCGACGACCAGCCCGACGGCGGCCACCGGTTCGTAGGGCAGCCGCCGGATGCCGAGCCCGCGCATTTCGATGAGGCCGGCGAGCTCCTTGGCCGGGCGGACCAGCAGCCGGCCGGCGACGGCTTCGACATGCGCGCGGTCGTCGGCGACCAGCCGGGAAAAGGGCAGGGAGCCATCCAGCGCACCTTGCAGCAGTTGCCAGGCCAATTGCGATTTGCCGGCGCCTGCGGGCCCGCGGATCAGCGCCGCTTTCGGCCCGATCAACACGGCGGAGGCGTGGATGGATTGGCTCATCGACCGTCCCGCTCATTCCCGCGAAAGCGGGAATCCAGTTCTTTGGCAAAGTCTTGGTCCCCGCTTCCGCGGGGACGAGCGGACAGTAACTCCGATCGAGAAGAAACTCACTTCGCCGGCAGGCGCACGACGAAGCGGGCGCCGAGCACCTTCGGCTCGATGCCTGGCTTGGCCGCGGGCGCCGTGCGGTTCTCCACGCGGATCGTGCCGCCGTGCGCTTCGACGATCTGCCTGACGATGGAGAGACCGAGTCCGGAATTCTGCCCGAAGCTCTGGTTGGGGCGGTCGGTGTAGAAGCGCTCGAAGATCTTGTCCAAGGCGTCGGGCTGTATGCCGGGGCCGTCGTCATCGACGACGATCTCGACTTCATCTTTCACGCGGCGGCAGGTGATGCGCACGGTGCCGCCGGGCGGCGAGAACGAGCGCGCATTGTCGACGAGATTGCTCACCACTTGGCCGAGGCGCAAATCGTGGCCGGGCACCTTGAATGTGTCGGGCGGCCCGCCTTCGAAGCGCAGCGTCACGGTGACGTCGTCGGTGCGGATTTCGTTGGCCGCCTTGACCAGCGCCTCGAGCATTTTGGCGAGTTCGACCGGGCTTGCCTCCTGCCGCTGCAGTTCGGCGTCGAGCCGGCTGGCGTCGGAAATGTCGGTGATGAGACGGTCGAGGCGCTTCACATCGTGCTCGATCACCTCGAGCAGGCGCTTGCGGCTCTCGTCGGTCTTGGCGAGCGGCAGCGTCTCCACCGCCGAGCGCAGCGAGGTGAGCGGATTGCGCAGCTCGTGCGCGACGTCGGCGGCGAAGCTCTCGATTGCCTCGATGCGCGTGTAGAGCGCGTTGGTCATGTCGCGCAGCGCGCCGGACAAGTGGCCGATTTCGTCGCGCCGGCGCGTGAAGTCGGGAATCTCGACGCGGTTGCGGATGCGCCGGCGCACGCGTTCGGCGCCGTCGGCCAGCCTGCGCACCGGACCGGCGATCGTGCCGGCGAGCAGCATCGAGAGGATCACCATCACCGCGGCGGCGACCAAGAACACTTTGACGATGGCGAGGCGCTCGGCCTCCACCATGTCGTCGATGTCGGCGCCTTGCGTCGACAACATCAATGCGCCGCGCACGGCGCGGAAGCGCTGCACCGGCACGGCGACCGAGACGATCACCTCGCCGCGGTCGTTCACCCGCACCATGCTGGCGTGCAGGCCGTCGAGCGCCTGCTCGACTTCCGGATAGCCTTTGCCGTTCTCGGGGCCGAGCTCCTTGTAAAGCGGGAGATCGCCGCGGCCGAGCCAGCGGCGGATCGCGATGAAAATGCGCTCCATCACGCCCGGCTTGCCGGCGTCGGGCGGCGGCAGGTCGAAGCGCAGCACGTCGCCGCGGCCGTAAAGATTGCGGCTGTCGATCAGCAGCACGCCCTCGCGGTCGTAGATACGCGCGCGCGTCTTGGTTGGCGAGATCAGGCGGCGCAGCACCGGCGCCACGCGCTCGGGATTGATCGGAAATTCGACGCCGCTGAGCGAGTCGTCGGGTGGGCCGTAGCTCTGGCCGGCCTGCAACTCGAGCAAGCGTTCGGGATCGATGGTGATGGCGTCGGTGTCGACGGTGGCGGAGGCGGCGATGGCGCCGGCGATGATCTCGCTCTGCACCAGCAAGCTCTGCACGCGCGCGTCGATCAGGCCGGCGCGGAATTGCGATAGATAAAGCACGCCGGTCACGAGCGCGACCAGGCCGGCGAGGTTGAGGATGACGATGCGGCGGGTAAGACTTGAGAAGCTTTGCGTGACGACGAAGGCCCAGGCGGACCGCGCCATGCCGCGCAAGGCCGCGAAGCGCTCGCGCGGCGCACTGGCCGCCTGCTCGCCTTGGCTTGCGGCCTCGGCGGCGGGGTTGGGAATTTCCGTTTCCGCGGTTCGATCGAGCACGTCGTTCAATCCAGTCGGGTGTCGCGCCCCGAGAGTTTACCGCAAAATTGCAGGTCCCGCTCATTCCCGCGCAGGCGGGAATCCAGATTTAAAGATGCGGAGTCAGCGTCCCGTGGCACTGGGTCCCCGCTTTCGCGGGGACGAGCGGAGGCTGATCCGCGGTCGCCCCTCACGCTTCCTTGAAGCGGTAACCGACGCCATAGAGCGTCTCGATCATCTCGAAATCGTCGTCGACCGCCTTGAACTTCTTGCGCAGCCGCTTGATGTGGCTGTCGATGGTGCGGTCGTCGACGTAAACCTGGTCGTCGTAGGCGGCGTCCATCAGCGCGTTGCGGCTTTTGACCACGCCGGGACGGGTGGCGAGCGCCTGCAGGATGAGGAACTCGGTGACCGTGAGGGTGACCGGCTCGTTCTTCCAGGTGCAGGTATGGCGCTCGGGATCCATGCGCAGCAGGCCGCGTTCGAGCACCTTGGCGGCATCGACTTCCTTGACCGGCACGCCGTCCTTGCCGCCGGCGCGGCGCAGCACGGCTTTGACACGCTCGACCAGCAGGCGCTGCGAGAATGGTTTGCGGATGAAGTCGTCGGCCCCCATCTTGAGGCCGAACAATTCGTCGATCTCTTCGTCCTTGGAGGTGAGGAAGATGACGGGAATGTCGGTTTTCTGCCGCATCCGCCGCAACGTTTCCATGCCGTCCATGCGCGGCATCTTGATGTCGAGGATGGCGAGATCGGGCGGCGAGGTCTTAAAGCCGTCGAGCGCGGACGCGCCGTCGGTGTACGTCATGATGCGATAGCCCTCGGCTTCGAGCGCCATCGACACGGAGGTGAGGATATTGCGGTCGTCGTCGACGAGAGCGATGGTCGGCATTGAGCCCCTCTTGGCGGTGACGTCCCGCAGCTTTGAAGCCCACAAACCGGGGCTGAAATGTGACCTCTTTGCAACAACTATGTGATTCGGTAGCGATTTCAAGGGCGGCGGGCGAAACAGGCTGCCGCGGCCCGCGTATCGTTAACTGGTGCGGTGCCGCATGAAGCCCGATGCTCCTTTTGACGCCCGTTCGGCTGCCAAAAAGCTGCTGCGCGAGGGCAGAAGCGGCGCTTTGGCGACGTTAATGCCCGGTTCGGGCGATCCCTATTGCTCGCTGGTCAATGTCGCGACGGCGCCTGACGGCGCGCCGCTGCTGCTGCTGTCGAAGCTCGCGCTGCACACCAAGAACATCCTGGCCGATGCGCGCGCCTCGCTGATGCTGGACGAGCGCAAGGATCACGATCCGCTGGAAGGCGCGCGCGTGATGCTGATGGGGACGCTGGCTGCGACAAGCGATGCGGGCGCGCGCACGGCCTACCTGCGCCGCCATCCTGACGCGGAGATGTTCGCGGGCTTTGCCGACTTTGCGTTCTACCGCATGGACATCAAGGGCGCGCACCTGGTCGCCGGGTTCGGCCGCATCGTCGATCTCGCCGCGCGCGACATTTTGACCGATGTCGCGGACGCCGCACCGCTGCTGGCGACCGAAGGCGAGGCGATCGCGCACATGAACGCCGACCACGCCGAGGCCTGCCGGCTCTACGCCGCCAAATTGTGCGGTGCGCCGGACGGCGATTGGCGCTGCGTTGGCATCGATCCGGAAGGCATCGACTTGCAGTGTGGCCGCCTGGCGCTGCGGCTCACGTTCCCGCAGCGGGTAACGGGTCCGGGCCCGTTACGCGCGGTGCTCAAGGAGCTTGCCGCCAAGGCGCGCGCGCCGTAATTGGCCCGGTGGTTAACGTCCGCAAGCGCGCGCCTGATTTATAAAACATCACCGCCGTTATCGGCGTCGTTATTGATGCAGCGCAATGTGGCACGCGCTCCACGCATGGTATTTTGCCTTGGCATTTCAGGGGCGTTGGTGCATATGGTCGCGCGCCCGGGAACGAGGGGCTATATTAATATTTACAGGCGTACGGGGGTTTGGGCTCATGGGCCCGCGCCGCGTTTGGGAGGAATGAGCGTGCAAGAAACTGGAGTGCGTAACAGCGCATACGGCGCCGACAAATTCGGCTTTAAAGATCTCGCCGCGGTTCACTGGAATCTGACGGAAGCGCCGCTTTACGAGCACGCGGTTGCCGCGGGCGAAGCGCAGATCGTCGCCGGCGGCGCGCTGTCCGCCTTCACCGGCCATCACACCGGCCGTTCGCCCAAGGACAAGCACACCGTTGTCGATGACCTCACGCGCGATAGCGTGTGGTGGGACGGCAATCGCAAGATGTCGAAGGAGAACTTCGACGCGCTGCTCGCCGATTTCCAGGCGCATGTCAAAGGCAAGAAACTGTTCGCGCAGGATCTCTATGGCGGCGCCGATCCGAAATACCAGATCAAGACGCGCGTCTTCAGCGAATATGCTTGGCACTCGCTGTTCATCCGTCAGCTCCTGATCCGCCCCAAGCGCGCCGATATCGAAAAATTCGTGCCCGAGCTCACCATCGTCGATTTGCCGTCGTTCAAGCCCGATGCGAAACGTCACGGCGGGCGTGAAGGTTCCGACACTATGGTGGCGATCGATTTCACCCGCAAGATCGTGCTGATCTGCGGCTCGTCCTACGCCGGCGAGATGAAGAAGTCGGTATTCACCACGCTCAACTTCTATCTGCCGGCGCAGAACGTCGTGCCCATGCATTGCTCGGCCAACGTCAGCCACGAGGGCGAGAGCGCATTGTTCTTCGGCCTCTCCGGCACCGGCAAGACCACGTTGTCGGCCGACCCGAAGCGTATCCTGATCGGCGACGACGAGCACGGCTGGGGTCCGGACGGCATCTTCAACTTCGAGGGCGGCTGCTACGCCAAGTGCATCAAGCTCTCGCAAGAAGCCGAGCCGATGATCTGGGACGCCACCAACCGCTTCGGCGCCGTGCTGGAAAACGTCGTGTATGACGCCTACACGCGCGTGCCCGATTACGACGACGGCTCCAAGACCGAAAACACGCGTTCGGCCTATCCGCTCGACTTCATCCCGAATGCCTCGCGCACCGGCCGCGCCGGCCATCCGAAGAACATCATCTTCCTGACCGCCGACGCTTACGGCGTGATGCCGCCGATCGCCAAGCTCGATCCGAACCAGGCGATGTATCACTTCCTGTCCGGCTACACGGCCAAGGTCGCCGGCACGGAGAAGGGTCTCGTCGGCGTCGAGCCGGAATTCTCCACTTGCTTCGGCGCGCCGTTCCTGCCGCGTCATCCGTCGGTCTATGCCGACCTGCTCAAGGCCTACATCAACAAGCACAAAGTCGACGTCTGGCTGGTTAATTCCGGCTGGACCGGCGGCAAATACGGCGAAGGTCGCCGCATGCCGATAAAGGCGACGCGCACGCTGCTGACCGCGGCGCTCAACGGCTCGCTCAAGGATGCCGATTTCCGCACCGACCCCTATTTCGGCTTCTCGGTGCCGACCTCGGTGGCGGGCGTCGAGCCGCATTTGCTCAACCCGATCAAGACCTGGAAGAACAAGGCCGAGTTCGACAAGACCGCGCGCGCGCTGGTCGCCATGTTCCAGAAGAACTTCGCCAAGTTCGAAAGCCACGTCACGCCCGACATCAAGGCGGCGGCGCCGGAAGTGCGCATCGCGGCGGAGTAATGGCTGTCGTCCCCGCGAAAGCGGGGACCCAGTAAACAGGGACGTTCGTGATTATCGTTGCGCTGGCGATTACTGGATGCCCGCCTTCGCGGGCATGACAGAAGAGACAAAGAAAAAAGGCGGCCGCCAGGGCCGCCTTTTTTGTTTTGCGTGACCGGCGCGATCAGCTCTTCGACTGCATCTCCTTGCCGATTTCGTTGAAGCGCGCCTTCTGCTCGTTGCTGAGCGACGCGAAGAAATCGGTGAGCGCGGGCTTCACCGTGTTGGCCGCATCGATCATCGCCTGCAGCCGCTTCTCCATCGCTTCCAGCCGGCCGGGCGGCGTGATCGGTGTCTCCTCCGGGCAGGCCGCTTGCAGGATCGACACAGCCTTGTCGGTGGCGTTTTGCAGCTTGGTCAGCAAGGCATCCTGCGCATCGGTCGGCTCGATGACATCGCCGATGCGCTCGATCGGCAGATTGGTGAGGCCGGGCTTGGCCTCGCTGCAGGCGTTGCTGTCCGCCGGCAATGCTGCGGTCGTCTCGGCATTGTTGGCGGGATGCTTCGGTCCGAGCTGGTTGAAGCGCTCTTTCTGTTCGTCTGAAAGCGAAGCGTAGAACTTCTCCAGCGCGGGCTTGACGGTCTGCACCGCTTGCAGCGTGGCTTGCAGGCGCCCCGCCATGGCTTGCAGCCGGCCCGGCGGCGTCAGCGGGAAGGCGTTCTCCGCCGGGCAGGAAGCCTTGAACGACGTGGTCGCGTCGTTGGCTGCGCTGCGCACGCCGTTGAGCAAGCTTTTCTGCTCGTCGCTCAGGCCGACCTTGCGTTCGATGTCGGCGAAGGGCCAGGCGGTGATGCCGGTGCCGGGCTGATTACACAGCTCCTGCACTGCGGCATAGCGCGCCTGCGGCGGCGGCGGTCCGGCATAGCTGTAGTCGACCGGCGGGCCTTCCTCGCCCCAGAACAAGCCGTCGATGAAGTCGTCATAGGCGAAATCCCAGAAGCCGTCCTCGTAGCCGTAGGGCCAGAAGGCGTAATCGAATATGTCGGAATAGGCGTAGGGCCAGAACACCGGGCCGTACCACGGCACGAAGGCGGCGCGGTACCCGCGAGCCCAGGCGCGCCGCGCGGCATAATGGCCGCGGTGCGGGGGGTCATTGGCGGACGCGGCGTAGCGCGCGGCGAAGCGGCCTTGCCGCGCGGCCTGCGCGGTCACCGGCGTGATGCCGCGCGCGGCCAGGCGGGCGGTGTTGCGCTGCGTGCGCGTTTGCGCGTTCGTCGTCGCGTTGGGCTGCGCGGTCAGAGCATTCGGCGCGGCCTGCTGATGCTGCTGCGCACGCTGCTCGCGCGCGCGGCGGATTTCCTCGCGCTTGGCGGCGCGTTGTTGTGCGCGGGTGGTTGACCGAGTCTGAGCGCGCGAGGTCGCCGCCCTAGTCTGCACACGCGTGACGCTGCGGTTCACGCCGATGTTTGGCCGCGCAACTCGCGTTGCACGGCCGACACGCGCTGCGTTGATGTGCGGTGCACCAAAGCGTGCAGCCCCACCGAAGCGTGCACCGCCGCCGAAATGAGGTCCGCCGCCACCGCCGCCGACATGAGCACCGCCACCGCCGCCGCGGCCCCCGCCGCCGGCGTGCGCGGCAGCGCCGCCACCACCACGGCCGCCACCGCTTTTATTTTGCGGCGCCGCCTGCGCAACGAGTGGCATTGCCACGAGTGCCACGCTGAGGCCGATCAAAACGGCCATTCGAGCCACAAACTTCTTCATTTTAATTCCTCCACGTCGTCTCGCCCGAATTCTCCTGATCAGCCAACGGCCAAGCCGCGCCAATCCAGCGCGCGATCATGCGGATGTGATCGGATATGAAAGAATGGTCATCTTGCCGGCGCGCGCTTTGATATTTCGCAAGCGCGCGATGGCCAAGGACTATGGGAAACTACTTAGTGAGCTACGTTTTAGCGTCAGCCGCCGCGCAGACGCGCGACCAGTTCCATGGTCGGCCAGGAGTCGGCTGGCAGGCCGGCTTTGATCTGCGCCTGCTTCACTGCCGTGCGCGTGGCGTTGCCGAGCTTGCCGTCCGGCTCGCCGACGTCGTAGCCGTGCTTGGTGAGCAGCCGCTGCAGCTCCATCATCTGCTCGGTCGTGAGCGGGATGACGGTTTGCGCGGCGGAGTGATCGACCACCGGCGCGCCGTTCAGCCGCGTGGCGAAATAGGCGACCGTGGTCGAATAGACGAAGGCGGAATTCCAGCCGAGGAACGCCTTGAAGTTCGGATAGGCGAGGAACGCGGGTCCGTGCCGGCCCATCGGCAGCAGCAGCGACGCCCGCAGCGCGCCGTCCGCCAGGTTGCCGTAAGCCGGACGCACGCCCCAGGCCGCCCACTGCGACACCGGATGCTGGATGTTGACGTCGGCCTCTTCCCATTTCAGAGTTTGCGGCACGCGCACTTCCTGCAGCCAGGGCTGGCCGCGCTGCCAGCCGAGGCTGACCAAGAAATTGGCGGCGGAGGCGAGCGTGTCGGGGATGCTGTGAATGAGATCGCGGCGGCCGTCGCCGTCGAAGTCGACCGCGTTCTTGAGATAGTCGGAGGCGGTGAACTGCATGCCGCCGAACTCGCCGGCCCAGTCACCGATCATGTCTTCGACGCGCTGGTCGCCACCCTGCACAATGCGCAACGCGTCGAACAGTTGCTGACGGAAAAAGTCGGGACGCCGGCAGTCATAGGCGAGCGTGGTGAGCGCGCGCAGGATGCGGTAGTTGCCGAACATCTTGCCGAAGTCGCTCTCCAGCCCCCAGAAGGCGGTGAGCACCGGCGCCGGCACGCCATATTGCTTTTCCACGCGCGCGAACACGGCGGCGTTCTTCTTCATCGCCTCCATGCCGTTCTGCATGCGATAGCCGGCGATCAGCTTGTCGGAGAATTGCAGGAAGGTGAGGTTGAACACCGCCTGGCCCTGATCGCGCCGGATGATGGCGGGGTCGAAGGTGAGGTCGGGCGCGGCTTCGGCGAGCACCTGCGGCGAGATGCCTTGCGCCAGCGCGTCCTTCTTGAAGTCGGCGAGCCAGCGCTCAAAGTTTGCCGTGTTCTGGCAGCGCGGCGCGGCCACTGCCGGCCCCGCCAATACGGTTACGAGCAGGACCGCTGCCCATTGCAATGCCGTTTTGCGCATCGTCTAGGTCCGCCTTCCGAGGATTCGCGCGCCAATCTGCCCGACGCCCGGCTCGCGTCAAGCGCGAATAGGCGCAAGCGTTAAGGCCGGTTTGGGGCGGAAAATGGCTCAGCGCGGCGCGCTGCTCTCCATGGCGGAGAGCTGGCTGCGATAGTCCTGAGAGAAATGCGGATAGTGGACGGCCGGCGTGAACTGCGCGCTCCGGTTCTGGCGGCCGGTGAAGGCGGCCATGCCTTTGGCGGTCGCCACCACATCGCCAGGCTTGAGCGTCGGATCGTTGTTGATGTCGGTATGCGCGAGCCCGAATTGGTCGTGGCCGTTGCAGGTGCAGCCGGCGACCAGATGCTGGCGATAGACGAAGGCGTTCGGCAGATCGGCGTAGCGGCTGCCGTTCTGCGCGACGGCGTCGTCGATGCTGCCGCCGGTGAAGATCGCGGTCTGGCTCGCCGGACAGAAGGCGCGGCAGGCGTCGGTCGCGCTCATGCCCGGGTGCGCGAGCACCGGGAAATAATGGCCGTCGCAGGTGCGCACGCAGAAGGCTTTCGCCGGTCCGCCTTCGACCTGGCCGGACGGATTGGTGGCGCGCTCCGGGCGCAGCTCGAAGGGCGCGGCGAAGCCGCGCACCGCGTCGGGCAGGTGCTCGGGCGCGCGCAAGGCGTGGCTCAGGCCGCCGAAGATGCGCTCGAAGATACCGGCCTGCGCGGGCGAAATGGAAAGCGTCAGGCCGGCGACGATAACGCCGGCTGCCATGCGCAGTGCCGTCTTGCCGCCGACTGCCATCGTAACGCTCCCGGGGACATAAACGTCCGGCCGAGCGGAAAGTTGCCGACGCCGGCTGCGGTAACCGATGACCTTGTGGTTTTAGGGCCTGTCGGGCAGCATCGCTGCGCTGGCGCCAATGCAAAAATCAACACGGCGGCTTTTTGCCGCTCAGGGGAAATCAGAGTGGAAGCTTCGCCTGCCATTGAAGTTGCCAAACAGACCTTGATGTTCGGTGCGCTCGTGCTGGCCATCGGTACGCTCACCGGTCTGTTGGCGCAGAGAATTAGAATTCCCGATGTGGCGGTGTTTCTGATCGTCGGCATCGCGATCGGCCCGGCCGGGCTTGGGCTGGTCAACGTGAGAGCCGATTCCGCGCTGTACCAGATCATTCTGCTGTTCGGCGCGAGCTACATTTTGTTCGACGGCGGCGCCTCGCTGCGCCTCGAGATCCTGAAACGGGTGTGGATCACCATCGTGATCATCTCGACCGTCGGCGTGCTGATCACCGGGGCGGTGACCGGCATCGCCGCGCATGCCGTGCTCGGGGTGCCGTGGATAGTGGCGCTGCTGATGGGGGCGGCGCTCGCTTCGACCGATCCGGCGACGCTGGTGCCGATCTTCCGGCAGATCAAAATTCGCGATCGCGTGGCGCAAACGGTGATGAGCGAATCCGCATTCAACGACGCCATGGGCGCGATCGTCACCTTCGGCGTCTTGGCGGTGGCGATGGGCAGCGGCGAGTTCTCGCTGGCCGGCTCGCTGTTCGATCTGCTCAAGCAGGCGGGCATCGGCATCGTTGCCGGCGCCATCCTCGGCTATCTCGCCTCGCTGCTGATCGCGCATGACCGCTGGGGGTTCCTGGCGGAATATGCGCCGGTGGTGACGCTGGTGGCCGTCATCGGCGCCTATTTCGCCGCCGACGGATTGCAGGCGAGCGGCTTCATGGCGGTGTTCGTGTTCGGCATCATGGTCGGCAACAAGGATACCTTCGGCTTCGCGATGCGGCGGGGCGAGTCGCAGAAGCTCGACGATTTTGTGATGACGACCGCGTTCATCATGCGCCTGTTCATTTTCATTCTGCTCGGCGCCCAGGTCGATTTCCATCTGATGGGGCAATATTGGCTCGGCGGCGTCATCGTCGTGACCATCTTCATGCTGGTGGCGCGGCCGCTGACGGTGTTCCTGTGCGCGCTGCCCGACCGGCGCGCAAAGTGGAGCGTCAACGAAATGCTGTTCATGTGCTGGACGCGCGAGACCGGCGTGATCCCCGCCGCGCTCGCCGGCTTGCTGCTCGGGCTGAAGGCGCCGGGCGCGCACATCATCGCATCCGTCACCTTCATCGCCATTCTCATGACGATCCTGATCCAGGCGCCGACGACGAAGTGGCTGGGTCGGCGGTTAGGACTTTTGGAGTAAGCGGTCCTAAAACTTGAGGATCGGCACGATCGGCAGCAAGGTCAGGATCACGAACAGCGGCGCCAGCACGCAGACGGCCCACAACACGTAGCCGAAGAAGCTCGGCATGCGCACGCCTTGCGCGCCGGCAATGGCGTAGACCATCAGGTTCGGCGCGTTGCCAATGTAGCTGAGCGCGCCCATGTAGACCGCGCCCATCGAGATGGCCGCCAGGGTGCCGGCGAGCGGACCCATCAACTGCTTGGCGTCGCCGCTGGCGAGCTCGAAGAAAACCAAATAAGTCGGTGCATTGTCGAGGAAGCCGGACAAAACGCCGGTCAGCCAGAAATAGGCGGCCTCATGCGGCATGCCGTCATGCGCGGTGACCGCTTGCAACAGGAAGGCGAACGTGCCGTCGTGGCCCGCTTGCAGCATCGCCATCACCGGGATGATGGCCGTGAAGATGCCGGCGAACAGGATGGCGACTTCGCGGATCGGCTCCCAGGTGAAATCGTTGGCCTTGCGGTGCTCGCCCGGCGTGAGCCACAGCGAAAGCAGTGCGATGAGTACGAACGCTGCGTCGCGCAGAGCGTTTTGCAGCGCGAGGTGTGTACCATAGACGTCGAATTCGACGCCGGGTTTCCACGTCGCCGACGTCAGGATCGCCGCTATGATGAGGGCGATCAGCGCGATATTGCGTCGTCCGCGGATTTTGATGGGCGTCCGCGCGCTGCTGGCAACCACCGCGGTCTCGCGGTGAAATTTCCAGCTGTCGAGAGCGAAGAAGATTGCCAGCACCAAAACCGCGACAATGGCGGTTTGCAGCCAGAGGTGCTGCGCGGTCCAGAAAAATCCGACGCCGCGCAGGAAGCCGACGAACAACGGCGGATCGCCGAGCGGCGTGAGCGCGCCGCCAATGTTGGCGACCAGAAAAATGAAGAAAATCACGACGTGCGTGTTGTACTTGCGGGCGGCGTTGGCGCGGATCAGCGGCCGGATCAGGATCATCGACGCCCCGGTGGTGCCGACGATGCTGGCAATCGCCGTTCCGAATGCGAGAACGCCGGCATTGGCGCGCGGCGTGCCGCCGAGATTGCCCGTGATCAGGATACCGCCGGCGACGACGTAGAGCGCGAACAACAGAACGATGAAGCCCAGATATTCGGCGAGCGCGGCATGGACGAATGCGCCCAGCGCCGCCGGCACGCCGAATGCCGCGGCGAGCGGCAGCAGCGTCAGCACGGCCCAGGCGAAGGCGATCTTGCCATAGTGGTGATGCCAGATGGCCGGGAAAAGCAGCGGACCGGTTGCGATCGACAGCAGAATGCCGAGGAACGGCAGCGCCCAGGGCCAGCTCATTGCGGCGCCGTCGAGCGCGGGCGCCGCGTGCGCCGCGTGCGCCGCCTGCGGCGCCAGCACGGAGGCCGCGAGTGCAATGCCCAGCAGCCGTTTCATCGCACGCTCCATCGCCGTTGCCTAACAATCGCTGCGGCCTGCGGCAAGCTTACGATTTGCGTCCTTCGGCCCCGGCGTGGAAGATTAAGCGCGCATTACTGTTGGGGGAAACATGGCCGGACAAGTTCGCTTTCTCAATCCCAAAACGCTCGCCAAGCCGCCGGGCTACACATACGTGGTCGACGCTGCCGGGCCTGGACGCACGATCTATATCGCGGGCCAGCTCGGCCTCGATCTCGACAATAAATTGGTCGGCGGACCGGGCGATTTCCGCGCGCAGTGCGCCAAAGCCTTCGAGAATTTGGGCTACGCGCTTGCTTCCGTCGGCGCCACCTTCAGAGACGTGGTCAAGATCAACAATTATCTCGTCGACATGAGCCACATTGCGATCTTCCGCGAGGTGCGCGACGCCTTCCTCAATACCAAGGCACCGCCGGCCTCGACCACGGTCGCGATATCGACGCTGGCGCGGCCCGGCGCGCTGTTTGAAATCGAGGCGATCGCCGTGCTGCCGGCGAAGACCGCGGCGAAACCCGCCGCACGCGGCGGAAAGCGCAAGGTCAAGGCACGGCGGCGCAAACGTCAGTGACAGCGCACCCACCGGCTCCTACAATGCGGCCGGCGGGGTAGTATGCGTCCAGGGTTGGTGCCCATCGTGGCGGCGATCGCGCTCGCGCTTGGAGCGTGCGCCACCATACATAATCTGCCGCTCAATACGCCATCGGCCGATCCATTCGCCGGCACCATCTTGCAAGCCGCGGCGGCCGCCGGCCGCGAGCAGCCGATACAAGACGGCGATATGATCGGTTTAGCGTTTTCCGGCGGCGGTACGCGCGCCTCGGCATTCGCTTTTGGTGTGCTCCAGCAGCTGGCGCGGACACCGACGCCGCGAGCCGGCCCGCGCCGCGACCTGCTCGATCACGTTGTCGCCGTGTCGAGCGTATCGGGTGGCTCGATCATCGCCGCCTATTTCGGGCTGAAGGGCCGCGCCGCGCTCGACGACTTCCGCCAGCAGTTCCTCGATCAAGATCTGATGGCGGAGCTCAACACCCGCGTCTCGCTGGTCAATCTCGGCCGCGCTATGGGCGGCGGCATCAATACCGACAACATATTGCGCGACTGGTTCAACGCGCATCTGTACCACGACGCGACCTACGCCGATCTGATTGCGCGCGGGCGGCCGATCGTGCTGATCAACGCGACCGATATCTACAGCCGTACGCCGTTCCTGTTCACGCCGGTGACCTTCGCCGCCATGTGCAGCGATCTCAGCGAGTATCCGATCGCCGGCGCGGTCGCGGCGTCCGCGGCAGTGCCGGGCGCCTTCGCGCCGATCGTCATCGAGACGTTCCCGGGCGAATGCAAAACGCCGCTGCCGCCAAGCATCGCCAAGGCGGTAAACAGCCCGACTGTTTCGCCCATCGTGCGTTCGTTTGCCCAGGCGCTGGAGCGCTCGCGCACCGGCAAGGTGAAATACATCAAGCTGCTCGATGGCGGCCTGGTCGACAATTACGGGCTGAGCGGCATCACCATCGCGCGCATCGCATCGGGCACGCCCTACGCCCCGCTGCGGCCGGAAGACGCGGTGAACATGCGCCGCTTCCTGTTCCTGGTAGTCGACGCCGGCCTCGGCCCGAAAGGCAAATGGGCGCAGACGCTGGAGGGCCCGACCGGCAAGGACTTGATCGGCGCGGTGATCGACACCGTTGTCGATGCCAATACCCGCTCGAGCTATGCCGCGTTCGAGGTCACCATGCGGCAATGGCGCGAAGAGCTGGTGCGCTGGCGCTGCGGCTTGAAACACGATGAGGTTGCCCGTCTGCGCGGCAAGGCCGGACCGTGGAATTGCCGTGACCTGAAGATCACTGTCACGCGCGTTTCGTTCGACCAGTTGGGCGCCGAGCGCGCCAAGACGCTGAACGAGGTGCCGACCTCGTTCACCTTGCCGGCCGACACGGTCGACGAGCTGACCAGCGCCGGCGGCGACGCCTTGCAGGGCAACCATGCCTTTCAGGCGTTCCTGAAGGAGATGTGACATTATCCCCGCTCGTCCCCGCGCAAGCAGGGACCCAGGGCGGCAATCTGTTAGCTTGCGATCTTGGCTCTGGATTCCCGCTTGCGCGGGAATGAGCGGAACTTAATGCGCCTCGTCCCAATTGCCGGCGGCGCGGGCGTCGACCTGCAGCGGCACGTGCAGCGACACCGCCGGGTGCGGCGCGTCCTCCATCACGCTTTTGACGACGGTGATGGTGTCTTTCACTTCGTCTTCCGGCACCTCGAAGATCAGCTCGTCGTGCACCTGCAAGAGCATCTGCGCGCTGAGCCTGGCCTTCTCCAGTTCCGGCTCGATGCGGATCATGGCGCGGCGGATAATGTCGGCGGCCGAGCCCTGCAGGCGCGCGTTGATGGCGGCGCGCTCGTTGAAGGCGCGGATCGACGGATTTGAATTCTTGATGTCGGGGTAGTGGCACTTGCGGCCGAATAGCGTGAGCACGTAGCCATGCTCGCGGCAGAATTCGCGCGTCTCGTTCATGTAGTCGCGAATGCCGGGGAAGCGCTCGAAATATTTCTTAATGTAGTCGCCGGCTTCCTTGGGATCGATGCCGAGTTGGGCAGCAAGGCCGTAGGCGGAAATGCCGTAAATGATGCCGAAATTGATCGCCTTGGCGCGGCGGCGCACATCCGCCGGCATATCTTTCACCGGCACACCGAACATTTCCGACGCCGTCATGGCGTGGATGTCGGCCTTTTCCTGGAACGCCTTGCGTAAGGCCGGCACGTCGGCGACCTCGGACAAAAGCCGCAATTCGATCTGCGAATAGTCCGCCGACACCAGTTTCATGCCGGGCGAGGCCACGAAGGCTTTGCGAATCTTGCGGCCGTCCTCGGTGCGGATCGGGATGTTCTGCAAATTCGGCTCGGACGACGACAAACGTCCTGTGCTGGTCGACGCCAGCGAATAAGACGTGTGCACGCGGTGCGTGGTCGGATTGACGTAGTTCGGCAGCGCTTCGGTGTAGGTCGAGCGCAGCTTCGACACTTGCCGCCAGTCGAGGATCTTGCGCGGTAATTCGTGCTGCTCGGCGAGGTCCTCGAGCTCGCGTGCGCCGGTCGACCATTGCCCGGTCTTGGTCTTGGTGCCGCCGGGCAGGCCAAGCTTGCCGAACAAGATATCGCCGATCTGCTTGGGCGAGCCGGGATTGAGCGGCTCGCCGGCAAGCGTCTTGATCTCGTCTTCGAGGCGCGCCTGCTCCTGCGCGAATTCGCCCGACAGCCGCGACAGCACCTGGCGGTCGATGGAAATGCCGCGCCGCTCCATGCGTGCCAGCACCGCCGCCATCGGCCGCTCCAGCGTCTCATAGACGGAGGTGACGTGTTCGACGGCGAGCCGCGCTTTGAGCGCATACCACAGCCGCAGCGTGACGTCGGCGTCTTCGGCGGCGTATTCGGTCGCCTTCTCGATGGTGACGCAGTCGAACGTCACCTGATTTTTTCCCGAGCCGGCGACGTGCTGGAAATGGATGGTGTCGTGATTGAGCCAGCGCTTGGCGAGATCGTCCATGCCGTGGCCGCCTTTGCCGGCGTCGAGCACGTATGAGATCAGCATGGTGTCGTCGTAGCCGCGCACCTCGATGCCGCGCTGCGCGAACACCAGCCAGTCGTATTTGATATTCTGCCCGATTTTGAGCACGGCCTTGTCCTCGAGCAGCGCCTTGATGGCGGCGAGCGCGTCACGCTCGGGGATTTGGCCTTCGCACAATTTGGCTTCCGGCGAGAACAGATCGCCTTTGCCCTCGCCGCCGCCTTCGCGATGGCCGATCGGAACGTAGCAGGCTTCGTTCGGCGCGACCGCGAGCGAGAAGCCGCACAGATGCGCCTGCATCGGATCGAGGCTGGTGGTCTCGGTATCGACCGCGACGATGCCCGCTTCATGCGCGCGCGCGATCCACTCCTTTAGGCGCGCGGGCGTGCCGACGGTCTCGTAATTCGAACGGTCGATCTTGGCGGTGCGTGCGGTTTCGCCGCGCGCGGTGGCGAGGGCGAGGGGCGTGAGTGCGCCGTTTTTCTCCTTAATCCCTCCCCCTGAAAGGGGGAGGGTGGCCGCCGCAGGCGGCCGGCCGGGAGTCGCACCTTTGGCCCCACCCGGCGCCGCTGGCGCGGCGCCACCCTCCCCTTGCAGGGGAGGGATAGAAGACGACGACAGCTTTGCATCCGCTTCGACCGAACTCGCATCGATGCCGGTCTTCTCGGCGATGCGGCGCGTGATGGTCGAAAACTCCATCGCCTTGAGAAAGGCGATGAGATGCTTGTAATCCGGCTCGTGCACCGCGAGCTGATCGACCGGCACATCGAGCTTCACATTGTTGTCGAGCGTGACCAGCCGCTTGGACACGCGCGCGAGCTCGGCATTGTCGATCAGCGATTGGCGGCGCTTCTCTTGTTTGACCTCGCTTGCGCGCTTGAGCAGCGTTTCGAGGTTGCCGTACTCGCCGATCAACTGTGCCGCAGTCTTCACGCCGATGCCGGGCACGCCCGGCACGTTGTCGGTCGAGTTGCCGATCAGCGCCTGCACCTCGATCACCTTCTCCGGCGGCACGCCGAATTTCTCGATCACCTCGTCGCGGCCGATGCGGCGGTCCTTCATGGTGTCGTACATGATGACGCCGTTGCCGACGAGCTGCATCAGATCCTTGTCGGACGACACGATGGTGGTGGTCGCTTTCGCCTCGCAGGCGAGCCGCGCATAAGTCGCGATCAGGTCGTCGGCTTCGAAGCCGGCTTGTTCCAGGCACGGGATCTGGAAGGCGTGCACCGCCTCGCGGATGAGCGGGAACTGCGGCCGCAAATCCTCCGGCGCCTCCGGCCGGTGCGCCTTGTAGTCGGGATAGAAATCGCTGCGGAAGGTTTTTTCCGATTTGTCGAACACCACCGCGAGATGGGTCGGCTTCTCGTCCGGCTTCATCTCCGCCAGCAGCTTCCACAACATATTGCAGAAGCCGAGCACGGCGTTCACCTGCAGCCCGTCCGATTTGCGCGTCAGCGGCGGCAGCGCGTGATAGGCGCGGAAAATATAGGACGAGCCGTCCACCAGAAAGAGGTGGTCGCCCTTTTTCAGCGGCCGCGCCGCTGGACTGGCGGGAGCGGCCTTGGCGGATTTCGGTTCGGGCGCGGCTTTCGCCGGGTTGGTCTTGCTTTTGGCGCTGGCTGGCATGGGCGGAATGTGGCCCCTGGGGCGACGTTAATCAATCTGTCACGCGCGGCGGCCACAGAAATTGCGGGCCTCGCAACTCGGGACGCCCTCTGCTATGGAAACGCCGCCGGCCTCAAGGCCGGAACCGATTTGACCGCCCTCGCAAAGGATCATTATGCGCGTTGCCATGATCGGCACCGGCTACGTCGGCCTCGTTTCCGGGGCCTGCTTTGCCGATTTCGGCCACGAGGTGACCTGCGTCGACAAGGACAAGGGCAAAATCGCGGCGCTCGAGCGCGGCGAGATGCCGATCTACGAGCCGGGGCTGAACGACCTGGTGGCGGTCAATGCCCGCGCCGGGCGGTTGAAATTCACCACCGCGCTGGCGCCGGCCGTTGCGGCCGCCGACGCGGTGTTCATCGCGGTCGGCACCCCCTCGCGCCGCGGCGACGGCCACGCCGATCTGTCCTTCGTCTACGAGGCGGCGCGCGAGATCGCCGCTGCGCTCGACGGCTTCACCGTGGTGATCACCAAGTCTACGGTGCCGGTGGGGACCGGCGACGAGGTCGAGCGCATCATCCGTGAAACGCGGCCGGACGCCGACTTTGCGGTGGTATCGAACCCGGAATTTCTGCGCGAGGGCGCCGCCATCCGCGACTTCAAGCATCCCGACCGCATCGTGGTCGGCACCGTCGAGCCGCGCGCGCGCGACGTGATGAGCGAAATCTACCGGCCGCTGTATCTCAACCGCGCCCCAGTGATGTTCACCGAGCGGCGCACCGCCGAGCTGGTCAAATACGCCGCCAACGCCTTCCTCGCCACCAAGATCACCTTCATCAACGAGATCGCCGATCTGGCGGAGAAGGTCGGCGCCGACGTGCAGGAAGTGGCGCGCGGCATCGGCCTCGACAACCGCATCGGCGCGAAGTTCCTGCACGCCGGGCCCGGCTTCGGCGGCTCATGTTTCCCCAAGGATACGTTGGCGCTGGTCAAGACCGGGCAGGACAACGACGCGCCGCTGCGCATCGTCGAAGCCGTGATGAGCGTCAACGATGCGCGCAAGCGTGCGATGGCGCGCAAGGTCGCGCATGCGCTGGGCGGCGAATTGCGCGGCAAGACGGTTGCCGTGCTCGGCCTGACGTTCAAGCCGAACACCGACGACATGCGCGAGTCGCCGTCGATCCCGCTGATCACCGCGCTGCAGGACATGGGCGCCAAGGTGCGCGCCTACGATCCGGCCGGCATGGAACAGGCGAAGCCTTTGGTCAGCAACGTCGCCTTTTGCCAGGACGCTTATTCCTGCGCCGACGGCGCCTCCGCGCTGGTCATCGTCACCGAATGGGAGCAGTTCCGCGCGCTCGATTTCGAGCGGCTCAAGGGCGTGATGGAGCGGCCGGTGCTGGTCGACCTGCGCAATATTTACCGGCCGGAGGAGGTCGCCCGCCACGGCTTTGCCTACGAGAGCGTGGGGCGGGCGAAGCGAACGTGAGTGCGCCGGCGCTTCCCTCTCCCCGCGTGCGGGGAGAGGGTGGCGAGCAGCGTAGGCTGCGAGCCGGGTGAGGGGGCGTCTCGTTGGGTACAATGCGCGGAAACGCCCCCTCACCCGACTTCCTCGCTGCGCTCGGAAGTCGACCTCTCCCCGCACGCGGGGAGACGTAAGATCGCGAATGCGCGACTTCGACACATCTTTACCGATTGATGAGGCGCTGCCGCGACTGACCGCCGCGCTCGCCGCGCACAATTGCGCCGTGCTGGTGGCGCCGCCGGGCGCCGGCAAGACCACGCGCGTGCCGCTGGTGCTGCTCGACGAGTCGTGGGCGCAAGAAAACAACAAAGCCAAGAAGATTCTGGTGCTGGAGCCGCGGCGGCTAGCGGCGCGCGCGGCGGCTTCGCGCATGGCGGCGACCCTGGGCGAGTAGGTCGGCGACACCGTGGGCCTGCGCGTGCGCTTCGGTTCGAAGATTTCCAGGCGCACACGCATCGAGGTGGTGACGGAAGGCGTGTTCACGCGGCTGGTGCTCGACGATCCTTCGCTCGACGGCATCGCCGCCGTGCTGTTCGACGAATTCCACGAGCGGTCATTGGACGCCGATCTCGGCCTCGCGCTCGCAAGGGACGTGCAGCAGGGCTTGCGCGAGGATCTGAAAATCCTGGTGATGTCGGCGACCCTCGACGGCGCGCGCGTGGCGGCGCTGCTCGGCAACACGGCGGTGATCGAGAGCGAGGGCCGCAGCTTTGCGGTTGAGACCCGCTATCTCGGCCGCGATGCGCGCGCGCGCGTCGAGAACCAAGTGGCTGACGCGGTCGAGCGCGCATTGCGTGCCGAGACCGGCTCGGCTCTGGTCTTCCTACCCGGCGCCGGCGAAATCCGCCGCACCGAGACATTGCTCAAGGAGCGCGTGCGCGATGCGAACGTCGACATCGTCGCGCTTTTCGGCGCACTCGATGCGCGCGAGCAGGACCGCGCCATTTCGCCGTCGCCAGCGGGCCGACGCAAGGTGGTGCTGGCGACCTCGATTGCGGAAACCTCGCTCACCATTGAGGGCGTGCGCGTGGTGATCGACTGTGGCCTCTCGCGCGTGCCGCGCTACGAGCCGGACGTCGGGCTGACGCGGCTGGAAACCGTGCGCGTGTCGCGCGCCGCCGCCGACCAGCGGCGCGGCCGTGCCGGCCGCACCGAGCCGGGCGTTTGCTATCGGCTGTGGGGCGAGCCGCAGACGGGGTCGCTGGAGCCGTACACACGGCCGGAGATTTTGTCGGCCGACCTGTCGTCTTTCGTGCTCGACCTGGCGCAATGGGGCGCCAGCGATCCCGGCATGCTGGCGTTTCTCGATCCGCCGCCGCAAGCTGCGCTGAACGAGGCGCGCGCGCTGCTGACCGAGCTCGGCGCTATCGATGCGCAAGGCC
Organism: uncultured Pseudomonadota bacterium; assembly: GCA_963710705.1. GTDB lineage: Bacteria > Pseudomonadota > Alphaproteobacteria > Rhizobiales > Xanthobacteraceae > Pseudolabrys. The sequence continues at coordinate 1,144,866 of CAVQBI010000002.1, forward strand.
GCATCACCGAGGAAGGCCGCAAGCTGCGCGCGCTACCGCTGCCGCCGCGCTTGGCGCGCATGGTGGTCGATGCGGCGGCGGAGGGCGCCGGTTTACTCGCGGCTGAGATCGCCGCGGTGCTCACCGAGCGTGGATTGGGCGGGGACGATCCCGACCTGCGTCACCGGCTCGATCAGTTCCGCCGTGACCGCTCCGCCCGCGCGCAAGATGCGCGCGCGATGGCCAAACGGTGGGCTGATACGGCCGGCGGCAAAGCTGAGGGCGGGGAGCATTCCGTCGGCGCTTTGCTCGCGCTCGCCTATCCCGACCGCATCGCCAAGAGCCGCGGCGGCGGCAGCGGCGCGTTTGTGCTGGCCAATGGCCGCGGCGGCAATGTCGACCCGGCCTCGTCGCTCACGCGCGAACCGTTTTTGGCAGTCGCGGAATTGACCGGCAGCGCAGCCGCGAGCCGCATCGTGCTGGCGGCGCCGATCACATTGGAAGAAATCGAGACGCGTTTTGCCGACGAAATCAAAGATCGCGATACAATCAGCTTCGACGCCGGTTCCGCTTCTCTGCGCGCGCGGCGCACGCGCCGCCTGGGCGCGCTGGTGCTCGCCGAGCAGGTCAAGCCGGTCACGCCGGACGCGGAGACCGCGAAGTTGCTGGCGGAAGGCATCGCTGGGCTCGGCATCGGCAAATTGCCGTGGAGCAAGGCGCAGGTGCAGCTACGCGATCGCGTGCTGTTCCTGTGCAGGGCCGAGGGCGAAGAATGGCCGGATCTGTCCGATGACGCGCTGGCGCGCACGGCCGTAGAATGGCTGGCGCCATTCCTGACCGACAAGACCGCGCGCTCGCAGATCGGCGCCGACGATCTTGCCGCCGCGCTCGATACTTTGATCCCATGGAATTTGCGCAAGCGGCTCGACGCCGAGGCGCCGACGCATTTCACAGCACCGACCGGCTCGGCGGTGCCGATCGACTACGAGGCCGAGCAGGGCCCGACCGTCTCCATCCGCGTGCAGGAATTGTTCGGCCTCGCCACCCATCCCACGATCGCCGGCGGCCGCGTGCCGCTGGTGATCGAGCTGCTCTCGCCCGCGCACCGGCCGGTGCAGGTCACGCGCGATCTGCCGGGCTTCTGGCGCGGCAGCTATGCTGACGTGAAAACGGAAATGCGCGGGCGCTACCCGAGGCATCCCTGGCCGGACGATCCGCTCGCAGCAATCGCCACGCGCCGAGCCAAGCCGCGCGGCCAATGATTCAAATGCGCTGGATTTGTTTAACCTCCCGCTCACCGTCGCGCGAAGCGCACCGCATACGTTAAGACGGCCTTTGCCGCGTGCATGGCAGGCTCGCGCGCAAACATCGGACCCGCTCATGCGCCATATTGTAATTTTTGCTGCCGTTGTGCTGATCGTTGGCGGCTACGTCGCGCGCTTTGCCGACAAGGCAGTGCACGACACGCCGCAGGCGGCGGCCGTGCAGCCAGTGTCGCAGGCGCGCGATCCGGAGCCGACGAGCTCCGGCCACAGCATGATGCTGGACAGCGACCGGCTCGGCCATTTCCGCGTGGACGCCCGGGTCGACGGCCGCCGGCTCGACTTCATGGTCGACACCGGCGCTTCGTTCGTCGCCTTGCGCGAATCGGATGCGGCTTATCTCGGCATCCGCCCGATGCCGGTGGATTACAGGGCGGTTGTATCCACCGCCAACGGCAAGGTGAAGGCGGCGCCAGCCAAATTGTCGCGCATCGAAATCGGCGACATCACGGTGTTCGACGTGCCGGCGCTGGTGCTGCCGGACGAGGCACTGTCGCAGAATCTGCTGGGCGTGTCGTTCCTTTCCAAACTGCGGCGCTACGAATACGCCAACGGGCGCCTGGTGCTCGAGCAATAGCTCCGGCCACAAAAATCAATCGCGACAATGGTCGTAAGGAACCGCTATGCGGGCTTCTCGCGTTGGGGTATTTGAACGTGCGCTTTACCGATTTGAGGACCTGATGTTTCCGACGCCGAAATCCTCGTTGTCGCCCAATACCTACGCCTATGAGTCTTCGCCGCTGGTGAAGCCGACCGGCTTCCGCGAATACGACGCGCGCTGGCTGCTGGAAAAAGAAATCAACCTGATGGGCGTGCAAGCGCTCGGCATGGGCCTCGGCAAGCTCATTGCCGAGCTCGGCGTCAAGCAGGAGATCGTCACCGGTCACGACTTCCGCAGCTATTCGGCCGCGGTGAAGATGGCGCTGGTCTCCGGCCTGATGGCTTCCGGCTGCAAGGTGCATGACATCGGCCTTGCGATCACGCCGATGGCCTATTTCGCGCAGTTCGAGTTGAACGTGCCCTGCGTCGCCATGGTCACCGCCTCGCACAACGACAATGGCTGGACCGGGGTGAAGATGGGCGCCAACCGGCCGCTCACCTTCGGGCCGATCGAGATGAAGCGGCTAAAGGAGATCGTGCTCGGCGCGCAATTCGACCTCAAGGGTGGCGGTTCCTACGTGTTCGTGGAGAATTTCCCCGAGCGCTATATTGCCGACGTCACCAAGCGGCCGAAGCTCAAACGCAAGCTCAAGGTGGTGGCGGCCTGCGGCAACGGCACCGCCGGCGCTTTCGCGCCGCGCATCCTCGAGGCGGTCGGCTGCGAGGTGGTGCCGCTCGACTGCGAGCTCGACCACACCTTCCCGCGGTATAATCCCAACACCGAAGACATGGAAATGCTGCACGCCATGCGCGACGCGGTGCTCATCAACAAGGCCGACGTCGCGCTCGGGTTCGACGGCGATGGCGACCGCTGCGGCGTGGTGGACAACGAGGGCGAGGAGATCTTCGCCGACAAAGTGGGCGTCATGCTGGCACGCGACATGTCGTCGTTGCACAAGAACGCGACCTTCGTGGTGGACGTGAAATCGACCGGGCTGTTCCTCACCGATCCGGTGCTGAAGGCGAACGGCGTCAAGGTCGATTACTGGAAGACAGGGCATTCCTACATCAAGCGGCGCGTCAACGAGCTCGGCGCCATTGCCGGCTTCGAGAAATCCGGGCACTTCTTCTTCAACAAGCCGTTCGGCCGCGGCTATGACGACGGCATGATCTTCGGGCTGGCCGTATGCGACATGCTCGACCGCAATCCGGAAAAGAGCATGGCCGATTTGCGCAAGGCGCTGCCGAAGACCTGGGGCTCGCCCACCATGTCGCCGCATTGCGACGACGAGAAGAAATACGCGGTGGTGGACGCGGTGGTGAAGCATTTCGAGGTGGCCAAGGCCAAAGGCGACAAGGTCGCCGGGCAAGCCATCCGCGAACTGGTCACCGTCAATGGCGTGCGCGTCACCGTCGAGGACGGCACCTGGGGCCTGGTGCGCGCCTCGTCGAACAAGCCGGAGCTGGTGGTGGTGGTGGAAAGCCCGGCGTCGGAAGCGCGCATGCGCGAGATGTTCAAGGCGGTCGACGGTGTGCTGCGCCAGCACCCGGAAGTCGGCGAATACAATCAGACGATTTAGAATTCCCAATAGCGCCCCGTTCCGCCGACGATCACCACGATCAGGCCGATCGGCAGATTGATCGCGATGATTTGGCGGATCTGGTTGAGGCTCGCGCCCGCCGCGGGCCAATCGCCGGCATCGACCGCGCGCTTGAACTTGAGCCACGGTCCGTGGAACAGGCCTGCGAACAGCAGCACCATCACCCAGCCGAGCGCTTGCATGACATCGACGTAAGGCGGCACATTGGCGAAGCCGCCGAAATAGACGACCAGCATCCAATAGCCGGTCGCGACCAGCAGAATCACTGAAGCCCACACCCAGGGAAAGAATTTGGCGAAGAAGCCGCGCCAGAGCGTGAGACGCTGTGGCGTCTCGAGTTTGCCAGCCGCCGGGCGCAGGCAGACATAGGCGGCGAACATGCCGCCGACCCAGATGACGGCGCTGAGGATGTGCAAGGTAAGGGCGAGCACGATCATGCGAGGCATGATCCACTGCCGTCATCGCCCGCGCAAGCGGGCGATCCAGTAAACGCAGGCTTCGCGAAACGCCCATAGGCCGTGAGTACTGGATGCCCCGCTTTCGCGGGGCATGACACGCGGTATAAGTGGCGGCCATGCGCATCGCCATTCTCGGCGCGGGTCCAGCCGGGCTTTATCTTTCCTATCTGATCAAGCGCCGCAGCGGCGCCGACGTCACCGTCATCGAGCAGAACGCGCCCGACGCCACCTTCGGTTTCGGCGTGGTGTTCTCCGACCGCGCGCTCGAATTCCTGCGCGAGGACGATGAGGCGACCTACGCCGCGATCGCTCCGCACATGGAATCGTGGAGCGACATGACGCTCAACGTGCGCGGCGAGCGCGTGGTCATCGACGGCATCGGCTTTTCCGCCATCGGCCGGCTGCATTTGTTGCAGCTCTTGCAGGCGCGGGCCGCTTCGGTGGGTGTCGCGCCGGTTTACCGCCGCGCTGTCAAAACTCTCGAAGAGGTCGCCGATTTCGATCTCGTGGTCGGCGCCGATGGCGTGAATTCGCTGGTCCGCCGGAGTTTGGCGCAGGTATTGGGCGCGAGCGTGCGCCTGCTGAGCAACCGCTTCGCCTGGTTCGGGACGGCCAAGCCTTTCGAAACGCTGACGCAGACCTTCATCGAGACTGAGTTCGGCCCCTTCAACGCGCATCATTATCGCTACGCGAAGGATATGAGCACCTTCATCGTCGAGATGAATGCCGACACCTTCGCCCGCGGCGGTTTCGCTTCGCTCGACGAAAACGCCGCGCGTAAGGAATGCGAACGCCTTTTTGCGCAGACGCTCGACGGCCATGCGCTGATCTCGAACAACTCGATCTGGCGGCAATTCCCGATCGTGCACAATGCGCGTTGGTCGCACGGCAAATACGTGTTGCTCGGCGACGCGCTGCACACCGCGCATTTCTCCATCGGCTCCGGCACGCGGTTGGCGCTGGAGGACGCCATTGCGCTCGACAAGGCGCTGGCCGCGCACGCCGACGTGCGAGGGGCGCTTGCCGCCTACGAAGTCGCGCGCCGCCCCATCCTGGAAAAACTGGTGGCCGGCGCCAATGGCAGCGCCGAATGGTACGAGCATTTCGCCGAACACATGGCGTTAAAACCTGCCGATTTCGCCATGAGCTACATCACGCGTTCCGGCCGCATCGATCTCGAACGGTTGCGCAAACTGTCGCCGAAATTCATCGCGCCTTACGAGCAAGAACACGGCTGAGCCAGGCGCGGGCGCGTGGTTAACAATTCATAAATGCTTCATCTGTAAGCGTAGTTTATCGCGATCGGTTATTGGCCTTGATCGATATTGTCGTCCAGCACTGGCGTGGCATTGCCGCCGGGATCTTCCTGGTTGCGGCTTTTGCCGCCATTGCCGTCGCTCTGTGCCGGCGGCGCAACACCGGTGCACTCGGCGAGAAGGCCATGCTCGCCATGGCGCTCAACAACATGACGCAGGGCGTCGTGATGTTCGACACCTCCGAGCGCATGGTCACCTGCAACAGGCGCTACATCGAGATGTATGGGCTGTCGCCCGACATCATCAAACCGGGCGCCTTGCTCACCGACGTCATCAAAAATCGCAGCGATAAAGGCACGCTCGCGATCGATATTGAAAAGTATCGCCAGGAAATTCTCAATTCGGTGAAAGACGGGAAGTCGTCGGGGCGCATCGTGGAAACGCCGGATGGGCGCGCCATCTCGGTGGTCAACCGGCCGGTCGAGGGCGGCAAGTTCTGGATCGGCACGCATGACGACATCACCGACCGCATTCACGCCGAACGCAAAAGTGCGGCACTCGAGGAGCAGGAGCGCCGGCGCACCGAAGTCGAACGCGAAATTCAGGCGTTCCGCGGCAATGCCGAGGCGCTGCTGCAAACGGTCGGCGAGAGCACGGCCGCGCTGAAGGTCATCGCGATGGCGCTGTCGAATTCCGCGCACGCCACCTCGGAGCGCGCCGGCAACGCGGTGACGACCTCGAACGAAGCGTCCGCCAACATGACCGCGGCTGCCAGCGCGGCCGAAGAGATGATCTCCTCGATCGCCGAGATCGGCCGCCAAGTCGCGCAGGCCGCCGAGCTGGTCGCGCATTCGGTGACGGAGGCCGATCAGACCAACGAACGCATGGTCGAACTCACCGAAACCGTGCAGGAGATTGACGACGTCGTCAGCCTGATCAAGAGCATCGCCGGACAAACCAACTTGCTCGCGCTCAATGCCACCATCGAAGCCGCGCGCGCGGGCGAAGCCGGCCGCGGCTTTGCGGTCGTCGCCGCGGAAGTCAAATCGCTATCGGTGCAGACTGCCAAAGCCACCGAGCAGATCGCCAGTCAGATCGAGGCGGTGCAGAATTCGACCCGCTTTGCGGTCGATGCCATTCGCCGCAACACCGAGCGCATGAAGGAAATCGACGGCTTTACGTCGGCGGTGGTCAATTCGATCGCGCAGCAAAACAACGCCACCGACGAGATTTCGCGCAACCTGTCGGGCGCGGCGGATGGCGCCAAGGTGATCGTCAGCGTGCTCGACGATGTGACCAGAGCCGTCAGCGGCTCGCAAAACGCCGCCGCAAAAGTGCTCGACGCGTCGAAGTCGGTCGAAGCGGCGACCAGTGGCTTGCAGAACCGCATCGAAAGCTTTTTGGGCCGCGTTGCGGTCTAACTGTTGCGCTTTTCGGCGCGCAATGTCGGCAGGCCGATACCCGTCGAATCGAACCCGCCATCCACCGCCAGCGTCTGCCCGGTGATGTAGCTCGCGCGATCGCTGCACAGGAAGTAGATCGCTTCGGCCAGCTCTTCTTCCAGGCCGTAACGATTGAGCGGCATGTGGTCGTGATAGTCCTTGCGGATTTCCGGCGTGTGCACCGCTTTCGCCATGGCGGTATCGATGGGGCCGGGCGCCACCGCATTGACGCGGATGTTGAGCGAAGCAAGCTCCGCGGCTTGCTGCTTGGTCAGGTGCGCGAGGCCCGCTTTGCTGGTGCCGTAGGCGGTGCGCAGCGTGGAGGCGCGCAGGCCGGAGATGGACGTGATGTTGACGATGGCGCCGCCACCGCTATCGCGCATCAGCGGCGCGGCCGCCTGCGTGCACAGAAACGGGCCGGTTAGATTGACCGCCAGCACGCGCGACCAGTCTTCGTAAGTCACCTCGAGGATCGGCTTGAAGATGGCGATACCGGCATTGTTGACCAGCGCGTCGAGCCGGCCGAATGTTTTCGCGACGGTATCGACGGCGCGCGTGACGCCGGCGGCATCGGCCACATCGCATGCGATGGCAATGGTCGTGTCGGGCTTGCCGAGCGCCTTATAGGTGCGTTGCAGGTTGTCGCCGTCGATGTCGAGCAACGCCACCCGCCAGCCGTCGGCCAAAAAGCGCTTGGCGGTGGCGAGCCCGATGCCGCGCGCGGCGCCGGTGACCAGTGCGACCCTCTGCACCGCGCCGTTCATCGCCGGCTCAGTCCTTCTCTTCCTTGAACGTGTCGCGGAAGGCATGGGCCGGATAGACGCCGAGGATGGTCAGCTCCTTGGAGAAGAAGGCGAGTTCCTCGAGCGCGAACACCAGCGCGCTATCGTCGGGGTGGCCTTCCACGTCGGCATAGAATTGTGTGGCAAAGAAATTGCCGCCGACCATGTAGCTCTCGAGCTTGGTCATGTTGACGCCGTTGGTGGCGAAGCCGCCGAGCGCCTTGTAGAGCGCGGCCGGCACGTTGCGCACGCGGAACACGAAGGTGGTGACCACCTTGCCGTTGCCGGGCTTGGCCCATTTCTTTTCCTTCGACAGCACGACGAAGCGCGTCGTCGAGTGCGACTCGTCCTCGACATTCTCTTTCAGAATGTCGAGGCCGTAGATTTCCGCCGCCAGCCGCGACGCGATCGCGGCGCGCGTGATGTCCTTGCTCTCGGCGACCTCGCGCGCGGAGCCCGCGGTGTCGGCGGCGACGACCGGCTTCAATTTCAATTCGCGGATGATGCCGCGGCACTGGCCGAGCGCCATCACGTGGCTCTCCACCGACTTGAGCGTTTTCAGGCTGGCGCCCTTCGGCGCCATCAGTTGATTGCGGATCGGCAGGAACCATTCCGCGATGATGTGCAGCTTCGCGGTCGGCATCAGGTGATGAATGTCGGCGACGCGACCCGCGATCGAATTTTCGATCGGGATCATGCCGAGATCGACCTCGCCGGAGGTCAGCGCGGCGAAGCAATCCTCGAAAGTCGGGCAGGGCACCGGCTCGTGATCCGGATAGGCTTCGCGGCACGCGATATGCGAATTCGCGCCCGGTTCGCCTTGGAAAATGATCTTTTTCTTGGCCATGACCCCACCGATTTCGGGGCGTTCGTCCCAGACCCCGGCGTTTAAGTCAACCGCCGAGCATTTTGCGCGCTTTGGCAAGCTCTTCCGGCGTGTCGACGCCGAGCGGCACGCTTTTCACCAGCGCCACGTCGATACGCATGCCGGCATCAAGCGCGCGCATTTGCTCGAGCCGCTCGCGCTGCTCGTTGGCGGACGGCTTGAGCTTGACGAAACGCTCGAGCGCGGCGCGCCGGTAGGCGTAGAGCCCGATGTGGTGATAATGCGGGCCCGGACCTTCTGCGTTGACGCGTGTGAAGGCCGCCGCGTGCAGCCGGCCGGGCGCGACCTGCGTGCCTTTGACCTTCACGACGTTCGGATTGGTCCGTTCGGCCGGGTCGGTGATCTCGGCGGCCAGCGTCGCGATGTCCACCTTCGGGTCGGCCAGCGGCTTGAGCGCGGCGCGGATGTCGGCCGGCTCGATTGTGGGCAGGTCGCCCTGGACGTTCACCACAACATCAATTCGGTGCTCGGGATCGAGCGCTTCCAGCGCCTCATAGATGCGGTCAGAGCCGGAGACGTGGCCGCTCCGCGTCATAACGGCGCGGCCGCCGGACTTTTCCACTGCCGCCGCCACCGCCTCGGAATCGGTCGCCACCACCGCCTCGCCGATCTGGGCCGACTGCGCCCGCCGCAGCACGTGCACGATCATCGGCAAACCGCTGATATCGGCCAGCGGTTTGCCGGGCAGGCGGGTGGAGGCCATGCGGGCCGGGATGAGGACAATTGCGTGGAGCATCGGATAGGCTGCCGGAGCCGCCGGGCTGCGGCGCTTATACGGGTTGCCAGAGCCCAGGCAAACCGGTATCTGTCCGCCGCCGCCGGGCCCCTGGTGGCTGACCCCGTCTCGCACCGATCAGCCCCGTTTCGGGAGCCGTTTTCCAGATGAATTCCTTCGAGCTCAACAAAGTCCTCGGCGCCATCCTCGGCACCTGCCTCATCTTGCTGGCGCTCAATATCGGCGCCGGCGCCCTGTTCGCGCCGGAGAAGCCGGCCAAGCCCGGCTACGCCATCGCGGTGAAAACCGGCGAGGGTGGTGAGAAAAAAGAAGCGGTGCAAGAAGTGCCGCTGCCGGTCCGCCTGGCGAAAGCGTCGGTGGAAAAAGGCCAGTCGACCGCCAAGCAATGCCAGGCCTGCCACAACTTCGCGAAGGGCGGCCCCAACCTGGTCGGCCCCAACCTCTACGGCGTCGTCGACCGGCCGCGCGCCTCGCATCCGGGCTTCAATTACTCGGCGGCGATGAAGGCCAAAGGCGGCAACTGGACCTATGATGAGCTCGACAAGTTCATCACCGATCCGCGCGGCTATATCTCCGGCACGGCGATGACCTTCGCCGGCATCAAGAACGACCAGCAGCGCGCCGACGTGATCGATTTCCTGCATACGCTGTCGGACAACCCCGCGCCGCTGCCGCAGCCGCAAGCATCCAATGCGCCGGCACCCGCTGCGGCCCCGGCGGGTGGGGCGGCCCCGGCAGCTCCGGCGAAGTGACGACGCAACAGACGGCAGTCAACGCGGCCGGGCAGTGCCCGGCCGTTTTGCTTTTGGCGGCCTCCGGTCAGGGAAATTTGATCGCCGCTGGGGGTTATCCGGGGGCCGCCGCTGGTGGCGGACCGAAAAAGCGACATAATCGCGCCCGATTGCCTCTGACGCATTGTTTTGCGGAGCCTGTCCGATGCCATTAAGCCGCCGCTCGATCCTTCGCGCTGCCGCCGCCACGCTCGCCACGCCGGCCCTCGGCAGATTTTCATTTGCGCAAACGGAAGCGCAGACGCGTGTGTGGAAACACGGGCTGTCGCTGTTCGGCGAGCCGCACTATCCGGCGACCTTCAAGAATTTCGACTACGTCAATCCTTCGGCGCCGCAGGGTGGACTGGTGCGCCAAATTGCCTTTGGCACGTTCGACAATTTCAACGTTGTGGTGTCGGGCGTGAAGGGCAGCCTCGCCAACGGGCTCGAGTTGGTCAACGAAAGCCTGACGACGCCGGCGCTCGACGAGGTATCCACCGAATACGGTCTGCTCGCCGAAGCGGTCAGTTTCCCGGACGACCGTTCCTCGGTTACTTACCGGCTGCGCGCCAATGCGCGCTGGCAGGACGGCCAGCCGGTGACGCCGGAGGACGTGATCTATTCGCTCGACACCTTCAAGAAGAACAGCCCGCAACTCGCCGCTTACTATCGCCACGTGACGAAAGCGGAAAAAACCGGCGAGCGCGAGGTGACCTTCGTGTTCGACGCGCCGGGCAACCGCGAATTGCCGCAGATCGTGGGCCAGCTCACGGTGCTGCCGAAGCACTGGTGGGAAGGCACGGACGCCAAGGGTCGCAAACGCAATGTAGCGGAAACCACGCTCGAGCCGCCGCTCGGCTCGGGGCCCTACACACTGAAGGAATTCGCCAACGGCCGCACCATCGTTTACGAGAAGCATCCCGACTATTGGGGCAAAGGCCTCAACGTCAATATCGGTGCCAATAATTTCGAGCAGATCCGCTACGAGTATTTCCGCGACTCCACCGTCGCGCTCGAAGCCTTCAAGGGCGATCAGGTCGATTGGCGCACCGAAAACAGCGCCAAGAACTGGGCGACCTCCTACGATTTCCCCGGCGTGCGCGACAAAAAAGTGGTGCTGGAGGAATTCCCGATCCGCAATTTCGGCGTCATGCAGGGCTTCGCCTTCAACATCCGGCGGCCGAAATTCCAGGACCCGCGCGTGCGCCGCGCCTTCAACTTCGCCTTCGATTTCGAGGAAATGAACCGGCAGATTTTCTACGGCCAATACACACGCATCGCCAGCTATTTCGAAGGTACCGAGCTTGCCTCATCCGGCCTGCCCGAAGGCAAAGAGCTCGAAATCCTCAATAGCGTGCGCGACCAGGTGCCGCCGGACCTGTTCACCAAGCCCTACACCAATCCGGTCGGCGGCGATCCGCAGAAGGTGCGCGACAATCTGCGCGAGGCGCTCGCGCTGTTTCGCGAAGCCGGCTACGAGATCCGCAACACCAAGCTGATCAATACCAAGACCGGCGAGCCTTACAGCGTCGAATTCCTCGCGGACGATCCGACCATCGAGCGGCTGGTTCTGTTCTACAAGCCGTCGCTCAATCGCATCGGCATGGAAGTGAACCTACGTCTGGTCGACAGCGCGCAGTACGAGAACCGGTTGCGGCAGTGGGACTTCGACATCGTCACCGCGTCCTGGGGCGAGTCGCTGTCGCCCGGCAACGAGCAGCGCGGTTTCTGGGGTTCGGCGGCGGCCGACGAGCCGGGTTCGCGCAACGTCGTCGGCATCAAGAACCCGGCGGTCGACAAGCTGATCGACCGCATCGTCTACTCCAAGGACCGCGACGAGCTGGTGGCCGCCACCAAAGCGCTCGACCGCGTTCTGTTGTGGAATTTCTACGTCGTGCCGCAATGGAGCTACGGCAAAATCCGCACGGCGCGGTGGGACCGCTTCGGCCGTCCGCAGAACATGCCGAAATACGGGCTGGCGGCCTTCCCGACCATCTGGTGGTGGGACGAGGAAAAGGCGGCCAAGGCGCCGCGGCGGTCGTAGATGGGCATCAGTCGCCGCCGTGCCTTGCAATTGGCCGCCGGTGCGGCCGCTGTTGGCGCCGCTCGCCGCCTGGTCGTACCGGTCAATGCGCAAGCGGCCGAACGCCACGGCATGTCCGCCTTCGGCGATCTCGCTTTACCGGCGGACTTTCCGCACTTCCCTTACGTCAACGCCAATGCGCCGAAGGGCGGCACATACTCCGAGGTGATCAGCAGCCGCGGCTATAACGGCTCGTTCCTCACTTTCAATTCGCTCAACGGGTACATTCTCAAGGGCGAGGGCGCCTTCGGTCTCGATTACACCTTTGCGACTTTGATGGTGCGCTCGGGCAACGAGCCGGACGCAATGTACGGGCTCGCCGCGCGCGCGGTGCGCGTCTCCGACGACGGGCTCACCTATACGTTCCTGCTGCGCCCGGAAGCGAAATTCCACGATGGCAGCGTGCTCACCGCCCAGGATGTCGCATGGTCACTGACCACGCTAAAGGACAAGGGCCATCCGATCATCACGCAGTTGCTGCGCGATTTTCAGAGCGCGCGGGCGGATGACGATCGCACGGTGGTCGTACGCTTCGCGCCCAATCGCGGGCGCGACGTGCCGCTGTTCGTCGCCGGGCTGCCGATCTTCTCGAAGGCTTATTACACGAAGCACACGTTCGACGAGTCGACGCTCGATGCTCCACTCGGCAGCGGCGCTTACAAGATCGGCAAGTTCGATGTCGGGCGCTTCATCGAATATGCGCGGGTGAAAGATTGGTGGGGCGTCGATCTGCCGGTGGCCAAAGGCCAGAACAATTTCGACATCGTCCGCTTTGAGTATTATCGCGACCGCGACGTGGCGTTCGAAGGCTTCACCGCCGGCAATTACAATTTCCGCGAGGAATTCACCTCGCGCGTCTGGGCGACGCGCTATGATTTCCCGGCCATGAAAGACGGCCGCGTCAAGCGCCGCGAAATACCCGACGATACGCCCTCCGCCGCGCAGGGCTGGTTCATCAACACGCGCCGCAAGCAATTCCAGGATCGCCGCCTGCGCGAGGCGCTGATCGACGCCTTCGATTTCGAATACACCAACAAGAACATCATGTATGGCGCCTACGATCGCACGCAATCGCTCTTCGACAATTCACCGATGAAGGCGGTAGGCCCGCCGTCGGCGGCCGAGCTCGCGCTGCTCGAGCCGTTCCGCGGCAAAGTGCCGGACGAGGTGTTCGGCGATCCCTACATGCCGCCGGTGACCGACGGCTCCGGCCGCGACGTGCGCTGGCTGCGGCGCGGCGCGCAGCTCTTGGACGCCGCCGGCTGCAAGCTCACCAACGGCAGGCGGGTGCTGCCGGACGGCACGCCGATCGCCATCGAGTTCCTGATCGACGAGCCGACCTTCGAGCCGCATCATCTGCCCTATATCCGCAATCTCGGCACTCTCGGCATTCAGGCGAACTTGCGCATTGTCGATCCGGTGCAATACCGGACGCGCGTGGACGACTTCGATTTCGACATCACGGTCGAGCGCTTCGGCTTCTCATCGACGCCAGGCGATTCGCTGCGCAGCTATTTTTCCTCGCAGGCCGCCAACACCAAGGGTTCGCAAAATCTGGCCGGCATTGCCGATCCCGCGATCGACGCCATGATCGGCGCGGCGATCGCCGCCAAGACGCGCGAGGAACTCAACATCGCCTGCCGCGCGCTCGACCGCGTGTTTCGGGCCGGGCGCTATTGGATCCCGCACTGGTACAAAGCGTCGCACTGGATCGCTTATTGGGATGTGTTCGGCTTTCCCGCAGCGCAACCGCGATATTTCCGGGGCATTCCGGACACGTGGTGGTCGAACGGGGAACAGCCGCAGAAGTTGCAAAAAAACCGCTAGCGGGTGCGCCCGCTTCGGCCTTGGTTCTCCAGCGCGACCTCCTTATTGTGTCGGCTGTCACACGAAGAAGCCCGCATTGGGGTTATAGGTTTTAAGGTAGCGGGCCACCCCGGGAACTCCTAAGGCAGCCACACACATATCGCATGAGCGCCTATATCATCCGCCGTCTGCTGTTCATGATTCCCACGATGTTCGGGATCATGCTGGTGGCGTTCGTGGTGGTGCAATTTGCCCCCGGCGGCCCGGTCGAGCAGGTCATCGCCAAGCTCACCGGTTCCGATACCGGCGCTACCGCCCGCATTTCCGGCTCGCCCGGCGGCGACTTCGGCAGCCGCGGCATGGTGCAGGGCGGCTCGCAGGTGGACGCGGTGACGTCGAAATACCGCGGTGCGCAAGGGCTCGATCCGGAATTCATCAAGAAGCTGGAGAAGCAGTTCGGCTTCGACAAGCCGGCCTATGAGCGCTTCTTCATCATGCTGTGGAACTACGTCCGCTTCGATTTCGGCAAGAGCTATTTCCGCGACGTCAGCGTGATGCAACTGGTTCGTGAGAAGCTGCCGGTGTCGATGTCGCTCGGCATCTGGATGACGCTGCTCACCTATCTGATCTCGATCCCGCTCGGCATCCGCAAGGCGATCGACGATGGCTCGCATTTCGACATGTGGACCTCGACGGTGATCGTGATCGGCTACGCCATCCCCGGCTTCCTGTTTGCCATCCTGCTGATCATATTATTTGCCGGCGGCTCGTTCCTCGATTGGTTTCCGTTGCGCGGGCTGGTGTCGGAGAATTGGCATCAGCTGCCATGGTGGCAGAAGATCCTCGATTATTTCTGGCACATTACGCTGCCGATCGTATCGATGGCGATCTCAGCTTTCGCCACCATGACCTTGCTGACCAAGAACTCGTTTCTTGACGAAATCCGCAAGCAATACGTGCTGACCGCGCGCGCCAAGGGCTGTACGCGGCGACAGGTGCTCTACGGCCACGTCTTCCGTAACGCCATGCTGATCGTGGTCGCCGGCTTCCCCGGCGCCTTCGTGTCGGCCTTCTTCACCGGCTCGCTGCTGATTGAAACCATTTTCTCGCTCGACGGACTCGGCCTGCTCGGCTTCGAAAGTGTGCTCAACCGCGACTATCCGGTGGTGTTTGCCACGCTGTACATTTTTTCTCTGATCGGCGTCGTGGTGAACCTGCTGTCCGATCTCACCTACACCTGGATCGATCCGCGCATCGACTTCGAGACGCGGGAGGTTTAGCGCGTGGACGACCGCACGGACATCAAGTCGCCTGACACCACGGCCATCGGTGTTATCGAGCTGGCGGTGCCGCCGGAGCGGCGCTTCATCCGGATTTCGCCGCTCAACAAGCGGCGTTGGCAGAACTTCAAAGCCAACCGGCGCGGCCACTGGTCGTTGTGGATTTTCTTGGTGATGTTTCTGATATCTCTGTTCGCGGAATTCATCGCCAATGACAAGCCGATCTACATTCACGTCAACGGCCGATCCTTTTTTCCGGCGGTCATAACTTATCCCGACACCGTCTTCGGCAAACCGAACGATCCCAATCTATTCGGCACCGCGGCCGATTATCGCGATCCCTATCTGGTCGGTCTGATCCATAAGGAAGGCGGCACGCTGATCTGGCCGGTGGTGCGCTTTTCCTACAACACGCAAGTGAGCAAGCCGCCGTCGCCGTTTCCGTCCAAGCCAACCTGGATGCTGACGCAAGCCGATTGCGATTACGCCGCCACCCACGGCTTCGCCAAATGCGGCGAACTCGAATACAACTGGCTCGGCACCGATGACGGCGGCCGCGACGTGCTGGCGCGGCTGATCTACGGCTTCCGCATCTCGGTGCTGTTCGGCCTGTGCCTGACCATCGTGTCGTCGGTGATCGGCGTGGCGGCGGGCGCGGTGCAGGGCTATTTCGGCGGCTGGACCGATCTGTTGTTTCAGCGCTTCATCGAAATTTGGACCTCGATTCCCTCGCTCTATCTGCTGCTGATCATTTCCTCGGTGCTGGTGCCGGGCTTCTTCGTGCTGCTCGGCATCTTGCTGTTGTTCTCCTGGGTATCGCTGGTCGGCTTGGTGCGTGCCGAATTCCTGCGCGGGCGCAATTTCGAATATATCCAGGCGGCGCGCGCGCTCGGCGTGTCGAACGCCACTATTATATTCCGCCACCTGCTGCCGAACGCCATGGTGGCGACCATGACCTTCCTGCCGTTCATCCTGTCGTCCTCGGTGATGACATTGACGGCACTCGACTTCCTCGGCTTCGGTCTGCCGCCCGGCTCACCCTCGCTCGGCGAATTGCTCAGCCAGGGCAAAGCCAACGTGCAGGCGCCGTGGCTCGGCCTCACCGGATTCTTCTCCATCGCCATCATGCTGTCGTTGCTGATCTTCATCGGCGAGGCGGTGCGCGACGCCTTCGACCCGCGAAAGACCTTCCGATGAGCAAGCGCCCGAAAAAAGACCTTCCGGCGCTCAAGCCGGGCGAGCCGCTGCTGTCGATCCGCGATCTGTCGATCGCTTTCGGCCAAGGCGCGCGCGAGGTGCTTGCGGTCGACAAGGTGTCGTTCGACATCGCCGCCGGCGAAACGCTCGCGCTCGTGGGCGAAAGCGGCTCCGGCAAGTCGGTGACCGCGCTATCGGTGATGAAGCTGCTGCCCTATCCGGCCGCGCATCACCCGTCCGGCTCGATTCAGTTTCACGGGCGCGAACTGCTGACCATGAAGGAAAATGAAATCCGTCATGTGCGCGGCAATGACATCACCATCATCTTCCAGGAGCCGATGACCTCGCTCAATCCGCTGCACACGATCGAAAAGCAGATCGCCGAGATATTGCTGATACATCAGGGCCTTACAGGACCAGCGGCGCGCGCCCGCATCCTCGATCTGCTCGGCCAGGTTGGCATTCCCGATCCCGCCGGGCGATTACGCAGCTATCCGCATCAGCTTTCCGGCGGCCAGCGCCAGCGCGTGATGATTGCCATGGCCTTGGCGAACGAGCCGGACCTGCTGATCGCCGACGAGCCGACCACCGCGCTCGACGTCACGGTGCAGGCGCAGATCCTCAAGCTGCTCAAGGACACGCAGCAGCGGCTCGGCATGTCGATGCTGTTCATCACCCACGACCTCGGCATCGTGCGCAAGATCGCCGACCGCGTCTGCGTGATGAACCACGGCAAGATCGTCGAGCACGGGCCGGTCGAGCGCGTGTTCACCGCGCCCGAGCATCCCTACACGAAAGCGCTGCTCGCGGCCGAGCCGAAGCCCGATCCGGCGCCGCCATGTCCCGATGCGCCGGTGGTCATCAAGACCGACGATTTGAAAGTCTGGTTTCCGATCAAGCGCGGCCTGATGCGCAAAGTGGTCGGCCACATCAAGGCGGTGGACGGCATCAGCATCGAAGTACGCAAGGGCGAGACACTGGGCGTGGTCGGCGAGTCGGGCTCCGGCAAGACGACGCTGGGTCTGGCGATCCTGCGGCTGATCTCGTCGGATGGCCCGGTGGTTTTCATGGGCAAGACCATCCAGGGCCTCAAGTTCAAGGAGATGCGGCCGTTCCGCCGCAACATGCAAATCGTTTTCCAAGACCCGTACGGCTCGCTCTCGCCGCGCATGTCCGTGTCCGACATCATCGAAGAAGGCCTGTGGGTGCATCATCCGCACATGAAGGCGCAGGAACGCGAGCAGCGCGTGGTTGCCGCGCTCAAGGACGGCGGGCTCGATCCCGACACGCGTTTCCGCTATCCGCACGAATTCTCCGGCGGTCAGCGCCAGCGCATCGCGCTGGCCCGCGCGCTGGTGCTGGAGCCGACCTTCATCGTGCTCGACGAGCCGACCAGCGCGCTCGACATGCTGATCCAGGCGCAGATGGTCGACCTGCTGCGCGACCTGCAGAAGAAGCGCGACCTCACCTACATGTTCATCTCGCACGACCTGCGCGTGGTGGCGGCGCTGGCGAGCCGCCTGCTGGTGTTGCGCAACGGCAAAATGGTGGAAGAGGGCGCGGCCGCCGATCTGTTCAAGAACCCGAAGAGCGACTACACGCGCGCGCTGTTCGCCGCCGCCTTCAAGCTGGAAACCGCGCCCGAGGGCGTCGTCGCGCAGTAACCGGCGATGAGCGATAAGCGCGAGCTCACCGACCGTCCCGCCGATGTTAGGCTGTCGCCGCCGGAGCGGCTGGGCAAAGGTTTTTTCGACTACGAGCGCTACAAGGTCACCCTGCCCGCGGGAACGCAAACACGCGATGTGGTGCGCGCGGGCAAGGTGATCGCGGTGCTGCCGCTCGATATCGAGCACGGCGAGATCGTGTTGATCCGCCAGTTCCGCCCGGCGGCGCATCTCGCCAACGGCAAAGGCGAGACGATCGAGATCGTGGCGGGGCGCGTCGAAGCGGGCGAGAGCCTGGCGGAGAGCGCGCGGCGCGAGTGCCAGGAAGAGATCGGCGTCGCGCCGAAGGCCTTGGTCGAGTTGTTCAGCTATCTGCCGACGCCCGGCTTGACCGACGAAGAAGTGACGCTGTTTGTCGCCGCCGTCGATGCCGCGCGCGTGCCGGAAAAAACGCACCCGACGGAAGGCGAATATATCAGCGTGCTGCGGGTGCCAATTGACGCGGCGCTTGAGGCCTTGACCAAAGGCATGATGCACAACGGGCCGCTGGTGCTGGCGCTGCATTGGCTGGCGCTCAACCGCGGCCGCGTGGCGGAAATTCTGCGCGCCGCTAGATAACCCGCTTCACGCTGGTCACCTCGCTGCCGGCCGCCTTGATGCGGACGATCGCGCCTTCGGCGTCCTCGATCGCCACCATCATGTGATGCGCGTTAGCGTGGATGATGCTTTCGGCGTCGCGCGCGATAGCGACATGGCCCTTCCAGAAGATCAAATCGCCGCGGCGCATTTCGGTGAGCGCGACCGGTTTGCCGAGCGACAGCTCCTGCATGTCGCTGTCACGCGGACAGGCGATGCCCGCCGCCTGCAGCGCCGCCTGCGTGAGGCCGGAGCAATCGAGTCCAAGCGAGGTCTTGCCGCCCCACAGATAGGGCGCATTGAGAAAGGTCTCGGCGACGGCGACGAAATCGCCCGCGCGCGCCTTGACCGGCGCAAGATGCACGACTGGCACATGCCAGCCCGACGCGGTGATGGCGAAGCGCTCGTCCTGCCGCGCGATCGCGAGTTTCGCGCCCATTGGTAGCGCGGCGAGCGGCGGCCGCTTCACGTCCGGCGCCGGAAAACAAAGTGTGCGCGGCACGCAGACTTTATGCGTCGGCGCAGCAGCAGGCGCGGCCAACGCGTTGGCCGACAGCCAGCCGACATAGCCGTCGGCTTCGAGCTGGCCCCAGGCCCAGCCTTCCTCGATGTCGTAGACGGTGACGATTTCGCCGAATAGCGCCTCGGTATCGAGCCGCGCGTCGTGCGCGGGCATGCGGCGCAAGGCCGCGTTGGGTTCGATGATCTGATAGCGCGTGCCCTCGACGAATCGTTTCGCCTCGACCTGGCCCTTCAAATGGCTGGCGGCGACTTCGGGTCGGAACGGATGAATGCGAGGATCGAGCGCGACCATACGCTAAGAATAACGTGCGCAGAGCATCGCATAAAGCGCGCGCGCCGACTGCAGTTCGGCGCCTTCCGGGCGGCCCGGTTTGGCCGCCGGCGTCCAGGCGAAAATATCGAGATGCAGCCAGGACGGTATATCGACAAAGCGGCGCAGGAACAGCGCGGCGGTGATGGCGCCGGCCTGCCCGGTTGCGCCGACATTGTTGAGATCGGCCACTTTCGAATCGAGCATGGCCTCGTAAGGCCGCCACAGCGGCAGGCGCCACAGCGGGTCCTGTTCGCTGCCGGCAAAACGCATGATCTCGGTGGACAACGCATCGTCATCGGTGAAGAACGGCGGCACGTCGGGTCCGAGCGCGACGCGCGCTGCGCCGGTGAGGGTGGCGAAATCGACGATCAGCGAAGGCTTGTCCTCGCTCGCCAGCGCGAGCGCGTCGGCCAGGATCAAGCGGCCTTCGGCATCGGTGTTGCCGATCTCGACGCTGATGCCCTTGCGCGAGGTGTAGATATCGCGGGGCCGGAAGCTGGTGCCGGAAATCGAGTTTTCCACCGCCGGCACGATGATGCGCAGCCTGACGTTCAGCTTGCGCGCCATGATCATGTGGCCGAGCGCGAAGGCGGACGCCGCGCCGCCCATGTCCTTCTTCATGTTGAGCATACCGGTGTCGTTCTTGGTGTCGAGGCCGCCGGTATCGAAAGCGACGCCCTTGCCGACCAGCGTGATCTTCGGGTCGCCGTCCTTGCCCCAGGTGATGTCGATCAGCCGCGGCGTGCGCGCCGAGCCGGCGCCGACCGCGGCGACCAATGGAAACTCCTTGGCCAGCTTGTCGCCGCCCGTCACTTCAATCTTGGCGCCGTGCTGCTTGGCGAGCGCGCGCGCGGCCTCTTCCAATTCGGCTGGGCCCATGTCGTTCGACGGCGTGTTGATGAGGTCGCGCGCCAGCGTCGAGGCCTCGACGATGCGCGAGAGGTCTTCGCCATCGACGCCGTCAGGCACCACCAGACGCACATCGCGCGTTTGCGCCTTGCGGTAGCGGGCGAACTGATAGCTGCCGAGCGCGAAGGCGAGCGCCGCGAGCCGCGCATCATGGGGCGCATTGGCGAAACGATAGGTGCCGGGCGGCAATATCCCAATCAGCGCACCGGGTCGGAACAGGTCCTTGCCCGGGTCGTCGGCCTCTTCCAGGCCGAACAGCACGCCGGCCAATTTGCCAGCATCGTTCGGCACCAGCAGATGCTTGCCAGGCTTGGCTTCGAAGCCGGCGGCTTGCACGAACACGTGCTCGCGCGCATCGAGGATTTTCGTCGCCTCAGCGAAACTCTTGGCGGTGACGAACAAGATCGGCACCGCCTGCTTATCGGCCTTCACAAAGATCGGATGCATGATTATTCCGCGGCGTTCCGCAGCGACGGCTTGGGGACATAACCGTCGCGCGTCTGCGGCAGCTTCCAGCGGAGCATCTTGGAGGCGATCAGGGTCCGCAGCACCTGCGCGGTGCCGCCGCCGATAGTGAACATGCGCACGTCGCGCGCCATGCGCTCCAGCGGCAGTTCGCGCGAGTAGCCGCGCGCGCCGAAGAACTGCAGCGCATTGTTGACGATTGTAATGGCGGCCTCGGAGGCGAAGATCTTGGCCTGTGCCGCCAGCACGGGGTCGGGGAAAGCGCTGCCGTCGGGTCCGCGCGAGCGCGCGGCCTGATAGAGCATCAGGCGCGACGCCGTGAGTTGTGTCTGCATGTCGGCCAGCATCCATTGCAGGCCCTGGAATTCGCCGATCGGGCGGCCGAACTGCTCGCGCGTCTTCGCCCAATCGAGCGCAAGCTCGAGCGCGCCGGCGGCGATACCCATCGCTACGGTGCCGGCGCCGACGCGTTGGCTGTTATAGGCGTTCATCAGGTCGGCGAAGCCGCGGCCAAATCCGGACGGCGGGATCACGGTCATGCTCGCCGGCACTTCGAGATTCTCGAAGGTCAGCTCGCCCTCCGGCATGCCGCGCAGGCCCATGGTCTGCTCGCGCTTGGTGACGCGCAGGCCGTCAGCTTCGTCGCGCACCGCCAGGAAGCCGCCGATACCGAGCTCCTCGCCGCGCTCGTCGAACACGCGCGCGAAAATCAAATGCAGCCGCGACACGCCGGCGCCGGTGATCCAGTGCTTCTTGCCGGTGATGATGAACACGTCGCCGCGCTTGTCGGCGCGCGTGGTCATGGCGAAGGCGTCACTACCGGCGTCGGGCTCAGTAATGCAGATGGCCGGTTTGTCGCCTTCCAGCACCAATTTCGCGGCGAGCTTCTTCTGCGCCTCGCTGCCATAAGCCATGACGGTGGAGAGCGCGCCCATATTGGTTTCGACGACGATGCGCGCCGTCACCGTGCAGGACTTGGCCATTTCCTCGATCACCAGCACGGCATCGAGGAAGGAACGGCCTTGTCCACCCAACTCTTTTGGAATGGTCATGCCGACGAAGCCGGCCTCCGCCAGCGCCTTCACGATGTCCCACGGATATTGCTCCTCGCGGTCGATGGCCGCGGCGCGCGGGAGTACCACCTCGCGCGAAAAGACGCGGGCACGCTCACGCAGTGCGATTTCGTCTGGGGTGAGTCCGAGGTCCATGGGCGCCTTTTAAAGCCGGAGGATAGGGCATTTTACAAGTTAACCAGTCGTTAGGGTTAACGTTTTATTGCTCGGGAATCCGCTGGAACGCGCCCCGGGGACCCATGCGTCCGTCTTCCGTCCGTGCCGCTCGTCTGCTCGCTTCCGCCGCGCTTGCGGCCGTGCTCGCTTTGTCGGCGGCCGGCTGCAAAACCACGGGCGACGACATCACCGGATCGATCGGTTCCCCGAGCGCGCCGCAAAGCGACGCCGACCTGCGGCGTTCGCTCGAAACGCTGAGTGAGCGCTACAAGTCCAATCCAGCCGATCCCGAGGCCGCCATGGCCTATGCCAAGGCGCTGCGCGCGACCGAACAGCGCGCCCAGGCGGTCGCCGTGCTGCAGCAGGCCTCGATCCGCAATCCACACGATATGAAATTGCTCGGCGCCTACGGCCGGGCGCTGGCCGACGCCGGCGAATATACCGAGGCGCTCGATGCGCTCGGCCGCGCACACACGCCCGACAATCCGGACTGGCGCATCCTCAACGCGCAGGGCGCGGTGCTCGACCAGATGGGCCGCCACGACGAAGCGCAACGGCACTATTCGGCGGCGCTCAAGATTGTGCCGAACGAGCCATCGGTTCTGTCCAATCTCGGCCTGTCTTATTTGCTACAGAAAAATCTCAAGCGTGCGGAATTCACATTGCGCAGGGCCGTAGGACAGGCAAATGCCAGCCCGAAGGTGCGCCAGAATCTCGCATTGGTGGTTGGTCTGGAAGGCCGCTACGCCGAAGCCGAGAAGATCGCCAGCGCCGATCTGCCAGAAAGCGAAGCCGCCGCCAACGTCGCCTATTTGCGGCAGATGCTTTCGCAAAAAGACAGTTTGAAGAACAACAGCGGGCCGCCTTACGTGCCGCCCGATCCGGGCAGCTGAGCCGTTATCGGATCGCCATCACCTTGATTGCGGCCGGCCCGAGAATCACAACGAACAGCACCGGCAGGAAGAACAGGATCATCGGCACCGTCAGCTTGGGCGGCAGACCGGCGGCCTTCTTCTCGGCTTCCGACATGCGCATGTCGCGGTTTTCCTGCGCCATCACGCGCAGCATGCTGGCGAGCGGCGTGCCGTAGCGTTCTGCCTGCTGCAAGGCCATGCAGACCGAACGCACACCTTCGAGATCGGTGCGCTTGGCGAGATTCTCATAGGCTTGCCGGCGGTCCTGCAAAAACGACAACTCCGCCATGGTGAGCGTGAGCTCTTCGGCGAGCGGCACCGATTGCGTGCCGATCTCGTCGCTGACCTTGCGCAGCGCGGATTCGATTGACATGCCGGATTCGACGCAGATCAACAACAGGTCGAGCGTGTCGGGGAAGGCGCGCTTGATCGAGAGCTGGCGGCGCTGGATCTTGTTCTTCAGGATCATCAGCGGCAGATGCATGCCGATATAAGCGGCGGCGATGCCGATGCCGAGCTTGATCGTGGCCGGCTGTTGCAGGTCGAGGACGACAAACACGTAGAACATCGCGAACGCAAACGCCACAATCGGCGTCACCATGCGGAAAAACAGATAGGTGACATAGGGCGCCTGCCCGCGATAGCCGGCCTGCACTAGCTTCAGCCGCGCCTCTTCCTGACCGACCCACCGCCTTAAATCGAAGCGGTCGACGATGGCCTGCATGTATTGTTTGGGCGACTGCCGCAGGCTGACACTCTGCTGCTCTTGCGCCATTCGCTCGCGTTCGCGCTGGCGGATCTTCTCGCGCTCGAGTGCCACCGCCTTCATGCGCTTGCCGAGCGGATCGGCAAATACCAGCGGCATGGCAAGCGTCAAAACCGTCGCCGCCGCTGCAAGCGCGGCGAATACCATGGCCATGGTCTGGGTGTTGAGCGCGCTTTCGATAAAGTCGAGCATTTCGTTTGCGCCTTAGAAGTCGAAGTTGATCATTTTCTTCATCACCATCACGCCCATGAACATCCAGCAGGCGGAGGCAGCCAGCATCACGCGGCCGAGGGGTTCGGTCCAAAGCAACGAGATGTAGTCGTGGCTGGTGAGATAGACGAGCGTCATCACGGCGATCGGCAGTGAGCCGATGATGCTGGCGGAAGCTTTCGCTTCCTGCGACATCGCCTGAATCTTGGCCTTCATCTTCTTGCGGTCGCGCAGCACGCGCGAAAGATTCCCGAGCGCTTCGGCGAGATTGCCACCGGATTTCTGCTGGATTGCGATCACGATGCCGAAGAAATTCGCTTCCGGAACCGGCATTTCGTCATACAGCTTCTGACAGGCCTCGCCGAGCGGCATGCCGACGGCCTGCGTTTCCACGATCATGCGGAATTCCGACTTCACCGGCTCTTGCGATTCCGTCGTGATCATCTTCAGACAGTCGAGCAGCGGCAGGCCGGCCTTGACGCCGCGCACGATGATGTCCACGGCGTCGGGAAAAATGTTGAGGAATTTGGCCTCGCGGCGTTTCTTCAAAAACGACAAGAGCCAGCGCGGAATGCCGAAAGCGCCGGCAAACCCCATCGCGGCGGCCACAAGCAGCCCGCCTCCGGTGAACAGGCCGATCACGAACATGAACACGCCGATGCCGACCGACAGCAGCAGGAATTGCCGCTTCGACCATTTCAGGCCAGCCTGCGCGATCCGCACCGAGATCGGCCGGTTCCTGCTCTTCTTGTGGCGCTCTTCGAATTCCTTGAGCGTTTGTTCGACGACGTCGCGGCGCGAGCGCTGGTTGCGCGCGACCCGCGCCGCCGGCACCGCCTTGGCGACGCTCGCCACGCGCTGCTCGGCTTTGCGCTCGCCCGATAGGATCGGGTAGAGGAAAACCCAGGCGATGCCGCCGACTGCGACCGAAGCCAGAAAGGCCATAGCAAGGGCTTGCATATCAGACGCCCATTTCCTTCGATGCCGCTTCCGCCGCATCGAGCGTGGTGGCGAGGCGCTGCTCTTCGCCGTAGTAGCGCGCGCGGTCCCAGAACCGCGGCCGGCCGATGCCGGTCGAGCGGTGGCGGCCGATGATTTTGCCGTTGGCGTCCTCGCCGACCATGTCGAAGACAAACAGATCCTGGGTGATGATGACGTCACCTTCCATGCCCAACACTTCGGTGATGTGCGTGATCTTGCGCGAACCGTCGCGCAGACGGGCGGCCTGGATGACGACGTCGATCGAGGCCACGACCATCTCGCGGATGGTCTTCGAGGGCAGCGAGAAGCCGCCCATGGTGATCATCGATTCGATACGCGACAGCGCCTCGCGCGGATTGTTGGCGTGCAGCGTGCCCATCGAGCCGTCGTGGCCGGTATTCATGGCCTGCAACAGGTCGAAGGCTTCCGGTCCGCGCACTTCGCCGACGATGATGCGTTCAGGGCGCATGCGCAGACAGTTTCTCACCAGATCGCGCATGGTGACTTGGCCTTCGCCTTCCAGATTGGGCGGCCGGGTTTCCAGACGCACCACGTGCGGCTGCTGCAACTGCAATTCGGCGGCGTCTTCGCAGGTGATGATGCGCTCGTCGTCGTCGATGAACTGGGTCAGACAGTTAAGCAGCGTCGTCTTGCCCGAACCCGTGCCGCCCGACACCAGCGTGTTGACGCGGCAGCGGCCGATGATGCGCAGGATTTCGGCGCCCTGCGGCGTGATGGTGCCGAACTTGACCAGCTGATCGAGCGTCAGCTTGTCCTTTTTGAATTTGCGGATGGTGAGGGCCGGCCCGTCGATCGCCAGCGGCGGCACGATACAGTTGACGCGCGAGCCGTCCGGCAAGCGGGCGTCGCAGATCGGCGAGGATTCGTCGACGCGGCGGCCGATCTGGCTGACGATGCGCTGACAGATGTTGAGCAGCTGCTGGTTGTCGCGGAAGCGGATGCCGGTCTTCTGAATCTTGCCGAGCACTTCGATGTAGACCGTGCCGGAGCCGTTCACCATGATGTCGGCAATATCGTCACGCGACAGCAGAGGCTCGAGCGGGCCGAAGCCGAGCACGTCGTTGCAGATATCGTCGAGCAGCTCTTCCTGCTCGGAGATCGACATCACGATGTTCTTGATCGCGATGATCTCGTTGACGATGTCGCGGATTTCCTCGCGCGCGCTATCGGCGTCGAGCCGCGCCAGCTGCGCGAGGTCGATGGCCTCGATTAGCGCGCCGAAGATGACGCTCTTGGTCTCGTAATAGGCTTCCGAGCGGCGCGAATCGATCGCCGGCATGTTGACCGCCGCGGTCGGCATGCGCGACGGCGTCGGCGCCGAAACCAGCGGCGCCCCCAGCCCCTCGGAGGGAAACGGCGCGCCACGTCCGGAATCGGCCGCCTTGTTTTCCGCGGGCGCGGCAGGCGCAGGCGCCGCCGGACGTGGGGCCGGCGCCGGTGCGAGAGCTTCGGAGGTGCTACGCTTACCGAACACGATTACCTACCGCGGACGCTTTTCTCAGCCCGCCCTCTTCATCATTTTGAGCTTGGCGAACAGCGGCCCCAGCATGCTGCCGCTCGCGCGCTTGGCCTCAGCGCGGCCAGTGAGAACCTGCGCCAGCTGGCGGAACATCTCCGCGGTCTTATGGCTGGCGGAGACTTCGGCGATCATCTGGCCGTTATTGGCGGCCGTGCCGAACAGTTGCGGATCGAACGGGATGATCGCGAGCGGCGGGTCTTCCAGCGCCTTGGCGAAATCGGCCGGCGTAATTTCGGGCCGCTTGGGCACTCCGACCTGGTTGAGGCAATAGAGCGGCCGGCGGTCGTTCGGCCGCGCCGAGCGCAACAGATCGACCATGTTCTTGGCATTGCGCAGGTTGGCGAGGTCGGGCCCTGCCACGACCAATATGTCGTCGGCGCTCACCAGCAGGCGCTTGGTCCAGCCCGACCAGATGTGCGGAACGTCGAGCACGACGCAGGGGATCGAGCCGCGCAGCGCGTCGAGGATCGAATCGAAGGCGTCGGCGCCGAAATCATAGACGCGGTCGAGCGTCGCAGGCGCGGCCAGCAAGCTCAGGTGATCGGTGCATTTCGACAGCAGGCGGTCGATAAAGGCGGTGTCGATGCGGTCGGGCGAGAACACCGCGTCGGCGACGCCCTGCGGCGGATCCTGATTGTAATCGAGGCCGGCGGTGCCGAAGGCGAGATCGAGGTCCGTCACGACCGAATCGAGCGCGAGATCGCGCGCGATCGCAAAAGCGATATTATGTGCGATGGTGGAGGCACCGACGCCGCCTTTGGCGCCGACCACGGCGATGATGCGGCCGACCGGCTTGGCATCCGGCGCCGAAAACAGGCCGCAGATTGCACGCACAATATCGATGGTGCCGACCGGCGCGATCAGGTATTCGGAGACGCCACGCCTCGTCAGCTCGCGGTAGAGCGTCACGTCGTTGATGCGGCCGATCACGACCACGCGCGTGCCGGAGTCGCAGACTTCGGCAAGTTTATCGAGCCCGCCGAGAATGTCCTCGGCGCGGTTTTCCGATTCCAGGATGATGACGTTCGGCGTCGGCGAGCTGCGGTAGGCCTCGACCGCGGCGGTGGCGCCGCCCATCTGGATTTTCACATGCGCCTTGCCGAGCCGGCGGTCTTCGCTGGCAGCCTGTACGGCCGCGGCGGTTTCCACGGTCTCGCAGAAGGCTTGTACGGAAACGCGCGGCGCCGGCGCGATATGATCCTCGGCCGCGGCTGCCTCGTCGGTTTCCGCCGGCATCGCCGTATCGTCGGCGACGGCGACTTGATGTGCGTGCTTTATCATTTTGCCAGGTCGCTGATCTTGTTCGTGTCGTAGCCGGTGTAGGTGCCCGACGGATTGTCGCCTTTGCGCCATTTGTCGATGGCCACCGAGCGGCGTGCCTCATAGGCCGGCTGTTCGCCGCGCGGCTGGACGAGGTCGGCGGGGTTGTCCACCATGGCGGCGAGATTGCGCTGCGAGGCGCAGCCGAGATTCCAGTAAGGGCGGTTGTCGTTGTAGGCAATGTCGGGCGCCGGACCGATATCGGATGGCCACAGCCCGCACGGACCGGCATGCGCGACAAGTTTGGTGTACTTGATCTTGATGCTGGCCAGCGACGTTTCGGACGGCTGGTAGTTGCGCTGGTAGACAGCGCTGCGCGGCACGCCGGACGCGGCGAGGATGGAATAGATCTCGCGCAGCGAATCGGCGGCGGCACGGTCGGTTGGCCCGCCGTGCGGGATGTCGATGATGATGCCGCTGGTGGCCTCGCGCCGCCATTCCTGGGCGAACGACAGCACGTCCGCGCGCTGGCTGGGCGACAGCCCGCCGCGATTGCGGCCGAGGAAAATCTCGACGGTCTGCTGGCCTTCCTTCAACGTGATCGGATGGCGCTCGCGGTAATCGAACGCGTAAGGCTGCGGCGCGCCTGTTTCGTGGTAGCAGCCGCCGAGCAGACAAGCGAAGCCTGCAACCAGCACAAGCCTCCGCGCCGCTTGGCTGCGGCGCCCGGCATCGCCTTTGTCAAACGCTGTCATCGAACATTCCCCACTCAATCCAGGATGAATCCGTATTTGCCGCGATAGCTGGCGTTTGCGGGCTCGACCTTGCCCGGAGTTGCCCCATAGATGCGATTGAGATGGCCGAGCAGCACGGTGGATGGATCGCTCGGATCGGCAAAGCCGTCATCCGGGCGCGACAGCTGATTCTGCGCGACCGCGCGCACGATATAGGGCGTCACCAGCACCATCAGTTCGCTTTGATGGTTGATGTAGTCGCGGCTCTTGAACAGCGTGCCGAGGATCGGGATCTGCATCAGGCCAGGCAGTCCGTTGATTTGCTGCTTGGTCTCTTCCTGGATCATGCCGGCCAGCGCCAGCGAGCCGCCCGAGGGAATCTCCACGGTCGTCTCGGCGCGGCGGGTTTGGATCGACGGGACGGTCAGCGACTGGGTCGAGCCCGGGACCTGCAAGGTAATCGCGTTCTGTTGCGAGATATCGGAGACTTCGGTCATCACCCTGAGGCTGATGCGGCCGGCCGACATCACGACCGGCGTAAACGTCAAGCCGACGCCGAATTTCTTGAAGTCGATCTGCGGTTGGCAGACCGGCGGCGACTTGGTGGTGTCGCACGATAGGCCGTTGGGGATCGGGAATTCGCCGCCGGCGACAAAGCTCGCCGTCTCGCCCGAGATCGCCGTCAGATTCGGTTCCGCCAGCGTGCGCACCACGCCGGCGCGTTCCATCGCGCGCAATGTCGCGGTGACATTCTTGAACGAGCCGGCGAGGTTCGTGTTGTCGAGCGGCTGTCCATAGGCGGAAAACGGGTTCGAGGTGTTGAAGTTCACCACGCTGGTGCCGTAGTTGAAGCTGCCGGACAAATCGATGCCGAGCTGCTTGATGACGTCGCGCTGCACTTCGGCGACCGTCACCTTGAGCATGACCTGGTCGCGCCCGCGCACTGCGATGCCGTTGACCACCTTGGTGCCGTCGCCGATCAGCCGCGAGGCAAGATCGAAAGCCTGCTGCGATTCGGCGGGGCTCGCCGCCGAGCCGGTCAGCATCACGCCGTCGCCGACGCCTTCGATGCGGATGTCGGCGTCCGGTATGGTCTGCTTGAGCGCGGCGCGCACGCCGTTGAGGTCGCGCGTGACGGCAATATCGAAGCCGGCGATTTGCTTGCCGTTGGCGTCGAAGAAGAAGATGTTGGTCTGCCCGACTTTGACGCCGATCATGTAGACGCGGCGCGAAGATCGCACCACGGCGTTGGCGATTGTCGGATCGGCGACCAGAACGTCCTTGATGTCGACCGGCAGGTCGATGGCGACCGATTTTCCAATGCCGAGCGGAATGAAGCGCGACGTCGCTTCGCTCGCCGCCACCGAGATGACCGGCACGTGGGCGTCGGCGCCGTTGGCGGGAGCCATCGGCGCCAAGCCGGCGCCAATCAACAGTGCGGCCAGCGCGGCGGTGCGGAACCGTGTCCTTGTCGCCATGTCCCCTTAATCCCCTTGCTCGATCATCGCGGCATTGCGGTCGTGCTGATGCCGAAGCGGATCATGTTCACGCTGCCGCTGCGGCGGTCGTCTTTTTCGTCGGTCTTCTGAGTATCGCTCTGCGCGTCTGTGATGCTGCGCAACGTAAGCGACAGCGTTCCCATGCGTTGCGCGAGCACCAGCGTTTCGGCTTCGCGCGGCGAGAGTTCGAGCGTCGCGGTCTTGCCGACGACGACCTTTTGGCCGTCCTTCTCCTGGATGTTTTGATCGATCGCCAGCACACGCACGTTGCTGAGGATCGTTTCGCTGGTCTGCACCTCGCCGCCTTGCTGCTTTTCGGCTTCGTGGTCGCGGCGCGTGAGAATGACATCGACGTGATCGTTCGGCAGGATAAAGCCGCCGGCGCTGGTCTCCGGCGCGATTTGCGTCGAGACTGCGCGCATGCCGGAAGGCAGGATCGCGGCCATGAAGCCGGAGCCTTTGGCATTGACGAGCTTGGCTTCGCGGATCGGCTCGCCGGCGACGAACGGAACACGCGCGATTTCACCGCTCAGTTTTTCGATCGCGTCGGGACGTTCGCTGCGACGAATGAAATTGCCGGTTGACGCGCTTACCGGCCAAGGCTGCCAGTTCAAATCGCTTGGGGAAACTGCCTGACCGGTGCCGATGTCGGATTTGGCGACCAGCACGTCGACCGTGTCGACCTTCGGGGCCGCCTTCTGGGCGACCGGTGCCGGCTTCTCGGAGCGGCCAGCCAACAGCGCGGCGATGCCGCCGGCGGCCAAGGCGACGCTGAGCACAACGATACGCGCGGCCTTCATACGCTCACTCTCTCAACCGACTGGGACGGGGATACTGCCGTCCAAACCACATGGCGGCCGGCACGGCCGCTCGCACGGGATTTGACCAGTTAAAGGTCAAGGCATGGTTAAGGAGCGGTATCTAAATCGAGTTAATAGTGTGTTGCCGGGAATTTTCAGCCCGCGGGCATCCAGCCGGTGTTCGGATAGACGATGAGCGCCGCGGCCGCGAGCGCGATGCCGTAAGGCACGCCGCCGGCCTTGTCATGCAGGCGCATGATCCAATGCTGGCGCGCGAGCAGGCCCGGCAGCGGCAGCTTGCGGAACTGGATCAGCACGAGCGTCAGCGCGCCGCCCAGCAGCGAAGCATAGACGAGAAAGTCAAGCAGATGGCCGAAGCCGAACCAGAGCGCGGCAGCAGCGGCCAGTTTGGCGTCGCCGCCGCCGATCCAGCCCTGCGTGAACAACACAAAGGCAACGACGAGCACCAGCGCTGCGGCTGCTAGGTGCATGCCGATGGCGGCAAGACCCATGCCGGTCACGATGACGAGCAGGAAGAAGGCGGCGGTAAGCGCCAGCGACAACTTGTTCGAAATCGTCATCGTGAAGAGGTCGCTTGAGGCGGCAAACGCCATCAGGGCAGGGAACAGCAACAGCCTGATTGCATCGATCAGCATCGTCGTCCTCGAACCGAATGACCGCTGGCGGTCAAACTACGCCGCACACCGTTTACCTTTCGTAAACCGCCCTGCGCGCGGCGCCGCAAAGCAAAAGGCTCCGGCCCACTGGCCGGAGCCTTTGTATTGTTTGCGCTCAGCCCGATTACTTCAGCTGGGTCGAGATCGAGGTGAACTTGGTGTTCAAGCCGGAGCCGAGGCCGTTTACGACCGCGATGATCGCGACCGAGATGCCCGCCGCAATGAGGCCGTACTCAATGGCGGTGGCGCCGGAATTGTCCTTCATGAAACGCACGAAGAGGTTCTTCATCGATAGCTCCTAGATCCACACGTGGCTGTCTGAGGTGGCTACGAGCGCCGGACTTCCGACTTCTCGATCCACGCAGCGACCGTACCAATGAGGTCTTGAGCCGCGGTTAATACAATCAACGAAAAATGAGGTATTCCTGTGTATATCCAGCGTAGTTAATAAGAAGTTTGAGAAAGAACATCATGGTTAACAGAATGTTTATGCCACTTATACACAATACATCTGACAACTATTCGAACAATACTCGAAAGTTTAGGTAACCAATACTTTGAAGTAGCGCTTGCAAACCTTTGTTGCCTGCTACCTTCTGCCGCTGGCCAATACTACAGAATCGCGGCGGACATAGTTCGTGATCTTGCCAAGCCGCATTTGCGCTTTCGGCGCATACCAGTCCTGCACGCGCGATTTATCCGATCTTAACTGCGCGGGCCGATACCGAACGCCGAACCTGGAGCGAAGGTTCGCTGCGTCATCAGGCTTTTCGCGATGTTTGCCGAATTCTTGTCGGTGCTCGAAGTCGCCGGCCAAACGCTGCTCAAGCTCATCCCGATCTCGATTGCGCTCGGCATCGTTTTCGCCGCGCTGACGCAATGGTCGGCGTGCAATCCCGGCCGGCCCTGGTGGCGGAAACGCGAAATCGTCACCGACGTGCTGTACTGGTTCCTGATCCCGCTCGGCGCGCGCTTTGTGCGCATCGGCCTGATGGTGATGGGCGCCGCTTATCTTTACAACATTCACGGTGCCGAGGCGTTGATCAAGTTCTACGACAACGGTTTTGGCCCGCTCGCTGCAATGCCGCTGTGGGCGCAGGCGCTGATATTCCTCGTTGTTTCGGACTTTCTCACCTATTGGATTTACCGCCTCTATCATGGCGCGCAGTTGTGGCGATATCACGCGGTTCATCATTCATCTGAAGACCTCGACTGGATCTCGGCCGCGCGCTTCCATCCGATCAATATTCTGTTCGGCACCGTCATGGTCGATGTGGCGCTGCTGCTTGCCGGCATCTCGCCGAACGTGATGCTCTGGGTAGGCCCGTTCACCACGGCAACGTCGGCTTTTGTGCATGCCAATCTCAATTGGACGCTGGGGCCGTTTCGTTACGTCATTGCCAGCCCGGTCTTCCACCGCTGGCACCACACGGCGGCCGACCGCGGCGGCTCTAAGAATTTCGCCGGTACCTTCCCGATATGGGACCTGATGTTTGGCACCTATTACATGCCGGAAAACGCGCTGCCGGATGCCTATGGGATCGACGACCAAAGCTTCCCTGAGAGTTTTGGCAGTCAGATGCTATATCCGTTCTCGCGCTAGCCGCCTCAGGCTCTTTGCACTTCATTCACCTATTTGCAGTCAACTCCAGGGTATAGAGAGTGGCCTGTATTGGCAGGCTGTGTTGCGTGCGTGCTGGAGAGTGCGATGTCGGACGTGTTCGGGCGTCAAAGCCTGCTGTTCGGAGTGCTGGGCTTTGCGCTATTCGCCGCCGCACCCGCACGCGCCGATACCGTCTCGATCAACGTCGACCAGGCCCGTTTGGTCAAAATTCCTGACCGCGTCACCACCATCGTCATCGGCAATCCACTGATCGCGGATGCTACGCTGCAAGCCGGCGGCATTCTTGTCGTCACCGGCAAGGGTTATGGCGCGACCAACCTGCTGGCGCTCGACCGCAACGGCCGGGTTGTCATGAGCAAAGATGTGCTGGTCGTCGGCCCTGGCGACCAGGACCTGGTGGTGGTCTATCGCGGCGTCGCGCGCGAAACCTGGAGCTGCGCGCCGGAATGCCAGCCGCGCATCACGCTCGGCGACGGCAAAGATTTCTTCGGCGACACGATCGGCCAAGCCGGCGCGCGCAGCGGCGCGGCGCAGAGCGGCGGCGCCGCCATGCCCGCGGCGCCGGCGGCGCGCTAAAAAAAACGGCGGCCGTCCGAAATACGGTTAGCCGGCGGTTAACTCGATATCCAAGTTTTTCGGCTTCGCGCGCAATAATTCACAAACGCGATTTTGCTATGGAGTGGTGGTGCGGCACCGCTCAGCAGACGAGACCGTTGCCATGGTCGGATATATTCGCAGTAAGCTGATGGCTCCCGCGCGCCGCTTTGCGCGCGCGCAGCACGGCACTGCTGCCGTCGAATTCGCGCTGGTCGCGGCGCCTTTCCTGGCGCTGGTCTTCGCCATTTTGGAAACGGCGCTGGTGTTCTTTGCCGGTCAGACGCTGGAATCGGCCGCCACCGATACCGCGCGTCTGATCATGACCGGCCAGGCGCAAACGGCCGGTTACAGCGCGAACGACTTCAAGACCGCGGTGTGCAACCGCCTCGCCGGCGGGTTGTTCGATTGCACCAACGGCGTCACTGTCGACGTCAAGACCTATACGAGCTTCACGGCGATCAGCACCACGCCGCCGATCACCAACGGTCAGCTCGACACCTCGAACATGACCTATACGCCGGGCGGTCCCGGCGACATCGTGGTGGTGCGGCTCTATTACCAGTGGCCGATCTTCGTCTCGATGTTCGGCGACAATCTGTCGAACTTGAATGGCAACCAGCGTCTGCTGGTGGCGACGTCGGTGTTCCGCAACGAACCTTACGGCAGCTGAGATGATCACCCGCATGCGACGAATGTTCGGGCGTTTTGCCGGCGACCGGCGCGGTGTTTCGGCGGTCGAATTCGCATTGCTGGCGCCGCTGATGATCACGCTCTATGTCGGCTGCGCCGAAGTGTCAGACGGCGTCAGCGCCGACCGCAAAGTCAGCTTGACGGCGGCCGCGCTCGCCAACCTCGCGTCGCAAGTGACGACGATCAGCTCGACCGATATGAGCAACATCCTGGACGCGTCGTCGGCGATCATCGCGCCTTATTCGACCACCCAGCTCACGATCACCTTGTCGTGCATCAACATCGACGCCAACAAGAATGCGACGGTGAAATGGAGCGTCACGCGTGGCGGCTCGGCGCGCAGCGGCACTGTCACAATTCCGTCGGCGCTCGCGATCGCCAGTTCGCAGCTGCTTCTGGGCGAAGCCAGCTATCAGTACAAGCCGACCGTCGGCTACACGGTCACCGGCACGCTCAATCTGTCCGACCACATGTACATGAGCCCGCGCATCACGGCGCCGGTCTACAACAACACCGCCTGCGCCAGCTGATCGCTTAAGCTTTCGCGCGCGCCTCGCCGATCGGCAGCGCGGTCGTCTGCTTGATGCGCTCCATGGCGAAGCGCGAGGTGACGTTCTTCAGCGGCACCGTGCCGATCAGCTTCTTGTAGAAGGCGTCATAGCCGGCCATGTCGGGCACCACCACGCGCAGCATGTAATCGACGTCGCCCGCCATGCGGTAGAACTCCATCACCTCCGGCATGGCGCCGACCAGCTCGGCGAACTTCTTCAGCCACTCCTGCGAATGGTCGTTGGTCTCCACCGACACGAACACCGTGATGCCGAGCCCGATCTTGTCGGGATCGACCAGCGCGACGCGGCGCAGGATCACGCCATCGGCTTCCAGGCGTTGCATGCGCTTCCAGCACGGCGTCGATGACAAGCCGACGCGCTGGCCGACCTCGGCCACCGAGAGCGAGGCGTCCTCCTGGACTACGGCGAGGATCTTGCGGTCGACGGCATCCATTTCATCGTTCCTTCGTTCTTTAGAATGGATATCCAGTATTTCTAAGCGATATAGAATAATTTTCTTATTTCTATGCTCTCACTGTCTTTAGCTAGAAAGTTATTCTATATCAAGCGCATTCTTTCGCCGCCCTCCCGGCGGCTGTGCGACGGAACCGACGCTCATGAAAATTTCCTTCTGCAAACTCGCTGGCGTGCTCGCGCTGCTCGTGGCTTTGGCGAGCCCGGCAATGGCCGGCCAGCCGTTGGTGAGCCCGCAGTGGCTCAACGGCCATCTGCGCGATGCCGACCTGGTGGTGCTGGACGTGCGTTCGGCGATCGATGGCGGCGGGGAGAAGGCGTACCTCGCCGCGCACATCCCCGGCAGCATCCACAGCGACTACGACAAGCCGGGCTGGCGCGTGACCGTGCACAACGTGCCGTTCATGCTGCCGAGCACCCTGGAGATCCAGAATCTGATCGGCGACCTCGGCATCGATGAGAAAAGCCATGTCGTCGTCGTCCCGGCGGGCGTGCATTTCACCGATTTCGGCTCGGCCGCGCGCGTTTATTGGACGCTGAAGGTGGCCGGCGTGCCCAATGTCTCGATCCTCGATGGCGGCATCGCCGCTTGGACGGCAGCGGGCCTGCCGACGCAAGTCGGCCCAAGTCCAACTCCGACGCCGAAAATGCTCGACGCCGAAGCCGACAAGAGCAGCCTCGCGGAACTTGCCGATGTCGCCAGGGTCGAGCAGTCGGGCGGCGCGACGCTGGTCGACGCGCGGCCGGCCTCGTTCTTCACCGGCAAGGAGCGCGCGCCGAAGGTGCAGGCCTACGGCCACATCCCCGGCGCCATCGACGTCGACAGCGATGCGTTCTACGACGACAAGACCAATCGCCTGAAGCCGCAGGTGGAGCTTGCCGCGATCGCGTCGCACA
The DNA here is from genome assembly GCA_963710705.1 of uncultured Pseudomonadota bacterium. Classification (GTDB taxonomy): domain Bacteria; phylum Pseudomonadota; class Alphaproteobacteria; order Rhizobiales; family Xanthobacteraceae; genus Pseudolabrys. The sequence goes on from CAVQBI010000002.1 coordinate 1,181,016, forward strand.
TCCCGGCCGGGCCGGTCGTCACCTATTGCAACACCGGCCATTGGTCGGCGACCGACTGGTTCGTGCTGCACGAACTGCTAGGCCGCCAGGACGTCAAGCTCTATGACGGCTCGATGGTGGAATGGAGCATGGATCCGCACCGTCCGGTTGTCTCGGACCGTACCAAGTGGGACGACCTGAAGAAGAAGTTCGGCTTCGGCTCGTAAGGTTTTCGGACCCTCATCCATGACGACCGTAAGCATGAGCACGCCAACGGCGCGCGCCGGCATCAGCATCGACTTTCTCTTCCTCGCGTTGTCGCTTGCCGCCACTGCGATCCTCGTCGCGCTGGTGCTGCTCGACGGCCAGCCCGCGTCGGCCGCGCTGATCGTTGGCGGCTTCGGGCTCGGCGTCGCCTTCCTCAAGGCCGAGTTCAGCTACACCGCGTCGTGGCGGCGCTTTCTCACGCGCGGCGAAGCCGGCGGCTTGATCGGCGGCCTGATTGTGATCGCGGTCGCGGCGCTGATCATCGTGCCGGTGGCGGCGTTGTCGCCGAAATTCGGCGGCGCCATCGCACCGCTCGGACCTTCGCTGGTGATAGGCGCCTTCACCTTCGGCATCGGCATGCAACTCGCCAATGGCTGCGGCTCCGGCACGCTCTATACCGTTGGCGGCGGCTCCGGCCGCATGCTGCTCGCGCTCGCGGGCTTCATCGTCGGCTGCGTGTTCGGCAGCCTGTCGCTGCCGGCCTTTCTTGCGCTCGGCGGCGTCGATCCGGTCATCGCATCGGATTATCTCGGGCCCTGGGGTGGGCTGGCGGCGACCTTGGTCAGCATCGCCTTGGTCGCGGGCCTGCTTGTCGCAATCGCCAAACGGCGCGGCGCCAATTTTATGCCGTCGCGCAACTACGTCGCCGGCGGCATCGTCATCGGCCTGCTGTGCATCGCCGTGTTCGTCGCCGGCGGCCACCCGTGGAGCGTCACCTTCGGCTTCACCATCTGGGGCGCCAAGATTTTCAGCGCGCTCGGCTACGATTTCTCGCACGCGGCCTTCTGGCAATGGCCGGGGCCGAAGCACGCGCTGGAAGGCTCGGTGCTGTCCGACACGTCGAGCCTGACCGATTTCGGCATGCTGTTCGGCGCAATGAGCGCCGCCGCCGCCAGCAAGCTCTTCGCGGCCACCGCCTGGCCGCCGGCGAAGTCGCTGTTGGCCGCGGCAATCGGCGGCTTGCTGATGGGGTGGGGCGCTCGTCTCGGCTTCGGCTGCAATATCGGCGCCTTCGTCTCGGGCGTCGCCTCCGGCTCGCTGCACGGCTGGGTCTGGTTCGCCGCCGCGCTGCCGGGCTGCCTGATCGGCATCAAGCTGCGGCCATTCTTCGGCCTCTCGGCGGAGTAGGCGGATGCGCAAGGTCTACATCGCCATCATCGTGCTCGGGCTTGCCGCCGTGATCGTGCAGCATTTAACCAGCCCGTCGAGCGGCCGCGCGGTGTCGCCGGAAGATTTTGCCGGTGCTTGCGCGCCCTGCGGCGCGCCCTGTCCGTCGAAGCAATAGCTAGTTCTGCCGCTTCAGAAATTCATCGACTTCGCCGCGCCGCGGGGAACCGGCAGCGCCGCCGAAATGCGTGCATTTGAGCGCGGCGGCGGCGCTGGCGAAACGCAGCGCGTCTGCAAGATCGCGGCCTTCAGCCAGCGCCAGCGTGAAAGCGCCATGGAATGCATCGCCGGCGCCGAGCGTGTCGATCGCTTTCACCGCGAATGCGGGCATGTGGCGCAAGACGTCGTGCTCCAGCCAATAGACGCCGTTCAGGCCGTCGGTGACGCCGAGAAAGCCGGACACATGATCGGCAAGGCGCATGAGCGCGGCGGCGGGATCGGCGCTGCCGGTCGTGGCGCGCAGCGCTTCGGTGGAGGCGATTACATGCGTGCCGAGCTTGAGCAGCGCATGATCAGGAGTTGTTGCTTGGTCGAGATCGATGACGATTGGAATCTTGCGCAGCTGCGCGGCCCGGCAAACGGCGGCGACGAAATCCGGAAAGCGGTTGTCCACTAGCACCGCGTCGGCGGTCGCCACCAACTTCTTCGCGTTCGCCGGCAGTGTCTGCCCGAGGCCGACGCCGCGCCGGGTGGCAATGGTTTTCTCTCCCTTGGCGTCGAGCAGAATGAGCGACACCGACGCCGTGCCGCCGTCGACGCGCGCGACGCCGCTGCAATCGACGCCTTCGGCCGCCAGATCGGCAAGAATGCGCTCGCTCACCGCGTCGTCCTTACCGCCGAGTGGTCCGGCGAAAGCCGCGTGCCCGCCAAGCCGCGCCACCGCCAGCGCCGCGTTCGCGGCGCAGCCGCCGCCGGTAGTGATGAAATCGGAAGCGGCCACCTTCGCGCCGGGCGCCGGAAAATGCTCGACGCGCATCACGATGTCTTGCACCGCGATGCCGGCGCACAGGATTTTCGGCGCCTCAGTCAACCTCGTCCTCGACCCAGGCGCGGATGATGTGATGCGCGATGGCGACCGGCGGCGGCGTGGTCAGGCCTTGCGGATGCTCGCGCCGCAGCATCGCGATCACTTCGTCCCTGTCGAACCAGCGCGCGTCTTCGAGCTCCTCGCGATCCACCAAGATCTCGCGTGTCAGCGCCTGCGCGTGACAGCCGATCATCAGCGAGGTTGGGAACGGCCAGGGCTGCGAGGCAAAGTAGCGCACGCGCCCGCAAATGATGCCGGCCTCCTCGCGCGTTTCGCGGTGCACGGCATCCTCGATCGACTCGCCGGGCTCGACGAAGCCGGCGAGGCACGACCACATGGTAGGCACAAAGCGCGGGCTGCGGCCGAGCAGGCAGTCCTCGCCGTCGATCGCCAGCATGATCACCACCGGATCGGTGCGCGGGAAATGCTCGGTCTTGCAGGCCGGGCAATCGCGCTTCCAGCCGCCGCACACGGGCTGCGTCGCCGCCCCGCAGTTCGGGCAGAAGCGGTGGCGGGCGTGCCAGTGCAACACGGCCTTGGCCTCCGCGATCGGCGGCAGGTGGTCGGACGCGACCAGGCCCTGCACCGCGATCGAGCGCAGATCGGTGACGTGGAAACCGTCGCGGCTCTTGAGCGCCTCGGCGGCTTGCGCCGTGATTCCGAAGCCGAAGCGCGGCACGCCGTCGATCAACCCCAGGAACACCGTCTCGGTCGCGCCGTCGAGCGCGCGCGCCTGATCGAGCGTGAACAGCGGGTCGCTCGGCGCGCCTTTCTTCATCACGATCATATCGATGCCGATGACGTAGGCCGCGGCGCGCGGATCGGCGGCGAAACGCGCGAGCGCGGCCTCGTCGGTGCGCAGCTCAGCCGCGCGCTCGATGCGGCTTTGCGTGTAGCCGAGGCGCGGTTTGGGGCCGAGATCCGGGCGGGGAGGCATGCGCGCGGAAAATCGCATGGTATTACGTTATGTGCAACGCGACATCCGGCCTAATCGCGCGCAGCCTTGATTTGAAGCTCGCTGCGCAGCGCCGTGAGAAAGCGCTCGCGCGCCGTCACGTCATAGCTTGATGGCGCGGCCGCGCCCCAGACCGGCTTCGGCCAGGCGGCATCGCTGCGCCGTCGCGCGATCACGTGCACGTGCAATTGTGCCACCTGGTTGCCGAGCGCGGCGATATTGAGCTTATCGCAAGCGGTGATGGATTTGAGGGCGCGCGCGGCCTTGGCGACTTCGCCGAGCAATGTCACCTGCTCGTTGTCTTCCAGGTCGATGAGTTCGACGAGGCCGGCCTTGCGTGGCACCAGGATCAGCCACGGATAATTGGCGTCGTTCGAAAGCAGCACGCGCGACAGAGGCAGGTCGCCGACCGGAACCGTGTCCTGCGCGAGCTGCGGGTGGAGCGACCAGGTTGATTCCATCATTCTTGTCATGGCCGGGCTTGACCCGGCCATCCATGAGAGATTTCCACAAGCAAGATCGCCTCATGGATGCGCGGGTCAAGCCTGCGCATGATGGGAGTGGGAGGGCTGCTTGCTTTCCGCCATTATTGGCCCGATATAAGTCCTCGGGAGGTTGGCGGTGGACGAGCCACTCGCCAACCGGGTCAGGTCCGGAAGGAAGCAGCCCTAACGAGCGCGGTTCGGGTCGCTCGTCAGCCTCCCACCTAATTCAAGAACGCACGCGAAAGCGTCCGCGCCGGCGCTGAAAGCGGAGGACGATGGCCGCGCAATCGAAAACCGATAAGACCGCTGCGGCCGAGCCGGCGGAAAGCGCCGGCTATCGCGTGCTGGCGCGCAAATATCGTCCCGCGAGCTTCGACGACCTGATTGGACAGGACGCCATGGTGCGCACCATCTCGAATGCCTTCGAGTCGGGGCGCATTCCGCAGGCCTGGATCCTCACCGGCGTGCGCGGCGTCGGCAAGACGACGACCGCGCGCATCTTGGCCCGCGCGCTCAACTACGAACTGTCCGATGGCTCGGTGACCGGCCCGACGATCAACATGCCGGTGATGGGCGTGCACGATCAGGCCATCATCGAAAGCCGCCATATCGATGTGCTGGAGATGGACGCCGCCTCGCACAACAGCGTCGAGGACGTGCGTCAGATCAACGACGCCATTCGTTATGCTCCGGTGTCTGCGCGCTACAAGGTCTACATCCTCGACGAAGTGCACATGCTGTCGGGTGCCGCCTTCAACGCGCTGTTGAAGACGCTGGAAGAGCCGCCGCCGCACGCCAAGTTCATCTTCGCCACCACCGAAATCCGCAAAGTGCCCGTGACGGTGCTGTCGCGCTGTCAGCGCTTCGACCTGCGCCGCGTCGATGCCGCGCTGCTAGTCAAGCACCTCGAAGGAATCGCCGCCAAAGAGAAGATCGAAGCGGAGCCGGCGGCGCTGGCGCTGATCGCGCGCGCGGCGGAAGGCTCGGTGCGCGACAGCCTCTCGCTGCTCGATCAGGCCATTGCCCACGCCGCCGGCCCCGTGCGTGCCGAGGACGTGCGGCAAATGCTCGGCCTCGCCGACCGCGTGCGCATCGTCGATTTGTTCGAGGCGCTGATGAAGGGCGACACCGCTGCGGCGCTCAAGGAACTGCGCGAGCAATACGACATCGGCGCCGATCCGGCGGTGGTGCTGTCCGATCTCGCCGAGTTCACCCATTTCGTCACCCGCGTGAAGGTGGTGCCGTCGGTTGCCGACGACGTCTCGCTGTCGGAGGCCGAGCGCGTGCGCGGCCGTGCTTTCGCCGCGCAGCTCTCGATGCGCGTTTTGTCGCGCGCCTGGCAGATGCTGCTCAAGGGCGTATCCGAGGTGCAGGCCTCCGGCCGTCCGGTCGCCGCCGCCGAGATGGTGCTGGTGCGCATTGCCTATGCCGCCGACCTGCCGACGCCGGACGAAGTCGTTCGCTCGATGACGGAAGAGAGCGGCGCGCCCGCGCGTCCGCAGGGCAATGGCGGCGCCAGCGCCGCGCCCGCGCAGAATTTCGCGCCGCGTTATGACGCGCCGCGCGGCTCGCCGCGCTCGTCCGCTGCGGTGTCGCCGCGCGTCGCCGACGATCCGGTGATGGAGGCGGACGCAGCGCAAGCCGCGCCGACATTGTCGATCGGCTCGTTCGAGCAGTTGATCGCGCTGGCGCAGGAGAAGCGCGATATCTCTGTGAAAATGTCGCTGGAACGCGACGTGCGGCTGGTGCGTTGCGAGGACGGCCAGCTCGAAATCGCACTCGAAACAACCGCGCCCAAAACCTTCGTGCACGACCTGCAACGCAAGCTCACGGCCTGGACCGGCAAGCGCTGGATCGTGGTGGTGTCGCAGGAGCAGGGCGCCGCCACCATGCGCGCGCAGAGCGAGGCGCGGCAGGCCGAGATCGAACGCGGCGTGCAGACCGATCCGCTGGTGCAGGCGGTGCTCAACCGCTTCCCCGGCGCCAAGATCGTCGGTGTCACCGCGCCGGCCGCCGGCCCGGACGACGACGAGCCTCCGTCCGTTGACGAGATCGAGGAATAAGCCATGACCGATTTCATGGGCCTGATGAAGCAGGCGGCGCAACTGCAATCCACGATGCAGGCGCTGCAGACCGAGCTCGACCAGATCGAGGTCGAAGGCACCGCCGGCGGCGGCATGGTGACGGTCAAGCTGTCCGCCAAGGGCGATCTCAAGGGCATCAGAATCGACGACTCGCTGCTCAAGCCCTCGGAAAAAGAAATCCTCGAGGACCTGCTGGTGGCCGCGCACGCCGACGCGCGCCGCAAGGCGGAAACCGTGCTGCAGGACAAGATGAAGGCCGTCACCGGCGGCCTGCCGCTGCCGCCCGGATTGGGGTTGGGATAACTTTATCGATATGGCCGCCGTCGCCGGACCTGAAATCGAGCGCCTCATCCAATTGCTGGCGCGGCTGCCCGGTCTGGGCCCGCGCTCGGCGCGGCGCGCAGCGCTGCACCTCATCAAGAAGCGCGAGGCGCTGATGGCGCCGCTCACCAGCGCGCTCGAGACCGCGATGGACAAGATCGTGGTCTGCAAGACCTGCGGCAACATCGACACGCAGAACCCCTGTTCGGTCTGCACCGATCTGCGGCGCGACCCTTCCATCATCGTCGTGGTCGCCGACGTCGCCGACCTGTGGGCGCTGGAGCGCGCGCACGCGGTCAACGGCCGCTATCACGTGCTCGGCGGCACGCTGTCGCCGCTCGACGGCGTGGGCCCGCGCGACCTCACCATCGACGCGCTGATTTCGCGTGCGCACGATCGGGAGGTGAAAGAGGTGATCCTGGCGCTCAACGCCACGGTCGACGGCCAGACCACCGCGCATTACATCACCGAGCTGTTGCAAGATGCGAATGTGAAGGTGACGCGGCTCGCGCACGGCGTGCCGGTGGGCGGCGAGCTCGATTATCTCGACGAGGGCACGCTGGCCGCGGCCATCAAACAGCGGACTTTGTTCTGATGCGCGTGTTAGGGGCGATCGCGCTGGCATTTATAGTGATGGCCCTGCCCTGCGCCGCGCAGGACACGCTGAAACCCGGCGATACGATCAGCGGCAAGCTGCGTTTCTTCCAGCATCAGCATCCGAACGGCACCTGGATCAACGTCTATCAAATCACCGCCGACCACCCGAAGAAATTCGCCGCCGAAGACGAATTCTGCGACCCGGACAAGCCGCCGCAAACCTTTCATCTCGTGGTGATGGACGACAAGGCGAAGAAAAAGCGTCTCGACAAAATGCTCGGCAAGACAATCGTAGTGGTGGCCGACGCTTTCTCCTGCTCGGAAACCGCCTGGCACGTCGGCGATGCCGTCGTGTTCCAGTGGCATTTCGCCGAACCGGACAAACGCTAGCCGTTTCGCTTCGGCTCCAGCAGCTTGAAGTGCCCGGCTTTTTGCAGCCAGGCCAGCAGCAGCAGGCTCGGCAATCCGGCGAGCGCGCAGATCACGAAAAACCACATCCAGCCGGTCGACTCCGCGATGAAGCCTGCGGTCGACGACAGATAGGTGCGGCCGACCGCGGCCAGCGCGGTGAGCAGTGCGTATTGTGTCGCCGTGTGCAGCGGGTTGCGGCAGAGCGCCGACAGGTAGGCGACATACATCACCGTGCCGATGGCGCTGGTGAAATTCTCCGCGATGATGGCGAAGGCCAGCACGGTCGGATCGCGGCCGACCACCGCCAGCCAGGAGAATGAGAGATTCGCCGCCGCCTGCACGATAGCGCCGATCCACAGGCTGGCCGCCAGCGGCAGCGCGCGCGCGATGAAACCGCCGGCAAAGCCGCCGAGCAAGAGCGCGGCCAAGCCGACGCCTTTGACGACCACCGCGTATTCGTTGCGCGTGAAGCCGAGATCGATCACGAACGGCGCGGTCATGGCGCCCGACAGCGCATCTGTAAACTTGAAAAGCACGACGAAGGTGATCATCACGAAGGCGAACTCGTAGCTCACGAAATCCTTGAAGGCGCCGACGGCGGCTTCCGCCACACGCGCGAACGGCCGCGTGTGGGCATGCGTTGCCTCGGCCGCGACCGAGCGTGCAGGCTCGGTTGCCAGCAGCGCGGTGACGGTGCCGATCAGCACCAGCACGGCCATCGCGTAATAGCCCCAGTGCCAGGCCGCGTCCTTGCCGTAGCCGTTGGCCTGGAAGGCGCTCACCAGGAACAGCGCGCCGGCGGTCGATACCAGCATGCCGACGCGATAGGCGGCGACGTAAGATGCCATGCCGGCGGCCTGTTCGTTCTCCGGCAGGCTCTCGACGCGGAAGGCGTCGACCACGATGTCCTGCGTCGCCGACGCGGTGGCCACCAGCAGCGCGGCAAAGGCGACGACGCTGGGCGCGCTGGCCGGATCGCAGGAGCCGAGAAACACGATTGCCGCGATCAGCAGCATCTGCGTGAACACCAGCCAGCCGCGGCGGCGGCCGAACAGACGCGACAGCACCGGCACATCGAGCGCATCGGTCAGTGGCGCCCACAGGAACTTGATGGTGTAGGGCGTGCCGACCAGCGCGAACAGGCCAATGGTGCCGAGATCGACGCCCATCTCGCGCATCCATACCAGCAGCGTCGTGCCGGAGAGCGCCAGCGGCAGCCCCGACGAGAAGCCGAGGAACAGCACGATCAGCACGCGCGGCTTGAAATAGACCGCGATGGCGTCGAGGAAGGACGGCCGTGGCTGCGCGGCGCCGGGCGAGACGCTCATTGAATTATTCGCCGGCGCCGAGCTTGCGAATCGGCGCCGGGATGACGTTCGAGGGCGCGACTTCGTCGCCGAACTCGACGCCGTATATTTTTTCGCCGCGGCTGAGGATTTTCTCGGCGGACGTGACGATCAGTTCGATGTCCTTGTTGGCCTGACCGAAATGTTTGTCGAGATTGTCGACGCGCTCCTTGAGCCGCTGCACGTCGCCGATCAACAAGCCGACTTCCTGCAGGATTTTGTCGGCCGCCTCGCGCATGCGCGCGTCTTTTTGGATCTGTTGGACGACCTGAATTGCCAGCATCAACAGCGACGGCGACACGATGATCACGCCGGCCCGGTAGCCCTTCTGCAAGACGTCGTCGAACCCGTCATAGAGCTCGGCAAACAACGACTCGGACGGGATGAACATGAAGGCGACGTCTTGGGTCTCGCCGGCGATCAGATACTTCTCGGCAATATCGGTGATGTGCTTGCCGAGGTGCTGGCGCAACTGGCGCATGGCCTGAACCCGCTCGTCGTCGGTTTTCGCGTTTTCCAGCGCCGTGGTCGCCTCGAGCGGGAATTTTGAATCGATGATCAAGGGCCGCTTGTCCGGCATGAAAATGCAGCAATCCGGACGCGAATTGTTCGACAGCGTGAACTGGAATTCGTAGGCGCCTTTTGGCAGCGCGTCGGCAATGATCGCTTCCATCCGGCCTTGGCCAAAGGCGCCGCGCCGCTGTTTGTTGTCGAAGACCTTCTGCAGCGAAGTGACCGTGCTGGCGAGGTCGGTGATGTTCTTCTGCGCGCTGTCGATCACTGCCAGCCGGGCATGCAACTGCTGCAGATGCTCGGTGGTGTGCTTGGTGGTCGTCTTCATCGACTCGCCGAGATTCTGGCTGACGGCGTCGAGCCGCGTGTTTACCGTCTGCTGCAACTGGGTGTGCGAGTTTTGCAGCCAGCTTCCCATGGCGTCGAGCCGTGCGTTGAGTTCGGCCAACCGCTGCTCGGCTGCGGCGTCCGCCACCGGCGGCTTCGGGCGCAGCAGCAGCGCGATGATGGCGACCACTCCGGCGGCGATGATCAGCGCGAGGACGAGGAGGATGGTTTGCGACATGGTTTGCTTCTTGGGCTGCTTCTACCGCGATTCGCCGCATGGGCGAACGAACGGCGAACGCTAGTGCGATAATGCCCATATCTCAAGGGGAAAGCTGCATTGACCCCGCTGTTCCCAAGCCTTACATCGCGATCCATGGCGAAGCGCGACATCATCATTCTGCCGGACAAGCGGCTGCGGCTGAGATCCGCGACGGTCGAAAAGGTCGACCGGTCGGTGCGCGTCCTGGTCGACGACATGTTCGAGACCATGTACGAGGCGCCCGGCATCGGGCTCGCCGCCATCCAGATCGGCGTGCCGCAGCGCGTGGTCACCATGGACCTCGCCAAGAAAGACGAGCCGAAGGCGCCGCAGGTCTTCATCAATCCGGAAGTCACCTGGAAATCCGACGACAAACAGGTCTACGAGGAAGGCTGCCTGTCGATTCCCGAATATTACGAAGAGGTTGAGCGCCCGCTCAGCATCAAGGTCAAATATCTCGACCTCGACGGCAAGCCGCACGAGATCGAGGCGAGCGGGTTGTTCGCCACCTGCCTGCAGCACGAGATCGACCACACCAACGGCGTGCTGTTCATCGACCATATTTCCAAACTCAAGCGCGACATGGTGCTGAAGAAGTTCAAGAAGGCGGCCAAACGCGGCGAGCCGCCGAATTTTGCCGAGGACAAAGAGCCTTCGCATCATATCGGCTAGCATTTAGCCTCTCTCGTCACCCTGAGGTGGCCGCTGAAAGTGGCCCTCGAAGGGTGACAGCCCGGGCCGTTCATCCTTCGAGGCTCGCTGCGCTCGCACCTCAGGATGACGGATTGAGATGGTAAAATGTCCCTCCGCCTGATTTTCATGGGCACGCCCGATTTTTCGGTGCCGACGCTGATCGAGCTGGCCGCGCGCGGGCACGACATCGCTGCGGTCTATACGCGCGCAGCAAAACCGGCGGGGCGCGGCATGGAGCTGCAGCCGACGCCGGTCGAGCGCGAGGCGCAGCGGTTGGGCTTGCCGGTGCTGACGCCGGCGACGCTGAAAACTACCGAGACGCAAGAAGTCTTCCGCGCGCACGAGGCCGATGCCGCGGTCGTCATCGCCTATGGGCTGATCCTGCCGAAACCGGTGCTCGACGCGCCGAAGCTCGGCTGCTTCAACGTGCACGCCTCGCTGTTGCCGCGCTGGCGCGGGGCGGCGCCGATCAACCGCGCCGTCATGGCGGGCGACGCCGAGAGCGGCGTCACCATCATGAAGATGGACGAAGGCCTCGACACCGGCGCCATGGCAATGACGGAACGTGTTGCCATCGGCGTGGACATGACGGCCGGCGAATTGCACGACGCTCTATCGCGTTTGGGCGCCGACTTGATGGCGCGCGCGCTGGCCGCGCTCGAGCGCGGCTCGCTCACGCTGACGCCGCAGCCGGAGCAGGGCATCACCTACGCCGAGAAACTCGCCAATGCCGAGACTCGCATCGACTGGTCAAAGCCCTGGAAAAAGGTCCACGACCACATTCGCGGCCTGTCGCCATTTCCCGGCGCCTGGTTCGAGCTCAACGGCGTGCGCGTGAAGGTGTTGCGCGCGACCAAGGGTGAGGGCAGCGGTGCGCCCGGCACGGTCGTCGACGATAAGCTCACGATCGCTTGCGGCTCCGGCAGCGTGCGCCTCGTGCAAATACAGCGCGCCGGCAAGCAGCCGATGAGTGCGGAGGATTTCCTGCGCGGCACGCCGGTGAAAACGGGAACGTTGTTAGGATGAGGCACAATCACAACCACCGCTCATTCCCGCGCAAGCGGGAATCCAGCGATACATCGCATACCGTTACTTGTTGCCCTGGGTCCCCGCTTTCGCGGGGACGAGCGGAGCGATAGATGCCCCGCTACAAGCTCACCATCGAATACGACGGCGCGCCGTTTTCCGGCTGGCAGATCCAGGCCGACCAGAAAACCGTGCAGGGCACGCTGATTGCCGCGATCGAAGCTTTCAGCGGCGAGAAGGTGCAGCTGCAAGGCGCCGGCCGCACCGATGCCGGCGTGCATGCGCGCGGGCAGGTGGTGCACGTCGACCTTGCCAAGGATTGGGATGCCGACACCGTGCGCGACGCGCTCAATGCGCATCTGCGCCCGCACCCGGTCGCGATTTTATCGGCGGAGAAGGTGGCCGCTGATTTCAACGCGCGCACGTCGGCCATCAAGCGCCATTATCTCTACCGTATCCTCAACCGCCGCCCCGATCTGACGCTCGATTTGGGCCACGCCTGGCGCGTGCCGCGTCCGCTCGATACGCAGGCGATGCACGCCGCCGCGCAGCGCCTTGTCGGCAAGCACGACTTCACCACGTTCCGCTCCACCGAATGTCAGGCCAAATCGCCAGTGAAGACGCTCGACCAGCTCGACGTCGAACGCCATGGCGACGAAGTGGACATTTTCGCCACCGCGCGCTCGTTCCTGCACAACCAGGTGCGCTCGATGGTTGGCTCGCTGGTGATGGTGGGCGAGGGCAAATGGAGCGCCGACGATCTGCAGCGCGCGCTCGATGCGCGCGATCGCACCGCCTGCGGCCAGGTGGCGCCGCCGGACGGGCTTTATCTGATGCGGGTGGATTACGAAGCGAAGTAGCGGTCGATGATCTTGCGGTAGATCGTCGTCAGCGCGCGCAGGTCGGCGATCGGCACGCGCTCGTCCACCTGGTGCATGGTCTGCCCGACCAGGCCGAACTCCACCACCGGACAATGCGCCGTGATGAAACGCGCATCGGACGTGCCGCCGCTGGTGGAGAGATGCGGATTGCGGCCGGTGACCTCCGCGATCGTCTTCGTCACCATCTCCATGAACGGGCTCGGCTGCGTCACGAATACGCCGGCGTTCGACGGCTCCCATTCGAAGAGAAACTTGATCTTTTCGCCGGCCGCTTTCTTGGCGCGCTGCATGATCAGCGCCTTCAGCGAATCGAGCGTGTGGTTGTCGTTGAAGCGGATGTTGAAACGGGCGCGCGCCGCGCCAGGGATAAGATTGACCGTCTTGTTGCCGACATCGACCGTGGTGAATTCGAGATGCGAGGGCGGGAAATGCGCGCTGCCGTTATCGAGCGGCTTGCTCTGCAAGGCTTCCACCAGCTTTATTAGCCCGCGGATCGGATTGTCCGCGCGCTCGGGATAGGCGACGTGGCCCTGCCGTCCGCGCACGATCAGATGGCCGTTGAGCGAGCCGCGCCGGCCGATCTTGATGGTGTCGCCGAGCTCTTCGACATTGCTCGGCTCGCCCAGAATGCAGTGGTCGAATTTTTCGCCTTGCGCGGCCGCCCATTTTAGTAGCTTCGGCGTGCCGTTGACGGCGATGCCTTCCTCGTCGCCGGTAATCAGGAACGAGATCGAGCCTTTCGGCTTCCCGTGCGCTGCCAGATGGTCAAGCACCGCGGCGAGCGCGCAGGCGATGCCGCCCTTCATGTCGACCGCGCCGCGGCCGTAAAGCTCCTTGCCGTCGCTCTCGCCGGCGAAGGGCGGATGCGTCCAGGCCTTCTCGTCGCCCGGCGGGACAACGTCGGTGTGGCCGGCAAAGGTCAGGTGCGGCGACTCGCTGCCAAGGCGGGCGTAGAGGTTCTCGACCATGTCCTCGCCCGGCTCGCTGAAGGCCAGGTGATGCACGGTGAAGCCTGCGTCCTTGAGCACGCGCTCGAGATATTTGAGCGCGCCGCCTTCCGCCGGCGTGATCGAACGGCAGCGCAGCAGGTCGCGGGCAATGGCAACGGGATCGGCGCTCATTAGTCGCGCAGCAGTTCGTTGATCGAAGTCTTGGAACGCGTGCGCTCATCCACGCGCTTGACGATGACGGCGCAGTAGAGGTTCGGGCCCGGCGCGCCGTTCGGCAGCGGCTTGCCCGACATGGTGCCCGACACCACCACCGAATAGGGCGGCACCTCGCCCTGATAGATCTTGCCGGTCTCGCGGTCGACGATCTTGGTGGAGAGGCCGATGTAGACGCCCATGCCAAGCACCGAGCCCTTGCGCACGATCACACCCTCGACGACCTCTGATCGGGCGCCGACGAAGCAATTGTCTTCGACGATTACGGGGCCGGCCTGGAGCGGCTCAAGCACCCCTCCGATGCCCACGCCCCCCGACAAATGACAATTCTTGCCGATCTGCGCACAGCTCCCCACCGTCGCCCAGGTATCGACCATGGTCCCGCTGTCAACATAGGCGCCGAGGTTGACGAAGCTCGGCATCAGCACTACGCCCGGCGCGATGTAGGCCGAGCGGCGCACCACACAGCCGGGAACGGCGCGGAAGCCCGCCTTCTTGAACTTCGCCGCGCTCCAGCCTTTGAATTTGGAATCGACCTTGTCCCACCACACGGCCTTGCCGGGCCCGCCGGGGATCACGCTCATGTCGTTAAGCCGGAACGACAGCAGCACCGCCTTCTTCAGCCATTGATTGACGTGCCATCGGCCATCGGCCTGCCGCTCGGCGACGCGCGCCTTGCCCTCGTCGAGCAGCGAAAGCGCGTCATTGACGGCCTTGCGCACCGCGCCCTTGGTCTTGGGGCCGATTGTGTCGCGCGCCTCGAAGGCGTCGTCGATGGTCTTGGCGAGCTTGTCGGTCATTGGACGTCCCGGCCTGTACGGGCACGGTTTGTCAGGGGCGGGCCAAAGGATGTCAAGCCGCCCTCAGCGGCGCGGCGCGATGCCTTCGAGAAATCCCGTCAAATCGTCGGTGACGTGGTCCACGTGCGGTGCGTCGCGACCTTCCAGTTCCCAGCCCTCGCGAAAGACTTCGCGCTGGGCTTCCGGCACCACCAGCACAGTCACCATGCCGAGCGCGTGCGGCACCTCCAGATTGCGCGCGAGGTCTTCGAACATCGCAGCCTTACGCGGATCCACGGCGTGGCGCTTGAGGAAGCGCTCGTAGACTTGCGGCAGCGGCTTGGGATCGAGATCGGCGGCGGCAATATCGAACACGTCCTCGAAATGCTGATGGACCTCCAGCCGCCGCATGCATGCCTCGGCATGTTTGCGCGTGCCGTTGGTGAGGATGAGCTTGCGTCCGGGCAATTTCTCGAGCGCGGCGCCGAGCGCCGGGTCGGGCGTCAGCGGCGAATGGTCGATCTGGTGCACGAATTCCAGGTAGTCGTCGGGCTTCAACCCGTGCTCGGTCATCAATCCGCGCATGGTGGTGCCGTAGCGCTTGTAATAGTCCTTCTGGATGCGGAAGGCCTGCTCGTGCGGCACTTTTAGGAAATCCGCAATGTAGGCGCGGATGCGCTCGTCCACCTGCTGCCAGAGATTCAAGTGATGCGGATAGAGCGTATTGTCGAGATCGAACACCCAGGTCTCGACGCCCGCGAAACCGCGCGGCTTTGGACGCGATACTGGCGACACGGCTGTTACGGTTCCTTGAAGCGTACGATGGTCGACGGATTGGCCCCGACATCGATGACCGCAAAACCCGCCGAATTCAAGCCGCGCGCCGCGCAGTCCTTGTGGTTGCTGAGGTCGAATTTGCCGTCGCGCGTGCAGAGCGGCACCTCGCCGCCCCAGGCCAGCGCCGCGTCACCGTTCTTGATGGTGCGGCCGCTTGCGTCGACCGCTTCGGCGTAAGAGTAGAGCCGGCGTGGATCGCCGCGCAGGTCGGGGCGCAGGCAGCGCCCGGCATCGACGCGATACCAGCCGCGGGTGACGATGGCGCCCATCTCGACCACGCCGACCGCCGCCATCACCGTATATTTGGTGTCGTTGCACCAGGCAAAGCCCGTGCCCGCGGGATTATTCGCCGCCTCGATCAGCGCGTCGAAGATTGCCGGCTGCGATGCGGCGTCAGCCGGCAGCTTGCGGTCGGCGAGAAATTTCGCGAGCGCGGCCTGCGTCTTCGATCCCGCCACGCCGTCGATCGGATAGGCGTCGTAACCGGCGATCGTCAGCAGGCGCTGGATGCCGGCGAGCCGTGCCTGCGCGTCATCGTAGTCGGCTTCTTCCCCCAGATTGACGGTCGGGCCGTTCGGCTGGTCCGACGGCCGCGCGGCGGAAAAACGCGCCTGCTGGGTAACCGGACAGCCGCGGCCGTCGGCCATGTCGAAATCGCCATCGCGCACGCACAGCTCGGCCTGCCCGTTCTGCGCGACCGGCGCGCTGCCGTAGAGCGGCGGCGTGCGCGCGTGCAGATAGACCATGTCGGCGTCGAGCGCGCCGTCGAGTACGAGCTTGCAGTCTCCAGGGTCGACCTGAAACCAGCCGCGGGTCGCGACAATCGCGCGCTTTTCAAGTCCGATCGCCGCCTGCACGCGATAGCTGGTGCGATTGCACAACGTCAGCCCGGCGTGCGCCTGCGTGGCCGCAAGCAGGGTGAGCGCAAAGCCGAGCCATATGGCGCGAATCATGCGCCATGCTAGCAGGCCGCTCAACGATGGATCAGCGTGCCAATGCCGTGGTCGGTCAACAGCTCGAGCAGCACGGCGTGCGGGACCTTGCCGTCGAGGATGACAACGCCCTCGACTCCCTGATCGAGCGCATAGATGCAGGTCTCGACCTTGGGGATCATGCCGCCGGCGATGGTGCCATCAGCGATCAGCTTGCGCGCGTCGGCGACCGACAATTCGGGGATCAGGTTTTTCTCATTGTCGAGCACGCCCGGCACGTCGGTGAGCAGCAGCAGGCGCTTGGCCTTGAGCGCGCCGGCAATGGCGCCGGCGAAGGTGTCGGCGTTGACGTTGAACGTGCCGCCGCTGGCGGAGGTCGCGAGCGGCGCCAGCACCGGAATCATCTCACGGCCGATCACCTGGTCGAGGATGGTCCTGTCAACTTTTTCTGGATCGCCGACGAAGCCGAGATCGATCACTTTCTCGATGTTGGAATCCGGATCGACCACGGTGCGTGTCACTTTGCGCGCCTGCACCATGTTGCCGTCCTTGCCGCACAAGCCGATGGCCTTGCCGCCGGCGGCGTTGATGTAGCCGACGATCTGCTTGTTGATCGAGCCGGCCAGCACCATCTCGACGATCTCGACGGTCTGCTCGTCGGTGATGCGCAGGCCGGCGGCGAATTCCGACTTGATGCCAAGCTTCTTGAGCATGGCCTCGATCTGCGGCCCGCCCCCGTGCACCACCACCGGATTGATCGCGGTCTGCTCGAGCAGCACGATGTCGCGGGCAAAATCGCGCGCCGCCTGCTCCTGGCCCATGGCGTGGCCGCCGTATTTCACCACGACGGTTTCCTCGTCGTAGCGCTGCATGTGCGGCAGCGCCTCGACCAGAATGCGGGCCTGGGTCTGCGGATCGATCTTGGGGGCTTTGCTCATCGCCTTTGCCTTTGGTCGGCAGGGTTCTAGCGAACTGGCCCGCAACCGACAATGTGCTAGCGGCGTCTTTCCTTCAAAAGCCGCGAGATCGCTGCGCGCAACTCCGGAATGCCGGTGCCCTCGCGCGCCGAGGTCGCCAGCACGGTAGGGAAGGCAGCCGGCCGTTTAGCGAGCGCCGCCTCGACCTCGGAGATACGAGCGGTAAGCTCCGCCGCTTTCAGTTCATCCGATTTCGTCAAGACGATCTGATGACTGACCGCCACCCCGCCGAGGGCATCGAGCATCGGCCCGTCGGCATCCTTCAGTCCATGGCGTGCGTCCACCAGCACATAGATGCGGGCGAGATTGGCGCGGCCGCGCAAATACGCATGGATCAGCTCGGTCCAGGCCGCGATCTTGGCCTTGGCGGCGGCGGCATAGCCGTAGCCCGGCATGTCGACCAGCGTGAGCCCTTCGCCGCCGGTGAAGAAGATCAGCTCCTGTGTGCGGCCGGGGGTGCGCGATGTGCGCGCCAGGCTTTTTTGCCCGGTGAGCGCGTTGAGCAGGCTTGATTTGCCGACATTGGAGCGGCCGGCGAGCGCGATTTCGACGCCACGCATCGGCGGCAGCGAGACCGCCGAGCCGGCGGCGGCCACGAATTGCCATTCGCCGGTAAACAGCCGGCGGCCGGCTTCGATCTCGTCGCGGGTGAAATCGCTTGTTTTCATCGGCGCGTCAGGATCCTCAGCGTCATGCCCGCGCTTGTCGCGGGCATCCACGCCTTTCGTTGCAGACACTAAAGACGTGGATGGCCGGGACAAGCCCGGCCATGACGCAGGAAGTATGTGCTGCGCAGCTACTGCTGCGGGTTCTTTTTGACGAACAGCGCCTTGATATTGTCGAACAGCTCGATCTTGGCGCCGTGTTTGCGCATGATGATGCTCTGCTGGGTCACTGACAGCGAGTTGTTCCAGGCCCAGTAGATCACCAGGCCGGCCGGGAAGCTCGCCAGCATGAAGGTGAAGATCAGCGGCATCCAATTGAAGATCATCTGCTGCGTCGGATCGGGCGGCGCCGGGTTGAGCTTCATCTGCACCCACATGGTCACGCCCATGATCAGCGGCCACAGGCCGAGATGCAGGAAGTGACCGACCATCGGCAGCGTTGTCGGATCGAACGGGATCAGGCCGAACAGCGTGAAGACATTGGTCGGGTCCGGTGCCGACAGGTCGTGGATCCAGCCGAAGAAGGGCGCGTGCCGCATTTCGATGGTGACGAACAGCACCTTGTAGAGCGAGAAGAACACCGGAATCTGGATGGCGATCGGCAGGCAGCCGGCAAGCGGGTTGATCTTCTCCTTCTTGTACAGCTCCATCAGCGCCTGCTGCTGCTTCACCTTGTCGTCGCCAAAGCGCTCGCGCAGCGCCGTCATCTGCGGCTGCACCGCCTTCATCTTCGCCATCGAGGCGTAGGATTTGTTGGCGAGCGGGAAGAAGGCGATCTTGATCAGCACGGTGACGATCAGGATCGCGATGCCGAAGTTGCCGACCAGGTGATAGAAATAGTCGATCACGTTGAACAGGGGCTTGGTGATGAAATAGAACCAGCCCCAGTCGATCAGCAGGTCGAAGTGATTGAGCTTGAGCTGACTTTCGTACGCGTTGATGACGCGCACTTCCTTGGCGCCAGCGAAGAGTTGGGTGGTGGCGGAAGCCGTGGCACCCGGCTGCACGGTGCGGCCATCGAGCAAATAGTCGGTCTGATAGGTCGGCGTGTTGCCGATCTGGCCCGTTGTGTAGTGCGCCTTCAGGTGGGCGTCGGTCGGCGGCAGCAGTGTCGCCGCCCAGTATTTGTCGGTAATGCCGAGCCAGCCATTGGTGTCGTCGAAGTCGAGAGTTTTCATGCCCGCCGCGTCGGGCTTGAGGTCCAACATCTTCTTGTAGGTGTATTCCTGCAGGCCGTCGTTGCCGAGGTAGCCGATCAGGCCCTCATGTAGAATGTAGTAACCGGCGACTTGCGGCGTGCCGTGACGCGAGATCAGCCCGTAGGGATAGAGCGTGACGGGATTGGCGCTGTTGTTCACCACCTCGTCCTGCACGGTGAACAGATATTTGTCGTCGACCGAAATGGTGCGGCGGAACTGCAGACCCTCGCCGTCGTCATAGGTTAGCGTCACCGGGTGACCGACGCCGAGCGCGCCCGAGCCGTCCTGCTTCCAGACGGTGTCGCCGGTCGGCAGTTTCACGTTGCTGCCGGCGGCGCCGGTCCAGCCGAACTCGGCATAGAACGGATCGGGGCTGCCGGACGGCGACAGCAATACGATCGGCGGCGATTTGGGATCGACCGTCTCACGGAACTGGACGAGCGAGATATCGTCGATGCGCCCGCCCTTGAGCGCGATCGAGCCTTGCAGGCTGTCGGTCGTGATCGGGATGCGCTGAGAGGCCTTCAGCGCCTCATCGCGGTTGGCTGCGGCGGCCGCTGGCGTCTGTGCGATTTGCCCGGGCGCCTGCGGCGGCCCGGCCGGCGCCTGCACTGGCTGCATCGATTGCGCCGGCTGCCCCGTCTGCTGCGCGATCTGCTGCTGCGCCTTGAGCTGTTCCTCGCGCGCCTTCTGCTGCGGACCGCTGACGAAATACTGCCAGGCGAGCAGCACAAGCGCCGAAAGCACAATAGCGATGATGGTGTTCTTATTGTCGGTCATCGGGTACCTGTTTTGCCGCTGTGCCCCTCGTGTACGCGCCGCAACGCGCCATCAAATTCCTCGACCATACGCGCGAACGGCGCGTTCAACGCCGCACGCCGGCCGACTAGCACATAATCATGACCGGTTCGCATCGCTTTCCCGGCCGAAAGCCGCACGATTTCCCGCAAGCGCCTGCGAACTCGGTTGCGCTCCACCGCATTGCCGACCTTCTTCGACACCGTGAAGCCGCAGCGCACCGGCCCGTCGTCCACCCGCTTGCGCGCCTGCAACAGGAACGCAGGCGCGGCGACCTTCGTCCCGGCTGCCGCCGCCAGAAAGTCCGCCCGTTGCCGCAACCGTTCCATGAAAGCCGCTGCGGACGAGGTCCGCCGTCAGGCGGAAAGCCGCTTGCGTCCACGCGAGCGCCGTGCCGCGACCACCTTGCGTCCGCCTTTGGTGGACATGCGCGCGCGGAAACCATGGCGGCGCTTGCGTACAAGCTTGCTCGGTTGATAGGTCCGCTTCACGATTGGGTTCTCCGCTGGTCGCGCCGTGGCGTTTCGCCATCAAAATCCGCGTTGGCGCGGATCGGCACGCGATTTTGCGCGGCTTATAAGGGAGGGGCTAAGGCCCGTCAATGCGGGCTTTTTCCGGTCAAAATGCCTCACAAGCCGGTGAGGCGGGCCCCGGCGCTGCCGCGATCCGTGTATATAGCGTGCCATGTCCGCGAAGCCGCTCAGCCTCGCCCGCCGGCTTATCGCTTTGGCCGTGGTCGCCGTCGCTGTCGTGGCCGTCTATCTCATTTTTGGCCGCGGTGTGATCTCGTTCGAGGCGCTCGTGCGCCACCGCGCGGCGATCGACGCTTTTATGACACAGCACCGGGCTCTCGCGGTCCTCGCCTATGCTGCCATCTATGCCATGGCGGTTTCATTGTCGTTGCCCGGCGCCGCCTTCCTGACGGTGGCCGGCGGGTTCCTGTTCGGGCTCCTGACCGGCGCCGCGGCCGCGGTGGTGGGCGCCACAATCGGCGCGACCGTCGTTTTTCTTGTCGCGCGCACGGCTTTTGGCGAGCCTTTGCTCAAGCGTGCCGGCCCGCGTGCCAGCCAGTTGGCGCAAGGCTTTCGCGCGGACGCGTTCAGCTATCTTCTGTTCCTGCGGCTGGTGCCGGCTTTTCCGTTCTTCCTGGTCAATCTGGTGCCGGCCTTCACCGGAGTGAAGCTGTCGACCTTCATTGCCGCCACCGCGCTCGGCATTATTCCCGCCGCGCTGGTCTATGCCTTCGCCGGCACCGGCCTCGATAGCGTCATCGCCGCGCAGAAAGCGAATTACGACGCCTGCATGGCCGCCGGCCGCACCGATTGCAGCCTCACGTTCAACGCCAGCGACGTGCTGACGCCCGAATTGATCGGCGCCCTCGTCGCGCTTGGCCTGCTGGCGTTGCTGCCGGCGCTGGTGAAGCACCTGCGGGCGCGCTCGCGCGCGACTATGTGATAATGTCGGGTTGCAGAGGCGAGGGGCATGGCCGAGACATTGACACCCGACATCTGCGTGATCGGCGGCGGCTCCGGCGGTCTGTCGGTGGCGGCGGCCGCCGCCGCCTTCGGCGTGTCCTGCGTGCTGATCGAGCGCGGCAAGATGGGCGGCGATTGTCTCAACACCGGCTGTGTGCCGTCGAAGGCGCTGCTGGCGGCGGCCAAGCGCGCAGCGCTGGCCCATAGCGCGGACGCCTTTGGCGTGCACACGACGGTCGATGTCAATTTTGCCAAGGTGCGCGAGCACGTGCGGCGCGTGATCGCTTCGATCGCGCCCACTGACTCGGTTGAGCGCTTCACCAGTCTTGGCGTGCGGGTGATCCAGGGCGAGGCAAAGTTTACCGACCGCCACACCGTCGCGGTCGGCAATAATTACGAAATCCGCGCGCGCCGCTTCGTGATCGCGACCGGCTCGACGCCGTCCGTTCCGCCGATCCCCGGTTTGGACGATGGACCGTATTTCACCAACGACACGATTTTCGATCTTACCGAACGCCCACGCCATCTCGTCATTATTGGCGCTGGACCGATCGGCCTGGAGATGGCGCAAGGCTTCCGTCGCCTCGGCAGCGAGGTGACCGTGCTGGAAGCCGCGACCCCGCTCGCCAAGGACGACCCGGAAGCCGCCGCCATCGTGCTCACGCAGCTCGCGCGCGAGGGCGTCATCGTGCGCAGCGGCGTGCAGGTCACCGGCGTCGATTATATTTCGCACAGCGCGATGGTGACGTTCACCGGGCCGGACGGCGCGGGCAAGGCCGAAGGCAGCCATATGCTGGTCGCGACCGGGCGCAAGCCATCGCTCGACGCGCTTAATCTCGACGCCGCTGGCATCCGTTATGACCGTAGCGGCATCATCGTGAAGCGCAATCTCAAGACTTCGAACGGCCGCGTCTATGCCATCGGCGACTGCGCCGCCGGCCAACTGCAATTCACCCATGCCGCCAATTATCACGCCGGTGTGGTGATCCGGAACGCGCTGTTCCGCCTGCCAGTACGCGTCAGTAACGACGATGTGCCGTGGGTGACCTTTACCGATCCGGAATTGGCGCAGGCCGGCCTCACCGAAGCGCAGGCCCGCGCGCGCAAAATCAAGATTCGCATCGCTCGCTGGCCCTATCATGATAACGACCGCGCCCAGACCGAACGCGCGACGCACGGCCACATCAAGGTGATCACCACCAGAAAAGGCCGCATCCTGGGCGCAACGATCGTCGGCGCCGAGGCCGGCGAATTGATTGCGCTGTGGGCGCTGGCGATCGCGCAGGGCCTCAATATCCGCGCGCTTACCGGGATTGTGCTGCCCTATCCGACGTTATCGGAGATCGGAAAACGCGCGGCCATCGACTTTTTTACGCCAAATTTGACGAGCCCTCTGCTGCGGCGGATCATTGCCTGGCTGCGAATTTTCGGTTGAGGCCATAGTGCACGCGGACGGCAAACCAGCGCCTGAAACTACAGCGCCCGAACATCCGGCGGCGCCGCCGTTGCGCGTCGGCCTGTCCGGCAAGCTTCTGCTGCTCACGATCGTGTTCGTGATGGTGGCGGAAATTCTGATCTACGTGCCGTCGGTTGCCAATTTCCGGCTCAACTGGCTCAACGACCGGCTTGCCGCCGCGCACACGGCGGCGCTCGTGCTCGACGCTGCGCCGAGCGGCATGGTGCCGGAGAGTCTCGCCCAGGAAATTCTAAAAAGCATCGGTGCGCGTTCGGTCGCCATGAAGATGGGTAACGAACGCAGGCTGCTGGTCGCCGCTTCCGACATGAAGGTGAATGTTGAGTCCGAAGTCGACATGCGCAGCGTCCCTTGGTGGCGCGCTATCTACGATGCGTTCGAGCTGCTTGCGTATGACGACCCCGGCGATGCGATCCGCGTCGTCGGCCCGGCGCCGATGGGCGGCGAGTTCATCGAGATCGTGATGGAAGAGGCGCCGTTGCGCAAAGCGATGTTCACGTTCTCGGTGAACATCCTTTTCCTCTCGCTTGCGATCTCGGGCATTACCGCGGGGCTGGTTTTCCTCGCGCTGCATTATCTGCTGGTGCGGCCGATGCGGCGCATCACCGGCAGCATGATCGCGTTCCGCGCGGATCCCGAGAATCCCGCGCGCATCATCGCTGACTCCGGCCGCGCCGACGAGGTCGGCCGCGCCGAAGAGGAACTTGCCGCGATGCAGCGCGAGCTCGCCTCCATGCTGCATCAGCAGAGCCGGCTGGCGGCGCTTGGGCTCGCGGTGTCCAAGATCAATCACGACTTGCGCAATCTGCTCGCCTCCGCGCAATTGTTTTCCGATCAGCTGTCGACCTCGGCTGACCCCAAGGTGCAGCGTTTCGCGCCGAAGCTGATGCACGCGCTCGAGCGCGCCATTGCCTTCTGCCAATCAACTTTGTCCTACGGCGCCGCGCACGAGCCGCCGCCCGAGCGCAAGACCATCGACGTCGAGCCGCTGATTGAGGAGGTACACGAGGCGCTGGGCTTGTCTTTCGACGTGCCGATCCGTTGGATCGTCTCGGTCGAGCGCGGGCTCACCGTCGAGGCCGACCACGATCAGTTGTTCCGCGTGCTGGTCAACGTGGCGCGAAACGCGGTGCAGGCGCTGGAGGCGCGTGGGCAGAAAGATCCGGCGCGCGACCAGATCCGCATCACCGGGCGCCGCGAGGGCAGCGTGGTGGTGCTGGAAGTGTCCGACACCGGCCCCGGCGTGCCGGAAAAGGCGCGCGCCCATATGTTCCAGGCCTTCCAGGGCGGCGCGCGCGCCGGCGGCACGGGCTTGGGCCTCGCCATCGCCGATGAGCTGGTGCGGGCGCATGGCGGCGAAATCCGCCTGGTGCCGGGCACTATTGGGGCGACGTTCCGCATCGCCATTCCCGACAGTGCAGTCGATCTGAACTCGCGGCGCGGCGAGCGCGCGCGGGCCTGATTTCCCCAGTTCCAAGCCATTGAGTGGGCAAGCGGTCACGGCGATTTGAAGCCGTTATCTGTCCGCGCGGCCATATCGCGCCTTCTGTGGTGTTCTTTCTTGAAGGGGCAGTGTCGGGAGACATCCATTGACGACCGCCTACATCAACCGCGTTGCCACGGCGGTGCCGCCGTACGACGTGCACGACGCTTTCAGGCGCTTTGCGCAGTCGCTGTTTCACGGCGACCGCCGCAACGGCCTGCTGTTCCAGCGCATGGCCGAAAGGTCGGGCATCGAGCACCGTTACTCGTGCCTGCCGCCGAGCAACCGGCCGGAAGGCGAGGCGGTGGACGGCGAGCGCTTTTATCTGCGCGGCGATTTCCCCGATATCGCGGCGCGCATGCGCCGCTTCGAATGCCACGCGCCCGAACTTGCGCAGGCTGCGCTCGAGCGTCTGCATCTCGGCGACGAACGCGACCGCATCACGCATTTGCTGATCACCTGCTGCACCGGCTTCTCCGCGCCTGGCCTCGATCACGAAGTGGTCGAACGCTGCAAGCTGCCGAACACGGTCGAGCGCACCATGATCGGTTTCATGGGCTGCTATGCCGCCATCAACGCGCTCAAGCTTGCGCGCCACATCGTGCGCTCGGAGCCACAAGCGCGTGTGCTCATCCTCAACATCGAGCTGTGCACGCTGCACCTGAAGGAGACCGCCGAACTCGAGCAGGTCTTGTCATTTCTGCTATTCGGCGATGGCTGCGCCGCCTGTGTGGTGAGTGCCGATCCGGTCGGCACTGCGCTCGACAGCTTCCGCGCCGTGCTGGTGCCGGACACGCGCGATCTGATCACTTGGAACATCCGTGACTTCGGCTTCGACATGGTGCTGTCCGGCCAGGTGCCTGGCGCGATCCACGATGCCTTGCGCGCGCACACGGACGAAATTCTCGGCGGCGCGCCGGTGAACGCGATCGATCTCTGGGCAGTGCATCCCGGCGGCCGCACCGTGCTCGATGCCGTCGAGCGCGCTTTCTGTCTCGCGCCCTCCGCGCTTGCCGCCTCGCGCGAAGTGCTGCGCCGCTACGGCAACATGTCGTCGGCCACGGTGATGTTCGTGATCGAAAAGCTCGTGCGCTCGGGCGCGCGCGGCCGCAGCGGCTGCGCCATGTCATTCGGCCCGGGGTTAACGGCCGAGACCATGTTGTTCCGCACCGCCGCTTGAGTTGGCGTGCCATGGATTTGATCGCCGGTCGGCCATCGCCTCGCTTCGACAGCGCCCGGCGCAGCGCGCAGAGCGAAATTCTCGACGGCCGCATCGAGACTGGCGAACTCGCGAAAATTTTGGGCGACCTCGCCCGTTTTAATGGCGCCATGATGGGGCATTGGCCGGTGCTGCGATGGCTCGACCGCGCGGTGCGGAATATCCCGCCAGACCAACCGCTGACGCTGCTCGACATCGGCTGCGGCTACGGCGATCTGTTGCGCGCGGTGCGGCGCTGGGCCAGCAAGCGCCGGCGGCCGATGAAACTCATAGGCGTCGATCTCAGCCCACAGGTGATCGAGATCGCGCGCGCCGCCGGCGGCGCGGCCGATGGTATCGACTATTACGCCGCCGATGTTTTCAACTTCAAACCCACAGTTGCGGTTGATTTCGTGACGACCAGCCTCGTAACCCATCATCTCTCTGAAAAGATGATCGTGCGCTTTCTGCGCTGGATGGACGCGAACGCGCGCTGCGGCTGGGTGATCTACGACCTCCAACGCAGCCGCGTGCCGTTTTATTTTATCGCACTTGCCGGCGTGTTGCTGCGCCTGCATCCGGTCGTCACCTACGACGGCCGGATATCGGTGGCGCGCTCGCTGACGCGCGAGGAATGGGAAAAGCTTATCGCCCAAGCCGCCATCGCGTCGAATGCGATCGATCTACGCTGGTTCATGTTTCGCTTCGTCATCGGACGGCTGAAATGAAACGCGTCGAGACTGTCATTATAGGGGGCGGCCCGGCGGGCACCGCCGCCGCTTGTGCGTTGGCGCGCGCGGGCCGCGACGTCGTGCTGATCGAGCGCAGCGACGGCCCGCATCACAAGGTCTGCGGCGAATTCTTGAGCGCCGAGACACAGGCGCATTTGCTTGCGCTCGGTGTCGATCCGGCGGCACTCGGTGCCGTCGTCATCGATCACGTCGCCGTCCATTCCCCGGTTTGCGGCGTCGCCACAGCATTGCCGTTCCGCGCGCTCTCGTTGTCGCGCTACCGGCTCGACGACGCGCTGCTGCGCCGCGCCGAAGCGCTGGGCGCGCAGATCCGGCGCGGCACGGCCGTGCGCGGCGTTGTGCCGGAAGCTGACGGGTGGCTCGTGCGCTGCGACAATGACGAAGCGTTGCATTGTTGCCGTCTTGTCCTCGCCACCGGCAAAGTGGGTCTGCGCGGCGTCGATGACATGCGCGAGAGCTCGCGCGTCGGCCTCAAAATGCATTTGCGTCTCACGGAGGCCGCACGCCGCGCGCTCGACGGCCGCGTGGAACTGTTCTTCTTTGACCGCAGCTATGCCGGGCTCGAGCAGATCGAAGACGGCATTGCCAACCTGTGCCTGCTGATACCGCGCGATGGGGTGGCGCGGCTTAGCGCCGGCTGGCAGCCGATCCAGGACCATCTTGCGCGTGCGCTTCCGTCCATGGCCGCGTGGCTCGCGGGCGCGCAGCCGCTGTGGGACAAGCCGCTTGCCGTCGTTTGCCCGCCCGGCGGCCATCTCCATCGTGAAGGGGCCCCGGCGATTTTCCGCGTCGGCGATCGCCTTGCCCATATTCCGCCTTTCACCGGTGACGGGCTTGCCATCGCGCTGGGCTCCGGGCGGCTCGCGGCCGGTCACATCCGCGACGGCTTTTCGCCCGCGCAATACCTGACGGCAGCGCGGCATCTCACGGCCAAACCCATAAGGCTCGCCGCCCTGCTGTCCGGCCTCGCCGCGACCGGCGCCGGCCGGACGGCGCTTTTGGGCGCCGCCTCGGTCGCGCCCGGCCTGATCGACACCATCGTCCGGCGCACCCGCCTGCCGCTCCCGGCGCAATGAAACCGCGGCCGGCGGCCGCGACTTGCCAATAGGGGGTCGAACCGTTAGCTAATGCCCGTTCCGCGGCCCAAATGCCGGCCGCGGCAACAAGCGCCCGTAGCTCAGCTGGATAGAGCACCAGACTACGAATCTGGGGGTCAGGAGTTCGAATCTCTTCGGGCGCGCCACTAATTTTCTGATCCGAATCGCTGCCGAGAAGTGGCCGTTCTTCGTCCTCGGCCGAGGCGACATTTGGCAGATCGCTGGCGGCTACAGATAGGGAGCCGCAGTGCCGCAAGAGCAAACCGGCCTTGCTGCAGGCCCTTCGATCCGTGTCATCGCGCCTGCTGCGGCGTGTCTGCCGCTCTGACGAGCGCCATCAATTCATTGAACAAGACGTCGATCAGCTTGTGCTTGCGCGAACTTGTGGCGTCGATCAGTCCGAGCGTGCGGTAGTGCGGAACGGTGCCGAAATTGATCCGCCGCACGTTGAACAGCGCGTCGCTTTCGAACCTTCGTTCCGGAACGACCGAAATGCCATGGCCGTGATGCACCATGGCCTCGATCGCCTCGAGCCAGTCCAGTTGCATCGTTTCGCGTATTTCCAGCTTGGCTTGCTTGATCGCCGCATCGATGACCCGGCCGACCGCGGCGTTCGGGCTATAGCGTATAAATGAATTGCGCTGCGCCAGCCGCTTTGGGTTGTCCTCCCGGGTCTGCGGCGGCGCGATGATGACAAGCCGCTCACGCAGGAACGGCCGCCAGCGGATATCGCGCAGCGACAAGTCATAGTCGGAGATGATCGCGGCATCGAGCGAGCGGCTGCCGACCTGCCGCAAGAGGTCTTCCGAAAAGCCGGAGACGATTTCGATGTGCAGGTTCGGATAACGCCGGCGGATCACCGTCAGCACGGCGGGCATGAGACCGGTGAGCGTGCTGCCGACGGCGCCGAGACGGATGCGTCCTTCGACGGTGTCGCCGAACTCGAGCTCCTGCTGAATGTCGGCGTAGCCGGCGATCAGGATGCGGGCCTTGTCGATGACGGATTTGCCGGCATCGTTGAGCGCAGGCGGCCGCTTGCTGCGGTCGAAGAGTTCCGCCTTGAGCTCGGCTTCGAGGCTCTTGATCTGCGTGCTGACCGCCGACTGGCTCAAATTCAGCGCCCGCGCGGCGCCGGCGAACGAGCCGCATTCGGCGATGGCGACCAGTGTTCGCAAGGCATTGAGGCCCATCAAAACCAGGCTAGCATAGCTTTAGAAAAACTGCATCAAATGTTGAATTCTCTCCGCTTTTTTTGGAGGTCGAATATGGCTATATTGTCCCGGAAAGCCCGATGGCAGAGGCATTAAATGAGTGACCGCATCGCGGTGTCGATTTGGCGCGGCCGGGCCGAAGGCCGCTACGTGACCTACGAGGTGCCCAGCCTCGAAAGCCAAACCGTGCTCGACGTGGTGACCTACGTCCAGCGCCATCTGGATCCGACGCTGTCCTACCGCTTTGCCTGCCGCGTCGGCGTCTGCGGCTCCTGCGCCATGACGGTCAATGGCCGGCCGCGCTGGACCTGCCGCACGCATGTCGAAAAGGTCGTGACCGACGGCCGGCTGGAGCTCGGTCCGCTCGCCAACTTGCCGGTCATCAAAGATCTGGCAGCCGACATGACTCCATTTTTCGAAAAATGGCAGCAGGCGAAGGGCGTGTTTTCGCCTTCGGCCGGCCGCAACGATGCCGTCGCGCCGATTGTGCCGACGGCGCCGGCGCGCGTCGCCGTCGACAAGGCGATCGAGTGCATCAACTGCGGCATTTGTTACGCGGCCTGCGACTCGGTTCGTTGGAACCCGGATTACCTGGGCCCGGCCGCGCTCAACCGCGCCTGGACGCTTGTCAACGACGAGCGCAACTCCGGCAATAAGGAACGCTTGGCGGCCGTTGCCGCCGCGGGCGGCTGCCATTCCTGTCATACGCATCAGTCGTGCGAGCAGCACTGCCCGCAAGCGATCAATCCCACGGCCTCGATTGCGGGCCTCAAGCAGCGCACGCTGAGCGCCTATTGGTCCGGAGAGTTGGAGTGACGCTTCGTCTTTATTTGCTGCAGCGGTTGACGGCGGCACTGATGGTGCCGCTGATCGTTGGGCATCTCGTGACCATCATCTACGCGACGCATAACGGCCTGTCGGCGGCGGAGATTCTGGGCAGGACGCGCGGCTCGCTTGGCTGGGGCCTCTTTTACGGCCTGTTCGTCGTGCTGGCCGCGGTTCATGCCTCGATCGGCGTGCGCGCGGTTGCGGCGGACTGGACGCCCTTACGCGGCCGCGCGCTCACGCTGTTGATGTGGGGTTTCGGGGCGGCGCTGCTGCTGCTGGGCCTGCGCGCGGTCTTTGCGGTGATCGCATGATGCAGGGCCCTCACAACACCGGACACCGGCGCGACCTGTTCTGGATCGCCGCCATGGTGCATCGCGTGTCCGGCGTGTTGCTCGCCTGCTTTCTGCCGCTGCATTTTCTGGTGCTGGGATTAGCGATCGAGCAAACGGCAAAGCTCGACGGCTTCCTCAGGTGGACCGAGCAGCCGGCGGTCAAATTTGCCGAGGTCGGGCTCGTCTTTCTGCTGACCGTGCATCTGCTCGGCGGCATCCGGGTGCTGCTGATCGAGAACTTCACCTGGCGTCCGGGACAGACGCGGATTGCCGCAGCCGTCATCAGCACCGCCGGCCTGGTGGCGATCCTGTTTTTCCTGCGCGTTCTATGAGCCGATATCCATGATCGAGCGACGCGAAACCGATATTCTGATCCTTGGCGCCGGCGGCGCCGGACTGTTTGCGGCCTTGCACGCGCACCAGGCGAATGCCGCCCTCGATATCACGGTCGCATCGAAGGGCTTGCTCGGTAAATCGGGGTGCACCCGCATGGTGCAGGGCGGCTACAACGTCGCGCTGCACAAGGGCGACTCGGTCGAGCGCCATTTCATGGATACGATCGAGGGCGGCAAATGGCTGCCGAACCAAGAGCTCGCATGGACCCTGGTGACGAAAGCAATCGAGCGGGTGCAGGAGCTCGAAAACGAGATCGGCTGCTTCTTCGATCGCAACGCTGACGGCTCGCTGCACGGCAAGGCCTTTGCCGGGCAAACATTCGATCGCACGGTGCACAAAGGCGATCTCACCGGGATCGAGATCATCAACCGCCTCATGGAGCAAGTGTGGGCGCGGCCGATCAAGCGGCTCGAGGAATACCGCGCGTTGGCGCTCATTCCGGATGCCGCCGGTAAGAGTGCCGCCGGCGTCCTGTTCCTCGACATCCGCTCCGGTCAATTCTGTTACGTCGCGGCGAAAGCAATTCTGCTGGCGACCGGCGGCGGCCCGACCATGTACCGCTACCACACCCCGTCGGGCGACAAGACCGTCGACGGGCTCGCCATGGCGCTGCGTTTCGGCTTGCCGCTGCGCGACATGGAGATGGTGCAGTTCCATCCGACCGGCGTGCTGGCTGGCCACGACACACGCATGACCGGCACCATCATCGAGGAAGGCTTGCGCGGCGTCGGCGGTTATCTGCTCAACGGCGCCAATGAGCGTTTCATGTTCGCCTACGATAACCGCGGCGAGCGTGCGACCAGGGATATTGTGTCGCGCTCGATGTTCTCCGAGATGCGGGCCGGCCGAACCACGCCGGGCGGCGGGCTTTATATCTCGATGGGCCATCTTGGACCGGACAACGTGCGCCGCCAGTTCAAGGGCATGGTGGAGCGTTGCGCCGATTGCGGCTTCGACCTCGCCGGCGGGCTCGTTGAAGTCGTGCCCACCGCGCACTACCTGATGGGCGGCGTGATTTGTAACGTCGACACCTCGACCGAAATTCCCGGCCTTTATGTCGCCGGCGAGGATGCGGGCGGCACGCACGGCGCCAACCGGCTCGGCGGCAACGGCGTTGCAAATTCGACCGTGTTTGGCGGCATCGCGGGCGAAACCATCGCGGCGGATATCGCCAAGGGCCTGGATCGGCGCGAGGCGGACGGGCAGGCATTGAGCGCCGAAGTTGACCGCGCCGAGACGCCATTCCGGCGCAAGGGCGGTGACCTGAACGGACTGCGCGAAAGGCTGCTCGATATGATGTGGGATGATGTCGGCATTATTCGCGAGCGAGCGGGCCTGCAGCGGGCGTTCGGCGCACTTGCTCAGCTTGAGGACGAATTGCTGGCGGTCGGCGTTGCCGACGATGACCGCGCCTTTAATCTGACTTGGTCGGACTGGCTCAATCTGCGTTCGCAGATCGAGATATCGAAGGTGATTGCGCATGCCGCGTTGAAGCGCGAGAATTCGCGCGGCGCGCATTTCCGCAGCGATTTTCCGGAGCCCGGCGATCTCGCGACCTCGCGCTTCACGATCGTGCGTCAGCGCGAGGGCCGGCTCGAGGTCTCGGACGCGCCGGTCGAGTTCACCATCGTCAAGCCAGGCGAAACTTTGCTCAAAGAAACACAAGCGGCGGAGTAACATGATGATCTCCATTTCCGTCTTGCAGTCGGCCGCGGAAAAATTGATGGCGACGGCGGCAATCGAAATCCCCGAGGATTATCTCGGCGGCCTGCGCCAATGCGCCAACACCGAGAAGGGCGATCTGTCCGCATTCGTCATCCAGGCCATGCTCGAAAACTACGAAGCGGCCAAAGAGGACCGCCGCGCCATGTGTGGCGATACCGGCTGCCCGCGCTGGTACGTGAAGATGGGCAACGAGGCCAAGATCGAAGGCGGGCCCATTGCGCTCGAGGCGGCGCTGCGGCGCGCGACCGCCAATGCGACGGAAGAGGTTCCGCTCCGCCCCAATCGGGTCCATCCGCTGTGGCGCACCGACCACAACAACAATGTCGGTGTCGGTGCGCCCGAGATCGAGTATTCGTTTCATCCCGACGCCGACTGGGTCGAGTTGACCACGGTGCATAAGGGTGGCCTGTTCGGGTCCGATTACCGGATGTTGTTTCCGGTGGACGGCATCGAAGGCATCAAGCGCTTCTATCTCGATACGCTGATTGCGTTTGGCAGGCGGGGCCTTGCCTGCCAGCCGGCGATCGTCGGCATCGGTCTCGGCGGCTCGAAGGACATTTGCATGGTGCTCGGAAAGCAGGCTGCCTGCTTGCGGGTGGTCGGTTCGCGCAACCCAGACCCCAAGATCGCCGCGCTCGAGATGGAATTGAAGGAGCTCGGCAACTCCATCGGCATGGGAGCGATGGGTTTCATGGGCTCATCGATGGTGGTCGATTGCCACATCGAGGTCGGCTATTGCCACACCGGCGGAATGCCGATGAGCGTGCATATGTTCTGCCTGTCGTCGCGCCGTGCCTGCGCGCGCGTCTATGCCGACGGGCGTGTCGTGTATCGCACCGATCCGATGTGGTTCACCGATTATTCGCGCCGGGAAGGCGTCGAGTGGCAGCCGCAGGCTGTCGAAGCGGCGGAGTAAGAGTCATGGCGACACTGCAAACCGCGCGCCTTCGTCTACCCGCGACCACAAGCGATCTCGCCGCGCTCGAGATCGGCACCGTGGTTTTCCTCGACGGCCGTGTGTTCACCGCGCGCGAGGGTGTCTATCAGCGCGCGGTGGCGGAGGGCATTGGCATGCCGGCGCCGCCCGAGGTTCTTGGCCGCGCCAATTTCCACTGCTCGCCAGCCGCCTCGATTGCGCCCGACGGCACCATGACTATCGGCGCCGTGACTGCCACGGCGTCTTTTCGTTTCGCCAAATACCAGGATGGCTGGTTCAAGGCCTCCACCTGCAACGTCATCATCGGCAAAGGCGGCATGACCAGCGAGGTCTACCGGCAGTCGTTCGTGCCGAACAACGCGATTTATCTGACGACGGTCGGTTACGGCACAGGCGCTCTGCTCGGCCGCGGCATCAAGCACATCGCCGGTGTTTATTGGCGGCAGGAGCTTGGCCTTGCCCAGGCGATCTGGGTGCTCGACGTCGAGAATTTCGGACCGTTTCTGGTCGAGAGCGACCTTGCCGGCAATTCGCTGTTTGAACGCGAAAACGCGAAGATCGCTCCCACGATCGAAAAGCTCTATGCCGGCACGCGCCCGCCCACGCTGCACCGCTACGGCGAAACCGACGACAAGACCGACGAGCTTATGTGACGTGCGCTGTTACGAAAAAAGCCGCTGGCCGAGGCGGCCCAAGTTTGTCTCTGATCCTGCCCCGCGATTAACGCCGGGCTTCGGAAATACGGCGTCTTGTCAGAACACGTAACGCCAAGCGACCAGCAGAATCACGACGAGTACTATTCCGGTCAGTGTCAATTGACCTGCGACGCTACCGAAAAAGCCACTTCCTTTATTGTCACTGCTCTGCATTGTCATGACGACCTCCTTGGGCAACCGTTATGGCCGTGCCGCATCGCTCGCAGCGATGGACGATGCCGTTTTCTGTTTCAGTGGCTTGCATTGCGACCTGACAGATCGGGCAGGGCCGCGGCGGCTTGGACTTGGGCGATTTGCTCACATCGTCGATTACTTGAGGTGGCCGCCGCTCGGTCAATTACGGATGTCCACTTAATGCCGAAGACATCACCGGTGCGCGGAGCGGCGTCTGACAATTGATGCTTTATATATCCTATTTGATACTTGACACGCTACTATGACAGGATAAAATATCACAATAGGTCTAACGAAAAGATCCGAATCGCAATGATTACCTCCGGCCAAATGCGGGCCGCACGGGCGTTACTCGGCCTCGACCAGCGCGAACTGGCTCAGCGCGCCGGGCTGTCACTGCCAACGATCCAGCGCATGGAGGCCAGCAACGGCGTCATCCGCGGCAACGTCGACTCGCTGATGAAGCTGATCGACGCGCTTGCCGCCAACGGCATCGAACTGATCGGCGAAGGCAGCACTTCAACGGGCGGCGGACGCGGCGTACGGCTCAAAGGAGCGGCCGAGTGATGACGGTCGTGTACGCGCTTTATGGCGTGGCGGCACTGCTGGCCTTGGCGCCGGTCGCAATTCTTCTCGGCGCCGTATCGCGCGCGAGCAGCATCGTTTATGGCGCCAGCCTGATCATCACCTTATGTCTGTGCGTGAACGCGCTGCGCGCCTTGTTCGACCATCCGGCCGCGATATCCGGCGTCACGCTGCCGCTCGGCCTGCCGTGGCTCGGGACGCATCTGCGCATCGACGGGCTCGCCGCATTCTTTCTGGTGGTCGTCAATCTCGGTGGCGCGATGGCGAGCCTGTTTGCGCTCGGCTATGGCCGCCATGAAGAGACTCCGCAACGCGTGCTGCCGTTTTATCCGGCATACCTCGCCGGCATGAACCTGGTCGTGCTCTCCGCCGACGCCTTCACGTTCTTGGTGTCGTGGGAGTTCATGTCGCTCACCTCCTGGGCGCTGGTGATCGCGCATCATCGGGATCGCGAGAACCTGCGCGCCGGTTATGTCTATTTGCTGATGGCGAGCTTCGGCACGCTGGCGCTGCTGCTTGCCTTCGGCCTGCTCGCCGGCAGCAACGGCAATTACGCGTTCGATGCAATTCGCGCGTCGCATCCGTCTGCCGGCATGGCGGCCTTGGTGCTGATCCTCGCGCTTGTCGGCGCCGGCTCCAAGGCGGGCGTGGTGCCGTTGCATGCCTGGCTGCCGCTCGCACATCCTGCCGCGCCCAGCCACGTCTCCGCGCTGATGAGCGGCGTGATGACTAAAGTCGCGGTCTACGGCTTCGTGCGTATCGCGTTCGATCTGCTCGGCGCGCCCGATTGGTGGTGGAGCATGCTCGTGCTCGGCATCGGCGGCATCACTGCGGTGATGGGCGTGCTCTACGCGCTGATGGAGCACGATCTCAAACGGCTGCTCGCCTATCACACTGTGGAAAATATCGGGATCATTTTTATCGGGCTTGGGTTAGCGCTCGCGTTCAAGGCGCACGGTCTGCCTTTGGCCGCGGCACTCGCGCTCACCGCCGGCCTTTTCCATGTATTCAACCATTCCGTCTTCAAGAGTCTCCTGTTCTTCGGCGCAGGCAGCGTGCTCAACGCTACCGGCGAGCGCGACATGGAGCATCTCGGCGGGCTGATCCACCGCATGCCGCAAACAGCGTTTGTGTTTCTGGTCGGGTGCGTAGCGATCTCGGCGCTGCCGCCGCTCAACGGCTTTGTGTCCGAGTGGCTCACCTTTCAGGCCATTCTGCTCAGCCCGCAATTGCCGTCCTGGGGCCTGAAATTCCTGGTTCCGGCGGTCGGCGGATTACTGGCGCTCTCAGCGGCGCTCGCCGCCGCGTGCTTCGTCAAAGCGTTTGGTGTGAGTTTCCTCGGCCGCCCCCGCACACCCGCCGCCGCGCGCGCGAAAGAAACCGATGCCAAGTCGCTGGCCGCGATGTTCTGCCTCGCCGCGCTTTGCCTGGTCGCCGGCATTCTGCCCGGCTTCTTCATAGATGCCTTGGCGCCGGTGACGCAGGTGCTCATCGGCATCAGTATGCCGCATCAGGCCGGCGTGGAGTGGCTTTCGATCGTGCCGATTGCGGAAAGCCGCAGCTCCTATAACGGGCTGCTGGTGTTCATCTTCGTGACGCTGTCCGGCTCGATCGCCGCCTTTGCCATCCACCGGCTGGCCTCCGACAAGCTGCGGCGCGGACCGGCCTGGGACTGCGGCTATCCCGACCCTAATCCCGCCACGCAATACACCGCCTCGAGCTTCGCCCAACCGATCCGCCGCGTGTACGGCACTATGATGTTCCA
Source organism: uncultured Pseudomonadota bacterium (assembly GCA_963710705.1). Classification (GTDB taxonomy): domain Bacteria; phylum Pseudomonadota; class Alphaproteobacteria; order Rhizobiales; family Xanthobacteraceae; genus Pseudolabrys. The sequence goes on from CAVQBI010000002.1 coordinate 1,216,852, forward strand.
CGCCCGCGAGATCGGAGAGATGCCGCCGCCGGGCACGACTGCGCCCGCGCGCCTGACCGTCGAGCTGCGCGATCTGATCTGGGATGCGCTCTACGCACCGGTCGCCATCGGCGTCGGGTACGCTGCCGATAAACTCAACTACCTGCAATTCCTCACTATCCGCCGTTATCTCACGCTTGTATTTGCGGCGCTGATCATTCTCCTGCTGGTGCTGGCGATATGGCCTTGATCCGAGAACTCGCTTTCCAGGGCGCGCAGATGCTGGTGGTGCTGGCACTCAGCCCGCTGCTCACCGGGTTCGTGCGCAAAGTGAAGGCGCGCCTGCTGCGGCGACAGGGACCGCCGCTGCTGCAGCCCTATCGCGATCTGATCCGGCTGATCCGCAAGGACGTGGTGCTGGCGCAAAGCGCGTCCTGGCTATTCCGGGTCATCCCCTACATCATCTTTGCCGGCACCTGGGTCGCTGCGTCACTGGTGCCGACTTTCCGCGGCGGGCTGCTGTTCTCTTGGTCGGCCGATCTGATCGCCATCATCGCATTGCTCGGCAGCGCGCGCTTCTTCCTGGCGCTCGCCGGTCTCGACGTCGGCACTGCGTTCGGCGGCATCGGATCGAGCCGCGAGGTGATGATTGCTTCGTTGGCAGAGCCGGCGATGCTGATGATCGTGTTCACGCTCGCCTTGGTCGCCGGCTCCACCCAGCTCTCCACGATGGCCACCTTCATGCTCTCGGGCCACGTCGGCTTGCGCGTTTCGCTGGGCTTGGCATTGCTGGCGCTGATCATGGTGGCGATCGCCGAGAACGCGCGCATCCCGATCGACAATCCGGCCACCCATCTCGAGCTCACCATGGTGCACGAGGCAATGGTGCTGGAATATTCCGGCCGCCACCTCGCGCTGATCGATCTGTCCTCCGAATTGAAACTCTTGCTCTACGTCTCGGTGATTGGTTGCGTGTTCACACCGTGGGGCATCGCCGGGGCTGACGCCAGCGTGGCGGCGCTCGCTGTCGGCGTCGCCTCCTATCTTGGCAAGCTGGCGGCCGGAGGCTTTCTGCTCGCCGTGTTCGAGACGGCGATTGCCAAGATGCGCGTATTCCGGGTACCGGCCTTTCTCGGCGCCGCGCTGATGCTCGGCTTGCTCGCTACCCTGCTCTTATTCGTCTCGCGGAGCCTTTGAGAATGCGTGGCCTCTCATTCGACGTCGCTCATATGCTCGCCGGCTCGCTGGTGTTGGTGAGCTTCATGCAGCTCTACCAGGACCGGCTCTACGCGCTGCTCAACGTCTATGCGCTGCACGCGCTCGTGCTGGCGGCCTCGGTTGCTTGGCAGGCCTTCATCCAGGACGCGCCGCATCTTTATCTCACCGCAGTGATCGCACTCATTTTCAAGGCCATCGTGATTCCGACCGCGCTGCACCGGATCATCGTGCGGCTCGGTATCCACCGCGAAATCGAAACCGTGGTCGGCGTCGGCCCCGCGATGCTGCTGGGCATGGGCCTGGTCGCGCTGTCCATGGTGGTGATGCTGCGGGTCACGGCGGAGGCCGATCCGCTGGCGCGTGAGGATCTCGCTTTCGCGCTGTCGGTGGTGCTGCTCGGCCTCTTGATGATGGTGACGCGGCGCAATGCGGTCAGCCAGGTGGTCGGCTTCATGTCGCTGGAGAACGGCTTGGTGCTGGCGGCAACCGGCGCCAAAGGTATGCCGCTGGTGGTCGAGATCAGCGTCGCCTTTTCGGTGCTGATCGCCTTCATCGTCATCGGCATTTTCCTGTTCCGCATCCGCGAGCGCTTCGACACCGTCGACGTGCAGGCGCTCGACCGTTTCCGCGGAGAGCGGCGATGACGATCGACGCGCTTACCGGCGTTCTGGTTGTACCGGGATTGTCGGCGGCCCTGCTCGCCGCCCTGCCCGGCTATCGCCTGACCGCGCGGCTCAACGTGCTTGCGGCGCTGGCGACCTTCCTCACGGCGGTGTCGCTGTTCGTGGTGGAGCCGCGATCCGGGCCCTATCTGCTGGTGGACGATCTCAACAAAGTGTTCATCGTGTTGACCACCTTCGTCGCCTTCACCACCAGCGTATTCAGCGCGAGCTATATCGGCCACGAGATCGAGGTCGGCCGGCTGACGCCGACCTATGTGCGCTTCTACCACGCGATGTATCAGACGCTGATGTTCGCCATGAATCTGGCGCTGGTGGCCAACAATATCGGCCTGATGTGGGTGGCGATCGAGATGGCGACGCTGACCACTGTGCTGATGGTCGGCATCTACCGCACCCACGAAGCGCTGGAAGCGGCCTGGAAATATTTCATTCTTGGCAGCGTCGGCATCGCGCTGGCGCTGTTCGGCACCATTTTGATCTACATGGCGGCGCGGCCGGTGATCGGCGAAGGCCTCTACGCCATGGTGTGGACCGTGCTGGTGACGCGCGCGTCCGAATTCGATCCCGCTTTGCTCAACGTCGCCTTCATTTTCCTGCTGCTCGGTTACGGCACCAAGGTTGGGCTTGCCCCGCTGCATGCCTGGCTGCCCGACGCGCATGCCGAAGGCCCGACGCCGATTTCCGCCGTGCTGTCCGGTCTGTTGCTGAACGTCGCGCTCTACGCGCTGCTGCGCTTTAAATTGCTGCTGGCGCTCAACCCCGCGGCGCTCGCGCCCGGTCCGCTGATGGTGACCATGGGGCTGATCTCCTGCGTGTTCGCCGCCTTCATGCTGTACCGCCGGCGCGACATCAAGCGCATGTTCGCCTACTCGTCGATCGAGCACATGGGCATCATCGTGTTTGCCTTCGGCATGGGCGGCCCGCTCGCCAATTTTGCCGGCCTGCTGCACATGACCATGCATTCGCTCACCAAGTCGGCGATCTTCTTCACCGTCGGCCACATCGCGCAGGTCAAGGGCACGCAGAAAATCGCCGATATGGGCGGGCTGACGGTGACGCATCCGGTGCTCGGCTGGGGCTTGGTGCTCGGCGTGGTGGCGATCGCCGGCCTGCCGCCGCTCGGCATCTTCATGAGCGAATTCCTGGTGGTGAGCTCGACCTTCGCGCGCCAGCCGTGGCTGGCGACGATTCTGGTGTTCGGCATCCTGGTCGCGCTCGGCGGCCTGTTCCTGCGGCTCAACACGATTGCCTTCGGCGAGCCGCGCGGGCCCGCTGCCCCGGCGCAGGCGTCCTATGTGCCGATGTTCGCGCATCTGTCGATCGTGTTCATGGCTGGCATCTACATGCCGCCGGCGCTGGTCGCCGGCTTCGAGAATGTCGCCCGGTTGCTGGGATAGCGGCATGGCCCTCGTCGACAAAATCAAGCACGGCGAGACCGCCACGGCGCACCGGCCCTGGCCGCGCGCGGTTGTCGGCGATGACGGTTGGAAGAAGGCGGTCGATCTTCTGGTTCGCGATCGCTGCACGCTGCTGGGCTTGTGGGGCGATGCCGGCGACGTGCACATGGCGCTGCTCGACGAGAAGGCGCGCGACATCGCCGTGCTGACCTACCATTGCCGCGACGGCGAATATCCAAGTGTGGCCGCGAAGCATCCGGCGGCGCTGCGGCTCGAACGCGCGATCCGGAGCTTGTTTGGGTTGGAGGCGGTCGGCGCGCCCGACACGCGGCCTTGGCTCGATCTCGGCTTCTGGGACGTCCGTCATCCGCTCGGCAAGCAAAAGCCGGCGCAGAAGCCTGAGCCATACGTGTTTCTGCCGGCGGAAGGCGAGGGGCTGCATCAAATCCCTGTCGGTCCGGTGCATGCGGGCATCATTGAGCCCGGCCATTTCCGCTTCACCGCCAACGGCGAGCACGTCGTGCGGCTGGAAGAGCGGCTCGGCTATGTGCACAAGGGCATCGAGACGCTGATGGCGGGCGCCTCGCTCGAGGACGCGGCAAAGCTTGCCGGCCGCACCTCCGGCGATAGCACGGTCGCTTATTCCTACGCCTTCGCGCAGGCCGTAGAGGCCGCGTTGCAAGTCGCGCCGCCCCCGCGCGCCGTCTATTTGCGGGCGCTGATGGCCGAGCTTGAGCGTCTCGCCAATCACCTCGGCGATATCGGGGCGATCTGCAATGACGCGTCGTTCTCAATCATGCACGCGCAATGCGGCATCCTGCGCGAGCGCTGCTTGCGCGCGGCGGATGTCTGCTTCGGCCACCGGCTGATGATGGACGCCATCGTTCCGGGCGGGGTTGCGCGCGACATCGCGCCGAAGGGGCCGGCAAATGTGCGAGGCTTGCTCGCCGACGTGCGCAGGGCATTTCCCCGCCTGATCGAGCTTTACGACAACACCGCGTCGCTGCAGGACCGCACCGTCACCACCGGTATCGTTCGCGCCGACTATGCGCGCCAGTTTGGCGCCGGGGGTTACGTCGGCCGCGCCTCCGGGCGCAACTTCGATGCACGGCGCGATCTTGGCTACGCGCCCTATGGCGACCTCACATTCGAGGTGCCGGTGCTCGATGCCGGCGACGTCAACGCCCGCGTCTGGATTCGCATCCGCGAGGTCGAGCAGAGCCTGTCGCTGATCGATCAGATTCTCGATCGGTTGCCGGACGGCAAGACGAAGGCGCCGGTCAAATCGAATGCACGGATTTGCGAGGGCATCGGCGTGGCGGAAGCCTTCCGCGGCGATGTGCTGGTGTGGCTGCGGCTTGACGGCAAGGGGCGCGTTGCGCGCTGCCATCTGCGCGACGCCTCCTGGTTCCAATGGCCGCTGCTGGAAGCCGCGATCAAAGACAACATCGTTGCCGACTTCCCGCTCTGCAATAAATCGTTCAACTGCTCGTATTCGGGACACGACCTTTAGCCATGCGCCGCACCTTGCTCGAAAGCCTTAGCCAGGGCCCGCTGACGGAGCCCGCGCCCGCGCCTGACAAGGCGGCGCTGGCCGAGCTCGCCAAGAGCTTGAACCGCGCGGCGCGCGCCAAGCTCGGCCGCTCGCTGTCAATCCGCCAAGTCGATGCCGGCTCCTGCAACGGTTGCGAATTGGAAATCCACGCGCTCAGCAACGCGTTTTACGACCTCGAGCGCTTCGGCCTGCGCTTCGTGGCGTCGCCCCGGCATGCCGACGTGCTGCTGGTGACCGGGCCCGTGACAAAGAATATGCGTGAGGCGCTGTTGCGCACTTATAATGCCACACCGGACCCAAAATGGATCGTTGCGGTTGGCGGGTGCGCGGTTGATGGCGGCATCTTTGCCGGCAGCTATGCGGTGGCGGGCGGCGTCAAAGACGTGGTGCCGGTCGATCTGCACATTCGCGGCTGTCCCCCATCGCCGACCGAGCTGTTAAAGGGGCTTATCGCACTGCTGGAGACTGCGAGCGGAAAGGCCGGCAATCCCTAAGCCGGCGGTTTTCAGGTAGGATTGTGCGTCACGAATGCGCCGGTAGCTCAGCTGGATAGAGCACCAGACTTCGAATCTGGGGGTCAGGGGTTCGAATCCCTTCCGGCGCGCCATTTGCGTACAAAACCACGAACATTCCCGTTCGCGGTCTGTTTACCGGCAATCACGGCTTGCAGCACGTCCTTGCTGCCAATAATCCTGATGGCGCTATCGTCGACCTCAATGGCGTCGATGATCGAGCGGATATAGGCCTTCCGAGCGTTGGTATCGCCCGTGTCGAGCTTCTCATTCATCAGTCGCGCAAACGTATCGATCTTGGTTGAGTCGATGGTGGTGACCGTGCCGCATTGAGCGCGGACGCGGTCGAGCGCGGCCTTGGCCCGCTCACGCTCAGACTTCAGGGCTGCGGTACGTTCACGGAGAATATCGTCGAGATCGACGATGCCGTCTTCGATCGAACGATAAAGCCGCCGCAGGCGATCGTCACAGTCTGCGACTTCACGCTGCAAGGTGACCAGCCGGCGATCCACAGCTTCGGTCTTGGCTGCCTGGCGGTCAGCCAGCGTCTGCAACAGTGCGGCGAGCCGATCCGGCGTCAGCAGACGCTGCTTGAGATTGCTGAGGATGATGCCGTCGAGGGTGGCGGCAGGAATATGCCTTCCTTTGCAAACGCTCTTGCCCTTTTGCTGGCATCCGGCACAGCTATAGTACGAGTGGGATTTTCCGCGGCGGACAGTTCCGGTGCGGGTCATGCCGGCACCGCATGAGCCGCAGACGGCAATGCCAGTGAGAAGGGACGGGCCGTTGACGACGCGCGGCGGCGTGGTCCTCGGATTGTTCTGTCCGAGTTTTGCCTGGGCGCGTTGGAAGACCTCCATCTCGATCAGAACCGGAGCGGGGATTTCGCGAGCCCGTGAGCGACATCGACACTGCAGCGTGGATAGCCTGAAAGCGCTTGACCCCAACCGGCCGATTAGAGAAGCGGACGTAGACTTATCCGCGCTCAAGCCAAACTAACTAAGTATTCCAACGGCGCGTGATGCGACTAAAGCGATTGTAGCGAGAGAGATGGAAGATTCAGCCATCATCAAAAGCTTGGCCCTCACCGTAAGAGGAAATGTGTCGGCAGGCGAAAATGCCGTGGCATTGGTGAAGGCCAGGAAGAGATAATCAATGAAACCCGGCGACCAATCGGCAAACCTCGCTTGGTCTGCGATGGACTGTTGCTGAGTGAACAGAAAGTCGGGTTTCGCATCCAAAACAAACTCGCCTGCGGGCCCGCCACGATCCAACGTCCAGTACCAAAGCGCAAAGATCACCACGTTAGTGAGCCAGATATTCATAGCATCCAAAAGCAGCGTCGGCCCGCTGCCGGCATGACCAGTCAACATTGCGTTGATAAGGCGAGCGAGCGCGCCGAAGTTCATCAAGGTGGTGAGGGCGGTTAGAGTGATCGCGAAGCGCCGAATGTCCCCCCTTTGGCGTTTGACGCGGTCCCATTGCTTATCGGTCGCGGCCTTGCGCGCTCGCGTCTGCGTCCAAGCCGTCCCAATCGACAGAGGAATGAGGAGCGCGAGCTCCAGCCCGGGACCAAGCCATCGCGGTCCTAGCGCGAGGTCGTTGACGATGGCAACCTGGAGACCTGCAATAATCAGAATAGCTCCGCGCGCGAGCCAAAAGTCATGCGGCTTGTGCGAGTGGCGCGTATGAGAAAGCGGGCTCATCTAAGATCAGTGTAGATGACCGAAAGCCAAAGAACTGCTTCACGATAGCAGAATCGCAACTGTGAGACGATGATGTAGCACAGTTGCGAGAGTGTCTTCGGAAGATCAATGTTCCACCCGGTCGGGTCCGCCTCCGTAGCTACGGCGGAGATATAATCAACACATAAAAAATCTTATCTCATTTCGATTTGACCACGAGCCACGGGGCAGCTAGGCAAATACGCTCGTGGGGCCCATATCAATTCGTTAGGGCTTTTTATTTTGAGCTTTCGCGAGATCCCGGAACATTACTAAGATTTCTCGATGTGGACCAAGCTCGCAGTTGTGGCTCTTTTCGCAGTGGTGATGGTCGTATCAATCGCGGCCGTTCTTTATCACTATGGCTACGTACATATCGGAACGACGCACTAGGCTCCGAGACATCGCAATTCCGCGACTCTGTGCTTCAGAAATTGATAACCGACCGCACGCCCACGACCTGCGCGTCGGGATAACGGATGCCGGTGCCGCTCGGATGCCAGATGTACGTATAGACTGGCTGCACTGTCCAACCTTTTACGATCGAAGCGACGTAAGTGAGTTCGAGATTAGTCTCGATGTCGCGCGGCTGCGTTGAAATAGTGCCGAAGTTGATCTGGTCCTGATCGAAGGCGCGAACGCTGTTGGAGAAGCGCGAATAGATTACGCTTGCGCCAAATTTATCATCCGGCCTGCTCGGCGTCAGACCAGCGAAGACAATTCCACCGTCGATCTCAAGATTGACCAGATTGCGATCGGACGGACTGATCGCAGAACGATTGAAGATGGAAATGCCGCTGTCTCCATTGCCGCCTTGCGGGCGATAAATCTGTTGATCGATGACTTCGTAAAGTCCATAGTCACCGCGATGCATGAGCGGCATCCCGTTGCTCGACGGACTGGCCAGAAGCGCGCCGTTGTTTGCGTAACGCTGATCGGCGAATTGCCCGAGGTGACCCCAGCCGCCGATCTTCAGCGTTGTCGCAAGCCCGGTGTCGTCCTTGCCGCGATTCCGCCTGACCTGAAACTCGCCCATCATGAAGGCTGGATCCTTCAGGCGAAAATTGAGCCCGTAGCGATTACACGTGTCGGGATCGCCCGAACATGGTCCAGCAGGGTCACCGTCGAAAATGCCAAACAACAGCGAGGCGTCTTTTGGAAGCTCATACTTTATCCGCGCGCCAAGTGCAGCCAATGGATAAGCAGGCCCGCCGCTGGGTATATTCACCGTAGTAATGGTTGGCCAGTCGCTTTGCAAAAACATCTGACTGAGATCGCTATAAAAGAATTCGGCATCAGCAGCGAGCTGGCCAGCTCTCAAACTAACCGGCCCGAACCAGTGTTCGCCCCACATTTCCGACAGGCGCACGGCCGGCGTGGCTTCGATCGCGGCAATCGTATTCATGCCGCCGACGTAATCGCGCCGGATGCGGCCACTGTTATAAATTTCGAAGGCATTAGCGTAGAAAGTGGTGTCTTTCCAGCCAATGAGTTTTTCGAGATCAATCAGGAGTTGGTCTTCGAGCTTGCCCTGATCGACGGTGCCGCGCCGGATACCGCCAGACAAATTGCTCAGCACATCGTTGGTGTAAATCAGATTGTAGGATACGCCATGATCATAGAGCCGTTTGCGAGTTCCGAATGGGTCGCCATTTTGCGGGAGGCTAGTTGCGATTGAGGGCTCGGTGATGCCGATGTCGCTCGGCGCTTGCTGACCTCGGACGGGCGCTGCGGCAAGGATGGTTACAACCCCAAGCATCGCACAATGAATGGGCAGGTCACGCAATTGCATGCTGATCGTAACGCCTTTTCGCACCATATATACGCAACTGATAATGCCCAAGCCCGCAGCGCGCGGTTCAGGAAGAATGCCGCTTAGCCTCTGGAACTAACAGGCAGATGACCACTAATTGCCTCGTCGCAATTTCGCAAGAAAATGATGGCTAAATTTCACGTGTGACCGCCGACCGATTATTTCGGCCCGCTATAAACGTCGCAATACCCGCTTGCAGGCCTTACGAACTGCTTTGAGGCTCAGGTAAACATGTGAAATTGCAAGGGCGGCCGCTGAGCGCAGCGATTGCACGCCACCATGACAGCGCGGTAAGTCCTTTTTATATAATGATTATTCTCACACGCACCGACCAAACGCTATAAGATTAGCAACGCAGGGCGATTCCGGGAGATCGTGTGAAGCCCTTTAGATTAAGCGGAGCAATCAAAGCAGTGCTCGGCCTACGAAGGCAGCTGGGCACTCCGAGTATCGTCGTGATTGCGGTGGTTGTTGTCGGATTGTCGGCTGCATTTGTGGCGACCACGGTTGCACGGCGCTCCGACAAGCTGGCGGAGGCCAAGCAAACAGCACAGTCACACAAGGTCGGCAATCTTTATTACTTGACGCCACAGCAATGGACCTCACTCACATTCGAGCCGGTCCGTAAGCAACTGTTCCGCGCTGAACACACCACTGAGGGCAAGATTTCGGTGGACGAAGACAAGTCAACGTTGGTGTTCTCACCTTACTCCGGCCGTGTCACCAAATTGATGGCTAAACCCGGCGATCGGGTCATCGCGGGACAACCGCTTTTTGTGGTGGAAGCACCTGATATGGTGCAAGCGCAAAACGATTTTATCAACGCATCGGCAACGCTGAACAAAGCTCGCTCAGCCTTTGAGCTTGCACGCACCGTCGAGCAGCAAAACAAGATGCTCTACGATAGTCGGGCCGGACCATTACGTGACTATCAGCAAGCACAGGCAGCGAGCAAAGCCGCCGAAAATGATGTGCGAGCGACGGAAATTTCGGTAGAGGCGGCGCGCAACCGGCTTCGTATCCTCGGGCTCGCCGACACCGAAATTAAAAAATTTTCGGAAACTGGCGACGTCAGTCCACAAACGACAATTTATTCGCCAATAGCTGGCACCGTAATCCAACGCAAGGTCGGGCCCGGGCAGTATATCAACCCGTCATCGCAAAATCCGAGTGCGAGCGATCCGACCTTTATCATCGGCGATCTTTCTACTGTCTGGCTGGTCGCCTATGTGCGCGAATCCGAGGTGCCAAATGTGCGTGTTGGACAGGCTTTGCGCTTCACCGTGCTTGCCTATCCCGACCAAGTCTTTTCGGCGAATATTGATTATGTCGCGACGTCGCTCGATTCCACCACGCGGCGCTTGCTGGTGCGCGCAACGATCGACAATTCGCAAGGACTATTACGTCCGGAGATGTTTGCTAGCATTACCATCATGACCGGCGACGGCGACTTGTCTGCGGCGGTACCGCGTGAAGCGATCATCTACGATGGTGCTTCTGCTCGCGTTTGGGTAGCGCATGACAATCAATCAGTGGAACAGCGGATCATCAAAACAGGCCTGTCAAACGGCAGCGACGTCGAAGTTATCGATGGTCTCAGTGTCGGCGAAAAAATAGTGACTAAAGGCAGCCTGTTCATCGATCGAGCGACTGCCGGTAGCTGATCGCGGTTGCTCGCAAGAAATGGCATTCCATGAGTGTGCTCCTTGCCTTTTCGCTAAAGCACCGTGCGCTGATGGTGGTGTTTTTTATCGCCGTACTGATAGGGGGTGTTTTTGCTTTTCGCGAGTTAAATATTGAGGCCTATCCCGATCCGACGCCGCCAATGGTGGATGTCGTGACGCAGAGCCCTGGACTGTCGGCAGAAGAGATCGAGCGCTACATCACCATACCGCTCGAAACACAACTGGCGGGCGTGCCTCATCTCCAGACGATCCGCACCATTTCGCTGTATGGCCTCTCCGACGTGAAATTGCAGTTCACTTTTGACGTAACCTACGAACAAGCTTTGCAGCAAGCCATTAACCGCCTAAGCGCGCTTCCACCGCTGCCGAATTCTGCGCAACCACAAATATCTCCGTCTAGCCCGATCGGTGAAATTTATCGTTATCAACTCGTGGGTCCGCCCGGCTATTCGGTGCGAGACCTCAAAACGCTGCAAGATTGGGTCTTGGAACGACGCTTCCGTGCAGTCCCCGGCGTGATCGACGTCACCGCGTGGGGCGGGATGACGAAGATTTACGAGGTTCAGGTCGACCCCAGGCGGTTGACCGCCTATGGACTCACGCTGTCGCAACTACTGCAGACCCTGAATAACAGCAATATCAACGTCGGCGGAAATACTCTCGATATCGGGCCACAAGTTGCTGTGGTGCGCGGCGTTGGCCTCATTCGCTCGATCGATGACATCAAGAATACCTTGTTAACGCAATCGGGCGGCACGCCGGTCCTGATCCGCGATGTCGCCAAGGTTGTCGTCGGTAACAAGCCGCGCCTTGGCGTAGCCGGCCGTGACGACCAGGACGATATCGTGCAAGGCATCGTGCTCATGCGCCGCGGCGAAAAGAGTATGCCGACGATCAAGCGAGTTGAAGCCGAAATCGAGCTGATAAACAGCTCAAATATACTACCGCCCGGAGTACACATTGAGCGGATATACGACCGCAGGGACTTGATCGACCTCACGACTAGCACCGTTCTGCACAATATGGTGTTTGGAATCGCACTGATCTTTTTTCTGCAATGGTGTTTTCTTGGCAACTTGCGTACCGCGTTGATAGTTGGTGCGACAATTCCCTTCGCGCTGTTCTTCGCGGTCGGCATCATCGTTCTACGCGGCGAGTCGGCCAACCTGCTGTCCGTTGGCGCGATTGATTTTGGACTGATCGTCGATGCCACGGTTATCATGGTGGAAAGTATTTTCAGACGGCTAAGCACCCCGTGGGAGGGGGCTGTGCCGAAACGATTGCGTTCCGATCAAAACGATAGGCTAACCGGCAAGGTCGCAGCTATTCACCAAGCCGGCACTCATGTTAGCCGATCTATCGTGTTTGCAGCGGGTATTATCATCGCGGCGTTTATACCACTGTTCACATTAGGTGGCGTGGAAGGGCATATCTTCGGCCCGATGGCTAGAACTTACGCTTACGCACTTGCCGGCGGCCTTTTGGCAACCTTTACAGTGACGCCCGCGCTGAGCGCGCTTCTTCTTCCCGAGCATACGCGTGAGACTGAAACTTATTTGGTTCGACTATTGCACCGGATTTATACACCGGCGCTTCGCACAGCGGTCGTCAATAAAAAGTTGACGGTTGCCTGCGCCGCCGTACTGGTGGTCGGCTCGCTGCTCACCGTGAAGATGCTAGGGCTCGAGTTTCTACCGAAGCTCGAAGAGGGAAATCTTTGGATACGCGCGACAATGCCATCGACAATTTCGTTGGGGGAGGGCAGTGGCTATGTCAATCGCATTAGAGCGACCTTGCGGAGTTTTCCGGAAATTGAATTGGTGGTGTCGCAGCATGGCCGACCTGACGACGGCACCGATGCAACCGGTTTCTTTAACGCCGAATTCTTTGCTCCACTGAAGCCAATTAGCCAATGGCCGTCGGGTGTCGATAAGGCCAGCCTAACGGGTGAAATCCTTCGGAAACTACAAGATCAGTTTCCGGGCATCGAGTTTAATTTTTCACAGTATCTTGAAGATAACGTCGCAGAAGCGGTTTCGGGAGTGAAGGGTGAAAATTCCATCAAACTATTTGGCAACGATCTGAGAGTGCTCACCGAGACCGCCAATAGAATAAAGGATGTGCTCGCCACGGTTCCAGGCATTACTGACCTGTCGGTTTTTACATCGCTGGGGCAGCCCACGCTGCAAATTGATATCAACCGAGAACGCGCAGCACGATATGGACTGACACCTGGGGACATCAATGCCACTGTACGGGTCGCCATTGGCGGAGACAGCGCTGGCGATCTTTACGAGCCGGGCAGCGACCAGCATTTTCCGATCGTCGTGAGACTAGCACCACAGTTCCGGCAAAATTTGGATTCGATCAAGAACTTAGGAGTTGGCGTGCCTAACCCTTCTGCCTTCATGCTTGTGCCACTCAGCGAACTTGCGGACATCGAGCTAGTATCGGGCGCGGCTTTCATTTATCGCGAACAGCAGCAGCGCTACCTACCAATCAAGTTTAGTGTTCGAGATCGTGACCTCGGTAGCGCAATTCGTGAAGCGCAGGAGAAGATCAGCAAGGACGTCAAATTGCCGCCTGGATCACGCCTCGAATGGGTTGGCGAATTCGGCAATTTGCAAGAGGCAATTGGCCGGCTGCAAATTGTTGTTCCAATCAGCCTCGGACTGATAGGGCTGTTACTCTGGATAAATTTCGGATCGGTTTCTGACACACTATTGGCGATGAGCGTGATTCCAATGGCAACGATTGGCGGAGTGCTCGGCTTATTGCTAACGGGGATCCCGTTTAGTATTTCAGCGGCAATTGGATTTATCGCGTTGTTCGGCATCTCAGTGATGGATGGAATAATTATTCTTTCCCAATACAATCAGCTGATCGAAGTAGGCCTCGATCGCACAAGCGCTGTTCTTCGGGCCGGCGAATTACAAATCCGGCCCGTGCTAATGACCTGTGTAATTGCGGGAGTTGGTCTTTTGCCAGCCGCGATTTCCACCGGTATCGGATCGCAAGTTCAAAAGCCTTTAGCCGTCGTTGTTGTTGGTGGGATGACCTTGGCTCCCGCGGTCATTTTGATCACCCTACCGGCACTGATCGCAATATTCTCCCGCCGCACCGTAAAACACCGAGAATTTAGTCAACAATCGAATCTCGAAGATTCTCGATTGCAGCGGAGCTAGCCACATGATCCCCATTCAAATTCAGATTTCCGACACGTAGGGTGCGGCCGCGATGGCTTTGACCGCGACGAAAAATCAGATAATCGGAGGCTATTTCAGGTGGCGGGCCATCGTATTACTGATATTCGCGCTGATCATTTCGCCTCAATCGGTTTCCGCCAAGGATTTGGATTTGTTGATACGCTATTTAATTCCGGTCTTTTTATCTCAAAACTTTGCCTTGATTTGCCGAGCTAATAATCCCTATTTTTTGTCTGAACTACCTAACGGCACAGTATTAGTGGACGAATTTTCCAATGAAATGAAGCGTGAAATAACGGATGGCCTTTCAGCAGATGATTCGCAGCTCGTAGTAACAACTGCAGCAAACAACGCGCGCACAACCGCTCGAAATGCGCTGATCAAAATAAACCCCGAGTATCCGAAATTAGCCGCTGTACCTACTGAACACTGGTGTAGCGACGATGCACGATCCTTTATTTTGCAGGTCATAAAGACAGATCAGGCCGAACATGAACGCTTTCTAAAGATAATCGAAGCCGCAAAACGGTAGGTTCATCCGGAATAATTGTGCAACTTGTTGTCGCTGTCGTCCGGTATCGGAAAGGCAATCTTAATTGTCGTACCCTGTCCTTCGCCTGTACTTTCAGCCAGAAATTCTCCGCCATTGCTCTTGATAAATGTTTCGGCAATCCACAAGCCTAATCCGGATCCAGGAATCTTTCCGACATGCCGCCGACCGCGAAAAAAGCGTTCCGTGAGTTTTTCTATTTCATCGGCAGTTAGGCCGACGCCTTCGTCACGCACTGATATGACGAACTGGTGATTTACGACATCGGCGACGATATGGATTGTCGAGTTCGTGCGGCGAAAACTTCACCGCATTACTGAAGATTTGACTCAGGGCTTGTTCTACCAACACAGGATCAACGTAGAGGAGTGGAATTGTGTCGCCATGACTTAAATCGAAGCGACGATCGGGATAACGAAGTCTCACACGTTCAATTCCCGCGTTCAGAACATCGGTGGCGTCCGTCCAGTCACGACGCGTCAACAATCCTTGGCTATTGATTCTTGCAGCATCTAGCAGATTCTGAATATCGCTATTCAGGCGCATAGCTTCATCGCGTATGTCTTTAGCTAAGACCGCGGCACGCGAGTCATTCATGACCGATGCCCTCTCAGCAAGAATCGACGCGCCACCTAATATTGAGACCAACGGAGTGCGCAGATCGTGGGAGACTGAACCGAGCAATGCGTTGCGTAGTTGCTCTGACTCGGCAAGGGTATTGGCTGCAGATTTTGCTGACTCAATTTGAAGCGCAAGGTAAGCTGTAAGTCCGATCGCCAATAGGCTGATGCCCGTATTAATCAGTCCCGCTTGCTTTGCGCCTGTCGAGGACAAAATGTAACTTATGATCGTCAATACCATACATCCGGCAGCGATAAGCACGACCCCGCGTCTCGTACAAAAGCGAGCTGTCATGAGCACGACAGCGACGTACAAAACTGCCGCTGCGATCTCCAACTTGGTGACCGTATCGGCGATAAATATTGCCGCTGCGAGCGTGACAGTAAGGATTGGAAGCGTGCTTGAATAAGACTTGGTGGTTCGCATGTTTAAGCAAACAAAGAGTGCTTGGCTGGGCGCAGGTTTGACGTTGATCTATTCGTTGTTCATGTCCGGCGGGGCAATGGCCGGACCGCCATACCGAACTGATGATCCGGAGCCGGTAGATTACCAGCATTGGGAATATTACACGTTCATCACTGGAACGCACATAAGCGGAGATACCTCAGGTGTCGGGCCGGCCGCCGAATTTAACTATGGTCTTATCCCCAACGGACAATTTCACATCGTTGTTCCAGCCGCGTTCGACATTCCGGTTGGCATGCCAAAGCAGTTCGGCTATGGCGACACAGAACTTGGCTTCAAATACCGTTTCATTGAAGAGGACAAGAGCGGCTCCCGGCCACAAGTTGGTATATTCCCTTTAGTCGAATTGCCAACTGGAAATCAAAATCAGGGATTGGGCGCCGGTCATGTCCGCGTATTCTTGCCGGTCTGGGTACAAAAGAGTTTCGGTGATTGGACTACTTACGGGGGCGGTGGTTATTGGATAAATCAGTCCGACAGGCTCGGCGACAAGGATTATTGGTTTGCCGGCTGGCTCTTACAGCGAAAAATTACTGACAAACTGACGCTCGGCGGCGAGATATACCATCAGACCGCTGACACGGTCGGTGGTCAGGACAGCACCGGATTCAATCTTGGCGGTAGCTTTGATTTCGATGAACACAATCATTTACTGTTTTCGGCCGGTACGGGCATTCAGAATGCCTCTACTACCAATCTGTACTCTTGGTAC
This sequence comes from uncultured Pseudomonadota bacterium, assembly GCA_963710705.1. GTDB lineage: Bacteria > Pseudomonadota > Alphaproteobacteria > Rhizobiales > Xanthobacteraceae > Pseudolabrys. The sequence continues at coordinate 1,232,972 of CAVQBI010000002.1, forward strand.
CTCGGTTGGCAAATAACCTACTAAGTTGAACAATTCCCGTGCGAGTGATGTCTGGTACTGGACGATTTTGTTGCAGAAGTCGGCGATGGGAAGAGTGAGGCAGCTGCCTCGGTCTTGAAGAGGTCTGTTTCGCCGCTCCATTTGGCGGCGGGGCTTTGAGGCAACGGTACAGACACCGGCAACGCTTACGCAGCACAAGCAACGGCTATCGGTGGTGGTCTAACGACCAGTTTGGCAAGCCGGCGCAAACATAATCGTTGCCAGTCCTTCGATCATAAAAAACGCTATCAACAAATAGGCGACTGGTACCGAATTGGCGGCGGGCCATTGCATCACGGTGGCACCTACCGCGATCGCAAGAACTGCCGACAATAATGACCACCAAAATCCTGGCGCGTGACGACCCCCGAGGGTCGTTATCAATCCGATGAGGCCGGAAACTACAAAAAGCCAACCTATAATCGTGTTGAGAAGGGCGGCGTTAGCAAAGATTGGAAGAACAAGCGCCAGCCAGCCGAGGATGACAAGCGCGATGCCTTCAGCCAGCATTTGCAGCCATTGTCGCTAGGCTGACTTCCAAAACGCCAATCTATTTGTTTCGGCAGGCTTCATCATCTATAGATCCCCTAAACAAAATATCGATCATCATAACAGACCATTGATTTACCTCAAAATCACAATCGACAAATTGCATGAATTGAGGGTGCGGTGAGCTTCTGAATCTCATGCCAAATTCTGCAATCACCAACGACGTTGTTTCATTTTGGAATAAAAAGCTTGATGAGTTGCTCAATGATTTAGGTACGACCCAAACTGGTTTGACATCTGTAGAGGCCGCTCACCGGTTATCCATCTATGGCGCTAATGATACCGCGCGCGTTGCTCGACCAGCGATAGCGGATCAGCTTTTCGTCCGCTTCCGAAATCCACTCGTTATTGTTTTGTTATTGGCGAGCGCGCTCGCCGCGGTAACCGGAGACCTTGCGAGCTTTGTCATCATCGTGGTGATCGTCGTGCTTAGCGTTCTAATGGATTTTGTCCAAGAGAGAAGGGCACAGAGTGCAATTGATACTTTGCGTAAACAAGTCGCTCTACGCGCGCGAGTGATCCGTGACCGCAAAGAAGTTATTGTCGAGGTTAGCCAGCTTGTGCCCGGCGATATCGTCCAATTGGCGGCTGGCGACCTTATACCTGCGGATGGCCGGCTTCTCGCGGCGAAAAATCTCTCTGTCAACCAAGCGCTGTTGACCGGCGAGCCTTTCCCGACAGAAAAGCGTGCGACGGACGTCGTTGACGCCACACGCTCGCCGCCAAACGCACCGAATGCCGTATTTGCCGGAACGACAGTGGTTTCTGGCGCCGCGACGATGGTGATCTGTCAGACCGGGCGAGCGACGGCGCTGGGAAGTTTAGCCAGCACGCTTGCCGAAACGCCACTGCCGACAGCGTTCGAAATCGGTTTGCAACGATTCAGCATCCTCATTCTTCAAGTGACTGCAGTCTTGGTAGTTTTTGTTCTTGCTGAGAGCATGGCCTTTCAAAGGCCATGGCTTGAGTCTTTGATGTTTGCGCTTGCTCTCGCCGTAGGCCTTACACCCGAATTGCTTCCAATGATTGTAACAGTAACGTTGGCCCGGGGCGCGCTTAGGCTTGCAAATCGCCAAGTGATCGTGAAGCGTCTCGGTGCAATCCATAATTTCGGCGCTATGGACGTTCTTTGCACTGATAAAACAGGAACCCTAACCGAAGCTCATATTAAGCTCGTTCGTCATATCGATGCCTCGGGATGTGACAACGCACGGGTGTCGCAACTTGCTTACCTCAATAGCTACTTTGAAACTGGCTTGAGAACCCCACTCGATGATGCAATTCTTGCGCACAAGGAAATTGATGTCTCGCGATGGAGGAGGCTCGACGAACTTCCTTTTGATTTTTTGCGTCGTCGTGTGTCGATGCTCTTGGAGGAAGACAATGGGCGGCGGCTTATTGTCGTCAAAGGGGCGCCAGAATCGATCCTTCAGCTGTCGGCTCATGTAGAATCCGTAGATGGCGGGACGTTACCGCTCACGCCAAAGCTTTACACTTCACTTTATGCGCAATTCGAGCAACTCGGCACGGAAGGTTATCGCGTGCTCGGCGTTGCTAGCCGCGTAGTTGATCCTGATTCGGTCAAAATTGCCTTGAGCGATGAACGAAATCTGACGTTTGTGGGCTTTGCCATATTTTCAGATCCGCCTAAGGCTTCGGCGTCTCAAGCAATTCGAACCCTGATGCAATCAGGCGTAAAAGTTAAAATCCTAACCGGCGACAACGAACGCGTGGCATGCCGCCTTTGGAAAGATCTCGAAGCTTCCGAGGCAAAAGTTATCACTGGTGATGAATTAGCGTCGATGAGCGAAGAGGCTCTGACTGCAATGTTGCCAGAAGTAAATCTTTTTTGCCGTGTGATGCCGGAGCAAAAGCTGCGAATTATCCTTGCATTGAAGCGGATAGGTCAGACTGTGGGTTATCTCGGAGACGGCATCAATGATGCGCCGGCGCTTCATGCCGCCGATGTCAGCATCTCGGTTGATGGCGCGGCCGATGTCGCCAAGGCGGCAGCAGATATCGTGATGTTAAATAAGGACCTCGGGATTCTGCAGGATGGGGTCATTGAGGGACGCCGCACGGTACTTAATGCTGATAAGTACATTCGAATGGCCACAAGCGCCAATTTCGGAAATATTTTGAGTATGGCGATCGCAGGCCTAATCCTGCCGTTCCTCCCTCTGCTACCGATCCAGGTGCTCTTGACCAATCTCTTATATGACTTTGCGCAGATCGGTTTGCCATTCGATCGAGTGGATCCAGAGGCCGCGCAAAGGCCTGTCCACTGGGACCTAAAGATGATTGAACGGTTCATGTTCGTGATGGGGCCTGTAAGCACCTTATTCGACCTAATGACTTTCGGCGCCCTCGTGTTCATATTCCACGCGGATGAGATTCAGTTTCGCACCGGCTGGTTCGTAGAATCCCTGGTGACCCAGCTCGTGATGATTTTCGCCGTTCGCACGCAGCGGCATTTGTGGAAAAGCCGGCCACATACCATCGTGGGTATCCTAGCGCTCTCAATGTCCGCAATAACAATTGCGCTCCCTTACTTGCCGGTTTCTACGTGGTTTAGTTTCGTCGCCCTTCCGCCGCTATATTTTGTATTCTTGGTCGCCGCCGTAATTGGATTCTTAGCAATGGTCGAGCTTGTGAAGCCCATCGCCGATCAAGGATTGGGCGCTTTGCTGCGGATACTCGTGATTGAGCGCCGCTAAGACGTCGGCTGTTGCGGATGCTTTAAATGTGCAGGGTCGCGCTGCGCGATCAAAAATGCAAAAATATTCCGAAGCTAAGAATAGGCAGGCCTGAATGCCGGACGTCGACCCTTCATCATTTTTATCGATGCAAGGCCTAATACAGGCCTATGGTCTATGGCTTCTATTCGCAGTTGTCATGCTTGAATGTATTGGCATTCCTTTGCCTGGAGAGACAGCACTTGTGGCAACGGCCCTTTATGCCGGATCGACGCACCAGATCGGTGTGACTTTAGTAGTGGCCGTGGCAGCAACGGCTGCTATCGTCGGCGACAACATCGGATACTTGATCGGTCGTTCAATTGGAGTCCCGCTAATCGTCCGATATGGCCGGTACGTGCGATTGAATGAACCGCGCCTGAAAGTCGGACAATATTTATTCATTCGTCACGGCGGCAAAATCGTTTTCTTCGGACGATTCATTGCAATTCTTCGGACCTATTCCGCTATTTTAGCAGGCATAAATCTTATGAGCTGGCCTTATTTTCTCGTCATGAATGCGCTAGGGGGAATCTGTTGGGCGTCTGTGTTTGGTATGGGGGCATATTTCTTGGGTGACCATTTCGCGCGCGTCGCCAGCCCGGTCGCCTTACTGTTGTTTATCGCAGCAGTCGCTTTAGTCGCTGCGAGTATGTACTTCTTCCATAACCACGAAATGGAATTAGAACGGCGCGCGGGCCAAGCATTGTCCGGGACTTGGCCACATACCATTTTTGTGCCCAAGCATTAGCAGATCACATCTGATCCTTGCCGATAACGAGGTGCACTGATGAATATCGGATTTTGGCCCTTCGCGTGCTTATATGGCTCGGAGTGGTTCTTCTGCAATGAGAGCCAAAGCAGACCTACGACTGGGCAGCGTCGCGATAGGATTGCAGCCAACCTGACGTTTCATCGTTTTCCTTGTAGACTGGAGGTCGCTAGGCGGAAGTGGTGCAGCACGATGTTGCTTGAAATTACAGCGGTATTTCAATGATATACGTGTTCGCTGTTTTATTCCGATCGGCGCGCCACTGCTTCGCGCAAACCCGTTGAGGAACGTCCGCCGATGAAATCCTTGCACCCGATCGCTTCCTTGTTCGCGCTCGCGCTGATCGGCGTGACCGCGCAAGCGCAGGAGCAGGACCCGATTCGCCACGGTCAGGCGCTGGCGGTGAGATTCTGCAGTGAGTGCCATGCGATCGGGACGTCGCGTCAGCACAGTCCGCACCGCGATGCGCCGCCGTTTCACACCCTCGGCCGCACCATCGATATCGATCAATTTGCGCGCGTTTTGGGCGGCGGCCTGCTATCCGGTCACCCGGACATGCCGCAATTCAAATTCAACTATCAGGATGCGCGCGACTTGCGCGACTATCTGCGCACGATCCAGGACTAGCTAGCGGTCGAGCGTGATCTCGTCGCTGCGCGCGCGCGACACGCAGATCATGATGTGGTCGGCGCGCTCGTGGTCCGCCAGCACCAGGTCGCGGTGGTCGGCCTCACCGGCGAGCATCTTGGTGCGGCAGGTGCCGCAAGTTCCGGTCTCGCACGAGCTCGGCACCTCCACGCCGTTCTCGCGCAGCACCTCGAGAATTGTCTTGGTCACCGGCACGTCGAGCACTTTGCCCGAACGCGCGAGTCGCACGCGAAACGGCTTGTCGCCGGCCTTGTGCGTCTCCGCCTCGCTGAAGGCCTCGAAATGCACCGCGGTCGACGACCAATGGTCGGTCATCTTGCGTACCGCCTCCATCAGCGGGCGCGGCCCGCAGCAATAGAGGTGCTCGCGGTTCTTGCGCTCGGCCAAAATCGGCTTCAGGTCGAGCGAGCAGGCCGGGTCGCCATGGTCGTGATGGATCACGACCTTGCCGGAAAATTCCGGCGCGGAAAGCTCCTGCGTGAAAGCGGTCGTCTCCGGCGAGCGCGAGCAATAAAACAGCCGGAAGTTTTTGCCTTGCGCCTGCACCTCGCGGATCATGGCCATGATCGGCGTGATGCCGATGCCGCCGGCGATGAACAGAAAATCCTGCGCGCGCTGCGGTAGGCCAAAATCGTTGACCGGCGGCGCCACCATCAGCTCGTCGCCGGCATTCACCGTGTCGATCAGAGTGGCCGAGCCGCCGCGCCCGTTGGCCTCACGCTTGATCGCGACCTGGTAGCGGTCGCGTTCCTTCGGGTCGTTGCACAACGAATATTTGCGCAACAGGCCGTTCGGCACGCGAATGGTGATATGCGCGCCGGCGGAAAATTGCGGCAGCGGCTGCCCGGCGGCGTCGCGCAATTCGAACAGATAAATCCCGTCGGCGATTTTGTCGGCGCGCGTCACGCGCAGGGGCATCATTTGCGGCTGGTCGGTCATTGCTGGACGATAAGTGGCAAGCCAGACCGCCCGCTGCAAGCGAAACATAAAACGCGGCATTTCCGGGCTTTTCGCGGCTGTGGCGGGCCGCTAGGCTAGCAAGCCCATGCTCGAAGGCTTCACCCGCAGCGAGATCAAGACCGCAGGCGCCAGCATCGTCACCGTGGTCGGCGGCAGCGGTCCGCCGCTGCTGCTGATGCACGGCAACCCGTTCACGCATCTGAACTGGCACAAGGTCGCGCCCACGCTGGCGCGCGAGTTCACCGTCGTCTGCACCGACCTGCGCGGCTACGGCGATTCGGAAAAGCCGCCCGGCGGCGACGACCACTCCGGCTATTCCTTCCGCGCCATGGCGCAGGACCAGGTCGAGGTGATGGCTTCGCTGGGTTTTGACACCTTCATGGCCGCAGGTCATGACCGCGGCGCGCGCGTGCTGCACCGCATGTGTCTCGATCACGCGGCGAAGGTAAAACGCGCGGCGATCCTCGACATCATCCCGCAGCATTATCTCTACAGCCATATCAACAAGGAGTGGGCGACCTTCTCCTGGCATTGGTTTTTCAACATTCAGCCGGAGCCGCTGCCGGAGAAGATGATGGGATTCGACCCCGACTGGTTCATCGAGAAGAAGCTGGCAAAGACGAAGCAGGGTCTGTCGTTCTTCGATCCCGAGGCGCTCGCCGAATACAAACGCTGCTTCCGCAATCCTGAGACCATTCACGCGATCTGCGAGGACTACCGCGCCGGCGCCGGCATCGACCTCGAACACGACGAGAAGGACTTCAAAGCCGGCCGCAAGATCGACTGCCCGGTGCTGCTGTTATGGGGCGCGACCGGCGGCGTCGGTCGCAATCACAACCCGGGCCCCGCCGAGATTTGGAAAAGCTACGCGTCGAACATCGTCGGCGCGCAGGCGCTGCCGTGCGGGCACTATCTCTCCGAAGAAGCGCCGAAGGAAACCACCGCCGCGCTGCGGGAGTTTTTTTCGGCGGGTAAATGAATCGCGAGGATCGATACGATGGCCACCATTGGCAATATACGGACGGAATTGCTCGACACCGAACACCGGTTGCTCGCTGAACTCAGAAATTTGCGCCGCAGGCTTCGCGGACGCGGCGAGCCAGGCGCGACGCAGCTCACCGTCGGGCAAAGAATCGCCGACACGGTTGCCGCCACCATGGGCTCGTGGCGCTTCATCATCATCCAATCGATTATTTTGCTGATCTGGATCCTCCTCAACATCACCGCTTATGTGAGGCAATGGGATCCCTATCCCTTTATTCTCCTGAACTTGGCGCTCTCGTTCCAGGCTGCCTATGCCGCCCCCTTCATCATGATGAGCCAGAACCGGCAGCAAGACATCGATCGCAAGCAGGCCGAAAACGATTACCAGATCAATATCAAGGCCGAGCTCGAAATCGAGCTTCTGCATCAGAAGATCGATCAACTGCGCGAGACGGAAGTGTTGCAACTGACGCAGGCGGTGAGCGATCTCACCGCGCAATTGCGTGCCGCCAAGTCCGGCCCTTCGACAGCACCATAACGGCGGATTTGCCGATGCTATCAAATGTCGATTTTTTGCACTTTCAACTGCTGATCGGACTTCTGATCAGCCTTGCCTGCATTTCCGTTCATGCCGTCGTCATGGCGCTGGTGCGATGGAGCGCAAACCGGACCTCGCACGCGGTGGGAGCGGCATGGCCTTCCATTCGCCTCATCCTGGTGATGATGGCGACCGTCGCCATCCTCATGATGGCGCATGTCGTCGAGATCGGCGTTTGGGCCTTGTGCTACGACGCGCTGCATGTGGTTCAGGATCGCAGCGAGTTGTTTTATTTTGCCTTCGTCAATTACACCACGCTCGGCTATGGCGACCTTCTTCCCGTCACCCGTTGGCGGCTGCTCGGGCCGGTGGCGGCCATGAACGGAATATTGCTGTTCGGCTGGTCCACAGCGGTGATCTACGACGTCTTGCGTACGGTGGTGCAGGTGATCCCGCTGACGTCAACCGCGGCTAGTTCGTTGAACCGGTGACGCGTTCTCGGCCCGGCTCAAGCCGCCGCCGGCGGCGGCTCGGCAAAGAAGTTGTGCAAAGCGTAAAACAGCAGGTGCCGGTTCCTGCTGTAGCCCGCGCTATGCGCGGTCTGCGGCAGAATGACGAACTGGCGGTCGCCGTTCGGCAATTGCCGGAAGAAATCGAGCAGATCGGCGTTGGTCGAATTGCCGTCGAACTCGCCGCGCGTCATCAGCACCGGCGATAAGACCTTCGCCGGATCGACGATTGGCATGTTCGCGGCCATGTCGAGATAGGTGCCGCTCGGCACCTCGTTGCCGAATTTCATCTCGTCGGCAACCAGCGCCGCAACCATGGCCGGATCGTAAAACTCGGGATGGCCGTCGCGGGTGAAAATCGATTCGATCATCTTGGCGTCGCGCTTGCGCCGCGGGCTCGCGCGCAACGCGTCGATCTTTTTTCGGCGCCGTTCGATCTCGGCGGCGCCATTGCCCTTGTAGGTGAAAGCGCTGAGCGCCAGCCGCCCGACGCTGTCGGGCTGCGCCTGCGCAAAGGCCGCGGCGCGGATGCCGCCGGACGAGGTGCCGTAGAAGTGCACTTTCTGCCGCCCGGTCTCTTTCGCCATCACCGTCATCGCGGCTTTGAGGTCTTCCACGCCGCTGGCGATATCGGAATTGTTGCCGGATGAGCCTGAATAGCCGTAGCCGTCATGGTCCATGGTCCAGACGTCGTAGCCGTAGCGAGCGAGTACGTTCATCAACGAATATTCGCCCTTGCCCGGCACCGTCAGGTCGTAGGACGAGCGCGAGGAGTTCGACGAGCCGTGCACGAGGAACACCGCGGGCTTGGGCGTTTCGCCCGCCGACGGTGCGCCCACGCGCTTGCGCCACAGATTGAGCTTTACGTCGGCTTTCTTGGCCCAGTATTCCGCGCTCCAGATTTCGCCTGCGGATGCGGCGCTGGCCGGCGAAACGATCCCGGACAAAATCCCGGCGCCGACGCCTAAACCGGCGCCTTTAAGAACCGTGCGGCGATTCTGCTCGTTCATTGGGCGTGCCTCCGAAAATGGCGGTTCTTGCTGTGAGCCGCCTTATTTGCGGCACATTACCAGATTGCCGGCGCTCAAGTCAGTCCACTCGCGCCCGCCGATCAGTTCTGCTAGTGGGGGTCGCACTTGCGCCGTTTATCGGCGCGCGGTGTCGGGGCGCTTGGCAGGGCGGCGCCACCACGCCCGACCGGAGGACGAATGTTCAAGTCGTTGCGCGCGGTGGCGCGATTTTTTCAGAAAACCATCGGTTGGAATCGCATCGGCGTGCTGCTCAGCCTGGCCATCATCGCGGTGGCGGCCGAAGTGCTGTTCCATATGCTGCGCCACCTCGACGTCGACGCGGTTAAAGCGGCGGTAAAGGCGATCGAATACGATGATGTCGCCGCCGCCGCCGTCTTCGTCGCTGGCGGCTATTTTACACTCACCTTCTACGACCTGTTCGCGCTGCGCACGATCGGCCGCACCGAGATTCCTTATCGCATCGCCGCGTTGTCGGGATTTACGAGCTATGCGGTCGGCCACAATATCGGCGCCACCGTGTTCACCGGCGGGGCGGTGCGCTACCGCATCTATTCGGTTTACGGCCTGACCGCGATCGAAGTAGCCAAAATCTGCTTCGTGGCCGGCCTCACATTCTGGCTCGGCAATGCCACCGTGCTCGGCTTGAGCGTCTTTTTCGAGCCGCACGCCGCGATACCGATCGACCAGTTGCCGGCCTGGCTTAACCGCGTCATCGCCTTTTTGATCTTGCTGGCGCTCGGCTCATATATCGGTTGGGTCTGGAGCGCGCCGCGCGAGATCGGGCAGGCGCAGTGGAAAGTGCGATTGCCGAGCGGTCCGTCGACGCTGGTGCAGATCGTCATCGGCCTCTGCGATCTCGGCTGCTGCACGATGGCGATGTATATGCTGCTGCCGAACGAGCCGAATATCGGCTTTATCACGCTGCTGGTCGTGTTCGTCTCGGCCACCATGCTCGGCTTTGCCAGTCACGCCCCGGGTGGGCTCGGCGTATTCGACGCCGCCATGCTGGTGGCGCTCTGGCAATTCCAGAAAGAGGACCTAATCGCCGGTCTGCTGGTCTTCCGCGTGCTTTATTATCTGGTACCGTTTGCTATCGCGCTGACCATTTTGGGCATACGCGAGCTGTTCTATGCGCGCAGCACAAAGGCCCAATTGAAATCGGTGCGAGCGGCGGACCCGCTGCGCAGCGAAATCGAGCGCGAGAAGACGTAACATCGGCTGACCATGGCGAGCAGCGAAGACAATTTCCCCTCACGTGCAAGCTTCACGGCGCGTTTGCGCGACGCTTGGGCTGCGTTGTTCGGCCATGCCGGTTTAAGCGGCGTCTCCGGTGGCGTCTTGCCGGCGAGCGGACGCTCCGCCTTGCTCGCGCAGCAGCCGCTGATCCAGACGCTGATCGCCGGATTGCATGACCCGGCCATCGTGCTCGACCGCGACAGCCGCGTGGTCGCCTTCAACGAGCCGGCCGCAGCGATCGCGCCCGCGTTGCGCCGCGGTGAGCCTGCGCTGATCGCTTTGCGCATGCCGGAACTGGTCGATGCAATCCGGCGCGCGACCAAGCGGCGCGAGCCGCAGCGCGTCGAGTTCTTCGAGCGGGTGCCGCTCGACCGCTGGTTCGAGGCTTTCGTGACGCCGGTGCGGCTGGCGACCGGCGCCGACGGCGGCTCCGATATCGTGCTGATGACCTTCAACGATCTCACGCCCTTGCGCCGGGTCGAGGAAATGCGCGCCGACTTCATCGCCAATGCCAGCCACGAGCTGCGCACACCGCTCGCGGCATTGCTCGGTTTCATCGAAACCTTGCAGGGCTCGGCCAAGGACGACCCGGCGGCGCGCGAAAAATTCCTGGCGATCATGCAAGGCCAGGCCTCGCGCATGGCCCGCCTGATCGACGATCTTTTGTCGCTGTCGCGCATCGAGCTCAATGCACACCTGCAGCCCAATACCCCCATCGACCTGACGCCGATCGTGCGCCAGGTCGCCGACGGTTTACAGATGCTGGCGCGCGACCGCGGCGTGGAGATCAAAGTCAGCGTGCCGCCCGAGCCGCTGATGGTGCTTGGCGATCGCGACGAACTGATCCGCGCGCTCGAGAACCTGGTGGAGAACGCGCTCAAATACGGCGCCGCGGGCAAACGCGTCGACCTTACGCTGACCCGCGGCCAGACTCGTGCGGCTATGCCGGAAGCGCGCCTGTCGGTACGCGACTACGGGCCGGGCATCGCGCCCGAGCATGTGCCGCGACTGACCGAACGCTTCTACCGCGTCGATGTCGCCGAGAGCCGTGCCCAGGGCGGCACGGGCCTCGGGCTCGCGTTAGTCAAGCATGTGCTGAACCGTCACGGCGGCAGGCTGACCATCGAAAGTACGCCGGGCGCCGGCGCGGCCTTCATCATGCATGTGCCTCTGCCCACCGCCGAAAATACGGCTGTGCTTGAATTTGACGAAATTTCAAAGGCTTGACATGTCATGTGACTGTCACCAAAGCTTTATAGAACGGTGACATGAGGCGCTTATCGCTGGCTCCGACTTCGGATTTCTCCGAACCACCAACACCAAAAAACTCATCCGAAGTTGAAGTCTCGGAGCGCGTCTTAAAGCAACAGCGGCAGCCCGCTCGACGGGCACCAAAGCGGAACAACACGGGCAGCAATGTCCGCGATCCCCTTTTGCCGCAAACATGAATGGAGAGAACCCGTGAAACATTGGACCGCATGGGCAGCCGCTGGCTTCATCGCCACCGCTGCTATCGTTCCCGCCAAGGCCGCCGATATTTCGGGCGCCGGGGCGACCTTCCCCTATCCGATCTATGCGAAGTGGGCTGACGCCTACAAGAAAGTCACCGGCAACGGCCTGAACTATCAGTCGATCGGTTCCGGTGGCGGCATCAAGCAGATCTCCGCCCGCACCGTGACCTTCGGCGCGTCCGACATGCCGTTGCAGCCGGCCGAACTCGACAAAATCGGCTGCATCCAGTTCCCGACCGTGATGGGCGGCATTGTGCCGGTCGTCAATCTCGAAGGCATCTCCGCCAACGAACTGACGATCGACGGGCCGACACTCGCCAAGATGTATCTCGGCGAGATCAAGAAGTGGAACGACCCCGCGCTCAAGAAGCTCAATCCGAATGCCAAGCTGCCGGATCAGGCGATCGCGCTGGTGCATCGTTCGGACGGTTCGGGCACGACCTTCATCTTCACCAACTATCTTTCGAAGGTTAGCGGCGACTGGAAGTCCAAGGTCGGCAGCAACACCTCGGTCGAGTGGCCGGCCGGCATCGGCGCCAAGGGCAATGAAGGCGTCGCCAACAATGTCGCCAATACCAAGGGCGCGCTCGGCTATGTCGAGACCGCCTATGCCAAGCAGAACCACCTGACCACGACGAAGATGATCAACAAGGACGGCCAGACCGTTACGGCCGTTCCGGAAGCGATCATGTCGGCTGCGGCCGGCGCCGATTGGGCCAAGGCTCCCGGCTTCTACATGATCATCACCGACTCGCCGGGCGCCAAGTCCTGGCCGATCGCCGGTGCGACGTTCATCCTGGTGCCGAAGCAGCCGAAAGATGCGGCGGCCACCAAGGAAGCGCTTACGTTCTTCGCCTGGGCCTACGACAAAGGCGACGACATGGCGTCGAGCCTGGACTACATCCCAATGCCGGACAGCGTCGTTAAGCTGATCCATGCGCATTGGGGCGAGGTCAAGGGCGGCGACGGCAAGCCAGTCTATTCCGGAATGTAAAGTCCGGATCACCAACGGGAAAAGGCGCCAAGTCCCGGCGCCTTTTCCTTGTCCACCGCCGGTCGCCAGACCGCTTGTCTTGTGACCGCCGGACCGCTTGAGTGGCGCTCCCGGATGCGCAGTGCCCAAGGGAGAGCCGAATGCAACCCACCGGGAGGCAACCCGTGGTCGATGTAGCATTGCAGGGCGCCGCAATCCCGGATGCCGCGCAGGTCGATCGCAGCAAGGTGCTGCAACGTCTGCGTCTGCGTGACGCCATCTTCCGTCATTTCACCCGCCTCGCGGCGGTCGCTGTCCTCATCATCCTCAGCGGTATCATTGTATCGCTGATGTACGGCTCCTGGCCCGCGCTGAGCACGTTCGGGCCCGGCTTCCTGGTGACCCAAGTCTGGAACCCGGTCACCGAAAAATTCGGCGCCATCGCCGCGATCTACGGCACCATCCTCACGTCCCTCATCGCCATGCTGATCGCGGTGCCGGTCGGCCTGTTCATCGCGTTGTTCCTCACCGAACTGTGCCCGATGTGGCTGCGGCGCCCGATCGGCATCGCCATCGAGCTGCTCGCCGGCATCCCCAGCATCATCTACGGCATCTGGGGCCTGTTCGTGTTTGCGCCGTTTCTGCAGCAGACCTTGCAGCCCTTCCTGATCGATACGCTCGGCGAAATTCCTGGCATTGGCGGCCTGTTCGCTGGCCCGCCCTACGGCATCGGCATGCTCACCGCCGGGCTGATCCTCGCCATCATGGTGCTGCCCTTCATCACCTCGATTTCGCGCGACGTGTTCGAGGCGGTTCCGCCGGTGCTCAAGGAAGCCGCCTACGGCGTCGGCTGCACCACCTGGGAGGTCGCGCGCTATGTGGTGCTGCCGTTCACCCGCGTCGGCGTCATCGGCGGTGTGATGCTGGCGCTCGGCCGCGCCCTCGGCGAGACCATGGCGGTGACCTTCGTGATCGGCAATGCGCACCGCATCTCCGGCTCGATCCTGGCCCCCGGCACCACCATCTCGGCCACCATCGCCAATGAATTCACCGAAGCTGTGGGCGATCTCTACACCTCCTCGCTGATCGCGCTCGGCCTCATCCTGTTCGTCATCACCTTCATCGTGCTCGCCATCGCGCGGCTGCTGCTGATGCGCATCAACGCGCGAGTGGGAGGCTGATCATGGCGCTTGCCTCACCCTATACGATACGCCGCCACCGCAACCATGTTGCCATGGGGCTCGCCTACGCCGCGACGGCGTTCGGCCTCGCCTGGCTCGTGTTCATTCTGGCCGAGCTGCTGTGGAAGGGTTTCAGCGGTCTCAATCTTGCGGTTTTCACGCAGATGACGCCGCCGCCCGGCGGCAGCGGCGGATTGCTCAACCCGATCATGGGCAGCCTGATTATGACTATCGTCGCGGTCGCGATCGGCACGCCGCTCGGCATCCTCGCCGGCACTTACATGGCCGAGTACGGCCGCTACGATAAACTGAGCATGATCGTGCGCTTCATCAACGACATTCTGCTGAGCGCGCCATCGATCGTGGTCGGCCTGTTCATCTACGAGATCATGGTCGCACAGATGGGCCATTTCTCCGGCTGGGCCGGTTCCGTCGCACTCGCCGTCATCGTGATCCCGGTGGTGGTGCGCACGACCGAAGACATGCTGACGCTGGTGCCCGACACGCTGCGCGAGGCGGCCGCCTCGATCGGCCTGCCGCGCTCGCTGATGATCCAGAAGGTCGCCTACCGCGCCGCGCGCGCCGGCATGATCACCGGCGTGCTGCTGGCGGTGGCGCGTATCTCCGGCGAGACCGCGCCGCTCTTGTTCACGGCGCTCAACAACCAATTCTGGAGCCTCGACATGAACGCTCCGGTCGCCAGCCTGCCTGTGGTCATCTTCCAGTTCGCGCTCAGTCCCTACGCGGACTGGCAACAACTGGCCTGGACCGGCGCGCTGATCATCACGCTGGCGGTGCTCGCGCTCAGCATCACCGCCCGAGTCCTCGCCGCACAGAGAAAAACATCATGAGTGTAGCCAATTTTACCACGCCGGCGGTCAACCGCGCTCAGACGAGCGCCGATGGCCTGTCAGAGAAGATCACGGTGCGCGATCTGGATTTCTTCTACGGCGATCACCGCGCCCTGAAGAACATCAACTTGTCGCTCTACCTGAATAAGGTCACGTCGCTGATCGGCCCGTCGGGCTGCGGCAAGTCCACGCTGCTGCGCATCCTCAACCGCATGTACGACCTTTATCCGAACCAGCGCGCCGTCGGCCAGGTGCGGCTCGACAACGACGACATTCTCGCGCCGTCGCAGGATCTCAATCTGCTGCGCGCCAAGGTCGGCATGGTGTTCCAGAAGCCGACCCCGTTCCCGATGACGATCTACGAGAACATCGCCTTCGGCATCAGGCTCTACGAGCGGCTGCCGAAGTCCGAGCTCGACGACCGCGTCAAGCACTGCCTGCAGCGCGCCGCGCTGTGGGAAGAAGTGAAGGACAAGATGAACGCCAACGGCCTCTCGCTCTCGGGCGGCCAGCAGCAGCGCCTGTGCATCGCCCGCACGGTGGCGGTGCAGCCGGAGGTGATCTTGTTCGACGAGCCGTGCTCGGCGCTCGACCCGATCTCCACCGCCAAGATCGAGGAGCTGATCGACGAGCTGAAAGAGGACTATACGATCGCCATCGTGACCCACAACATGCAGCAGGCGGCGCGTGTGTCAGACTTCACCGCCTTCATGTATCTCGGCGAATTGGTTGAGTTCGGAGAAACCACCACTATCTTCACCTCACCGACCGACCGCCGCACGCAAGATTACATCACCGGCCGCTTCGGCTAGCGCGCATGCGACCGACAAAGGTCGAAGGACAACCACAATGACCGACCACACGATCAAGGCATTCGACAGCGACCTGCAGGATCTCTCCCGCATGGTCGCCGAGATGGGCGGGCTGGCCGAAAAGCAGGTCGCCGATTCCGTCGACGCGCTCGCCAAGCGCGACACCACGCTGGCGCAGCGGGTGACTGCGGCCGACACCAACATCGACAACCTCCAGCGCGAGATCGAGGAGAAATCGGTGCTGACCATCGCCCGCCGCCAGCCGATGGCGGTCGATCTGCGCGACATCGTCGGCGCGCTGCGGCTCGCCAACGATCTGGAGCGCATCGGCGACCTCGCCAAGAACATCGCCAAGCGCGTGGTCGCGCTCAACGGCGAATTCCCGCCGCCCAAGCTGATCCGCGGCGTCGAGCACATGACCGACCTGGTGCTCGAGCAGCTCAAGACCGTGCTCGATGCCTACGGCCGCCGCGACCTCACCAAGGCGATGGCGGTGTGGCGCGGCGACGAGGAGATCGACGCGGTCTGCACCTCGGTGTTCCGCGAATTGCTCACCTACATGATGGAAGATCCGCGCAACATCACCTTCTGCATCCACCTGATGTTCTGCGCCAAGAACATCGAGCGCATGGGCGACCACGCCACCAACATCGCCGAGACGGTGCACTACATCATCGAGGGGCGGCCGATCGCCGATCAGCGTCCCAAGGGCGACACCACCACCATCGCCGCCCTGCGGGTGGGCGATAACCGCTAAACGGATATCCAATGAGCGCGCGCATCCTGATCGTCGAGGACGAAGAGCCGCTCACCATGCTGCTCCGCTATAACCTCGAGTCGGAAGGCTACGAGGTGGAGACCGCCGCGCGCGGCGACGACGCCGACACGCGGCTGAAGGAATCGACGCCCGATCTGGTGGTGCTCGACTGGATGCTGCCCGGCCTGTCCGGCATCGAATTGTGTCGCCGGCTGCGCGCGCGCCCGGAAACGCGGCAGTTGCCGATCATCATGCTGACCGCGCGCGGCGAAGAGAGCGAGAAGGTGCGGGGGCTTGCCACCGGCGCCGACGACTACATCGTCAAGCCGTTCTCGGTGCCGGAACTGCTCGCGCGCGTGCGCGCGCTGCTGCGCCGCGCCAGTCCGGAGCGGGTGGCGACGGTTCTGCAGATTGGCGATATCGAGCTCGACCGCGACAAGAAGCGCGTGGTGCGCAACGGGCGGCCGATCAATCTCGGACCGACCGAATACCGGCTGCTCGAATTCTTGATGGAGCGCCCCGGCCGTGTGTTCTCGCGCGAGCAATTGCTCGACGGTGTCTGGGGCTCCGACATTTATATCGACGAACGCACGGTCGACGTGCATGTTGGCCGCCTGCGCAAGGCCATTAATCGCGGCCACGCCGCCGACCCGATCCGCACCGTGCGCGGCGCCGGCTATGCGCTCGACGACCGCTTCGGCGTGGCGAATTGAGCGGCTTGGTTACGTCGACCCGCCATAATTATGGCGTTTGAGGTGCCATAATGTTTGCTGTTCCCGCCCGCGAGATATCTTTGGTGCGAGTGAACTTTAGACAAGAAACTATATTGCGAGACAAGAAACTGGACCTCGCACAGCGCAGGCACCGTTCGAGCGGGCGCCACCGGCTTGTAAACACCAGCGCAGGAGCAGGTCATGAAGATTATTCCAAGGCCGACGATTATGGTCGTTGCGGCATCACTTGCCGCCCTGGGCGGCGTGGCCCTTGCGGCACAGGACAGGTTCACGCTGAAAGTGCCGAACGGCCTCGCATTTTCTGAGTTCAAGGGATACGACACTTGGCAGACGTCGCTGTCAGCCAGACCGAAACTGGATTGAAAGTGATCGCGGCGAATCCCGCGATGCTGAACGCATATAAGAAAGGCGTCCCGGGCAACGGACAGCATTTTCCCGACGGCTCCAAGATCGTGAAGATCGAGTGGACCTCGAAGAAGAATACTGAGTCGCCCTATTTCGTGATGGTGCCGGACACCTTGAAATCGGTTTCGGTCATCGAAAAGGACAGCAAGAGATTCCCGAATGCGAGCGGATGGGCATACGCCCAGTTTGCATATGACGCTGCGTAAGACACGTTCTCGCCTGTCGGCACCGGCGCTGCATGCGGCTACGCCTGCCATACGACCGTGGCGGCAAAGGATTATATTTTTACCGCCTATCCCGAGAGATGAACGGGGATGCGCCGTATCTCGCTCTGACTTATCCCCGCTCGCGCCGAAAAAGGCGTGTCCCGCGCCGCGAAAGAACAGGGACAGCGAAGCCTTGGCTAAGTTGACTGTTTGAAAATTGAAACGTCGTCAAACCCGCTCATCCCCGCGAAAGCGGGGATCCAGAGCTGGATGCCCGCTTGCGCGGGCATGAGCGGCGGAGGCTCAGCCCCTAAACGGCCGCTTGTCGCGCCGGCGGTCGGTGAGCGGTTGATAGGCGACGCGCGAGTGGTACGAGCAATAGGGCAGCTCATTCACGGTGTCGCCGCCGCAGAAAAAGAAGTCTGCGCTGCCCGGATCGCCCACCGGCCAGCGGCAGGTCTTCTCGTTGAGCTGCAGCAGCGTCTTGCGCTGTTCGACCGGGATCTCGATCAGCTCCGGCTCGGGCTCCAGGTCGTAGTCGTAGGCGAGCGCGGTATTACCCCGCATCGAGGGCCGCGACACCCGCAGCATCCCGGAGGAGCGCGCTTTGCGCGGCCTGGGGCTCGACGAGGAGGGGCTCTTGGCCCGTCCCGACAGGCCCAGCCGGTGCACCTTGCCGATCACCGCGTTGCGGGTGATGCCGCCCAGCTCGGCCGCGATCTGGCTGGCGGACAGCCCGTCCGCCCATAATTTCTTCAGCAATTCGACCCGCTCGTCCGTCCAGCTCATCGGGTATTCTCCTCAGCCCTCAAGGACTTGATTGGACTTGGTCGGAATCCGCCCCCGTCGTCGGACGCCCATCATGGGTCGCCTGACGCGTACGCCTCAGGAATGAACTAGAAGCCGGTTGCCGTACGAGATGTCGTACCGGCAGGAGCGAACGCTACAATATGGAGTGACTCCCCCGCAAGCATTTGCAACGGCCGAAACCCAGCTACCAACAGGTTTTCCTTTAAAATCGGCACTTGCGGCGAAAGTGAGTCGGCCGGGGCACCCGCGGCGTGCGGTTGAAAATCGCAAGCCTCTGCAATACAATTCAAAAAGTGCCGCCCGGCGAGGCGGCACATTTCTTTTCGGCTCAGCGCACGCGGCCGAAAAGGCAGGCACCGGGCGACAGCGTGCGCAAACGTAAAAGTTTAAAAATGAGCCAGGCTGTGAGCTCGCATCTATTGCCGACTTATGCGCGCGTCGACCTCGCTTTCGAGCGGGGCGAGGGCGCGTGGCTGATCACGGCCGACGGCGAGCGCTATCTCGATTTCACCTCGGGCGTCGCGGTCAACGCGCTTGGCCACGCGCATCCCCGGCTGGTGAGCGCGCTCGACGAGCAGGCGAAAAAGCTCTGGCACGTCTCGAACCTGTACCGCATTCCGGAAGGCGAGCGGCTCGCCGAGCGGCTGTGCGAAGCCACCTTCGCCGACTTCGTCTTCTTCCAGAATTCCGGCGCCGAAGCCTGCGAATGCGCCATCAAAGTCGTGCGCAAGTACCAGTCGGTCAGCGGCAAGCCCGAACGCTATCGGATCGTCACGTTCGAGGGCGCCTTTCACGGCCGCACGCTGGCGGCACTCGCTGCCACCGGCAACAAGAAATATCTCGAAGGCTTCGGTCCGCCGATGCCGGGCTTCGACCAGGTCCCGTTCGGCGATCTCGAAGCGGTCAAGAAGGCCATCGGCCCCGAGACCGCGGCCATCATGGTCGAGCCGATCCAGGGCGAGGGCGGCGTGCGCGTGCCGCCGGTGAGCTTCCTGCGCGGCCTGCGCCAGCTGTGCGACCAGCACGGCCTGTTGTTGATCTTTGACGAAGTGCAAACCGGCTTTGCGCGCACCGGCGAGATGTTCGCCTATCAGCGCACCGGTGTCGTGCCGGATGTCATGCCGCTCGCCAAGGCGCTCGGTGGCGGCTTTCCGGTCGGCGCTTGTCTCGCGACGGCCGAGGCCGGCAAGGGCATGAACTCCGGGCACCCACGGTTCGACCTTCGGCGGCAATCCGCTGGCCATGGCGGTCGGCAATGCCGCTCTCGACGTGATGATGGCCGATGGCTTCCTCGACAAGGTGCGTAAAAATGCACTGCTTTTGAAGCAGCGCTTGGCCGAGCTCAAGGATCGGCACGCCTCGGTGATCGCGGAGGTGCGCGGCGAAGGCTTGCTGATCGGCCTGCGCATGGTGCCGCCGGCCGCCGCCATGGTCGATGAATTGCGTGCGGAAAAAATGCTGACAGTCTCCGCCGGCGACAACGTCGTGCGGCTCTTGCCGCCGCTCATCATCGGCGAAGAGGAAATCTCGGAAGCGGTTACCCGGATCGACCGCGCCTGCGTGCGGCTTGCGCAAATGCACGGGCGGTCGAAGGAGAAGGCGTCATGAGCGCCAACGGCCTGCGTCATTTCCTCGATCTCAGCGATCTTCCCAAGCCGACGCTCGCCGGCATGATCGATCACGCCCGCGCCATGAAGGCCGAACGTGCGCGCGGCATCGCCACGGCGCCGCTCGCCGGCAAGACGCTGGCCATGATCTTCGACAAGCCATCCACGCGCACGCGCGTCTCCTTCGACGTCGCCATGCGCCAGCTCGGCGGTGAGGCGATTTTGCTCACCGCGCAGGAAATGCAGCTCGGCCGCGGCGAGACGCTGGCCGACACCGCGCGGGTGCTGTCGCGCTACGTCGATGCGATCATGATCCGCATCCTCGACCACGAGGCGGTGGCCGAGATCGCCCGCAATGCCACCATCCCGGTGATCAACGGGCTGACGCGCCGCTCGCACCCCTCGCAGGTGCTGGCCGACGTGATGACTTTCGAGGAAAAGAAGGGCCCCATCCGCGGCCGCACGGTGGCCTGGACCGGCGATTCCAACAACGTGCTGGCGTCGTGGATGCATGCTGCCGAACGGTTCGATTTCAATTTGCGCGTGGCGACGCCCAACGAGCTTCGCCCGAAGAAATGGCTGATGGACTGGGTCAAGTTGTCCGGCGCGGCGATCAAGATCGGCGAGGACCCGGAAGCGGCCGTGAAAGACGCCGACTGCGTCGTCACCGACACCTGGGTGTCGATGGGCGACCGTGACGGCAAGCACCGCCACAACGTGCTCAAGCGCTACCAGGTCAATGCCCGGCTGATGGCAAAAGCCAAGCCCGACGCCATCTTCATGCACTGCCTGCCGGCCCATCGCGGCGAGGAGGTCACCGACGAGGTGATCGACGGCCCGCAGTCGGTCGTGTTCGACGAGGCCGAGAACCGGCTACACGCGCAGAAGGGCCTGCTGGCCTGGTGCTTGCACGCGGATGGATGAAAAGTCGGAGACGGGCGGGGGCTCGCAATCAAACGAATGAACGCTAAATAAAGCCCATGACCGATCCGAACACCAATCCCGACATCGCCATCCCGTCTCGCGCGCCCTCGGCCACCCCCACTGACGATATTGTCACTCCCTTCGAGGTCGCCAAGCTCGACCTGCGCGGCCGCGTGGTGCGGCTGGGCCCGGTGGTCGACGAGATCCTGGAGCGGCACGACTATCCGCAACCCATCGCCAAGCTTTTAGGCGAGGCGATCGTGCTCACCGTCATGCTCGGCTCGGCGCTCAAGATCGACGGCCGTTTTATTTTGCAAACGCAGACCGACGGCCCGGTGCGTATGCTGGTGGTGGACTACACCGCCCCCGGCAAAGTGCGCGCCTGCGCCCGCTTCGACAAAAACCGCGTGGCCGAAGCGATCGCGGCGGGCAAGGCCGACGCCGGCAGCCTGCTTGGCCGCGGCCATCTCGCCATGACCATCGACCAGGGCCCCGACATGAACCGCTATCAGGGTCTGGTCGCGCTCGAGGGCGGTACCCTGGAAGACGCCGCGCACGAATATTTCCGCCGCTCGGAGCAGATCCCGACGCAGGTGCGGCTCGCGGTCGCCGAGGAATTGCGCGCCGGCGCCAGCGGCCCCAGCCACCGTTGGCGCGCCGGCGGCATCATGCTGCAATTTTTGCCCAAGTCGCCCGAGCGCGCGCGTGTCGCCGACCTCGATCCAGGAGATGCGCCCGAAGGCACCGTGACTCACACCATGCCGGAGGACGAGGCCTGGGTGGAGGGCAAGGCGCTTGTATCCACCGTCGAGGACATCGAGCTGATCGATCCGGCGTTGTCGAGCGAGCGGCTGGTGTACCGGCTGTTCCACGAGCCTGGCGTGCGCGTGTTCCAAACTGCGCCGTTGCACGCGGAATGTTCCTGCTCACGCGAAAGCGTGGAGGCCATGCTCAAGAGCTTCTCGCAGGACGACCGCGATCACATGGTCGAGGACGGCCGCATTTCGGTAACCTGCGAATTCTGCAGCGCGAACTATCTGTTCGCGCCCGGCGAGATCGAAGCCAAACCGAGCTGAGGCCTTACACCATGCGCGCGGCGTTGTTGGCTCTTATTGTGCTGATCGCGCCGCAGGCGGCGTGGACGCAAAGCTGTCCGGAACCACTCGCTTCGGCGCGCCGTTTGGTCCTCGTGGTCGCCGATACGCCCTCCAGCACCACTGCGACCATCGAGCGTTTCGAGCGCGACACGCCGAATGCGCCGTGGCAGCTAAGCGGCGGTGCGGCGATGGCCCTGATCGGCCACAAGGGTCTAGGCTGGGCCTATACGTTTCGTGCTTTTGCGCGCAGGGGCGAGCCGGTAAAGGTGGAAGGCGACAAGCGCACGCCGGCGGGCTTCTATAAGATCGGGCGCAGCTTCGGTTTTGCGGTGTCGGATCGCACAAATTACTTGCGCATCACCGACGGAATGACTTGCGTCGACGACCTGTCCTCGCGGGCCTACAACACCATCACCACGCGCGCCGAGATCGGCTCCAAGGTGCATGGCGAGAACATGTGGCGCGTGCCTGAATACGCCCGAGGCCTGTTGGTCGAGTACCCCAGCAACCGCAAGGCGCGGGCTGGCTCCTGCATTTTTGTCCACCTTCAATTGCCCGGAAAAACCGGCACCAGCGGCTGCGTCGCCTTGCGGGAGCCGCAACTCGAGGCCGTGCAGGATTTCGCGGCGGACGGCGCCGTGCTGGCGGTGCTGCCGCGGCAGGCGCTCGGTCGCTTCAAGGGCTGCTTGCCGGCGGACGCTAATTGATCGTGCGTTCCGCGTAGGATGAATCGAGCGAGAAGGCCGGGATCTCGATATCGAAATGCTCGCCCGCCAGCGTAACCATCCCATAACTTCCGGTCATGAAGCCGGACGGCGTCGGCAGCGGCACCCCGCTGGTGTATTCGAAGGACTCGCCCGGCTTGAGCACCGGCTCCTCGCCGACCACGCCCGGTCCCTTGACCTCCTGCAGTCGCCCGAGCGCGTCGGTGATGCGCCAGTGCCGTGTCTTGAGCTGCACCGTTTCGCCGCCGAGATTGGTGATGTCGATTGTATAGGCCCAGAAGTAATAGCCATTGCTTGGCGAGGAGCGCTCCGACACAAAGCGGGGCGTTACTGTGACCTCGATCTTGCGAGTGACAGCGCGGTACATCTATATGCCGTATAATTGTCGCAGTCGGGGCGATTTGTCCTTGCGCCGAGAGTATGGCCGAAAGGCCGCCTGAAAGAAAAGCCGTTCATGGCCCCGGTTTCGACCGAACGCGATCTGCGGCTCGATTTGTTCCGAGGCCTCGCCCTCTGGCTGATCTTTCTCGACCACATCCCGTCCAATGCGGTGAGCTGGATCACCATCCGCAATTACGGCTTTAGCGACGCCACCGAAATCTTCGTCTTCATCTCCGGCTATACGGCCGCCTTCGTCTATGGCCGCGCCATGGACCAGCACGGCTTCGTGGTCTCGAGCGCCCGCGTGCTCAAGCGCGCCTGGCAGATCTACATCGCTCACGTGTTTTTGTTCGCGATCTACCTCGCCGAGATCGCCTACGTCGCGCACTCCTTCGACAATCCGCTCTACACCGAAGAAATGGGCGTGCTCGATTTCCTGAAAGAGCCGGACATCACCATTCTTCAGGCGCTATTGCTCAAGTTCAAGCCGGTCAACATGGACGTGTTGCCGCTCTACATCATGCTGCTCGCCTGGTTCCCGCCGATCCTGTGGCTGCTGCGGCGCGCGCCGTCGACCGCGCTGATCGCCTCGGCGGCTTTCTACTCGCTGACCTGGTGGTTCGACTGGAATATTCCGGCCTGGCCGACAGGTGTCTGGTTGTTCAATCCCTTCGCCTGGCAGATGCTGTTCGTGTTCGGCGCGTGGTGCGCGCTCGGCGGCGCGCAGCGGTTGTCGCGCTGGGTCGATTCCCCGGTCGTCAAAACGCTGGCGGCTTTTTATCTCGCCTTCGCGTTCTTCATCACCATGGGCTGGTATTTTCCGCGGCTCGCCGCCTTGGTGCCTAAATTTATCAACGACATCATTTATCCGATCGATAAGACCAATCTCGACGTGCTGCGCATTTTGCATTTCCTGTCGCTGGCGGTGATCACGGTCTGGTTCGTACCGCGCGACTGGCCGGCGCTCAGATCGCCGTTCGTATGGCCCGCGATCGTTTGCGGCCAGCATTCGTTGGAAATCTTCTGCCTCGGCGTGTTCCTTTCCTTCGCCGGGCATTTCGTCTTCACCGAGCTCTCCAACGGGCTACCGACACAAATTGCGGTCAGCCTCGCCGGCATTGCCATCATGGTTGGCGCGGCGCTTTTGGTGTCATGGTATAAACGGATCGAGCGGCGCGGACCGGGACCGCGTCCGCCGGCGGCTACGCCGAGCTATGCGGGGGGCGGGGAATGATCAGACGCCTGGCATTGCTGCTGGCACTGCTGCCGTTGTGCGGTGCGGCAGTCGCCGACCAGCCTGCCGAATGCCTGGTGGCTCAAAATCAGCTTGAGTCGACGTTTCCGCTGCACCGCGTCGCGGCCGCGGTTGCGGCCAAGAAGCTCGACGTGCTGGTGGTTGGCGCCGGCTCCTCCGTTCTGCCTGGGCCGAATGGCGTGCGCGCGTCATACCCCGCCCGCCTGCAGAAGGCGCTGACCGAATTGCTGCCCGGCGTCACGGTGAAGGTTACCGCTGACGTCAAAGCGCGCCGCACCGCCGGCGAGATGGTCAAAACACTCGAAAAGCCGCTGGCCGAAATAAAACCGGCGCTGGTGATCTGGCAGACTGGAACGGTCGACGCCATGCAGGCGGTTGATCAGGATCAATTCGGGCAGGCCCTCGATCAGGGTATCAATATTGCTCGTTCGGCAGGCGCTGACGTTATCTTAGTCAATGCGCAGTACAGTCCGCGAACGGAGTCGATGATTGCGTTATCGACGTATGCCGAGATCATGCGTTGGGTTGCGCTGCAACATGAAGTGCCGCTGTTCGACAGGTTCGAAATAATGAAACTCTGGGCCGACCTTGGTACATTCGACTTGACCGGCGCGACCAACAAGCTTGATATCGCCGGACGAGTTCATAATTGTATCGGGTGGTTGCTGGCTGATCTCGTCAACGAGGCGGCTAAGCAGGGCGGACCTCAAATCGAGGGCGCTAAGCCGGGGGCGGGAAACTAAGTGCGACACCATCTCACGCTTCGCGCGGCAAAGCACATCGCCGTCGCCGCGCTCGCGGCGACTGTCGCTCTGCCGATCGCCGCGCGCGCCGAGCAACCGCGCTGCGACGCGCAGCTTAATCCCGTGCGCTTCGCCGTTCCGCTGTCGCGCGTCGGACATAAACTGTCGATCGGTCAGCCGATTACAATCGTCGCCATCGGTTCGTCGTCGACTGCGGGCGCGGGGGCGAGCTCACCGGCTGCGACCTATCCGAGCCGGCTGCAAGCCGAGCTCGCGCAGCGCTTCCCCGGCCGCGACATCAAAGTGATCAATCGCGGCGTCAACGGCGAAGAAGTTCCCGACATGCTCAAGCGTTTCGACGAAGCCATCGTCGCCGCCAAGCCCGATCTGGTCATTTGGCAGCTCGGCACCAATTCCGTCATTCGCGACCACGATATCGCCAATCGCGGCGCGTCGATTCATTTCGGCGTCAAGAAAATCCGCGCGACCGGCGCCGACGTCATTCTGCTCGATCCGCAGTACGCGCCGAAGGTCATCGCCAAGCCGGAAGCCGAGCACATGGTCGAGCTGATCGCCGTGACCGCGAAGCAGGAAGACGTCGATCTTTATCCGCGCTTCGACGTGATGCGGCACTGGCGCGACGCCGATCACATGGACTTCAAGGCCTTTGTGTCGCCCGACGGGCTCCACATGAACGATTGGAGCTACGCGTGCCTGGCCAAGAGCCTGGCGCACTCGATCGCGGAAGCCGCGCAGCGGCCGGTCTTGTCGGCCGCCGTCCACAACTTCGCCGACTAAACGGCGTCCAGGGCCGTCAGCAAATCTTCGATCACGTCGTCCGGGTGCTCGAGCCCGGCCGAGAAACGCACCAGGCCGTCGCCGATGCCGAGTTCGGCGCGTTGCGCAGGTGTCAGGCGCTGATGTGTGGTCGTGGTCGGATGCGTGACCAGGCTCTTGGCGTCGCCGAGATTGTTGGTGATGCCGATCAGCTTGAGCGCGTTGAGGAAGCGGAAGGCGCCTTCCTTGCCACCCTTCACCTCGAACGAACACAGCGTTGAGCCTGCCTTCATCTGCTTCTTGATAACGTCCGCCTGCGGATGATCGCTGCGCCCGGGATAGATCAGCCGCGTGATCTTCTTGTGGCCGGCGAGCGCGTCGGCGGCGGCGCCGGCAGTTTTGGTTTGCCGCTCGACGCGCACGGACAAGGTCTCCAGCCCTTTCAGCAGGACCCAGGCGTTGAACGGCGACAGCGACGGCCCAGTCTGCCGGATAACCTGGTGCACGTGATCCATGATGAATTTTTCCGAAGCGAGGATCACGCCGCCGAGCACGCGGCCCTGTCCGTCGATGTGCTTGGTCGCCGAATAGACCACGCAGTCGGCGCCGAGCGCGAGCGGGCTCTGATAAAGTGGCGTTGCAAACACGTTATCGACCACCAATTGCGCGCCGGCGTTGTGCGCGATCTCGGCGACCGCGGCGATATCGTACACCTCCAGCGTCGGGTTGGTCGGCGTCTCCATGAAGAACGCCTTGGTCTCCTTGCGCACTGCCTTTTTCCACTGCGCCAGGTCCTTGCCGTCGACCAGCGTCGAGGTGACGCCGAAGCGCGGCAGCCATTCCTCGATCACCCAGCGGCAGGAGCCGAACAGCGCCTTGGCTGCGACCACGTGGTCGCCCGCGCGCACCAGACCCATCAGCGCGGTGGTGACCGCAGCCATGCCGGTCGCGGTCGCGCGCGAGGCTTCCGCGCCTTCGAGCGCGGCCATGCGCTGTTCGAACATGCTCAAAGTCGGGTTGGAGTAGCGCGAATAGACGTAGCCCGGGATCTTGCCGGAGAAGCGTGCTTCGCATTCCTCGGCGCTCGGGTAGATGTAACCTTGGGTCAGGAATAGCGCTTCGGAAGTCTCGCCAAATTGCGAGCGTAGCGTTCCGGCATGAACCAGCCGGGTTTCGGGGCGGTAGGTCTTTGACGCGGGCATGACGGCCTCCTTTAGTCGGTTTGCGCATGGCCTAGTCCGAAAACCGGTGTCCACTTTTCGGGGCCATGCGCCGGCCAACAAAAAACCGGCCGGAGAAATGTCTCGGCCGGGCTCACGCGTCCCCGGCCTTTTAGCGATTTGTTTAACGTGGCTGCAAGCCGGCCGGCTCAAATGACCACGGATTAAATTGTTTGTAGCCGGGCAGGCGGCTTCCCGTCAAGGCACCTGTCGGGTTAGATCGGCGCGCACTGGAAGGGCGCCGTGGCACTCTCATTCGCCGTCGAGGACAAGGGCATTTTGCCCGACCGTATGATCGCGGCGCTTGCCCGCGTCGGTGGGATTTTGCCCGCGGCCGAGTTCGCGCCCGACCAAATTCAGCCGGCAAGCCTCGATTTGCGGCTGGGCGACGTCGCCTACCGCGTGCGCGCGAGTTTTTTGCCCGGCTCGAGCACGGTCGCCAAACGCATCGACGGCTTGAAGCTGCACGAGGTCGCGCTCGGCGACGGCGCGGTGCTGGAGACCGGCTGCGTCTATATTGTGCCGCTGCTCGAAAGCCTGGCATTGCCGGGCGAGATTTCGGCGGCGGCCAATCCGAAAAGCTCGACCGGCCGGCTCGACGTGTTCACACGCGTCATCGCCGACGAAATCCGCGGCTTCGATCGCATCGCGGCCGGTTATCACGGCCCGCTTTATGCCGAGATCAGCCCGCGCACCTTCCCGGTGCTGGTGCGGGAGGGCTCGCGGTTGTCGCAAATCCGCTTCCGCCGCGGCGGCGCGTTGCTCGGCGCGGAGGCGTTGCGCGAATTGCACGCGCGCGAGCGGCTGGTTGATTCGGACGACGCGGATGTCAGCGAAGGGGTCGCGGTCGGCGTCGATTTGTCCGGCATCGGCCCAGGCGGGCTTGTCGGCTATCGCGCCAAGCGCCACACCGGTTTGATCGATGTCGAGCGCCGCGCCGGCTACACCGTGCTCGATTTCTGGGAGCCGATGCACGCGCGCCCGGACAAGAGCCTGATCCTCGATCCCAACGAATTCTACATCCTCGCCTCGAAAGAAGCGGTGCAAGTGCCGCCCGATTACGCCGCCGAGATGGTGCCATTCGATCCGCTGGTCGGCGAATTCCGCGTCCACTATGCCGGCTTCTTCGATCCCGGTTTCGGCTATGCCGGCTCCGGCGGCAAGGGCGCCCGCGCGGTGCTGGAAGTGCGCTCGCGCGAAGTGCCGTTCATCCTGGAGCACGGCCAAATCGTCGGCCGCCTGGTTTACGAGAAAATGTTGGCGCGGCCCGACACGCTTTACGGCCAAGGCATCGGCTCGAATTACCAGGCGCAGAGCCTCAAGCTTTCCAAGCATTTCAAGAGCTAGCTGTGGCCCTTGCCGCCGCCGCACGGCTTTCGCTATCCTTGCGGCACGCTATCGCCCCCGTGGGGAGCCATTCATGCGCGCCGCGCTTTGCGCCGTTGTTATTCTGCTCGGTTTCGCGAGCGTTGGCCACGCGCAGGACTCCAGCGACAAAATTAATCCGCGGTGGAAGAAAATCGAGATTCCGACGATCGACCCCAACATGGGCATGACCGCGCGGCTCAGCGCCGATCAATCGAACTACTGGCAAGCGCCCGATCCATCCAGCATCAACCAGGCCCGGCGAAGCTGGAATGAAGATGACCGGGTCTTTGGCCTGACGCTGTCAAGGCCGATCCAGTATTGATGTTTGCTATGCTCTTTCGCCATGGCATAAAGCGAAAAATTCGCGGGCGTAGTTCAATGGTAGAACGGCAGCTTCCCAAGCTGCATACGAGGGTTCGATTCCCTTCGCCCGCTCCAGCCTGCGCCGCCACAATCTAGTCGCCCAAAATTAACCCGAATCACCCTATTTGAACCGCCTCATTCGGGGTGGGGGTTCATGAAAATTCGGCTGGCTTTGCTGTTTGCATTGCTGGTGCCGACGGGCGCGTTGGCCGCGGCGCTGCCGCCGATCATTGCGAGCGCCGGCAACGAAGTGCCGAAATGCGTCGCGCCCGACACGCTGATGGATTTCGTCGCCGCCACCAACGCCAAGCGCAGCACGCCGCGCATCATCGAGCCGCGCTTCGCCAACATTGCCTCGCTCTACCAGACCATCGGCGTCTGCGTCGCGCGACCGCCGGAAAAATGCGTTGCCGTGCGCTGGGACTACGCCTTCTTCCAGATGCTGATCGAGACCAATTATCTCACCTTCCGCCGCCCCGACGGCGCGCCCGCCGGCGTGCCGGCGAGCGACAATAATTTCGCCGGCCTCGGCGCCACGATCTCCGGCCTACCGGGCGAACATTTCAACGACGTCAAAACCGGCGCGCTCGCGCATCTGCAGCACGTGCTGATGTATTCGACCATGCGCATCCCGCAGCCGGTCGCCAAGCGCACGCGTCAGGTGCAGGACGACGTGCAGGAGATCATGCGGCGATTGCACCGCCCGGTGACCTTCGCCGATCTCGCGCGCGAATGGACCGGCACCGACAAGAACACCTACGGTCGCGAGATGCAGCGCTTGGCCGAGAAATACGCGCAGCAATACTGCGAAAAACAGCAGCTGACCGCGCGCTAGGAAACCGCCGGTGCGATCTCGCTGACGCGCACTTCGGCCAACAGCCGGCGCACGTCTTCTTCACGGCATAGCTCGGTGCCGGGGGTCATCACCGCGGCGGCGCCGGCGGCTACGGCCATGCGAAAGGCATGCTCGGCCCGCTCACCCTCAGCCAGCGCGGCCACCATGCCGCCAAGGAAACTGTCGCCGGCGCCCACTGCGCTCACCACCTCGACTCGCAGCGGCTCGGCGCGCCAGGCGCCATCGGCGGTGACCAGCAGCGCGCCATCATCGCCCAAAGTGAGCGCCACCGCTTCGACGCGCTTCTCGGCCACCAGTTTACGGCAGGCAGCGATGCGGTCCTGCTCGCGCGGCAGCGGATGGCCGACGAATTCGCTGAACTCCGAGAGATTCGGCTTGATCAGCGTTACGCCTTCCACGAGCGCCGCGTTGAGCGCCGGCCCCGACGTATCGAGCACTATTTTGGCGCCGAACGCCTTGGCTTGGCGCGCAACACGCGCGAAGAAATCCTCCGGCACGCCGGGTGGAATACTGCCGCTCGCCACCACGATCTTCGGCCGCTCCGGCAGCGTCGCCAGCTTGTCGAGACAGGCCTCCCATTCGGCCTTGTGCAACGCCGAGCCCGGCAGCACGAAACGATATTGCTCGCCGCTCGCTTCTTCATAAGCGGTGAAATTTTCGCGCGTCTCGACATGCGACGGCGTCGTCACGCTGTCGATACCTTCACGCTCGACCAGCCGCTGCAGCAATTTGCCGATGGCGCCGCCAGCCGGGTAGATCGCCACCACGCTGCCGCCGAGCCGGTGCGCCGCGCGCGCGACGTTGATGCCGCCGCCGCCGGGATCGCGCTTGGGCGCCGAGCAGCGTAATTTCTTGGTCGGCTCGACGCGATCGACATTGACGAAAATGTCGATGGCCGGATTGATCGTAATTGTCGCAATCTCGGTCATCGTCGCCGGATCCGCTGCTTCGGTAGCCGCCTACGGCGGAAGAATATGCTGCCATGATGCTGTTGGAGAAAATAGGTATTTTTTGGTCGTCGCGACAGCCTTCCGCTTGCGGAAAATTTCACGAAAAAGCGTGTATCAAGCTGTGGAACGCATATTGCGTCAATTCGTTGCCGTGACCAGCGCGCCGCGCTGTGCTTAGCTTGCCGCTGGCCCCTCAGGCCGTACGAGGCAGATTCGATGATCGACCCGCTCTATTCGCTGTCGGGATTTTTTGTCGGCATGCTGGTCGGCATGACCGGCGTCGGCGGCGGATCGTTGATGACGCCATTGCTGATTCTTCTTTTTGGCGTCCATCCGGCGACCGCTGTCGGGACCGACTTGCTGTACGCGGCGGCGACCAAGACTGGCGGCAGTCTGGTGCACGGCTTTGCCCGCAGCATCGATTGGCGCGTTGTCGGCCGCCTGGCCTGCGGCAGTGTTCCGGCGACAGTCGTCACGCTTGCCGTGCTGTCGCATTTCGATCTGAATGGCGAGGCCGCGCGCGGCCTGATTACTTTTGTGCTCAGCGGCGCGCTGTTTGCGACGGCGCTGGTGTTGGTGTTCGGGCAGCCGATCGTGGAGTTCTATCGCGCGCGCATGCGCGCGCTCGATCCGCGCCGGACCGCGATCAGCACGATTGTTGTCGGCCTGGCGCTCGGCGTGCTGGTTTCGATTTCCTCCGTCGGCGCCGGCGCCATTGGCGTGATCGCGCTGATCGTCCTATACCCGCATTTGCCGATGGCGCGGATCGTCGGTTCCGATATCGCGCACGCGGTTCCGCTGACTTTGGTCGCCGGGCTCGGCCATTGGCTTATGGGCTCGGTCGATTGGCACATCATGGGCTCGCTGCTGATCGGCTCGCTGCCGGGCATCTTCGTCGGCAGCTATTTTGCCCTCCGCATCCCGGAGCGGGCGCTGCGCGTGGTGCTGGCGGCGACGCTGTTCGTGGTGGCGGGCCGGCTCGCCTACGAGCATGCCACCGCCGCCTCCTCGATTTTGACCGCTTTTACGCGCCGTGCGCCGTAACGAGGCTGTCTTGCCGGCCCAAATTTTGCCTCGCAAAAAGCGCATGAAAAGACACGCTAAGCGGAGGCCTTAACCCGGCTCCCGCGCCCATTCCCGCAAGGACCGTTGGCCTCCTTGCATCGTTTTACCGAGGGGCGACGCCTGCGTTGGCGGCGCTGCCCTCTCCAACGCCTTCGAGGTCGTCCCGATGAAAAAGTCGCGCCTGGTTATTGTCAGCGTCGTTGCTACCGCCCTGGTTGCCATGCCGGTTGCCTTTGCGCTCGGCGCCCGCCGCGCCGGGCCGTCGCCGATCGATCTCGCCTTGATCAACGGCGTGATCCAGGTGGTCGAGCAGGACTACGTGCACGCGGTCGACCCGCATGACCTGACCAAGGACGCGCTCAAGGGCATGCTCACGCGGCTCGATCCGCATTCCGACTACATGGACGAGCAGGAGTACAAGGAGTCGGAAGCCGACATCAGCGGCAAATTCGGCGGCCTCGGCATCCAGATTTCGGAAGAGCACGGCGTTCCCAAAGTCATCTCGCCGATCGACGGCACGCCGGCGGCGCATGCCGGCCTGCAGCCCGGCGATCTGATCGTCGGCATCGACGGCGGCAGCGCGCAGGGCATGGATCTGTCGAAAGTCGTGCGCCTGCTGCGCGGCGACCCTGGCACCAGCGTCAAGCTCACCATCGCGCGCGGCACCGAGAAGCCGTTCGACGTCAGCATCACGCGCGCGATCATTCAGGTGGACACGGTCAAATCGAGTCTCGAGCCGAATGGCATCGGCTATGTGCGCATCAGCGAATTCGGCGGCGACACGCCGCGCGACTTCAAGCAGGCGGTGGAGAAGCTGAAGCAGGACGCGGGCGGCAAGCTCAAAGGCCTCGTGCTCGATCTGCGCAACGATCCCGGCGGGCTTCTGGCGGCGGCGGTTGCCGTGGCCGGCGATTTTCTCGACGGCGGCACGGTGGTCACCATTAAAGGCCGCCGCAGCGACGACAACCATGCCTTCAACGTATCCGGCAACGGCGATCTGATTCCGAATTCCCCGATCGTCGTGCTGATCAATGGCGCCTCGGCCTCGGCGTCGGAGATTGTGGCCGGCGCCTTGCAGGACCGCCAGCGCGCCAAGATCATGGGCACGCAAAGCTTCGGCAAGGGCTCGGTGCAGACCATCATCCCGCTCAACGGCCACGGCGCCCTGCGGCTGACGACAGCGCTCTACTACACGCCCGGCGGACGCTCGATCCAGGGCCAGGGCATCGCGCCCGATATCGTCGTGGAGGCACCCAAGGACCAGCAGGTGGCGGGTGCCTTCATGCCGCACGAAAGCGCGCTGAGCGGCGCATTCCACAATCCGGGGTCGCTGCTCCCCAAGCCCAAACAGGAGGCGAGCACCACGGAAGGCGCCCCGACCGAAGCCGAAACCTATTCGGCGCCGATCAAGACCCAGGTCATCGGCACGCCGGAGGACGCACAGCTCAAGGCCGCGCTCGGCTACATCGAGAAGCCGCCGGGCGGCGTGACCGGGCGGGGCTAAACCCGCAAGCTTCCGTCATCGCAATGTGATATCGCGGTGGTCCCGGAGAGCGCAGAAATCCGTCCGAGGCCGCTTTGGTCCAATCCGCGATTAAGACGCTGATCGAACTGTGCACGCGCCGGCCGTGGTGGGTGATCGGCATCAGCGTGTTGCTGGCCGCAGGCGCCAGCGTCTACTCCGCGCGTCATTTCGCCATCAATACCGATGTCACCCGGCTGATCTCGCCCGATTTGCCGTGGCGGCAGCGCGAACTGACGTTCAACGCGACTTTTCCGCAGGGCAAGGAAACCATCATTGCCGTCATCGACGCGCCGGCCTCGGAATCCGCCAGCAAGGCCGCGCAGTCGCTCACCGATGCGCTGTCCGGACGCAAGAACCTTTTCAGTTCGGTCGAGGCCACATCCGAGTCGCCATTCTTTGCCCACGAGGCCCTGCTGTTCCTGCCCGCCGACCAGGTCGCGGCAACCGTAGGCCAATTGCAGCAGTCGGCCCCGCTCATCCGGGTGCTGGCCGGCGACCCCAGCCTGCGCGGCTTGAGCCAGGCGCTGTCGTTCGGATTGCTGAGCGCGCAACAGAATGGCGAAGCCGGGCTTGCGCCGCTCGCCGTCACGCTGAACGAGGCATCGGCCACGCTCGATGCGGTGCTGGCCGGCAAGACCGCTTATTTTTCCTGGCGCGAACTCGTTTCCGGCAAGCCGCCGGAAGCGAGCGACCTGCGGCGCTTTGTCGAAATCCACCCGGTGCTCGATTATGCCGCGCTTGAGCCGGGCAAGGCGGCGAGCGACGCGGTCCGCCAAACCGTCGCCGATCTGAAACTCAATGAGCTTGGCGCGCGGGTGCGCCTCACCGGCCCGGTGCCGATCGCGGACGAGGAATTCGCCACCATCGCCGACGGTGCGCTGCCCAACCTGATCGCAACCGTCATCACCGTCCTCATCATTCTATGGCTGGCATTGCGCTCGGCGCGCATCATCGTTGCCGTGTTCATCACGGTCGCCATCGGCCTGGCGATCACCGCCGCGGCGGGCCTGATGATGGTCGGCGCGCTCAATCTGATTTCGGTCGCGTTCGCGGTGCTGTTCGTCGGGATCGGCGTCGATTTCGGCATTCAATTCAGCGTGCGCTACCGTGCCGAGCGCCACGAAATCGACGACCTGCGCGCCGCGCTGTTGAATGCCGGCGAGCATATCGCGATACCGTTGGCGCTCGCGGCGGCCGCCACCGCTGCCGGCTTCTTGTCGTTCGTCCCGACCGCCTACCGCGGCGTGTCCGAACTCGGCCAGATCGCCGGCCTCGGCATGATCATCGCCTTTCTCGGCTGCATCACGGTGCTGCCGGCGCTGCTGATGCTGTTCAATCCGTCCGGCGAGAGCGAGCCGCTCGGCTATGCCGCGCTGGCGCCGGTCGACGATTTCATGACGCACTACCGTATGCCGATCTTGATCGGTAGCGCGGCGGCGGTGGTGGCGGCCCTGCCGCTGCTGTATTACCTGAAATTCGACTTCAACCCTATCGACTTGCGCAACCCGCATTCGGAATCGATTGCGACCTATCTCGACGTCCGTAGCGATCCGGCAGTCGGCGCCAATGCGGTCGACGTGCTGGCGAGCTCGCAGCCGGACGCCGCGCAAATCGCCCAACGCTTGGACAAGGTGGCGGAAGTGTCGAGCGTGCGCACGCTCGCGAGCTTCGTGCCCGGCGACCAGGACAGGAAACTTGCGCTTATCAACAATGCAGCCAGGGCGCTGATCCCGGCGATCGAGGCCGCGCGGCGTCCGCCGCCGGGCGATAAAGACAATGTCGATGCGCTCAAGCGTGCGCAGCGCGCGCTCGAGCAGGCCGCCGGCAATCGCGGAGGCGCAGGCCCCGCGGCCGCCAAGCGGCTGGCAGCCGATCTCGGCCAGCTTGCGGCGGCGGCCCC
Source organism: uncultured Pseudomonadota bacterium (assembly GCA_963710705.1). Taxonomy (GTDB): domain Bacteria; phylum Pseudomonadota; class Alphaproteobacteria; order Rhizobiales; family Xanthobacteraceae; genus Pseudolabrys. Next base: position 1,267,969 of record CAVQBI010000002.1, read on the forward strand.
CGCGGTGCGCGAGCGCGCGCAGGCTATCTTCGTCACGCCGTTGCAAACCGCGCTTGAAGGGTTGCGCAACGCGCTGCAGCCGCATTTGGTGAACGAGCGCACGCTACCGGCGTCTATGCGCGAGCAATGGCTTACGCCGGACGGCCGTGCCCGCGTCGAGGTGTTGCCGAAAGGCGCGCTCAACGACAATGCCGAGATCCGCGAATTTGCCCGTGCGGTGTTGGCGGTCGAGCCGCGCGCGACCGGCGGGCCGATCGCCATTCTGGAATCGGGCCACACCATCATCCGCGCCTTCATCGAGGCCGGTGTCTGGGCGTTGTTGTCGATTACTCTGCTGCTGTGGCTGACACTGCACCGCGTCGGCGACGTGCTGCGGACGATTATTCCGCTGCTGGTGGCGGGGGTGGTGACGCTGGAACTGTGCGTGGCGCTCGGGCTGGCGCTCAACTTCGCCAATATCATCGCCTTGCCGCTGCTGCTCGGCATCGGCGTCGCCTTCAAGATCTATTACGTGATGGCCTGGCGCGGCGGGCAGGCACAGGTGCTGCAGTCGCCTTTGACGCGCGCGGTGTTTTTCAGCGCGCTGACCACAGCCACGGCCTTCGGCAGCCTGTGGTTCTCCAACCATCCGGGCACGTCGAGCATGGGCAGGCTGCTGGCGCTGTCGCTGGTCTGCACGCTGGCCGCCGCCGTGCTGTTTCAACCGGTGCTAATGGGGCCGCCCCGCAACGCCGGCGCAAATGTCCGCGGTGGTCGCGCTCGCCGGAGCGCCCGTCGTGCCCGCACCGTTGCCAGGCTGGGCCTCCGTCGTCTGGGGTTGGACTAGCCGCTTCCAATCCTCGCCGCCGCAGAGCACGGCAAGCGCGCAGCCTTCCACATGCAGCGTGTCTTGGTCGCGCAGCTCGATCGAGGCGTCATATGTGCGCCCGTCTTGGGCATTGTAGATATCGCCCTCCCACTGGCCGGGGTCGTCGGCGGGTTTCATGTTCAGCAGGACCGGAATGCCCAGCGTCGGGTGGCCGCGTTTCGAAGCATCGGGATTATGAATGTCGTGGCCGGGCTTTCGTTCCCACGACACCACGCCCCACAGCACGCCGTCGCAATCGACGATGCGGATATGGGCGCGACCGTCTTCGACCTGCCACTCGCCGGTCGGATCCTGCGCGGCCCAGGCCGCACCGGCGGTCAGGACGGCGGCCAACAGTGTGGGAAACCAAGCGCGCATTGTTCGACCCTCGTTCCCCCAGCACCCCAATAATCCGCAACCGCAGCTTCCGGTTCAGTCGCCCGAAAAAAACCGGCCGCACAAGCTCTGCGCGGCCGGATTAATGCGTCGGCTTTGCGGCTTAAGTTAGTTGCTGGTGCCGCCGCCAATGGTCTTGATCACGCTCGACATCGGGCGCGCCTCCTCGAGGCCGCCGCCCATCTCCTTGTCTACTATTTTGACATACTCGGGCAGCGGTTGGAGCGGCTCCTTGCCCACGACCTGGACGATCTTGAAGTTATTCTGCTTGAGCCAACTCAAGATCTGAGGAACAGCCTCGGAAGTCGCGTGCTGGAAGTCGTGCATCAGGATGATGCCCTTGCCGTGCTTGCTGAGTCGTTCCTGCACGGATTTAACGACTTGCTCGGGCTTGCGCATCTTGAAGTCGAACGTGTCCCAGTCGGTGGACATGATGGCGATGTTGCGGGTGGCGAGATATTTCAAGATTTCCGGCGGCATGCGCAGCGCCGGGAAGCGGAAGAACGGCGCGATCGGCTTGTTGCCGGACGCGATGCTCACGGCCGCAATGCCCTTCTCGATCTCGGCCTTGGCATCATCGAAGGACAGTTTGGTCAGGTCCTTGTGCGACCATGTGTGCGAGCCGACGGTCATGCCGGCGGCCAGGTCCTGCTTGAGGATCTCCGGGTGCCAGCCGGCGTGTTCGCCGATCGGGAAGAACATCGCCTTGGTGCACTGATCGGCCAGCGCCTTGAGCACGCGCTCGGTATTGCCGGGCCACGGACCGTCGTCGAAGGTCAGCACGACTTCATGATCGCGCAGGAAGTCGTAAGCCTTGAAGTTCTGGAAGCCGAAACCCGGCGCCCCAGTGGTGTCGATCTGCACGACGCGCTCGACGCCGAGCGCATTCGGATTGGTGCATTTTGCCTCTATCGGTGCCGGTATTGCGGCCGGGGCCGGCGCCGCCGCAGGGGCAGGAGCCGGGGCCGCCGCCGCAGGGGCCGCGGCCGGGGCGGGGGCCTTCACGTCTTCGGCCCACGCGGCCGTGGCCGACATTGAGATCGCTAGAGCTAAAGCCAACGCGGTGCGCATCACATTCTCTCCATTGCCCTATTGTTCTTTGGGCGTAAGTGCCTCACCTGAGAAAGGTTCATACAATCTCCCGGCTTTAACCAATTGAGTCAACGCAAACAGCGTCGAATGGCCGCGCTTATGGCTAAAATGCCGCAAAATAATACCATTTTATCAATCGGTTAGCGAAAAGATGGCGGCCCTGCGACGAATGCGCAGTTCAAGAAATATGGTTAATTTTTATACGGCATGTTTTCCTAGCCGGAGTTTATGCAGCGGGGACGTGTGGGCCTGGCGGGCGCCATTTTACCGCCGCGGTCAGGGCGGCATTATTGCCGCATCAGGACGACGAACTTATGTGATGGTATCGATGGCGCCCCCGGAGAATTTCAATGACGCCCATGGCCTTCACCACGGCAAGCCGCGCGCGGCCCATATTGCTGCTGGCGGGTCTGGGCGGGGCGATCATGGCGGCCACGCTAGGCCTGTGGGCCTATTACGGCACCGCCGTGTTCTTCGAAATCGTGCGCGCCGGCTGGGCCGCGTGTTTCTGACCACCGCAAGCTAGACGAGGCGCAATGACGGCCCGCACGTCCCACATCATGCTGGTGCTGTCGGCTTTTCTGGCCGGGCTGGTGGTTTTTCTCATGGTATTCCTGTTCGCCACCGGACAATTTCGCAGCGGTGCGCCAGCCGGCTCGGCGATCGGTGGACCGTTCAAGCTCACCGACCAGGACGGCAGGCCGATCACCGACCAGGACATGAAGGGCGAGCCGCTATTGGTGTTCTTCGGCTACACGCATTGTCCCGATATCTGCCCGACCACGCTGTTCGAGATTTCGGAAGTGCTGCGCGCCATGGGCAAGGATGCCGACCGCGTGCATGCGCTCTACATCACGGTCGATCCCGAGCGTGACACGGCGGCAGTGATGAAGGACTACCTGTCGAGCTTCGATCCGCACTTGCGCGGCGCGACCGGCGACCCGCAGGCGATCGCGGCGGCCGAGAAGGCCTATCACGTCTTCGCCGAGAAAGTGCCGACCGGCAACGGCGATTACAGCATGGACCACACCGCGCTGGTCTATCTGATGGACAAGCAGGGCCGTTTCGTCGCGCCCTTCAGCCTCAAGCGGCGGCCCGAGGAAGCGGCCGCGGATTTGAAGAGATATCTCTAGTTCGGCCCGAGATCGCCGGCAGGTAACCCGACATTTCAAGCTCGGTGAGATGGCGCTCGAGCTGCAAGAGCGAGCGCGTCATGGCGTCGTTGAGCCGCGAGCTCATGGCCAGCCCGTGCTCGGTCTTCTCCCAGGTGTAAGGCGCGGCGATGAGCTGATAGAGCGCGCGCCAGGCCGCAAGCGACAGCAACAGCAACAGCCAATGCAGCGGCGTCAGCAACAACACCCAGGCGGTCGATAAAAGGCCGCGCCGCATCAGTCCCAACCAGCCGAGGAAAGCCGATGTGAGATAGCCGATGACGACACTGGTGCCGTAAAGCGTGGCGAGCGCCGTGACGGCTTTGCGCTGCGGCGCTGGCCAGCGGGCCGATGACCACCAAGGAACTGGCCGTGTACGTCGCCACGGCCAAGGGGCTGAATGGCACCGATGCCGTCATGCGGCGGACGATGGCGCGGCACCTAGGCACACCGTCGAGCGGCTCGAAGGTCACGCCGAGGCTTTCGCCGAGCGCGCGCAGATAGGTTTCCTCGTCGAGCGCGCCGGAGGAAATCAGAACGCGGTCAGCGCCAGTGCCGAACGCGCCGGCCCGCGCCTCGGCAGCATGAAGCACATCGGCGGCGAGCCGCGTGCGCACGCAGTCAAGTTCGGGAAAGGGTCGGGGTTCAAGCGGCGCTTCAAACGACACCCGCGAGCGGACACGCGCCGCTCCCGCATCGACTGCGAACGCCATACGCCAACCAGCCCCTGCAAACCTTGGCGAATGTTAGCGTCGATACAACTATATGGCGAGTCAGAATTGTAGGCGCGCGGGCGGGTGGCCGCGCCCGCCGGTTGGTGTTAGAAGGCCGCCATGTCGGGATTTATGTCGCACTACCTGGTGCCGGCCGCGATTATTGCGGTGTCGATCGTGCTGGTGCTCGGCCTCGTCAATATGATGCGCGGCGGCTCACCCAACACCTCGCAGAAGCTCATGCGGCTGCGCGTGCTGCTGCAATTCGTCGCCATCGTCGTCATCATGCTGACGATCTGGGCGATGGGCCGCTGACGCTTCGGTCTTTCTGTCGCGCTATTTCGCGCCCGGCGGCATCGGGGCCGCGCGCATGTACTCGACTTTTTCCTTTTTCTTCTTCATGGCGACCTTCTTCTTGGGCGCCTTTTTCTCTTCGGCGGAAAGGTCGACGGCGGCGGCCTTGGCCGATACGCCTTGGCAGGCCTTCGATGGCGTGGCGAAAGGCATCATCAGACAAGCCCCGGCCAGGGCGATCGCGAGAATTCGCATGTTTTGTCCCCCCATTACTTGCGTCTGAAACCGGATAAGATAGGCAAGACTACTCCGATTTTGAACTCATGCGAAAGGCCGTCCGGAATGGTGGTCCTCAACCGCATCTATACCCGCACCGGCGACGACGGCACGACCTCGCTGGGGTCGGGCGCGCGGCGCAAGAAATACGACCTGCGCGTGGAAGCCTATGGCACCGTGGACGAGGTCAATGCCGTCATTGGCCTGGTGCGCTTGCACACGGCGGGCGGCGCCCTCGATGCGGCGCTCGCGCGCATCCAGAACGACTTGTTCGATGTCGAGGCCGATCTGTGCCTCGCCGAAAAAGGCCCCGGCGGCGCGCGGCTGACGGTGACCGACGCACAAGTGGCCTGGCTGGAGGGCGAGATCGACCGGCTCAATGCCGAGCTTGAGCCGCTCAAGTCGTTCATCCTGCCGGGTGGCAGCGCGGCGTCCGCCTATCTGCACCTTGCCCGCACCGTGTGCCGGCGCGCCGAACGCATCATGGTCGAACTCAACGACGCGGACGGGGAGGGCGTATCCGCGCCTTCACTGAAATACGTCAACCGCCTCTCCGACTATCTGTTCGTCGCCGGCCGCTACGCCAACGATAAAGGCGCGCGCGACGTGCTTTGGGCGCCTGGGCAGAACCGGTAAGCCGGTTTTGCGCCGCAGCATAATCGTTGACATGCCGACGGCACGGCCTTTAGCTTCCCGCCGCCTTGCCTGAGCCGCCCTGGGATGGGGGATCAATGAAAATTCTGGTGCCCGTGAAGCGGGTGGTCGATTTCAACGTCAAGATCCGCGTCAAGGCGGACGGTTCCGGCGTCGAGCTCGCCAATATCAAGATGTCGATGAACCCCTTCGATGAGATCGCCGTCGAGGAGGCGATCCGCCTTAAGGAAGCCGGCAAGGCCACCGAGATCGTGGCGGTGTCGATCGGCCCCGCGCAGGCGTCCGAGACGATCCGCACCGCGCTGGCGATGGGCGCCGACCGCGGCATCCTGGTGAAAGCCGACGGCCTGATCGAGCCGCTGGCGGTCGCAAAAATTCTCAAGGCTATCGTCGAGGCCGAAAAGCCCGGCCTGGTCATCATGGGCAAACAGGCGATCGACGACGACTGCAATCAAACCGGCCAGATGCTGGCCGCGCTGCTCGGCTGGTCGCAAGGCACCTTCGCCTCCAAGCTCGCGCTCGACGGCGACAGCGTCACGGTGACGCGCGAGGTCGATGGCGGCCTGCAGACGGTGAAGCTAAAGGCGCCGGCGATCATCACCACCGATCTGCGGCTGAACGAGCCGCGCTACGCCTCGCTGCCCAACATCATGAAGGCGAAGAAGAAGCCGATCGAGGAGAAGCAGCCGTCCGATTACGGCGTCGATATCAAGCCGCGCCTGCAAGTGCTCGAGACCACTGAGCCGGCCGGCCGCAAGTCGGGTGTCAAAGTCGGCTCGGTCGCCGAGCTGATCGGCAAGCTCAAAGACGAAGCGGGGGTGCTATGACCACGCTTCTTCTCGCCGAACACGACAACAAGACCGTCAAGGACGCGACCGCGAAAGCGCTCAGCGCGGCGAAAGCGCTGGACGGTGACGTGCATGTGCTGGTCGCTGGCAAAGATTGCAAAGCCGCCGCCGATGCCGCCGCCAAGCTTGACGGCGTGAAGAAAGTTTTGCTCGCCGACGCCGCGCCTTACGGGCATCAGCTCGCCGAGCCGCTGGCCGCGCTGATCGTGTCGCTCGCCGGCAGCTACGACGCCATTGTCGCGCCGTCGACCACGACGGGCAAAAATGTCATGCCGCGCGTTGCGGCGCTGCTCGACGTCATGCAGATCTCCGACATCACCAAGGTGATCGCGCCCGACACCTTCGAACGGCCGATCTATGCCGGCAATGCGATCCAAACGGTGAAGTCGTCCGACGCCAAGAAAGTCATCACCGTACGCACCTCGACCTTCCAGGCGAGCGGGCAGGGCGGTTCAGCAAGCGTCGAAAACGCGGCGCCCGCCGCCGATCCGGGACTGTCATCTTTCGTTGGCGAGGAATTATCGAAGTCGGATCGTCCCGAGCTGACCTCCGCCAAGATCATCATCTCGGGCGGCCGCGCCATGCAGAGCCGCGAGAACTTCACCAAATATATCGAGCCGGTGGCCGACAAGCTTGGCGCCGCTGTCGGCGCCTCGCGCGCGGCGGTCGACGCCGGCTACGCGCCCAACGACTGGCAGGTCGGCCAGACCGGCAAGGTGGTGGCGCCCGAACTTTACATCGCGGTCGGGATTTCCGGCGCTATCCAGCATCTTGCCGGCATGAAAGATTCGAAAGTCATCGTTGCAATCAACAAGGACGAGGAAGCGCCGATCTTTCAGGTCGCCGATTACGGGCTGGTCGCCGATCTTTATCAGGCGCTGCCGGAATTGGCGGCGGAATTGGGCAAGCTCGGGCGTTGACCACGCTTTTGAAATCGGTCCGGCCGCCCGTGGCCTCTTCGGGCGGTTCGTCGTAGAAGAGGCGCCTGTTCGAAGCTGAGAAGCCGGGACTTTGCATCGATCGGATCAGATTATGGCGCCTAATATCAAAAATATCGGGGTGATCGGCGCGGGACAGATGGGCAATGGCATCGCCCATGTCTGCGCGCTGGCGGGTTTTCCCGTCTTGATGAACGACGTGTCGGGCGAGCGCATCAAGGAAGGCTTGGCGACCATCAATGGCAATATGACGCGCCAGGTGGCGCGCAAGGCGATCAGCGAAGATCAGAAGAAGAGCGCGATGGCGCTGATCAAGCCGGCGGAGAAATACGACGCGCTCGCCGCTTGCGACCTTGTGATCGAGACCGCGACCGAAAAAGAAGACGTCAAGCGCAAGATCTTCTCGGATCTGTGCGCGGTGCTGCGGCCTGAAGCTATCGTCGCCTCAAATACATCCTCGATTTCGATCACGCGGCTGGCGTCCTCCACCGATCGCCCGGAACGCTTCATCGGCATTCATTTCATGAATCCGGTGCCGCTGATGGAGCTGGTCGAAGTGATCCGCGGCATTGCCACCGACGACGCCACTTTCGAGGCGAGCAAGGCCTTCGTCTCCAAGCTCGGCAAGACCATCGCGGTGTCGGAGGATTTTCCCGCCTTCATCGTCAACCGCATTCTGCTGCCGATGATCAACGAGGCGATCTACACGCTGTACGAAGGCGTCGGCAACGTCGAGGCGATCGACACGGCGATGCGGCTCGGCGCGCATCATCCGATGGGTCCGCTGGAGCTCGCCGATTTCATCGGTCTCGATACCTGCCTGTCGGTGATGCAGGTGCTGCACGAGGGGCTTGCCGATTCAAAATACCGGCCGTGTCCGCTGCTGGTGAAATACGTCGAGGCCGGCTGGCTCGGCCGCAAGACGCAGCGCGGCTTCTACGATTACCGCGGCGAAAAGCCGGTGCCGACGCGCTAACTCTTGCCGAGCGCCGCCTCGATCAGCTTCACCGCGTCATCGCTAGACCATTGCGCCGGGCCGGCGATGGTGCCGATCTCGCAGCCGTGCGGATCGATCAGTATGGTGGTCGGCATGCCGAAGGCGCGGCCGATGCTTTTCAGGTCCTGGAAGGTCTTGGCGGTCGGGTCGGCGTAATAAGCGAGATTGTGCACGCCGATATCTTTCAGGAATTGCTTCGGCTTGCCGGGATCGCGCGTGTCGATATTGACCGCCACCACCTCGAAACCGGGGCCGCCTAGCTTGGATTGCAATGCGTCCAGCGTCGGCATTTCGGTGCGGCAGGGCACGCACCAGGTGGCCCAGAGGTTGAACAGCAAGGTGCGGCCGCGCAGATCGGCGAGCGTCAGCGGCTTGCCGGTTGAGTCGGTGAAGGCAAGGTCGGGCACCTTCAGCGGGCTCTTGGCAACGTTAACGGCGGCGACCTCGCCACGCGCCAAAGGCGCGATTTTCTTGGCCAATTCGACGGCCGGGCGGCAGACGACGTCGCCGCCCGCATTGCGCGTCAGGGTCGAAACCCCGTATACCCCCGCCAGCCCGACGACCACGCCGGCGATGCTGCCCGCCACCACCATGGCAAGCCGCTTAAGCCCTGAGCTGGACGAAGGCTGTGTGGATTCGGTCATGATCGGCGAAACCTCGGTGGCAAGCCATGAGTAACAAAATGTGGGGCGGGCGGTTTACGTCCGGTCCCGGCGCCATCATGGAGGAGATTAACGCCTCCATCGATTTCGACCGCCACCTCTACCGCCAGGACATCGCCGCGTCCAAGGCCCACGCCGACATGCTGGCCAAGCAAGGCATCATTACGGCAGACGATGCGAAAAAGATCGCTCACGGTCTAGACACGATCCTGTCAGAGATCGAGTCGGGCAAGTTTTCTTTTCAGCGCGCGCTGGAAGACATTCACATGAACGTGGAGGGCCGCCTGTCCGAGCTGATCGGGGCGGCCGCGGGGCGGCTGCATACGGCGCGCTCGCGCAACGACCAGGTGGCGACCGATTTCCGGCTGTGGATGCGTGACACCATCGACGCGCTCGACAAGGTGCTCGCCGCCTATCAGCAGGCGCTGGCCGAGAAGGCGTTGGCGCATGCCGGCACGGTGATGCCCGGCCTCACCCATCTGCAGACCGCGCAGCCGGTGACCTTCGGCCATCATCTGCTCGCCTATGTCGAAATGGCGGCGCGCGACCGCAGCCGTTTCGCCGACGCGCGCAAGCGGCTGAACGAGTTGCCGCTCGGCGCGGCTGCGCTTGCCGGCACCTCGTTCGACCTCGACCGCGACATGACCGCGAAGGCGCTCGGCTTCGACCGGCCGGCCGCCAACTCGCTCGACGCCGTGTCCGACCGCGATTTCGTCATGGAGACGCTGGCGGCCGCCTCGATTGCGGCCGTGCATTTGTCGCGGCTCGCCGAAGAGATCGTAATCTGGACTTCGCCGCTCACCGGCCTGGCCAAGCTCTCCGATAAATTCACCACCGGCTCCTCGATCATGCCGCAGAAGCGCAATCCGGACGCCGCCGAACTGGTGCGCGCCAAGAGCGGGCGCGTGATCGGCGCGCTCAATGCCTTGCTCATTGTCATGAAAGGCCTGCCGCTCGCCTACGCCAAGGATATGCAAGAAGACAAAGAGGGCGCCATGGACGCGCTGTCCGCGCTCTCGCTGTCGATCGCGGCCATGGCCGGCATGGTGACGGACCTCGAACCCGACACCGCGCGCATGAAAAAGGCGGCGGGCGAAGGCTATGCCACCGCGACCGATCTCGCCGACTGGCTGGTGCGCGCGCTCAAGATCCCGTTCCGCGAGGCGCATCACATCGCCGGCCGCGTCGTCGCCAAGGCCGCCGAGCAAGGCGTTGCCCTGCACCGGCTGCCGCTTGCGGCCATGCAAGAGATCGAGCCGCGAATCACAGATGACGTCTTTTCCGTGCTATCGGTCGACCGCTCGGTGAAAAGCCGCATCAGCTATGGCGGCACCGCACCCAAAAACGTGCGCGCCCAGGCCAGGAAATGGCTGCGCAAGCTGGAAAAAGAGCGATCCTGACTTCGCCTTAAATGTAGGATTTGCTACACTGCCGACCTAAAGGAGCGTGTCTCTTGCACCGTTTTTCGCAATCGACGTTTGGCCGTCTGGCGCTGATCGGCGTGCTCGCCGTAGCGCTTGGCTTGGCCGCGTGCGGGCGCAAGGGACCGCTCGATCCGCCGCCCGGCGCTTCGCTCGAAGGCGTGGCCCAGCCGAATGCGCCAAATTTGATCACCAACAAGGGCGGCTCGATCGGCAGCACGTACGACCCGAATAATCCGGGCGTCGACGAAAATGGCAAGCCGCTCGCGCCCAAGGGCCCGGTCAAACGCATTCCCCTCGACACTCTGCTCAACTGAGCCGTCCCGATGCATCATTTCGACTATCGCGACGGCGTGCTCAGCGCCGAGGCGGTTTCCCTCGTTGCGTTGGCGCAGAGCGTCGGCACCCCATTCTACTGCTATTCGACCGCGACGCTTGAGCGCCACTACAAGGTATTTGCCGGCGCTTTCGCCGGCCTGGACGCGCTCGTCTGCTACGCCATGAAGGCGAATTCCAATCAGGCGGTGATCGCGACGCTCGCCAAGTTGGGCGCCGGCGCCGACGTGGTATCCGGCGGCGAGCTCAAGCGCGCGCGCGCCGCCGGCGTCCCCGCCAGCAAGATCATGTTCTCCGGCATCGGCAAGACTGCCGACGAGCTCGCGCATGCGGTCGACGAAGGCATTCTCTGCATCAACGTCGAGTCGGAGCCCGAGCTCGAATTGTTGTCGTCGATCGCGGCTTCGAAGGGGCGCGCCGCGCCGATTTCGGTGCGCGTCAATCCCGACATCGATCCCAAGACGCATCACAAGATCGCCACCGGCAAGGCCGAGAATAAGTTCGGCATTCCTATCAGCCGCGCGCGCGCGGTCTATGCGCGTGCCGCCAAGCTCAAGGGCCTCAAGGTCACCGGCGTCGATATGCATATCGGCAGCCAGATCACCGATCTCGATCCGTTCGGCGACGCCTTCACGCTGCTCGCCGAATTCGTGCGCGAATTGCGCAGCGACGGCCACACGATTTCGCACGTCGATCTCGGCGGCGGCCTGGGCATTCCCTATCGCGACGACAACGAACCGCCGCCGCATCCGGAGGCCTATGCGGAATTGGTCAAGCGCAAGACGCGCGACTTGAACTGCAAGCTGATCTTCGAGCCCGGCCGCCTGCTGGTCGGTAACGCCGGCATCCTGGTGACGCGCGTGCTGTTCGTGAAGCATGGCGAGGCCAAGAACTTCATCGTCGTCGACGCCGCCATGAACGACCTGATCCGTCCGACATTGTATGACGCGCATCACGAGATCTGGCCGGTCATACAGCCGGCAGCGTCCGCAGGCCGGATTCGCGCCGACGTTGTCGGTCCGGTCTGCGAAAGCGGCGATTTTCTCGCCCTCGGCCGCGACCTCGTGGAACCGCAGGCCGGCGACCTGCTTGCCGTGATGTCGGCGGGCGCATATGGGGCGGTGCAGGCAGGTACTTACAATACCAGGCCTTTAGTGCCGGAAGTCATGGTGAAAGGCGCCGAATGGGCCGTTGTCCGCCCCCGCCTTGAAGTTGACCAATTAATTGCGCTCGATCGCATGCCGGCGTGGCTGTAGGCGCATGCGCCCATTCGTGGCCTGGGAATTGCCTGCGTGATAACCTGACGGCTTGAGATTCTCCTTTAGCCACAAGCGGCGGAGCGGCGTTTGGACGGCTTGAACGAACAGCCTCAAGACGGCGTGCGGACCACAAGGGCTCTGCTAGCGCGGGCGCTCAAGCGGGCGCGCGGCAGCCTGTTCTGGGAGCGCCTATGGCCTGCGCTCGCCACGCTCGCGACCGCGCTCGGGTTGTTTCTCGCATTCTCGTGGGCCGGCCTGTGGCTGGTGCTGCCGCCGCTGGCGCGCGCCATCGGTCTTTTCGTCTTTCTCGTCGTCACGGCGGCGGCGGCGGTGCCGCTGCTTATGCTGCGCCTGCCCAGCATTTATGACGGTCTGCGCCGGCTCGACCGCAGCAGCGGCGAGAGCCACCGGCCAGCCACTGCGGTTGCCGACGAAATTGCCGCCAATCAGAGTGATCCGGTCGCGCAGGCGCTTTGGCGCGCCCATGTCGAGCGCGCGCTGCTCTCGGCGCGCAAACTCAAGGCCGGTTGGCCGCAGCCAAAGCTATCGCTGCGCGATCCGATGGCGCTGCGCGCGCTGGTGCTGCTCTTGGTCGCCGTCACTTTCTTCGCCGCCGGCGGCGAACGCGTAAAGCGGGTCGTCGCGGCGTTCGATTGGCAAGGCGTCGTGGCGCCGGCGAACTTCCGCATCGACGCCTGGGTGACGCCGCCGGTCTATACCGGGCGGCCGCCGGTGATGTTGCCCGGCTTGCATCCGGGTGAGACCGCGCAGGATGGGTCGCCGGTGGCAGTGCCGGTCGGCAGCCAGCTTGTGGTGCGCGCCACCGGCGATGTGCGTTTCGACGTCGTGCACAAAGGCGGGCTCGAAGACGCCAAGGCCGATCCGAAGGAGCCGCTGCCGCAAGGCGCTTCCGAGCGCCGCTTCACGATCAAAGGCGACGGTGCGGCGGTCCTGCACGGCGCCGGCAGCGAGTTGACCTGGGCCTTCACCGCCATTCCCGACCGCGCGCCGACCATCGATCTGATCAGGGACCCCGAACGGCAGGCGCGCGGCTCGTTGCGGCTCGACTACCGTGTGGAAGACGACTACGGCGTCGTTGGCGCGGAAGCCACCTTCGCGCTCAGGGACCCGCCGGCTTCCGGTCAAACCCCGCATCCGCTGTTTCCGGCGCCTGAATTCCGGCTCACCTTGCCGCAAGCGCGCACGCGCGGTGGTACCGCGCAAACCATCCAGGATCTCACGCAGCATCCTTGGGCCGGCGCCGAGGTCAACGTGACGCTTGTCGCGCATGACGAGGCCGGCAATGAGGGCCGCAGCGAGCCGCGCGAGATGACCCTGCCGGAGCGCCTGTTCACCAAGCCGGTGGCGCGCGCGCTGGTCGAGCAGCGTCGCATCCTGGCGCTCGACGCCAATCAAAAGCCGCTGGTGCTGACCGCGCTCGATGCGCTCACCATCGCGCCCGAGCAGTTCACGCCCGAGGCTTCGGTCTATCTCGGTCTGCGCTCGATCTATTTTGAACTCGCGCATGCCAAGAGCGACGATGCCCTGCGCGCGGTCGTCGCGCGGATGTGGGACATGGCCGTGCAGATGGAAGACGGCAATATGTCCGACGCCGAGAAGGCGCTGCGGCAGGCGCAGGATGCGCTGCGCCAGGCGCTCGAACGCGGCGCCAGCGACGAAGAGCTGAAGAAGCTGATGCAGGACCTGCGCGCCGCTATGGACAAGTTCCTGCAGGCGCTGGCCCAGCAGATGCAGAAGAACCCGCAGCAGTTGTCGCGTCCGCTCGACAACAATACGCGCATGCTGAGCGAGCGCGATCTCAAGAGCATGCTCGACCGGCTGGAAAATCTTGCGCGTTCCGGCAACAAGGAAGCCGCGCAGCGCCTGCTCGAGGAAATGCAGTCGATGCTCGAAAACCTGCAAATGGCGCAGCCGGGGCAGATGGATCAGGGCGAGGACGACATGATGTCGGCGCTCGACGACCTCGGCGACATGATCCGCAAACAGCAGCACTTGCGCGACAAGACCTTCAAGCAGGGCCAGGACATGCGGCGCGATCGTCAGCGCGGCCAGCAGGAGCAGCGGCCCTTGGGCGATCTGCAGAAGGACCAGCAGGCGTTGCGCGACCGGCTCAGCAAGCTGCTCGAGCAGTTGCGCCAGCACGGGCTCGGCAACCCGCAAGAGGGGCAAGAGGGCCAAGACGGGCAGCAGGGTCAAGGGAAGGACGGCAATCAGGCGGGCAAGCTCGGCGATGCCGGCAAAGCCATGGGCGAGGCTGAAGGCGAGCTGGGCGAGGGCGACGCGGAGAGCGCCGTCGACAGCCAGGGTCGCGCGCTGGAGGCCATGCGCAAGGGCGCGCAAGGATTGGCGCAGCAGATGCAGCAGCAGGGCATGGGTCAGGGGCCCAACGGCCGGCCCGGCCGCGGCCAACAGCGCGCGCAACAAGACACCGATCCGCTCGGCCGTCCGCTGCGCGGTCATGAATATGGCGACGACGTCACCGTGAAGGTGCCGGGCGAAATCGATGCCCAGCGCGCGCGCCGCATTTTGGAAGAGCTGCGCAAGCGCTACGGCGAAAGCTACCGGCCGCAACTCGAGCTCGACTATATCGAGCGGCTGCTAAAAGGCTTCTGATTTTCCGATTGTTTAGTGCCGCGCCACCAGCGCCTCGCGCACGGCGCCTTTGATCTGCTCGACCGAAAACGGCTTGTTGATGACGTCGTGCACCAGCGCGTCGAGTCCGTGCGCGCGTTCGCGCTGATCGGCGTAGCCGGTCATCAGCATGATCGCGAGGTCGGGATGATCGCGGCCGGCGGCGAGCGCCAGCGCAATGCCGTCGAGCACCGGCATCTTCACATCGGTCAGCAGCAGATCGTATCGGCCGTCGTGGCTGAGCGCGTCGAGCGCTTCGGCGCCGTCGGCGGCGCCGGTCAGTTCGTGGCCGTCCTCATCGAGCGCGCGCATGACGAGTTCGCGAACCGCATCATCGTCCTCGGCGACCAGGATTTTAGCCATCGCGCTATTTTGCTCCGGCTTCCGCATCCTGCGCGGTGAAGAAGCGCACCATCACGTCGCTGGCGTCGGGCGGCGGCGAGGCGAGACGGCTATGGAAGTCGAGCGTCTCGCCGGGGCCGAGGATGCTTTTGCTCGGCAGCGCGGTCCATGTGTAGACTTCCTGGCCGGTCGCGTTGCGGGCGGCAAAGCGCAGGCGCGGTACTGCGACTGGCTTGCTGGCGGTGCTGACAATGTTGCCATCCACGATCAGGATGTTGACGCCGTCCTGCGTGTCCTTCGAAATGCGCACATTGTCGAATTTGAGATGACGCAGATTGACCGGCAGCCCGATGGCCGCGAATAGCGAGGCGGTCTGCGGCAGGTAGCGCACCACTTCGTCACGCGCGCCGATCAGCGCGACATTCATGGAAAACAGCACGAGCAGGATGGCGGTCCAGCGCGTTGAGCGGCGCGACTGCTTGCGGCGCGCCTTCATGCGCTCGCGGCGCGCGGCGTAGCTCTCGACGTCGTCGGCGTCGATCTCGGCGCTCGCCGCATCCGGCAGCGGTGCCTGCTCGATCGGCGGCACCAGCGAGGGGGCGTCGGCGACGGCAACCGGCTCCGGCGCGTCGGAGATGTCGGGCATCGGAACTTCGAGGGCCGGCGACGGCGCGGGAGCGGACTCCGGGATTGGGGTTTCGGGCTCGGCGCCGAAATCATCGTCCGCGGCGGCCGGAGGGGGCGGTGGCGGCGGCGGTTCAGCGGCGGGAGCGGCCGCAGGCGGGCCCGCGGTCTGCGCCTCGGCTTCCGCGATCACCTCATCGGCAAAGGCATTGAGTTCGGGGGCCTGCTGCTTCTTCGGACTGGCGAACCAGGTCGCCTTGCAGCGCGCGCAGCGCACAGTCCGTCCGGCCGCCCCGAGCGAACTCGGGTCGATCATGTAGGACGTCGCGCAGCTTGGACAGACAATCAACATGGCATCTGCGGCATTTTGGCCGCGAAACCGTAGCAGACGTCCGTTAATGGACCGGAAACCATGGGTCGGCCCGGCTTTGCGGGGAAACCAACGGCTTTCCGCGGCTCGCCGCTATGGCGGGGCCGCAATTATCCTGTAAAAGCGCAGTTCTTTAGGCCTGCGCGTAGGCTGCGGATGGTCTTGGGGGCTACGTCCGCGCCATTGCCGGCCAGTATTCCACGGGCCTGGATAGGGATTAATCGGAGACGGGCGTGGTCCGATTCGAGAACGTAGGCTTGCGCTATGGGCTGGGGCCCGAGGTCCTGCGCGACCTCACCTTCCGCATCGAGCCGCATTCCTTCCAGTTCCTCACCGGCCCTTCCGGCGCCGGCAAGACTTCGCTGCTGCGGCTGCTGTTTCTCTCGCTCAAGCCGACGCGCGGGCTGATCACCCAGTTCGGCCACGATGTCGCGACATTGTCGAAGGATGCCGTGGCGACGCTGCGCCGCCGCATCGGCATCGTCTTCCAGGATTTCCGCCTGCTCGATCACATGACGACTTACGAAAACGTCGCGCTGCCGTTGCGCGTGATGGGCCGGCCCGAGGACAGCTACCGCGATGAAGTCATAGAACTATTGAATTGGGTCGGGCTGGGCGAGCGCATGTGGGCGCTGCCGCCGGTGCTTTCCGGCGGCGAGAAGCAGCGCGCCGCGATTGCGCGCGCGGTGATCGCGCGCCCGCAGCTGTTGCTGGCCGACGAGCCCACGGGAAACGTCGACCCGAGCCTGGCGCAGCGGCTGCTGCGGCTGTTCATCGAGCTCAACAAGTCGGGGACGTCGGTGGTGATCGCAACCCACGACATCGCGCTGATGGACCAGTACGATGCGCGCCGCTTGGTGCTGCACGACGGCCGGCTACACATTTACGATTGAGGGTGCAATGAACGACACGGCGAGAGGCGAATTGACGGCGACGCCGCGCATGCCGGGCGTGCCGATGCCGCATTTCGACACGGCGCTGGTGCCGCGCAACTCGATTTCCGGCCGCGCACTGGTCGCCGTCGTCGCCATTATGACGTTCCTTGCCTCGATCACCACCGGCGCGGTGATCCTGGTCGGTACGGCGGCGAGCGACTGGCAGTCGGACGTTGCGCGCGAAGTCACCATCCAGGTCATTCCGGCGCCGGATCGCGACATGGATGCGGCCGTTCAAAAAGCGGCGGCGCTCGCGCGCGGCTTTCCCGGCATCGGCGACGTGCTGCCCTATACAAAGGAGCAGTCGACCAAGCTGCTCGAGCCTTGGCTCGGCACCGGGCTGTCGCTCGACCAATTGCCGGTGCCGCGCCTGATCGTGGTGCGCATCGCGCCCGGCGCTGCGCCCGACATTTCGCAATTGCGGCGTAACTTGGCGGATCAAGTTCCCGGCGCGGTGCTCGACGATCACCGCGGATTCATCGAGCGCATGCGGGCGATGGCGGGCACCGCGGTGGCGGCCGGCGTGTTCATCTTGATCCTGGTGGTCGCCGCCACCATGCTGTCGGTGACGTTTGCGACGCGTGGCGCCATGGCGACCAACAAGCCGGTGATCGAGGTGCTGCATTTCGTCGGCGCCAAAAACGGCTTCATCGCCGGGCATTTCCAGCGCCACTTCCTGATGCTCGGTTTGCAAGGCGGCGTGCTCGGCGGCGGCGTGGCGGTGCTGCTGTTTGCGCTCGCCGGCGTCTTCAGCCGCTGGTTTGCGGGTTCCGCCGCGGGCGAGCAGACCTCGGCGCTGTTCGGCTCGTTCGCGATCGGGATCGGCGGCTACGCGGCGGTGCTGGTGCAGATCGTCCTGATCGCGGTCGTGACCGCGCTGACCTCGCGCCACACCGTCAACCGCACGCTGGAGGCGATCGATTAATGCTCGCGGGTCTTGCGCGCTGGATCGGTTTCCTCACGATGGCCGTGGTCACGCTCGGCCTCGTGCTGCTGGTGTGCGGCTTTTTCTGGTTCTTCCTGCAAATCCCGACCGAGGAGGTGCAGCTCGACCAGAAGGCCGACGGCATCGTGGTGCTGACCGGCGCCGCCGCGCGCATTCCCGATGCGATCGAATTGCTGGCGGCCGAGCATGGCAAGCGGCTGTTGATCAGCGGCGTCTATCGCAACACGCGCTCGACCGAGATCGCCAGGCTGACGCCGCTCTATTCGAAATACTTTTCCTGTTGCATCGATCTCGACCGCTCGGCGCTCAATACCTTCGGCAATGCCATCCAGACCCGGCGCTGGGCGCGCGAGCACAATTTCAATTCGCTGATCATCGTGACATCGAACTGGCACATGCCGCGCGCCATGAACGAGCTCGCGCATCAACTGCCGGACGTGACGCTCATTCCTTATCCGGTGATTTCGGAAAAGGTGAAGAACGATCCCTGGTGGCAAAACGGCGCCACTGCACGCTTGCTAATCGGGGAATATTTCAAGTACTTGTTCGGGGTGCTCCGTTTGCACATTGATCCCGACACCGCTTGAGGAGCGAACGCGTGAATCTGGTTCGCTCGCTGATCTTCAACGCGCTGTTCTACCTGAACACGCTGTTCTGGCTGCTGGTCGGGCTGCCGACGTTCTTCTTACCTTACCGCGCCACCATTTGGGTGGCGAAGACCTGGGGCAGCGTCAATCTAGTGCTGCTGCGCATCGGTGGTATCGACTACGAGGTGCGCGGCCGCGAAAAAATCCCGCCCGGCGCGTTGATTGTCGCGTCCAAGCATCAGTCGGTCTGGGAAACCTTCGCGCTGATGCCGTTGTTCGACAATCCGCTGTTCATTCTCAAACGCGAATTGCAGTGGATCCCGGTATTCGGCTGGCTGCTCATCAAGGGACGTATGGTGCCGGTGAACCGCGGCGCGGGCTCCCAGGCGCTGATCGAAATGACCGAACGCGCGCGCATCGAACTTGGCCGCGGGCGTCAGCTCATCATCTTCCCAGAAGGCACGCGGCGCCCGGCGGGCGCCGAGCCGCGCTACAAATACGGCGTCGCCCATCTCTACGCGGCGGAAGGCGTGCCCTGCCTGCCGGTCGCGCTGAATTCCGGCGTGTTCTGGCCGCGTCGCACGCTGCGCCGCAAGCCCGGAACGGTGATTGTCGAGATTCTCGATCCGATCCCGCCCGGTCTCGACAAGGATGTTTTCTTCAAGCGCCTGCAGGATCAGATCGAAACGGCAACCGCGCGATTGATCGCCGAGGCCAACAAAGCTTAGGCCGTTTCGTGCGGGCCCTTCAGGCGCTCGGCCAGCAGATGCAATTGCTCGTCGCGGTAGCCTTGGCGCTCGATTTCCTTGACCGTCGCCAAGACGTAATCGCGGTTGTTGCCCGAGCGGCCATGGCCTTGCCGCACGAAATGCAATTGCTTCTCCAGCGACAGCCGGCCGGCATATTGCTGATGGCCGCGATCCACCATGTAGCAGAGCGCGTGCACGCTACGCTGCGGATCGTCGTCGAGCCAGACCGTGCGCCAGGCCTCGCGATAGACCAGCGTCACCTGCTCGCGCGCCCGTAGGTAATCGATGGTCGCTTCGCGTTTTCCGGCCGCCACGCGGTAAACAATGCCGCGGCAATTGCCGCCGCGGTCGAGGCCGAGCACCAGCCCGGGCCGCTCCGCCGTGCCGCGGTGCACGAAGGAATAGACGCAGAGCGCGCGGTGGGCGCCGACCAGCCGGGCATGGCGGCGCTCGAGGAAGTCGAAGCCCGGCCGCCACATCAGCGATCCGTAGGCGAAGACCCAAAGATCTCCACCAGTTTGCGCGATTGTCTTATGCATCTGTTTGGATAACGGACAGGCGCGTGTTGACAGAGCCCGGCGGCTTGAGTTCGCCTAACAGGGGCCCGGTTCCTGTGCAACCCGTCCGGGCCGGGCGCAGAAACGCCGTATTCCGCAGGCTTTTGAACGCCGATGCATGACGACCGGCCGAGCTTGAAACCCCGCCGCAGCAACCGCCGCTACGCGGTTCTGTTGCTGCTCGTGCTGGCATCGATGGCCGGCTGGGCCTGGTTCTGGAAATACGCAGCAGCCAGGGCCGAAGTCGCGATGGACGGCTGGCGCGCGCGCGAGGCCAAGGCCGGCCGCATCTATGCCTGCGGCTCGCAGAGCACGGGCGGCTTTCCGTTCCGCTTCGAAGTGAACTGCGATGCGGCCTCGGCCGAATTCCGCAGCAACCAGCCGCCGGTCGAAGTCAAAGCCGGCAGCGTGGTGGTGGTCGCGCAGGTCTATCAGCCGAATTTGCTGATCAGCGAATTCCAGGGACCGCTCACGATTGCCGATCTCGGCCAGGCGCCGAAGATCGTCGCCAACTGGAAGACCGGCAAGTCGAGCCTGCGCGGCACGCCGCGCTCGCCCGAGCGCGTCTCGATCGTGTTCGACGAGCCGGTGATCGATCTGGTCAACAACGGCGCCGAGACGAATCTGCTGCGCGCCCAACGCCTCGAATTGCACGGCCGCATCGCCGAAGGCTCCGCCGCCGACAATCCGGTGATCGAAGTTGTCTTGAGGCTCGTGCAAGCCGCGGCGCCTGCCTTCAACCCGGCGACGGTGCGGCCGGTGGATGCCGAAATCATGGGCGTCATGCGCGGCCTCGGCGATTTCTCGCCCAAGCCGTGGCGCGAACGCTTTCGCGAGCTGCAGCAAAAGGGCGGGCGCATCGACATCACGCAGGCGCGCATCGCGCAAGGCGAGACGCTCGCCGTCGGCAGCGGCAGCCTGTCGATCGATCCCAACGGCCAGCTCGATGGCCAGCTCGACGTCACCGTCGCCGGCCTCGAGCCCTTCCTCATTTCCATCGGGGCGCAACAGGCGATTCAGAAATCGCAAAGCATGGACAAGGTCGCCGGCATGCTCAATCGGCTGTCGCCGGGCCTGGGCGACGTGGCGCGCGAGCAGGCGGGCGCCAATCTTTCGACCGGCATCACCATGCTGGGGAAACCTGCGACGCTCGAAGGCCGCCGTGCCGTCACGCTGCCGCTGCGGCTGAAGGACGGCACCGCCTATCTCGGCCCCATCCCGCTCGGGCCGACGCCGCAGTTGTTTTAATCTTCGCCGGCGTAAGGCTTCGGCAGCGGCGCGTGCGGCAGGTCCGGATGCGGGCGGCCGAAATCGGGCGCGGCTGAATCCTGGCCGATATCGACGATGCCCTTGCGGATCGCGCGCGTGCGCGTGAACTGCTCAAACAGCGCGTTGCCGTCGCCGTTGCGGATCGCCTTGGTCAGCAGCGAGATATCCTCGTTGAAGCGGCCGAGCATTTCCAATACCGCGTCCTTGTTGGCGAGGAACACGTCGCGCCACATGGTCGGGTCGGAGGCGGCGATGCGGGTGAAGTCGCGGAAGCCGCCGGCGGAGAATTTCAAGACTTCCGAGCGCGTTACCGTCTGCAACTCGTCGGCCGTGCCGACGATGGTGTAGGCGATCAGATGCGGCAGATGGCTGGTGATGGCGAGCACCAGGTCGTGGTGGTCGGCCGACATGGTCTCGACATTGGCGCCGAGCAGGCGCCAGAACGCGGCGAGCTTTTCGGTCGCCTTCGGGTCGGCACCGTCCGGCGGCGTCAGGATGCACCAGCGGTTCACGAACAGCTCGGCAAAACCGGCGTCGGGGCCGGAATATTCGGTGCCCGCCACCGGATGCGCCGGGACGAAATGCACGGATTTCGGCAGATGCGGGCCCATATCGCGCACGATCGAGCCCTTGACCGAGCCGACGTCGGACACGGTCGCGCCCGGTGCAAGGTGTGGCGCGATTTCCTTGGCCACAGCGCCGCAGGCGCCGACCGGAATGCACAAAATGACGAGATCGGCGCCCTCGACCGCGGCCGCATTGCTCTCGACCACCTGATCGGCGAGCCCAAGCTCAGCCACGCGCCGCCGCGTCTGCGGCGAGCGCGCGGTGGCGACGATCGAGCGTGCAGCGCCCTGCGCTTTGGCTGCGCGCGCAATCGAGGAACCGATCAGCCCGGCGCCGATCAGCGCCAGCCGGTTGTACAGCGTCGCCGGTTTGCTCACTTAGCCTTCCCCAAGAAGTCCTTGAGCGCTTGCACCACCAGCCGGTTGGCCTCTTCGGTGCCGACGCTCATGCGCAACGCGGCCGGCAGCTTGTAACCGGCAACCTGCCGCAGAATCAGCCCCCGCTTCATCAAGAACGCATTGGCGTCGTTGGCGGTCTTCGCGTCGGGAAAGTGGATGAGCACGAAATTGGCCACGCTCGGCGTCACCTTCAGGCCGAGCTTGCCGATCTCCTCGATCAGCCAGCCGAGCCAGAGCGTATTGTGCTCGCGCGCGCGCTCGACATGCCCGGTATCGCGGATGGCGGCGATGCCGGCCGCGATCGCCGGCGCGTTGACGTTGAACGGCCCGCGGATGCGGTTGATCGCATCGACGACCGGGGCCGGTCCATACATCCAGCCGAGCCGCAGCGCCGCCAGCCCGTAGATCTTGGAGAAGGTGCGGCACATCACGACGTTCTCGGACGTCGCCACCAGTTCGATGCCGGATTCGTAGTCGTTGCGCTGCACGTACTCGGCGTAAGCCGCGTCGAGCACGAGCAGCACATGCGGCGGCAATCCCCTGTGCAGCCGCTTGACCTCGTCGAACGGAATGTAGGTCCCGGTCGGATTGTTCGGGTTGGCCACGAACACGACTTTGGTCTTTGGCGTCACGCACTGCAGGATGGCGTCGACATTGACGGTGTAATCCGTCTCCGGCGCGACCACTGGCTTTGCGCCGGCGGCGAGCGTCGCGATCGGATAGACCAGGAAGCCGTGCGTCGCGTGAATTGCCTCGTCGCCGTCCTTCAGGTAGGCGCGCGCCAGCAAATTCAGCAGATCATCGGAGCCCGCGCCGCACACGATACGGTCGGGATCGAGACCGAACGCCTCGCCGATCGCTTCGCGCAGCGCCGATGCCGAACCGTCCGGATAATCCTCCAGGTGCTCGCCGACTTTGCGATAGGCCGCGATGGCGTGCTCGCTCGGCCCCAACGGCGTCTCGTTGGAGGAGAGCTTGAACACCTTCTTGACGCCCGGCGCCGTGCTCTTGCCCGGTATGTACGGGGCGATATCGAGCACGCCGGGGCGCGGTTGCGGTCGGTTCGCGGTCATCACCAAATCCGAGATTCAGCTCTTGTCGGCGGCAACCGTATAGCGCCTTGCGTGGCTGCCGACGAGGGCCGCCGAACGCACGCTGGCGCCGGCCTTAACCAATGCGGCGGTGATGGCTTCCAGGGTGACGCCCTGCGGCAGCGTCACCAGCAGCGCCGCGCCGTCGAAAGCGCGGTCGGGCACGGCAAGAAAATCGGCCTGCATCGACAACGCCTCGGCCGCGCTCGCACCCCAGCCGGAGACGCGCACGCTCCAGACGGCGGTTTCCGTTGCCATGGCGTCGGCGGCGACGCGCGAGAGCACGAACACGGGCATGGCGGCCGGATGATCGGGCCGCTCGACGAAGGGCAGGCGGGCGATGATCTTGGGCGCGGAGTCGAATTCGAGTGCGCTCCACCAGGCGCCGGCGCCGGCCACCGCGACCGCCGGCACCAGGCCGAGATCGCCCTTCGAGGTCGACACCGCCTCGACCACCGCCGCCGCGCCCATGTGTGGGACGAACGGCACGGTGAAGCCGAAATGGAAGCGGGCGCTGTCCCGCATCAACGCATCGCCCGCCGACAGGTCGGCGTGCACCGAGAACGGCGCTTGCACGTAGGTAAACGTCGAGATGATGACGCGCCAAATGCTCTCGACCGTGTCGAGCGGCAAGATGCCTTTGTGGCGCTTGACCAGCCGGCGCATCATCTCGGCCTCGCGCGCCGGGCGGAACGCCGAGCCCGTCTCCTGGCTGCGCTTGACCGCGATCAGCCGGTCGATGATCTCGCCGCGCTCCATCAAAAGCTGGTGCATCGCCTCGTCGATACGGTCGATCTCCTTGCGCAGATCGTCCAGCGAGGGTGCTTTGGGTGCTTTCGTCATGGCGGCATTGATAGGTGGGCCGAGGCCCGAAATCAAAGAAAACATTGACAGTTTCGGTCCAGGGACTACCTAAACGCCCCGATGCCGGCAAAAACCGGTATCGTTACCGCGCGACCGGGAGCGCTTGAAGCGAGATGGCCGACGTCAAAGTCAGCACTGCGCGCGACACGCCGGGCGCACCGCGCGAGGCCGATAATCCGCGCAACTCGCATCTCGTGCGCTTCGGGCCCGACAAGCCGCTCAAGCTCGATGCCGGCGTCGAGCTCACGCCGTTCCAGATCGCCTACAAGACCTACGGCACGCTCAATGCCGAGCGCTCCAATGCGATCCTCGTCTGTCACGCGCTGACCGGCGATCAGCACGTTGCGAGCGAGCATCCGGTCACCGGCAAATCCGGCTGGTGGGAAACCATGGTCGGCCCCGGCAAGCCGATCGACACCGAGCGCTATTTCGTCATCTGCCCGAATGTGGTCGGCGCCTGCATGGGCTCGACCGGCCCGTCCTCGACCAATCCGGCGACGGGCAAGCCCTGGGGCCTGGAGTTTCCCGTCATCACCATCCGCGACATGGTGCGCGCGCAGGCGATGCTGCTCGATCATCTCGGCATCAAGACATTGTTCTCGGTGGCCGGCGGCTCCATGGGCGGCATGCAGGTGCTGCAATGGGCGGCGTCTTATCCGGAACGCGTGTATTCCGCGCTGCCGATCGCCTGCGCCACGCGCCACTCGGCGCAGAACATCGCGTTCCACGAAGTCGGCCGCCAGGCGATCATGGCCGACCCGGAATGGAAAGGCGGGCGCTATATCCTGGAAGGCGGCAATCCGCGCCGCGGTCTCGCGGTCGCGCGCATGGGCGCGCACATTACCTATCTATCCGACGCCGCCCTGCACCGGAAATTCGGCCGCAAATTCCAGGACCGGGAGAATCCGACCTTCTCGTTCGACGCGGATTTCGAGGTCGAATCTTATCTGCGCCACCAGGGCATTTCTTTCGTCGAGCGCTTCGACGCGAATTCGTATCTGTATCTGACGCGCGCGATGGATTACTTCGATCTCGCCGCCGACTGCGACGGAATCTTGGCCAATGCGTTCAAGAACTCGCCGACGCGCTTCTGCGTCGTGTCGTTTACATCGGACTGGCTGTTCCCGACCGCGGAATCGCGCGCCATCGTGCATGCCCTCAATGCCGCCGGGGCGCGGGTCTCGTTTGCCGAGATCGTCACCGACAAGGGCCATGACGCGTTCCTGCTCGAGGAGCCGGAATTGTTCGCCATCGTGCGCGGCTTCCTCGACGGCGCCAGCAAAGCGCGCGGATTGAAGAGTTGACGATGAAACCGCGCGCCAGTCAAAATCTCACGGTCGCCAATATCGCGCGCAACGCGGCCGGCTCGCGCGTCGACCTCGTGCTGGTCTCCGAAATGGTCGAGCGCGGCGCCAAGGTGCTCGACGTCGGCTGCGGCGACGGCGAATTGCTGCGGCTGTTGGCCGAAAACCGCGCGGTCGACGGTCGCGGCATCGAGCTGTCGCGCGAGGGCGTCAACGAATGCGTCGCCAAGGGGCTGGCCGTGATCCAGGGCGACGCCGACACCGACCTGCGCGATTATCCGGATGACGCCTTCGACTACGTGATCCTGTCGCAGACGCTCCAGGCCACCCGTCACCCGCGCGTGGTGCTCGAGCACATGCTGCGCATTGGGCGGCGCGCCGTCGTCTCGTTCCCGAACTTCGGACACTGGCAGGTGCGCATGCAGCTGCTGTTCGCCGGCCATATGCCGCAGACCGACATCCTGCCCTATAGCTGGTACGACACGCCCAATATCCACCACTGCACCATCAAGGACTTCCGCCAGCTCTGCACCGAGATCGGCGTGAAGATGGAAAAGGCCGTGGCGCTGAACGCCTGGGGCTCGCCGCTGCGACTCAATGCGCCCTGGTGGTTCTGGAACCTGTTCGGCGAACAGGCGGTGTTTCTGCTCAGCCGTAGGGGCTGATTCCGTTGTGACGGCCGTATTCCGGCCCGATTTGTCGCATTGTTGCACTGCAACTTTAACTTTGCTCCAAACGCGCGATAACTTCGTGCGTATGACTTTACGATGACGATGACTGTATAATTTTTAAGTTTGTAGTATAGGATAAACAAACAAGCCTATTGTTTCTTTGTCATGCGTATTATCTGGTCATACCCGCTATGCATTGCATGGAATGACCTCCCAATCATCACGATTTTGCCATGCTCTGCCGACTTCTAAGCGCTCGAACGCGCCTCTGATTCTGTCCGGGTTGGAGGCGTTGCTTAAAAGGATAGGGGACTAGACCTCATGAAAGTTCAACGAGTGACTTTTCTACTGTGTTCGGTGGCGCTGGCGGTGGTCGCGGGCGCGGCAGGTGCAAAGCCGGTCCACCACCGGACGGCCCAGGCGACCCAGGGGATCCAGGCAGATGCCGCCGACGGCGATGTGCGCTATTCGGCCATTTCCGCGCCGGCGACCGCTGAATTGGCGGCGTCGCAAGGCCGCCATCGCCGCATGACGGCGGCTGAGGCGGCACAGTCGCATGCGAATTCGGCCTTTGCCGGCTTCACCGGAAATTCGCTGGTGGAAGACGCCCGCAAATACATCGGCACCAATCCGACCGGCCGTGCGAGCCTGTGGTGCGGCGCCTTCATGGACATGGTGCTCAAGCAAACCGGCCATGCCGGCGGCGGCAATCTAGCGCTCGGCTACTTGCATTACGGCACGCGCGTTGCGGGCCCGCAGGTCGGCGCCATCGCGGTGATGGGGCGGAACGGCGGCGGCCACGTCGGCGTCGTCAGCGGCGTCGATGCCAACGGCAATCCGATCATCGTGTCGGGCAACCACAATCATACGGTTGCGGAAGCCGTCTATCCGCGCTCGCGCATCGCGGCCTACGTGATGCCGTAAGGGGCGAAAACCGAAACTGAAGAAGCCGCGCCCCGCCTAGAAAGCGGGGCGCGGTTTTTTTGCGCGGCTCCGCTGTTAAGGTTACGCGCGCCGCGTAAACCATTTCACCGTTAATTCAATCGGGCCGTCTTGGCGAAAATTGTCGTGCTAACTCCCGTTGGTCGCCTGCAACAAGCCGGCGCGTACAAAGAACACTGGGGCAACGGGGACCCGCCATGCATCACGGCACTCGTATCATTCTCGCCGTCTGTTGCATCAGCATGCTGGCGTCGAGCGTGCCCGCATGGAGCGAGCCGTCGGGGCTTGTCTCCGAGGCGCGCAAATACATGGGCACCAATCCGACGGCGCGCAGAAAACTTTGGTGCGCGACCTTCATGAACATGGTGCTCGCCAAGGCCGGCTATGCCGGCACCAATTCCGATGCCGCGAAATCCTTCGCCTATTACGGCCGCCGCATCTCCGAGCCGCGCGTCGGCGCCATCGCCGTGCTGTCGCGCGGCAGGCGCGGCGGCCATGTCGGCGTCGTGTCCGGCGTCGATAGCCACGGCAATCCCATCATCATTTCCGGCAATCACAATCACCGCGTCGGCGAGGGCGTCTATCCGCGCGCGCGCGTGATCGCCTACGTCATGCCGACCGAGCGCCGTTCGACCACGCAATTCGCCGCGCGTGGCGCGCCCAATTCGTCGGAGCTTCCGTTCGATTCCCCGATCACCGAATTGCTGGCGGCGATCGAAGCCGAACAAAGCCGCGCCGATGAGCCCGCCCATCCGGCCGCGCGGCCGCAGCGCGCAGCGCCGCACGGCAGTGCGCAACAGGCCCCCGCTCGCGATATCGACCCGTTCCTGGCCGATCTGATCGACATGATCAAAGGCCGCCCGCAGCCGGCGCCGCGTCCGGTGCAAACACCGCCGCAACGTCAGCAGCGCGTGCAACAGGTGCCTGGCGACGCCGACAACGTGTTGGCGAAAATGTTCCCGTCCGCGCCGGCGCGCTGATTTAATCGAACGCGACTGGATCGCCGGCCGCGATTTCGCCACCAGCAATCACTTCGGCATAGACGCCGCAATCGGGGTGACCGAAGGTCTGCATCAGCGTCTGCGGGATGGGCAGATCGCGGATGCCGGTGTCGGGATCCACTTCGGTTGCTGCGCAGCGCACGATGCGCTTGACCACTTTGAGGCGGGCGCCGCCGAGGCTGAGCTCGCGGTCAAGCAGCTCGAACTCGCGCCAGGCCGGCCAGCCTTCCACATAGACATTGGCGCGGAAACGTAGCGGGTTGACTGGGCGGCCTGTGGCATTCTCCACCGCCGCCACCGAGGCGAGATTGATGATCGACACCACTTTCTTGGCCACGTCCGAGAAGCTGTGGCCGTCGCCGTGAAGCACTTTGGGCGGCCCGCGCAATTCGTCCGGCATGAAGCGGCGGAAGAAGGCTTCGACCGCCAGCCGGCCTTCCGGCGTCCGCAGATCGCCGCGCGCAGCCTCGCGGCCTTCCCAATGGATGGTGAGCGTATGGGTGGCCTGGTCGTAGTCGGTGCGCAGCGAGGCCAGCCACTCGTTGCGCATCAGCATCAAAAAACGCTGCTTGGGGAAATAGGCGGGGGCGGCCGGATCGAAGCCGGAGGGGCCGTTCTCGATGGCATAGAGGCGGTCGGCGGGCAGGGTCTGGCCGGCCCTCAGTTCCACGCGACCAAGCGCCTGCGGCGACAGGCCTTTCACAGGGTAGCGGTAGATGGCCTGGATGCG
Organism: uncultured Pseudomonadota bacterium; assembly: GCA_963710705.1. Lineage (GTDB taxonomy): Bacteria > Pseudomonadota > Alphaproteobacteria > Rhizobiales > Xanthobacteraceae > Pseudolabrys. Next base: position 1,296,452 of record CAVQBI010000002.1, read on the forward strand.
GGCTTCGGGCATTAATCCTGACCTATATCAAGCAAACCGGGTCTTCAAACTGCGATAAGGAACCCAATATATGCCTTCGGGCAGGTTGCCTCCGGGGACCTGCTGATCGTCCGGCGCCATCATGGGCCGAGGGAGTGAGACATGAATTTCGAGAAATACACCGACCGTGCCCGCGGTTTCGTGCAATCCGCCCAGTCTTTGGCTCTGCGCGAGGGCCACCAGCAATTCGCCCCCGAACATCTTTTGAAAGTGCTGCTCGACGACCCGGAAGGGCTCGCCGCCGGACTCATCGACCGTTCCGGCGGCAATTCCCGGCAGGCCTTGCAGGCGGTCGAGGCGACGCTCGCCAAGCGGCCGAAGGTGTCCGGCGGCGGCGCCGGCCAGGTTTACCTCGATCCAGCGCTGGCGCGCGTGTTCGACGCCGCCGAGAAGGCCGGCGAAAAAGCCGGCGACAGCTTCGTCACCGTCGAGCGCCTGCTGCTGGCGTTGGCGATCGAGAAGGACAGCGAGGCCGGCAATATCTTGGCCAAGGCCGGCGTCAATCCGCAGAGCCTCAACGCCGCCATCGAGGCGCTGCGCAAAGGCCGCACGGCGGATTCAGCGTCCGCCGAGAACGCCTATGACGCGCTCAAGAAATACGCCCGCGATCTGACGCAGGCCGCGCGCGAGGGCAAGCTCGATCCGGTGATTGGGCGCGACGAGGAAATCCGCCGCACCATCCAAGTGCTGTCGCGCCGTACCAAGAACAATCCAGTGCTGATCGGCGAGCCCGGTGTCGGCAAGACCGCGATCGTCGAGGGTCTGGCGCTGCGCATCGTCAATGGCGATGTGCCGGAGAGTCTGCAGGACAAGAAACTGCTCGCGCTCGACCTCGGCGCCATGATTGCCGGCGCCAAATATCGCGGCGAATTCGAAGAGCGGCTCAAGGCCGTGCTGCAGGAGGTGACCTCCTCGAACGGCGGCATCATCCTGTTCATCGACGAAATGCATACGCTGGTCGGCGCCGGCAAGGCCGACGGCGCCATGGACGCCTCCAATCTGCTGAAGCCCGCGCTCGCGCGCGGCGAGCTGCATTGCATCGGCGCGACCACGCTCGACGAATACAAGAAACACGTCGAGAAGGACGCCGCGCTCGCGCGGCGCTTCCAGCCGGTCTATGTGAACGAGCCGTCGGTCGAAGATACGATTTCAATTCTGCGCGGCTTGAAGGACAAATATGAGCAGCACCACGGCGTGCGCATCGCCAATTCCGCGATCGTTGCTGCGGCGACGCTGTCCAATCGCTACATCACCGACCGCTTTCTGCCCGACAAGGCCATCGACCTCGTCGACGAGGCGGCGGCGCGGCTGAAGATGCAGGTCGATTCCAAGCCGGAAGAGCTCGAACTCGATCGACCGCGAAATCGTGCGGCTGAAGATCGAGCAGGAGGCGCTGAAGAAAGAAAGCGATCCCGGTTCTAAGGACCGGCTGAAGAATCTTGAAGCCGAATTGAAGACGCTCGAGAAGCAATCGGCCGATATCACCAGCCGCTGGAAGTCGGAAAAGGAAAAGCTGTCGGAAGCGCAAAAGCTCAAGACCGAGCTCGACCAGTTGCGCGGCGAGCTCGCCAATGCGCAGCGCAAAGGCGAATACCAGCGCGCCGGGGAATTGGCCTATGGCCGGATTCCCGAGCTGGAAAAGAAGCTGAAGGACGTCGAGGCCTCCGAAGGCAAGCGTGGCGCCATGGTCGAGGAGACCGTGACCGCCGATCACGTCGCGCAGGTGGTGTCGCGCTGGACCGGCGTCCCGGTCGACAGGATGCTGGAGGGCGAGAAGGAAAAACTGCTGCGCATGGAAGACGAACTGGCCAAGCGCGTCATCGGCCAGAAGGAAGCCGTGCAGGCGGTTTCGACCGCGGTGCGCCGCGCGCGTGCCGGCCTGCAGGACCCGCACCGCCCGATCGGCTCGTTCATGTTCTTGGGCCCGACCGGCGTCGGCAAGACCGAGCTCACCAAAGCGCTCGCCGAATATCTGTTCGACGACGAGAACGCGCTCATCCGCATCGACATGTCGGAATACATGGAGAAACATTCGGTGGCGCGGCTGATCGGCGCGCCTCCCGGCTACGTCGGCTACGAGGAAGGCGGCGCGCTCACCGAAGCGGTGCGGCGCAGGCCCTATCAGGTCGTGCTGTTCGACGAGATCGAGAAGGCGCATCCGGACGTGTTCAACGTCCTCCTGCAGGTGCTTGACGACGGCCGCCTGACCGACGGGCAGGGCCACACCGTGGACTTCCGCAACACGCTCATCGTGATGACCTCGAATCTCGGCGCCGAATTCCTGGTCAACCAGCCGGAGGGGCAGGACACCGATGCGGTGCGCGATCAGGTGATGGCGGTGGTGCGCTCGGCCTTCCGGCCGGAGTTCCTCAACCGCGTCGATGAGATCATTCTGTTCCACCGCCTCAAGAAGGCGGAGATGACCCGCATCGTCGACATCCAGATGACGCGGCTGCAGAAGCTGCTCGACGACCGCAAGATCGTCATCACGCTCGAGCAGCGCGCGCGCGAATGGCTGGCCGACAAAGGCTGGGATCCGGCCTATGGCGCGCGGCCCTTGAAGCGCGTGATCCAGAAGTCGGTGCAGGATCCGCTCGCCGAGATGATCCTGTCCGGCGCGATCAAGGACGGCGAGAAGGTCACGGTCTCGGTCGGCAAGCAGGGGCTCAGCTTCAACGGCAAGCTCGCGCAGGCGGCGTAATCGGCTTACCGCACCGCCACGCGCGCGGGCTTGCGCGCCATGATGGCGTCGAGCCGTTCGCGCTCCTGTTCGAAGGCGGTGAGCATCGGGCCTTGCAGTTCGCGTCCGCGCGGCAGTTTGATGCGCATCGGATCGACGAAGCGGCCGTTCACCCGGATTTCGAAGTGCAGGTGCGAGCCGGTCGACAGGCCGGTCGAACCCATGAAGCCGATCAACTGGCCTTGCCGCACATGGTCGCCTTCGTTGACGCCGCGCGCGAAGGCGCTCATGTGGCCATAGGCGGTCTCGTAACCGTTGTTGTGCTGGATCAGGATGAACTTGCCGTAGCCCGACTCCCAGCCTTCCTTCTCGATGACGCCGTTGCCGGCGGCGTAGATCGGCGTGCCACTCGGGCCGGCCCAGTCCACGCCGGTATGCATCTTGGTGTAGCCGAGGATCGGATGGCGGCGCAGCCCGAAGCCTGAGCGCATGACGGCGTCGGCCACCGGCTTGCGCACCAGGAACTTCTTCGCGCTCTTGCCGGCCTCGTCGTAGTAATCGACCAGCCCGTCATCGGTCGATTGGAAGCGATAAAGCCGCTTGGTCTCGCCGCCGACGGTGAGTGCCGCGAACAGCACATCGTTGTGGTTTTCCGCGGCTTGCTGCTGCTCTTCCTCGCCGGCGTAAAGCACCTCGAAGGAATCGCCGGGCTCCACCTTGCGCTGGAAATCGACGTCGTAGGAGTACATGCGCACCAGGTCTTCGATGACAGGATGCGGCACCTGGTCGCGCAGCGCGGTCTCGTAGACGCTTTGATAGAGCGTGACGCCGCCGGTGTCGGGAGCCGCCGGCCAGTCTTCGGAACTTTCGGCCACTTCGGTGTCGACATTTTTCACGTCGACCTGCACGTATTTGCCGATGTCGGCGAGTGCGACCGCGGCCTCGACGCCGGCATCGTTGGCGACGATTACGCGCACCGCCTGCAGCCGCTTGGAATCGGGAACCGGCGAGAACAGCACGCGCAGTTTTTCGCCGTCCTTGAGCGCGCCGCTTTGACCGTAGGGGCCGAGCGTCTTCGCGATTGCCGCGAGCTCGTCATTGGTGGGCCCGAGATCGCGCAACAGGTTGGCGACGCTGTCGCCGGTCTTGGCCGGGATCACCTTCTCGTTGAAGGGATTGCCGCCGGTCGTCTGCTCGGTGGTTTTCGGCAGCATCGTCATATTCTCAGGCACGATGCGCGGCTCGAAGCCGGCATACGGGTCGGAATTGGCCGCGCCGGCGTAGGCGAGCTTGATGCCGGTGATGTTGGGCGCGTCCGGTGTGGCAGGCTTCTGGCTCCACTCGGCCGCCTCATGCACGCGCGCGACGATGTCGTCTTGCGGCGTCTGCAGCGCGATCTTGATCTTCGGCAGCATCGGGGCGAGGTCGCGCATCACGAAGGTGACTTCGGCGTCCGGCTGCGCTTCGGCACTGGCATCGACGGTGGTGTCGGCGCCCGACGATTCCGCGAGCATCCGCTGCGGATTGAACGGCGGAATATCGGCCGAGAGGCTGGATAGCGTCAGCGACAGGTTGCCGGAGACGCGAACGAAAGGACGCACGCGCACGATTTCATGATTGCCGGCCCGCGTCGTGGTCGAAACGCGAATGAGTTGGCGCAAGTAGCTCGGCTCTTCCGCGGCCGGCAGCCGGTCGGTTTTGCGCGAGACGCCGAGCTTGTCGCCGGCGGCGCCGAGCGCGCCGCGCAGCGCGACTTCGACGCGCTCCGGAAGCGCCGCGAAGTTCGCTTGCCCGTCGAGGGATGTGAAAACGGCGCCGCCCATGAGAGCTGCGCCGCACAAGGCAGTCAGGATCGTGCCGGCAAACCATTGCACCGAAATGCGGCGGCGATCGACAAAGCCCGAGGTGCCGCCGTCGACCGACAGCGGCGGTTCGTTGCCGAGCTCAATCGCCTCGGCATGCCGTCCTCGAAGTGCGCCGCGCGACCGTGAATGGTCCAAGCTCGCCGTCCCCTGCGCCTGCGATTGGAGATGGGTCGTCGCAAATCAGCCCAGTCACCGCCGTAGGCCGCTTAAATCACGGGTGGCACGATGCCGGTTGGTCCCTGACCCGTCAACGACGGGCCCCGAACCTGGTGAATTGAGCTGACGACGGCGGCGGAGAGCCCCCGTTTGCGATTCCATCCCTCGTAATTAGGTGGCAGCACGGCCCATGAATATGGCCTCAGTGCGGCGCGGCGACCTGCTAAAAATCCGCTCAGGACGCGGCCCAATCGCACTTAGTCAGCGGGAATGACTAGGTAATTTTTCACCGCCAAAATCGCCCCTTTTCGGTTGACATCCGAGCGGGGCGAAGCCTATATACCCGTTCCGGCGCGCCGTCCGCTTACGGCGCGATTGCGCGCCTCTGAAGCTCCTCACTGGAACAGTGAACCAGCATCCGACAGTTTCGGATGTGTGGAGTTTCGACGGCTCTCCGGTCCACCGGAGGGCAGGGACCGCCACGGTCCCGGGCTGTTTGAAAAGTGAATCGGAAGAAAGAGAAACGTGGACGGCGGGGTCCTTGCGGGCCGCTTCCCGTGGAGAAGCAATTCTCTATTGGAGCGGCTTTGGAAGAGACTTCGGCGGTTCACGTTTAAGGTACATCGCTGATCGCAAGATCAGTGGGTGGACCTCGTCAATGTGACGACACTACCCAGTGTCGTCACTGCGCAAACGTGACCAAGCCGGAATTAAAATCTCATCCAACTTGAGAGTTTGATCCTGGCTCAGAGCGAACGCTGGCGGCAGGCCTAACACATGCAAGTCGAGCGGCCGTAGCAATACGGCAGCGGCAGACGGGAGAGTAACACGTGGGAACGCGCCCTTCGGTTCGGAATAACTCAGGGAAACTTGAGCTAATACCGGATACGCCCTTACGGGGAAAGATTTATTGCCGAAGGAACGGCCCGCGTCCGATTAGCTAGTTGGTGAGGTAATGGCTCACCAAGGCGAC